>JAXLVD010000002.1:0-653988 GCA_046329125.1 Spirosomataceae bacterium | reverse complement strand
TTGTACATCTGACCCTCCGCCGCGACGGCAGCAGTAAGTTTGCCGGTGGCCGAAAATGGGGTCATTTCCCCTCCGTTACGGCCGGTTGGCATTTGAGTGAAGTCGCTTTTCTGAATCGTCAGCGGTTTTTCCAAACCTTGACGGTGAGGGTTCACTACGGCATAACGGGTAATTCAGAAGGTCTTGCCCCACTGCGCTCGCAAGAATTGGTGGGACAGGTCTCCCGAATATTACCTTACTACGACGGGCTTTCCGGTACTTACAAACCAAGTTACGGCGTGGTGCAGTTGAACAACCCTACTCTCCAATGGGAAGAAACCCGCAGTCGCGGTTGGGGAGTTGATTTTGCCTTTTTCAAAAATCGTCTTCGCGGATCTTTAGATAGTTACAATCGGCGATCAAGCGGGGTACTGTGGCCTACGAATGCCCCCTTTCGTTACGCCAACAGTTATTTTCAGCAGACTCTTCTGTTGAATACCGGTACTATTCAAAACAAAGGTTGGGAGTTGGCCTTGGAGGCTGACGTTATCCACCACAAAAATTTCAACTGGAAACTCAATTGGACGATTGCCCGGAACAAAAACCGGGTGATTTCGATGAACGAGAACGAAATCAAAGCGCAAAATCCGGACAAAATCATTCTGTTTACTCCTTATTATTCCACGTTAAGAGGTAGTTACGGGCTTCCAACCAATGTATTGCGGGCTGATCTGCCTGTCGGGGCGTTTTGGGGTCCGAAAATCAAAGGTTTAGATAAAAACGGCTTTTTTATTTACGGAAATACTCCTTTTGATTTTCCCGAATCGGAGTCCTTGGGCAGCCCGCAACCCCATTTTACCTTGGGGCTGACCAATCAGCTGAACTACAAACGTTGGCACTTGTCTTTTTTGTGGAACGGCCGTTTCGGGCATCAACTTTTCGATATGAACCGTGTGTTTATGGTGCCGCAATTGAACAGAGTGCCTTACGAAAACGCACTCCGCGAAGCCCTTACTGCTTCGGTAAAAGATACGCGAATAGGGATCAACGACTACTGGATCGAAAACGGAAATTTTCTGCGATTGGACAACCTAAGCCTTCATTACGAATTCAAAAAACGGCCTAAAATCAAGCAAATGAAGGTATTTGTGGGAGCAAATAATTTGTTATTGTTAACCCGTTTTTCGGGTATTGACCCCGAAATGGATTTGGGCAATATTCGAGGAGGTGTGTCGTATTTGCAATTTTTTTACAAAAGTCGCGGTTTCAACGCCGGATTTGAGATTGAATTTTGAAATACCTGTTTTCAATCCCGGTTAGTTCTTACCTTTGTACTTTAGAACCCAAGCTATGCAATTAAATCCCCTGACAGCTATTTCTCCCGTAGACGGCCGCTACCGTCGCCAAGTTGAAAAACTCGCTCCTTATTTTTCTGAATTCGGGCTCATTCGCTACCGCATCCTGATCGAAGCAGAGTATTTTATTGCGCTGTGCGAATTACCTCTGCCGCAACTCAAAGATTTCGATAAATCTCACTATACGGCACTCCGTGCTCTGTACGGGGAATTTACGGAGAAAGATGCGCTGATGATCAAAGAAATCGAGTCCGTCACCAACCATGACGTAAAAGCTGTAGAGTATTTTATCAAAGAAAAGCTGAAAGACAAACACTTAGAACAATATTTGGAATTCATCCACTTTGGATTGACCTCTCAGGACATCAATAACACGTCTATTCCGCTCTCACTCAAAGATGCGCTGAAAGCCGAAATTGTGCCGATGTTCGAAGAAGTATTGATAAAAATAAAAGCACTGGCCGAAGAGTGGAAGCACATTCCGATGTTGGCTCGCACGCACGGACAACCCGCCTCGCCAACGCGATTGGGTAAAGAATTCGGGGTATTTGCCGAGCGATTGGAAAAACAATTGGACATGCTTAAGACCGTACCTTTTGCGGCGAAATTCGGCGGGGCCACGGGCAATTTCAACGCCCACCACGTGGCCTACCCGGACGTTGATTGGGTAGCTTTCGGCAATCATTTTGTCAATGACCTTTTGGGGCTTTCGCGCAGCCAATTGACCACCCAGATCGAGCATTACGATATGTTGGCCGCGTTGATGGACACCTTCAAGCGCCTGAATACCATACTGATAGACCTCGACCGTGATATCTGGACCTACGTGTCGATGGAATATTTCAAACAAAAGATCAAAGCGGGAGAAATCGGTTCGTCGGCCATGCCGCACAAGGTAAATCCGATTGATTTTGAGAATTCGGAGGGAAATTTGGGCATTGCTAATGCGATCTTTGAACACTTATCGGCCAAACTCCCCATTTCTCGGCTCCAACGCGATCTGACCGATTCTACTGTGTTACGTAATTTAGGCGTGCCATTGGCGCATACGGTTATTGCGCTTAAAGCTCTCATGCGCGGTCTGGGGAAACTGGAACTGAACGAAAGCGCGTTTTACGCCGATTTGGAAAACAACTGGGCGGTCGTCGCGGAAGCGATTCAAACGGTATTACGCCGCGAAGCGTACCCTCAGCCCTACGAAGCCCTGAAAGCATTGACCCGTAAGAATGAAAAGATCACGGCCAACGCCATTGCCGAATTTATTGAAGGTCTCGCTGTGTCAGAGGCTGTTAAAGAAGAATTGCGAGCTATTTCACCGTTTAGTTATACAGGGGTGTAACGCGAAGCTTTTTATATCTTTATGCCGCCGTTGGTGCTTATCACCAACGGCTTTTTTGCTTCCAAGCCTCATAATAACCGATTATCCCAAAAATAATTCTCCGTTCGCACCAATTGCACCTTTGAGGCAAAGTCGGGATGCTCTGTGTTGATGACGTAATTGTATTCCTGAGAAATAATCGCCGACGGTACTTTTAATAGAAGTGTTTCCTGCTGCCGGTACCATTCACTGCCAATGCGCTGAAGTTTTGAATAAGCATTCAACGACCGCCAATCCGGGGGTAAGTCTGACAAACGAACCTGTTTGATAAGGGAATCTTCATCTGCAATGGAAATTACCATGACTTTGTAAAGAAAGGTCGGGACGATAGCGTTGCGGTGTACGACCAATTCCAACGTCGATAAAGAGCGGGAACTGCCCGTATAAATCACATTTTGGCCTTGCACATTCCAACGATTGGCACTGCCCGAAGAAGTTAATTGACCGGCGTATTTTTCATGGCAAATTCGGAATACCTCCATCGCTATACATTATCGCCAAACTCCATGGCAGTGAGGCGGTCATTCACAAATCGAATGCCGCTGACAGTCGTCAGGTACATCATCGGACGGTGATTATCAAAAAAGAAGTTTTGGGTATTGAGCCATTGATCAAAGCCTTTGTTGCTGCCGAAGAGTTGAATTCCCCGTTTGATCAGTGCCAACAACAATAAAATATGCTCCTGCAAACTTGCTTTAAACTTGCTCTCGGTTTGGCGATACGACCTGAACGTTTTGGGACTGATGCTCAACCAATCGCCTATGACATCATCATTAAAATCCGTTCGTTTTTTGATGGTTTCCACGTATCGCCAATCAATCTCTTTATTTTGAAGAAATACCAATACTTCGCTATCGCTTATCTGCTCGGGCACTTCCTCCCAAAGACCGGTATCTTCAAAAGTTTCCTGTTTTATTTTCATGGTGAATCCGTTTGTTCAAAATAAATATAGGCAAAACTACCTTTAACAAAAAGAAATATTACCTTTTTTAGAAAAAAATCACTTTACCTTCGCCATCACGGGCTGCCCTACCACTTCCAGTTTAAACACATCCGGTCGGGCATAATGACCGACAACGTCAAAATCCAATTTACTTTTGGCTAAAACGGAGAAGTCCAATTCGGCCGTGAGTAACCCTTCTTCGTTCCAAAGCGGCCCTGCCAGAATTTCGCCTAAGGGGGAGATAATAACGCTGCCGCCTGAACTCATAATGTCGGGTTCGTGAGCTAAATCGGCCTGAAAACGTTCGGGATAATCGGATTTTCGAACGAATTGATTGCAGGCCAACACAAAACAGCGACCTTCCAACGCAATGTGCAACATGGTCGATTGCCACGATTCGCGTGAGTCGGCCGTGGGAGCGAGATAAATCTCTACCCCGCGTTGATACATGGCCATACGAGCCAACGGCATGTAGTTTTCCCAACAGATCAAACCTCCGATTTTACCGACTTCCGTTTCGTAAGAAACCAAGGTACTCCCGTCGCTTTCGGCCCAAAGGTAGCGCTCAAGACCGGTCGGCTTAAGTTTGCGGTGCTTACCGATAAGGTTTCCTCGATTGTCAAAATATAGCAACGCACAATGCAACGAACCGCCGACAGATTCACGCTCCGTAACCCCTAAAGCCACAAAAAGATCTGCTTTGCGGATGGCTTCACTGATCTGTTCGACGTAGGGAGAATTCGTTTCGAGGCTGTTTTCCCAATAGTCTAACCATTGCGCTCTGCTTTTTTCGGTACGACGTCCCACCACCGAATCGAAATCTAATCCCCGAGGATAACAGGGGATGAAGGATTCGGGAAAAAGCAGCAATTCACAGCCTTCGGCAGCCCCTTTTTCGATCCAATCAAGGACGATCTGAACCGTTTTCTCAAGGTCAAACAGGGCAGGGGTTGCCTGAACTACCCCCACTTTTACTTTTTTATGCCGCATTTTATTTTGTTTCCGCTTTTAAGGCGTTTTCAATCGTTTCAATGATAAAGTCGCATTGTTCCTGCGTTAAGATCAGCGAAGGACGCAACGTGATGACATTCCCTTCAATGACCTTAAAAGCCAAGCCTTGTTCCATGCAGCGATACATGATGCGCTCGGCTTCTTCGTAAGCACGCTCTTTGGTTTTTCGATTTTTCACCAAATCAATGCCGATATGAAAGCCTTTACCGGCCACATTGCCGATGAGCGGGTATTTTTCCTGCATTTCCCGAAAGGCGTTCATGATATATTCTCCTTTGACAGCCGCGTTTTCGACCAAATTATGCTCTTCGATGTATTCGATCTCGGCCAATCCGGCCGCGCAGCAAAGCGGATTTTTTTCGTGTGTAAAGTGACCGATAGAACTGCCCTGCAACACATTATACGCTGATTTAGAGACAATTCCCGCAAACGGCACCATCCCTCCGCCCAACGACTTACCCATTACGAGTACATCGGGCGTGACGTAATGCTCCGAGGCAAACATCTTTCCCGTACGGCCAAAGCCTTCAATGATCTCGTCGAAAATGAGAAAGATGCCTTCGCGGTCGCAGATACTGCGGATTTCTTTCCAATAATTTAGGGAAGGCACTACGGGCGTAGCCGAAATCGGCTCGGCCACAATAGCCGCAATGTCGGGCTCGTTGCGAATCAGGAGTTTGATCTGACGCAGGTATTCCTCGTCAATAGCGTCGGTATCATCCCATTTCCACGGGTTCCGGTAATAGTTAGGAAACTCCGCGTGCAACGCTCCGGGCACCATCGGCCCATTGCCTTTCAGAAAATGCGCCTGTCCGCTGACGGCCCCCGCCTGAAAGCCCGTACCGTGGTACGAATCCCAAAACGAAATGGTTTTCCACTTACCCGTGATTTGTTTGGCCAACATTACCGCCATTTCGATCGCTTCCGACCCGCCCGGACAGAAGAGTACGCGGTCCAACCCGGGCGGTGTAATTTCGGTTAGTTTTTTCGCCAACTGAACCGCCGGAATATTGGTGTATCGCCGGGGCGTAAACGCCAAGGCTTCCGTCATTTGACGAATCATGGCTTCGACCACTTTAGGATTATTGAATCCCGCGTTATGCACCCCGTTGCCGTGCATGTCGAGGTATTTTTTGCCGTTCAGGTCATAAATATACGCTCCTTCGGTTTTGGAAAGTACGTTCATGACCGGTGTCGAAAGCGCCTGATGAAAGAAATAGTTGGCATCTTCTTCCAACCAATGCCGGGTCCGGGCGTCCAACGATTGGGTATATAAGCTGCGCTGCTCGGAAGAATTAATGTCGCCTTGGTCTTCGGAGATTTGGTTTTCAGGATTCATGAAATGGGTATAAAGCAGTGTTTAATCTGCAAAATCAATATTCATTTTTGACTCTCAAGTGTATTTTTACCCACATTATAGGCATAGACGGCTGCAGGTAAGTACTGAATTTGGATATTATTGTATTCTTTCACCCCTGTTTTATCAATAGTAGTGACCAATACTTGATCTAAATTATTTTCAAGGCAAAAAAAAGCAAGGCTTCTCAGTTCATTGGGGGATTCAAAATACCTATTGCTCCATTTTATTTCAACTGCCCAATCAGGTTTATTTGTTTTTCGGCTGATATTCACCAAATCAACTTCCCCATTTTTCCAACGAGCGTAGTAAGGAATAAAGGATGTCCGTTGCATCCATTGACTAAAAATAGCTGTTTCTACAATTGCCCCCATTCCATCCGCTTCGGCTGTAAGCGGGGCAAACAATGCACTGCGCAGTGATGGATTAGTAAGATAAATTTTAAAAAAGTTTTCTCTTTGAAACCTTCCTGCTTTTTGGTCGACTCTTTTGACAATATTTACTAAAAATGCAGCTTCAAGATAAGATAAATATTGCCGTAAGGTCGTTTTTTTGACCCCGCTGTTTTTACTTAATTCGTCTATACTGCATTCCTGACCACTATTCCAGGCAATGGTAGTAAATAAGGAGTTTAGTTCCTGAACGTCTTGAATACCGTATAAACCGGGAAGGTCTCTGAGTAAAACCTTATCAACTATATCAGCCCTCATAAATCTACCGGGGTTATGCTGTATTTCTTCGTTAAAAATAACTTCCGGATAACCTCCAAAATTTACGTAACTAATGAAATGCTTATTTAACTCTGAGATATTAGTAGTTGTTGCAAAAAGTGTAATGTTCCCTTTCCAATTAATTGTATCAGGTTTAATAAGAGCACTAAGGTTTTTAAGGTGAATAAATTCATAAAATGTAAGAGGGGGAAGCATAAAGTCCGTAAAACGTCCTGCACCACTCTCATTACTTTTCAGCTTCAGAGCTGCCGCCGCAGAGCCACTGGCTATAAATTTTGTTCGATGATATACATCAACTAACGTTTTAAGGTGCACTTCCCAATGCTTAAGATATTGAATTTCATCAAAAAAAACAAACCATCCTTCCGAATCGGTTGTCCCTGTCGCCTTCTTGGCCATTTCAAACAGGTGTTCAAGTGCTATATTGTTATAGATGGGGGTTTCAATAGAGGCATAAAGTATCTTCTGAGGTGATACTCCTTCAGTTATCAATTGCTGAATAGTGTGATATAACATTACTGTTTTACCAACCCTTCGAGGTCCCATAAGCACAGTTGCTCTGTGTACTTGTGAAGATTTTATTAAAGGATAAAACAGTTTAAAATAAAGGCGGGGTCTAAAAGATTGATAATACTCATCCAACTTTCCGCCTGCCCACCAAGGGTTCTCGAATTGAAGCCTTGCTATAATTTGCTCTTCCGAAAAAGGGGTTAATGCCATAGGGATGTTAAAATAGCCATTTAAGGTCAAAATAAAAACCTTATTTGACCAAAATTAATAAAATTAAGAATAAAATTCAAAATTTACAATCTTATTTAACAAACGAAAAAGCATATTGCTCACATTTCAATTTTCTTAAAAGCCACATTTCGTGCCCGACTTACGGAAATGTTCAGGATATTGACGCGGCCTTTTTTATCTCTTTCAAAATGAAGTATACCCGGAGCAGCAAGAAACCCGTCTTTGTAAGTGGGGGTAAGCGGAAACTCCGATTGGGGAGCGCGATATAACACTAATTTCCCGTCTTTTAGCCGTACCGAAAACTTAGCTTCAGCTTCGTCCGACCAATAATCGCCCAAATACTCCGCCATGACTTTTTCATCTGACCGGGCGTCAGCTACAGCAACAAAAGAAGTGGTATCCTGTGCCGTGATCAGGGATAGTCTTGTTGGCTTGCCCGAATGAAACTCTAAGCGGTTGCCGCGCCAAATAAAAGCATTTTCCGCTACCGGAAGCAGATTTTCGCCGGCGGCGTTGGTCAGTTTTCCGTCCCGCACAGATAATTGTATTCCGTTTCCGTTGCGATTGTCTTTGTACCAACCGGCATAGTCGGCCAATTTTTCTTTGGTTAGGTTATAGGGAGTCGGCTCACTTTTTTTGTCGGCAACCGTTCTGTTTTTTACCAACAAGTTCCTGACATCATTGGCAAGGCTCGGCCTCCCGTCAAACTCGGACGTGTTGCTGAGCCAGGCAATGCTTAGCCCTAATTCAGGGAAGTATTCCAAACTTGCGCGATAACCGGCCGTAGCTCCCGTGTGGGCTATGGATTTCCAACCGCGCACTGAATTGACCGCCAAACCTGCCCCATAAGGATTCATTTGGCCATTATTGAAAGGGTAGGTCTTCAATTGTTTCGACAGCAGCGAAGGATTCCCGAATTTACCGTTCAGGTAATAGTCATTCCATTTCAACAAATCTTCCGTCGTGGTGAGCAGCCCGCCATTGCCATAGACGTATTCATTCGGCATATCGGTCAGGTAAGTGCTGCCGCTTTTTTCGTAAGCAATGGCGCGATTAGGAACGATCTTTTTAAAGTTATTTCGCCATTCGGTATGCTTCATGCCGACGGGTTCAAAAATATACATCCGGGTAAATTCGGCCAAGCTCATACCGCTCACCCGCTCCACAATGACGGCAAAAAGATTATAGTTGGAATTGCTGTAAATGTATTCTGCTCCGGGGGTATGGTTCAAGGTTTTCTGTCGGGCAATGATGAGCAAAGCATCTTCATTGCTGTAGGTTTTTGTGCTGCGCGGCCACCCGGCAATATCCATCACGCTTCCCCAGTCTTTCAGGCCGCTTGTGTGCTGCATCATTTGTCGCAGCAAGATCGGTGTCCCATAATCAGGCAATTCGGGAACGTATTTGCGCACATCATCATTGACCGAGAGTTTCCCCTGCTGCTCCAGCAATAAAATTGCCGCTGCGGTAAATTGTTTAGACACTGAGCCGGCTTCAATGATCGAGGCAGTGCTTAGCGGTACGTTGTGTTCCAGATCGGCCATACCCCACGCCCGAGAGAAGATCACCTGCCCATTTCGGCTGATCGCCAACTGACACCCGGGAGCGGCCGGTTGGTAGCGTTCCGCCATTTTTTCAATCAGTGCAAGGGTATCCTGCCACGTTTGTGCATTGACGGCAAGGGACGCAGCAAAAAGCCACAGTACTAAAAATGTCTTTTTCATTGGTTATGGTTAGGACAAGGTTATGGATCGATAGAGGTGTTTTATGCTTTTTTGAAACGGGCTTTGATCGCATCAATAAAACTGCTTTTATTTTTTTTCTTTTCTTCCCCGATCAAAAAGCCGTATGGGTGCAGCGGCTCGATATTATCAAAAATCACTTTGACAATCCCAAGCAAAGGAATGGCCAACACCATTCCGGCTACTCCCCAAACCAACTCTCCCACCACGATGACCATGATGGTAAACAGCGGATTGATCTTCACCTGTGAGCCCACAACCAAGGGTTCCAAAATATAGGTTTGCAAAAACTGAACCGTTCCGTAGGTAATGATGATACCGATGACCATGGCGGAATCACCGCCTTGCGACAGCGCCCCGATAATGGTCAGTGCATTGCCGGTCAGGTTACCTACAAACGGTACTATCTCAAGCAAACCGCACAAAACCGCAAAAAAAAGAGCATTTTTTACCCCCACAATGGAGAAACCGATGCCGTACATGACCCAAAGCATCACTACCATCAGGGCCAAACCGGAGAGGTATTGTTGCGCCACTTTGGAAGAATCGGTAATGATCGTATTCGTTTTGGCCTTTTGTGCCGCAGGAACTACTTTTAAAATGAATTCTCTGAGGTGCGATCGTAAATACAGGATGAGGAAGATATAAACCAATACCAGTACGGTATTAACCAGCACATCCGACACCGAACTCATCACCGACATCACTACTTTGCCGGCTCCCCCCACCCCCGATGATTGCTGTTGCTTCATCAACTCTCGCTGTTTTTGGGCAGAAATACCGAAGTTGCTACTGAGCGTTTCCTGAAGCTTTTTCTCCAAACCGATTATATATTGCTGCATTTGCGACATATCTTCGGTAAACCCGGCAATTTGCCAGGCCAACAGAGAAAAAACACCGGCAATAGTGATCATTATCATCAGAATGCAAAGAAAAGTGGTCCATCCGCGACTGATTCCTTTTTTTTCCATCCACCGGCTCACCGGCAACAACAGCATGGCCATGATACCGGCCAACGCCAAAGGCGCCAGAAAGGGCTTAGCAATGTATAAACCGGCAAACACCAAGAAGAAAAGCAACAGGATTTGAAGAGTTTTGGAGAGAGATGATGTGTGCATAGCGTTGAAACAAATGTAAATCTTTCGTTTGATCGTCTCTCAATGTTACTAAAAAATCGGTCCGGGATTGCTTATCTGTCTATTTTTTGCCTACCGGAATGCTGTATACAGTATTTTCAAATCGTAACTTAAAATATTAGAATTTGACGACTCTCACCAAGAAGTCAAAACTTACCCATGAATTACAATAAGAATACACTTCCGAAATTTTCAAATCATCTGTACTTTCAGCATTTACTCACGACCTTTCTGCTCCTTATTTCCCCAAACAGCCACTCACTTTATAAATCTTCCCGTCCGCTTTCGTAAAAAGGTAAAGTTCTCCGTTAAGTCCTTCACCCATGCGGGCATCCGGTTTGGTCTGTCGGGTCAGTTGTTGTAACGTAGTGGTTTGACCGTTCAATTGCAGTTCCAATTCCTGAATGACCGCCTGTTGTCCCCAGGCTAATTGGCTGCTTTCTGCGTAAAAAATACGACCGTTGGCAATATCACCGAAAATGTATTTGCCTTGTAAGGAAGGGATAGCTGCCGAAGAATACACAAAACCGCCCGAAATGGCATTGCCTTCGTCGTGGTCATATTGGGCTGCGGGATACGTATAACCGAAGGAAGCATCTGTCGAAGGCAGATTGTAGACCACACTCATTTTGCCCCGCGGATTGATCACAAAGGTGCCTTCACGCTCGGGCCATCCGTAATCCGCCCCCGCCTTCCCGAGGTTTATCTCTTCGATTTGCGATTGGCCGATATCCGTGATCAGCATTTTTCCGTCGGGTGCCCATACGATACGATTGGGATTCCGAAATCCTCGGCAATACACCTCCCCGACTGCTCCGGTTTCTTTCACAAACGGGTTGTCGGGCGGAATGCCGTAACGCCCGTTTCGGCTGTTAGTACCCTGCGGATCAATCCGCAATACCGAGCTCCATACGTGGGTTTTATCGTTACAAAGAAAATAATAGCCGTTTTCGGTGGCTCCGCCATCCCCTACGCCGATGTACAATAAGCCGTAATCCGGACTGCCCGGTTTGGCCAAAGGATTGAAGGTCACTTCCTGCACTCCGTGAATAGGCGATACCATATTTACCCGAAACAATTCACGACCGGTCCCCGAAAAGGAAGCGGCATTCGGGTCGGCTACTTTCCATTCCCGCAACACCCATTGTAACGTCACTTTGATGGAATCGGCGTAACCGAAATCAGGAACGGCGGCTTTGCCTTTCTCGGTATGCGTGGTGTAAAAGAGGCCGTTTTTGTAAAAATCAGGGTGAAAGGCAAAGCTTCCCAAACCGGTTCCCAGTCCGGGTGCGGGGATAAACGCGGGAATTTCTTTGGCAATATCCATGAAAACGCGCAGTTCTTTACCTTCCATTTCGTACAGTTTCCCGCGCAGATCGACCATAAACAAACGGTCTTTTTTTCCGGGCAACTTTAGGGTTTTATTGATTCGGGCCAAGGGAACGGCTTGCGCCGTAGCAGGGGCTGTGGTGAAATATTCCAGTTGCAGTTTCAGTCCGGATTTTGCAATTTTTACGGGCATCGGGTCATTCAAAGGCACTCCCAAATGGTTTGGAGAGTCCGCTTTTGCTTCCGGTTTTCTTTTGGAATGGATGTAGGCCATAATGGCTTCTACCTCCGCTTCTTTGAGGGAAGGAAACGCCGGCATGACCTGCTTGTATTCTTCAAACAACATAGCGGCTCTGGCATCCCCGTTGCTGACCATCGTCGGCGCATTACGGATCATCTTTTTCAGCCACTCATAGGTTACTTTGGAAGTCACCTCCGACAACTCCGGACCGATGCCTTTTTGAAGAAAATTATGGCAAGCCGAGCAATTCGCCTCCATTAATCCCTGCCCCTTGGCAATGATTTTTGCATCCGTCGAATAGGACGAGCGGCTATCCGGTTGGAGGGGGCCAGCCCCCGAGTGTGCCGCAGACAGATGAGAAGCCTGTTGACCGGTCTTGCAGGAAAACGACATAAACATAACCGACAGAATAAACACCGACCTCAGTGTACGCCGGCAGAAAGGATAAGAAAAACAGAATACCTTCATGGATTTAGAGAAAATGGCCATTTCTTCTTAAAGCGTTTTCGGCCCTAAATCTCCCAATACAAACCGGTTCTGCACTTTGTTTCTTTATCCCTTCACCAAAGGAGCGACCTTTTGGCCAATCAATTCAATGGATTGCAGGAGTTTAGCGTGCGATAATCCCGCATTATCCATTTGAAACGTCACTCGTGAAATACCGCCCAATGCTTCACTGTGCCGCCGAATCTTTTCGGCTACTTCTTCCGGATTACCGATCAGCAACGCCCCTTTCGGACCTCTTTGGGCGTCAAAATGTTCGCGTCTTACGGGAGGCCAGCCCCGTTCTCTGCCAATCCGGGTAAAGGTTTCGGCATAGCCCGGATAAAAATCATCTATTGCCTCTTGCGTAGCAGCAGCCACGTAGCCAATCGAGTGTAACCCTACTTTCAATTGCTCCGGCGAATGTCCGGCGCGTTCGCCCGCTTCTTTATAGAGATCTATTAACGGACGAAACCGATGCGTTTCGCCACCGATGATGGCAACCATCAACGGTAACCCAAGCATACCGGCGCGTACAAACGACTGAGGTGTGCCGCCTACACCCACCCAAATTGGGAACGGATCTTGTTGAGGTCTGGGGTAAATGGGCTGATTGCGTAAGGCGGGTCGAAATTTTCCTGCCCAGTTGACGGTTTCATTATCCCGAATTTTCAGTAACAGGTCTAATTTTTCCGAGAAAAGGGCGTCATAATCGTGCAAGTTGAGTCCAAACAAGGGAAACGCTTCGGTAAAGGAACCTCGACCGACCACCATTTCCGCACGGCCTTTTGAAATCAAGTCCAGAGTAGCAAAGTTTTGAAATACCCTCACCGGATCAGCCGCACTGAGTACGGTTACGGCACTTGTCAGGCGAATGCGTTGAGTACGGGCTGCTGCCGCGGCCAAAATCAACGTCGGGGCCGAATCCAAAAACTCCCGGCGGTGGTGTTCCCCGATGCCGAACACATCCAAACCAACCGCATCAGCGCGCTCCATACGTTCCAACAATTGCGCCAAAGCTTCCGTGTTACTGATCTCAGCGCCCGTCTGTGAAGCCGCCGTCGCCGCAAAACTGTCAATTCCGATTTCCATTGAATATATTGTTAATGAAATAGATTTCGATTTGAAAGGGATTTGTTGCGTTAACTGACAAATTATCAGTACCGTAAAACCGATTTAAAATCCATAAAAACTGAGAAAACACTGTACTTCTTTAGACCTGTTTCTTTAAGAGATACAACGAAAGCGGATAAAAAGTTGACTAATTGCCCATGAAAGCCGGCGGCCGCTCCATCAGACCTTACTTTGATTTGTATTTGCACCACCTCATCTCGGGCCTTCTGTTTGGAGTTACGGGCAAATCCTTTAACTTTGCCGAGGTACAAAAGATAAGATGATCAAATCCGCTCTCACTTGGGTTTTGGCAGTTCTGTTGCTGGTGCAAAGTTTTCTTCCGCGCACGGCAATGGATTTGCTGCATTCCTCTGATGTATGGGCGCATTATCGTGAACATCAGCAGGAGCAGCCGCAGCCGCTTAGCTTTTTGGACTTTCTTTGGATGCATTACTCGGCAGATTCGGAACATACCAAGCAAAAAAAGCACAACCTTCCCGGTTTTGATTTCAACAGTATAGCCGGATTTTTTGTATTGCCTTCGGCACTCGTTTCTTTTGAAAACCGCCCCTCTGTTTCCTTTTTAGCAAAAGCCGATTTTCAATGGCTTAATTCTTACGCCTTTCTTTCTTTTCGGGCCATGATCTGCCCGCCCCGAGCTTAAAGTCATTTACTTCACGGGATCAGTATGCCCTTTCAACGCCGTAACGGACGTTGGATACTTCTTATTTCTTCTCATTTTTCGCTCATCAATTATGATTGATTCGCTGATTCATTACAGTATTAAAAACAAACTCATTATCGGGTTGGCTGTGGTAGCCTTGGTGATTTGGGGTGGGTATTCTCTGGTTCGTCTGCCGATTGATGCCGTCCCCGATATTACGACCAATCAGGTTCAAATCCTGACACTAACCCCTACCTTGGCCGCTCAGGAAGTAGAGCAATTTGTAACCACACCTATCGAACTTTCATTGGCCAATATTCCGGACATTACTGAAGTTCGTTCTGTCTCTAAATTAGGCTTGTCGGTCGTGACAGTCGTATTCAAAGACGAAGTGGACATTGTGCGCGGAAAACAATGGGTAACGGAACAACTTAAAACAGTAGAGGCGGATATCCCCGTTGAATTCGGAAAACCGATGATTGCCCCGCTGACAACGGGCTTAGGAGAGATTTACCAATATACGTTGGCCGCCCGAAAAGGCTACGAACACAAATACGACCTGACAGAACTGCGTACTATTCAGGATTGGATCGTCAAGCGACAATTGGTCGGCATTGAGGGGGTGATTGAAATCAGCAGTTTCGGGGGGTATGTAAAACAGTATGAAGTCAGTGTAGATCCGCAACGCCTGCACGCCGGAAATGTTACGCTCACCGAATTGTTTGAAGCCCTGCAAAGCAACAACGCTAACACGGGCGGGAGTTATATCGAACGGGTGGGCCAGGCGCAGTTTATTCGAGGAGAAGGGGTTGTCAAAAGCCTGTCGGACATTGAACAGATCGTTATTAAAAATGGGAACGGTGTTCCTGTGCTGGTCAAAGATGTTGCCAATGTCGGCTTCGGGCACGCCAATCGTTTCGGAGCTTTGGTACGAAACGGCGAAGGAGAAGCCGTTGGCGGTATTGTTTTGATGCTCAAGGGAGCTAATTCAGCCAATACCGTCAATGCCGTGAAAGAGCGTATTGCCCGCATTCAGAAAACCTTGCCGGAAGGCATCGAAATTGTGCCGTTCATTGAACGCACCAAATTGATCAACAAGACCATCACTACCGTTACAGAGAACCTGTTGCTCGGCGGGCTCATTGTCATCGTGGTGCTTGTTATGTTGATGGGAAGCCTGCGAGCCGGCTTAGTGGCTGCTTCGGTCATTCCGTTGGCAATGCTTTTTACCATCGGAATGATGAATACGTTCGGCATATCAGCCAATTTGATGTCGTTGGGGGCAATTGACTTCGGCGTCATTGTGGATGGGGCGGTAATTATTGTAGAGGCCATCGTTCATCGGTTTCAATTGTGGTACGAAGATCATAAACAAAAGAATGTCGATGATTTGGCGGAGCGAGATGCTATTGTTTACGAAACAGCTAAACGTATTCGAACCTCCGCCGCTTTCGGAGAAATCATTATCCTTATGGTGTATCTGCCTATTTTGTCATTGGTGGGTATAGAAGGGAAAATGTTCAAACCCATGGCGCTTACCGTAGGCTTTGCCATTTTGGGAGCCTTTATTTTATCGCTGACCTATGTTCCCATGATGGCCTCGTTGGTCATGGGTAAAAACTTAGATAAACATTGGAATTTTTCCGAAAGGGTTTTGCAATGGTTGTACCGTCGGTATGAACCCCTGATTCAATGGTCCTTGAATTGGAAAAAAGCCACCGTGGGTATTACTTTGGCGCTTTTTACGGTTTCCCTATTTATTTTCAATCAGCTCGGCGGTGAATTTGTCCCGACGCTGGATGAAGGCGATTTAGCGATCGACTTCCGCACGGCTTCCGGGACATCACTTACCGAAACCATCAATTCCGCCAACAAAGCTCATCAAATCCTGAAAAAGCATTTTCCCGAAATTCAGCAAATTGTGGGACGAGTAGGTGCTTCAGAAATCCCCACCGACCCCATGCCGATTGAAATGGTGGACCAAATGATCAATATGAAGGATATTTCGGAGTGGAAAAGTGCGAAAAATCGCGAAGAAATGTCCGAAAAAATGGCGGCAGTCTTAGCGGAAGAATTACCCGGCACAAGCGTTGAAATGACGCAGCCGATTCAGATGCGTTTCAATGAAATGATTACAGGGGTACGGTCGGATGTGGTCGTCAAGATTTTCGGCAATGATTTGGATGTACTTTTCGAACGGGCCAATGCTGCGGCTAAAGTCATCGAAAAGATAGCCGGCGTAGCCAGCGTGCGGGTAGAGCAGATCGTGGGTTTACCTCAAATCAGTATTGCGTACAACCGTGCCAAAATAGCTCAATACGGCTTGCATATTGCGGATATCAATCGGTTGATCCGAGGAGGCTTTGCCGGTGAAACCGCCGGGACAGTTTATGAACAGGAACGCCGTTATGAGTTAGTGGTTCGATTGGATACGGTACATCGGCAGAACATTGAAAATGTGCGCCAATTGCTGATTCCGTTACCGGCAGGCGGGACGGTTCCGTTAGCCGAATTGGCCGATATCGGTTTCCGGAAAGCACCGGCTCAGATTTCTCACGAGGAAACCCGTCGTCGTATCACCATCGGTATCGGGGTGTTGAATCGGGATGTGGAAAGTGTGGTCAACGATGTACAGGCAAAGATTGAAAAGCAGGTATCCCTTCCTTCCGGTTACTTTTTTACGTACGGCGGGGCGTTTGAAAACTTACAACGAGCCAAAGAACGACTCAGTTTTGCCGTACCCGTAGCTCTGTTTCTCATTTTTACCTTGCTTTATTTTACCTTCAGTTCACTGAAAGAATCACTGCTTATTTTTACTGCCGTGCCCATGTCAGCGATAGGGGGAATCATTGCGCTTTGGCTGCGCGATATGCCTTTCAGTATTTCAGCGGGGGTTGGATTTATTGCCTTGTTTGGGGTAGCGGTTTTAAACGGAATTGTTTTAATAAGTTACCTGAATGATTTGGAAAAGGAAGGGATTTCCGACCTCCGGGAGCGAATTATGCGTACGGTTGAAGTACGTTTTCGACCGGTCATTATCACTGCCACGGTAGCCTCACTCGGTTTTTTACCAATGGCTATTTCCAATTCCGGCGGAGCCGAAGTACAACGTCCGTTGGCTACCGTGGTCATCGGAGGCATTCTGTCAGCTACGTTGCTGACGTTGGTCGTGTTGCCGGTATTGTATGCTTTGGTGGCGAAGAAAAATAAAGTCTCTTTGCCAAAAGGGGGGGCAGCTGTTGTATTGCTGTTGTTAGTAGCCGGGGCTGCAAAGGGGCAAAATCAGAGTATGCTTACGCTTACTCAGGCCATCGAACAGGCGACCAAAGAGAATCTTACGCTTAAAACTTCGCAATATTCGCTGCAATCGCAGCAGGCCTTGGTAGGTTCGGCATGGCAACTGCCCAAACTGTCGGCCGATTTGCTGGCGGGACAAATTCAGAACCGACCGTTTGATTATACTTTGAGTGCCGTGCAAAGTTTTGAGCCTTTCGGAGTGTATCGCAGTCGGGAACGAATCCTGACCCAACAGGTCAACGTAACGCAAAAACAGCAGGATATTCAACGTAATGAGTTGATTTTTAACGTCAAACAACAATATTATCAGCTACTTTTTCTATACCGGTTGCGGCAGTTGCTTCAAGTCCAAGATACACTTTATCAAAAAGCTTTTGAGGCGGCCAATGTGCGTTATAAAACCGGGGAGGCCACTTTATTGGAACGGGTAGCTGCCGAAACCAATCGGCGTGAAATCCAAAACCGCCGGGTAGTGGCTGACCGGGATTTGCAAGTGTCCTATTTCAGTTTACAAACCTTGCTCTATACCACTGAACAAATTCAAATTGATACCCTGCTCAATCTCCAACGACCTTATACGGCTCCGGAAGGAACGAATCGTTATGTAGCTTTGGCCGAAGAAGAAGCCAAACTGAGCCGAACACTCACTGAACTGGAACGGGCTCAGCTCAAACCCGATTGGCGCGTAGGAGTGGCCAATCAGTCGATAGAGAAACGTTTAGGATTTACTTATGTCTCAGGTGGCTTAGGAATACCTCTCCAAACAAAACCCCAAAAAGCGCGTATAGAAGCTGCCCGTATCAATGAGCAGGCATCGGAAACCCAACTTAAATCGGTACAGTTTCAAACCGATGCCAACGTAAAAATCTTACGGGAAAGTCTCAATAAACTTCAGAACACCTTGCAGTATTACGAACAATCGGCCCTTCCTCAGGCAGATTTGTTACTCAAAACCACTTATAAACAATTTCGTTTGGGCGACATCGAATACGTGGAATTTTTTCAAAATACCCGCCAAGCCTGGCAAATCCGGGAAAACTATCTTTCCGAACAACTCAGATTCAGCCAAACCGTAATTGAACTGGAAAAATGGTTAGGAATTGAATAGAATGTTGAATATAAGAATGACGATTGACGAATTTAAAAAAGATGCACAAAATGAATTCAAATAATACAATCATTAACACTTTGTCAGCCTGTAAGAGCCTAAGCAATAACGGTGTGTACAGTTTATTATCGTTTGCAACAAGAATACGTACAGCTATGCGCTTTAAACGCCCCCTTTCATTCGTTCGCGTTGAAAACGCAAACGAACAAAAAATGACCCCAAGCCCCTTTACCCTTTGCCCTTTGCCTCTTGCCTCTTTCCTTTTGCCTCTTGCCTCTTGCCTTTTCCTGACCGGGTGTAATAAAACCGAGACAGCGGCAACGGAAGAAGCTACAACGGCTCCAACCGAACTGAAACTTACTGCCGAACAAGAGAAAAATTTCGGTATTTCTCTCGGAAGCCCTGAAATTCGTACTGTTTACGATGCGGTAGTGTTGAACGGCGTCGTGGAAACTCCTCCTCAGCAAAGCGCTTCCGTCAGTTTCCCGCTGACCGGCATTGTGCGCTCTGTAAGTGTGATGGCCGGAAGTCAGGTCAGCAAAGGAAGTACATTGGCGACCGTTGAAAGCTTGGAACTCATTCAATTACAGGAAGATTACTGGAAAACAGCAGGGCAGTTGACGTATGCCGAACAGGAACGCCAACGCCAAACTACGCTTAGTCAGGAAGACGTTGGAGCCAAACGGAAATTGCAGCAGTCTGAAGCGGATGCCCGGGTGCTCGAAGCCACCAAGCAGGGAATCGAAGCCAGACTTCAAGTGTTGGGAATAAACCCTAACAACCTGAAAGCCAACCAAATGATACGCAGTATAGCCTTACATTCTCCCATAGCCGGCGTGGTAAAAGCAACCCGTACCAATCTCGGAAAATCCGTTACCCCGGGCGAATCATTGTTTGAGATCGTGAACCAAACGGGAGTACGTTTGGTACTGAAAGTGTTTGAAAAAGACCTTCATCGGATCAAAGTAGGCCAAAAAGTAGAGTTGGAAAACGGTACTGCAACCATTAGGGGACTCGGCAATAATTTTGAGCCGACAAGCCGTACGGTAGATGTGTACGCCCAACTCAACGGAATACGTTTATTGGCCGGGCAATACGTCAGCGGAAAAGTGGTGGCCTCTCCGCGCCAAGCCGAAACGCTACCCGAAACGGCCATTGTGAGGACGGGAGAAACCGCTCACGTTTTTGTGAAAACGCCACAGGGAGTTTATCAGCCCGTTGTCGTAAAAACGGGGGCCGCTCAAAACTCCTTTGTAGAAGTAATCTTTACTCAAAAAACGACATTGCCGATTGTCATTACCGGGGCTCAGACGTTGCAGGCCGAACTGACCAAAGGAGAGGGAGAAGAAGAGTAACGTAGATTCAAACCAATTTTTTCTCCAAAATAATTTTCGGTTCTCCGGCATTATCAGCCAACAGACCTACAATGTTGAAGCCATGTTTGAGGTTTAAAATCAACATGTTGCGCCAACGATTGTAGGTCATGGTTCTGATAGTGTGATAGCCGTGTTTCTTACACCATTCGTGTTGTAGCTGCATTAATGTTGAGGCAATACCCTGCCCGCGAAAGTCGTCGGCAACGCAGCCGAGCCAACTGTAAAAATGACCTTCCTTACGCCGATACCCCATTTTGTAGCCGATCATTTGTTGCTTTTGATACGCCGCTATGGTGAAAAGGTGAGGAGCTTCCTGCATTTCCTGAATAAGTTCTTCCCGGGGTTGACCGCTGAAAACCTGAAAGTGCAGTTCCAAAAGTGACTTTAACGTTGGCGAAGGAAGCTGATTTTCAATAAATTGGTACTGAATATCTTTCATGGCATAACCAAGGTAGTGTAAGGATTTAACTTTCCTGCTTCAAAATCGTCGAGATTTTGAAAAGTAGTTTGGGCAATTTGGGTCAGGGCTTCTTCCGTAAAAAAGCCCTGATGAGCCGTAATCAACACATTCGGAAAACTCATCAGTCGCATCAAAACATCATCCTGAATGATACTTTCCGAAAAATCATTGAAAAACAAATCAGCTTCCTGCTCATAGACATCTATTCCCAAATAGCCCAAATGTCCGCTTTTCAACGCATTAATCACCGCTTTGGTATCAATCAAACCACCCCGACTCGTATTAATGAGCATGGCATTCGGTTTCATCAGTTGCAGGGTTTCGGCATTAATGAGGCGATTGGTCTGCGGCGTGAGCGGGCAATGCAGAGAGACAATGTCAGAGGCGGATAAAAGTTCCGTTAGTGATACAAAGGTAACCTCCAACGCTTCCAATGCCGGATTGGGCTGCAAGTCATAAGCCACTACCCGACAGCCAAAACCTTTCATTATTTTGGCAAAGGCTTCTCCGATTTTGCCTGTTCCAATGACACCGACCGTTTTGCCGAAAAGATCAAAACCCGTCAAACGGTCTAACGAAAAATTGCCTTCTCGTACCCGATTGTACGCTTTGTGGGTTTTACGATTGAGCGTCATAATCAGTGCCACCGCATGTTCGGCCACGGCGTGGGGAGAGTAAGCCGGTACCCGCACTACCGCCATACCGTGCGCCTGAGCGGCTTTCAAATCTACATTATTGAATCCCGCACAGCGCAATGCAATGATTTTGACTTGGCGGGCAGCTAATTGAGCAATGACCTCCGCATTTAAAAGATCGTTCACAAACACACATACACCTTCACATCCGACAGCTAAATCAAGGCTTTCCGGACTTAAATGGGTATCATAATATTTCAGTTCGTGAACTGTGTTATAACGACTGAAATACGTTCGGTCATAAGATTTGGTATTGAACAGGGCAATTTTCATAGATCAGGCAGGTGACTTAATGCTAAAATAATGGTCTAACGATTTGCAAGGATTCAAAAAACACTTAGCTTTGAGCCTTAGCAAACTAATTTTTTTCAAATAACAAAACAAAATTTCTATCAACCATGGGACTCATGTCATTTTTTAAGGGCGTTGGTGAAAAAATCTTCGGTAAAGAAGAACCCGCCGCAGCACCCGAAAAAGTTGCCGAATTGAAGGCAAGTGCGTTGCTTCAGCACGTTAAAACCTTAGGGCTGCCTTACAATAAGTTGATTGTGAAGGTATCAGGTCATACGGTGATTTTGGAAGGAGAAGTAGCTACGCAGGAAGATGCCGAAAAAATTGCGTTGGCCGTAGGTAACGTAGAAGGGGTAGAAGCGGTTGATAACAACATGGTGGTGGAAACACCGGCTCCTGAGGCTCAGTACCATACCGTAGTTGAGGGAGATTGGCTTTCTAAAATTGCCAAAACATACTACGGCGATCCTCAAAAGTATGACATCATTTTTGAGGCCAACAAACCAATGTTGACACACCCTGACAAGATCTATCCCGGTCAGGTATTGCGTATTCCGCCGCTTCCTTAAAAATGGAAAGTGGAAAGTAAAAAGTGTAAAGTGTAAGGAATTCCTTATGCTTTACACTTTTTTTCTTTTAACCCTTTTTTCCTTTAACCTTTCCACTCTTTTTCTGCGCCAATTTTGGAATTGCTTCAAAGGAAACGGTAATTGATTGTAATGAAGGCTTAGGTATTCTTCTTTTTGTGCCCCAAAACTTTGATAAAAATCAGCGATGGACTTTACTTCGGGGCTTTCAAAATCAAAAACAAAATCGGTTTCGGCATATTCCTGAACCATTCGGTCAATGAGCCGGGTGCGGGCATTGCCTTTTCGCCCGAGAGCAGAGGCCGCGTTAAAAAGATAAATAATTCTTTTTTCAAAAATAACGAAAAACGCTCCGGCTTCAATTTTCCCGTCTTTTATCGCATAGAGCAATCTTCCTGCCTTTTTTTCGTACAGCACCTCTGCTACCTTTTGCAGCAATTGATAGGCCGTTTCGGAAACACCCCCTTCTATTTGTGAAGAATGATACGTTCGGAATAAGTCAAGCATGGGGTTCAGGTCATGGCTCTCCTGAACGTCCCATTGAAAACGTTCGGCCCGATTCAAATTGAGTCGGCGGTCGGCTGTATAGTTTTGTTTCAGAATAGGGTAAGGGAAATGCAAAGGCAGGAGATGCGTGGTGCAACGGTTTACCTCATAGCCGTTGGACAGAGAAACGATTTTAGAAAAACGGCCGGTATAGATGGAAATGTAACGAAAATAATCGGGGAGTGCCGTAAGCAGCAAATGGCTCGCCTCTTGAAAATCCCTTTCTTTTTTGACAAAAACACCTAAAAACTGACAAAAAAAGGGCTGCTGAATCACGTAGGTACCCCATTTTTTGCGAACAGGCAGGGGCATTACAGCTTTCCAAGCTCCGTTTTCTTCGAGTATCAACGCCCTCCAACCGGGTGAAACAGTATCTAAATACCAACTGTAAGCATAGACAATTCGTTGGGGAGAAGAACCGATGAAGGTATCCCATCGGCTTTCAGAAATTTCAGGACGTTGCAGAAACAGGATGGGCATCGTTCATACCTGAATTGATAGTGAAAAGCAAAACGATGTTGTAAACAAACGATGAATTATCCGAAATTACTCCGAATCTTCTGTACCGCCTCTTTGACTGCATCCTCCTGCTCCATGAGGTCGTTGATGGTTTGGATAGCGTGAATGACCGTGCTGTGGTCGCGTCCGCCGAAGTGATAACCGATTGATTTTAAAGACAGATTGGTAAACTCTTTGGCAAAATACATCGCCATTTGACGCGGGAATACCAGTTCCTTTTTACGACTTTTGCTTTTCAGATCGGCCACACTGATTTCGTAAAAATCGGCGATCAGGTCTTGGATCGTATCAATGTTTACTTCTCTTTCTTCGGAAGTAACGATGTTTTTCAAAACACTTTTGGCCAATTCCAGATCAATATCGCGCCGCACCAGCGAAGCCTGCGCCATCAGAGAAATGATAACTCCCTCCAATTCCCGAACGTTGGTATTGACGCTATGGGCTACGTATTCGATCACGCCCGAATCAATGTAAATACCTTCCGCTTGTAACTTGCGCTGAATGATAGCAATTCGAGTTTCAAAATCGGGTTGTTGCAGATCGGCGGTCAATCCCCATTTGAAGCGCGATAACAAACGGTCCTGTAATCCCTGCAATTCACTCGGACGACGGTCGGAGGTCATGATGATTTGCCGGCCGGATTGATGCAAATGGTTAAAAATATGGAAGAACGTGTCCTGCGTTTTTTCTTTTCCCGACAAAAACTGCACATCGTCCAAGATCAGCGTATCTACCTTCATGTAGAAATCCGTAAAATCCTGAAGCGTATTGCTTTTAATAGCGTTGATAAACTGATTGGTGAACTTTTCGGAAGAAACGTACAAAACCGATTTGTCGCGGTAGTGTCCTTTGATATGATTTCCGATAGCCTGCACCAAGTGCGTTTTGCCCAATCCTACTCCACCATAAATCAACAGTGGGTTAAACGAGGTAACTCCCGGACGCTGTGCCACCGCCATGCCGGCTGAACGGGCTAAGCGATTACAATCGCCTTCAATGTAATTATCAAAACTGTAGTTGGAGTTAAGGTACACATCCAATTCGGCGGCATCAGGCCCGGCAGAGGGAGAGTGTACCGGTTTTTTGGGTTCTGAGGCCGCTTTTTGACGGGCTTCAGCCGCTTCCGGTGAATTGGTCGTAGGTACGTGAACTTTGATGGGCGGTTGTCGGTCGGTGCCGGTATCTACAATGATGGAATACTCCAACTGTCCGTCGCGGCCGATGGCGTAATCCAAAGCCCTTCTCAGTACGTGGATGTAATTCTCCTCCAGCCATTCGTAAAAAAATTGACTCGGTACCTGAATGGTCAAAGTTTTCCCGTCGAGCCGCGAAGGAACAATCGGCTCAAACCAGGTATTGAAGCTTTGCTCGGAGATATTTGCCTTAATTACCTGCAGGCATTTATCCCACACTTCTTTGACTTCGGATCGCGAATGATGATTCACCGAGAACAGTTTTTTTGGACAAAGGGCTGCAAAATTAGGGAAATCTTACACATATACAACAAGGAAAACTCACTGATTTTTATCAGGATAAACGGATTTTTTGAAAAGAAATAAAGGTAACCGGATTCGTCTATACTTATATAGCAGCAAATCCTTTTTTTATCTTGAAACGGAAAAATATTACTTCTACTTTTACCTGACCGTTTGTTTACGGCCGATCAATTTTATGAAAAGTACATCATTCCATGAACATACCGCTTTTTTCTGAATTCTCCGCTTCTGACAAAGAAGCTTGGAAACAACAGGCGATCAAGGATTTAAAAGGCAAAGATTTTGCCGGTACGTTGTTATGGAAAACCGCCGAAGGATTGACCGTTCAACCCTACTACGCCGCGGAAGATACCATTGATGAGCGCTTGACATCCGTTCGGGAAGCGCAGCAAAAACCGGCAGGCTGGCTCAACCAACCCGAAATAGGGTATGAAAGCGAAAAAACGACCAATGCCGAAATGAAGGCAGTGTTGTCAAAAGGGGCAGATGCCGTTCTGTTAGTATTGGACAAGGTCGATGCAGGACAAATAGATTTTTCTAAGTTGTTTGACGGCATTAAACTGAGCGAAACGCCCGTTTTCTTACAAACAAACGGACAAAGTGTTAGAGTGATTGAGGCTTTGCTGAAGTGCTTGCCTTATCAATGGAAAGGCGGCTTGGCAGACGACGGCTTAGCGCAGTGGATGACGCAGGGGCATTGGCCGGAAACTTACTTTGAAGGATTGGCCTCGGTCATCAGTGCGACCCGAAATTCACCGCAATTTCGAGCAGTGTGCGTAAGCAGTCATGTATTTCACAACGCCGGAGCCAATGCCGTACAGGAATTGGCCTTCACGTTAGCATCGGCAGTGACGTACTTGGATAAATTGACCGATTTGGGATTAACCTCTGCAGAGGTAATGAAGAACCTCTGCTTTTCGGTTTCCGTAGGAACCAATTATTTCATGGAGATTGCCAAGTTGAGGGCATTAAGGTATTTGTGGGGGAAAATAGAATCTGTTTGGCTGTCAGAGGATGGAACGGAAGATACATTCTCTTTAGCTCCGTGTTATATTCATGCCAAAACCTCCTCGTTTTACAGTGCTGCTGTGACGGCCGATACCAATATGCTGCGGGCTACGACCGAAGCGATGAGTGCGGTACTGGGTGGTTGTAATGCCTTGACCGTACGGCCTTACGATGCCGAATTGAAAAAAACGGACGATTTTTCAGCGCGTATTGCGCGAAATGTGTCGGTATTATTGAAAGAAGAAGCCCATTTAGACAAAGCCATAGACCCCGCAGCC
This sequence comes from Spirosomataceae bacterium, assembly GCA_046329125.1. Taxonomy (GTDB): domain Bacteria; phylum Bacteroidota; class Bacteroidia; order Cytophagales; family Spirosomataceae; genus Runella. The sequence goes on along the minus strand of JAXLVD010000002.1, from coordinate 628,124 downwards.
GGGAGTTATTACCTCGACACCCTCACGCTGCAAATGGCCGATGCGGCTTGGGATCTGTTTTTGGAGGTAGAAGCAAAAGGAGGCTTACCGGCTGCGTTTGAAGCTGATTTCATTCAAATGCAGATCGAAGCGAATTTTGAATCTGCCCTTTTTGCACTTCAAACCGGTCAGCGATTGATGGTGGGAGTGAATAAATTTCGAGTTGAAGAAAATTTACCTTCTTCTCCGAAACCGAAAAGCGAAGAGGCAGTCCCTGTGTCATTCCGACTACTGAAAAATAAACGTATCTCTGAAACTTTTGAATCATGATAGCCATTGCCCTTGCGTTAAAAGCAGCGGTTGCGCAGGCTCTTCCGCTGCTTAACACCCTCAGTAACGAAGAAGCGGCTCGAAAGCCGCATCCTGACAAATGGTCAAAAAAAGAAATCTTGGGCCATTTGATTGATTCGGCAGGCAATAATCAACAGAAATTTGTGCGCACAATGGCGCAGCAGCATACTGATTTTCCGGGTTATGCCCAAATGCATTGGGTAGCGGTTCAGCAATACCAATCGGCCGATTGGTATTCACTTATCGCTTTTTGGGAAGCGTATAATCTGCATTTAGCGCACGTGATTGAACATACTGAGGAGACTAAATTACAAAATACGATTTCGATTGAAGGGGCAGGACCGTTTACGTTGGCCTTTATCATGTCAGATTATGTCGAACATCTCAAACACCACCTGCGGCAGATCTTACCCGAAGCCGGTATAAAAAGTGCGTTTGAGAATGTGTACGGGGCGTAAAAAGCTTATTTTCCATTTTAATCCCTGGCCCGATCACAAATACTTTATGTTATTCGCTATCTGTTATCCGTCATTAATGGTTTGATAATCAATGGATTGAATTAGACAGATAACGGATAACTAATTTCAGATAAGTAGTACCGAGTATTTAGTTAATAGTATTCAGTATAACTCTTTTAACTCACAAAACACTCATAATCAATATATTATCAAATTACTATATACTTAATACTAAAATCTTTGTACTACTTAACTACTTAATATGCTCAATTTACTTAAAAAGGTAACCGCTGCTTTAGAACAGGAAGAAATTGAGTACATGGTTTCAGGCAGTTTAGCTTTAATTATTTATACTATTCCACGCATGACTCGGGACATTGATATTGTCATAGAGTTAAAAATGAAGGATTTACGCAGGTTCCTTAGTATTTTTAAGGAAGGATATTATACCCATCCTCGATATTAGGGAGTTGATGAAAAATAAACAAGCTGATCATACCTATATCAAGGCATGGTGTAAAAAGCTGAATATCAATACATTTGGATTACTATGAAAGATACACCTTCTGAAATTTCGGAATTACAACGAAGTATTTGGATGCAAAAACCCCTCAATGAAAGAGTACGTTTGGGTTTGGAAATGATTGATGAAGGATTAGCCGTTGTACGCAGAAGTATTCAAAACAATAATCCTTCATTAAATGAAAGAGAAGTGGTGGTTGAGCTTTTTAAGCGGCTTTATGGAAATGAGTTTACCGAAGAAGAGCAAAAACCAATACTTGAATTTTTAGAAGGTAACAAAAATCAGCAGTGCAGGATATAAACCCGGTCACTTTTACAGAAAAATGAAACCCAACTTCATCCAATTAGCCAAAGGGCCAAAGAGCAATAAAGCGGCAAATGCACCACAAACTGACCCGACATTGAAAGGTAATGATGGGCAGGCTGCTAAAAAACCATTTCTAACGGCGGAAGGCATTAAAGTGAAGCCCGTCTTTACAAAAGTTGATATTGAGCAAGCCGAACAGGTAGGATTTACAGCAGGGATTCCGCCTTTTTTGCGCGGCCCTTACAGTACCATGTACGTAATGCAGCCATGGACCATACGGCAGTATGCCGGATTTTCGACGGCCGAAGCATCCAATGCCTTCTATCGGCGTAATTTGGCGGGTGGACAAAAAGGGCTTTCGGTAGCTTTTGATTTGGCCACCCACCGCGGTTATGACTCTGACCACCCGCGCGTGGTAGGTGATGTGGGCAAAGCCGGCGTAGCCATCGACAGCGTAGAGGATATGAAAATATTGTTCGACCAAATTCCGCTCGACCAAATGTCGGTTTCGATGACCATGAATGGAGCTGTGATTCCCATCATGGCATTTTATATCGTAGCGGCGGAGGAGCAAGGAGTAAAACCTGAGCAATTGGCAGGAACGATCCAGAATGATATTTTGAAAGAATTCATGGTGCGCAATACGTATATCTATCCGCCAGCACCGAGTATGCGCATCATCGGCGATATTTTTGCGTACACCAGTCGGTTTATGCCGAAGTTTAACAGCATCAGTATCAGCGGCTACCACATGCACGAGGCAGGGGCGCCGGCCCACCTTGAATTGGCCTATACACTGGCCGATGGGTTGGAGTACCTCCGAACCGGCTTAGCCGCCGGGATGGATATTGATGATTTTGCCCCGCGTTTGTCTTTTTTCTGGGGCATCGGCATGAACCACTTCATGGAAATTGCCAAAATGAGAGCCGGCCGATTGCTTTGGGCGAAGCTTGTAAATAAGTTTCTCCCGAAAAATAAAAAATCACTCGCTCTGCGGACCCACTGCCAAACGTCGGGGTGGTCGTTGACCGAGCAAGACCCGTTCAATAACGTGACGCGTACGGCGATTGAAGCCCTGGCGGCCGCCTTGGGTCATACCCAAAGTTTACATACCAATTCGTTGGATGAAGCCATTGCCCTGCCTACCGATTTTTCGGCTCGCATTGCCCGAAACACGCAGTTGTATTTACAACACGAAACGGATATTTGCCGGGTGGTAGATCCGTGGGGAGGGAGTTATTACGTAGAATATTTAACCAAAGAATTGGCCGAAAAAGCATGGGCATTGATAGAAGAAGTGGAGCAAATGGGCGGAATGACCAAAGCCATTGAAGCCGGTCTGCCCAAAATGCGTATTGAAGAAGCCGCAGCCCGAAAACAGGCGCGGATTGACAGCGGTAAGGACATCATTGTAGGAGTAAACAAATACAAACCTGACTCAGAAAAGCCGCTGGAATTGCTGGAAGTAGACAATAAGGCAGTGCGGGAAGCACAGGTAGTCCGGTTGAACCGAATAAAAGCGGAGCGAAACACGGAGGAGGTACAACAGGCTTTGTCGGCAATCACGGACGCGTGCAAACAGTCGGGAGGGATGGATCAATCGTCCAATTTATTGGTATTGGCCATTGACGCGGCCCGAAAACGGGCTACTTTAGGGGAAATTTCGGATGCCATGGAAAAAGTATTTGGGAGATATAAAGCTGTGATACGATCCATTTCAGGCGTGTACAGTGCCGAAGTTTCCGATGATGAAAACTTCCGATTGGCCAGAGAAATGGCAGATAAGTTTGCCGAAACGGAAGGACGCCGTCCCCGTATCATGGTGGCTAAAATGGGGCAAGACGGTCACGACCGAGGGGTTAAGGTCATTGCTACCGGTTTTGCTGATTTAGGATTTGACGTAGACATGGGTCCGTTGTTTCAAACGCCCGAAGAAACGGCCCGTCAGGCCGCAGAAAACGATGTACATATTGTGGGAGCCTCAAGTTTAGCCGCCGGTCATAAAACGCTGGTGCCTCAGTTGATCGAAGAACTGAAAAAACTGGGACGCGAAGACATTATGGTGATTGCGGGCGGGGTAATACCACCGCAAGATTATGATTTTCTGTACAAAGCAGGGGTCAAAGGGGTTTTCGGTCCCGGAACGGTCATTTCCGTTGCGGCTCAAAAGATCTTGGGGGAATTGATGAGTGAGTAAGCAACCTGTGCGTTTGTAACGCACGCTTCAGGCGTTCGCGTTGTAAACGCAAACAAACAAAAAGGCACAAAAATCGGATTTATTAAATTTTTTCTTGGAATAAATCATTGCATTGACAATTTTTTCTACATTTGCCGTCGTTAAAGTTGTCTTTTAGATGAACACATTACGTTTTTATCTTCACGTTTATCTAAGTATGCGGGTCTGCATTTGCGGATCGTAGTGCTTTTTTTCGTCTCCGTCATTCAGAGGCCGCCGTTTTCCTGCGGCCGGTTTACACTGTTTTTCATGAAAGGAAGGCAAGGCTAACACTTCCGTGTTGGGGCTTGTGTCCGTATTTCCGAAAATCAGGCGTCCCGAAAAATTAAATCCGTATTACTTTCCAAAAATCACTTCATCATGACACCCATGCCCCTCCAATTGGCTGATTATGGTATCAGTTCTAAGACCGGTTTCTTGCCGGAACTGCCTGTTTCTTCTGCTCCGGTGCACAACCGGGAATGGCACCGATTAGCGGACAATTTGCCCAAAGCTTTGGCTATGGGAGCCTTAAAAGCAATGATAGAAGCCCTTCCCGAGTTTGTGGAAGACGTTGAAACCCCATTTGAATTGTCGATGCGCACCCTATCCTATTTAGGCCACGCGTATTTATGGGGCGATAAAGAGATCCCTTACCGATTGCCGAAGAAATTGGCTCGTGCGTGGGTATGGGCTGCCCGTCAGGTAGGACGCCCGCCCATTCTTTCGTTTCCCTCCTATTGTCTGTATAATTTTCGATTAGTGGATGCTTCAAAACCTGCCTATTTGGGGAATATCGAAATTGCCCAAAATTTTCTCGGGGGGCTCGATGAAGATTGGTTTATTCTCATTCATGTTGATATTGAAGCCCATGCCGCTCAAGCCATACGCGCTATGCCTGACTTGTTGTTCAGTGCTCACCTCAACGATGCGGAAGCGATGAAACGAGGGCTGAAAGAAGTACAGGATGCATTACAACGAATGAACGTGACGATGAACCGGATGCCCGAAGGCTGCGATCCGTACATTTATTACACGCGAGTGAGGCCGTATATTTTCGGTACCAAAAACAACCTGGCTTTACCCGACGGGCTGATCTACGGGGATTGTTTTGAGGGAAAACCGCAGTTTTATCGGGGCGAAACCGGGGCCCAAAGCAGTATTGTCCCCGCCTTGGACGGGCTTTTAGGAGTCTCGCATCAAAATGATCCGTTGAAAGAATACCTTATGGAAATGCGCACCTACATGGTACCGCGTCATCAGGAATTTATCGAACGGGTTGAATCGGAGTCACGGGTACGACAGCGCGTCTTGGAACATGGCAATGATACAGACTTAACCGCTTTGTACAACGGTTGTGTTGAAGAGTTGTTCCGTTTTCGAGCCAAGCATCTGGAATATGCCGCTTCTTACATTCACAAACAATCGTTGCAGGCTAACAACAGCAACGCCGTAGGTACGGGCGGTACTCCTTTCATGGAATATCTGGCCAAGCACCGTGACGAAACGAAGATTGCGGTATTTGGGTAAAATTTGATGCACAAACGAGCAGCCCCGTTAGCAATAGCGGGGCATTTTTTGTTATTTTGAAGCAGAATTAACCGTTTGATAAGTATGGAGAATTTTCGGATTGAGAGTCTGGAGATAAATAAAATTGGGCCATTCAAATATATGAATTTGACTTTTCCTCAAAAGAAAGAGGAGAATAAAGCAGAAGTTCATATTTTAACAGGCGGAAACGGTACAGGTAAAACCACAATTTTAGAATCCTTGATTTTCCCAGTTTACAAGGAACGAAATAAGCAAGGTGTTACAAAGAAAGCTTGGAACTTACATATTAATAATACAAACTTAATTCTGAAATTTACGAATAGGGAATCGTTCTCAGCTTATGCAAAGGATGGCGAGTTTCATGATTTGAATCAGTCTTCAATAATTCAGCAATATTCTCAAAGATATCAACAGGGATTAGAAGCTCTTTTTAAAGTAGTTTTTTTTGCCTATTCCGGTTATAGAAGGTTAGAAGAAACAAATGTTTTAGGAATACAAGAAATTCAAGAGCATCCACTTCAAAATGCTCATAATTTCAATTTGTCAATCAATCCGCAAAACCTTATTCAGTGGCTCGTCAATATTCAAACGCGGGAACTGATAGCCAAAGGAAAAGGCGATATTGCCAAAGCAAAACAATACCGCAATACTATCGGAATCATTGAAAATGCATTGGGCGAAATAATCGAATCCGAAGTCCAATTCGATTTAGAAGAAGATCCATTAGGCGTAAAAATTAAAGTTGACGGGCAAGCCTTAAATTTTGACCAACTCCCCGACGGACTAAAATCAATGGTCAGTTGGATGGGAGATTTATTGATGCGGATGGATAGACTGAAATGGGTGAATAATACACCTGTTTTAGAACGAAATTTTATTTTACTACTCGACGAAATTGAAGTGCATTTACATCCGGCGTGGCAACGAAAAATTCTGCCCGTGGTCCAAAAACTCTTCAAAAATGCCCAAATTTTCATTTCTACCCATTCCCCTTTTGTGGTGGGTTCGGTAGATGGCGCTTGGGTCCATCGGTTTGTAAAAAAAGACGGTTATAGTGTATTGGCAGGAGAGCCGATAGTGTCAGAGGATGCCAAAAGTTACGATTATATTTTAGAAGAAATTTTCGGGATTAAGGAACGTTTTGGGGTAGAGGTTGAGCGAAAACTACATGAATTTCAAGAAGCTAAAAAAGCCCTTTTATCAAACCATAATGAAGGGATAGAGCATAAAATAAGGGTATTGGTTCAGGAACTTACCGGGCAAAGCACAGAATTGGATAGCATCATTGGAATGGAACTTCGCCAATTAAAACGGCTCACTAACCAAGACTTTTCCCTGATCGAAGCATGAGAAAATTTAGACGTACAGAATCTCCCGCGGTTTTGACGAAAGTTATTGGAGAAAATAAAGTGCCTCGTTGGCAAAATTATGGGGAGCGATATGCACTGAACCGTGAAAATAATCCCTCTTTTGAATTTCAATGGCCACAAATTGAAGGAAAAAAACTCAATCAGCATCTTTTGCCGGATTTAATGGCAATGACTGATGACCATTGTTCCTATTGTGATGATTATCCATTGAAAAAAGGAGACGATACTATAGATCATTTTCATCCTAAGACGCACCCTGCTTTTTATAAGGAAGTCTGCAAATGGGAAAATCTTTATATTTCATGCAAACACTGTCAAGACGCAAAAGGAAATCAATTTGAAGCGGAATTGTTAAGACCTGATGAGATGGAATTTCAATTTAACCGCTACTTCATTTATGACTACATTGATCACACAATTTCACCTAATCCTTTAGCTTCTTTAGACGAACAATATCGAGCACAAAAAACCATCGAAGTTTTTGACTTAAGGCATAAAAGTCTTTGCATAAGAAGGCGCCATGCTTATCAAAGGTATGCGGGTGACTCAAATCCCGTTTTGTCAGATTACAATTTCAGGTTCATGTTTGACGAATAACTTAAAACCACTCCCTTATATTACTGCTCCCATACTAACTTGCCCGAAATCAAACATACGGAACTGATCGGAGATGGGTGAAGTTACTTTTCTATACACTACATTAGCTCTGAAATGACTGCATTAGACATTGTAAAACAGTATTACGCTTATTTCAACCAAAAAAATTGGGAAGGGATGTTGAGTTTATTAGATCCCGAAGTGCGCCACGAACCCAATCAGGGCGACGTCCGTATCGGAAATGAGAAATTTACCGAATTTATGCAAAAAATGGACGAAGCCTACGAAGAAACCCTTACCGATTTGGTGTTCTTTACTTCCTCCGACGACACGCGCATAGCCGCAGAGTTTGTGGTCAACGGCATCTATAAACAGGCTGAAGAAGGTCTCCCTCCTGCCCACGATCAAACGTACATTTTGCCCGCAGGAGCTTTTCTGGAAGTCAAAGAAGGAAAAATCACCCGGGTGACTACCTATTACAACCTGCCGCTTTGGATCAAATTGGTGTCATAAACGCTTAGTTGTCATGCTGAAAGCATCTATAACTTTCATTACCAAACGCGGGCCGGAGATAGCTTCTGTTTTTGAAGATTTGGGACAGCTGCGCATCGCGGTTTTTCGTGATTATCCTTATTTGTACGAAGGAACACTAACCCACGAAATGGAGTACCTTCAAACGTATGCCGATTCGTCCCGTGCGTTTTTGTTTGCAGTTTATGACGGTCTGCAGATGGTTGGTGCCACGACCTGCATCCCCCTCTCCGACGAAACGGACGACGTCCGCTCCCCTTTTGAAGAAGCGGGCTTTCCCCTTGATTCTATTTTTTATTTTGGAGAAAGTATTTTGTTGCCTTCTTATCGCGGCCTCGGATTAGGTCATCGTTTTTTTGACGAGCGAGAGGCGCACGCCCGCAGTTTCGATACCTACACCACTACCTGCTTCTGTGCCGTAGAGCGTGAAGAAAACCACCCTTCTAAGCCTCAGGGTTATCGCCCCAATGACGCCTTTTGGACCAAAAGAGGGTATCAAAAACAGCCAACGCTACAAAGCACTTTTGAATGGCAGGACATTGGGCAGACACAACCTACTGCCAAACCAATGGTATATTGGATGCGTAAATTAGATTAAACTCAGTACTGCTAAGTACCCAATCACAACTACTTTATGTTATTCGTTATCTGTTATTAGCACATTGATAATCAATTGATTAAGACGGATAGATAACTAATTTCAGATAACTACTTACTCAATGAAAATACGTATTGCAGCCGCCCAATACCCGATAACGGAACATAAATCCTTCAACGATTGGCGGCAACATACCGAGAAGTGGATAGCTGAGGCCACCCGACAAAAAGCGGATTTATTGCTTTTTCCGGAATACGGCTCTATGGAATTAGTGAGTATTTTTTCGGAAGAAATTCGACAGAATATTCGTCGGCAAGTCAATGAGTTAGATAGATTGAAAAATGATTTTTGCGATACGTTTGCTGCGTTAGCGCATCAATATCAAACTATTATAGTGGCTCCGAGTCTGCCGGTTATTGAAAACGAGCAACATCATAATCGCGCTTTTTTATTTTCTCCCAAGGGCTTGGCAGGCTACCAGGACAAGTTTTTCATGACACGCTTTGAAGATGAAGAATGGGGTATCCAAACGGCCCCGACAATACTCACATTGTTTGAAGCACCTTGGGGAAATTTCGGTATTCAAATCTGCTACGATGTTGAGTTTGGTCTCGGCTCCCAGCTTTTAAGTTCGGCCGGCGCTTCCCTCCTATTAGCGCCAAGTTGTACCGAAACCATTCGCGGAGCCACTCGTGTACATGTAGGTGCCCGCGCCCGTGCTCTCGAAAATCAAGCCTACACTGTTGTTTCACAAACGGTAGGCCATGCTCCGTGGTCGCCGGCGGTGGACATCAACTACGGCTACGCCGGCTTTTATTGCACCCCCGACAAAAACCTTCCCGAAGAAGGCATTATAGCTACTATGCCTCCTCAACAGGAAGGTTGGCTGATAGAAACCCTTGATTTTGACAAAATTGACACTGTCAGAAAGGACGGGCAAGTATTCAACTTCAAAGATCATCAGCGTTTGCAAGTCGGCTTCGTTCACGAGAAAATACAAATTCGGAGAGCAGTCGTTTAGACCTGTTCAAAAAATCTTACAAAAAGATGTTCTCTTTTATTTATAAATAAACAAACGTTCATTTATATTTGTATTATAATGAGAACACGCAACGAAAATAAAGAGCAGCTGGTACGGCAAAAAGCACTGGAGTTGATTGTCAGTCAGGGATTTGAAGGATTCAGTATGCAAAAACTGGCCAAAGCCGCCGAAGTTTCTCCGGCGACACTCTACATTTATTACAAAGACAAAGAAGACCTTATTACAAGTATCGGCATTGAAATCGGGCAAAAATTCAGTGAAAATATTTTGAAAGATTTTGACCCAAATCTACCCTTTGCCGAAGGGATGCGCATCCAATGGCGCAACCGAGCGCACTATGCTTTAGAAAATAAATTAGAAACGGAGTTTTATGAGCAAATCCGCAGTTCTTCGTTCAAGGAAAAAGTAATGGAAAGTGTGGTGGACGATTTTAAAACGTCAATGGGCCAATTTGTACACAATGCCATTCATCACGGAGAACTCAACCCTATGCCCCTGGAAGTATTTTGGACGATAGCCTACGCACCGTTGTATAATTTGATCCGCTTTCATAATGAGGGCCGCAGTATCGGGGGAAGACCTTTTACCCTTTCGGAAGAAATCATGGACAAAACTCTCGCCTTAGTTTTGAAAGCCTTAAAGCCTTAAAAAATTTAGCCATAAAATAAACGAACATTTATTTATGACAGACCCGGTTCTTAATTATCGCAAAGCAAACGGATTGATTTTCGGTATTTATCCGGGAGGATGGTTGGATACCTCCGAACAGGCAGTACCTGACCAACCGCCTAAAGTAAATAAAGCGTTGGATAAGTTGCAGCCGAAAAAGCGTCCGTTTGTCGTGCGGGGTTATTTGGGGTTTGAAGATCAATTGCATTCAAAAATCGAAACTCCGGTGAATATGGGTCAATACGCCATTCATGGGCGAAAACTGGGATTGACTCTTTGCTATCGCAGCCCAACAGGGGACATAGAAGGATGGAAAGCATTTATCAAAAAAACGATTCAAAACTACGGACCGTCGTTGGCCAAAATTCAAATTACAGAAGAACCTAACAATCCCGACACGGCTACGGGCGGCGATGGCAGTTCCCCCAATATTCACCAAGCTATCATTGAAGGGGTATGTGCGGCGAAAGAAGAAATCACTCGTTTACAGTTGGATTGCATGGTTGGTTTTAATGCCGTGATTGCCTTCAATCCACACGATATTTTTTGGAAAACTTTGGCGGACTTGGGAACTTCTCACTTCCTGCAATCGCTTGATTATATAGGACTTGATTTCTTTCCGGACGTTTTTGTGCCGCTGCCCTCCAAGCCCGACGGCCACATTCTCCGCATGGAAGAGGCCGTTTTGGCAGTACTGTCACAATTCAGGAAAGTAAATTTGGAACAGGGGAATATTCCTTTTGAAATTCCGATTCACATTACAGAAAACGGTTGGCCTACCAACCTGACCCGCTCAGAAGGAAGACAGGCGGAAGTTCTTGAAATTACCATTAAAACCATTTACCATCAGCGCACCGCACTGAATATTACCCACTATGAGTACTTTGATCTGAGAGATATAAACCGTTCGGAATTAGGATTTCAATTTGGCCTGCTTCGCGACGATTACAGCCCTAAAATCGCCTTCGATACCTATTGTCGTATGATTCAAAAATTCGGATAATCGTATGGAAAATTTACTTCAAATCTTCGTCTTCAAAACAACCGTTAAAACTCAGGAAGACAAAGAGAAAATAGCTCCTTTTCTGCATTCATTACCCCAAATCCACCGTTGGACAGTAGATTGTGAAGATTGCGACTGCGTGCTTCGCATCGAAGCGGAAGGTATTTCGGAGGAACAAATCATTGGCCAAGTGCAACAGGCAGGATTTGAATGTGAGGAGCTATAAAACAAACTTCCTTCCCATGCAGCTATGAACATCCCCCAACAACGACTTAACAATCAACAAATTACGAAGACAAACTTTACAACGCCCAACGAAGTGGCAGCTCATTTGGGCGCTGTACAGGCACAGGATTATGCCATGTCAAAATGGGCCATAGGTGTGCGCTTACCGGGTGCTACGGATGATAGCGTTGAGCAGGCCATCAACGAAGGCTCTGTTATTCGTACCCATATTTTGCGACCCACCTGGCATTTGGCAGCGGCTCAGGATATTCGATGGATGTTGGCCCTGACAGCCCCTCATGTTCGGCAATCGGTATCGTACATGTACCGACAATTGGAGTTGAACGACACGGTTTTGAACCGTACGGAAACCATTATTGCCAAAGCATTGGAAGGCAATAATCACCTGACGCGGGCTGAACTGATGACGGAACTGGAAAAAGAGGGCATCAACACCTCCGATTTGCGCAGTTCTCATCTGATGTTTCATGTTGAACTCAACGGAATGGTTTGCAATGGCGCCATGCGCGGCAAGCAGATCACCTACGCGTTGATGGATGAGCGTGTGCCGTCGGCCAAAGCATTGGCGCGGGAGGAAGCTCTGGCTGAATTGGCCAAACGGTATTTTAGGAGTCATGGCCCGGCTACGTTACCTGATTTTGTTTGGTGGTCGGGACTGAAGGTAAGTGATGCCAAGGCAGGACTGGAAATGATCAAATCCGATTTGGTTTCGGAGAAAATTGGTGAACAAATTTATTGGTTTCCCAATCATTTCCACCCCGAATCCGAAAGCAACGTTCATTTGTTGCCCGCTTTCGATGAATTTATGGTCAGCTACAAAGACCGAACAGCCTCTCTTTCATCAGAGCATCACCAATCGGCAATCACGGGCAACGGTATTTTCAAACCCATTGTGGTCGTTGATGGAAAAGTAGAGGGGGTTTGGAAACGAACCGTCCAAAAGGGCAAAGTAGGGGTAGAAACCTCTCATTTTTCCAATCCGGTTGAAAAAACTGCACTAACGGCCGCCATTCAGCGATATGCCCGATTTTTGGGTAAAGAAATATAGTCAAACAAACCTCGGCGAGGTTTAAAGCCTCCCGAGATTATCCGATAAAAATAAACAACAACCCATGGAACAAACACAACCGGTTTCTTTGACGGCTTACCAAAAACTGGCCGTTGCCTTATTGGCTCTCACTCAATTTACTGTGGTTTTGGACTTTATGGTGATGTCGCCGCTGGGTGACCTGCTCATTAAATCCATGAAAATCACCCCGGCCCAATTCGGTTGGGTCGTTTCCGGTTACGCCTTCAGCGCGGGTATTTCCGGTTTGCTGACTGCGGGGTTTGCTGACCGATTCGACCGCAAAAGATTGCTTCTGTTTTTCTACATCGGCTTTATCGGCGGCACTCTGTTTTGCGGTTTGGCCAATTCATACGAAGCCATCTTAGCCGCCCGCATCATTACGGGCCTGTTCGGCGGGGTCATCGGCTCGATCAGTATGGCGATCATTACCGACCTGTTTACTCTTCAACAACGGGGGCGGGTCATGGGTCTTATTCAGATGGGCTTCGGCGCCAGTCAGGTATTGGGCATTCCTATCAGTCTGTATTTAGCCAATAGTTGGGGTTGGGAATCTCCGTTTTTAATGATCGTAGGCCTCAGCATCATTCTTGCTGTTGTGATTATGCAAGCTATGAAGCCGGTTACCAAACACCTTGAATTACAAAACGACCGCAATGCGTTTTCTCATTTATGGCATACGGTAGCCAAACGCAACTACCGCATCGGTTTTTTGGCCACGGCGCTGCTCTCCATCGGCGGTTTTATGATGATGCCCTTCGGAAGTGTTTACGCTATCAATAACCTCAAAGTGACGCCACAACAACTGCCGATCATTTTTATGGTTTCGGGAATCAGCTCCCTGATTATCATGCCTTTGGTTGGACGTTTAAGCGATAAAATCGACAAATTCAAACTCTTTACCATCGCGTCGGTTTGGATGGTGGTCATGATTCTTATTTACACCAATCTTCCGCCCATTCCGCTGTGGTCGATTATTATTTTCAACGTATTGATGATGATGGGAATCATGAGTCGAATGATTCCGGCCACAACGCTAACCACAGCCATCCCGGTTATGCAGGATCGGGGGGCGTTTATGAGTATCAATTCTTCCTTACAGCAAATTGCGGGCGGTGTGGCATCTTTCGGGGCGGGGATGATTGTCTACCAAAAAGACAATTTCAGTCCTTTAGAGCATTACAATACACTCGGAATCGTGGCTTCGGTCATTTCACTTTTGTGCATTTATATGATTTATCGGGTTAGTCAACTGACCAAAAGCACTCCTAAGCAAGCCCCTATAAGTCAAGCAGTTTCGTAAGATTTTCCACGTACTTACTCCCTGTTTCAATTTTTGATTTTTTGGAGTCTTTCATCAGGAGAATGTATTTGCCGCCAAAGAACTTTTGGGCTTCCCGAATGTGATTAAAATTAACAATGGAAGAACGGCTTACCCGAACAAAGTGCCCGGGAAGTCGTTCTTCTAATGTTTGAATGGTTTGGTTGATAAGGTGTTGCTTTCCGTCCACCGTATTCAAAATCACGTAGCGTTCTTCCGCAAAAAAATGGGTTATTTCCGCAATCGGAACAAAAATAATTCGATCTCCCAATTTGACACTAAGTGAATGAATCTCCTTTTTTTGGTGGAGACTATCCATCAAATCAATCAGTTTCTGACTGTCAAAATTGTTTTTTCGTTCTTTCGACAGTTTCTGCAAGCGCTCAACAGTTATGTCCAAACGCTGTTTTTCAATGGGTTTCAATAAATAATCCAACGAATTTTCTTCAAATGCCCGTACTGCAAAGGCATTATAAGCCGTAGTAAAGACAATCAAAGGCTTGTTTTTCAACCGTTTCAGCACTTCAAATCCGTTATAGACGGGCATTTCAATGTCCAGGAAAATCACCTCAGGTTGATGAAATTCAATGAGTTCTACGGCTTCCCGACCGTTGGAAGCAACCGCCACTACGTCAAAAAAATCATTATACCGGCGCAATAATTGCTTTAAACCTCTGACAGCCAAGTCTTCATCGTCAATTAAGATTGTTTTCATGCACTAAAATTTCTTTTTCAATCGAAGTAACACGTATTTCGTGGGGTGCTCGTGGCAGTTGATTTCGGGGGGAGGCTGTTGATTAAAAACAGTCAGGTCAGCCCCATCCCCTCCCAAAAGTTTCAATTTTTCATGTACGCTCCGAAGGCCGTACCCATCCTGAAAATCATCTTCAAAAAGTGCCCCGTTATCATACACTTTCAGTTCGAGCCATTCGCCTGCTTCCGTTATCTGAATCCCTAAAATCCCTTTTTCCGCGATTTTAGAAGTACCGTGTTTAATGGCATTTTCTACCAAAGGTTGGATTAAAAATTGAGGAATGAGACAGTGCAGAAGTTGTTCGTCAGCGCACCGAATGGCATAGTCAAGCCGTACCCCAAACCGAATTTTTTCAATGGCCAGATAGGTTTCCACCACGGCGATTTCTTCCGACAAATGGGTATAATACCGGCTTTGCGGATTGGTGGTAAATCTAAAAAAACGACTCAGCAAATACGTCATTTCCTGTGCTTTTTGCGGCTCGTCGTTAAT
This sequence comes from Spirosomataceae bacterium, assembly GCA_046329125.1. Classification (GTDB taxonomy): domain Bacteria; phylum Bacteroidota; class Bacteroidia; order Cytophagales; family Spirosomataceae; genus Runella. Next base: position 613,052 of record JAXLVD010000002.1, on the reverse strand, counting down.
CAAATTAGCAATGGAATTAAGGGCATTGTACAAAAAATGGGGGTTTATTTTTGCCTGCAACGCTTCCAACTCGGCCTTGACCTTAAGCTCCTGTAAACGAGCCACTTCCAATGATTGAAGCAACGAATTTTGTTGGCTTTTCTGCTCTTTTTCAATCCAATAATAGACCGATAATCCTGTCCAAACCAAGTTCATTCGAAAAATAAAGGCTCCCGCATTGCTCCCAAAAAAATCTTCAATTCTGTACTGATTGATACTTAAAAAGCCCAAAAACCCTTTTCCGAAATACAGTAAAACAGCCAAAATCAGGTAATTAAAGACCGCCTTCCGTTTCTCTGTTTTTCCATAACTGCGAAAAAAATGAATAATGACAACGGCTAAAAAAGATTCAAGCAGGTTATCATAGACAATAAACGTATGTTCAGCCCCAAGCGGAGCAACGGACGCCGGAAAGAGACCGGCCAAACTTAAAGTCAGGTAAACGATTACCCCAAAGGCCAAGTCTATCAGCAAAATAAGAATAAACTGAAAAAAGAAATTACTGAATGACACTCGTTTCATGGCTTGTTTTTAGTCCAGAAGGAATAAGCGATAAGGCACACGGGCAACAAAAGCAACAGATCGGAAAGGTGGGCAATCCACAAAGTACGCGAAATCCTGCTTAGGGGAAATGCTACGGCTCCCAAGGCCATGAGTGCTCCCACCCACCGGGAAAACGACTTGGTCCGAATGTACACAATGCCTAAAATCAGTAAGCTCAACGGAAAAGCAGGACCGCTCCAAAACAAGAGGATATTCATCTGAGTGGAGAATAGTTGATGAGCTTCTGCACCGATTTTGTCCGATACATTGAAAATTTCGGAATAAACGCCTTCAAATGCAAATGCCACTCCTCCAAAAATGCCATACATAGCATACAGCAGCCCCAAACGAGCATAGAAGGGTGTTTTTTCTTTAAGAACGTCAAACAGGCCCATCATTCCGATAGCCCAAAAAAGCATGGATAATTCCATTAACGTACCGCCATTGACCGAGTATCGGCCGTTACTTTTCCAGAAAAAAGAGGTGGCAGCCAAAAGCAGTTGTCCCAAAACAAGCGAAATAGCCCAAAATCGGTAATCGAAACGAGAGATGTTCATTGGTATTTGTGTGTTTAACATTGTTTTTCACACAAAAAAGCCACCTAACGGTGGCTGAAAAAACATCATTCGGTTGAACACTATGAATTGGATGAACAAAACTGCTGATTCGGTGAATGAACGTAACTATTTACTCAACGGCAGGCAGCAATTTCCCGGGATTCATCAGGTTATTGGGATCAATTGCCTGTTTGATAGCCCGCATCACGTCAAGGGCGGTATCGTGCTCCAAAGCCATGTAGAGCAACTTCCCTACCCCTACGCCGTGTTCGCCGGTGCAGGTTCCTTCCATCGCCAAGGCTCGACGGACTAATCGTTCATTAAGCGCTTTGGCTCTCTCAAACTCCGCAGCGTCGTCAGGATCTATTAAAATGGTCAGGTGAAAATTGCCGTCACCTATGTGACCGAGAATCGGGGCAATAATCCCCGTTTGCTGAATATCCGTTTGGGTTTCTACAATACACTGCGCCAGTCTGGAAATCGGCACGCACACATCCGTAGACATTAGTTTTGAACCGGGGCGCAACGCCAAAGCCGCGGGCGCGGCATCGGTACGGGCCCGCCAAAGTTTTTTTCGACGTGCTTCGTCTTTTTCCCAAACAAAATCTTCGGCACCAAATTCCCGGGCATATCCTTGAACGGCCTGAATTTGAGCTTCTACCTCGTGGGCAGAGCCGCCAAACTCCAGAAAAAGCGTTGGTACCTCCTGATAATCAAGCGAGGAATAACGATTGATGGCCTGCATCATTTGATCGTCCAACAATTCGATCTTGGCAATCGGAACGCCTTTTTGGATCGTTTTTATGGTCGTATTCACCGCCGCTTCTACGGAAGGAAAAGGGCAAACCGCCGCGTAAACGGTTTCGGGTTCGCTGTGTAATTTGAGCGTCAATTCACTGATAACCCCCAATGTTCCTTCTGCCCCCACAAAAAGCCGCGTAAGATCATAACCGGCCGAAGATTTTTTGGCCTTACTGCCTGTTTTGATGATTTTTCCGTCGGGCAAAACCACCGTCAGTGTAAGTACGTTGTCTTTCATGGTCCCGTAGCGGACGGCATTCGTGCCCGATGCCCGCGTACTCGCCATTCCTCCCAGGGTGGCATTCACGCCCGGGCCGATCGGGAAGAAGAAACCGCTTCCTTCCAACACTCCGTCCAACTGATTGCGCGTTACTCCTGCCTGAACCGTAACGTACATATCGGCCTGATTGACTTCAATGATTTGATTCATCAAACTCAGGTCTATGCATACCCCGCCGCGTAAGGCCAATACGTGTCCTTCGAGGGACGTACCTGCCCCAAAAGGCACAATCGGAACGCCGTATTTGGCGCATATTTTCACAATTCCCGCTATTTCTTCGGTAGTTTTCGGGTAAACCACGACCTCAGGCGGTTGACATTCGTGGTAACTGAATCCTGCGCCATGCAGTTCGCGCACGGCAGACTCGCGACTGAAGCGCTCCCCTAAGTAGGTTTGAAGTTCCTGAGTAAAAAGTTGATTATCCATCCATTCATTATTGTTCATCAAATCGCAGTTTGGCAAGGAGTGCATCGGTTACCGTTTCCGTATACACCCCGTAGCCACTCACGAGCAGACCCTTTACATCATGTTTTTCGGATGAAATGGCGTACAAAACAGCCTCATCGGCGGGGTCGGTTTGGCCTTCAAACCGATAAAACTCATCAATTCTAAACTCGTCGGTAAAGACCTTAAGCTCTCCCTGACGGCATACCAAGGCATCCTGATGCAGGTTAAAATCTTCAACATAACCTTCTTTACGAAGGGCTTCCATGGTTTCGGACAACGTGTCGTAGGCTTGCATTGGTTTCTGTGTTAGGTGGGGAGTAAGTCGTTGTATTGAGGATGTTCCTGAATATACTTCGTAACAAAGGGGCAGTATATTTTCAGGGGTAATTTTTCAGCACGAATAGTATCCAAGGCAAACTTAGCCAGCTTTTGTGCCAATCCCCGGCCACGCAGGCTATCGGGAACGAATGTATGCATCAGGTACATTGTACCCTCATGAATGCGGTATTCCAAAAAAGCAAATTCACCCTCAACTTCTATTTCAAAACGCTGACGTTCAAGATTATTAACGATATCCATTGAAATGTAGTTAAGCTTTTACCAATTCAACCATTGTAATTTCGGGTAAAATACCCACTCGACCGGGGTAACCAAGATAGCCGAAGCCACGGTTTACGTACAAATGTTGATCACCTTCTTTGTACAATCCCCCCCATTGTTTATAACGGTATTGTACCGGACTCCACTGAAAACCGCCGATTTCTACGCCAAACTGCATTCCGTGGGTATGACCTGCAAAGGCAATATCAATGTCTTTATACTTCTCCGTTACCTGCGCATTCCAGTGGCTCGGGTCGTGCGAAAGCAACAGTTTTACGGGAAAATCTTCGGTATTTTGATAGGCTCTTTCCAAAATCCCGTATTTGGCAAAACCGCCGGCACCCCAGTTTTGAATCCCCAAAAGTCCGATTTTTTCATTTTCCACTTGAATGGAACGATGTTCGTCCAAGAGCAAATCCCATCCCAGTAATCGGTGCGCTTCTTTCAGGTCGGCTAAGTTTTTACGCTTGGCTTCGGCACTCGGCCATTGGTAATAATCGCCGTAATCGTGATTTCCCAACACCGAAAAGGTCCCTAACGGCGCTTTAATTTTTTTGAAAATGTCAATGTAATCTTTTACTTCATCGGCTGTATTATTCACCAAATCACCGGTAAAGAAAAAAAGATCGGGCTTTTCAGCCATCAGCATCTCTACACCGCCTTTTACGGCCGTTTTATTAAAAAAACTACCCGAGTGAATATCCGAAAGTTGGCCAATTTTAACACCTTCAAAGGCTTTAGGTAAGTTTTTCACGGGAACTCTCACCCGACGGATGCGATAATCATGCGCTCCGGACACAATGCCGTAGGTGAATCCGGCCACAGTAGTTCCGGCCACGGCCAACGCCGTTTTCATTAAAAATTCAGACCGCGGAATGGTCGGAGCATCCGGTAGCGGATTAGAGACAACCGGTTGATTTCCAAAGAAGCTTGCTACCCATTTACCAAAACGAACGACATCGTCGATCAGTAAAATGAACAGGGAAAAGAATTTGGCAAAATAAGGAATCAGCAGGGCCGTCCAAATAAATTGGCGCGTCATGCGGCTGAGTGAATCCGGGGGAAGGAGAAATTGAGTAACTACCCAAACAACTAAACTGACGATGGGAATAGCCCAATAAATGCCGTGAATAAGGCGGCGGATTTCAAGCGTGTTTCCTCGGGTGAGGGTTTTGACCGCTTGAAAAACATAAAGGTCCAACAAAAAGAAAATGCCGATGGTTATAAGGATGGCAGGCAGGCGGTTCATAAAGTACTTAGAATGAGTTTTTAATGCAACATTGGATACAACAAAAGACGACTGAAAAAAGTGTAATTCAGCAGCAGAATTGTGGGAAACGGCCAATATGTAGGATGAAGTCACTATTTTTGACGCTGATTCATTACCAATGATATGATTGATATACAATTATCGGACAAAACGCTGAGTACGCAGACCTGCTTCGACTATGTCCTTTCGGAAGAAGCCGGCGGAATCGTCACGTTTGTAGGAACGGTACGTAACCAAACCAAGGGCAAACGAGTGATAAGGCTGGAATTTGAGGCATACGGCCCCATGGCCATCAAGGAAATGCAAAAAATTGCAGAAGAAGCGGTTCGGTGCTGGCCGGTACTGAAAATATCCATTCATCATCGCGTAGGTGTCTTGGACATCGGTGAAATTCCGGTCATTATTGCTGTGGCCTGCGCCCACCGAAAAGCGGCATTTGAGGCGTGTCAGTTTGCCATTGATACCCTGAAAGACACGGTGCCGATCTGGAAAAAAGAATTTTTTGAAGACGGCGAAGTATGGGTAGCAGCGCATCCTTAACCATTAACCATTAAGTAGTTATCTGAAATTAGTTATCAGTTATCTGTCTATACTCAATCAGTTGATTATCAATACACTAATAACGGATAACAGATAACGAATAACATAAAGTATTTGTGATTGGGTACTTAACCGGAAATGGTTTTGTTAGGGCGAAGGTTCTTAAACTGACGCTTGAAGCCCTGCAATTTAACAGCAAAAAGAAAAAATGAATGTCCAAAAAGTGCCCATTGTTCGGATAAAAGGGCCGAATGCCGAAAATACGACCGACCTTGTTGTGGTGGAAGAACCCGTTGAGATCCGCTTGGAATATTGGGATGTGATCAAGGGATGGGTAGAAAAATCGGTATCGGTGACCATGCGTACGCCCGGAGAAGACGAGGCCTTGGCCGTAGGTTTTTTGAAAACGGAAGGGATTATCAACGATGAAGAAATAGAGGCTGTTTCGGCTCGTTTTGACAATACCGTTACCGTAAAACTCAGACCGGAAGTTCGGCCCGATTTGCAAAAGTTACAACGGAACTTTTACGCTACATCGAGTTGCGGGGTTTGCGGTAAGTCCTCTTTGGATGCTCTCGGCTACAGTTACGACAATTTGTCTTTTGCCGAAGAAACCCTTCGGCTGCCTCCCGAATTGATTGGCTCGTTACCTGAAAAACTTTCGACGTTTCAACGCCTGTTTGACCAAACAGGCGGTATTCACGCGGCGGGAATCTTTGATCGGGAAGGGAATCTTCTATTGTATGCCGAAGACGTAGGGCGCCACAATGCCGTGGATAAAATAGCGGGCAAAGCCCTGTTGAATCATTTCCCCGCCTTTGATCGACACATTTTAGTATTGAGCGGGCGGGCTTGTTTTGAACTGTTACACAAGGCATTGGCGATGTCGGTACCGGTGGTAGTGGCCGTGGGAGCGCCTTCGAGTTTAGCCGTTGAAACTGCCGAACGTTTCGGACAAACCCTGATTGGTTTTACACGCGAAGACCGGTTCAATATTTACACGGGAGCGCAACGAATTGGTTAGTCATTGTATTTATTTTCTCACAAGATATACCCGGATTTTAAGCAGTAGAGTAAAAGTTTTCGAGTACAATGAAATTTCGTAATTATTTAATTTTCAAACGGATAACAAGTGCTTTAGCACTTAAAGCGCAGATAGCCCCCGAAAGTTACTAAACGCTCTACAAAACCAATTGCGCATATAACCGGGTAAGCGTTTCGTCGGCATCGGTACAGAGGCCGGGGTGAACCGCCGATGTTTGTACGATAGTGCTGCGGGTAGCCGTCAACCAACGAAATCGCTCGGCAAGGCTCAGTTGACCAATCGTGCCGCCTTCTTTGCGTCCGGCACAGATACGCTCAAAGGTACACAAGCGCTCGCGTAATTCTTCTGAATCTATATTTCCCGAAAAAGCCCGAAGTCGTTCTTCCTTCAATTCAAACACGGCTTGCAGAAAACGTTGGGCCGGACAATAGACAATGACGCCCACATTGAGAAATTCTTCGCGTTCGACGCGCGGTACGACACGAATGACGGCGTACTCAAACAAGTGCTTTTCTTGCATTTTGCGCTTCGTTGACAAAAATTGCTGACGCGGCCAATCGCGCCTCTAAAAATTGAACATACACCTGCCTGCGTTCCTCCGGTGATTGCGTCGACGAACCGTCCTGCAACCATTCGTCAGGGACAAGTGACACAATCGCTCGGATTTGGTCCGGCGTCAATTCCTCCCGATATTCGGCATCTACCGTTTCCAATTCAGCAGCCATAGGGAGTAATACATGATTTTTAACGGCGGCAAACGGGCTTTTGATTTGCGTTTCCCAATGATCCCATGAATGATGGAAATACAGCGAGGCCCCGTGATCAATCAGCCACAAATCTTTGTGCCACATCAACATATTGGTATTCCGGGCCGTTCGGTCAACATTCATAATAAAAGCATCCAACCACACGATCTGCGACGCAAGTCGAGGGTTAACGGCGGTTACTAAAGCATCGTAGGTAATGGCTCCGGAAAGAAAATGAAGGGCCAAGTTAAGGCCTACACTACCGCGCAACAGGTCCTGTATCTCTTCATCGGGTTCTGAGCGACTGAAGGCAATGTCCAACTCGGCAAAGACGATCTCGGGCACGCGCAATCCCAAAGTGCGGGCCATCTCCCCGGAGATAAGCTCAGCTATTAATGCTTTCGGGCCCTGTCCGGCACCCCGAAACTTCATTACGTACAGAAAGTCATCGTCGGCCTCCACAATAGCAGGCAATGAGCCTCCTTCGCGCAGGGGAGTCACGTAGCGCGTTACGCAGACGGTACGGAGGGTGGATTCTTTACTACTCACGATTCAGACAGGTCAGACAGCCGCCAATTGTTTTCTAAGGGTCTCAATCCCCACTTTTACTTCATTGTCAAAATCCTTCCAACGGCATTCCATCGACAGACCGCCTTGGTAATTGATTTTCTTCAAAGCGCGCAAGTACGGGCCGAAGTCATCCCCTTCTACCCCGGGTGGGGTGCGATTTTGTTTTTCGGCAATGTGGCAGTGGGTGATGTATTTGCCGTATTTAATGATTTGGTCGGGACTTTCATCGTCTTTGGCCATGTGATAAATGTCGCACAACAGCAAAAAACGGGGATGGTTGACCGCTTCAATGATCTCTACTCCTTCGGCCAAACTGTTGATAAAGTTGGTTTCGGTATGATTGAGCGGCTCGATAGCAAGTGTTATGCCATATTTATCCGTCAAAAGAGCCATTTTTTTGCTCAATTCTATGTGTTGCGCTTTGGCTTTGTCGCGGTCAAAACCATCAGGTATTCTTCGGGAACCGCCGCTGCCGAACACAATATTTTTGGAACCGCATTCTTTGGCACGTTTCAATGCCAACTCTGCCCGTTGTAAAATAGCTTCGTGGTGAATCTCCGGACCGACGGATTTGAGCGTTCCCGGAAAAAAACTGACGTAAGAACGCACCGGAAAGTCGGAAGAATGCAGGGCAGCCACATTTTTAGCGTACTGCTCATCTCCCCCGGTATCCGGAATCAAAAAACGCCCCACATTCTCCTCCACAAAAGAATACCCCAGGCTTTTTAGCAGACCCGCCTTTTCATAAGAAGTACAAACGCCTAACGGCAGGGATAACGCCGCTGCCGGGCTTTGAAAAAGGGAGGCATGGGCCAAAGAACCGGAGGCGGCAACACCGGCCACGGCACCTGCGGTTTGTTTTAAGAAACTTCTTCGGGAATAAACGGATTTAGCGGGATACATCAGAAAGGGGGTTTGTTTTAGTAAATCAAGTCACTTCAGTAGCTTTTGAGAAAGTCTTCTCGGGCAATGCGTGAAGATATTTTATATTCCTCAAGAAGCCAAATCCGGAAACCAAATTCCTCCGAAAGCCGTTTTCCGTTCATACCCGTTTCACAAAAGAAATAATACCGTTCCGATGGATGTTGTTTTCGTCTTACCGCTCATTATTTTCCTGTTGGTGCTTCAATACTATCGAACCGATCACGATACGGCTACGGATAAAGACCGCAAACGTTGCGCGGAAGGTATTTCTTTGTTTGACTCCGGTAATTATGCGGCTGCATTTGCCTATTTTAACCGCTACTTACAGGAAAATCGCAAATCGGCACTTGCCTATACCTTCCGCGGCAAATGCCGATTAAAAGAGGAGAACTATCATTCTGCTCTTTATGATTTTAACCAAGCCCTTTCATTTGATACCACCCTATGGGACGTACATTTGGAAAAGGGAAAAATTCATTACCAATGGGACGAATACCGAGATGCTTTTTTATCACTTGACAAAGCCGTTTGGTTTTCGCGGGGTAAAAATGCAGAGGCATTGCAGTGGCGTAATTTGGCCAATGCAAAACTCGAACTGTTGAATGCTATTGAAAAAGAACCCCAATTTTAATAGAGTCGCTTACCCTTTTCCACTGTTTTTCAACAGATAAAAGGTACTCATATCTGTCGAACTTACTTGGGTAAAACCTACTTGCCGAAGATAATTGACGAGTTGCCCCCGATGATACGTGGAGTGGTTAAATACGTGAACGATAGCCTGATGCCTTTTTAAGGTCAAGTCTTCCCCTTTCAAATTTTTGTAAGGAAAATAAGTTTCCAATTCCGATTCGGGCACTGTGGAAACATACGTTTGCAGGTGGTCAGTAGCTTGGGTCCAAATGGCCAACAGGTCGTCTTTAGTACCGTTGAAGGAAACAGACAGAAACTCCTCCGCTTTATGGTTCAGTCGTTCGTACCACACTTTTTCTGCACCGGCCAGGTGTAAAACAGTCGCCGCTATACTGTCGAAACTTCCGACCAAAGACTGCGTCCATTGCGTTTCATTCAATTCATTCAGCCAACTTTTCATTAATTCGTTGGCCCAAACGTTGTACTGCGCTAATTCAAGAAGGTAATCTTTGTTCATGAGTTGTTTGATTCAGGTTTTTGAAAGCAACGTTGAAAATAGGAATTTCATTCCTCCCTTAACAAACAAAATCAGCGATAGCGGGCTGAGTCCGCTATCGCTGATTTTGTTATACTTCCACTCTAAGCCTACCGTCTTCTTAACGGCGGCCACCGTGAAAACCGCCGCCACCGCGGTAGCCGCCGCCGCCGGAAAAGCCTCTTCCTCCGGAAGCGCCCCAAGAGGAGGAACCATAACTGCGGGCAGCACCGGCACGAGCCGAATTGCCGTTGTTTTGGTAGGACTGCCGATACCTTGACGGTGAGTTATAATTAGACATTCGGTTACCGTTATTCATATTGAAGTGACGGCCGGCCACTCCCATAAACCCGTTATTAGCAGCCCCCATAAATCGGTTGTCGGCACTATGACCGCGATAATAATTTCCAAACTGACGGTACAAATTGGGATAACGGTTGTAATAGCCTCCGTTGAAAAACCAGTTTGTGAACCCATAAGAAGGAAACCCGTAGAGTCCAAAACCACCCAAACCGGCGTAAAATCCGGAATAAACCCCAAATCCTCCCGGATACCACATGGGCGAGGCGTACCAAAAAGGATACCCAAACCAGTAAGAATAGGGATTTCCGTAGTAGTTATTACCGTAATAATAAGGGTTATTGGCGTTGTAGTTTTGCTGATTTGGCATATTATAGCCATTAGCAGCGGCATAATCTCGGGACGCTTGCCCTAACTCCTGCATTGCCTGCGGGTCTTCGGCCAGTTGTTTTTTGAAAGCCGCAATGTCATATTGATTCTTCACGTTCAAACTGTCGTGCAAAGCCGCCAATTGCTCATTGAGACTTGTTGGATTATCTCTGAATTGATTTCCCAATCCGGAAGTAAGTGAAAGATTATTGGTCATTAAGGTCAATACATCCGGCAAGGTCGATAGTTTCCGAAAGGCGTTGGCAGTCGGCTCGTCCAGATCTTGAATTGTTTTTTCAAACTCCTGTTGAGCCGCTGTCTGTATATTATCCATCTTTGCCAAATCAGCTTTTTCATGACGATACAGGTGCCAAGCCGCGTCTCTCAAATCGGGAGATTGGTTCGGCAATAATTGATAAACCGCCTCTTGGTCTTCTCCATTAGGAAGCATGGCCAAGGTGTGTATCAACTCAGGATAGCGGGTCAACGTATAGAACCAATTTTGCTTCTCGCGTCGAAAATCACCAATCATCTTCTGAAAAGCGGCTCCGGTTTGGCTTTGTGATTTCTGCAGTTGGGATAAGACTTCGGGATACAGGCTTGCCTGTAAAATAGCCTGACGAACATCTGCATTGTAGGGGGCAATGGAGGCAATCATGCCCTTATTTGTTTCAAGCCGATTTACCTGCGCAAAAGTCAATAGATTTGACATGAATAAAACCAGGGTCAATATCCCGCTAAGGACCCAACTTCTCTCAGAGCTTACAGGCTCCTTTACTTCTTGAAAACTCCAACTCTTTTTCATGACTTCTGAAAATTACTGTTTATTAATTTATTTGCATTACCTAACAAACCTATACAGCCAACATGAAAACGAGTTAAATTCCGGATTAGAAAACGATTAAATTCCTGCGTTTTTTAAGCTACAACGGCCCCTATCTACTACTGATTTTTCGTCACTTTCCATACCACATTGCCGGCATCGTCGGCAACTAACAGGGAGCCGTCAGGCAAAACAGCCACTCCTACGGGTCTTCCGTGTACATCATTGGCAGAAGTGCCCACCCGAAACCCCGTCAGAAAGTCCTCGGGTTGCCCCGAAGGTCGGCCGTTTTTAAAAGGTACAAAAACGACCTTGTACCCCGACAGTTCGGAACGATTCCACGAACCGTGTTGCCCCACAAAAGCGCCGTTCCGGTATTTGGCCGGAAAGGCCGTTTTGTCATAAAAAGCCAAGCCTAAGGAAGCCGTATGATTTCCCAACGGCACATCGGGAATAATTGTTTTTTGAACCAAATCCGGCCGCGGATTTTCATCCGCGGGTCCGGGTTTTGACCGAAATAAGCGTAAGGCCAACCGTAAAAACCGCCTTCTTTGACACTTGTCATGTAATCGGGCACCAGGTCATCCTGTTCTCTCAAAACCTGACTTACCGGTTAATAAACTGTGCCAAGGTCGTTTTTCAGCGCGATTGCCTCTTTGTAAAAAAAGGGATTCGTTTCAAAGGGGACTTTATTCGTTTCATTGATTTTTTGTATCACTTCAAAGCAAACAAAGAAGGTTTTCAGGGCTTCAGGCCGACAAATTTGTATCAGTCAAACGCGGTTATGTATTTCAGCAAAGGCCGAAAATCGCTTTTCAAAAGAATACAAAGCCGCCATCAGCCATCTTAAACAAACAAAATCATGAAACGTACACTTTCTATTTTTGCGAGCGCTTTGCTCATCCTCCTGTCTGTTGCCTGTAAAAAAGAAAACGAGGCAGAGCCCGATCCGGAAACTGCCCCGGTCAATCAAACCGGGGAAATTACGCCCGTAGGCACCCCGGAAGTCGAAGCTGTTTCGGCCACGATCGGACCGGCCGGAGGAAGTATCGAATCTGCTGACAAACGCCTTCGGGTCACTATTCCTGCCGGGGCGTTAAGTACGACCCAAACGATTTCGGTACAACCCATCTCCAATCATTGTCCCTCAGGACAAGGGCAAGCGTATCGCTTGACGCCTCACGGATTGCCATTTGCTAAGCCCGCCACAATTACCATCCAATACACCGAAAGTGACTTAGAAGGCACTTTTGCAGAAGCGCTTGCTGTTGCGTGGCAAACCGAGGAAGGGAAATGGGCGGCTGTGGCACCCTACCAAACGGATACACTGAGTAAAGAACTTTCGGTTCAAACTACTCATTTCAGCGACTGGAGCTTGTATCAATCTATTTTTATAAATCCTAAAGAAGGATATGTCGATCCGGGAAAGCAAGTCACGTTGAGTGTCTATAAACAATTGCCGAGTATAGAAGGAGATTTGAAAGTTATTCCGGCAGCTGCGCCATTGGACAGAAAATACATTAAAGGGTGGAGTTTAGCAGGAGAAGGAATACTGCGACCTTCCGACCCCAATAATAACAAAGCCATCTATACCGCACCCGGTTATATTCCTGCCAACAATCCGGTGACAGTAGCCGTTGAGGTCACAATGCCGGGAGGAATGACGGGGAAAATCTTCACAAGAATCTATGTGGCGCCGGAGGGACTTATCTATCGCATTAACGGCGGCCGTTGGGTCACTACCGTTTCTGAGTTAGGGGCTTATACCGTAGATTCTCCCGGTCGCGGCACCTTTATCACTTTCAGAGCAGGCAATAAAACCGGTTCATCCTTCAGCAATGCACATTTGATCTGGAAAGCCGATCAAAAGGGTAGGATGCTTACAGATATAAATATTACAATGCCTTGGGAATTAGACAAAAAGAACATCAATGCTCCCCAATTCCTGTTAAACGAAAATCCGACGGGGCACCCCATTTATGTCTACTACTACGAGCAAGGTCGGAGTGTCTACCCCAGCCCGGGCTATTTGACTTTCAATAAGAAGGCTGCCGATTTAAGTCATCAATATGTCGTCGGCAAATTTTTACTGGAAAAAGCCGGGATTGTCGAATCGACAAACATCACGGACCCCTTTATAGGTACCGCCAAAATAGAAGGCTTTTTCCGAGTCAAACTCAATAATTGATACCCCTTCCTCTTAATCAACAGCCATATTCCAATTTTCAATTCCCATGAAACATTTCCTTTTTTCTCTGCTTTCCCTCTTTATCATCAGCAGCGGTTGTACCAAAGAAGACACTCTAAGTGATTTGGGCGGAAACATTCCCGCCGCAACCGTCGGTAAATGGATGTACGGCTCCTTTTCCATGAGTGATTTTTGGTCGTACGACGGTCAATACCAAGGCAAGCCGTTTGAATTGGCCGTTGTGTTCGATTTCAAGAGCAACGGCACCTATGAAAAATACTTTATTGCTTCTAACCGCGACTACTCCAATTGCCGTACCGAAGCCTTTACTTTCGAAAAAGGGCGAGTCAGTTTTGATGAAACGACAGGCACTTTTACAACCGTTGCGACTGAGGGCACCTATCGGGGTTTTTACTCCTGTTTTCCTAAAAACAACATCAACCGTAAAATGACCGCGGCCGAGTTAAAAACCCAAACGTACTATTACAAAGTGATCAACGGCAGTACCGGTAAAAACAGCATCGAAGTGCGTTTTACGAAAAACGACCCGAATGTCAGCACTTTTTTCCCTACTTCCTGGTGATGAAGTAAAAAATAGTCATTCTATCAGAATAAACGCCTTGATGATCGGTTATCAGTGTGCCGATTCATTAAGGTGTTTTATTTGGAGGCAGTAGTATCAGCAGATTTCAGTATCTGCTTTTTGACCTTTTAATGGATAGTTGGGGCTTTTTTTTTGAGAAATCAGGATTGAATGGTAGTTTCGTAGCCACACATTTACTCAATGACAGACCGACTTAACTTTCTTGCCTTCATGGATCCTGCTTTTTTTTACAGTCGTCTGAAGTCGTATTATACGAAAAGCAGCCCAAGATCCCGGGTCATAGCCAAGAATGTTTTGTTGGGTGGAAGTGCTAAGGGATTAGCTTTTATTGTCAATTTGATCCAAATCCCGCTTATTCTTCGTTTGATCAGTCCTTTGGAGTATGGTGTTTGGCTTACGCTCTATGCTATTGTCGGTTGGTTCTCTTTTTTTGACATCGGACTGGGTAACGGTCTGCGTAATAAACTCGCTCACGCCTTGGCAAAAAACGACCAAGAAGCCGCCAAACGTGCTGTAAGCACAGCCTATGTGGCCTTAGGTCTGATTTTCGGAGGTTTGACGCCGATCATCGGGCTTGCTTCGTTTTTCATCAACTGGCAAAAATTGCTTAATACCGGCCCGGAATTTACGCATTCGTTAGGGCTTATGGCCTGTATTGCCATTGTCGGTGTGTTGCTTAATTTGGCAGTCAATCTGATTCACAGCGTTTTAGCAGCTTTACAGAAAACCGGGATAAGCAGTTATTTGCTCTTGTTGACCCAACTTGCCATTTTGTTATTGTCTTGGGGCCTGACTTTTTACAAGCGGCCTTCGTTTTTATACCTTGTTATTATCCTTTCTTTTACTCCTTTACTCATTAACCTGATCGGCACATTTTGGCTGTTTCAACAGCCCGCCTTTGCCAATATTCGCCCATCTATCCATTTTTTTGACAAAAACAGTTTAAAAGACATTGGAACACTCGGTTATCAATTCTTCATTATACAAATAGCGGCAATTATCCTGTTTTCAACGGATTCTTTCCTTATTTCCCATTTGTTTTCCCCGCAAGAAGTCATTCCTTACTTTCTGACATTCAAATATTTCAGTGTTGTTACTTTAGGATTCAGTATTATTTCACCACCTATTTGGTCGGGCTTTTCTCATGCTTATGCCTTAAAAGATACGATGTGGATCAGGGCCACCATGACCAAACTGTTTTATCTGTGGGGCCTTATTGTTCCGATCATTGTCATTATGGTACTTTTCAGCAATACCTTCTATCAATGGTGGTTTGGCAACCGGGTTGTGATTCCGTTTGACCTCACGCTCACTTTCGGAGTTTATTCGCTTGTTGCGGTATGGAACAGTATTTTAAGTGTTTACGTAAACGGGACCGGCGAATTAAAACTTCAATTTCGGATAGCCATTATCGGGGCTGTACTTAACATTCCCTTGTCTGTTTATTTGGCCAACTATTGGGGATTGATCGGTGTACCCTGGGCGACTATCCTTTGTCAGTTGATAGGCAGTATCACTCTTTTTTATCAATACAAACAACCGATTCGTACATGAAAAGAATATTAAAAAAAGCCTTCAATACGTTCGGCTTGGATATTGTGCGATTGGATCGATCCGGCTCCGGTACTCAAACAGACCCACAATTGAACTATGAATACAATGCGGAGGCCTTGGAGAGTATCCGTATCATCCGACCATACACTATGGTGCCGTACGTCAATTTGGTCACGCTCTTTGAATTGGTGAAATATTGCGAAGAAAATCACATTGAAGGCGATTATGTGGAATGCGGCGTATGGAAGGGAGGTTGTGTAGGGCTGATGGCACTGGCAAATCTCAAATACGGCCGGAGTACCAAGCGCAATCTTCACCTGTTTGATGCATTTGATGATATTTGCGAACCCGACCCCGTCGTTGACGGAAAAAAAGCAGTAGAAGACATCTACTTTTATACGAAGCGAAAAGAGTCGTTATCGGGTAAACTGCAACCCGTCAAGGGATTTTATGACCCTTTGGGAGGGCACGGGACCGTAGAGGGAAATCGGCAGCTGTTAGAAGAAATTATCGGCTATCCGGTCGAAAACACCTTCTATCATGTAGGTTGGTTTCAGGATACATTACCCGGTGCCAAAGAAAAAATTCAAAAAATAGCCTTGCTGCGATTAGACGGCGATTGGTACGAATCCACTAAAGTTTGCATTCAATCGCTGTACGATAAGGTAGTACCCGGCGGCGTGATCATTGTAGATGACTACGGCACCTATGAGGGCTGTAAAAAGGCAATTACGGAGTTTATTCAAGAAAAAGAATTGAAGGTTTTTCTCTCTTATTCCAACACCGATTGCCGGTACTGGATTAAGTAAATTAAGACATGATGAACGTACTCGTTATTTCCGGTCAACCTCCGCTGACCACTTCCGGAATCGCTGCTTGGGATTTTCACACCAATCTGTTGCAACACGGCGATTCATCTAAATTTTTGACACTGCAATACGAATCCGAAGACCCTTCCATTATCTCCTATTTCAGCAGCGAAACGGCCAAATTTCTGTTTTTGGTCAAACGAAGATTATTCCGAAAAAGAATCAGCCGGGTAGATAAAACATATTATTACAACGGCGAAACCTTAATTCCCCCTTTTGTCAGTACTCGTACGATCATCCAAAAACTTCAGGGGTTTAAGCCGGATGTGATCGTGATTTTTTTTGAAAAGCGATTTATAACGGCGCAAACCCTTCATGAACTTTACCGAGAAACCGGCGCCCCCGTTTACTGGTACTTGATGGATATGCAACCCATGACCGGTGGCTGTGCTTACGCCCAAGCCTGTACGGGCTACCAACGTCAATGCGGCCGCTGTCCCGCGATTTATTCCAACGACCCTAATGATATAACAGCCCGAAATTTAGAAACGGCTCGTTTCTATTACGATAAAACTGACCTGACAATCATTGCCGCTTCGGAACAATTGAGAAATCAGGCGAGTGCAAGTACGTTGTTTAAAAACAAACGCATTGTCAAAATTCCTTTGGGAATCAATGAACGCTTGTTCAAACCGCTTGAAGAAGAGCAACGGAGAACGGTGAGAGTACAATACGGCCTTCCGGTTGATAAAAAACTTATTTTTCTTGGGGCAGTCAGTCTTTCTGAAAAAAGAAAAGGAGCCGCTTTCTTATTGGATGCATTTCAACAACTGTGCCAAGCAGATCAAGGTAAATCAGCAATCGAAAAGGCGGCCATTGTTATCGCAGGCAACTCCGGACAGCAATTAAAATCGCAATTGGAACAACTGACCGATTTTGCCCTCCCTATCTATGTTTTAGGGTTTTTATCAACGTATGAGGCATTAGGCGAAGTATTGGGAGCTTCCGACATTTTCGTTTCGGCTTCGATAGAAGATGCCGGCCCTATGATGGTCAATCAGGCGGTCATGTGCGGTACCCCGGTAGTGGCTTTCAACATCGGTGTGGCTCAAGACTTAGTCCTTGATGATATATCGGGAGTTAATGCAGGAACCATCAGCAGTCAACAACTGGCCGAAGGAATCACTCACTTGCTTCGAATACCGCCAAAGCAGTTTAGTGAATTACGAGAAAAAACGGCAACATTAGGGCATCGTTCCTGCGCTTTAGGGACAAATTACCAAGCGTTTAAAAAACTCTTAACTTCTGAAACTAAATGCTTATCATAGAAGATGTGCCGTGGGACAGTGCATTTTTCGGATATAAAGTAGGCAAAATAACGGTCAACGCACCGATAACCGCTCCTCTTGCGCCGATTTTACACGAAAACAACACCTACCGTCTGATCTATATTTTCTCCGTCCGGGAATTGACTGAGCCAATTCCCGGCTGTCCTTTGATTGACCGTAAAATAATGCTTCACCAATCCATTCCCGCAGAGTCTGATACCCCATGTTCTGCTGTCCGGATTGTTCCCTTTGATCCGGACCAAGACGATTTCGAAGCATTGAAACAGTTGGCGCTGTTGAGCGGGACTTATTCAAGGTTTAATACAGATAAAAATTTCTCTGAAAATGAATACGTAAAACTGTATTCGCAATGGATCTACGGCAGTGTCTATGAGCACACTTCTTTTTGTATCTTAACAGCCAAACAGGGGCAAGTGATCAGCGGGTTTGTAACATTGGAGAAAAAAACAACTGCGCTGTGTGCCATCGGCCTCCTTGCGGTAAGCCCTTCCGCACGGGGAACCGGCGTGGGAGTTGCTTTAGTTCAGGAAGCCATCAAAAAGGCCCGAGCTTATGGTTTTACCGAAATACAAGTAATTACCCAAGGCGCCAATACGGCGGCAATGCGTTTGTACCTGAAAACAGGCTTTCGTGTTCTATCCACCACCTTTATTTACCACTACCGGAACGTATGATTCCCTTTAATAAACCCTACCTCTCAGGTAAAGAGACGCAATACATCGAAGAAGCCGTCAAAAGCGGTAAAATATCGGGAGACGGATTGTTCACAAAACGATGTCATACTTTTTTTGAGCATCGCTACGGATTTACGAAATGCCTGCTGACTACCTCCTGTACGGCAGCTTTGGAAATGGCGGCGATACTTCTCAATATACAGAGCGGCGATGAGGTCATTCTACCGAGTTATACTTTTGTCTCTACCGCCAATGCGTTTGTGTTGAGGGGGGCTAAAATCATTTTTGCCGACAGCAATCCCTTGAATCCCAATCTGGATGCGGCTCAACTTGAATCACTGATTACGCCGCGCACGAAGGCCATTGTAGCGGTTCATTATGCCGGCATTGCCTGCGACATGGAAAAAATCATGCAATTGGCCGAGAAATATCGGCTGTTTGTTGTAGAAGATGCTGCCCAAGCTATCCACAGTTATTATCTGGATAAACCCTTGGGCAGTATCGGTCATTTGGCGGCGTTCAGTTTTCATGAAACCAAAAACATTATCAGCGGCGAAGGTGGAATGCTGGTCATCAATGATCCCGGTTTTATCGAAAGAGCCGAAATAATCCGCGAAAAAGGCACCAATCGCAGTCAATTTTTCCGAGGAGAAGCCGATAAATACAGTTGGGTGGACATTGGGTCTTCTTTTTTGCCCTCAGAAATCACCGCTGCCTTTTTATTTGCCCAATTAGAAAACGTAGAGCGTATTCAAGCCAAACGTCGCCTTCTCTGGGACTACTATCTTGAGCGATTAGCGCCCTTAGAAAAGCAAGGTCGGCTCAAATTGCCTTACCTGCCGGCATATGCAACGAACAATGCCCACATTTTTTATCTGTTGCTTGCCGATAACAGAGAGCGACAAAAAGTAATAGATACCCTGAAAGCCCATGACATACTGGCTGTATTTCATTACCTTTCTTTGCACACCTCTCCCTATTTCCAATCAAAACACGACGGAAGAGCATTGGTACATGCTGATCGCTATACAGATACCCTCCTGCGCCTTCCGCTGTATTTTGAGTTGGAATTGTCCGAAGCAGAAACCATCTGCCGGCTGATTGAACAAGTGCTGTGAATAGTTAAAATCCACCCGGAGGCTGTTATGATTTGCAAGCCTTAACTGTTAACAAGTCATGCTTCGATAAAAAACAAAGCATGACTTGTTGATAATCGGAGGGTTATTCTCCTCTGTATTCTTCCAAATCTTCGTGATTATCGCCTCCTAAGCTGTAATAATTATTCTCCTCATCTTCCATACCGATTGCCTCTCGGTCGTCGTCCAATTCCGAGCCGGGAACATCTAAATCTCCGCCCGAATAATCGTCGTCAAAATCTTTTTCATTCCATTGATCGGCCGGTTCATTGTAATCTTTGCGTCTTGTGGGGTCTTCAGGATCAATGTCCTGTTCTTCTTTAGCACGGCTATAAATATCCTCACTTGGCGGATACAGCGGATAGCCCGGAAATTCCTTTTGTTCTTTTGTCGGATTGTTATTCTTTTTTTCAGCAGCCATAATTTTAACATTTTTAGTTTATCGGAAAACCTAAAATTGTAATGCCAAAAACCGTTTTATAAAAACCGGGGCGCGCTCTCCCCGGTTTTTTCCCAAGGAGACAAAAGCCGTGAAGCAGATTGTGTCTGTGAAATACTCTAAAAGCCGGTAAACAATCCAATAGCTATCAGCCCCGGTCTTCCTAAACAGGCCAACCGTTGCAGGAAGTTGCTTACAAGTCGGTTTCTATTTTGGGTTCATCCCTTTCTACCGTAATAGAACAATCCCCGATTAAAGCAGCCAAGGCTCCGATAGCGGCAAGCACCGGGGCAAAGACAGCACCCACTACCCCAAGTGTCAACGGAAACGACATCAATTCATCACCGGTCTTATCGTGAATGGTGATTTTTCGGACATTTCCTTCTTTGATCAGTTCCTCAATTTTCTCCAACAGGTTTTCCCCGTGTGAAATAAACGTTTCTTTGATTGTATTTCCCATCGTATTTTTCTTTTAAAGTATTATTTCCATTCAATAAACAAAGATAATACTCCTCCTCTGATGATATGTGTCAACCCAAAGATTGAGAAGTATCAGGCAGTTTATTCCTAAAAAAAATCAGGCCGGCATCGGAATTCAGTCAACAAACAGACTTCCGGAAAATACCTTTTTCGAAAAAATAAAACCGTCGGGAATCCCGACGGTTTTACCGGTGTGTACTTTACCAATTTGTATATTGAATACCGCTAAAAATAATAACAAAATTTCAGGAGAGTCCAAAAAGTTATCAAGCGGTAATTCGATCCGACAATACCCACTTATTCTTACCCATCAACCGTAAATTGTTGGCTGATTTTAGTTCCGTTGACTTCCAACTCAATCCGGTAGATACCTTTCGACAAGCGGGCGGTAGGCAAGTATTTGACTTGTGTGCCCAAATTCTGATAATAGTCATCAATGATAATGGCCAAAATTGCTCCATTATTATCTTTAAGAAGTAATTTCACATCCCCCGGTTTGTTCAAACGAAAAACGATCCTTCTGATATCCGATTGTTCGGTGAGTTCATTTCCGAACTCCGTAGCTGTTGAGTCGTTTTTCTGCACCGATTGTTCTTCAGCAAAGGCCGCTTGCAGACACGCTTCGATCTTAGCAGAAAAAGCAGCTCCGCCACTCACCTTAAACCCCGGCAAGAGTACGATACTTTTGCCGGCGGTAAAGGCAATATTTTGAGCAGAACCGATTGTTCCTTCTGAAACAATCGCCTTTTTTGCTTTATGCGGCGAAGATACAATGGATACCGGGCCTGTATTAACAGTATCTTCCAAGCAAGCGAGCTTCACTCCTTTACAGTTGCAATTGGCATCGTATTTATCGTATACTGTCAATGGATCGCCATCATCGCAAGTACCTGACTTATCGCATTGAGTTGCATTAAAAGTAATTTTACTGAAACCTGCACACGTAGCACTTCCCCAATTTTGAGTGGAGGTGATCAGAATATATCGCGCTTTCACATTATTGAAATCAGGCCCTAAAAAGCCGGCATATTGTGCTGTACCGGGTGCGCTCGGCCAAGTGTAAACTCCTCCCAACTGCTTCCATGTAGTGCCGTCGGTGGAATAGTCCACGTAAACCGTCTTAAAGCCTTTGTTGGTTTCATTCGCTACGTTATAGTTCCATACTCTCGTACCTTGAAAGGTATATTGGCTTCCGAAATCGTACTTAATCCAATGGTTTTGTCCGCTTCTTGTCGGATTGGGATTCGCGGCCGGTGTGCAGGAGACCCATACTGCCTCATTGGTATTTGTAATATTTTGAGTGGGAGCGCAGCTGTCGTATTTTTGATACTGAACAGAAGTATCGTCACAATCAGGGCCGGAACAAGGAGTTCCTGTACATTCGCAATTCAAAAATTTATCGTTTTTCGTGTAAGGATTTCCATCGTTGCAGGGAGTGTTGTTGGGAACACACGAAACCTCACATTTGTAGTCGTGCAGATAAAAGTCAGAAACTCGTTTCCAAGTTTTAAATTCATGAAAAGGCGTTTTCCAATACAAATTGAAGTGATCACGCCAACCGTTTTCTTTGTGCCTTATTTCATAATAATAGTACTTACCCTTTTCCAAGAGAATAGGTGAAATGGTTTGTGATGTATACACGGAATGTGCAGTTTCATCTACACCAAAAGTTAATGTAGCCTGTCTATATTGTTTATTTTGGATGGAATCATTTTTACTTAAATAAAAGAAAGTTTGATCATCACCGGTTAAGTTAAATTCGTACATACCGGATACCGGAACAGTTAAATAGCCTTGAAGCAGCGAACCGTAATTGTCTTTAGCATAAGCGGCATAAATAGGGCCAAAGGCTCCTTTCAATTTCTCTTTACGATCAGGCAACAATGGGAATTTCGGGGCATTGACCAAATCCGGTTCAACACGGCCTCCGATAATATTATCGAAATAATAGACTTCTGTCACACCGCGTTCGCCTACGCAGGCATTGGAAGTAGTCGCTACTCCAACACAGTTGCAAAAACCATCGTGTTGGTCATTAACAGTATTTGCATTCCCGTCATTACAGGCAGTGCCGCGTGTCGGACATGTTTGTCCGCAAGCGTATTCTTTGATATTATTAAAATCAATGATCCGCCAAGTCGTGTCAGGATTAGTGTTTTTACGCCAATACAGAGTAGTATGGTCATAGCAACAACCATCAAAGGTGTACATTTCGAAGTAATAGTTTTGCCCTCCAACCAACTCAATTGCTTGAGACGTTTGCCCGGCATTTTTATTATGCTGTGTAATGTCTGTGTAGGCCGTAACTTCTGCTCGTTTTCTTTTATTTGCGGGTATATCATTTGTGCTCAAATAAAAAACAGCACGTTCGTCACCCGTCAAATTAAACTTATAAGTCGCCGTTTGATTGACATAAATATAACCTCGAATCATTGCTGCAAAGCTCTCTGCATAATTGACAGGTGCTTTTAGAGAGCCTAATATTTGAGACCCATCCGGACGGCTGGGGAAATTTTCGAGAACGGCCAAATCTGAACTGTCAGGCATATAATCATTGAACCCGGTCCAATAGGACCATTTCACTTGGCCTGCAGTTCCGACGCAACTTTGAGCGTTGACTTGCAAACAAACTGCCGCCCAAAGCATCATTAACCAAAAGTAAGGACGTATTTTTTTTATAAATTTTGTCATTGATGCTTTTTGTTTCCTTTGCTTATTCACCGCTATTTGTTTTTCAAATTCTGCAAAGTGTCGAAATCACTGAACACTTTTCATTGCAATTGATTAAGAACTATAAAACTTTACCAAGCGCCTTCCGGCTTAGTAAGTCAGGCAATTTTGGGGGAAGTTTTCCGTAGAAATAGTTGTACCGTTAAAATTCATAAATCCTATAGGATAGTGACCGGGAGTATAACTGTAGAAATTGCCGATATTGGGCAACACATAACACAAATCACTTGGACTGATACCATACCAAAGCGCCAGTTCTGCGTAAAATTCATCGGTCGAAACAGCGGGAATAAAATTCCCTCTGAAGGAGACATTCAATGGGTAGTTCACATTCATTTTGGGGTAAGCTCCTAAAATTTTTCCGCCATTTACAGCGCCACCCATCACAATTTGATTTGCGCCCCAAGCATGATCAGAACCTTTTCCATTGGAAGTAATAGTTCGGGCAAAGTCGGAAATAGTGAAAGAGGTGACCTGATTAGCTACACCCAATTCTACCGTAGCATCATAAAATGCCTTCAGTGCTTGACTAACTACGGGCAATTTGCTGTTTAAACCCGACAATAGATCGTCGTGCATGTCCCAACCGCCATAATTAACAAAAAATATTTGACGTTTAGCCCCCAATTGATTTCTTACACTGATGATTTTTGCAATAGCCAATAAATCATTTGCCAATTTGCTTGTAGGAAAAGCTGTAGTAATCGTAGGTATTTTATTGAGGGCGCTTTTAAATATCTCAAAGGCTGCTGTAGCTGATTTTGTACTTGAAGAATACGATTTTTGCAATAGGTTAGCATACGTTTGGGATACCAAACTGTCCATGGTAGCGTTTCGCATATCGGTTAAATACCCTGAGCTACCCCACCAAGAGGGCAATGCTTCATATCCTACATTATTCGGTTGAACATTATTACTGACAGCATATTCAGATACGTTCTGCCCACGTTGAAATGTATTTTTTCCACCCAACGAAATATTCATTGAAACTTCCGTATGGGAATTAGCCGCATTTAACAGATCGGCCATTCGTCCGCCAAAACCAAGCGCATCTCGGCTCTGAGGCACCGAAGTTTGCCATTGTGTGATTTGGTCAGAGTGAGAATATAAGCCTAGTGGTAATTTCTTCAGTCCGCTGTCAAATTGCGTTTTGTTCAAAATCGGCTCAACCAAGGTTCCGATATTAGAAATAAATGACAATTTACCGCTATTAAACAAATCGCGCACACCTGTCATTTGCGGATGAACGCCATAAGTTTCGTAGTTGCAAGAGAAGCCCCGAAAACCGGCACATTGAGGATTGGTGAGCGCAATTGGATTCAATACTGATAAGTCCGCCCGAATGGCTTTATATTCGTTAAATCCATTGTCTCCACTGGTGTTAGTACCCATAGGTATTAACATATTATATGAATCAATTCCTCCCGAGAATAAAATACAGACCAGCGCTTTGTAATCTGTGGGGTAAGCAGCACCACTCGGTTGTTTACCCATAGCACCGTTGAGAGAGGACAAGTGAGCCAGGGTGCTGAGCAGAGTAGTAGAACCCATAGTGGCACAGCCCGCTTGTTTCAGAAAATTCCGTCTATTCATTAGTTAAGCGTATATTCAAAAATGAAATATTTTTTTGCAATAGAATACCTAATCGACTCAACGATTGATAAGGTAATCCGGTGAAGACAAAATTAATACCAACATCAATCTGATTCGGCGAAGGGCCAAGTCGGCGTTAGGAACACCATTGGTATCTTCTGAGTAGGGAACCTTCAGCACCATGGAGCGAATCAAATCAAGTGTCTTTACAGACAATTTCCCCCCAGTAAACAGAAGATTGTATTTATCAAGCAATTGCGGAATTTTATCATTTCGGGTAAAGACGTAATCGGCTGTCAGATTGAATTTTGGATCTTGGTCAGGCTTGTATGTTTCTCCTTCAAAAAAACCCCAAAATTCGCTGGGAGTATCATTAAAAAACCAATAGTTTAAAGCATTAACATAATTTGTAATCGTTTGCGAGTTCACCAATTGAAATTCGGGAGCAAACTTACCTTGGGTTTTTAATTCACCGTCGGGTTGAAAATCAGGCTGAAAAAAATTAAATACGGAAGGAGCATATAATGGTTTTTGCTCAATTCGATTGTAAAGATCATACATTACGTTCCTATATACACCTCCCTGGGTAGTCAGCGGCAAGCCGCGCATTAGATTCATATATCTTAACAAAGGTTCCCTCAATGCTCCTACAGCATTGCCGGTTTGATCAGCGCCGCAATCACGCGCTTCCTTATCCAACAAAATAGCCCTGACAACCGCTTTTAAATCGCCCCTTACATTATTTCCGTTGTTGTTGAATATAGTAGCAACGCGCTGAATATAAGCGGGAGAAGGATTAGAGGTAACCAATCGCTGAATCAATCTTCTGGCGATAAATGGACCAACGTTGGGATGGTTAAAAATAATATTCAGTGCATCCTGAATGTCTTGTTCACCCTGTACGACGGGACGTGCGGGAATGGTACTACCCAAAAATGACTTAGTTCCGGGTTCATGCCCATTGACAATTCGCGGATTAGTCTTCCAATAATTTATTTTTGCGTCGCTTGAGTCAAGGCCAAAAAACTTCATAGGCAAAGTATAACTCCACACATTTTTCTCAGTGTCACCCAAATAGCGGCTGTCGCCCCACGACAAACCCGTAAACACTTTTGCTAAGCCCGCAATATCATTGTTATTATAGGTTGGAATAGGCTTATTATTGGCATCTCGCATTTCAGTACCATCCAAATTAAGCTTGTACAACCCAATCGAAAATAACTGCATCGATTCGCGAGCAAAATTTTCGTCGGGATAAATCTTATTAGTTGTATCAGTCGCGTGGTTGTTCATATATGTTAAATAGACGCCCATCGCGGAATGATAAGTAATTTTGTTAAGAAGAGTGCGATAGTTGCCTAAGCAATTTTCCAATAACAAATCATAGTAACTTGACAACGCATAGGGTTTTTCGTCAAATGCTGATACTCGCGAGACAACAAACAGCTCGCTCAGAGCCCAAGCAACACGCCACCTTACTGCGTCAGAAGCTGTCATTGCTCCTTGAAACCAAGAAGCGTCAAATTGAACATTACCCACGAACACATTTGAAAGGGTGTAGTTACCCCCTGGATTCCTAGCTTTCAAAGAATCTACCATCATCTGATGCAACTGTGCCAAATAAGTTTGGATTTTGAATGAATTGGGCATAGCTAATTGGTTATCTAACCATTTTTCCATGCCCAAATTGGCCACATCCTGAATGTTAGCGAAATTATGACCAAAAGTAGCTTGAGATAAAAAACGGGAAGCAGCAGCAGCGTTGGGTAAATAGCCGGCTCCTGTAAGCGTATTTATTGCCGAACTGCTTTGAGAGGAAGCAGTAACCGAAACATTAGTCACGCTGCCTTGGCCGAAAGTAATGGATTGTGCCCGTGAGAAGGAAAAAACAAAACAAAAAATGAATAGTTTTAAAAGGAATCTCATACCCGATCGAATTAAAAAAGGCAACCAAATCAGGTATTTCAAGACTATGCAGCAGAGTAATAATAGATGTTCCCTTTATCCAACCTCCGCTACCTAACCCTAACATCCTAAAATGACACACCAATATGCGTGCAAAAATAAGCAATTACTCTTAAAACTTTCTAACGTTATCGTAAAATGTCGGTAAAATTAAGAGTGCTTCTAACTTTACAGTTACATGATTTTATGAATAAAGCACTCTTACAAAACTATAATCCTACATCCCTTTCAACACTGCCCACATTTCGTCCGCTACGAGTTGATTCCCGGCGTCGTTGAGGTGGACACGGTCAGTAGTGAGGATGTTTTTCTCATCGTTGTTAGGATTATTTTTAAGGTTATAATCCAAAAATGACTTCCGTAAATCAATGAGGGGCAGTCCGTTTTTCTTCGCCAAGTCGCGAATCAGTTGGGAGTAGCGATTGAGGTCTCCGTCTTGTTGGTTCGAAAAATCGGTACGCTCGCCGATCGCCGCCGGTGTACAGAGGGCTACTCGAATATTAGCCGCTTTCAGTTTTTTGAGAATCGCTTCGTAAAAACGCACAAACTTGTCAGGGTCAGTGCCGGTGCCGGAACTTGCTTTATGCCACACATCATTGACACCAATGTAAATAATCACTACGTTAGGCTGTTTGGCCAATACATCGTCTTCCATTCGCAGGTACAGATCATATACTTTATTGCCGCCGATACCCGCCCCGATCAGTTCATATTTATCTTTCAGACCCTGTTTTTCCAGCATCTCGCCCATTTTTACAATGTAGCCCCCGGGTCTTACGCCCGCTTGCGTGATCGAATCACCGAAGAAGACTACACGAATAGGTTTGTCTTGTTGAGCCGCAAGAAGAGGAAGGATAAAAAGGCTAAGTCTGAGGTAGCGAAGAAGTTGTTTCATTTGAGATGTAAGATTATTTCCATTACCCCATAAAGCCAAATAAGGGACTTCTCTACCTGAGAGAAGCCCCTTAACAACGCCGGGTTTCCATTTTTAAAGAGATTAACTTAAAGAATCATTCAGTCGAAATGCCTGCATCAATAAATTCCCCCTTTACAGTAGTGAGTATCTTTAGGCCGCTGTTTGAACAGAGATTTGATAAGAGGCCAACACTTCATTTAATTCTTTCAGTAACTCCTGTCGCATACTTTCGTATTGACTTTTCATAGAATCATCTTTGCTTTGGTCACGATGAAAAGTGATCATTTTATTTAACTCTTCGATACTTTCTAAAATATCTGCTGCACGAGCTGCCCGTTCGGAAATAGTGTACGACATAGGCTAAGAATAGTTAAGTTCAACAAATCCTTTATCAAATTTTTTACCTGCTCTGTTAGCTTTTGTTTTACCAAACCAATTATTCCAATAAGCAAAATCCATCGAAGTATGAACATATTTTAAGTGTGTTTCAGGATATACCCTAATGGTATAAGCATCTACTCCATATATATTTCGAGCACCTTGTAAACGAAAGCGTTGTTCAATCAGCGTTTGATGAACATAATAGGTTTCAAAATCAATAAGTGTTACAAAATCAATATCTTCGGGATTCACTTGATTACTGACAAAACTTCCGTTTATCCAATGGGTAAACCTATGACTGACCAATTCACTAAAATCATTCAGAAAGCGGCAATATTGCTCAAAAATAGCATACCTTGTTGAATCGGGGTCAAATGAATAAACAAAGGTCTCTTTAAATGTGTCAAATGGTACAATCAACTTCTGAGCAGGTAACAGATTACCTCTTATATCAAATGAGAACAACATCTTTTCTTATCAATCAATACAAATATAACAACTTTCTCAACTGAACAGTCCCAGAATATCGTCTTTGCTGAGCTTTTTCAGGAAGCCGGCTTCGGTCGAAATGAGATCGTCGGCAATGGCCCGTTTGCGTTCCTGCAATTGAACGATCTTTTCTTCTACGGTATCTTTACAAATCATGCGATAGGCAAAAACGCGCTTGGTTTGTCCGATGCGGTGTACGCGGTCAATGGCTTGTTGCTCCACAGCCGGATTCCACCAAGGATCTACCAAATACACATAATCGGCTTCGGTCAGATTGAGCCCTACCCCCCCCGCTTTAAGACTCATCAAAAATACGCGACATTCATCGTCGCCTTGAAAACGATTCACCCGTTCGGCGCGGTCTTGGGTTTTACCGTCCAAATATTCATAAGGAATGCGGTCGCGTTCGAGTTTCTGTCGAATGAGGTCCAACATTTTCAAAAATTGACTGAATATTACAATTTTATGATGCGATGCATTCTCTTCGATCTCGCGCACGATCTCTTCCAATTTGACCGACTCGTGACCGTAGTCTTCATCGTCCGACAGCAACGCCGGCGAATCGCAGATCTGCCGAAGTTTGAGTAAGCCTTCCAAAATCAGAAAAGCCGCCTGTTCCCGCCCTACTTCGGCTATTTTACCGGCAATCAAATCCCGATATTTATCCCGAAAAGCATTATACACTTTTCGTTGGCGCTTGTCCATTTCGCAGTATAAAATCGTTTCGGTTTTTTCGGGCAAATCTTTCGCCACTTCTTCTTTGGTGCGTTTGAGCATAAACGGATACACCAAACGGCGCAATTCGGCGGCACGAGTTTTGTCTTGGTATTTGTCGATCAACGTCGCATATTCTGTCCGAAAGAAATCTTCGGCCCCCAAAAAACCGGGGTTCAAAAAGTCGAATTGAGAGTAGAGATCAAAGGTATTGTTCTCTACGGGTGTACCGGTCATCGTCAGACGATTGTGGGCGTTCAATAATTTTACAGCCTTGGCAATCATCGAGTCCGGGTTTTTGATGGCTTGGGCTTCATCCAAGATCACGTAATGAAATCGAAACTCCCGAAGCCATTCAATATCTGACCGCACCGAGCCATAGGTAGATAAAATAATATCGTACCGGTTGAAAATCCGGCTATTCTTAGTGCGTTGGGGTCCGGTGTGAACGTATAAGCTCAGTCCGGGGCAAAACTTTGCTGCCTCCGCCTGCCAATTGAATATCAAGGTCTTAGGCACCACCACCAAATGGGTTCCTTTTGGGTTTCGATTTTTCAGTTCCTGCAAAAAGGTCAACATTTGGAGCGTTTTTCCCAATCCCATATCATCAGCCAAGCAGCCGCCCCAACCGAACTCATCCAAAAAATGCAGCCACTTGTAGCCTTCTTCCTGATAAGGGCGCAATTGAGCCGTGATATTTGGCGGTAATTTTATCTTTTTGATCTCTCGAAAATCCAGCAGTTTTTCCCGTTTCTCGTCGAGTTCGTCCAGCAATTTCGGATTTTCAATGTACTCTTTGTAGCGTTCTAAAATCGTAAAGTGCTGTTTCGATAAGCGCAAACTGCCTTTTTTTTCATCTACTTTGGCAAAGCGAAACAATGGGGCGTATTGAGCCACCCACTCTTCCGGCAACAGCCCGAATGACCCGTCTTTGAGTTCTACGTAATTTTGCTTTTTCAAAATGGCTTTTCGGACCTCGGTCAAAGCAACCGTTTGATCGCCGAAACTCACCTCAACCTGTAAGTCAAACCAATCAATACCCGAAGAATTACGGATTTTGAAAGCAGCTTTGTGAGGATTGTAACGAAACTTCTTAAGG
Organism: Spirosomataceae bacterium; assembly: GCA_046329125.1. Taxonomy (GTDB): domain Bacteria; phylum Bacteroidota; class Bacteroidia; order Cytophagales; family Spirosomataceae; genus Runella. Next base: position 582,913 of record JAXLVD010000002.1, on the reverse strand, counting down.
TTATTGAATCCGAAAAGCTTCGTACCGTTATGATTCAGCGCTTCATAAAATTGAAACAACCATCCGTTTTCCAAGACCCGGTCGGAAGACAAATAGAAATATTCATCGGTTTGATGAGCAAAATCAGGGTGACGGGCTTCCAAAAATCGTACAAATGTCTCTTCTGCATCACGGTCACGGCGCTGAATTTGAACGCCGTTCTCCCATGCATTAACACGTGCTTGCCGAAAATCACGCGGAAGTTCAACTTCTTCGCCATCATCGCCGGTATAGACAAAGACGGGAACAATCAACAGATTATCGTCTGCTTCTTTGAGATATACCCGCCCCTCCTGCCATTCCAGGTCAGTTTGGGTAATCGTTTGATTGTCATCAAACTCCAACGAAAACTGATCCGCTAAGGGAATCACAAATTCGTTAAAAAAGGCCTCATCGCGAATACTGCGCAGGCGAATTGCCCCTCCCAATCCCAAAAAATGACGAGCCACTTTTGCCGCCGCCGCCGACCGAAAACGGCACAGCTGATTCTCGGGCAATACCACTAACCAATACGTACCTAAATCCTGCAATTGCTGAAAAGGAATCAATGTATCATGAGTATGTTTTACAAAGGCCTCTAAGACGGTCTCCCGGTCGGTGTGGGAAAGCTTGAAGTGCAGTTCCAACGGAATTTCACAGACCGTTACGGCATGTCCCGTTTGGCTGTAGGAGTCTTTTTTGGGATTGACCCGCACTGCATGCCCCATCAAAAGCGGAAACAGTTTTTCCAGTATTTTACCTGTAATTTCCAAGGCAGCATCCAGCGCCTCGTCAGTGTAGTGAACACTCCATGAAGAAGTTGAAATCTTATGCCCGCGTTGACGCAATGTCTCGTGCAAAAACTCCTCTTCCAACATACGGCTTGTTCGGATAATATCTACATCAGCAGCATCGGCATCGGGGCGATCTTTGTCGTTCCAACTTACGCGGCTGACATGCGTGATCTTACCGGTTTTAGCATTTTGCTGACCTTTGGCCACCTCCAAGGTAAAAAAAGGCAATTCTTTGGTCTTAAACTCTTCAAACAGGTACACATATACCGGCTTTTCTTTTCCGCTTTCTACCGGCACAAACGGACCGGCTGATTTTACCGGCAATGTACTTTTCAGCACACTCCCCCATTGGATGCCGGCAATGGGCTGAATGCTTTTATCTAACAAAATCAACTCCAAATCGCCCTGAAAACCAAGTTTAAAGTCAAATTTCCCCGTTAAATTATCTTGTGAAGTATAGCCGTATTTGGCCAACAGTACGTCTTTTTCCCGACTCCAATCTTTCAGTAGTTCTAAGGCATACAGACCGCGCAGATCACGTAACCACACCAAAGTTCCCATCATGTGTTCGCAAAGAGGCGTGCGCAGTTGTTGCCCGCAGGAACAGGAAAAATGATATTTTCCCTTCTCCAATCGCTTGACGGTAATAAAGAAAGCTCCTTTTTGCTTGACAAATGATTCAAATTTTTCAAAGCCCCGCCCCTGTTCCATTGATTTCACATTGAGATAATGCCGACGACTGAGCCAATGATTGCCGGGCGAATTGTTTTGAATCTGTCGATCATCAATGTTTTTCAACTGCACGATGGTATCCTCCATGCGATACAGGGTCGGTTTGGGCGGTTCGGGCTTTGGGGCGGCCGCTTGGCGCGAAGCACCGGTGATATCAATAATGATCTTTTTAAGATCCTGAACCGAGGTTTTGGTCTGTCCGAAATCACGCTTGATATGGTCTTCCAGTGCCCATGCTGCCGCCACCCCGTGTTTGCAGGGGTAACTTTCGGCGGGACAATTACAATAACACTCTACGCCTTCCGGATCGTCTAAACCCGACAGTTCAACTTCGTATTTTTCTGTGCCGGATTGGCTTTGCACATTGAAGTTGGCAGAATAATAATCCCCGTCAAAAGCCGCTATCTTCACCCCTCCGCCTCGATAAATCTCACTGCCCCGCTGACGTACGGAAGCGGACGCTTCCTTGCGCAACGCCTCCAAACTTTCCAATATTAACCCTTTATAATAGGCCATTCCTTAAAAAAACTGTGGGTATTGATTCTAATTGTAAGTAATGATTTTCGGCCTTGCCTTTTGCAGCTTGCCCCTTGCACTTTCCGCTACGATTCGCTCAGATACTCTTCAGGCACATCATACAATTCATTTTCTACGTCTTTCATCTTCGGGAACTTGGTCGTATCGGGCAGTACTCCGTACCGAAATTTGACGGTTGCCATCTCATAACTGAAATCCGATTTAGTAGCCCAAAGCAACGGAAAGTCAACCCGAATCTGATAAATAGTTCCTTCAACGGTTTCGTAAGGCGGCTTTTTATACAACATCAAAATATCAACGCGGACACGGTCACCGACCCGAAAAGGAGATTCAATCTCTGTGAATGGAAATAATAGTTTCATAATGCCGCGAATAACGATAAAACCATACACTTCTGCAACGAAGTTCCTACCTTCGTCGTATTATTACACAAGTTAAACGCAGGTTGTACTTGATGCTACGAATTTTACTGCTCACTTTATTTTTCGGAGGGCTTGCAGCACAAGCATCGGCCCAAATCGAAGACTATTATCGTCCTCAAAAACGATATACCAATCCTGTATTAATCAACCACCCCGACTTAGTAACCACCGATAACCATTGGTACCTTGGCATAGAAGGCGGGGGCAAATGGAACGGAGTGACGCTGAGCAACAACCTTTCAGGGCTGTTGGCCTATAAAAAAGGGGTGGTTGACAGCTACGCCGGCGCTCACTTAGGTTATAGCCATAACCTACGCTGGTCTATCGAAACCGGCTACATTCGCAATCCTTCCAATCTCACTCTGTTTGTTAATGCGACACGTCCTTTTCCGTTTACCGTCAATGACTTGCAACACACCATTCCGATGCGGTTCAAATGGCGGGTATTCCGCTTAGGAAATGTGTTGAAAAAATCGGGCATGTACGTCGGTGGCGGTTTTCTGTGGACGCCTACCCGTCAGCGAAAGGAAATTGACGGTTTCCAACTCGGCGGTCTGACCAGAGCCTCCGGCTCCAGAACCAAATTGGACACTATCATTGTTGAAAACCAATCGTTTACTACGGGACGGGCCAAGATAGAACTGGAAGGCAGTTTGGAGTTTGTCGGGAGGGTCGGCCAACATTTTGAGTTGGTCAGTTACGGGCGAGTCAGTTATGCCGGAGCCTCTGCCTTAGAATCCCGCAGTGAGTTGTTCCTCAATAATTATTCTCAAAGTATCTCATTTGCCGCTTTACGTCCCGTCAGCTATCATTTCGGCGTGGCGGTACGGTATCTCTACGGCCTCAGGAACTCGTATCGGAGCCGCTTTGAGGAATAAGTTTTTGTTTTTTTATTATCCGGAAAATACCCGCAGAAAGTAGTAATAAAGCAAAAAAGGCGAGACTCAGTTGTTGATTATAATAGATAATGGCTCCCATACAGATCAACGTAAGTACCAAAGCCACCAACGGAACCCAAGGGTAAAAAGGAGTGAGAAACGGACGCTCCAACTGCGGTTCTTTGATGCGCAATTGAAACAAACTCAACAGGCTTGTCAGGTACATGACCATGGCTCCCAATACCGACAAAATGATGATCTCGTCCGTGCGCCCGGTCAGCAGGGCGGCCATTCCTACCAAACCGCCACCCGCTAATGCCCAATGCGGTGTTCGAAAACGCGTATTGACTGCCGCCAAAAACCGCGGCAGATATCCCTCTCGTGCCAAAGCATAAATCTGTCGCGAATAACCGATGGTATTGGCGTGAAAAGAAGCAATCAGCCCGAATAAACCCAAACTCGCAAAAATTTTGGTCCAAGCATTTCCCCGTCCCAGGGTCAAAGACAGAGTTTCGGGAAGCGGATAATCAATGTTACTGAGCAAACGCCAATCCGTGGCACCGCCGCTTAAAAGCATGGTGCCTAAAGCAAGTACCGTCAACGTCAAAATACTGAGCAGATACCCCTTAGGAATGGTCCGTTTAGGGTCACGCACTTCCTCCGCCACCATCGCCACTCCCTCAATGGCTATGTAAAACCAAATGGCAAACGGCAACGCTTCAAAGATACCGCCCGCGGTTACCGGCGGATTATGAGCCAGAAAGTTTTCGGTTTTGTAATAAGGCGCTGCCAAGCCCATAAATACCAATAATTCCACTACCGAAAGCACCGTAATGACCAAAGAAAAATTAGCAGACTCTTTGATACCGAACAAGTTAACGCTGATAAAAACAACGTAAGCCCCCATAGATACGCTCGTTTCTGAGACGTCAGGGTTTAAAAAATGAGTGTAACTTCCTAACGCAAAAGCAATAGCCGGCGGCGCCATGACAAAATCCACCAACGTTCCGAAACCGGCAATAAAACCCCAATTCGGACCAAAGGCGCGAAAAGCATAAGTAAAGGCACCACCCGCCTCCGGAATAGCGGCGGTGAGTTCGGTATAACTGAAAATAAACGTAATATAGAGCACCGTGACTAACAGCACCGCCACCAAAAAACCTAAGGTACCGGCAATCGCCCAACCGTAGTTCCAACCGAAATAAATCCCTGAAATCACCATGCCTACGGCTATTGCCCAAAGTTGAAGTGTGTTGATGACTCTGTGAAGCGAAGGTTGAGAACGCTCAGGCAATGGAGCAGAAGGCATAAGTTAGGCTATTTGAGGCAGGAGACAGGAAATTAAGAAGTAAGAAAAAAGAAGTAAGAGTCCGGAAATTGTCTGAATCTCCTCTCTTACTTCCCGGATCCATTTCTTAAAAGTTAGGTTTCAAAAGGTATTTGGCATAAAACTCATCAATGACATGTACGGCCTCTTCGGCGGTATCGACTACACTGAACAGTTTTAAATCTTCCGGATTAATGTTATTCTCCTTTTCCAGCATGGTTGCTTTTATCCAATCAATGAGTCCTGACCAATACGAACGGCCTACCATAACGATTGGGAAACGACCGATTTTCTTGGTTTGGATCAGGGTCAAGGCTTCAAACAATTCATCTAAGGTTCCGAAGCCGCCCGGCAAGACCACAAAGCCTTGGGCGTATTTGACAAACATCACTTTACGGACAAAGAAAAAGTCAAAGTTGATGTTTTTGTCGGAGTCAATAAACAAATTGCTGTGTTGCTCAAAAGGGAGGTAGATATTCAAACCCACCGATTTTCCTCCCTGCTCATAGGCCCCTTTATTCCCGGCCTCCATAATACCCGGTCCGCCGCCCGTAATGACACCGTACCCGTGTCGTACCAATTTTGCCGCTATTTCTTCGGTCATTTTATAGTAGGGATGATCAGGTTTCGTGCGTGCCGACCCGAAAATAGAAACACAGGGGCCAATTTTAGCCAGTTTATCAAACCCCTCCACAAATTCTGCCAACACTTTAAAAATTACCCATGAGTCTGCTGTTTTAATTTCGTGCCAATTCCGGTCTTGAAATGCCTCCCGGATTCGCTCTTCTTCATTTAATAAATCAATTTCTGACATGGCTTTTTCGTTTTAGTCTCCGTACTTTTGCAATACGGGTAACAATAACGAAAACATTTCTAAAAATAGTTCTATTCATGGCTAAAAAAATTGCAATTGGAGGTGACCACGCCGGTTTCTCATTAAAACAACCCTTAGTTGAGTGGCTTACTCAACAGGGATACGAAGTAAAAGATTTCGGAACCTACAGTGCCGACTCTGCCGATTATGCCGATTTTGCCCACCCGGTGGCATTAGCAGTCGAAGGCGGGGAGTTTGATGCCGGGGTATTGGTATGCGGCAGCGGGCAGGGAGTGGCGATCACCGCTAATAAGCATCAGGGGATTCGGGCCGCGTTGGTGTGGGATACACCTTTGGCCGCTCTTTCGCGGCAGCACAACGATGCCAATATCATTTGTTTACCCGCCCGCTTTATTGCGCAGGAAACAGCCTTTGAATGCGTTCGTATCTTCTTAACGACTGAATTTGAAGGCGGTCGCCATGCCATCCGGGTGGGGAAGATTGCTTGTTGAAACAAATCGGACAACGAATAGATTGTGCGCGGAATTACCGGTTTTGCCTTTCGAATACCGATCAATGAAAGAACAGATATCCTAACAATATCCCCGCAATGACCCCGACAAAATCGGCAACCAAACCCGCTACAATGGCATAGCGGGTATTTTTTATGCCTACCGAACCAAAATACAGCGCCACAATATAAAATGTAGTGTCGGCAGAACCCTGAAAAATACAGACCAAGCGCCCGATGAATGAATCGGGGCCAAACTGCTTCATGCTGTCGATCATCAATGCCCGAGCGCCGCTGCCGCTGAGCGGCTTCATTAATGCTACCGGCAACGCGTCGGTAAAATCGGTATTCATTCCCGTAAGCGCAATGACCCATTTGAAACCCTCTACTAAATACGCCATTGCACCGGCATTACGAAAAGCACTGATAGCTACCAGCATTCCAACCAAATAAGGGATAATTTTGACCGATGTTTCAAATCCGGCTTTGGCCCCTTCAATAAACGTGTCAAAAATATTGACCTTCCGGATCAACGCTCCTACCAAAAAGGAAACCACAATCAACATCAAAATCAGACTGCCCGTGATCTTAGAGAAGGTTTCCAGTCCTTCTTTCGGCAACCGGGACAAATACCAAAGCAACAGGGCGATGCCCAACGTAATCCCCCCGAGCCACCCAATCACCACCCGATTAAAAAAATTGATGCGTTGGTAGGTCCCCACGATCAAAATGCTTACGACAGTGGTCACATAAGTACCGATCAAACAGGGAATAAAAATATCGGAAGGGTCTTGAGCCCCTAAAATGGCCCGTTGGGCCATGATAGACAGCGGAATAATGGTCAATCCCGAAGTATGCAACACCAAAAACATGATTTGGGCATTGGAAGCTGTATCTTTGGAAGGGTTCAACTCCTGTAAACTCTGCATGGCTTTCAGGCCAAAAGGCGTGGCGGCATTGTCCAAACCCAGCATATTGGCCGAAAAGTTCATGATCATCTGTCCGTTGGCCGGGTGATTTCGAGGTACTTCGGGAAACAATTTATTAAAGAAAGGGCCAATGATTCGGGCCATAAAATTGATGGCTCCCGCTTTTTCTCCTATGTTGAGCAGGCCCAGAAAAAAGGTCATCACTCCCGCCAAAGGCAACGCTATGTCCATCACAGACACCTTGGCTGAGTCAAACATTCCTTCTACGATGATTTTAAAAATTTCGGTATCTCCCAGAAAAATAAGTTTGAGAAGTGCCACCACAAAAGCAACTACAAAAAAAGCTGCCCAGATGTAATTAAGTGCCATGAAACGGGAATAAAGGTTAGGAAGCTTAAAAATATAAAAAAAACTACCCTTTTCCTATCAGTTTTTTTGCAAATCCGTAGGTATGAATCAAACCCAGCCACGACTTCCGTTTAATGGTGTCGTAGGTAGTGGCGAGATTTACATACGAACTGAAATGGAGAGGTCCAAAGTTGTCAACAATGTATTTTTCGGCATTTTTTTCCGCATTCCAATACGTTTCCGAACTGGAATTAGCTTTGGTACCGCTTCCGGTCGTGTCAAAAGCAGCATGACGCGTATAATCTTCGAGCGTGAGGTGTCGGAAAGTATAGCCTTTTTTGTACATATCATGCGACCAAACCGTAGCCGTATCGACCCCGTTCCAACCGCCGCCGTAACAACCGATGTCGCCCTTGGGCAGCGTCTCTTTTTGGTATTTTTCCACGTCAATCATGGCACAGTATTCATTAAGACGGCATTCGGGGAGAATGTGGGTTCGGCCATTTCTGATGACTTTCAACTGAATATCCCGACGCGGAGTGGCATATTGCTCAGTAAGCGCAATAGCTTCCTCTGTGGTGGGCACATATTGTTCAAATACCTGGGAATTGCACTTATTGCCCCAAGCAGGACCTGCCGGACAACTCCAACACTGACCGATAGAGCCTACACCGGCCAGATTTTCAGGGCCATTTTCGAAGGTTTTCAGCATATCCCCAATCATATCCCCGTAAAAAAGCATGTCATTGTGCATGACCGCCAAATACTTTTTATCAGTCATTTCCAATGGATACTGATACATGATACTTTGCCGAAAGCGGGTATCTATTTTGGCGCGGTCATAGTCTTTTACCCCCAATCCTAAAAAATAATGAGGATATTGAATGACCAACTTTACGGCCGGGTCATTGCGGAAATAGTCAATAATCTTGAAAATACCTACATAATCGTTGTGGGGCTGAAGTCGCTCCCGGGAAAGGTAGATTTTATCAATGTGCTGACCACTGTATTTCATCAGGGTTTTTATGGTCACAATTGCCTGATAGGGCTTACCGTAAAAGGCAATGCTGACATCCACTTTTTTAGACATTCGAAGAAAATTAAAGGCAGGCACTTACAGCCAACCGTTGTTTTAGTAATTGCACCGGAAATTAAGCGTCAAAATTACGACGAGTGCGTGATTTTGCCAAAGTCACTTGATTTTTCGTAACTTTGCCTACGTTAATTAAATCTTAAATTCCCTTGAAAGAATACGGAAGCAACGTCCAAAAATTAGCCGATTACCTGATCAGTCTGCCGGACCGTGAAAAACGCACCCTCCACGCCCACATTTTAGTGGAGTTAATGCGGCAGATTCACCCGAATATGCGTGACGGCCAAGATTATTCCCAAAAACTTTGGGATGATCTGTATATCATGACCAATTTTAAATTGGACGTGGACAGTCCGTTTCCTCCTCCTTCGGCAGAAGCGGTCGGTAAAAAACCGTTACAGGTCCCCTACCCTCAATTATACATTCGTTTTCGTCAATACGGCAAAAACCTGCTTTTATTGATCGAAAAAGCCATCAATTGCAGCGACCGGGAAGAAAAATTAGCGTTTATTTCGTACCTGATTCGCCAAATGCGCACTTTTTATAACACGTGGAATAAAGACAACCCCGACGATAACGTGGTGTTTTCGCAATTAGACGAAATGTCGCAGGGAAGACTCAAAGAAGAATTAGCTTATTTACGCCAAAACGGATTGGTAGAATCCACTCCTCGTGATAAGGGTACGAATGTGGAGCGTTATCAGCGAAATCTTCAAAATAACGGTCGCAACAATTTTCAAAACAATTCTAATCGGGAGCGTAACCCCAATAATAACAATCGTAACGCCGGTCCGAACAATAATAACAACAACAATAACAATCGTAACCGCGACCGGGATAAGTTTCGAAATAATAAAAACAATCGAAGACGATAACCTGAGAAATCTTTCGGCAGAGTTTTCTCTTTGCCGACTGCTCACTACTGACTGCTGATTTTATGCAAATATTGAAAAGCAAGCGCCTGGAACACCTGCGCTACGATATACGGGGACCTGTTTACGAAAAAGCCTTAGAACTGGAAAGTCAAGGGTACAAAATCATCAATCTGAACATCGGCAATCCGGCCCCGTTCGGTTTTGATGCGCCCGATGAAATTATCCATGACATTATTCTCAACATCCGCAATGCCCAAGGCTATATAGACTCCCGGGGGTTGTTTGCCGCACGAAAGGCCGTTATGCACTATACCCAAACTCAGGGGATTAAAAACGTGGAGATCAACGATGTTTACATCGGAAACGGAGTGAGTGAGTTGATTGTGATGGCAATGCAGGCGTTGCTGAACGAAGGCGACGAAATCCTTGTCCCTTCTCCCGACTATCCGCTTTGGACTACTGCAGTGGCGTTGAGTGGCGGGAAACCCGTTCACTATATTTGCGATGAAGAGAGCGATTGGAACCCTGATCTGGATGATTTGGAAAGCAAAATCACTCCCCGAACCAAAGGTATTGTGATGATCAACCCCAATAATCCTACCGGAGCTGTGTATGAAAAAGAAGTAGTTCAACGATTGGCAGAAATGGCCGAACGCCATAAACTGATTCTGTTTTCTGACGAAATTTACGACAAGATTCTCTACGACGGGGCGGTGCATTATCCTATGGCAACAATGGTCCATGAGACATTGTGCGTTACGTTCGGAGGGCTTTCCAAAAATTACCGCTCGGCCGGATTCAGAGGCGGATGGCTGATTTTGAGCGGAGCCAAACACAAAGCAAAATCATACATAGAAGGGCTTACCTTCTTGGCAAGTTTGCGTTTGTGTGCCAATGTGCCTACCCAATTTGCTATTCAAACAGCCTTAGGAGGCTACCAAAGCATCAACGATTTGGTAGCGCCTACCGGACGTTTGTACAAACAAATGAACCTGATTTATGACCGTTTGACGGCTATACCGGGGATATCCTGTGTGAAACCCAAAGGAGCGTTGTACGTTTTCCCAAAAATTGACCTGCGTAAATTTGATTTTAAGAGTGACGAAGAATTTGTGTACGATTTGCTTGCCGACCAAAAGGTGTTGGTAGTAGCCGGTACGGGTTTCAATTATATTCGTAATGACCACTTCCGTATTGTCACCCTGCCCTCTACTGATGAGCTCACGCTGGCAATGAATCGAATGGAGCAATTTTTAGACAATAGCCGCATCCATTCGTCAAGCACGGTGGAAGAATATTTGGTATAGTCACTGAAAGACAATTTTGAGAGGTCGGGCGGAAATACCCGACCTTTTTATTTGGTGATCAAATCGTACGCTATTTCGAGCAACTCTTCTTTATCCAACAAACTCAAGGAAAGAGGCAATTGCGCCAATCCAAGGAGACGCCTCATGATCTCAACCCCCGTAAATTGATCGGTCAATAGCGGATTTTTAATGTCTCCGTACGCCTGATACACTTTACGAATAGTGTCTTCACTTTGTCCGGACATCATCAAATGAGCCGTCATTACCCCTAAATCAAATTCAGGGTGGCCGTAAAAGCAGAATTCAGGGTCAATTACTTTGATGCCGCTATCGGTCTTGAGCCAACTGCCCGGATAAAAATCACCGTGCAACAGACTGTGACCGTCGGCAAGATAAAAATAGCCTAACTCCGTTATTTTTTTCTTTAATCCGGCATCTGTCTTATAGGACATCGCAATCATTTGTAATCCTTTTTGGACAGTATCCAAATCAAAACCGTTGTCTTCCATGAAAGGATAGACAAAAATATGCTCGTGATTCAACGTCCGCATCTTTCGGTTGGCAAAGGTTCCGTCAATGGTTTCCAGCCAAGTCAATCGGTGAAGCAGGGACAGATAATCAGCTAATGATTCCGCTTCAGGCAGGCTTAGCGACTGTTTCGGTTGATACAAAAAAGTATAATCACCGGCTACGCCGACGTCTTCCAAAACCAGTATCTTTTTATCCTCATCTAAACCGATCAATTGAGGCATAAAGCTATTCAGCGTTCGGAAAGGCTGTACTTTTTGATAAAATTGCCCCTCAATAACGGCGCGTTCTTCCGGAGCCGCAATCTGCGGGTACTTCTCCACGTAAGGGCGTGACTGTTTTACAATAAATGTACGGTCGTGGGTACGGACCCGTATGGTGCAGTTCATGTTTCCTTCACCGGGCTTTTCCAAGCTCAATATCGGCTCATGTTCTTTCAGCCAATTTTTACTTTTCAGGTAATCTTCCAGCAATTGCGGTTGAGTGATGTCTAAATACATACCGATACACAGACTGTTTTAGGGATGCCGAAGGTAGCACGAAAAGCTGAATTCAGACGACTGATAAAGATTTTAAACGTAATTTTTTTGCACCATTCAACTGTCCTTTGCTTATTTGCACCCCCGAAAATTTACCGTTATACCGGTTATCGGGGAAATTAAAAAAATCAACAAATACAAATCGTTCGTAACCTAAGAATGCCTCTGCCTGTTTCAGGTCAGACTGACGTCAGACCCGTCATTCATTCACCAATCACTCATACACCAATAAATGACCGCATCTCAGTTTATAGCCCCGATTGTAGGCGTCAGTGAACGCCAAACCCACAACACCATTACCCTTTTTGACGAAGGAGCCACCGTTCCGTTTATCGCCCGCTACCGCAAAGAAATGACCGGCCAACTCGACGAAGTACAAATTTTGGCCATCAAAGAGCAATACCAAAAATTTCAGGAAGTGGAAAAACGGCGCGAAGCCATTCTGAAAAGTATTGAAGAGCAGGGAAAACTCACGCCGGAACTCCGCAAACAGCTCGAAAACACTTATGTGCTTCAGACATTAGAGGATATTTATCTACCCTATAAACCCAAGCGCAAAACCCGCGCCACCATGGCCATTGAAAAGGGGCTGGAGCCGTTGGCTCAAGTGATTTTTTCGGGAAAAGAAGCCAACCCTGAGCGCAAAGCCGAACAGTTCCTGAACGAGCAAGTCACTACTGTGGACGATGCTTTACAGGGAGCCCGGGATATTATGGCCGAATGGGTCTCCGAAAATGCAGATGCCCGTAACAAAACCCGCTTTGCTTTTGAGCGTACCGCTTTTATTACGTCCAAAGTAAAAAAAGGAAAACAGGAAGAAGGAGCCAAATACCGCGATTATTTTGATTTCAGCGAGCCGCTCAATAAGATTCCGTCGCACCGTTTATTGGCCATTCGCCGCGGAGAAGAAGAAGGATTTCTGAGCATTGACATTTCGCCCGATGAAGATATGGCGATTGAATTTCTCGACCGGTTGTTTGTAAAAGGATTACCTGCCTGCAAAGAACAGTTGGAAGATACCGTTTCGGATGCTTATAAGCGGTTATTGAAACCAAGTATTGAAACAGAGTTTTCCAATATTTCCAAAGAAAAAGCAGACCGCTACGCCATTCAGGTCTTTACCGAAAACCTTCGTCAGTTACTTTTAGCGTCTCCTCTTGGGCAAAAACGTGTATTGGCCATTGACCCGGGCTTCCGCACGGGCTGCAAAGTAGTTTGCCTTGATTCTCAGGGAAATCTCTTGGCCGACACCGTTATTTACCCTTTTGATAAATCCATCGAAGCCGAAGCATCCATCAAAACTTTAATTCAAAAACATCGCCTGGAAGCCATTGCCATCGGCAACGGAACGGCCGGACGTGAAACCGAGGATTTTATCAAAAAGATACTCCAAACCCCACCCCATCCCCTCCCCTCTCAGGGAGGGATAACTGCTCCCTCCCTACAGGGGAGGGCTGAGGTGGGGTTATACATGGTTTCTGAACAGGGGGCTTCCATCTATTCTGCTTCGGAAGTGGCCCGTGAGGAATTTCCGGACAAAGATGTCACCGTTCGCGGGGCGGTTTCCATCGGTCGTCGGCTGATGGATCCGTTGGCCGAGTTAGTAAAAATTGACCCGAAGTCCATCGGCGTAGGTCAATACCAACACGATGTAAACCAAACCCTGCTTAAAACAGCCTTGGACTCTGTCGTAGAAAGTTGCGTTAACTCGGTGGGAGTCAATCTTAACACGGCCAGTAAGCATTTATTGCAGTATGTATCGGGCTTAGGACCTTCGTTGGCCAAAAATATTGTCGAATACCGCGCTCAAAACGGCGATTTCAAATCGCGTCAGCAGTTGATGAAAGTACCGCGTTTGGGCGGAAAAGCCTTTGAACAGGCGGCCGGGTTTCTTCGTATCGAAAACGCCCCCAATCCGCTGGATAACAGCGCGGTACACCCGGAAAGCTATCCGGTAGTGGAAAAAATGGCGAAGGATTTAAGTACAAATGTGGCAGAATTGATGAAGAAGCCGGAGCTGCGTCGACAGATCAATTTGCAGAAATACGTCAGTGCCTCTACGGGATTGTTGACGTTACAGGATATTTTAAAAGAATTGGAAAAACCTTCGCGTGATCCGCGCGAGCGCATTACGGCTTTTGAATTTGACAGCCGCGTTCGTAAACCCGAAGATCTGCACGAAGGGATGGTATTGCCCGGTATCGTTACCAATATCACCGCTTTCGGTGCTTTTGTCGATATTGGTGTTAAACAAGACGGCTTAGTTCACGTTTCTCAAATGGCCAATCGTTTTATTAAAGACCCCAATGAGGTAGTGAAATTGCAGCAACACGTCACGGTCAAAGTAATGGAAGTGGATTTGGCACGAAAACGTATTGCTTTAAGTATGAAATTGTAATTGAAACATCGGCGAGGGTTGGAACGCCGCCCCGGTCCTTGCCAATGTTGTTTTGATGTTGACCGTTGAATAAATACCCCCTCAACCCCTTGGATAATCCTGCATTTATTGCTCATTTAGCAGTCTGTTAGCAACCGGTTTACTAAATGCAGCAATAACATGCCATGTCTCATCTAACCGACGCCCGCGGTAGCCGAATTTCCTTAGAAACTGTTTTTTTGGCAGTGGGGCAACCTATGGAGATTGGCATTGCCGGATTTCTCCCTACGCTGTCAGTAATATCAAGTCAGCCCGCGATAGTCGGTGTGACTCCCAAAGCGGGCAGTCCCGGGCGATTTATCCTTACCCCCAAAAGCAGCAATAAAGCCGGAGTGCCCGTCATTCAATTGATGAACGGTACCCAACAATGGGATTACTTTTATGCTTCGGTCGGAACGGACAATAAGGTACCGAAGGCATTTTCAGACGACCATAACTATAAACATCCCGGACGCGTTTCCGTCCCGATCTCTATTTTTTGGGAAGATAAGACCCTTCCTGACGCGCTGGAATTTTACATTGAAGTAGCGCGTATGCTACTGGAAAAACACGGCTTGGTACTGGATGTACAGCGTCACCAACTCAAAAAATATGAAAGCGACCGAAGAGGATCGGATAATGTCGTTCTCTTGGAAGACTTACGGGAGAAAGCCGAAAAACTGCGAAAAAAAGTAGATGACACCGGCATCAGTACTGCCGGGCGGTTGGTGGTAATTGTTTCGGCTTGGCTCACATTGCCCGCGGGCGGAGAAGCCTTCGGCGAAACCTTTAAAACGAAGGACTTCCCCAATCGAAAGAATTTTGTGATTCTGTATCCCAACCAATTTGAATCTAAGGGGCTTACTTTACTGCATGAAATGGGGCATGCCGCCGAGTTAAGGCACGTTAGCAGCGGTACGAACCCCTCCGTCGAAAATTTCATGAATGATATCAATGCCGGACGACCTCCCGGACCGGATATGTTGAAAAATCAAGTCATTGCCATTGCTAAAATGAAAGACAATCTTTAGTATCCGGCATGGACTCGCAGCGCCTGTTGAATATGGCGCTCGTCATGAGCAATGATAAACGAAAAGACGTCCCCCAATTTCAGTCGAATAAAACGGCTGATTGAAATCGGAATCAGTACTTTGTTTAAATCGGTCTGTCGGGCTTTTTTCAGCAATGTCAGCAATTGTTCCTGCTGCTGAATAAACGTCGCCACTACGGCATAGGCCTCCAAATCAGCCACCGGAATGTGTCCCTTGAAAGCTTTGTATTTTTTCTTGCCTGTTGTCGGCTCCATCATTTGAATAAAATAATGGCCGAGCCAAGAGCTTTTAAATGTGTCTTTCGCTGTTTGATTACCAAACTTGTTCATTCCTTTTTCCATTTGAGGCAGGTAATAATCTCCGTAACTGTTAAGGTGTTCTAAGCACTGCGCGATACTCCAGCCTCCGTTGGCGGCCGGTTGCAATAAAGCCTGTTCGCTTAGGTTCTGAAAATGCCGAACGGCCACTTCCAAATGACCTTCAACGCGATTTTCGAGGGTTTCCAACAATTGTTTTGTATTGACTGTTTCCATGATTGTTCTTGGTTTTACGGTTACAAAAATGGCGTACTTTGCCTAAACAAATGTTGGTATTTACCAAGATTTCTACAGTTTTACTTTATTAAGAAGCTTACTGAAATTGGTCGCATCCATGCCCAGATAATTGGCTAAATACTTATGCGGCACCAACTGCAAAATATGCGGACTGCGTTGCAAAAGGCGTTTGAAGCGGTCTTCAGCACTGAAACACTGTACCTCTGCCAATCGCTCCAAAAGCCCCGACAACGACCCGGTAATACCCTGCCTGACCAAAACTTCGATAGCAGATCGGGACTGCATCAGCTGTTGAAGGTCTGAAATGGAAGTCCGTAAAAACACCGAAGGCGTCAGGGTTTCGTAAAAATAACGGGAAGGATGTTGCAACATCAACGCGTCCAGTACTCCGCCAAACGAAGGCGGATAAGTAAAAACCAACGTAGCTTCGCGATGTTGATCATCAAAATAATAAACCCGCTGCACTCCTTCCAGCACAAAATAGAGGTATTTTTCTTTCTCTCCGACGGCAGTCAAAATTTCTTTCCGTTTGGCGGAAAAAGGTTTCCATATTTTTTCAAACGCTTCCCAATCTTCCTCTGAAAGCGGATGGATTGCCAGAGCCAATCGTTTTAAGGAGACCAAATATGCTTCCATCAATTAATTGTTACAATCGCAAAGATAGTGTTTGAAAACACAGTATGTTTACTTTGAAATCTTACTGTTTTCTACTGAACCTGATGAAAATAATTTACGGTTTTATTCTCCTGCTCTGTTTTTTGAGTTGTCACTCTCCCAAAGATATATCGGATTCCGATTGGCAAATTGCCTTACCGGGTGTAACAAGCTTATCTTCTCCAAGAGTGACGGATTTGAACCGAGACGGGGTTTTAGACATCGTTTTGGGAGGAGGAAGTAAAGAATGGTCGCCCTCGGACTCCGCCTACCTCGCACTCAACGGGCGCAACGGTGCTGTTCTTTGGCACGTTCGCGGTCGCAATCAAATCTACGGCTCGGCTACTTTTATTGACCTTAATCGCGATGGAATTCAAGATGTTATCATGGGAGGGCGCTCAGCGGAACTGAAAGCCCTTGACGGTCAAACCGGAGAAACGTTGTGGGAATTTTTCAAAACGAATGAGGTCATGGGCCACAAAAAAGCGGGTTGGTTCAATTTCTCCAATGTGCAACTCATTCCCGATCTGGACGCAGATGGATTGGAAGATATGCTGATTGCCAACGGAGGCGACGCCACCATTGCCGACAATTACAGTCCTCGGCCCGTTGGGCGGCTTCTGATTCTCAGCAGTCAAAACGGCAAAGTACTGCACGAAGCCCGCGTTCCTGATGGCAAAGAGACCTATTTATCGCCCGTTTTGATCAGGAATACAACAGATTTCAGAAATTGGACGCTTCTGTTCGGAACCGGAGGCGAAGCCATCGGGGGCAGTGCCTATAAAACAACGTTGGGCGATTTGTTGAAAAATGACCTCACCAATGCACAACGTTTAACAAGCGATAAATACAAGGGGATATTGGCACCGCCTTTGATTTGCGATGTCAATTCAGACGGGATATCAGACTATGTTTTTAACCTGGTAACGGGTAAAACACAGGCTGTTGACGGTAAAACCCACGAACTGCTTTGGGAGTTTTCCTACCCCCGTGCCGAAACCTTCAGTATGCCCGCCATTGGCTACTTTACAGGAAACGACCGCATTCCTGATTTTTTTGTGAGTTATGCCGTAGGCGTTTATCCGTATTATTCCGAAGCCTTTCAGTTTTTATTGGATGGCAAAGACGGGCACTTGGTACAAAAATTTCAATCGGGCAGTTTCAGTTATGCCTCACCCCTCACGCTGGATTACAACAATGACGGGTTTGACGATGCCGTGTTGCCCTCCAATTACGAGAAAGAAGTTAACGGAAAACCCAAAGCTTTCTGTAAACTTACGGTGTATGATTTTTTACATCATCAACAAATCACCTTAGCCGATTCGCTGCCGGGGGCTAATTTTGCCATAACGCCTTGGATCGGTGACCTTGATAACGACGGAAAATTGGACATCGTTTACGGGTCTTTAGGGGCAACAACGATGTTTTACCCGGGCTCTACGCCTTTTGAAAAACCTTCGTTGGTCACTTATCTGGCAAGAAAAAAACTTACTGTTCCCTCGGCCGGCAATCAACGGTGGGGAGCTTACATGGGAACACACGCCGATTGCCGGTGGAGTCCCTGAACAAAGGTTAAAATAATACCGGACTTCGGCAAACGGGAAGGTGAGAAAGCAAAAAATCTCGGGTAACTTTGTATAGTCTGAAAACCCTTTAGCCCATGACCGCCTTTCTATTTCAAAACCGCCTCGTCTCCTCCTTTTTTACCTCATTAACGGTACTGACTTTCTTCACCTTGACTGCCCTTCGGGCTCAAGGCACCTTGGAAGATTATCAGCGTTCGGAAGCCTTGAAAAACAAACTGAAAGACAAAGTTTACCATGCACCCGCTGTAGTCAATTGGTCGAAAAGCAGTCAATGGGCCCGGTACCTGATCCAGACGCCGCGCGGGAAAGAGTTTATAGCGGTAAATCCGCAGACCAAAACCCGTCAATCCGCTTTTGATCAGGAACAATTGGCACAAAAACTCTCGGAAGTCGCCAAAAAGAAAATCGAGCCTTATAATCTGCCTTTCAGTACGTTTACTTACAGCAAAGACGACAAAGAAATTGAATTCAGTACCGAAGGCTTTGTCTGGACTTATGGACTGACTTCTAACACATTACGCAAAAAGGAACCCATCCGCCCCGAAGATCGGCGGTATTGGGGAGCAGGGGCTAATGAACAAAACGACAAACCCGTTTTCTCGCCCGACAGCACCTGGACGGCCTACGTTAAAAACTACAATCTGTACGTTCGTTCCGAAAAAACAAAAAAAGAAACCCAGCTCAGTTATGACGGCTCCGAGGGTGACTATTATTCGGGCTACGTGCAGTGGTCGCCCGATTCCAAAAAAGTGGTTTCCAATAAAATTCGCCCTAACCAAAAGCACCTGATCTACTTCGTGCGCTCTTCGCCCGAAGACCAATTGCAACCCAAACTCGAAAGCCGCGAATACCTCAAACCCGGTGATGCGTTGCCCGTTCGGCGGCCTCAATTGTTTTTGGTAGAAGAACAAAAGCAACTGCCCGTTGACGATGCCCTGTTTAACCAACAATACAACATTTCGCGCGTGGAATGGCGCAAAGACAGCCGTGCCTTTACGTTTGAGTACAACCAACGCGGCCATCAGGTGTACCGCGTGTTGGAGGTAAACGCCGCTACCGGAGCCGTCAGAGCCCTCGTTGACGAGCAAAACAAAACTTTTATTGATTACAGCGGCAAACGCTACCGCTACGACATCACCGACGGAAAAGAAATCATCTGGGCATCGGAACGCGACGGTTGGAATCACCTGTATCTCTACGAGGGTGTGACGGGAAAAGTAAAAAAACAAATCACCAAAGGCGAATGGTTAGTACGCAATGTGGTCAATGTCAACGAAGAAAAGCGGACAATTATCTTCGCGGCAAGCGGCATGAATCCCCAACAGGACCCGTATTTTGTGCAGTATTACCGTATCAATTTTGACGGAATGGGTCTAACGGCGCTCACCTCCGAAAATGCCAACCATACGGCCTTTTTTTCTCCCGACAACCAATACTTTATTGATACCTACTCGCGGGTTGATATGCCCCAACTCACGGTTTTACGCTCGGCTGCGGACGGCTCGGTCGTGATGGAATTGGAAAAAGCGGATATATCGGAATGGGAAAAAGCCGGTTGGAAAGCTCCCGAAATATTCACCGCCAAAGCCCGTGACGGCAAAACGGATATTTGGGGCATTATCGTTCGCCCTACCAATTTTGACCCGAACAAAAAATATCCTGTCATTGAGAACATCTACGCCGGGCCGCACAGTTCGTTTACGCCCAAGTCGTTTATGACCTACAATCGGTCCATGTTTGAATTGGCCGAATTGGGTTTTATTGTGGTACAACTCGACGGCATGGGGACTTCCAACCGTTCCAAAGCGTTTCACGATGTGTGTTGGAAAAACCTCAAAGATGCCGGCTTTCCCGACCGTATTTTGTGGATGCAGGAAGTTGCGCGTAAGTATCCGTCGTTTGACATTAGCCGCGTGGGGATTTACGGCACTTCCGCCGGCGGACAAAGCTCGACAGGCGGCCTGCTGTTTTACCCTGATTTTTACAAAGTGGGGGTTTCTTCCTGCGGCTGTCACGACAACCGCATGGACAAAATTTGGTGGAACGAACAGTGGATGGGCTACCCGATCGGGCCGCACTACGCCGAATGTTCCAACGTCACCAATGCCGACAAGTTGCAGGGAAAACTGCTGCTTATTTTGGGCGAAGTGGACGATAACGTAGACCCGGCTTCTACGATGCAGTTGGTAAACGCGCTCATCAAATCCAACAAAGATTTTGATTTTGTGATGGTGCCCAACATGGCCCACTCCAACGGCGGCGACTACGGCGAACGCAAACGCCGCGATTTCTTCGTACGGCATTTGTTAGGCGTTCAGCCCCCGGCCTGGACCTTGCCGTTGGCGACGACGGGGGGCGGGAAGTGAGGCCAGCTTTGTCAAAGTTCTGAACTGAGACGCGCAGCCCGGGGCGCGCAGCCTTTGACAAAACTTGATTTTTCTAAAAAACTGACTCAATCCTGCCTACCATCTACATAATGATAGTGTTCTTGGCTTGCTGTAGTGAAGTTTTGAATAAATCGGCTTTCTTTTTGTCCATCTTTTTTGATTTCAAAAAAACCATGTTCCAAAGCCCAATCATACACACCTTGATTTACCGGATACAATGTCAGAATACCACTTAATTTATGGTAGCTTATCCAGTTTTCAGCTTGTTCTTTTGTAGTAAAAATACCGCTCGCAAAACGGCCGTTTTCTCCATGAAACACCCAAATTTCCATAATAGCCTCCAATAATTAAATAATGCTCTCCGATAGTACAAGCATACCTCTTACAATATATTGACAGAATATAGCTGTATTAAGTTCAGGCCTCCGATTGTAAAAGAAGATATCATTCAGAAATCAGAATGTTTCTCTTAAACAGTGCTTACACAGTTTCTCAATTCAGGCAATCTGTTACTTTTTTATTCAACCATAAAAAGGGGCTGACCCTATTTGAGTCAGCCCCTTTCAGCATTTTACAACTATTCGTTAATCGTTCGGGATTTTTACCACTTTCAAAGAGGCTTTTTTGGTAGGAGAAACCACTTGCATTAAATAAACGCCTGTCGCTTGTCCCGATACGTCCACTTCTTCGCGGTGGTCGTTGGTCGTTGGAACAACGTCTCTTTGCATTAACACACGGCCGGTAATGTCGGTCAGATTCAGTTTCACCGGTTGGCCCTTAGCTCCCTTAATTACAGTAGTCAACGTACGAGTAACCGGGTTAGGAGCAACGGTGGCAAAGTTTGTTTCATCTGATAGTTTTTCTGAAACTCCGACTCGGCCGGCAGCGGTACCTATTTTGAAATAATAAACTTTATCCACTAACGTGTTTCCCGCTTCATTACGGGTTACGTTGGCGGGATAAGGACCGTAGTCAACCCCGGGCAAGCTCTTTGCTTTAATGTGCAAATTGTAATTGCCTTCGGGGAATCCGCTGCTGTACGTTTCCGTTTCTGAATAGAAGCCCCAAGTCGGACTGTCGAGCGTGTAAAGTCCGTTGAATCCGCTGTTACCGAACATTAAATAAGGCGGGTTATTTTCTACCGTATTGTAAGATCTCAGAATAGCGCCTGCATTATCCACCAAGTAGGTATAATAAGCTATGGAGCGTACCGGAAGCGTATTATCGCACAGTTCCACTACAATAGTCCAGTACCTTGGAGCAGGGTAACTGCTGATGTTAAACATGGCGCGATTAGCCTCAGTCCCTAAATCTAACGGCATATTGGAAGGCACAACAAAAGGAGCCCAATCTTCTTTGACGTGTCCGGTGCCCGGTAGCACTCTTACTTGCGATTGTCCCACGTTTATAATTGTCAGATTAAACGGTTTCGAAACCAAACGGAAGGTTCCCGGATCGCTGGTGCAAAGCAGCCCTATTTTGCAAGTTGCCGTAATATCGGTACTGCCGGTAGCAGGGGCCTGTACGGTAATGGAATGCGGAGGAGCGTTAGTCGTTTGTCCGGTACTCCAAATGACCGAACCGTTAGGACAGTTACCTACCGTAATAGTGGTCATGGTATTACTGCAAACCGCATCAATGGAATTCGTAAAAGTCGGCGTAGGCGGTTTGTTAGATAAAGTGACAGTAGCTGTTGGGGAATCCGGACTGCTGCAACCGTTGATAGTACAAACTACGGAATAAGCATATACATCTGTTGTACTGCTCACAGTCAAATTATCCAAACCTAATAATACTTGCGTTCTAACTCCGTTTTGAGTACGGAAAATGGTAAAAACTCCTCCGGGACAAGACCCGTTCGGTGTTATTGTTACAGGTACGATAGCCCCCACGTTCAAACACAATAATTGATCAATTGTCAAATTAACCGTTACGACTGTAGGAGCGGAAGGAGCAGAAGGCTGCGTTGATAAAGTAATGGTACTGCTTGCAGATCGGCTGCTGCTGCAATTACTCACGGAACAGGTGGCTGAGAATACATACGTATCTGTCGTGGCCGGATTGGCACTCGCTGTCAGTGTCAAACTATAAGGACTCGTAGTCACACCCGTTGCCAAAACTGTTTCTGCACCGCCATTCTTTGATTGATAAATAGTGAAGGTACCGCCGGCGCAGTTGCCCAACGTCAAAGTAATCGGATAATCAGTACCCGGAGGCAAACAAGTAGCATTTAAATTATTGCCCGGTGCTGCGGCAGCCGTGATGGTCGGCGCAGTAGCCTGAATCTCTGTGACTTCAAAGCAGCAATTATTGGCACAATTAAGTGCTTGCGCGAGAGAGGTATTGGTATAGCTGCCTCCCTGCGTAGCGGTGTAGGTGTTGCCGGTAGCCCCCAAGATAAGGACGCCGTTTCTGTACCATTGGCCTGCTGTCGGAGCTGTCAACACGACGGAACCTCCCGTACAAATTTGATACGGAACGCTTACACAGACGGTAGAAGAGCTGTTGCCGACAGGATCGCCGGAAGTGATTGTGGCCGTATTCGTAGACACTCCCGGATTGGCCACTGTCATCACAATGGTCAATGTTAAAGAAGAAACCTCAGCCGGGGTCAAAGCAGCACCTATGGTCCAAATTCCCGTTAACGGATCATAGCCGGTTCCGGGAGGAGCCACATGACTTACGTAAACAAGGCCGTTGGTAAATGTTTCAGTAACTGCCACATTGGTAGCTGTACTGTTCACTGCATTTTCAGAAACCGTAGTCGTAAAAGTAACGTTTTGATTCAGTGTCGGATTACTTGGCAAAACACTGTTCGTGATTTGCAAGTCGGCTCCGTTACAATTAGTAGATAAAGTCAGATTGGCACTCAATGGTGACTGCGGACTGCTGCAACCATTAACTGTACATACAGCGGAGTAAACGTACACATCTGTAGAGCTGGAAGCCGTCAGATTATCCAACAAAGGTAAACCGGGAATAAACGTCAATTGCTCAGTAACGACACCGTTCTTTGTTCGATAAAGACTGATCGTACCGCCCGGACAACTGCCCAAAACATTGACAGTGACCGGTACAATAGCTCCCAGATTCAAACACAACAACTCTCCCACTGTCAAAACTGTAGTAGCCGTAGGAGCCGGAGGGGCAGCAGGCTGAGTTGTCAGGGAAATAGTATTGCTTGCGGTTGATTCGGCACTTGTACAGCCATTTATCGTACAACTCGCAGAAAAGGTATAATTATCGGTTGTATTTGAGTTGGCAGAGGCTGTCAGGTTGAACGTATAAGGATTAGCCGCTACTCCTGTCGCCAAAGTAGTTTTTGTGCCATTCTTAGTTTGGAAGACAGTAAAAGTACCGCCCGGACAACTGCCCAAAGCTAAAGAGACAGGATAAGTACCGTTGACAGGCAAGCAGGAAGCTGTACCGGCACCTGTACCTGCGGAGGCTACCGGTGCTGCCGGGGCACCCGGTTGGGTAGTCAAGGTTATGGCACTGCTGGCTGTCGACTTAGTGCCTTCACAGCCATTGACGCTGCACGTAGCCTTAAAAGTATAGGTGTCAGTGGTATTGCCGGCAGCGGCAGCCGTTAAATTAAAGTTATACGGACTCGCAGCTATGTTTGATGCCAATGTTGTTTCTGTACCGTTTTTGGTTTGATACACAGTAAAAGTCCCTCCGGCACAATTGCCCAATGTCAATGACACCGGATAAGTGCCGTTCAGTGACAAACAGGCGGCATTGCCGGCCCCGTTGCCCGGAGCAGCTGATACAGTTGCGGTCGGAGAAGTATTGACATTGACGTAGTAACAGCAACTGCCGGTGGTACAAGTGGGGTTTGTTGAGTAGGTACCGGTCGCAGTAGCGGTGTATGTACTTTGGAAAGCACCCGGAATTTGGATACCGTCTTTAAACCATTGATAGGGCTCGCCCGTCGTCGCGGTCAGTACTTGTGATTGGCCTTGGCAAATTTGGTAAGTCACACTCACACAAGCACTTGAAGAGGGGGAAGAAGAGGTATTTGTTTGTCCCGTCGGTAAACTGACCGTAGCTGTATTGGTAGAAATACCCGTTTGCGTGACAGTCGCGACGATCTGTAGACTTAACGAGGTGGGATCCCCTAAAAGAGCACTGCCTATCGTCCAAATGCCGGTAACAGGATCATAACTTGTTCCCGGAGGGGCAACATGACTGACGTAAGTCAGCCCCGGAGACAACACCTCTGTCACTATTACCCCGGTAGTCGCATTGGCACCGGTCTCAGTAACGGTCGTTGTAAACGTCACATTGCTGTTCAGCGCTACAGGGCTGGCCGGTGACGATGTCATTGTTACTGTTAAATTAGCGGTGTTATTATCACATGGGTCAAACAATCCGTCTCCATCTGTATCGGTAAAACTTGCGTTAGCACATCCATCCCGACAATCGGGGACACCGTCACTGTCTGCATCCAAAATAATATAAGGGCTATATACACTCAATGTGGTGGCAATTCCGCCAAGGGTGATTCTTACTTTGTTAAAAGTACCGGTGGCAATTAATCCAATTTTAGCTCTGGCACCGGAGCCGCCCAACAATGACCCTAACAAATTAGCAGAAACTAAATTAGCTCCGGTTTTTGTGGTCACAATCTCACCCGCAGTAATATTATCATCCGGTGAATTAATGGCTTCAACCGTAATTCCGGCTAATAATGTAGCCGGTACCAAACCCAATAATTCCGGATCACCAATTACAAAACCTACCTCAGTTCCTGCCGAATAGGAAGTGGCAGCTCTTACTAAGAAACTGGGTTCGCAAAGCAAACTTGCAGCTACACCTAACGTACCGGCAGTAGCATTCGTTGGATCGACATCAGTCACATTCGCCGGATTGACGGCGGGGCATATTATTGCAGTTCCTGTTGCTACCGGAGTACCGGTAGTTAAGGTACCGGTCAAAGGCGTTGAACAATCCACTTGACAGGAAGCCGGCTCTTCAAAAGCATAATATACCGCTAAACCGCCCAATGCCGCGGCATTGACTAATCCCCTGGATACCAATCGGACTTCGTCAAAATCAGCAGTAGTAATAAAACTGATAATTTGCTTTCCGTTCGAACTGCCAACCGCCCCAAGGCTAAGCACGGAGCCGCTTGTATTAGCGGTATTGACCAGTGTCCCGTTGCGAAACGTTTGAATCTCAAGACCGCTGAGCAAATTGGCCTGTAATAAAGAGGCAGTACTTCTGACAACAAATCCAACACGGTTACCCGCCGGATAATATTGCAACCCGTCTCGAACCACTACAAGAGCAGCACCAAGTGCATTAACATCTAAAAGTGTCACATTCCCGAAGTTCGAAATATCTCCATCTACAACATTCGCTCCTTCAGAGCCACATAAAACACAAACGCTTAAACCGGTAGGGGTAGCCGGGGAAGTCACCCCCGTTCCTACAATTGGATCGTTACAAATTTTGTTGTTTTCAATAGTTCGACGGTCCGGATTTAAAAACTGTGCATGCAGTATCGACGTAACTCCCGTGCACATACACAATAGGATAAACAACCATTTTTGGAATAGGAATCGTTTCATAATCTTTTTATTAAGTGTGAATAATTAACCCGTATTCTATTCACAAACTTAGAACCTATTCTGCATAAAATATTTTCCTAAAAAGCATATCTAACATTCCAAAAAGGTAAATCTATCATTGAAAATATAGGCCGATGAGCGTTAATTGGCTGTATTTGGTTTTTCATAATTATATTCTGATTTGACCTATTCACATATCCTGACAAATAAGCCGGTTCAGAAGGTTGTATCCATTTTTGGCAAGATAATTGTGTGCTTATGTAGGTTATGAAACTGCATAAAAACGCAAATCTGACCCCCAAGCAAAGGCAGTATATTAAGGAGTTATATGCCACAAAGCAATATAGCCAATCCTCTTTGGCAACTCAATTCGGAGTGAGTCGAAAAACAATAATGAAATGGCTGAAAAGAACAAATAATGCCGACGCTTTCAACGCCCCCGGGCATCGAAACAGCAAACTTACTCCCGAATTTATAGCAGATGTAAAAGCCTACCGAGAAGCTAAAGCAACAAGTCATCACGGAAAAACCAAGATCGCTGAAGCATTAAGCAGCAAACATGCTTGCAGTAATCCAAGCAATGTATATCATGTATTGAAACAACTGAAACTCAACAGCCCTAAATCATTTAAATCGAATGAGCCTAAAAGGACAACCGTTAAAAAATATCGTTTTCAAATAAATATTGAGCAAATGCCGATAAATAAACATAAAAAAGACCTTGATTATAAAATAACAATAACAAATCTTAATAATCGGCTTTCCTATTCAGAAATTCATAACAATTGTAAAAAGACTACCGTTATGGAGGTGTACCAAAAAGCCATGGATGTAATTTCTGATTTATGATTACGTTTTATTTATTTCCAATTTAAATTTTAGGGAATATCAGGATGAATTAAATCCGTTTTTCGATTATAACTATTCAGGATTTTTTTTCAGAAAAATAAGCAACTGAATTGAGTACAAGTCACAAACTGAATCACATAAATGAGTAAATGGAAATGGCTTTGTTGCATGGCTATGTTGGTTGCCTTTTAACCGACTTTGGCATTCCCAATTTAGTGAATTGATTTAGACAAGCTGCTTTGACTTGAGCCTCTGTTTGCTGATGAGTCAACAATCGCGTAGCTAACCGTTCGCCAAAACAGGCCTTCCATCGAAACATGGCTGTTTCTGCTTTACTACGGCGATGATAGCCACATTGCCGTTTCCAAACGGTTAACCCGATTATTTCTATTTGCCTAATGGCTTCATTACGAGGATGAATCAAGTCGTTACCTGTTTGGTCTATCCAGATAACCGCATTCACACGAGGAGGAATTAAGGGCTGAATGTGGCGGGTTTCCAACTGCTCATATACTTTGACTTGGTCGTAGCCCCATCACCACCTACTTTAGCAACACACTGTTCAATGTCATCTAATAAGGGTCTGACCATATCGGCATCACTAACGGCATTGGTGGTCAATTCAACAGCGTGGATGTCATTAGTGGCCTCATCAATGGCCAAATGCAGTTTGCGCCAGGTACGACGTTTATCAGCTCCGTGCTTTCTGACTTTCCATTCACCCTCTCCATATACTTTTAATCCTGTACTGTCGATGACAAGATGAAGAGCTTCGACAATACTACCCTCAGAAGGAACCGGGCTGAAAAGGCACTACTTTGCCTGTCGGCGACATAATTGGGTGTAGCTTGGTACTTGTAAATTCAGCTTCATAGTGGCTAACACACTCTGAATCAGTCCTTGAGTTTGTCGAAATGCAAGTCGAAAGACTGCTTTAAGAGCCAAAGCAGCCTGAATGCACTTGTCGGAATAGCGAAACTGGCCGCCGGCATCGCGTGGACCTTGATAATACCAATTCGCCAACGTATCTTCACTAAGCCAAAGCGTAACAAATCCTCTGGAAATCAATGATTTATTATATTCAGGCCAGTTGCTTAGTCGGTAGATTTCTTTGGCTGATTGAGACTTCTTAACCTTTTTTGGTTTTTGGGGAATTTGGTTGTCGACTTGGGTAAAAAAGTGTAATTTTGGCATAGCACTGGAAGCCATAAGGCGGCAGCTTTGGAGGTTTGGCGATCTCAAAGTTCGCCATTCCAGTGCTTTTTTTATACAGGTAGTGATGCTTTACTGCTGCCATGCAACAAAGCCAATGGAAATTATAAATAAAATAAGAATGTCCTGACCGTTTCAATACCGGTCCGTTCATTCGTGTAAAAGTTAATCCCAAACCGACTAAGTCAATATTTACGACTTAACTGCTCCCCAAAACAGCAATACCCAACCGGCAATCATCAACGTACCGCCGATGGGCGCAATAGCCCCAAAGGTTTTTATACCGGTAAAACAAATGGTATACAAAGCTCCGGAAAAAATGATGACTCCGGCCAACAGGGCATAACCGGCCCAATTGTACCATCTAAGCGCACTCACGGCGGCATTTTGCAGTAAAATACTGAGCAATACCAAACCTAAAGCATGGTAAAATTGATATTTCACGGCCGTTTCGAAAGTATCCATCCGTCCTGATGCTTCAAGGGTGGGTTTGAGTGCATGTGCTCCGAAAGCGCCTAATACCACCCCTAAAGCGCCTAAAATCGCCCCCGCCTGAAGAAAGAATTTATTGTTCATAGTAAGTATGTTTTTAAATACCTCATTCAATAAAGTCCTTTTGCCCTTATTGAAATCTTGACCAAAAATAGACTACTTTCTTTTAAAATCCGTTTTTAGCGTAATTTTGCACTTTCATCATTCAGCTACTCTTCCCACAAACGGATGAATTTTTCAGCCTTTATTGCTCTTTGGCAGCATCGCTTTCGTAAGTATTCTTATATCGGAAGACAATACCTCCAAGCCTTTGGAAGCGTTGTGCGTTTTTTGCTGCTGAAAATTTCCTTTTCAGGCCGAAAAAAGCTGATAGTGATTATCCGTACTGAGCATTTCGGTGACATTGTTGCAGCCGAACCCATTGCCCGGCAGGTGCGCCAATTGCACCCGAACGATTACATCATTTGGATGGTTCGACCGGTATTTCGGGAATTAATCGACGGACACCCGGCTATTGACCAAGTATGGCTACAAACTTCTGTTTTGCAACGAATACTTTTATGCCGCTCCGGGGTATTTGATACAGTGTACAACTTAGAATTTTGGCAAAGCAACCGTGATTCTGTCAGCGGTGATATTCACCACAATACTGTCGCTGCCCGCAAAGACATAACCGTATTTAACTATTTTGACAAAGGTAATCTCCTCACGATCTTTCAGTTATGCGCTGATTTACCCCAATGGAACGATACCCCGAAAGTTTATATTTCGGAGGCTGATCGCCTTCTGATAACGGCACTGTCTCTCCCTAAAAAATTAATTGTAGTTCATTGTAACTCCAACTATCCCGCTAAAGATTGGTCGGTACCTAATTGGGAAAAACTAATCAAATGGCTCATCGAAGAAAAGGGATATACTGTGGCAGAAATCGGATTAAAAAGTAATAACTCAATCAGGCATCCTCAGTATTTGAACCTTTGCGGACAATATTCCCTGCTTCAAACGGCAGAAATCATCCGACGGGCAGAGTATTTTATCGGTATTGACAGCGGCCCGGCCCACTTGGCCAATGCCGTGGGTACTTACGGCCTCTTACTGTTCGGGACACTCAATAATTTTGATACCTACATGCCTTACTCGGGAGATTATCAAAATGCAAAAAAAGCTCGGCTTATTTCAAAGACCGGGAAAACTTGCGCGGAGTTGGATTACGATGGGGTTAGGTCTGAAATTGAGTCGATTCTTGCCAAAACAACCAATAAGATTTCGATTTTATAGGCTATTTGCAATCAAGGAGTTAAGCAAAATGTTAAATTTTTGTTACGATGACTTTGTTCAGAATCGTAAAATTTGGCTTATCATTGTAATTGAATTGATACCATGGAAAACGATAGGCCTCATAATTTTCTCCGAAAAAATACCCCTGCCAACAACCCGCGTGCGAATAACAGCAATCGTTGGTTGGAATCAGGTGCAGGTATGGGAAAGTTACCACCTCAAGCCCTTGAGTTGGAAGAGGCCGTATTGGGTGCCTTGATGATCGAGAAAGATGCTCTCAATGCCGTTATTGACATTTTAAAAGCCGACAGCTTTTACAAAGAGGCACATCAACGTATCTACAATGCCATTATCACCCTTTTTTCCAATTCCGAACCGATTGACTTACTGACAGTTACGACTCAGCTACGACAATTGGGAGAACTTGAGGTCGTAGGTGGGGCACAGTACATTACGGCCCTTACCACCAAAATCAATTCGGCAGCCAACATCGAATACCACGCTCGGGTTGTGGCGCAATCGGCCATGAAACGGGAGATGATCACCGTTGCCTCCCGTATCTTACAGGATGCGTTTGAGGATACAACGGATGTATTTACGCTGTTGGATACGGTAGAACAATCTTTGTTTAAAATTTCGGAATCCAATATTCGTAAGAATTACGCCGACATGAGTTCGCTCATGACCGAGGCTCTTCGGGAATTGGAACGCCGTCGTGAGCAGAAAGACGGATTAACGGGCGTTCCGTCCGGATTTACCCAATTGGATCGACTTACCTCGGGATGGCAACCTACCGAATTAGTCATTTTGGCAGCTCGACCGGCGATGGGAAAAACGGCCTTTGTGGTCTCTTCATTGCGCAATGCGGCCGTCGATTTCAATATTCCCGTGGCCATCTTCTCGTTGGAGATGTCCGCGGTTCAACTGGTCAATCGTATGATTTCGGCCGAAGCTGAAATCGACAGTGAAAAATTGAAAAAAGGAAACCTTGCTCCGCACGAGTGGACGCAATTACACCAACGCATCGACCGGCTGATGCGTGCCCCGATTTTTATTGATGATACCCCTGCCCTTTCTATTCTGGAACTGCGGGCCAAATGCCGTCGTCTCAAGCAGCAGCATGATATTCAGATGGTTGTTATTGACTATTTGCAGTTGATGCAGGGCGATTCCGGAAAAGGCGGAGGCAATCGGGAACAGGAAATCGCCTCTATTTCACGGGCACTCAAAAACTTAGCCAAGGAACTGAATGTGCCGGTCATCGCCCTGTCGCAGTTGAGTCGGGCCGTAGAAACGCGCGGCGGCGACAAACGACCTCAATTGTCTGACTTGCGGGAATCGGGTTCCATCGAGCAGGATGCCGACATGGTAGCGTTCTTGTATCGCCCCGAATATTATGGGTTTACGCAAGACGAAGCGGGTAATTCGGTACAAGGTATCGGTGAAGTAATCGTGGCTAAAAACCGAAGCGGCTCCTTGGATACGATTCAATTACGCTTTATCGGCAAATACACCAAATTTGCCGATTTAGACAGTTATTATTCGTCCAATCCCACAGGCAACAGTTACGCTTCAGGCGGAAATATCAAAGCTACCCCGCCTACCTCTTTTGATACACCGCCGGCGGCCGGCGGCACCTTCCGCAGTAAAGCCAATGATTTGGGCGGCATGAATTTTCCGCCGCCGAACCCGTCAGAAGAACCGCCTTTCTAAAATTCCTTCTATCCCGAGTCTGCTCAATTAATTTTGTTAAGTTATTGTATCTTAACGTAAAAGAACATGGATCAGGATAAATCGCCCTCTGTGGGTACTATAAAAAAGGAAGACAGTTCGCCAAAACCACCTTACAATGATTGGGCTTGGATATGGGGTACGTCAGCAATTTTGATTACCGGCTTTCTTTATTACTCCTTTGTTTTTCAGGGAATCGATGCCGCCAATTGGCAGCAAAGGCTTTGGGGCCTTCTTCTTTTGAGCGGTTATTTATTTGCTTCTTTTTGGTTAACAGCCATACCCAACTATGACAACATCGGTTTATTTCGAGGTTTGATCAATCATCCGTTTCGTATTTCAGATGACTATAATCGATTCCTGATTTTT
Organism: Spirosomataceae bacterium; assembly: GCA_046329125.1. GTDB lineage: Bacteria > Bacteroidota > Bacteroidia > Cytophagales > Spirosomataceae > Runella. The sequence continues at coordinate 551,105 of JAXLVD010000002.1, read as the reverse complement.
CTGCAGTTGCTTCTCTTACCGGGAAAGTTACTGAGCCAAGGAATCCTTATCTTTTGGAAATTGCTGCAACCGAAACCCTATTGAAACGGAAAACGTAGCACCGTCAATACCACTTGAAACTGTTGCGGGCCCCGCCGTAGGAACTGACCTCCATGACCAATGACCCAACCCACAAGTCAACCTCCACTTTGATCGGTACCTTGTTGGCATCATCAGAAACCCAAATACGGATGGAGTTTTCGCCCTTAAATAATTCATTATTAGGCATAATAGGGGCGAGTTTGAACGCTTTTATCTTGCCGAATTTCGTCTTTACGGTATCTTTCCCCTTGTATTTTATTTTCAGTTTGTACACGGATGACTCAAAGAAGGTAGGGACATCGACCACTTCGTTAGGCGAGAGTTTGGTAAAATCCAATGTTCGCAAATAAAAATACCCGCTGATCGCATCCTGAATGTGGTTGGGAACGTCGAATTTTTTAGTCCCGTTTTCATCCGTCACCACTGCATCGTCGGTATCGTGGTTGAAAACGGTCGTTTCTACTTTACGGTAATTGTTTTCTTGGATATTGCGGTAAAATTTTTGAGAAACAATAGCCGAGGTATCCATCCATGATTGCCATTCGTCTCTGACTTTGGCAAACCAACTGAAAGCCCCGAGCGTAGTACCGACAATGTTGATCTTGTAACAGGGCCTGCCGTTGACGTATTGAATTTGCGGACTTACCTCCACCACAGCATTGGCCGCGTTGAAAATGCCGTAATGCACCCGGTATTCAAAACGCTCACCGGTTCCAAAACTCGTTTGCGGAATACGGCGATACGAGTCTTTGGCAGAAAACGCAGTAGCGGTCATGAGCAGCAGCAGCAATACAACACGTAAAAGCATAGAAAAGACAATGTAAATTCTCTGATTTTTTCGGTTTACCTATAAGTACGAGAAAAAGCAGGCAGAAGTTCAACTCATCAGCTAAAACGAGGTTGGATATTTCGCTTTTAAGTACAAAAGATAATTACGGAAATTCCCTTTAAATCGTGTCTCAAATTCAGTTTTGAATTGATTTTGTCGGGAATGATACGTCATGTATCCAATAAAGAACGCATTGTTGGGAAGTTTCTTGCTGCGCCAAGCGTATTTTTTACCTACCAATCCCCCTAAAAGGGTATCGGAGTGCATCACGATTTCCCGAATTTTCCGGGTTTTCAGGGTGTCTTTTTGGGAGGCCGACAGCTTCGGAGAAAAGGTTTTATATAAACTGTCTAACTCAGAGGCCCCGCGTACGATATGTTGACTGATAGCATCATTGTAGCGTTTACGAAACTCATATTTTTCGAGTTGGGGAGAGTTTTTACCGTATTTAGCCGATAAGAACCGAACGGCACCGTAATCCCCCACAAAATTGGCCAAGTTTTCGTTGAGTTCCAGATTATCTTTAACAAACAACGTTCCGTGGGTCATCTCATGCGTAATCAGATTAGCCAAACTGCCTTCTCCTCGATACAACATAGAAGACAGGATAGGATCCTTAAAAAAGCCTAAAGTACTCCACGCCGACACTTCATTGATCTGTGTATCATAACCTGCTGCCACAAGAGCCTGTTCTTCCGTACCGGCACGAGTGCTGTCGAAAAAACCTTTATACGCAAAAGTTCCGATAATGGGGAAGCGCCATTCCTTGGGTACTAACCTGTATTTTTCCGAGGCCGTAATGACCCACAGGATAGGTTTGCCTTTTTGATCAAAAAATTCGGTATAACTCCCGGACGAGTCCAACCCGAGCGAATCCACCGCAAACTGTTTGATCTCACCGATCAGACGCAGTCGTTGTTTCAGCGAGTCCGGCAGCGCCGGGTCCGTTAAAACTTCCGACACAGGGCGGGTATTGAATAAAATAGAAAGTTGTCCTTTTGCCTGCATGTAGCCGTAACTGACCAACTCGCGGTAATAAATACCGAGAATCAACAGTATGGCAGCCAAAGCAAGAAGGATCTTTTTAAACATGGTGTGTTAATTGCGGACTATTGACTGCGAACTCCTCTTCCCGTACCAAGAAGTCAAAATCTGCTTTAGTTGCTTGTATTCTATCAGGAAGCCGTCGTGGCCATAGAGAGAATCAATCTCCTGATACTCTGCATCGGGGATGTGCTTGGTCAGAAATTTCTGCTCGCTCGGTTGAAACAAAATATCCGAACTGATCCCTACCACCAGCGTGTGGGCTTTTACCTGAGCCAATGCATGAATGATACTCGGGCGGTTACGACCTACATTGTGCAAGTCCATGGTCCGAGACAACGTCCAATACGAAAAAGCATTAAACCGATTGGCCAATTTATCGCCTTGGTATTTCTGATAAGTTGCCGCTCTGAAATTATCCGTTTGTTCGTTGCTGTCGCGGGCTTGCGTAAAATCGTAAGTATCATAATTACGATACGAAAGCAAGGCAATCGAACGCGCTACTTTCATCCCCTCTGTACCGGCATCCGGACGCTCTTCTGCCCAAGTCGGGTCGGCTTTTATGGCCAATCGCTGTGATTCGTTAAAGGCAATTCCCCAAGGAGAATGCACCGCATTTGTCGCGATCAAAACCAAATTTTCGATTAATTCAGGGCGCATAATGGCCCATTCTACCGCCTGCTGCCCTCCCAAAGAACCGCCAACTAACGTATGAATTCGTTCGATACCCAACTGCTCCCGCAGCAATTCAAACGCTTGGATATTATCCCGAATCGAAATATCCGGAAAAGACTGATAATAGGGCTTCCCTGTTTTCTTATTGATACTCAGCGCATTGGTTGACCCATAATGAGAGCCCAACACATTGACACAAATAATAAATCGGTCTTTGGGGTCAAAATAGAGTCCGTTTCCAACCAAACCATCCCACCAATCGGTAGGGTCCGAACTGCCGGTAAGTGCGTGACAAATCCATAACACATTGCTGCCATCGGCATTTAATGTGCCGTGGGTAGTATAAGCTAATTGAAAACCCGACAATTCGCCGCCTAATTCTAACGGGAAAGTGTAAGGATATTTAAACGTATGCAAAGCCAAAGTTTCAAATTCGGTTTAGTTGACTTATTCTCCCGCAGACTTCGCCGTTAGGTTCTTCTGCGGGAGTATTACTTTCGTATTTTTTAAGCAATAGCCGCAAAAGCCTGCTCCAAATCAGCTTTTATATCTTCGAGGTGCTCAATGCCGGCCGAAATACGCAACAAACCTGCTTCGACACCGGCCGTGGCCTGTTCTTCCGCCGAAAGTTGGGAGTGAGTGGTACTTGCCGGGTGAATAATGAGCGTTTTCGAATCTCCCACATTGGCCAAATGGCTGATCATTTGGAGTGAGTTGACAAAATTATCGGCGGCTTCTTTGCCGGCTTTTAATTTAAAGGACAATACCCCGCCAAAGCCCCGCGTCAGGTATTTTTTGGCTAATTCGTGGTAGTTGCTGCTCGCCAAACCGGGGTAGTTCACGTAATCCACGGCGGGATGTGCTTCGAGCCATTGTGCCAAGGCCAGGGCGTTTTCGCAGGTACGCTCTACACGAAGCGACAGGGTCTCCAGTCCTTGCAACAACAGGAATGCATTGAAGGGACTTTGGGCCGGGCCCCAATCCCGTAAGCCCTCGACACGGGTACGAATAATGAACTGAATATTGCCGAAGGGGCCACCGATACCGAACACATCGTTCAGCACCAACCCGTGATAACTCGGCGAGGGAGAGGTAAACTGAGGATATTTGCCATTGCCCCAGTTAAACGTGCCGGCATCGACAATGACCCCGCCCATCGAAGTGCCGTGGCCGCCGATCCATTTAGTGGCCGATTCTACAATCACGTGAGCGCCCCATTTGATCGGTTGACAGATAGCCCCGCCGGCCCCAAAGGTATTATCCACGATCAGAGGCAGGTCGTGCTTTGCCGCTAATTTAGAAAACGCCTCAAAATCCGGTACATTGAACCCGGGATTTCCGATAGTTTCTAAATAGATGGCCTTGGTTTTGTCATCAATCAAACGTTCAAAACTCTCTACGTTGTCGCCGTCGGCAAAACGGGCTTCTACCCCGATGTTTTTGAATGAATTCTTAAATTGATTATAAGAACCTCCGTACAAAAACGAAGTGGTTACGAAGTTATCACCTACGGTCGTAATATTATTGATAGCCAAAAACTGCGCTGCATGCCCTGAGGCCACAGCTAAGGCTGCCACTCCGCCTTCCAAAGCCGCGATGCGTTTTTCAAACACATCGTTGGTCGGGTTCATGATACGCGTATAAATATTCCCGAACTCTTTGAGAGCAAACAAATTAGCCCCGTGTTCCGAACTGTTGAAGGCATAAGCCGTTGTTTGATAAATGGGCACGGCGCGAGAGTTGGTAGTGGGATCAATGACCTGCCCGGCGTGCTGCTGTAAGGTCTCAAAACGTAAATCTGACATGGATTTCAGTGGTTATTGGTTAAAAAATAGTACTGCATAAAGGTTTTCTCTCGGTGAAAATCCATTCATCGAAGATAAGGCCATTGAACACCGTGTGATACGCTCGAAGCGCATTCGTTTTTTCCGGAATCTTAACATGAGAGTTTCGATTTATATGCCCCGATTTCTCAGGTAGGAATTAGCACCTTATTTCTTCGGTTTGGAAACAGGTTGCCAGAGGTTCACGGAGCCTATTCTCTCCCCTCTTCTGTATAAATCAATCGCTGTGCGAATGAGAAGCAACTGACTTGATGGGGCAATATTACGGCACAGGCGGCGAAATCCAAAATTATTTACTAAAAAACTGTACGGCTTCGACAAACCAATAAGTCTTCCTTTTAAATTTGTATTCACAATCTTTACCCCTACTGTATGATTTATCATTTCAAAAAGGAAAACGCCGCCCGACGCCCCGGTACCATTTCTATCGGAGATGCGATCGGAAAGATGCTGGACACGTATCGTTTGCGTCCTCAATTTGACGAATCTTCCGTGAAAGCATACTGGGAAAAATTGGTAGGTCATGACATTGCCTCTCGTACCAACACTATCTACGTCAAGGACAAAGTACTGTTTTTACAATTAAGTTCGGCTCCCCTGACCAACGAACTGGTCATTGCCAAACGTAAACTGATCGAATCGCTCAATAAAGAAATTGGGTATGAACTGATTACGGATATTGTGTTTATTTAAGTTTATTTTCGGTCAGCAAATTCAATGGCTCTTATTTGATTTCCACTGTTTCTTTTCCCAAAATCACTTTTCCCTCCTTTGTCAAGCCCTCAAGAGCAAGGCGATATCTTCCGTTTTTTAGGGGTTTGGGCAGTTGAATACCGACGTTTTGCAAGGAGTCAACGGAAAAGGAAGAATTCTGATAATACCCTATGGGAGAGGCCAACTCTTTTGCAGTTTCAGTAATTCCCGGAAGGTATATTTTTTTAAATCCGGGGTCTTCAGCTGCCATCAGATTTCCGGTCTTTGCCGATTGTTTTGTAATGATGGAGATAACCCCCACATATCCTCTCAGTCCGGTTATCGCTTCGGCCCGATTGACCACCTCTACCCTTTCTACTTGGGTCACCGGGATCATCGCTATTTGATTGATATTATCAAAAGGGACCCCGTCGACTAAAACCAGAGGTTGCGGCAAAGTTTTTTTTACCAATCCCCCGGCGGAGGCTCCCATCCGCATCGTTATTACCAATTTAGTGAGTCCATCCTCTGCCGGAAACTCTACAATACGCAGTCCCGGTACGCGCCCCTGAAGGGCCGACAGGATGTTCATTCCTACTGCGTTTTCGTACATATCTTTTCCCTGCACTACGTAATCGGCTTCTTTGTAAATGGTTGCCATAGGCTTGGGCGGAGCCGTTGCCTTAACTTTTACTTCCTGTAAATCAATGCCTTCTTTGAGAAACGCAGAAACCGTATTTCCGTCAACCGGAAGTGTTTTCCATGAGGGAACCGGACGAGGTATCCACGAAGGCGGTACTATAGAATCATACTGAATGAGTGCTTTCGGAATCGGTTTTCCGGCAGGATTGATTACTTGAATCAATGCCGGCATGTTATCGTTTATCGGTAAGTCAGTGAACAAAAACTGCCCTTTTTCATTGATCGAAGCAAAAAAACTCAAATTTTCCTTTGGCAATACCAACATGACATTGGCGTGTTTAGCCGGCTTATAATCAGCCACTTGTCCGCTTAGAACAACTCCCTTCTCTACTCTGAATCGTTCTTTCGGTACATTGACCGGTCTTCTGAATACCGTGACAAAATGAGGAGCGGAAGCAGCATTTCCGGCTTCATCCGGCATAAGGGTTAGACTGCCCCATAATAAATTTGCCGGAACAGTTTTTAAACGCAATGAGTCCTGAAGGATACTTACCTCTAAAGGAATTGATTCAATAAGTGTATCCGTTGGCGCCATCGTCGTATAGTCTGCACGTTCATTTTTGGCTATGATGGGTACCCAACGATAACTGTAAGCACTGTCCGAAAAGTTGCGCATCCATTGCGTATAACTTCGTAATAAGCAGACTTTTGATTTGGAACCGATCAACGAATCATTCAAGATAATTTGCGAAGAAAAACGGCCCTCTTTTATTTTTAGCCGTTGCCGGACAATGATTTGACGCGTGTCCGGGTTAAGCAACTCCAAATGCAGAACAGTACTGAGCGTATCGGCGGAAGTGACATCAGGATAATAAACAGTCCCGCTCACCCGAATCAAATCCTCAGTATAATAATAGGGACGGTCGGTAACAAAAAAGGGGATTTCACAGACTGTGTTTTCCTTCTCTCGGGGGGTTATTTTTGATTCTGCGGGCAACGGGGCAGATTGATAATCAAGAGGTAACATATTGGCTACTCTGTTTTCGGCCAAATAGCCGGAAACAGAACACGCCTGCGGGTTAAGTAAAATACCCTGTTCGTTAAACCGTAAAGGTTGCCCGTTGGTCTCTATCCAAGCGACTTGGCAAGGCTTATCTTTGTAAATGGAAAAAACACCTTCTTTATGATTAAAATGCACCTCTACCCGCGCCGGCAAAGCCACTTGAAATGCCGTTTTTCCGTTGTTTTTTACCGCACTGTCTAAGGTAATTTTGGATAGTTTTTTAGCCTGGATCTGAAAGAAGTACGGAGAGCGTATCGAAGGGTCTTCTCCCGGTTTATCCACAAAAAACTCAAACCCTTCCGAAGCAGCCGATTGCTTGGCCAACGATTGGAAAAAGTGAATATCTGACCCCCGATAAGCCTCCCGGCGCTTAGCTTCCCACCGGGCTTTTTGGCGACTGTCATTACTGAATAAAGGAGAAAACTCCGCGTAACCGCTGAAAAAGACCTGAGAGCCGTCAAAACGAAATGTAGTTAAGCTGTACCGAATTTGGTAGCCTAAGGTCTGATTATTGATCTCGATCACGTCCTGCGCTTTCGCCTCCAAAACGCCTTTTTCGGAGGTAAAATCCAGCACCCAAGGATTTACTATTTTACATTCCGCCTCCGAATGACCGGCGCCTAAGAATTGCTTTTCAAAAACCTGCAGTTGATTTTCCCAAGTCTTGTCTCGCTTGGTTGTTATTTTGATTTCTTCCAACACCTTTTCGTCCGGGCTCAATCTGACATCCACTACGGCATTGGTTCCCTTGTCAACTGTTATTTTGTAGGTAAAAGGCTTATACCCCGACATTCGGACGATCAGGTTATAGCTGCCGCCGGCGATGTTTTTCAGCAGGTATTTTCCTTCAGGGTCTGTTTCCGCAAAAACCGAGGTATTGTTTAAGAAAACACTGACAAAGGGCAATTTTTCTCCCGTTTTTTCATCACTTACCGTGCCTTTGATCGTTTGCGACCATGAACAACACGCCGATATACAGATAAGAAGTATAACGTACGAAGCAGTAAATCGGCGGAGCATTTTATTGAAGTTTATCGAAGTAAAACTACGAAAAATTTCTTCCCTTATTCCGCATCCACTTCCTGCCCCAATAAACAATCAACCACGTAGCGAATGGAACTGTAAGAATTGACCAACGCTTTACGAACTTCCGGTTCGGTCATCCAAACAATTTGCTCGATTCCTTCTTCCTGCTGAGGCGCTAACCTACGGTCATCTTTATTGCGCATCCGATACCACTTGGTGCGTTTGAGAATCCGTTGATTGTTTTGGGTGTAGGTATGCCAGGTAGTACAAATTTTTTCGCTGATCTCAGCCTTCACTCCGGTTTCTTCTTCTACTTCGCGCAGAGCTGCTTTTTTTGATTTTTCCCCGTCATCCAGCTTTCCTTTGGGCAAATCCCACACTCCCCGACGGAACATCAGCAAAAAGCGATTGTCTTTTATGACCACTCCTCCCGAAGCTTTCACAAGGGTGTACATTTTTTTCAGTCGCTTCTCAACAGCTTCCTTATCTTTAGGAACCAAATAAACAGACTGTAATTCAGGCAATTCAAAATCATTCAAAAAATGAAACAGTTTTTCTGCCGTAATGGGGGTCGCATTCAGAATCAACAAATGCCCTCGCAAAGCAGGCGCTTTAAGCATTTCCAAATGGGCATCGATTACCTTATCGAACGTGTTGTGTTGGGGGAGTTTTTGAGCGGCTTTTTCGCTTAAAATTCGAATGGGGCGGTCCTTAATAAATATAATCATTCGTAGATGAGGTAAAACTTGACAAAATTAGCAAATGCGTTTGTTTTGGATAGCAAATAGTTTTGATAATTTTGCAATTGTACCAACCATCCCCATACGTGGAACTTCTTGTTATCGTTCTACTCGTTCTTATCAACGGTATTTTCTCCATGTCAGAAATCGCGCTGGTTTCATCGCGAAAGTCTAAATTGGAAACTGCGGCTCGCAACGGTGACCGTCAAGCGGAACACGCACTTGACTTAGCCAACTCTCCCAATCGCTTTCTTTCTACGGTTCAAATCGGCATAACGCTCATCGGTATCCTGAACGGGGTATTCAGCGGTGAGCGAATCACGATGGACTTTCAAGCTTATATTGAACAGTATGAAGTACTTAAGCCTTATGCTCACAGCATTGCCGTAGGGGGTGTGGTTCTTTTTGTTACCTACCTTTCCTTAGTTCTGGGAGAACTGGTCCCCAAACGCATCGGCATGTCAAACCCCGAAGGGATTGCCAAGTTTATGGCTACTCCGATGAGTTGGCTCTCTACGGCAACCGCCCCTTTTATTTGGCTTTTGGCTCAGTCCAGCGACCTGATCATGAAACTGTTACGTATCAAACCGCGCGATCAGGCCATTACAGAAGAAGAAATCAAAACCATTATTCAGGAAGGAACTTCGGGAGGAGTTATTGATGAGATCGAACAGGAAATCGTAGAGAATGTATTTCACTTGGGCGATCGTAAAATTACCTCGCTGATGACCAATCGACAGGATGTAGTATGGTTGGATACGGCCGATACAATTGAAGAAAACAAGCGACGGATTCTGGAATTCAAACACTCCATTTATCCGCTTTGCCACGATACGATTGATAATGTGATCGGTCTGATCTACGTAAAAGACCTGCTCGAAAATTCGTTGGATGAGGAGGTAGCTCACATAGAACGATATAAGCGGGAAGCGCTGTATATTGCCGACAATAACGAAGCCTATCAGGTTTTACAAAAATTCAAGGAAAGGCGGGTTCATTTCGGGATCATCGTAGATGAATACGGTTCTCTTCAAGGCATTGCTACCCTCAACGACATTTTGGATGCACTGGTAGGCGACTTGTCCGAAACCAATGAATTTAATTACGATATCGTCGAACGCGAAGACGGGAGTTTTTTGGTAGATGCCCAATTGCCTTGGGAAGATTTTCTTGACCACTTTGATATTGTGGTAGAACAGAAAAAAGAACTGACCGGCTTCAATACGCTGGGTGGGTTTGCCCTTCATATTCTCAAAGACATCCCTACTACGGGGGAGCATTTTATTTGGCAAGACTACCGCTTCGAGATTATTGATATGGACAAAAGCCGAATTGATAAAATGCTGGTACAAAAAATAGTGGATGAGGTATTGTAGAAACAGACTTGCAAAGTTTTGCAAAGTTTTCACACAATTTCAATTCCGTTTTGCCGAAAATCATTCAAGGCAGGATCCGACGGCTTTAAACCGGTGCAGAGAATATCAATGGTTTGCCAATCGCATACCTTGTACGTTTCTACACTGTGCAGTTTTTCAGTGATCGAACAGATCGCTACTTTCTTAGCTGATTGTATCATTTTCTGTTTCAATACCGACTCTTCGTAATTACGCAATGTTACCCCCACTTCCGGATGCAACCCGTTGAATCCCATGAGGTACAGATCGGCACGGAAGTGTTCCAACTGCCGCATTACTTCATTCCCGATCGTAATTTGGTAACGTTTGTGATAAGTGCCGCCCAGCAAAATCGTTTCGATCTTAGGGTGCTCATTAAGAACCGCTGCCAAAGGCAAACTGTTGGTAATCACCGTCAATTCAAGGTTTTTAGAAAACTGTTCGGCAATATGAAAGTTGGTAGTACCGCCGTCCATGAGGATAGTTTGGTGATTTTCAAACAGTTTTTGGGCTTTTTTAGTCAATTGAAGTACCTCCTGATTGTCCATCCCGAACCCTTGCGTTGTTTTAAAAGACAAGTAAGAATTGGCTACGGCTCCTCCATGTACTTTCTTCAGTAATCCTTTGTCTTCCAACTCAATCACATCCCGACGGATACTGTCATAAGACACTCCAACCAATTGACTTAACTCCAGCAGGTTGATTTTTTGGTCACGGTTAAGCTTTTCAATAATAAGCCGTTGGCGTTCTTCCTTTATCATAGGTCCGTTTTTTCGCTTTAGATTGGCTGCGTCTGTACGCGTTTGTTTTTGCCCCAAATATATCTATATTTTTCTTTGCAAATAAATGCAAAATAATTTGCATAAATAGAAAAAGTTTGCATAACTTTGCATCAACGATTCAATCACAACCTAACCTATGATGAAAATATCCCTCGCGTTACCTTAGGGGTTTGTGTAGCTGCGGGGGTTTTTTCTTTTTATTCAAAATATTTGAGAATAAAAAAACCGGAAATAAGGCTCTTATTTCCGGTTTTTTACTATTTCAACAATCCGTTGCTTTTATAATTCGCGAATTCGGATATTCCGAAACCATACTTTATCTCCGTGATCCTGAAGGGCTATTTTCCCTTTGGGAAACTTACCGAATCCCTCCCAAGTTTTGAATTTGCTGTTGGCCACCAATGCGTCCCAACCGGCACCGGACGTAGGGAAAGTTACCATCTGCTTGCCGTTCAACCAGAAAGTACCTTGCCCTTTATCAATTTTCATTTTTGCTTTGTTCCATTCCCCCGCAGGTTTTACGGTGGTAAGGTCTGCCGGAGGAATCATGTCGTACAATGAGCCGGCTTTGTGGTTGCCGTTTTTACCGGCAAAAGAATCGGGATGTTTTGCATCATCCAACACCTGCATTTCGGGTCCTGTACTGTAAGGGCAGCAGTATTTTTTATCTTCCACTACTCCCCACATGACCCCGCTGTTGCCTTTTTCGGAGATTTTCCACTCCATTTCCAACTCAAAGTTTTCGTATTCATTGTCTGTCACCAAATCACCCCCGCCTTTTCCTGTCAGTACCATAGCGCCGTCTTCCACCGCCCATTTGTCAGAAACGGGTTGCCCTTGTTTGTTGTAAGCATGCCAGCCGGTGAAGTCTTTACCGTTAAAAAGATTTTGCCATTTTCCTTTCTTTTGGGTAAAACCAAAGGTAAGCAGCAAGGTCACAGCAAGGAAAGCAAATGATAATTTTACTCTTTTCATAATAGTGGAAAATAAAAATGAGGAGAAATAAAAATGAGTGGCCGAAACATCAACCACTCATCAAAGAATCCATCAATCAAACTTTACTGTACTCATTTATCGACCTAACAGCGCGGATACAGCTACTTTCTTCATTTTTTAGCTACGTAAGGCGTATAGGTATAATTATTTTTAACCTTAATGATTTGAGCGATCTTGACAAAAACAATTTGCGGCACTTCAATTTTATGATCGACCAGCGCTACTTCAAAATCAGTGGCGATACTCAAACTTCCTTGATTTACCGTCAGTTTTCCTTTGAACGTGCGGTTTTTGGTGACCCCGTGCAGGGTAAAATCGCCCGTGGCAGACACTTCATACGTGCCGCTTTTGGTAAAATCAATTTTCTCATTAATCTTCCCTTTGAAAATCGCTTTGGGATATTTGTCAGACTCGATGTAATTCTCATTGAAATGTTCCTGCATGAGTTTGTTGGGAAAATCAAACTGTTTCATATTCATCTGTACCACAATGTCGTTGGTCGCTGTATTCAATATGGATTGACCGAACTTATTGACCGCCTTTATATCTTCCATCGGAGTTTCAGAATGAAAGGTTGTTTCGCCGGTAGCCGTCGAATACAGATTCTGTGCCTGAAGGCCGATTTCAGCCCCTATAGCGACGATTAAAAATGTGAGGATTGTTTTCATGACCATTGCTATTTTTCATTTATGCCAAAACAGCAGTTTATCTGCTTTGCCGTATTATTGAGCTACTTTTTGCGTTCCTTTCGCTCGTTTATCAAAACTGAACGTACGGGAAATATTAAAACCGTAACGAATATCCCCGTTTCCCCAACTTCCGGAGGTATCACCGATAAATTGCTTTTCAACCATACCCGAAGAATTAGTAAAATGCAGTTGGAAAATATGACCGCCTGTTTCAATATCTATGCCTAATGCCAATACATTATGGTAGGTATCGCCAATCGCATTTTTCAGCTCTTTATCACGGAAGGCCAAATAATATTCGGCATTAAGTGACAATCGTTTACTCACTTTCATCCTTCCGCCGAATCCTAAGGCAAACAGCGCGCGCTCCTGCTGTGCTGTGGCTACCCGATTGCGGTATAACAAAGTGGGATTCAATTGCAGAGATAATTTGTCGTTGAATTTACGAGCAATCAACAGTTGTGTACAATACGACGTTTTATCCTGTAAAGACAGTTCTTTGTCTTGCGTTTCGATCACTGCGCTGACAAAACCTGTCACCGTAAAAGGTATGTTTCTCTCTCCCGATGACTGACGAAGCAATTTGGCTTTTGCCAGAAAATCGTACGTTTTTTGAATACTGCTGCGCCCGATACCGATCATGAATCGGTCGGTAATACCGTATTCAAACCCCAGTCGAATGGTTGAATAATCCAAACCGAACAAATTATAGGCTCCCGAATTGAGCGCATCAAAACGGTGATGAATGATAAAATCCATATGATTTTTCTTCACCGTTTCTACGGAATGTCCGTTGATAATCCGCGTCCCTTTGAAAGTAGCTGCCGTAAAGTCAGTGGATTTCTTCTCGTTTTCTTCGAGCATTTTTGTCAAATCTTCCTGTGCCCATCCCGCCACCGAACTCACTAACAATAATAGTACACTTAATTTAATAACAGATTTCATAGAAATGTATGTTCGAGGAGGTTTGATAAAGTCTGTATTGAATATTTTTTATGCTTTTACGGTCAGCGTATTACCGTCTGAACTGAGCTGGGCTTGATACACTGTCAAAGGTTTCGTAGCAGGACCTACTTCCACGGTTCCCGACGTGCTGTACTCCGAACCGTGATTTGTACACAGAAAATCATTTTGGGCTGAACGATAACCGATCGTTGTTCCTTCGTGGGTACAAACTTTAGACAAGGCCACCATCGTTCCTTTGGCATTGGCGATAATGATGCTGTCAACAATCACAAAGTTACCTGCTGTTTTGAGGGTGGAATAATTACTGTTTGTCAGATCCAAAGTAAAACTAATGGCACCCTTAGAAGTATCCGCGTTTCCGGTCAGCCCTGAGGTTGTATTAGGGGTGGTTGGAGTCGGATCATTACTTCCTGTGGAGCACGCTGTCATGGTAGTACCGATACAATAAAACGCCATTAATGCACTGCTGCTTAGTCCCAGCTCGCGTAAGAACTGCCCTCTTTTTATCGTCTTTTGTTGCATATTTTTCAGGAGTTTGTGGTTGTCTAAAAAATGTCTATACCGCTATCTACGTAAGTTTTTCCCTCACGGTTGCGTGTATAGGGCATTTTTTTGCAAGTCGGCAAACAACCGACTGAAAATTAAAAGAGGCTTCCCTGTACGGCTTTCGGCTGAATACGAGGTGGACTGAGAGACAAGTCGCAGTACAGGTTGAGTTGTTCGACCCAATATTTAGTAAGCTCAGGGGCATTTGTATTTTCGCCGCAGTGTACAAAAATATAGGAAGTGTGAAGGCCCGATTGATACCATTCTTTGAGTCGCCTTACCCAAGCATCCACTCGGGCAAAATCAGTAGGATGCAGGTCATTGCCCACAAATCGCAACACGAAGGTTGAATTGGTAAGGCTCATGTGCAGCACATCACGACGACCGGCGACATCCGACATGACGGTACCGACTCCCATCGAATGAAGCATAGATAACGCCTCTCGCCACAATGAGAGGTCTGAAAACCATCCCGGATGGCGAAATTCTACCGCTATCGGAAAATGAGCAGGGAGCCCTTTTAAAAAGGAGGTTAAAATACGTAATTGAGAGGGATCAAAATAAGGGGCTAACTGTAAAAAAGTAGTACCTAAATATTGCTCTAAGCCCAAAACGGCTTCCGTAAACGCCCGACTCAGTACCTCGCAGCCTTTCAGTTGACGATCGTGGCTGATTTCCTGCGGCCATTTCGGGCAAAAGCGAAAACCGGGAGCGGCTGCATCCCGCCAACGTTGAATAGTGGCTTCGTTAGGGATTTGATAGTGAGTTACGTTGAGTTCAATGGTATTGAACTGACGGGCGTAGTGATACAAAAAGTCTTTTTCTTTGGCCGTCGTCGGATAAATTTTACCTACCCATTCTTTATTGGCCCAAACAGGCGGCCCAACGAAACAACGCTTCTCCGCGACAGGCAATTCTGAAGTAGTTTGATGCAGTGTTTCGGCGGTAAACGGATGGTCGGCCGACAACTTAAAATTTACCTTCGAAATGTCTTCCGGTTTTCCAAAATCCATAGTAAATCGATTCAGTGATTGAATGACAACGTGATGAGTATAAAACAAGAAATCGGAAACAAGAAACAAAATTCCGGTTTCCGATTTCAACTATTTTTGAAAAAAGTGCGTCTTGCGTGGCAATAACAGCGCTAACCTCTTTCCTACCTTACCCGTTCATCGTCTGAATATACCCCGACTTCGCGACGGCCGTCGCTGTGATAGAAAGCGCCCTGCCCGTTGCGTTTGCCATTTTCGTAGATCCCGACAAAGCGGTCGCCGTCCGCATAATAATAAGTGCCTTTACCATGCGGCAGATTATTTTGGAATAGCCCGACATATTTATCCCCGTTCGGGAAAAAGTAAGCTCCGTAACCGGTACGTTGATCGGTTCTGAAATCTCCTTTGTATTTCATCTTTCCGTCGGGATAATACTGCACGCCCGTTCCGTGACGTTTTCCGTAGCGAAAATCACCTTCATAACGTTCTCCGCTTTCATGCACATAAATGCCGAGCCCGTTATCACAATTGCCGGCAATACAGCCCACATTTTCATCCTCTTCCTGCTGGGCAGCGGGTTGCTCATAAGTAGGAACCGTCACTTGCTTAGGGCGAGTGTTGGCAGCCGTCTGATGATTTACATCTTTCCGACTTTCATTACTTACTAATGTCTTTCCGACCAAACCGGCGGCATCAGCCCATCCCAAGCGGATCGCTTCGACTCGGTTGGCTTTTGCGGGGTGCGAATAGGTAGCTTTATCGTCACCGAGCGTTTTAATGGCCACCAAAGCTTCGTCCAAAGAAGCACCGAGGCGTTGCATCACAAAACCGGAGAAACGATCAGCCTCCAGTTCTTTTTGCGGTCGGGCGCCCTTACCGTCGATAGTGTGTCCTTGCAGATGATGCCCGATTTCGTGGGCTACAATGCTGATTGCCGACCAATCGGTATGGGTGGCGTTTTCGACACGCTTCATAAATGCTCCGTCATACACAATGTAACGCTGCCCGTCCACCACCGTGGCAAAGCAGTTTTCGGTGTTAGGGCATTCTACTACGACAAAATTTCGAACCAAACCCACCTGTCGCAGAATTTGGTCCACAACTTCTTCCGCATGTTGGTTGGAACGAAAACTCAGGTAATTGCAAATCTCTTTCGGGGTTTTCAACTGTTTATACCCGAAATAATGGCACTCAAACGTTTCGTCTTCTTCCTCTTCATCAGAAGCAGCCGTTTGAGCATACGTTAAGGTGGAAAGGGCTGTTAACAGGCAGATAAGGCGTTTCATGGGAGTTTGCTGATAAGCAGGTTGCAGTGATGCTTTTATAATTGACTAACGGAAGTGACGCCGAAAAATTACATTTTAATACAAGAAAGGCCCGTTCTTTTCGAACGAGCCTTCCGATTCATTTCGTTGCCTGCTCCACTTTGCGTGCCTGCTTATTTAGCTGCCGTCATAGCTAAGTCAATTTCGAAATCATCATTGATCATTTTGTCGCCGATGTTAGGGAAAAATGTTTTTGAACCGTAGCGGATATCCCATTTTGAACGGTCAAGTACAATTTTCGCGTTGGCGGTTACTCCTTTGGCATCCGCAGTAACGGTAGCAGGAAAAGTGATACTGTTTTTGATTCCTTTGATTGTCAAATCACCGGTAATATTCACATTAGCTCCTTTGCCGTCTACTTTAGTGATGACAAACGTAGCTTTCGGGTTTTTCTCTACAGAGAAGAAATCATCCGACTTCAAGTGAGTTATCAGTTTTGCATTGTATCCGGCATCTGTAAGATCGGTACACTTAATACTGGTCATGTCAATCTCAAAGTTACCGCCGGTAATTTTTGTACCATCTACATTCAGCGCACCGTTGGCTAAATTGATCGTACCGAAATGCTCCCCGGTCACTTTCTTGGCATGCCATTTCACTACACTTTTTGAAGCATCTACTTTGTACGCTACGGCTTTCTTAGCGCCGTTTTTTTCCGTTGCTACGGCCGTATTCACGACTAACAAACCGGCAATCAACACACTTGCAATCATTCCAATCGTTTTCATTTTGTGGGATGTTTAAAAAATTAAAAAAATAAATAAAAGAGTTTGATTTATGGACTTAATAGATTTTTATGGTTTATTGAATCAGGGGACTGTTTTCAATTAAGTTCTCTTTGAAACCCTACTTCGGCGCTTCCGTTGAGCCGCGAAGTTTGTCCAGCAGTTCGCTGAGCAAATTGGCTTCCTGCTCGTCCAAACGCTTGAGGTCGTTTTCCCAGACATCCTGCATTTTATCTAACTCAGATAAAATATGCAGACCGGCGTCGGTAATGACCACGTCAACGGCCCGGCGGTCGTGAGGGCATTCGGTTCTTTTAACTAAGCCTTTCAATAAAAGCTTATCCACTAAGCGGGATGCATTCGACATTTTGTCTAACATTCGCTCAATGATGTCGTTGACCCTCACCGGATTGGGATACTGTCCCCGCAAAATGCGAAGTACATTGTACTGCTGCGGCGTTAAATCATAAGGTTTTAAAAGACACGCCTGACTGCCGGACAACCAATTTGTAGTATAAAGCAAATTGAGCGCCATGCGGTGATGCGCATTTCTGAACTTTGTTTGCTTAATGTCAGTTTCAATAGCCATAGCCACGTATCATATTTGACGGTGCAAATATAAATGTAATTACATTATATGTCAATACATTTAATTAAAATTTTATCGAAAAGGCACAATTTCGGGGGCTGAGATGTCAAAATCCCGAAAGCGAAGCGGCGGAATTCCGTCAAAACCCGCCCGAAGCGGTTGCGTAACCGCCGGAATCCCGGAATAATAACTTAACCGAACCTGAAAGGTATTAAACGTAAGGTTTTCGTTTCGGAAACGGAAACCGAGCCCGTATCCTTGATACGGCACATGATCCAACAATTTTTGCCCGTTAAAGGAAGTCCAGCCCACATTGGCAAAAACAAACGGTGCGATTCTGAATCCCAAAAAATTGACGGGGCTGAACAGTACCGTTTCCACCCCTACTACTAATTTTCGTGTACCGCGAAGTTCATCGCTGTAGATCCCCTGAATGCCTTCATTGCCGCTTATGTTAAAATATTCATTTTGAAAACGATTAAAGCCCCACCCAAATTTTACATTCAGAAAATGGCGGGCATACCATCCGTGCCCCAATCTGTGCAACGGCGTAAAGTAATTGTTTTCGGTGCTGAATACCCCTTGCTCGGTAGATATATCCTTCAAATAAGTACCTACGTTGACCAAAGAATATAGGTATCCCGCTTTGATATAGCGAGCGCGGGAAAATTTGACACCTATGTACTTACGCTGACCTAATTCGGCAGGATCTTTACCATAAATAAAAGCGGCCATGTCGCCCACGGGGACATCTTCTGTTCTTCCGAAACCATAAATCAACAGATCGCGCTGGTAGCGGCGATTGGAATAACCGAAGCTGAACAAGGTAGGGCGTGTATTTTGAAAAAGTTGATTGGTACTGTCGGTAACAGAACGGTCGCGGTCGTAAAAAGACTGCCGTGTATGACGCAAAGCCACCACAAATCGAGCCCGTTCGCGGAGTTGTTCATTACCGAAAAACAATTTAAATGAACGCCCGATCCAAGCATCAAACAAAACGTACTTTGACCAAAAATAACTTCGGTTGGAAAGACCGGTAATCGAATCTTTGGTAAATTCAAACAGACGTAAATTATTATAACCGAGCTCAATCGAGCCGGCATATTTCATTTGCGGAGTCAGAAAGGGGCGAAATGCTTTAAAATTCAACTGCTTTTGATCGCGCTGTATATTCAGAATGCCCTGTCCTGTAATGTAGGTTTGTCGAAAAGAAGGAATCAGGTAACGCCCGGCAAACTCAAGGCGTTGGCGCGGGTCCTTGCCATTATACGCAATGGTATTTTTGAACGAATGGGTCAAGCCCATAAAATTTTTCTGTTCAAGCCCAACGGTAAAATTATCCAACCCGGAAGCTGACCCATCAGGAAGCAACGACCAAACATCCTGCGTGTAAACGTACACGTCAACCGCATCCTTGGCGTCTTTGTAGGGCACAATAACAATCCTAACGTCGTGAAAGATACCCTGCTGTCGCAAATAGCGCTCGTTATCCTTGATCTTTTCGGGGTCAATGATATCGCCTTCTTCAAAAAACAGAAAATTGCGCATAATGACCCGTTCTCTCGTACTTCGGTGAAATTGATTGCCCACCCGGTCCAGCCAATTGTTAGGCCGAATAGTGGTATCATATACACTATGACCGAACACATCCAAACTGTGCACATAAACCTTTCTGATCCACCGGCCTTTGTAAGGCTTATGAGGATTTTGTTCAATTTCACTTACTTGCCCGGCCGAATCGGTTCGATTATAGATATCACGAAACAGAAAATTGTACACCGTTTTAGGGACTACTTTTTTGGCTTTGAGCGCGAAAGCCGTATCTTTTGCGGTCGGGGAATCCATCCTCACTTTAAAAAGGCTGTCTAAAGTTTGCTTAGGGATCAGTGTGTCTTGGATACGCGATGCCTTCCGTGATTCTATACGATGCGTTGTACTGCTCTGCCCTAAGGAATCGTGTAGAATAAAAGTAAAAAGAAGAATGATTACTATATTTTTTGTCCGAAAAACCATCGAAATACTTACGAGGTTGTCACTACATTTGTTCAATTATAATCAAAATATAAGAAATCTTTTCATACAATAGATAACTCTCCCCGAATCAGCTATGAAACGCCGAAAAGTGCTGTTAGTTGTATGTACGCTTTATGTACTTGCCCTCATTGTCTCTTCCTGCTTCACCACCCGACTCACCGACGAGCAAATGCGCACCTATTTCGCTAAGAGTGCTTATCCGCCCCAACGGCATTTTTACGAAGCCGTTGGCCGTCAGTTACATTACGTATCTGCCGGCGATTCGTTGCGCCCGCCGGTCTTGTTTGTCCACGGCTCGCCCGGTTCCTGGGATAATTTTAAAGCATTTTTAAAAGATACTTTTTTATTAAAACACTGCCGCTTGCTGTCGGCCGACCGGCCCGGTTTCGGAGAAGCAGCCAAGGGCGGTGCCGAAGAGGAACTTCCGTTGCAAGCCGAAGCTCTGTTACCGATCTTAAAGACTCAGAAACAACCGGTGGTATTAGTCGGGCATTCGTACGGAGGGCCGGTCATCGTACAGATGGCTATTCTTTATCCGCAGTATGTCAAGGGGCTGGTGATTGTGGCCGGCTCGGTGGACCCCGCCTTGGAGCCTGCCAATTGGTACCGTTATCCATTGAAATTTACTCCGTTGCGTTGGGCTATTCCCCCTTTTCTCCGCAGCAGCAATGACGAACTGTTGCCTTTGGAAAAAGAACTGCAAAAAATGAAACCCCAATGGGCCTCTATCCGCTGTCCGGTGGTGGTAGTTCAGGGCGGAAAAGATGTGTTGGTAGCGCCCGAAAACGCGCAATTTATTAAACAACAACTGCCACAGGTCAGGGTGACTACGATTTGGAAAGAAAACATGAACCATTTTGTTCCGTGGAGCGACCCGGACCTGATTGTGGAAGGAATAAAAAGAGCGTTGGATTTGAAATAGTCCGGCTTGGACAGAAAGCAAGATTTTCGTCGACAGTGTTGGTTTAAAACTGCTGAAAGTTAGCGGATAGTTCTTACTTTTGCCACGCACAACGCGACCGTTCGGATGTTTTCATTACTGCTTATTCTTCTGTTTTTGCCGCTAAGTTCTTTCTTTGGCTTATTCCTTATGGGTAAAAAAGCCAATCTTTGGGCCGGTTGGATAGCTTCCTTCGGTACCCTTATCGGATTGGTATTGTCGGTGATGTTGGCGCAAAAAGGAATGCACTCGCCGTCCTATTTTCCGATGGAGTGGTTCAGTCTGAAAGGCAAAGTATTCACCCTCTCGCTTCAGGCAGACAATTTGACGCTTCTCATGCTTGTTGTGGTGCATGCAGTAGCCTTACCGGTCCAACTGTTTTCCATCAGTTACATGCACGACGATGCCGGGCGTTGGCGCTATTTTGTCTTTTTAGGATTATTTGTCTTTTCTATGCTGGTCATAGTTTTGGCCGGAAGTCTTTTGCTGATGTATGTAGGCTGGGAATTGGTTGGACTTTCTTCCTATTTATTGATTGGGTTTTGGTACGACAAACCGCGCGCTGTTTGGGCCGCCAAAAAGGCATTTCTGCTGAATCGCATCGGCGATGCCGGATTTTTGATAGGGATCTTGTTGCTTTTTTGGAATTTCGGAACCACAGAATTTTCCGTTTTAACCTCACCCTCTGTCCCTCTCCTTTCCGGAGAGGGAGGTATCCCGTTGAATTTACTTACGACGATTGGAGTATTGCTTTTTTGCGGAGCCATCGGTAAATCGGCGCAATTTCCGCTCTCGGCGTGGTTGCCCGATGCCATGGAAGGCCCTACACCGGTATCGGCCCTGATCCATGCCGCAACGATGGTCGCTGCCGGGATATTTTTGTTAGCCCGTATTCATTTTTTACTGACTCCTGATGCCCTTGGGGTCGTAACGGCCATCGGCACCATTACCATGGTTTCCGGAGCGTACCGGGCTATATTTCAGACGGATATAAAGAAACTATTGGCATATTCCACCATCTCTCAGTTGGGCCTGATGGTGATGGGTATGGGCATCGGCGCTCGGGAAGCATCTCTGTTTCATCTGTTGACGCACGCATTCTTCAAAGCCGGGTTGTTTTTATGCGCCGGGGCGGTCATTCATGCCGTACATACCCAAGATATGAGGCACATGGGTGGACTTCGGCAAAAAATGCCGGTCACTTTTGCCGCTTATACTGTTTGTGCGGCAGCGTTAGCCGGACTGCCTTTGTTTTCCGGTTTTTTGTCTAAAGATACGCTGTTTGCCGAAGCTTTTGCCTGGGCCGAGAAACAGGGAGGCGTTGCCTATTCGATTCCCGTATTGGGGCTTTTTTCAGCCGGATTAACCGCGTTTTATGTGGCACGGCAATGGCGAACGGTGTTTTTGGAACGCACGGCCGATTACCATTCAATCAGTTATAATGACGGGACGGTTCACCGAACGATGACGCATCCCGAAGAGGAGGGGCAAAGTCACGTTCATGAAGCAGATAATCTGATGAAACTCCCGATGATCTTCCTTGCCGGTTTGTCTGTCTTTATTTGGTTTTCTCTGAACCCTTTCGATACCGCGCACGGATGGTTTTTCCATTTATTCCCTTTCCGATTTCAGGAGCAATACCATACCGTTGTGGCTATAGCTTCGGTTTTGGTCACGATTACGGGGTTGGGGTTGGGGTATTTGTCAGCCTTTACGCAAGTTGCTCCTTCTGCTGTTCAAACGGCCGCTGTTTGGCACGATTGGTTCAAAGAACAATGGCTCAAAAGTTACGAAAAAATCAAACATTGGGTACAGGTTTTACGTACGCACGACCCCGACACCGACCGGTTTTTGTTTTTGATCAGCCCGATGCAAAAAATTGCCCAACTGCTGTCCCGGTTTGACCAAAACGTTTTGGACAGGACGGTCAATGCGGCGGGTTATCTGACCGTTATCGGGGCTCACATTGCAGGCCGTTTTGATCGAATGGTCGTTGACGGTTTGGTAAACGGCTTAGCGTGGCTGTCAGGTTTTTTCGGCCATCGAATTCGAAGTCTCCAAACGGGCCGACTTCAATCGTATTTTATCGTCATGCTGGCCGGGGTGCTTATCTTAGTCTTTTGGATTTTAAGTTGATTTTACTGAGAATGCTATGATTCCTTTTTTCCTTTCTTTCTTTGTATTTCATCCTTTGATCGGTTCGGCGGTCATTTTAGCACTGCCGACCTCTCAAAAACATCTCTATAAGGGCATCAATCTTTTTTTCTGCGCTATGCAGGTGGTGGTTTCGATTGCTATGTATTGGTTTTTCCAACCCAACAGCTCAGGCTATCAATTTGTGGAAAAAGCCGATTGGATCACCTTTTCACTGGGAAATTTAGGGACAGTTTCTATTGACTATCTGTTAGGGGTTGACGGCATCAGTTTTCCGTTGGTTGTCCTTACTTCTGTGGTAATGCTGGTAGGGGCCGTTGCTTCTTGGAACATTGACAAGCGCGAAAAAGCCTATTTTTCGCTTTACCTGCTGCTGACGACAAGCGTCACCGGCTGTTTTGTGGCCTTAGATTTTTTCCTGTTTTTCCTGTTTTTCGAATTCATGTTGCTGCCCATGTACTTCCTTATCGGTCTGTGGGGAGGGCCTCGGCGGGAATATGCCTCCATTAAATTTTTTCTTTATACGTTGGTCGGTTCTATTCTTATTTTGATCGTCATGATCGGCCTTTACCTATCGGTCATTGACCCGGTAGAATCCGAACTCACTCGCACCGTAGTGCATACCTTTGACCTACGCTACATGACCGACATGGGCAATTACCTGCCCGACACCTTTTTGTCGCTCAGCGGTGAGCCCTCTATCGGGGGTATCCCCGCCCGAATGCTGGCTTTTTGGTTGCTGTTTATCGGTTTTGCCATCAAGCTACCCATCGTTCCGCTGCACACTTGGCTACCCGACGCCCACGTTGAAGCACCCACTCCGGTATCAGTAGTATTGGCCGGTATTCTTTTGAAAGTCGGGGGGTATGGATTGCTCCGAATTGCCTATCCTATTTTTCCCGATGCTGCCAACGAATACGCCTTTACCTTGGCTCTTTTGGGGGTTATTTCCATTATTTACGGTGGGTTCAATGCCTTGGCTCAAAACGATTTAAAGAAGATGATCGCTTATTCTTCCGTTTCGCACATGGGATTTGTGGTATTGGGCATCGCTTCCCTCACGGCCGAGGGAGTCAACGGGGCCGTCTATCAGATGGTAAGCCACGGCATCCTTTCAGCCATGCTGTTTTTGATTGCCGGTGTGTTGTATGATCGTACACACAATCGCCTCATTGACAGCTATCGCGGATTGATAGGACCCATGCCGGCTTTTACGGTGGTGACCGGGGTCGCCTTTTTTGCGTCTCTCGGTATGCCCGGCTTTTCAGGTTTTGTAGGAGAACTGTTTACGCTTATGGGCGGATTTCAGTCAAACGTGCTGCCGGGTTGGGTAGCAGCGGCAGGGACTTTAGGGATTATTTTGGCGGCTGCTTATTTCTTATGGACCCTCCAACGGATGTTTTTCGGTAAACTTTGGGTGAAAAATGCGGCAGAGTTGCCTTTACTTTCCGATTTGAATGTTCGCGAAAAATGGTTGCTGATTCCCCTTTCCGTGATCACCCTATTGCTGGGGCTGTTTCCGAACCTATTATTTCAACTTTCGGACAAAACAGTAGCCGACTTGTTGAAAATTTTTGAGTAAACTCAACGCCACCACCGCATCTTCATGACCCACACGATTCCGATCAGGACGGGAAGTAAGATATTAATGCACCAAAGCGTCAGGGTGACGGCGATGATACGCGCCGGCTCAACGGCATAAAAGCCGAAAAAATACAACGAAGATGCCTCACGAATGCCCAAATCGCCTAAGAAATTGAGCGCCGGAATAAGCGTTTTGGCAAAAAACACCAAAAAGATACCGGAAACGGCCGCCGATAAGGGCAACGATACATCGAAAATCAGCAGCAACAGTCCAAACTGTAGGGTAAATACGCCATAACGTAACAGTGCCCACCCAAAAGCCCGACGTATTTCCGTTAGCTCATACTGAGCAATGACATCGACGTAAGGCTCCAACCACCGAAACCAACGAAAACGCTCCAAGTAGTGTTCAGCGTTTTTTCGTTGGAATATAAGCCAAATACCAAGCCCTAAAGCAGCCGCCAACAATACTGATAAAGTTACCTGCGGCCAATGTTGCAGCGTAGGCTGCTGCGCGGTCAAATAAATCCAGCCAAGGGTTCCGAACAACAGGGATACATAAAACTGTAACCCGTTCGAGAGCAATGCCGCCCCAACCCCCGTGAGTCGCTGACTGCTTTGGAGGGACAACACCCGCCCGGCGGCGTCCCCCACGTTATTAGGCAGCATGAATCCCAGCGCCAATCCGGCCAAAACTCCTTTCAATGATTGCCAAAAAGTGATTTTCTCAACCTTTTGAGCCAATAATTGCCACTTTCGGCTTTCGCAGGCCCAATTGACAGGGGTAAGTAAAACAACAGCAGTGAGTTCTATCCAATGCGGACTGCGTAAGTTTTCCCGAAGCAACTGATACACATCCCGAAGGCTTTGCCCTTTTTCCCGAACCGTAACATATAAATAAGTCAACATCCCTAACAGGAGCAGCCATTTAAACACCCATGCGATTTTTTTGAGCGAAGAAAGCGGAGAAGACCGCGAAGGGGTGTTACTTTGCATGATGCAACAGCAAATATCAAATCAAACGGAAAAAATTATTTTGGGCGTTGACCCCGGCACCCGGATTGCGGGCTATGGTGTCATTCGTGTCACAGGCCAACGCATCGAGTTGCTTCAATACGGAGTGCTAAAACTCGACAAATATAGTAGCCATGAACTGAAACTGAAGAAAATATTTGATCGTATCACCCAACTGATCGAGGAGTTTTTGCCTGATGAAATGGCTATTGAGGACCCGTTTTACGGAAAAAATCCGCAGTCTATGCTCAAATTGGGTCGGGCACAGGGAGTCGCGATGGCCGCTGCCCTCAATCGCAGTATTCCGATTGTAGAGTATTCCCCCAAAACGGTAAAAATGTCAGTAACCGGCAGTGGAAGTGCCGGCAAGGAACAGGTAGCGTATATGCTGCAAAACATTCTTAAACAGGACCTTCAACCCGAATACTTAGATGCCACCGATGCCGTAGCCATCGCTATCTGCCATCATTATCACGCTGCGGCCCAACCGTCGGCCGCGGCCAAAAAGAAAGGCGCGAAAAAAGGGAATTGGTCTGCATTTGTCAGCGAGAATCCCGACCGTATAAAATAATTTATCGGGTATTCCTTAGTGGTAAAAGGTGTTTCAATTGTCATAGTGACAGTTTGGAAAAAATCGCAGGCTGATTATTTTTGCAGATACGAAAGACCCCTATCCTTAAGAAAAGTTGCTATTGTTGAAATTTACAGCCAAAATAACGTTTATCCTCACCCTATTCGTTGCTTCCAAGGCGTTGCAGGCGCAGGAAGTGCGTATTCAGGTGCTGCAACAAGGTAAAACGTTCAAAGATTCCTCCTACTATGACATCCTTCCCGTAGAAGACCGTTTCTGGATCGGAGGCAAATACGGAACCCTCAAATCAAGCGATGCCGAAGGTAATTTGACGGACATTCCTTATCCCAACCAATTCGTAGATATTTATAAAATAGACCGATTTGATGCACAAAACTTCATCGCCTGCGCCGACAAAGGCATCATTTATAAGCATAATTCGGCCGCACAGACGTGGGAGGTCATTAAAGTCAAAGGCTACGAGAAAGCGTGTTTTTATAATATGGCGGTAATCAATGATTCTACGGCGTTTGTCTGCGGAGGCAATTCAGCTATCGCTCACTCTCAAAAAACCATCCCGAAAGGGTTCATTCTCAAAACCATAGATCGGGGGCGTACTTGGAAAAAAGTCTACAGCAATGCGTTTCAGATGGTTTGGTGTGTCAAGTACAATCCGCACAATCAACAGGTGTATGCCCTTATGTACACTCCCAATCGTACCCACTTGTACACGTGGGGTAATGAAAGTTGGCAACGGGTACAAAAAATCGGGAAAAGTATTTTTCACGAAATTCAATTTGAAAATGTCAATGATTATGTAGCTACCGGCGGTTGGATCGGCAAAAAAGGGCGCATTCATCGTAATAATCATAAACAGGAAATCAGTCAATCCGGCTTGATATGGGGCAGAGTGGCCAATGAACGCTACGAATTGTACACCGCTTGTAACGGTCAGTTAGTTTTGGGCGACAAAGCCGGAAACTACAAACGTTTCGGAGTGCAACTCAACGACAAGTTCAGCATTTATGAAGCTATTTTTACGTCTTCCAATACGGCTTTAGCCATCGGCAGTGCGCAAACGCTGCTCCGTATTACCATTCACGATGCTGCTTCCCCTACCCTACCGGGTTATTAGGTTACGGCTTGGTATTCGTAGTTTGTCTGCTGTCTGACTCGCTGATTTTCAAATATTTCTGCAAGGAAAATGCAATAAGTGCCGTAGTGTACGCTTCTGAAGTAAAATACAGTACATTCCGAACCACCGTCCCTCCCGAAAAAAATACGCCGCCTTTCCAATAAATCGTTTCGCCTTCCTGCTGTTTTTGACTCACCAAAAACGCAACGGTCGATTTTATAGATTCTGAAGGGACATTCAACCCCGCAGCACTGAAATTCAGCAGGGCAGCTAAAGCATACGCCGTCGACTGCACTTTATCCCGATGATTCACTTTACGGCGACTGCGATAACTGCCGTCTTTTTGTTGGGAGGCCACTAAATGAGCCAGCATCTGCTGCGCCGTTCGGCGTAAAGCGGTATCTCCCGCAGCCAACGCCCGCGAAACGGCATAGTGAAAATGATAGCGATTGGGATAGTACGTTCCGGCGCGGCTCCAGCGTTCATACTTGGCTTGGTGTTCAATAAAAGTATGTGCCCCTGAATGCCCTTTACTTTGGACTAATTCTCCCTTATGCGCTAAAAAAGTAAGAATATTGGCATTAACCACTGCGTCTACGTCGTTAGTCCCGTAAGGTATGTAGGGTTGATAAGGCACAGGACAGCAAATACTGCTTTTCAAAAAAAAGATTTGATTGTGTCCGATGGTTTTCAGGATATTCCATCGTTTAAAATCAGCTTCTTTGCCCAACCATGTCAGGTAAGCACCCGATTCAGGGCAACCGTTAAATAAATAATTGTACCAATGTCGGTTGCGGCGGTTGTCATCTAAGTAACCGTCAAACAGAGCAGCCGAAATTAAACTGTCGTTTTTTCGGAAAATCTGATTATGATACCAAATCGCCAAATTGCCCGAAGCCGTATCATCCGCATCATTCTCCACATTAGCGGCATTATTGATATAACGAGAGTTCAATCTGTAATGGGTAGGCCGCTGGACCCAAGGTACGGGATTAGGTTCATCTCCCTTTTGCAAGTCACGGTTGGGCGGCAATTTTTTCCAAAAGTTAAACCTGCCGGCTTCGGAATAGGAGCGTATCTCGGCATAGGAGTCTTCCAGCACGGGCAAAATTTGCCGCAGAGAGGTGTCCGCTAAATACATTTCTGACAATAAATTATGCACTCCCACCGTTGTAAAACTGTTGGAATCGCGGTATTTATGGCGTGTTCCGAGCAATACAAACCGAGTGTGCATCTGCATGTAAGCGGGCCATTCTCCGGCGTATTCTTTACTGAGGGTGGTTTGACGGCATTGGGTTTCGGCTAAATAACGCAAAGCACCGAGGAGGTCTTTTCGAAGTGAATCGCCGGTCATGACGGAGGGTTGAGCCGCCACTATCGGAGGCAGGCAAACGGCAAACAGACAGAGGGATACCGGTACCGAAGGCATTAAGATTTTTCTTATTGCCTGCCACTTGCCTTTTCCGAGCGGAAAAACGTTTTTCGGCATTTTATCGAAAATCTTTTCCTCTCTGACAATACGTTCAAAACCGCCTTCGTTATTTGAACGAAAACCGGAAGTAAAAGGCGTGATTTTGAAGTTTGGCAAAGTTATTGATGGACAACAATTCAGCGAATTCTTAGTTCTTTTAGGGCAATAATTGTACTTTTGCCCTGTTTTTAAACAAACATACAAAGTTTCTCAATTCGTAATTAACGATTGCAAGGATAATTAACAACGATTAACTATTTCATCTAAATGGTCAAATTCAGTATGAAAGCGGCGATTTGGGTACTGTCAGCCACGGTGCTGTTCAGTGCTTGTAAGTCAAAACACCCTTCAAGCCTTAATCCGGGCAAGAAAAGTACGGCGACAAACGCAGATTTTGCCACTAAAGACGGCAAAAAAAGCAAAAGAGGTAAGAAAGGAGCAGCATTGGCAGACGCCGGGCAACCTGATGGTTTT
Source organism: Spirosomataceae bacterium (assembly GCA_046329125.1). Taxonomy (GTDB): domain Bacteria; phylum Bacteroidota; class Bacteroidia; order Cytophagales; family Spirosomataceae; genus Runella. The sequence continues at coordinate 522,087 of JAXLVD010000002.1, read as the reverse complement.
GTAGTAATGCCTTACAAATCGCAAGTGGTCGGTCCTAATCTTGTCTTTATCGAAGGAGGCCGTTTTACAATGGGTGCCTTGGAAGAGGATGTGATGAATTCGCGCGACAATCGCGAGCGTACGGTGAGTGTGCAATCTTTCTACATGGATGAAACCGAAATTTCTAACCTCAACTACCTCGAATACCTGCACTACATTCAGCGGGATTCGTCGGCTGAGGTGGCCGCTAAGGCTTTACCTGATACGACGGTTTGGTCGGATCCGCTTTCATTCAACGACTCTTACGTGAGTTATTATTTCCGTCACCCCGGTTTCCGTTTGTACCCTGTGGTAGGGGTATCGTGGGTACAGGCTAATGACTATTCTATTTGGCGTACCAACTTTGTCAATGCCAACTTAGCCAAACAGGCCAACGGCAAAGGCAAGAAATCGGGTATCGGCAAAAAGAGCAAGAAAAAAGGACAGGCTTTGGCTGAGTCAGAAGCTTTGATGGCTTCTGCCAATACCCGCCCGGCGGTAGAAAGCGGTTATGTCTTACCTGACTATCGCCTTCCTACCGAAGCAGAGTGGGAATATGCGGCCAAAGCGATGATCGGCACCCAGTATGCCGACGAGAACCAGTCGAATCAGCGCATTTATCCTTGGGACGGGTCTTCGATTCGCAACCCTCGCGGCAAGCACAAAGGCGAAATGTTGGCTAACTTCAAACGGGCCAAAGGTGACTACGCCGGTATTGCCGGGAAGTCAAATGACGGCGCGATCATTACGGAAGAAGTTTACAAGTTCCCGCCAAACGATTTCGGTTTGTATAACATGGCCGGAAACGTAAACGAATGGGTGTATGACGTCTATCGTCCGCTGTCTTCCATGGACTTCAAAGATTTGAACCCATTGCGTCGTAACGGCTTCTTGGATGAAGAAAAACGCTACGATAACAAAGGCAATAACTCAGTGATCAACGACAACCTGCACGTGTACAAAGGAGGTTCTTGGAATGACGTAGCCTATTGGCTGTCACCGGGTACACGCCGTTATTTACCGAAAGATTCGGCTACTGCCACTATCGGCTTCCGCTGTGCCATGATCTCCACGGGACGAAATAAGTAATCCATAGTTGTGTTTATAAGTTCGAAAGGCGAAGGGCAGTCATTGCTCTTCGCCTTTCGATTTTTCAGCAGGTCATACTTATCTCAATACGCCGCCGCTAAAGTAATTACCGATACTTCTTCCGCACCGTTTTGCAGCAATTCAATAATGGCCGATTCCAGCGTCGAACCGGTCGTGACTACATCATCCACGATTCCGATCCGTTTTCCTTTGATTTTCGAGGAATCAGCTACTTCAAAGATACCTGACACGTTCTCAAATCGCTCCATGCGCGTTTTGCGGGTTTGCGTAGAGGTAAATTGGGTACGTTTCAAAAGGGAAGCCGACCAAGCCACATTTAAGCTTTCCGAAAGCCCTTCGGCAATCGCATCACTTTGGTTGTAGCCGCGTTGGGCCAACTTACGGCTGTGCAAAGGCACCGGAAGTAAGAGGTCTAAGTGCTCATGCACTCGGGCTGCTCGCAATTCCTGCCCATACAAACGCCCCAACGTCTGTCCGACATCGGGGCGATTATTGTATTTCAGGTGATGTAAGATTCGCTGTACTTTGCTTCTTTTTTCAAATTTCAAAAAGGTAAAAACGGCCTTAATCGACACTTTCCCTCTGAATTTATCCGTCAGCAAAGGCGTTTCGAGCAAATGAGAGTTTGTGCGGGGTAAACTAAGCCGACATTGAGTACAAATTACTTCTTCATTGCCGACCAAAGGTGTGGCGCAGGCACAACAGGGATTAGGATAAAATAAGTCTAAGACATCGTTCCAAACACGTTTTAATGTGCTTACCATAGTCGCAGAATAAGATAGAGGCTTCAATATTTAACATAAATGTAAACTTTCCAAACCTCTCCCCAAAACTATCGACTGTAGAGTATCGGATTCAACGGACTATCGGGGATACTCCCTACCGGTGCGGACGCCAACCATGTTTCCCAATCCGCGGTTTGATAGCTGTTTTTGGATTGCATTACCCGTTGGTCTTTGTCCATGTAGATCATGGTCATTACTTTACGGGGTTTGGCAGAAACATTGGCCCCGGCCCGGTGAAACAACCAACCGGCATGGTAGCTTACCTCCCCCAAATCAAACGGAGTTTCGTTCAACTCAAATTGAGTAAGCGATTGTTGCATGATCGCCTCACTTTCATCGCTGATCTCAAGGTCACGGCCGATTTCTACCGATTGGCTTTTCTCCGCAAAAGCCAACGGCCCCATTTCCATCGGCGTAGCCTGTAGCGGAATCCAGGCGGTAATCGTCTTTGGAGAAGCCAAAGGCCAATAAAACTGGTCGGCGTGCCAAGGGGTGATCCCGCCGCTCGGTTCCTTGTACAGTGCTTGGTCATGGTAAAGCCGGACGCCTTCTACTTCCATCAGATCTGCCGCGATTTGGGCCAAACGCTTGGAAAAAACAAATTCCTTGGCGGTTTCATCTTCCCGCCACAAATTCATAATCTGTAAAAACGCCTTCTCGTAAGTGGTACGTTCTTCCATCGGTTTGGTGAGTTTGTTGAGCTTAAACACCAGCTCAGTAATGACCGTACCGTAGTAATCAATGATTTCCGGGTTCACTACGTTTTTAAGTTTTACATAGCCGTTTTCGCGGTAAAAAGTAATTGCTTCCTGCGGTACTTCATAAGGAGTGTTCAATGCTTCTATTAAAGCCGTTGTGTCTGTTGTAGTTTGCATGGTTGGGTTGAATTATTTTTGTTGATGATGCAAAGTACCGTAAATAGCCGTTTCTGAAAATCTGCATTATTGATTAAAAATTATGGTATTTTAACTTTTAAAAACAATAAATTAAATTAATTTCGCAAAAATACCACACATAATGCGCCCCCAACTTGAAAAACTAACCTTTGACTCTTCTTCTTCATTTTTAGCCCGGCGCTTCAAAAGGCCTTATTTTGATGCCCCTTGGCATTACCATCCCGAATTCGAGCTTACGTACATTGTCAGCGGGAACGGTCAGCGTTTTGTAGCCGACAGTATCCAACCGTTTACCGAAGGTGATTTAGTACTGCTGGGGTCTTATCTGCCGCATTTTTGGCGTAACGACCCGGAATTTTACGCGCCGGATTCCCGGTTGTCGGCCGAATCAGTGGTGATACAGTTTCCGCAGGCATTGGCAGACGATTTTCTAACCAAAGTTCCCGATTTTAAAAACATACTAAGTTTGCTGAAACAGTCTATATTCGGAATCCGATTCAGCCGGCAAACGACAGACCGGGTAAAGGATAAACTGCTGCAACTTCCCTTCTCATCCGAAGGCTTTCGACTCCTTACCTTCCTTGATATTCTGATGCATTTATCCCAAGACACTTCCCCCGAGTTATTGGCAAGCACCTCCTATCGCATTACAATCGACGATGCCGAAACCGAACGCATGAAACGCATTTTAGATTTTACATTGACTCATTTTCAGGAAGAAATTCATTTAGAAACCATTGCCGAAACAGCCCACCTTACGGTTCCGGCCTTTTGCCGCTATTTCAAAAAGAGAACTCAAAAAACCTACGTAGAATTTCTCAATCACCTCAGAATCAACCACGCCCGCAAATTACTGACCGATTCCGAACTCAGCATAGCCCAAGTAGGATTGGAATGCGGCTTCCGTAATCTCTCCAACTTTCACCAATTATTCAAACGGCAAACGGGACTGTCGCCCTTGCAATACAAAAAGGCTGCCTCTAAATGAACCTAACCCCGGATTGACGAATTAACTCCTTATTTTTCCCGATTCACTGCAACCGATTTTAAGTCACAAAATGCCTGAAATACTTTTGGACTATCAAATGTAAACCCAACAACATTCCAAAGTAATGAAAAAGCTAGTGACCCTCTTATGGATTCTCAGCGCCGGCTTTCCCTCCCAAGCGCAATTCGGTAAAATCCTTAAAGACATTGAAAAGGGAGTAAAGGACGTTAAAAAAAGCGCCAATGATGCAACGCGCACGGCTCAAAACACTCAAAAAGGAATGGAAGACTCCCGAAAAACAGCCGGCGAGTCTTTCGGAAACTCTCCCAAAAAAGAACCGGCGCAGAACGACCTGCCGGCGGGTCGGGATTTTTATATTTCTCCCACCGGAAACGGACGGGAAGCTACTAAAAATCAGCCTGCGAAAGAATTAGCCGTTGTCATCCCGCAACTGCAAGCGGGAGATCGCATCCATATCGCAGCCGGGACCTATTTAGGCGCTACCGAACGCGGAAGCGACATTTTTGACACCCCGGTCAGTATCATAGGAGGCTACAGCCCTGATTTCAGCAGTCGCGATCCGTGGGGAAAATACCGTACCCTACTGACAGGCACCAATGAATACATGAAAGAATCAACGGAGCGGATCGGGATTTTGACGGACAAAAAATTTAAAGACTGGAACGGAACGGTTTTGATTGACGGCTTGGTGATTGATAATGGTCCCCGCAATCGGTACGTCCAAAAAAAGGGATTGTATATCCACCGAAAAGCCAACGAAGCCACGGGCGAGAATCCAAGCCCGGAAACTCCGGGCATCAAGATTCGTACAGGTGCCAATACCAAAGTAATTATCAAAAATTGTGTGGTTACCAATACAGCACCTACGCAAGGAGCGATTGACGTACAGATCGGTAAAAACGGAACGGCCCTCATCGAAAACAATGCTGTCATTAACAATACAGGTGAGGGTATCATGTGCAAAAGTCTGCATCAGGGCAATGAAGGTATTCCGCAGTACACCCTTAGAAACAATACGATTTTGTTTTGTTGGAAACACGACGAGATTGCTTCTTATGGAGGAAATTGCATAATGATGGATGGTAATACGATGGTCACTGCGGAGGATAATGTGTTAGGTTTTGCTGATTTCGGAGGGGTAAATAATGTGAAACAATGCAAAAACCTGACGTTAAAGGGGAACTTGTTTATAGGCCATAAAAAATATGACTACAAAGAATACAATACAATGATGAAGCTGGACGAAATGGATGATTATGGCCAATTTCTTAAAAACAGCAATGGCAATTTTACCTCCCTTATCAACGTACTGGCCAATAAGCAATGGGCAGAGTTGTACATGACCCGTAAGGATGTCAATCGCGGAGAAATAGAAGCCAATGTAAAAGTATCGAACGGCAAGTGGAACCAAGTAAGGGGGATTTTGGGCTTACCCCTGCAAGGAAGCAGCCAAGGTGCTGCTGCCGAAGTGTGGCTTCACCAACTTCCTTTGGATGATGCCCTTCGAGCAGGCTCACAGCCCTATGAAGGAAAAGGGTCTAAAAAGCCGTAAATCAGTGAATGCTATTTTTTACATTTGGGGCAAAATATCCTTCACATGCTCTATCTCATTCCATCCATTGCCAAAAAACGGTTAGAAAAGGCATTTTTAGCTGATATGAAACGACTTGCCCAAGGCAATCCGCTTGATTATCACGACTTGATTTTGAATCAATTTTTTGCGTCGAGAGCCCATGTGAATTATAAACAAGCTTACGATTTTTTGGAGAAAATGTGTCAAAAATGGGGCGGTAAAAACATTGGGCCTCCCGAACAGGGAATTGAAGATTATGCCTTTGATTTTACGAAAGTGACCGATAAAATAGTGACTGCTTACACTGAAAAGTAACCGCGCTGTTTTCTGTTTTTTAAACCCCGAAAACCTCTTTATTTTTGGCAAAAAACCCAAACGCCCTTTTCCTTACGCCTTATGAAATTTTTATTTTTTAATCTGATTTTCTGCACTTTACTATTCACTTACAAATACCCCGTGTTACCGAAAGCCGGTCTCAAAGCCGAATCTTTTGTACCCAAGGGCTGGCATATTTTAGAAAAAGCTGAAGGAGATCTGAACAAAGATAACTTACGGGACTTAGCAGTTGTGATTGAAACCGTCAAACCGGTCAAAAACTTAAAAGAGCCGGAAGTAGAAGTACCGCCGCGGATTTTGTTTGTGGCTCTGCAACAAGTTGACGGTAGTTATCAGCTTTCTGTTCAATCTAATGAATCGGTATTTCTTTCGAACGAAGGCGGCATATTCGGTGACCCATGGGCGGGAATGACCATTGAAAGAGGAACATTGTTAGTTCAATTTTATGCCGGCAGTTCCGACCGTTGGGCGTACGATTACCGTTGGCGCTTTCAAAACAACGACTGGTTTTTGATCGGAGCTACCTACACCGGGAGTTCAACCCACGACGGTTCCTTTAAAAAATATGATTTTAACCTCAGTACGGGAGCAGCGGAATTGACGGTAGGAAAAGAGGCCGAGGATGAAAAAACGAAAAACCCGAAAGATAAAGTAAGCCGATTCACTGTCGGTAAAAAGCCCTTATTCAAGTTAAATACTTTCAAACCGGGGCAATATGCTATTTATAAGGATATATACATTTGAGTATCCAATTGAATTTACCCATTTCTACAGATGCGCCGATACCTATTTGGGATATTGTTTTTGGCCTATGCCTTATCGCTGTTGCTTGTTAAGGAAACTGCCGCGCAAAATACCGCTGAAAGTATCCGTGCCTTAGCTGATCGAGTCATGTACTTGGATGAGTCTTACGTGGACTCATTTTTGGTTTATTCGAAAATAATCGAAGAACAATCACGAAAGATCAATTACCAACGCGGTATTTGCGACAGCTATCGCTTGCGGGGAATTTACCATGAATGCCGCGCCGAATACGGGGATGCCATTGAGTGGCATTTAAAAAATCTGGATTTAAGCGAGAAAATCAAAGATAACGAGTCCAAATTATCGGCTTTGTCAGATTTATCTGCCCAATTTCACTATCTTCATCAGTTCGAAAAAGCCAAATTTTATGTACAACAAGCCATCCTGTTGAGTGAAAAAATACCCACCACACCCAAACGTATTTCCACTTTTTTCTTAAATCTCGGCATTTATTATCGGGAAACCAACCAACCCGACAGTGCTTTGAACAGCTACAAAAAGTCGTTGGAAATAAAAAAAAGGATTCTTGATTCGGCAGGAATTGCCAATGTACATATTAACATCAGCACCTTGCTGATCGACCAAAAAAAATACGCCCCGGCTCAGCCTTATCTCACCTATAATTTCGCCTATCATCGCCGTAAAAACGATGAAGTTAATTTATGGTTTGACCACTTGAATCAGGCACGAATTGATGTGGGACAACAACATTACTCCAATGCGCAACAACATTTGGAAACGGCCCTCAGCTTGGCAAAAAAGATAAAATCCCGACAAAAAGAGGCAGAGACGTATGAACAATGGGCCTATCTCTACCAAGTACAAAACGATTATCGGAATGCTTTTGAGATGAGCCGGAAGTACCGGCATCTCCAATCAGAAATGATTAATGTGGAAACGAATAAGAAAGTAGCCGAACTGCGGGAAAAATATGATGCTGATAAAAGGGAGCAACAAAACCAAGTGTTAGAGGCAGAAATTGAAACCCAAAAATGGCAAAAACAAACGGCCGCCATTGTTGCCGGTGCCGTTACGTTACTGGCACTTCTGGCAGGTTGGGCCTGGTGGCAGAACCGAAAGAAAAATCAACTGTTAAGTCATAAAAATGACGAGTTGGAGGTACAAAAAAACCGCTTGGAAAATACCCTGCAACGCCTGCATCAAATGCGGGAACAGTTGGTACTTTCCGAAAAGATGGCCTCTATCGGGCAACTTACGGCAGGCATTGCCCACGAGATCAACAATCCCATCAGCTTTGTAGCCAACAATGTACAAGCCTTAAAATTGGATCTTACGGATATTACCGGCTTATTGAGTCAGGAGCAATTGCAACTTCCGGCATTTATTGAACTCAATCAGGAAATTCAAACCCTGATGGAGAGTATCGAACGCGGAGTGGACCGTACCCGCGATATTGTGCAGGGTTTGCGCATTTTTGCCCGAAACGAAGAAGGGGAGTTAACCAAAGTGGACTTGCATCAATGCATTGACACGGCCGTAACGTTGCTGCGTTTTGAAATCAGGGATCGCTGTCAAATCATAAAACGTTACGGAACGATTCCGCCCGTCAGCGGTTTATCCGGAAAGCTGAATCAGGTATTTTTGAACATCATCACCAATGCCGTCCAAGCCGTTCTTCAGGTACACGGTGAAGCCGAACCGCCCGCCGGGCTCATCGAAATCGTCACCTTGAAAGCCTTGAATATGGTACAGGTACGTATTACCGACAACGGGTGCGGCATGGACGAGGCTACCCGAAAGCGTATTTTTGAACCTTTTTTCTCGACCAAGCCCGTAGGTGAGGGCACCGGTTTGGGGATGTCTATTTGCTACGGAATCATTGAACAGCATCGCGGTACCATTCAGGTAAGCAGTAAGCCGGGGGTCGGCACGACCATTGTTATTGAATTACCGATTTAAGTTCACTTCCTGATTTTCCGCTTTCACTTCATTTGATTTTCAAAAACCTGTTCGGAGGCCCAACTTTGAGTCATTCATTCACTCAAAACCTTTTTCCGTTCTATGAAACCCTCTACATTTTTTCTGCTTTTTTCTATTCTGTGCATCGTTCTGCTTAATGGTTGTACTCCAAAGTCTGCCGAACCGGAAGGCCCTTTTCTATCCTGTAAAATTGACGGCATAGATTACAGCGTTACCGGGGCTTATTCCTACGCTACCACTTTTTCTGACCGGATCGGTATTTACGGCGTTCGGGAGGTGAGCAGCAACAAAACCGACAGTCGTACTTTTTACATTATTTTAGCCAAAGACAAGGGCGTTGGCAAACACACACTGACTGAAGGAGGGAAAGACCACGGAAACTGGATTGTAGGCTCAGGAACAACGGATAACGAGAAATTTTTCACCTACAACAAAGGCGGGGGCGGATACGTAGAAATTACCCGGCTAACCGCCACGGAAGCGGAAGGTACTTTTGCCTTTACAGCCGCTACTTTCAAAGGCGATAAGAAAGTAACGGTCAGCGATGGCAAATTTCGTGTAGTTTTTCGGTAAATGACTGTTACTTTTAACAGAGAAAAAGAGTAATGTTGTCGTAATTTCCTAAACTGAACTGCAGGGGCTGCTGTAATGTCTTATTCGATTCTGTACATAGACGATGAGCCGGATAATTTATTGGCCTTCAAAGCCGTATTTCGGCGACAATACCATATTTTCTCTGCCCAAAATGCCGGAGAAGCTTTGGCTTTGCTTCGTACACACCCTGTGGATCTGATCATTTCAGATCAGCGAATGCCGCATACCACAGGAGTAGCCTTTTTTGAGCAGATTTTGGAAGAATTTCCCGAGCCGATCCGAATGATACTGACAGGATACAGTGATGTGCAGTCTATTGTAGATGCCATCAATAAAGGCAAAGTGTATCATTATATTACGAAGCCTTGGAAGATGGAAGAGATGAAAGTTATCATTGACCGGGCCTTGGAAGCTTACTCGCTTAAGCGGCAAAATCGCCAATTGGAAACGGAACGTAATGCATTGTTGATCAAAACAGCCAAACAGGAAAAAGAACAATTGGCCGCGCAGTTTGAGGTATTAAAAAACCAGCTCAGTCCGCATTTTTTGTTCAATAGTATGAACGCCCTATCGTCTTTGATTGCTACTAATCCGTCGCAGGCAATTGCTTTTACCGGACACTTTTCCAAAGTGTATCGTTCGATGCTGGAAATCGGCAGTGAGTCTCTCATCCCATTGGCGCAGGAAGCTGACTTTGTCCGATCGTTTTTGTTTTTACAGCAAATGCGATTTGCCGATAATCTTGTCATTACAATCACGTTGCCCGACGAGCGACTTCAGGACTGCCTGCCGCCTTTTGCCTTGCAACTGTTGGTCGAAAATGCGATCAAGCATAACATTATTTCAGACGATCAACCTTTGCATATCCAAATCTTTTTCCAAGAAGATCGGTTGATCATTACCAATAATTTTCAACCGAGGGCCGTTGATGCCGCCTCTACGGGAATCGGACTCAAAAACCTCAAGGCGCGCTATGCTTTTCTTACCCCCCAATCCCCTTTTTTCGGAGTAGTCGGCAAGGAGTATGTTGCTCAAATTCCGCTCATTCAAGAAGGCTGAAACCCGTATTCTTATGAAGGCACTCATTGTTGAAGATGAAAAACCGGCCCGAGAAAACCTCGAAAATCTACTCAAAGAGTTGGAACCGGCCATTGAAATTCAGGCCAAATTGGATTCGGTCAGCAAGACCGTGGCTTGGCTATCGGTCAATAACACCGATCTGATTTTTTTGGATATTCACTTAGCCGATGATGTGAGCTTTAAGATTTTTGAACAAATCAATGTTACTACACCCATCATTTTTACGACGGCTTATGATCAGTACGCGATTCGGGCCTTTCAGGTCAACAGCATTGATTATTTGCTCAAACCGATCGACAAATCTGATTTACGACGAAGTTTGGAAAAATACAAAACGACAAAAACAACGATTCAAACAATTGATTTTCAACAACTTATTCAAACATTGAGTCAACCTCAGAAAGTGTACCAATCGCGTTTTATTGTTTCAAGAGGCGAAAAAGTAATGAGCGTTACCATTGACCAAATCGCTTATTTCGAGGGCGAAGACCGCTATGTGTATTTGATCAAAAAAGACGGCACCAAATACATCGTTGACTACACCCTGAGTGACTTAGAGACTCTGCTTGATCCCCGGCATTTTTTTCGGCTCAACCGCAGTTTTATTACGCACTTTTCGAGCATTAAATCCATTTTTAACAGCTCGAAAAGTCGCGTAAAGGTAGAATTGGAGCCTGCCGCTAAACGTGAGATCATGGTTAGCAGTGAAAATACGCAGGGTTTCAAAAATTGGTTGAATCAATGAACAACAGCCACTAACAGCAGCCCGAAGCGGGAGTACAGCAGGAAGAGACTGCTTCTAATTCCGTCAATTTGATTTTCGGTTTTTCAATTGTCTTCTTCATCACTACCGCCGAGCTTGGGCATATACTGCTGAACTGTCGGGATTGAGCGATTTCTACGGGGGCTTCCTCTCGGGCAATGCGTCCGTAACCCAGTTTTTCAAAATAGGCATCGGCTGTGGTGGTCAGCAGGTACAGTTCTTTTACTCCTTCCAACCGAACCCGTTTGGTTAAATCGTTCACCAATCGTTGAGCAATTTTATAATTTCGAAAAAGAGGAGCAACGGCGACCGACCGTAACAAACCGCTGTTGCCGTTCACTTCCGCTCCGGCCGTACCTACGAGTTTTCCATCGGCAAAAGCCAATAAGAAATGCGGAAAGGCAGGGTCTAAGTCGTCGGTCGGAAGGCCGACCGATGTCAGCAGGGCCTTAACGGCTTCTGCGTCCGACGGTTTTGCCGTATGAATTTCCACTTCCGAAACCTCCGTTGATTCCGATGGCAGCGGTTTTTCGGCGTAAACGGTGATGCTGTGGATGCCCGTCCCGCCGGTTCGGAACGCTTCAATTTCGTCTGCCGATAAAAAAGGGCTTAAAATGGCATCGGGGAGAACAATTTCGCGGTCTTTTTGCAAGATACTGTTCACAAACCCTGTTTGCCGGATCAGACCCAGATAGGTTTCTTTTTGGATCGCCCCCGAGACGCATCCCGCATACATTTCAGCGGCCTGGCGAAGGTTTTCGGGCAACTCTCCTACCAATACAATATCAGAAATGCTGAAATGCCCGTTCGGTTTTAAGACCCGATAAATTTCCTTAAAAACATTGGCTTTGTTCGGTACCAAGTTCAGTACGCAATTGCTCACCACCACATTCGCCACATTATCGTTTACGGGCATTTGTTCAATATCTCCGTAACGAAACTCCACGTTGTTATACCCTAATTTTTCGGCATTGGCACGGGCTTTTGTGAGCATCGCTTCCGTAAAATCAATGCCGATCACTTTGCCTTCTATGCCTGTTTCGGCGCGGGCCACAAAAGCATCGTTGCCGGCACCGCTGCCCAGATCAATCACGGTATCTCCCTTTTTGATTTGAGCAAATTGAGTGGGAAGCCCGCACCCCAACCCCAGATCGGCCTCCGCCGCATAGCCGTTGAGTTGCGTATAATCTTCGGCCATAATGCCGATAAAATCTTCGCCCGGACCGCAGGCAGGGCCGCATCCGCAGCACGAAGCCACATTTTGTTCTTTGGATTGTTGCGCTACTTCCGTGTATTTTTCACGGACAATTTCTTTCAGTGTTTGTTCAGTGTTCATGACAGAGATTTTTTAAAGTGAATAATGAAAAAAATGGCTGTAAACAGGTTTTAGTTAAATGACACCGTCAAGACGAACAGCACATTGAAAAAGACGCATCTTTTTTTCCTTTTTTTTCACATTTTTTTTCAGACGCCGAAAGAGTGGCACAAGTAGGCTTGGCTTCAATCGAAACCACCTGTCCTTTTTCGTTGGTTTCAATATAGGTACACTCTTCGAGCAAATGACGCAATTTCTCCCTTCCGCGTTGAATACGGGATTTTGTCCCCGACAAGCTCAATTCAAGGCGCTCAGCGACTTCCTGCTGAGGCAGTTGTTCTAAGTCTGCCAAACGGAGCGGTTCGGCATAGGCTACGGGCATTAAAGATAACAGCGGTGTAATATAGGATTCGGCCTGTCGATAGGCAGTGGTTTCCGAAACTTCGGGCACCTCTTCTCCCACTTCTGATTTCAAAAATCGTTGTTCGCGCCGTACGTAGTCCACAATCGTATTTTGGGCAATCTGAAAAATCCAGGAACGCAGGTTGGTCACCCCGGCTTTTTCGCAGGAAAAATCATGCTTTTGGCAAAAGGTGTAGATTTTGATAAAAATATCCTGCGTCAGGTCTTTGGAAACATCCTCATCACGAATGCGTTTACGAACAAAATCTGCGACGTGCAGACCGTAGTTACGCCAAAAATTGGGCAGTTCGCCCGCTGAAGGTACACAGCTCATGATTTATTGTACTATTACGATGATAAAAGGCAAAAAAACTAACAGCAACCGACTTTTAAAAGAACGCCAAACAAGCTGCCGAATGTTTGTTCGGCCTCTTGCCACACGTCTTCGTTGATGCAATAACAAACCCGCGGCGGCTCGATACTTCCCTGAATGATCCCGATACGTTTCAATTCCTTCAAATGCTGCGAAACCGTCGCTTGCGACAACGGCAGTTCATCCACCAAATCGCCGCAAACGCAGGCTTTTTTAGAAGCCAACAGCCTTAAAATAGCCACCCGCGCCGGATGGGCAAAGGCTTTGGCTAAATCGGCAGTACGGTTGTCGAGCTCACTGAATACTTCGGTTTTTGACAGGCCCATAAAGGTGCGTATTATTTTTTCAATCGTAATATTACGATAAATTTATTATTTAAACCAAAAATTTATTTCAGCCCCTTTATTTTCAGCAATTTACCCAATTCTAATTCGATATATAAAAATCAAAAAAATCAGCATTTTACAATTTTTTATTTGGACAAAATTGGGTATTGCCAAATTTATTACGTTTATTTGTTCTGCGATTGTTTTTCAATAGCCAAGCCGTTCCTCCTGACTTATGAAGAAAATAGTATTTGTACTGCTTATCCTTACAGGATTAGGTCAACCTCTTTTCGCTCAAACAGCAAAAAAGGACACTACCCAAAGCGCCTCCGTAGCCAACGAGCTTCTTAGCTTTGCCAAAAAGCATCTCTCTCTTCGCTATCGTTCCGGCGGCACTACCAAAAAAGGATTTGACTGTTCGGGCTTTGTGCGTTATTGCTTTTCTCAATTCGGTATGCTGTTGCCGCATTCCAGCGCCGCTCAGATTTCACACGGGCTTGAGATTACCTTAGGGGAGGCAAAAGCCGGAGATCTGATTTTTTTTAAAGGTCACAACGCTGACAGCAAACGTGTAGGACACGTGGGGATGATCGTAGATGTCAAAAACAATTATATCAAATTCATCCACTCGGCTTGGAAAGGCGGCGTTCGTTATGATTTTCTTCACGCCGATTATTACAAGAAGCGTTTTGTAGGAATCAGGAGAGTGATTAAGTAGCGGATTACACCTTCACCAAGCGTTCCACTGCTTTTTCGAGGGTTTCTTCTTTTTTGGCAAAACAAAACCGCACTACGCCATTGTCCGTCGCTTCCTGATAAAACGCCGACACCGGAATACACGCCACGCCGTGCTGCTTGGTCAACCAAATCGAGAATTCTTTGTCCGACAGATCGGACAGGTGGTCGAAATAATACAACTGAAAATAGCTTCCGTAGCTTGGCAACGGCTTAAAGCGCGTCTGCTGCATCAGTTTCGCAAAATAATCCCGCTTTTGTTGGTAAAATCCTGAAATACTGCGATAAGCGTCTTTATCCCGAAGGTATTCTGCCAAAGCTACCTGCGCCGGGGTATAACAGCTGAAACAATTGAATTGATGGACTTTTCGAAACTCAGCCATAAAAGTGGGAGGAGCAATGCAATAGCCCATTTTCCAACCGGTGCAGTGATATACCTTGCCGAACGAAAAATTCACAAACGCCCGTTCCCGCAGATCCGCATAGCGCAACATACTTCGATGCGGCTCACCGTCATAAATCAGATGTTCGTATACTTCATCCGACATAATGAGCAGGTCATGTTCCTGCACAATTCGACGCAGTTGTTCGATATCCTCCTCTCGCAAAACACTCCCGGTGGGATTGTGCGGTGAATTGAGGGCAATCATGCGCGTGCGGGGTGTAATACGAGCACGCACTTCGTCCCAATTGATACGATAAGCAGGAAATTCTAACGGAATACGAACGGCTACCCCACCGTTGACCTCAATATTGGGAATATAACTGTCGTAAGCGGGTTCAAACACTATGACCTCGTCACCCGGCTGCAATACCGTTGTAAAAGCCGTATAAATGCCGTACGTACCGCCGGGAGTAATGGTAACCTCCGTATCAGGGTTGATGGATACACCGTACATATCCTGAATTTTGGCCGCAATGCTTTCCCGCAACGGCATCCACCCCGCCATAGGGGCGTATTGGTTAAAGCCTTCCTGCAAGGCATTGCAGGTAAGTCGAACCAATGCTTCGGGCATCTGAAAATCAGGATAACCTTGGGAAAGATTGATCGCTTTTTGTTCGGCAGCTAATGCCGACATCACTGTAAATATGGTGGTACCGACGTTGGGAAGTTTCGAGGTTATTTTTAAACCTTCCATGGAGAGTTTGGTAATTTCGTGTAAAATTATTCTATTCACGTCGAAAAACAGCCCAAATTTGTAATTTATACGACTTTTATCACTAATTCATTCTTTGCATTCACCAAATTACAACCTCACATGGATTCCCTCTTCACTGCTGAAGCTATTGTTAGTTTAATTACCCTGACCTTTCTGGAAATCGTTTTGGGAATTGATAATATTATTTTTATTTCGATTGCCGCCAATAAACTCTCCCGTAAAGACCAGCCCAAGGCGCGCAACATCGGCTTATTGTTGGCCATGATTTTCCGGGTTATCTTATTGTTCGGTATCTCTTTCATTATCTCTTTGTCCCAACCGTTCACGCACATTGATACGGAGTGGTTCCATGCAGCCTTTTCAGGCCAAAGTGTCATTCTGTTCTTAGGAGGTATTTTTCTGTTGTATAAAAGTACCTCCGAGATTCACCATAAATTGGAAGGAGAAGAAGAAGTGGTGCAAAAACCCAAAGGCAGTGCTGCCAACAAACTGACCGGGGTTATTTTACAGATCGCGCTGATCAACGTGGTATTCTCCATCGACTCCATTCTGACCGCGATCGGTCTGACCCAAAATGTCACCGTGATGATCGTGGCCGTAGTATTGTCGATTGCCATTATGATGGCGTTTTCCGGTCCGGTGGGCGATTTTGTCAACCGTCACCCGTCTATTCAAATGCTCGGTTTAGCCTTTTTGATTGCTATCGGCTTCATGTTGATTGCCGAGGGGGCTCATTTAGCCAATGTATCTATTTTCGGTTCACACGTCGGTTCGGTTCCTAAAGGTTATTTGTATTTTGCCATTGCTTTCTCGCTGTTGGTGGAAGTGCTCAATATCAAAATGCGCAAAAACTCCAAACCGGTGCAACTGCACGATTATAAAGCCCAAGCCGAACGCGAAGGCATTCTTCCCGACAACGGCAGCGAATAGGTTTCTTTCCTTCACTTCAAAGCCGAAATCTCAAGTTCATCTCTCAGAACTTGAGATTTCGGCTTCTTTCTCAGTATTGCCTTGACCGGCTCATTATCGCCCGAGTTTGCCATTGGCTTCTAAAAATCAATCCGGTAAAAAAACACGGGTAAAAATCCGAGTTGATACTCCTGCTTGAAATAGGGTGATTGCGGAATATAGCTCAAACTCAATTGATTCTTCGTTCCCAATACATTCACAATGTCAACGGCGATGGTATGTGTCAGTTGGTTCTTATTGATCTTATACTCGGTTTTGAGGTCAAAACGCTTGTAGGGATTGAATTGGAGAGAATTACGAGTAGCATCGGCAAAAATAATTTCCTGCGCCTGACGGGATTGAGCCGCATCTACCGGGCCGTACCAACGCCCGCCCGTTGCTGTAAATTTCGCACCGAGGTTCAAACTCTTGCGTTTGTTGAAGGTAAACTCTTTGGAAAACAGCGCATTGAAGGCATATTTTCCGTTAAAATCGGTATTGCGCCAAATTTTATCGGAGCCTTGGTATTGGGCATCAAACACCGAAGCCGTCACTAAAAAATAATAACTGTTACTGAAAAACTTCTCCAGGGTCACTTCAGCCCCGTAGTTACGGCCAATGCCGCCGTTTTGGAGACGATTAGGAAAAATACGCGAAAACCCCGCCCCCGAATTCACTAAAGAAAAAGATGATTTTTGTACTTCTACCGGAATAGCATAGAGGCTTTGATAATACGTCTCCACCAACAAACGCATATTTTCGGCGATCATTTTGCTGTAGCCCGCTACAAAATGCCAACTTTTGCTAAAACCAACGTTCTTGGCAGGAAAACGACTGCCTCCATAAGGAACTTGTTCGGGATTATAAAAATACAGATAAGAAGGCAAACCTTGACTGTGCAGTCCCGTTGCCAACGTCAGTTTTTGACGATTAGGCAGATCCAATGCCAAACCGGCCCGCGGCTCGATCGGCGAATAACTGTTGGTGTTGACGGAACTGTACAAACTGCTTAAACCCGCATTGAATGATAAGTTTTCGGTGAGATAGTGTTTGAATTGAATATAAGGTTGCAACAACACATAGGTAGCCCCGTCGGTATTCCAGCGCGTTGTCCAAGGCGTCCAGTTTTTGGAAGTTTCGTTAAAAACGCGGGCTTGGTCAAAGGCAGTAAAACGGTAAAGATCCGCATTCAACCCTACTTTCAGGGTACTCTTAGCCCCCCATTTTTTGTTAAAGTACGTTGCCAGTGAGTATTTGTTTTCCGTAAACTTATAATCCAACAACGGACGAATAGAATCAATCACAAAACGTTTGTTTTCAATAAGCGGATTGCCTTGTGCGTCTTTTCGTAAAAACAGAAAATCGTGGTTAGCATCCTGCACATTGTCCGACACGGCTACCGTTGCTTTGAAGAAAGTACTCTTGTTAATAGGCTTGTTGAGCGTGATCCCCCCCGT
Source organism: Spirosomataceae bacterium (assembly GCA_046329125.1). Classification (GTDB taxonomy): domain Bacteria; phylum Bacteroidota; class Bacteroidia; order Cytophagales; family Spirosomataceae; genus Runella. The sequence goes on along the minus strand of JAXLVD010000002.1, from coordinate 504,462 downwards.
AGCCATGTTGGTCGAAAAATATTGATTGCGGTCGTTTTGTCCGAAAATATTACGATCCGAGGCTTCCTGTTCGCTGATCAAAATATCAATGGTACTGGCACCACCCACCCCCCAAACAGCCACATTCCCGCCGTTTTTCAACGGAAAATTAAACCGAGCAAAACCGTCGGCGTAGGTAGGAGTAGCTTCGGTACCGATGTCAATGCCTGCTTTTTTAAACAACCATAAGTTAGCATAGCGTCCGGTAACCAAATAGGACGCTTTACTTTTTTTCGACAACGGCCCTTCGGCCAAAAATTCGGTTCCCAAAAATCCAAACTGTGCCGAAAGTTGGTGTTTTTCATCATTACCGTTACGTAATTTTAAATCAAAAACACCTGAGGTCGTATTTCCGAATTCGGCAGGGAAAGCCCCCGTAAAGAAATCAGAATTGGCCAAATACTTGTTGTTGATGATACTCACCGGCCCGCCCGACGTTCCCGAAATGGCAAAATGGTTGGGGTTCGGAATATTGATGCCTTCCAAGCGCCACAATACGCCTGAAGGCGAATTTCCTCGAATGACGATGTCGTTGCGCGAGTCGTCGGCGCCCTGTACACCCGCAAAATTGGAGGCCATGCGCGCCGGTTCTCCCCTACTCCCGGCATAACGCCCCGTTTCTTCGACCGAAAACTGTCGTGCACTCACCACAGCCATTTCGTTGGCCGCTTCGCCATTGCGTTTTACTTTTACGACCACTGTATTGAGTTCAGTGACTGACTCTTCCATTTCGAGATTCAAAATTGTTTCCCGACCGGCTTCGACGACAATATTGTTAAGCAAGATCTCTTTGTAACCCACCAAAGTAAAGCGCAGCGTCTGTCGGCCAACAGTTACGTTGGACAAACGAAAGTTTCCTTCCGTATCTGTTACGGTACCCACGGGTTGGGCCGCATTGTTAACCAATAACGCTGTAACGCCAACTAAAGGAAATTTAGATTCTTTATCAAAAATCTTTCCCCGAACGGTTTGAGTAGGTTGTGCTGATGCGAAGAAAGAAACTGATAAGAAAAAGCAAAGTAATAGTGTGTATTTCATAAATGATAGGGGGTTATTGGAAGCCCAAGTGGATAGTAAGCGTGCAAAGTCGCAAAGAATCTCTAAAATAACAGCGACTTTGCACGTATTATTTATTTAGCGGAAGAACTGATTATTTGTTCAACAGCTCATCAAACGTCAAAGATACATAGTACATCGCTCCCACCTGAGGATTTCCCCAACCGGTGGTATATTGTTTGCCCCGTATATTGGTACCGCCTATTTTCAGAATGGATTTCAGACCGACTATTTTTTTGCTGATTTGAGCATCCAACGTGCTGAAGGCGGGAATAATAATTTGGGTATTGTTTTGGGCATTACGTGCTAATACCGGCAATAACAAATCAGCCCAACAGAACTCCTGTTGCCCGCGCCAAACCACATTGAAGCCCCAACCGCTTCCGCCGAGATTACGGTTTCCAATGCTTACATTGTACCGATATTTAGGCGTATTAAATCCTACTTCCGTACCATCGTCTAACACGTTTACATTCTTTTCGCTGCTGAACAGTTTCACCCCACCGGCATTAAGGGTATTGTTGGAAAGATTAGCCCCGAGCGCAAAGTTTTTCGGCAACAAATAATCAATACCAATACCAAATCCTTGCGTTTTTACATTACCCGTGTAGTTTGTTGACATCGAAATGACCTGCGGAATCGTCGGTGCGGCACTTAGTAAAACCCCGCCTTTGAAGTTTTTGAGTATGCTGTTGTAATAATAGACGTCCAGTAATAAACGTTTTGTTATCAACCCTTTATAACCTGCTTCATACGTCAGCACCCGTTCCGGTTGAAATTCAGGGAAGGTGTACTTCTGTCCGGTCAGGATATTGACCGGTTCGATTTCGCGTAATTTATAAAAATCCCACAGTGCAGGCAAACCGCCAATTAACAGCGAAACAGGTGTATTCAGGTTAATGTATTGATTTTGTACGCTCGGAATCCGAAAGCCCGTTTGGTAAGACACTCGAATGTTATTGGTTGGATTGACCGAATATACCGCCGATAGCCGCGGACTCCATTGGCCCTTGAAATTCTCGTTTTTATCGTAACGAACGGAGCCGGTCAGTTTCAGCTTATCGACAATATTTTTACTGATTTGTCCATATGCGCCGTATTCTTTGATGTCGTATTCGCTTCCGTCCGATTTTTTCAAAAACAGGGTTCCCTCTGAGTTCAAATCATACATCCGATAATTGGCTCCGACAATGATTTCAGCCACTTTTGGATCAAGGATCTGATTGAAATTGTACATTCCTTCCAAATGATAGAGATTAGTTTTATCCAAAAATTTGGCTCCGTTCGGAATCGCTTTTGCTTTTACGGCTTCTACGGCTTGGTCGAAAGCCGCCGTACCCGGCAGAAGCCTCCCTGCGTCGGCAGTGGTTTGCGCCGCATTATGCAATGCTCCTGCCGCTCCGTTGACCGTCGCCAAGGCCGCAGCATACGCAGCTTGCGGGGTTTGGCCTGCCTGAATTGCCGCTTGGAATGCGGGCACAAACGTTTGAAAAGCACCACCGGCATAAGTAAGGGCATACTGCGGATACCAAGCTGAAGCCAAGCCCGGTATACCCGCCACGGTCGGAGCACTCGGTTTCCAAGCTTCGTTGACATACGTCGCCAAGATACCCGCTGCGTAGGTATCCCCCGAGTTTTCTTGAGTTGTGTAACCTCGTACGAAAAAATTGGATCCTTTGATTTCGGCTTTGTATTGACCAATCGTAAAATTCTTGAGTTGATAGCGATCAGAAGACGTATAAACAGTGGAGCCACGTCCCCAATTGGCTTGCAGAATCGCCTCAATACGGTCATTGATGCGGTAATGCAGCGAGCCGTTGAGTTTCAGACTGCGAGTGTTGTAGTTGACCAGATCCAACTCATGGTATCCCGTCCGCGAAACCGCCGCATTGGGCAACAAGACATCATTCATCAGTTGGGTAATCGGAATGCCCGTAGCAGCCGTAAACTGATTGATACCGCCCACCAACTGCGCCAAAGAGGGCGGCAATTGGGCCAAAGGTACGCCCAACACCGTTTGGAAAGCTCCCCGCAAGCCGGCCAACCCGGCACCGGAGGAGTTTTCATCTCCGAAGATGTTGACACCGTCAAAGCCCGGATTGCTGCGTGTACCGGTTGCGGGGGTAGTTCCCCGAAAACTCTGGTCGCGGTTATCGTTGGCCTGCCAGTCTTCCGCGTTCAACATTCCGAAATTGACTTTGAAAGCAAAACGGTTGTTAAAGGCTTTGGCGTAACGCAAGGCAAAATCGTAGAAAGGCGTTGTTTTTTGAGTACGATTATCTGCACTCATTACTCCTGTTTTAGCATAGGCACTCAAGCCTTGGTATAAAAACGGGCTTTTGCTCGTCATCAACAAAATACCGTTGATCGCATTAGGACCGTACAAAGCCGAAGCGGCACCGGGCAGCACTTCCACGCTTTCCAAATCCAATTCAGAGATTCCGACAATATTCCCTACGGAGAAATTCAGCCCGGGGGCTTGGTTGTCCATTCCGTCGGTCATCTGTACAATGCGTGTATTTCCATTCCCTGAGAATCCGCGCATATTGGGATTGCTGAACGTCAGTGACTGCGTACTGATGTCAATACCTTTCAGATTACGCAGAGCATCATAGAAGTTAGCCGAGGGCGTTTCGCGAATGGTACGAATGTCCATTTTCTCCACTGTCACGGGCGACTGAAGAACGCTTTGCTCTATACGTGAAGCCGATACCACTACCTCCTGTCCTAAAAGCACTTGCTCTTTCATGGCGATTTTCAGATTAGAAACGTCCCCTTGAATCGGTACTTCTTGGGTTTCATAGCCTACCGATGACACCACCAATGTAAAAGGAACAGGTGTATTGGTGGTGAGTGAAAAGTGGCCCTTCGTATCCGAAATGGTTCCGATCACTTTCCCTTTTACCTGTACACTTACGCCCACCAGTCCGCCTCCCAAAGACGCATCTGTGATTGTTCCTACTGCTTTCGTTTGGGCCAACAGCGCGCCTGCGCTTATCAGCCAAGTCATCACCAAATAGACAGCACATTGTCCTTGTTTTTTCATAGTATTGAGATTTAAGGTTTAAAAATTGATGTGAAACTGCCTCATTTATCAGGTCTTCGCAACCCTAATCTTACCTGCGGAGGGTTTGAGTTTATGTTCGGCAGTAAAATTTCGGTACTACTTTGGCAACGAAGGGTATATTTTTGGGAGTTGATCTATGATAGTGTATTTGTGCCATTTCCCGGTTCTTTTTCCAAAGACAATCATCTCATTTCTGTATATTGTTCGCGATGGCTGAATAATCGTCCCAATCGCTGCCCCTACTAACATAAGGGGAGGAACAGGGACAAGCATTCGTATTGTTTCATTGCGAATGAAAAAAGTCGCTTCTTTATTTGCTGCCACAAAGGCGGCTCCGAAAGTCGCGCCCAACACAGCCCCCAAACCCATACTTATCAAAGCACCTGAGGGTTTATTGATTTTAGGTCTGAAAAAGCAATTTTTCGGAGGGTGAGCATGGGTTGCAGTGAATCTGCCGCCGGCAGCAAACCGCCGTGAGTGGATTGCCAGGTCTCTACGGCGGCCTTAAGTTCTTTCGGGTCAACTACTACAAACGCACTGTCGGTAAGTGCATACAACGCATTTTTTTGCGTGCGGATATTATCAACACCAAGCGTCGTAAAGGTGTGTATTTTAAGCTTTTCATTTCGTACTGAAAAAATGACTTGGGCTTGTATAGACAAAGCAAACAGCCAACAAACTGCACAGGAGAAGAGAGTAAGTTTTTTTTCATTGTTTTGATGTGGTTTAGGAAGTGATTGAATTGATTTGATTTGGAGATAAAATCACATTGATTATGCTACTCATCACAACCCAAAATTCCTCTAAGGCGGACTTGGATTTATGTTCAATTCACCAATTTATTTTCCTCCATCATAATTCCCCCCTAATATGTTCCTTCTTCCTTTCCCTATAGTAGTAGTCCACAGAAGAGTCCTTCCTTCTGAAAATTTTGATAATCGCAACTGACAAACATAGTAGCTGTCTTTGCCCTCATAAATATCTTCTCTTTCGACTAACAATGTACTTTTATCGGGTAAAATCTGTGAAAATTTGGGATTGTTGAACCCGTGACCGCCGGCCGGCTGAATATGTTTTGAATTAATCCGTTCGTTAACTTTAAGGTGACCCGCCTTATCTATCAAGGCATAGTGAAGTGTCCCGGAACCATCTGCACTTTTTGCCTGTATCAACAAATCTCCGGAGGGATTGGAAGCAAAATGAATGATTCGCCAATTAGTCATAGTAAGCTCTATAGAGGCAGTCATTTCTCCATTATTATTAATTTTCCCAATTATATTCCCCCATTTTACCCAGCTTCCCCCTTCTTTCGCTTGTTCTACGTATTCGGCCGTCCAATCCACCGGGCGACTCCAAAGCAATGTTCCCTCCTTGTCAAATTTCTGCACTAATTTGGGGTAAAAAGCCATTATTTCACCATTGTCCAGACAAACAGCATCAACCAACTCTCCCTCTATAGTAGCCAAGGGGGCATATTGCCATTGGGTATCGCCTCTGGCATCAAATACTTTAAATCCATACCGAAATGTATTCGGTAAGCGGATAGTTCGAACCATAGTTCCTTCAGTCGAAATCGAAAATGCAGCATTATAAAAAGCTCTTGGGCTTAGCTCAAACATTTTTTTCCATAACAGCACTCCTTCCAAGTTGAATTGGGCAATAAATCCGTTTGAACTCATCCCATGAGCACCGGTATTTCCTGCGATGAGCAGATCCCCATTAGGTGCTATCCGAGCGGTCATCTGCACATCATCCGATTTTTCTTCCACTATTTTTTCCCAAAGCACAGCGCCGCGGGCATCGGTTTTGATGAGGCATATATCGCCAAAAGAAGAAGCTGCCAGATTAACACATTTCCGGCTGCAATTGGAAGAGGTTATATTGACGCGGGAGAGCGTAAGCAAAAAGCCACCGTCCGGCGTTTGAAAAATGCCGAAAATGTCGTTGTGATAGTTGACTTCATAGATAGGTTCTACGTAAGGTTTGCAGCTAATTGTTGCCAAAACCGGCAATAATTGCCAAGCTGCCTGTTGGACGAAAAATCTCGTTTTCATCGTTTGAATGGTTTATAGGATTAGTAGTAGCCGCCAGTGAGGCCCACTGACAATTACCTGTGACAAGATTAGTACAGAAGGATTGTCATTGATAAGCCCTGTGCAACTGTTCTGTAACTGTGTATTTTCGCCATCTTTGGCTGACACGTTCTTTGAATTTGTATTTCGGGAGGTTACGAAATTTTCGTTGAGGGGTTACAGCGCCTCCCACAAACCCCGTTAATAAGCTCAAAGGAGGCGCTATTCCTAAAAACAGTATCCCTCCATACCCTGAATCGCCGGAAAAAATCGCCATGGCAGCAATCGCTATCCCGGCCAAAAATCCGATAGCTGCTCCGGAAACTTTATTGATCTTTACCCATTTCAGGCTTTGAAAGTTGACAGAATACGTTGATAGCAATGCCGATAAAGAATCTGCTGAAGGAAAACGGCCGTCATGTGCTGCCTTCCAATTAGCTATTGTACTGATCAACACCGCTTTATCTACTACTACTAACGAAGTGTCAGAAATAGCATACAGAACATTCTTATAGGTTTCAACGTCATCCAGACGTTTGGCATTGAAGGTATATATCCTGATTTTTACCCCTCCGTCTGCTTGGAGGAGTTGGGCATACGTATTCGTACAAAACAGCAGGCAAAGCCGACAATTCAGGCATAGAATAAAAACGATTCGTTTTTTCATTGTTTTAGAATAACTATATGCCAGGGTTGTAAGCCCTGTTAGTGTGTCAAAAAGAAGGCGAGCATTAATCCAAGGATGGTTACCCCAACGGTTCCGAGCAACATTCCGACAATCGACTTTCCCATACCCAAAGAGCGGCTTTGTAAAGCCGGAGCCTTAAGGTGATGGGCTTTCTCTAATTTTTTATTTCTTATCAATCCCCGAATACCCATCACTACCGCACCTATTCCGAGCAACACGCCAAAAATCAACCCAAACCAAGACAGATAAGTCATAATACTGATGCCCGTTACTGCCATAGTGATTGAACCGCTAACCACCGACAGAGTCGCAGGCGTGTTTTTACAACTGCCTTTCTTTAAAGCAAGCGAATCAGAAAGGTTCATTTGAATAGGTAAAGAAGGAGTTGTTGAGAAGCCGAAGGCATCCGCTGCAAAAATAAGGAAGCAAAGAAAGGCTAAACGGAATTTCATCGCTATAGCAAATTAAATGTCTACAAGGAGTGGCAGAATTCCTGATTTTTTCCCTCTGCCGATGGTATTCGTCCAAACCCGTTTTCCATCAGTATTCAGTTTTGATAATTGCAAGCGACAATCATAATAGCCTTCTTGAGAATTATTTTTGGAAACATACTTTTCCTCCGATTCAACTAAGACAGCAGTTTGATTGGCTAAGACTTGAATAAAAGTCGGTTTAAGGCTTCCTTCTGAATATCTATAAGAAAAAACCTTCTCCACTTCCCTGTCATTTATTAAAAAATACCTCAGTTGATTTGGACCGTACATTCCTTCCAATACTTCTACGACCAACTTTCCGGACTCATTACTATCAAAATAAACGACGCGATTGTTCATAAAAATCAGACTTTTTGACCATGTCAATTCACCATCAGCATCAAAACGGCCAAGCCATCCTTTTTTATCTAATGCCCAAAAACCATTATCCGTGGCTTTAGCTAAGTTCATGACAGGCATCGCAATGGTTCGGCTCCAAAGCAGCTCCCCTTTTTGATCAAACCTTTCAATGAGCCGATCCTCACCACCGGTTGTATTTTTATCTTTGACCTTGAGCGTGAGCAAGTCATTATTTCTTAAAAAAACAACTTCCGTAAAATTCGGAATAGTGCTACTGAAAACAGAATCCCGGTTTTTATCTCCGTTTTTATCCAATACCACAAACCCATGAGTAGATTTATTGGAAATGCTTTTAGCCGCATCCCCTTCTTGGGAGACCGAAAAAGTGCTGAATAGTTTTGTACGTCCTGCTTCAACTGTCTTCCGCCATACTAAATTACCGTCCAATGTAAATTTTGCGACAAATCCGTTTTTAGTAAAACCGTTATCAAAAAAGTCATCTTCACCTCTATTGCCGGCAACCAGCAAATAGCCATCGGAAGTCATAGCTGCCGAAAAATCGCCTTCATCTCCCGGTTCCGGAAAAACTTTTTCCCATAGAGGGTTGCCGGAAGAATCCGTCCTTATCAAACAAATATCCCTAAAGGTCGAAGCCGAAGTAGGGTCACAATAATTTTTACATTTTGCCTCTACATTTGCTTTTACTGCGGCTATTAGTAAACCGCCGTCAGTCATCTGAAAAACTCCAAAAGCATGGGTGTGGTAATTTAATTTCTGTATTGATTCCAATACTTCTGTACAACTCATAAGGATTGCCGTTAATAACACGGTTACAACGGTCTTTCTGATACATACATAGTTTTTCATATCCCTTCTTTCTTTTATGTTAATGGATTCGTCGGCTTAAAAAACATCCCTGTCCACACCAAACAATACATGTGATAGACCAAACAAATGCCCAACCAAAGGGGTTTATCAGCCATGTCGCTGAACAGGATCAACGCAGGGACCGTCAGGCCAATCCGAACAATCTCGGACACAAACAGCCAGCGTTTAGACTCCAAAATGCCGCTCCAATTAATGACCAAATGCCAAAGCAAACCGCTCCCTGCTATCTTTTCAAAGGTAGTCCAAGGAGAATTAGGACTGATAATCAGCAGCATCAATACCACCCCAAAACCGGCACTCAGTATCAAATACACTTTTGACTGAGGAAAGGGGGTGAGTGCAATACGTTGTTGATTTTGAAGGGTAATCTCTTCCAACGGTGGCTTCGGCGGCAAATTAGACGGCCGCCAGCCCAAAGGCATGAACCAAATCCTGATTTTGTCCCACCATTTGTCAGCCGCCATGGCATCTTTCCAGAGGATATTGTAGTAATGGAAGTTGATGGCAATCGGATTCCACGTTTGGGCTTGCCCGTACATCCCATAAATCACCTTATCGGTTTCCTCTTCAAAGGAGCCGAACAGTCGGTCCCAAATGATTAAAAATTCGCCGTAATTTTTATCTAAATACTTGAAATTCACGCCGTGATGCACACGATGATGTGACGGCGTCGTAAAAACAAATTCGATCCATTGCCACAGTTTTGGAATCAATTCGGTATGGTGCAAAAAAGAAATAAACAAGTGAATTCCCGTCATCATGTAAATATCAAACGGACGGAAACCAATGAGTGTCAACGGCCAAAAGAAGAAAAACGAGAACAGACGTTGGGTAACACTGGCGCGCAATGCCACAAAAAAATTCATTTCCTGCGCGCTGTGGTGGGGCGAATGTGCCGCCCACAAAATATTGATCTCGTGCCCCCAACGATGCACCCAATAAAAGATAAAATCAATGCCCAGTAACAACAGCAAAAAGCTAGGGACGTTCATCGGGATGGTGTCGATAAGCCTAAAATTTTCCCACAAGTACCCATAGATCACATAAACACCCGCTGCTACCAACACATTGACGGTTTGGTTGCCGATGGCTGTGCCAAAATTGGCAATGGCTTCGGCAAAAGAAATATAATTTCGTTTGTAGTAAAGACACAGGCCAACTTCTACGGCGATAAAAAACAAAGCCAAAGGAGTAAGAAGGGTATAAATATTTTGCGTAGAAAAAGTGATTTGTTCCATGGCTGTAAGGAGTTAGTTACCACACTCACTATTCCAAAATTGATAAATAGAATTTAAATTATTTGGTTTGGATTGGATTGTTTATGGTTGGTTGTGGTTTTCGAGGCCTGGTTTCTACAACTTCAAGTTTTAAATTTCCTTCTTCACGATAGATGGTAGATTTCAGTAAAAGAAAACCACTGATTACTCCAGTTTGGTCATTTTCCCAAAGTGAACGGGGAAGGAACCCAACGTTTTCAAAATCAATTGTTACCATTTTTTCGCCAACTTCCTCAATAGAAATCAAAGTATCTCTTTGATGAGTCAGATAATGAAGACGTGGCTCACTTATCGTTGGTTTAACACCACTTTGGCAAATTGTATTAATGCGAAAATTTAGTTTTTCCACCTTTGGATTAAAACTGAAAGCAATCGCAAAAACACCGTTCAAAGGAGTATTAACCCATAGGTTTTCTACCTTTGTATTTCCATAGGCAGTATAGTCCCCTCTATTGTTAAATCTCTTAGAAGCATCATTAGCCATCATAAAGTTGAAGCTATTTCCATTTTTCCTTTTTTTGACCCACCACACTTGCTCCGCCGGATGAATCTCATGAAAATTGGCATGATATTTACCTATTTCGTCACTATCATATAACTCCAGCACCCAAGGCCCATAAAGCGATACAGTATCAATAAATGCGACAGGTACACTTGTCCTGCTCCCCTAAGCCGCAACCGCTTTAAAGTAGAGATTTTGATTTTTGTCAATAAACTGTTGTGGGGTTAAATATCCCAGTGCTGAATGCGGTCTATCAAAGTTATAACTGTTCCACCAGATGTCCAAATCCCGTTGAACTTCTTGTACTGTCTTAAAATATTTCAGATTTAAACATTCTTTTCGTTGTGTACCGTTCAATCGTTCTACCAAGCCATTTTGGGTCGGTTTTCCTGGTTGTGAAAATCGAATTTCAATCCCATTTTCTTGTGTAAATTTTTCTAAAACACGACTTATAAACTCGAGGTCCGTTATACATCTGATATAGTCAGGTTTACCTTTCTGAGTTATCAGTTCTTGTAATAGCTTTACGAGTTTTCTTGCTTTAATGCTTGGTGCAGCAAAAGATAAAAGTACCTTTCTTGAACACTCGTCAAGTACGTTTAGAACTCTCACTTTACGCTCATCACTTAAAAGAACATCGCTTAAAAAGTCCATCGACCATCCTTGATTTATTTGTTCGGCAGGTAATGGGTTTATGGCTACCCTTTTGATTTTTTTGCGTGCTTTGGGGCTTCTTAAATTCAATTTTTCAGCCTTATAGATTCGATAAACCCGTTTTTTATTCCATGGTTTGCCCTGATTACGACACCAATGAAACAACAAACGAAAACCCCAATTGGGTTGCTCAATAGCTTTACCTTTTAACATTGCAGCTATTTGAGCATCTTCATTTTCTTTTGTGTTTGTAATAAATACTCGCTTTACGTTGCCCTAATACTCGGCAGCATCGCCTCACAGAGGCCTCTTTTTTTGTGCTAATTTGATTAACTGCATGCTGATGAGTAGTAGAGCTTATAGCTTTTTTAGTAACTCGTACCCCTCCTTGAGTATGTCATAGTCAAGGCTTTTGTCCGCTAACAGTTTTTTTAACCTTGCATTTTCTGATTCCAATTCTCGCATGCGCTTGAGCTCGTCTGTGCCCATGCCTCCATACTTACTTTTCAAGTATAGAAGGTTGCTGGTGAGATACCATGTTCGCGGCATACATTTTCAACACTCTTGTCTTTGCCTACACTACCCAATATCGCTACGATTTGAGCATCGCTAAATTTACTTTGCTTCATTGTTTTACCATTTTGATTGTGAAACCTAAGAAATTCCCTCAATTTTAAATGGTTACACCTTACGGGAGCAGGACACACTGTAGGGAGGTTTATAATACTTGTGCCAATCATCAAAATTTCAATCTCTCCATGAACCTCATTCCAAGGCTTGCCGTTATTCATCCCTCCGTGGTTAACTCTCTTTATATTATTTTGATGTTTAACAAGTAAATCATGATTAGGATCAACTACAATTCGGAAGTTGAAATCATGGTCTTTATGACCATCATAAATATAATGTTCTAATAGTTTTCCCGTAAGGGTCCTTTTAAAACCATCTATGGGCTGATAATCTGTCGCAGTACCGCTTATTTGCCATGGATTATCATTTTGTGCCATCCCGATTTCAAAATCAGTATAAAAATCATTACCGATTACGCCTTGATTTTGTTTAGCTTTTTGATATTTACCATCATTTTTTGCCGTAGCCATCACATCAATTTTAAATACCTGACGTGTTTCATTATTTCTGTGGTCTCTGACCTGTATTCTTTTTATAATAGACTGAGCTAATAAGTCTGTATTCGTTATCAAATAAACGGCCATTATAATGGGTAAACTGATTACGTGTTTCATATCAATTTTGGTTTAGATGGATAAAAATGAATTATTGAAATGTAAGATGTACCCCAATATTTAGACAGCTAATTTACTATTGTTGTTGTATTTTTTTCTTTTTGTGAATTGTGTGAATAACTATGCTGCCATTTGATAGACCTGTTGTGGGGTTTTGTAAGCAAGGCTTTCGTGGAAACGCTCCTGGTTGTAAAAGAGGAAGTATTCATTGAGTCCTTTTCTTAAATCTCCTCCATTTTGATAGGCTTTCAAAAAGATATTCTCATACTTGACACTTCTCCAAAGCCTTTCTACGAAAATATTATCAATAGCTCTTCCTTTACCATCCATAGAAACTTGAATTTGGTTATTGAGTAAGATTTGAGTAAAGATCTCAGAGGTAAATTGAGCTCCTTGGTCTGTGTTAAATATTTCAGGTTTTCCATGCGAATCAATGGTTGCTTGCAGCACAGAGGCACACCACTCTGATTCCATCGTATTACTGATTGACCAAAAGAGCACTTTACGAGAATATAAATCTACTATAGCCATCAAATACATAAACCCTTTCTGCATTGGTAGATAAGTAATATCAGTAGCCCAAACTTGATTAGGACGATTAATTTGCAAACCTTTTAGCAAATATGGATAAATCTTGTGCCCTTTATTAGGCTGTGAGGTATTTTTCTTACGATAAATGGTTTCTAAACCCATTTTTTCATCAAACGACTTACGCGCTTGCGATTGACCTTATACCCTAAACTACGCAAATACTCTGTCATCTTGCGAATTCCATAAAATGGCGTCTTTAGATACTGACGGTCTAATTCTTCCATCAATTTAAGGTTTAACTCTGTTTCCTGACCCATAGGTTTGTAGTACAAGCTCGAACGGCAAACCGATAATAAGTCACACTGACAGGTGATACTCAAATCTTTATGAGCTAACTCTATCATTTTTTTACGAATTTCCATAGGACGTTCTACAAGTTTTTTTAGAAAAGTATTTTCAACCTGAAGCCGACCTATTTGTTCGTAAAGCTTCGCTATATCTTCCTTTTTATCCTCTTTTTTTACAGATTCAGGGGCAAATACACTACTTGCTGATGCCAAAATGCTTTTTCCAATCGGAAATCTGGCTTGGAGCCAACTCATATTTAGCTGCCAATTCCGATAAAGTCAACTCCTCTTTGATGGCTTCAAGTGCTACCTTCGCCTTAAATTCGGCACTGAAATTCCTGCGTTTGTTGTTCATTTGTTTGATTGTTTAGACAGTTGGTTTCAATTATCATGCCTGTCTAAAATCAGGGGTACAGCATAATGATGAGAAGTTGTTAATGAGGAAATGCTCCCAATCCTTGAAGTTCATTCCGGTTCGACAACGCACTTTTCAGTCGTTCAAAAAGAATACTGCCGATTTTGGTATGCCCTGCTTCGTTTGGATGAATGGTTCCGTCAAAATCGCCTTGGCATTTGCAAGAAGTACCGCCTGCCCGATACCAAGAGTCTTTGGGAGATTCACAATATCCGTGACCGCGAAATGCCTCTACAATCCCGCTTAAATAATGCCAGCCATGTCGTTGGCCGGCCATTTGAGCCATCCGATTTAAATCTACACCGATACGGTCAATGATTATCGCATCTTGTTTTTCGATATATCTTAAAATGCCGCACCCGCCCATAGGATTGTTATCCTTATCACGGAACATATTAATGGGAATCTCATAGAGAAATACAGAAGAAACATTCAGGCTACTATTAATCTTTTGGTTGAGTCTTGCATATAGCTGCGGTAACTTTTCCAGTTGTGAAAAGGCACTTTTTAACTCATCGCTATCTTGAAATTGAGGGGGAGCAGGATTAGCGGCGCAATTAATCAGCCCTGAAATACCGCTATCCAAAAGCAGATCATTAATACCGATTGACATCACCAAGGCATCAATCTTCCTATTGCCAACGGCTTCTTTTACTTCATCCACTTGTCCTTTTTGTTGCCATGTCGAATGTTGCTGATAAAGCAGCCCTTGCGTTATTTTGGCACCGGAACAGGCAAATGTCAGAAAGGTAACAGAGGAGTGGGGATCGGCCTCTTCAAGCAATTCAGCTGCTTTTGCCGAACCGGATTTGAGCGAACGATGCGCTTTGGGCTCAAGCCAAACGGGATATTTTTTCATATCAATGTCCTTTACCTTTTCCATTACCTTAGTCATAGTTGTAAAATTTTCACACAAAATTTCATCATTTGTTACTCCGTCTACGTCCGGATTCCCTTCGCCAGAAGAGAATGAATCGCCTATCGAAACAATAAGAAAATCTTTAAGCTCAATTTGTTTAGTTTTAAGAAATTTGTTACCTGTATCATCGGTTATCGTCAAGGTCACGGTGTAAATACCTAATTTTGGCAACTTAACCTTATAGTCAGGCAACATACTTGTGCCTTTTAACAGTGCTTCCGCTTTTCCTTGTTTAGATGCAGGCGTTATAGTTTCTTTTCGATCCAAAGCTATTTCCCGACCATTTCCATCAACAATTTTCCATTCACGATTTAGAGTTTGATTAAAAGGATTGGAAATAAAAAAGCTAACTTCCCAGCTATTTGGGTTTACGTAACTGGGAAAATAAGTTGACTTTTCAGAATCATATCCATAGCCTACTCTCTCTGTATTCTTTGTATTTACCACTAGGTTGACTTTAGTCGTAAATCTTTTTTCCATCTCCCAGTCAAAATCAAGTCCATTTATTTGTTTATTCATTTCACCGGAGCGTTGCTGCCCGTAAGTGTAGTTAATGTAACTGCAATGTATTATCATAAAAATGATCAATACATTTTTCATTTTTACTCCCAAACGAATAGTTTGGGTACATGTTGATACGGAAAACTTTACAATTGGTTTCATGATTATTAGGAATGAGAGTAAGTGAAAAATTAGGTTTATTTTCTGCTTAAATTTTAATAAGCAGTAGGTTTCAAAATTGACTTAAAATTACATTGAAGAGCAAAGCACACACACCCTTAGCTTTTCTTCGGTAGATATGAGTTTACCATCGGAGCCAAAATAGACCTACTGCTAAAAAGTAATCTATTTATCTACGGATGTTGAAAGCATATCAGGAGTTATTTTGACGACCAGTTCGCCCGCAGGAAGTTTTTGTGGTTTAAGGTTATACCTTCCATTTTCGTAGTAAGCAACTCCTCCTATCGCAATCGGAATGTAATCTGTACCGGATTTCATTATTTCAATGTTAGCATTACTTCCTATGGACGGAGCCGGGGATAGTTTTAAGGACTTTTGGTTAATAGACTCCGATTGACCCTCCTTATTTTGCTGTTCAAAAGCGAGTGTCAGTTCAACAAAAAGCAGATGGCCCGAAATACTATCGGCAGGGGTAGCGGGGATAATATTAGAGATTATAACGTCTTGGGTCAACCGATCACTTTCATCAATCTGCTCAAAATAGCTATTGGCTTTGGCAGGATCTAATTGTAGTTCAATGACATTATTGGTCGCCCGAGCAGAATTCAACTTATCTGCAAATTCGGGTAATAAGATTTTCTTCAATAAGCTTACCCCTAATCTGCTTGAATTGTTATCCGAAAATTCTTCATTTTTCAGCAGCAGACCTTTTCGGCCAGCGGTATAGTCTTCCATTTTATTTAAAAGCTTTATCTTAGATAATAAAATCGGAATGTTTAGTTTACCATTCAAATTTTCATTCCCTCTCATCTTCCAAGAACCTTTTATTTGAATATCAGAAGGAAATTGCCCAAAAAGTTTACTAAAAAGAGGGGATTGGGCCGTTGAAGTCGTCAATTTAATTTTGTACTGATTACCACTGATCTCCGTTATCTTACACTTTTGACTAATAATGTCAGAGCCTGACAAATAAAGATTATCAAAAATAAGTTGATCGGAAAGCATACTTATTTTTTCATTCTGATGAGCTAAATAAGACGACAACTCTGTATATTTTTTAGTACTGCTCGTTAAGGCAACATCAAATTCCAAACCTATATCTACCGGGTTTTTATTATTAAAAATATAATATCCCAACATTAAATTATTGACCGTACCGATTGGATTAACAAGCAGGATATCGGGAATACAAAAATTCTCCAATCCATTTAACGTGAGAGAAGTAATAAAGGCATATTCTTCTCCATTTATTGTTATTTTTCTTTCAAAAGAATTATTTGACCCCAGTGTTTCATCACGAAGTTTGATAATACTTCTTTGTAGGTGAGCCAGCTCATTATTCATCATTGGAAGAGAATATTTTTGAAACTGCATGACCCTCATATACTTCTTTGCAAACATCAACCTATCCATCCGAATATTTTGGTTTCGCATATCATTCTCTATTCGTCCATACAAACCCACTATCCATTTACACACCCATTCTTCACTTTGCGGAATAACTCGCGCAGCTTCCAGCAGATTGGGACAGATATTCACGTAAAATGTACTCTGAGGTGTTTTCAAATAGGATTGTAGGAACTTTTCCTTGGATAAGTAGCTCGCTTTTGTCGAAACTATTATCGCTCCGTTTTGTTGGATCTTTCCTGACTTTGTTGGTACTACAATTTGTTCATTTTCTTGTGGTGAAGAGTTTTCCTGCATTATCCTCTCTTTTATTATTTGGGTAGTGTTAAAACCCTTTTCATTGTTTATTATCACTTCTTCGGTTAAAAGGACAAATTGCCGATATTGTTTTTGGCTGCCATTATTCAATTTAATGGTTAATTTTCCATTTTGGCTGAATTTTAAGACTCGACAAAAAATGGACAAATAACCATTTACTCTCAATTTATTTTCAGAGAAGTCAAGCTTGTTATTTCCTGAAATAATGAGAGTGTCGGCCAGCAATAACAACTGTGTGGGAGATTCTTGCGATTTTGTACTATAGATGAAATGCTCAAGTTTTATAACATCAGTAAGTATTACCTGCGATTTATTTTCACTGAAAATAAAATCAGTAAACTTAACCGTGCCCTTATTAATAAGATTATTTGTTTCAAACCCTTTTAAATTTGCGGGATGTTTTGTTTGAGCTTTAGCCAGTGTATTACTTAACCAACCTCCTTCGCTTGCCTTATCTTTGTTGTCAGTTCTTTTAGCAGATATTACTTCAAACGATTCGCTCTTATCAGGCTGATTGGGGTTTGAGGGATTTCTATGATCTCTGACTGTTGACGCAGGCTGATTATTTTTATTATTCGCCGAGCTTGTTGAAGACTGGCTGTTTACGTAAAGGGAAGACATAGTAATCCCTATTAAAAGAGTAACTTTTAATGCTTTCATCACCGAGTTTTTTTAGAGGTTAATTCGATTTAGTGTAGTCAATATCTCTCAAAACAATATCCAATCCTACTTCAGATTCGTAGAGGCTTTTTTGGTTATGTTGCCATTTCACCACTGAGCCATCTTTCAGATTGAATACAATATCTGCTTTAACAGGTAAATGATTTTTATCTCTGGCTACGATCCAATAAAGTGGTTTTGGAGGTTCAGGAATCCCTCCTTTTGAAAAGGGAAACAGCTTCTTAGAAAATCGTCGATTACCATCAGTAATAAGTACATTTACAAAATCCAAACTGGATTCTGTATTGAGTTTACTAAAACTCAAAAGTTCCGGCTGAACACTTACAATATCTACTAATGCAAGAGGAGTGGCGATAGGAGCTTCTCCGGAAAATGTTTCAACTTGTTGATTTATTCTTAATACATCATTTCCCAGTGTTATATTCCCTATTACATCAAATTTTATATTTTTTAGTTGAGCATCATTTTTGGCCAATTCCATTAAAGGAAAAGCGATTACATTTCTGTTTTTTCCGTCTTTATCAGTCCAGCCTTTTTCTTTTGTCCAAACTACTACTTGGGTATTATACGCTTTTTCTTTACTTTTCAGTCCAATTTGTAAATCTACCTGTCGAATACCAATTTCATCGTTGTCTGTGACAGAAGGGAGTAAGAAAAATGCGCTTTCCCAACGACCTTCAGGAACTAAGAAAATCAACTTTTTTTTGATTTCTTCTGGATATTTGCCAATACCTACAAAACCTCCGGTGATACTCATTCTATCCACCAATTGTTTAAACCTAAATTCATACACTTGTTTATCTTTTTTTTCTATTTTAATGTCCTTCATTTTAATGCTTTTTCCACCTGAAACTGAGAGATAGCTTAATAAATTCTTTCCTTTGCTATCTGTCATTGGTTTAGCATCGTCCAGCGCATCTGCCATAACCATTGAATCTACCCGGCTTTGCAGTTCGCTCTTAATAAAAAATTCTTCTTGTATTTTAGTAATGATAGGGTCTAAGTACTTATGCATTGCCGCTTCGTCAAATTTTTCACCTAATGTTGCATCAACAGTAACTGCCTTACTGGATAGTACTTGTTGTCTTATTATTTCTTTTTCTTTTGAGTATTTAGCCGAAACTCCAAACCAAGAGTAAGCCCCCGCTACACTGGCTTTGATTTTTTCATTCTTAGCAAAGAAATCATACAAATTTTTCCAATCAACGGTAATCTTAAATCCGGCCGGAGGAGTCAATCCATTATATACGTATTTTACAACTACTCCCATCCCGGTATTGCTATTGGCTAAAGCGTTATATACATCAGTACCTATTTTGGTAAGCGGAACAGAAAAGACCATCTTATTATTGGCCATAGTAGGAGCAATACCGGTAGCTTCTACATTTTCTGCCAAAAATTCTCCCTTAGGAGTAATTAAGGTTACAGCAGCCGATTTTAGGGGCAATGCTGCCAATCGTACACTCGGACTATTAGTTTTCTTTACTATAAAATTACGTAGTTGATCAAATCCTTCGTTATCCGGTGCCATGACAACCGAAAACTGGATGACCCCTCCTTCCAATAACTCTTGAGAATTTTTAGGATTTTTGAATTGGTATTTAATCAGTGTAAATTCAGGCTCATTTTGGCCTTTTTGCCGCTGTGTTTCTACTATTCTAACTTGAGAAGGAATATAATACCACTGGTTCTTTTGGCTGCCATCCCTTACTAAAGAATAAATAATTTTTTCACCGGCGACTGTAATGGGAACATTTTCAATAATGTCTTCAGAAGCAAGACTGGCTTGAGCAAATAGGGTACTTGAATAGAATACCGTACTCACAAAAAGCATACTTATAATTGATTTGGAAGGTTTCATGTTAATTAAGTTGTTTAGTTTATTTAAAAATGTTTGAGAAGAATTTTGAAACGTTACTTTAATTGTTGATGCATTAACTTTTAATATTGGGGAATTGCTTCCTTAATTTTTATTCTTTTCAATTCTTCATTTTGTTTAGCCTCTAATGAATTCAATAATTCTTTCTCCAGTTCTCCAATGGATTTTGACTCAGTTTTCTTAGAAGAATTAGCTACCGCCGATTTCGCAGGTTTATTATCATTTTTTAGGAGATCATTTATTCCTGCCTCCTTCGGAAAACCGGGAAGCTTGTTTGAATTTATCTCTCCCTGTTTAAGCATACCTTCAATGGTATTGGGTGGCCTATTTTCTTTGCCATTATCTCCGACATCATTTTTTAAAATATTGTTAAAAGAAGACGCATCTTGCTTTGTTTGAGTCCTCTCTTGGGATAGCGGCGGTGATTGTAAGCTTGTAGAACCATCATTCTCTGCTTTACTATTTTTTACTGCATCAATCAAATTATTATTAAGCACCGAGGAGAGACCGGCGGCAGATTCCTGATTTAAATTTGGAGAAAGAGGACTACTTTTATGGGCTTGGTCATCGGATTTATTATTTGTTTTATCTGGCAATCCGTCGATGCTACTGAGTATAGTAGAGTCCTTGCTATTAGTTTGAGTCTGTGTCGTTGCCGGCTTATTGGGAATAGACCTATTAATGGCTGAGGGTTCGTTCGTTTTTTTCATCGACGAGTTTAGTAACTCCACCTTGTTTTGTGCCATACTACTGCCAGTCATATTGAGTAATAAGGTAATAATCATTAGGATCGGTAATTTTGTCGCACTGACCAACAAGAATTTTACCTGATTTTTTAAATTGAGTTTCATAGTAAGAATGTATTTGTTATTTGTTTAATTTTTTGAATCCTGGTTTAGGTTGATACAAAAATGCAGTCAATTAATCTTGCCATACAACCATGAGTTTATGTATGGATGGTTTGAGTTTATCATCGGCGGGTAAAACTCTATTTTATAAAAGTTGAAAAATAACAGCAGAAGGTTTCGTCTATGTTTCAATAAAAGCAGACACCCACACTTACCCCTACTGCTCCTAATACGATGCCTGTCCAAGATTTTTTATATCCCAAACGCAACGATTCTGTATTGGGATGACCGACGTATTTGGAAGCCAGCAAGGACGCTCGATGAATAAGCCCGCTTACGCCGAAGCCTACGGCTACTCCTCCCAACACAGAAGAAAAAACAAACGCAGAAGACGAGGTAAAAGCAAAACCGATGAGCACTAAAACAGCACTGAGTCCCCCTGCTACAAATGAGATTCGAGCAGCGGTATTTTCAGAATGAGTCGTTACATCACGGGTGTATAAACCCAAGGCGAAGCGAAAAATCCGGGACATACGTATCGTTAGTTTAGATTTGTAAAAATGGGTTAATGTTTAGGCCAAAAGGTTCCCCAATTGTTCGAAACAAAAATCATTATCTTTCACTTACGATACCTATGCCCGTTTTCCTACGGCAACAATCAGTTTATGTTCGGCAGAAAATCGTCAACTTTCAAGGCCCATAGCACGGAGAAAATCGGGTTTTACCCGACGGGCTACGTCCACTTCACTGCCGTCTTCCATAAAAACGACGCCTCCTTCGCCCCGTACGTACTTTGTGACGAAGTTAAGATTGATGATATGGGATTTATGAATTTTGAAGAAATTATCGTACTCTTTGAGCTGTTGCTCAAACTCAGCCAACGACCGAGAAGCAACCATTTTTTGTCGATTAAAAAAATAGACATTGGCATAACTTCCCATGGCTTCGATCCGAACAATATCAGATACCGGAAAAAGCAATACTCCCTCCAGTGTAGCAATCGGGATTTTTTTTATTTTTTCGCGTTCGTCGCGCATAGCTTTCAGCAATCGGTGTAAATCATTACTAACCATTGGCTGTTGCTCCAACTCTTTCTCCAACACTTGAGTTTGTTCCGCCATCAATCGTTCATTCTCGGTCAATCGTTGAATGGCCAGATCCTGTGCTTCTTTGCTTTCTTCCCGTAATGTATTGATACGATCCATAAGCGCAAACGTCAACAAAATGGCCTGAAACAAGGCCCCGATATGATAGCCATAATAAGTAAAGACATGTTCAAAAGTAAGTACATTGAACAATGTAAGCACCACAAGCAGAATCTCAGTAATATATACGCCCCACCCCAACAAATAAAAGCGAGCAGGTCGAAATCCGCGTCGATACAACCAAAAACCTACGATAAGGTATGATAAGAAAGTAATCAAAACAATGACGTTGAACAATGCTTCTGCTTTCTGAAAACCAAAGATTTTTGTTATCAAAATAAGAGAAGCCAAAACACCCAAGCCCTGAAACAGGCGATGCAGATGAGGCAAGACCTGCGGGATATTAAGAAACGACACCGAAAAGCCGATACTTGTCAGGAGAGCACATAAGCGTATCAAACTTGAGTTGATCCCGTTATTCATAAAGGGCATTTCTCGCCAAAGAAAATCAAACAAATACCCTTCAAAACTCAGAAAGGTAAACGCTGAAAAAACGACGTGTAATCCATACAAAAGATAGGTGCGTTCTTTAAGGGTAACATACATAAAGAAACTGAGTAATGTGACCAGCACCATCACTCCCAAAACAAAAAAGTTGACGCGGGTCTCGCGATAGACCCTCGCCAACAACGGTCGAATCGTCCCCAATTCGATTTGAGACACCAAACCGTTCATGTCTTTAAGACCGACGAATAAATGTTTAGGGTTTTTACCTAAGTTGAGTACAATACTGTTTAAAGCAAAGTAGCGGTGTTCAAAGGGACGTAATGAGCCTGTTTCTACAAAATAGGTGGTATCCTCACTTACTACATAAGCATCAACATAGTCGATGTCCTGCGCCAAAAACAATGCATAAAGTGTTTCGTTTGTATGGTTGTGTATGTCAAACTTAAACCATATCCGTGACGGTGAGAAACCCAAATTGATAATTTTGTCAGGAATACGCCGATATTGGTTATCAGGAATCATTTCCACCTGCTGATGCGATAGTTGATTGGTACTATCCACAAAATAACCGGCATACCCTCCAATCTCTGTCAACCGTTTCGGATCTGAATAAACCAATTTTGCGGGTTGTGCTTGGCAATAACAGACTCCTAAAAACAATAATAGTGCGGGCAGAGTAATCTTCATTTTTTAAGAGGTTGGTAAGCGATAAGGGCGATTCAACAAAGTTGTGCATTTTTGGCCCTTCAATCAATAAAAAAAACCTATTTTTTCGACCGTTTGATAAGTTTTTTACTCAAAAAGAACCCGTCCGGCCATGTCATTTTTTTACCAACTCATTCTTCAATTGTTTTTCAACCTCCAACTACTTATCGCTTGCTATCAGCCCTGATGCCTCTCTCAAAAAACGATCCGATTCGCGAAATACCCCTCCCAAATCTTTAGAGGTAAAATGGGAAGCAATCACGTGATCGCCCGTGTTGGGGAGAGCCACTTTTCTTTTTAAAGACGCCGGCGTACCCAGTTCGTCAAACGCCTTCAGCATTTCTTCCACCGATACGACTTTGTCTTGGTTTTCCTCGTCTTTGTAATAATAGGCCATAAAAACGGGTATTTTTATTTTGGCAAAAACTTCCGGTCGTACAATAGCATCCATGGTTTGTTGAAGGGTCATAATACCGTTGGTATGGTAGCGAGTCAACCAGTAATTGGCGCGGTCGGGGGCATAATGGGTTATGTCGCGGTGCGTTCCTCCCAATTGGGCTAAAAGCTGTTTTCCCCAAGGCCCCGTAGCCAATGACAACCCATTGACTTTGAAACAGGGAGAATACAGCATCAGGGCTTTGATTTCGGAATGTTCCGAGGCTAAATAAGCACTCAAAAGCCCTCCCGCCGAGCATCCGATCAAGATAACGCTGTCGCCCAAGGCTTTACCAACGGCCAAGGCATGCTTGGCTCCTGCCATAAAATTTTCGGGGGTTAGTTTCTCAAACGCATCCGGGTCTTTCACACCGGCATCGTAGAGCCGCGCCAAATACAAGTTACAGCCGTATTTTTGAGCCAATTGCTTGTGCACAGGATCCCCCTCAGCCCAAGTGGCCCCAAAACCGTGAATGTAAACGATACTGTATCTCGTTTTTTGTTTTTTGGCCGTATCAGCCCAAATGATTCGGGCTTCATTGTCGGGCTTCAGACTGAATTTGGCCTCTGAAGACTTAATATCTTTTTCCAACTGAACGACATCTGAGGCAACAGCAGGAAGCGCGGGATCAAACATGGCTTTGTCGGAACGAGGCCCTGCAAAATAAACAAAAACGAGGCCTATTAGGGCAATTCCCGTCCATTTCAAGATTTTTTTCATCGGTTATCAGGGTTTGAATGCAAGTTCGCAAATGTAAGCAAACCGGTAGTTTAAGGGATAGAAGTGCTTTAAATAAAAGTCATTCCTACTCAATTCAATATCAAATCTATATGCTTCGTTTTTCTATCTTCTTTGTTTTATTGCTTTCGTTAACGCAAACGCTGTTGGCTCAAACAGATATTCCTCTTCCTGAACATCCCCGTCCCGATTGGCAACGGCCCAATTGGATCAACCTCAACGGGGATTGGTCATTTCAATTTGACAAAGAAGATGTGGGCTTAAAGAAAGGGTGGGCCAAAGGCACTCAAAAATTTCCGTTAACCATCAAAGTCCCTTTTCCGTGGGGTTCCAAATTATCCGGAGTAAAAGACGAAGCCGATATTGCCTGGTACCAACGTACTATCACTGTTCCCAAAGAATGGAAAGGGCAGCGTGTGTTTGTGGTCATTGGTGCAAGCGATTATAAAACAACTGCTTGGCTGGATGGCAAAGAGTTGGGGAGTTTTGAAGGCGGGTATGTCCCGTTCGAATTTGAATTGACCGGCTTAAAAGCCGGAGCAAGTCAGAAATTGGTGATTCGTGTAGACGACAAACGACGCGACTATGCACTGTATGGCAAACAAGGCTACGGCAATGCCCGCGGCTTATGGCAAACCATCTATTTGGAGGCCCGGGCTAAAGATTACCTCGAAACCCTGCATTTTGCACCCGATATTGACCGCAGCAAAGTAAAAGTAACCGCCACTTTGCCCCAACCTGCCTCGCAGGATCTGGAACTTAAACTGAACATCGCCGGGCTGCGCCCGGGCAATGTCCCGGCTCAAACCATTGCCAAAGGACAAACGCAACTGACCTTTGAGGCAGATATGCCCAATTTTAAATTATGGACGTTGGAAAATCCGTTTTTGTACGAAGTGGAGGCAAACCTCACCGCATCGGCGGACCGCCCCCAGCTCCCTCTCCAAGTTGGAGAAGGGACTAAAGCTTCCCCCCAAATGGGGGGATTGAGGGGGGCTGATGGGGTTAACACCTATTTCGGGATGCGTAAAATCTCGGTAGTGAATCTGCCCGGCACCAATTACCCTTACGTTGCCTTGAACAATCAGCCGATTTACCTCCAATTGACACTTGACCAATCGTATCATCCCGACGGGTTTTATACCTTCCCGACCGATGAATTCATGAAAAATGAGATCAAGTTGGCCAAAGACATCGGTTTGAACGGTATTCGGACACACATCAAGATCGACGTACCGCGTAAATTGTATTGGGCCGACCGATTGGGGCTTTTGGTGATGTCCGATCTGCCCAATTTTTGGGGACAACCCAACGCCGAAGCGCGTGCGGAATCAGAAAGGGTTTTGCCGCAACTTATCAAACGCGATTTCAATCACCCGGCCATTTTCTCGTGGATCATCTTTAACGAAACGTGGGGACTGCGTACCAAAGTGGAAGAAAACGGCAAAAAAGTGGACCGCTATTTACCCGAAACCCAACAATGGGTAGCGAGTATGTACCGCAAAGCCAAAGCACTTGACCCCACCCGTTTGGTTGAAGATAATTCGATCTGCTGCGGTGCCGGTCACACCGAAACCGACATTAATTCCTGGCACGAATACCTGCCCGGTTACGGATGGGAAGATCACCTGAAAAATCTGACTGCCAACACCTACGAAGGTTCGACTTTTCATTTTGAGAAAGGCTATAAACAAGGTAAAAATCAACCCAATATCAACTCGGAATTCGGTAATGTGTGGGGGTATGAAGGCAGCTCGGGCGATGTGGATTGGACGTGGGATTACCACCGTTCGATGAATGCTTTCCGCAAATATCCGTTGGTAGCCGGTTGGCTGTACACCGAGCACCACGACGTTATCAACGAATGGAACGGTTACTTTAAGTTTGACCGCACGCAGAAGTTTACGGGCTTAGACGCTTTTGTACCGGGCATGAGTCTCAAAGATCTGCACGCGGATATTTATGTCACTACCGGTCAGGATATTTCTAAAAGTGTCCGTGCGACCGAAGTCGTACAAGTGCCTTTGACGATCTCCTCCATGACCGGCCGTACAGACATCGGCAATGAACTGACCCTCAAAGTAGAACTGAACGGTTGGGATGCCTTCGGCCATGAAAAAAAGGGACACTCGTTTACCCAAAAAATCCCGTATAAGCCGTGGATGCAACAGACCTTAGCCCCTATCTACGTGATTATGCCGGCGGAGAAATCAGTAGCGGTTTTGGCTTTAACTTTACAGGATGCCAATGGGAATGTCATCAGCCGTAACTTCAACACGTACATTGTAGAAAAACCTCAATCTACTGAAATGGTAACGGGTGGCGGCCAAAAACTGCGCTTGTTGTCGGTTTCTCCCAAACAATTCAGCGACGCCCAATGGTCAATGAAACAATGGAACGTACTCGACGGCTTGAAAGTAAACGGAGCGGGCAGCGGGCATTTTGAATACAAGATCAAATGGCCAACCGACCTCAAAGCCGATAACGTCAGCGGGGCTTCGTTCATTATGGAAGCTTCGGCCAAACAACTGTTCGGAAAAGACAAAAGCGGAGATGTCAAAATCGCCGACAACTATATGCTTGGCGGCGGCACGTTTGACAACAGTCTTAACCCCAATGCGTATCCCATGACCGACGAAACAAAGTTCCCGAGCGACGTAGCCATCAGTTTCAACGGGGTAGCGGCCGGTAAGCTCAACCTCCCGGACGATCCCGCCGACCATCGAGGGGTATTGTCGTGGCACTACCAACCCCAAGACAAAAAACTCCGCGAAGCCGGTAGTTACGGCTATCGGGTGGAAGTCAACGTACCGGCAGAAGCTATTCAAAAAGCCGCTCAAACGGGCGAATTGGTGCTCCGATTGGCGGTAGAAGGCAACGGCGGCTTGGCTATCTACGGTGAGAAATTCGGCAGGTATCCTTTTGATCCGACGGTGATCGTGAAAATGAAGTAAAAAAAGAAAAATGAAAAGCGCAGGTTTTGGCAAACCTGCGCTTTTTTATGCCCTGCAGTTCAAACCCAACTCCTACGGATTGACTTTTTTATTCATCATATTTCGGACAACACCAATCACCGTTTTTCTCGGAAGGAAACGGGGCAGTAACGAACTTACATAATTAGACACTCCTACCACCTGCAACGGACTGCCTTGCAGAAAGGCCCTCAATCCGTCTTTTGCCACTTTTTCGGGCGAATCGGAGGCCATGCCTTGGGTGTTGGCGTTGGCTTCTTTCTGAAAACCGGTGTCGGTATTGCCCGGACAAACTGCGGTGATGGTAATGCCCATTTTATGATATTCACCATACAGTGCCTCCGAAAAATGAAGAACAAACGACTTACTCGCGCAATAAGCAGCCACGTAAGGACAAGGTTGGAAAGCCCCCGTTGAAGCGATATTAATGACTCCCCCTTCTTTGTTTTTCAGCATTTCGGGTAAAAACAGATACGTCAGCTTTACCAAAGCGTTGATGTTCAATTGCAGCATTGCTCCGTAGCTTTCCAGGGGTTCGTCCAAAAAGTTGGTCCACTTACCAACCCCGGCATTGTTGACCAACAGATCAACAGACAAGCCGTCCTCCCGGATTTTGTCAAACAATTTTTGGGGTGTTTCTTTCAGAGACAAATCGCCCGAATACACCGCGACCTTTACCCCAAACTCCCGGCGAAGCGCTTCTGCTTTTTGGAGAAGTTTGGCTTTTGAGCGGGCCGTGATGATTAGATTACACTCTTGGGAGGCAAGTTCAACGGCAAATGCTTCACCAATCCCCGAAGAAGCACCCGTTATTAATGCCGTTTTACCTTTCAATTGTTTCATTTTCAGCAGTTTTATGTTTGATGAAACAAAGGTCGGCAGCCCACTTTTTTTTCTACTTGATGTAGGTTAGGAAATAATTTGTTTTCGGATGCGACTCAAACTTTCGGGTTTAATACCGATAAATGAAGCAATGTACTGCAGCGGTACATTTTGGATAATATCGGGCTGTTCGGACATCAATTTGAGGTAACGCTGATCGGCAGAAAGCGTAATGATATCTTTGGTGCGCTGTTCGTTGTAAGCCAACGATTTTTCGTAGATAATTCGCCCGATTTCAGCCCATTTCTGGCTGTGTTGATACAGCGTATCCAAGTCTTTTTTGGTGATTCTTAATAACTGACAATCCGTAACACACTCTACGTATTCGTGCGATTTTGTCCCGGTGATAAAACTGTTGAAAGAGGTCATAAAACCGTGCGGGCAGTTGATGAAACTTGTAATTTCCGTGCCATCCCGGTAATAATAGACTCTTACAAACCCGCTATTGACAAAATACAGGTACTTCGCAACCCGTTCGGGTTCTTCCAACACTTGACCTTTGCGCGGTTCAATGGGTTCAAATACCTTATGAACCAATTCAATATCAAATCGGTCAATATTGGCCATTTCAAGAAGGGAAACCAGTAATTTATCGTACGGAGAAATCATTTTTCAAGGATTGTTTTAGTGTTTGAAGGTACAAAATTGCCTACATAAAATTTTATTCGGCTTGACATAGGTTAAGAAATAGCGGTAATGATTCTTTAAA
This sequence comes from Spirosomataceae bacterium, assembly GCA_046329125.1. Taxonomy (GTDB): domain Bacteria; phylum Bacteroidota; class Bacteroidia; order Cytophagales; family Spirosomataceae; genus Runella. Next base: position 476,022 of record JAXLVD010000002.1, on the reverse strand, counting down.
ACTACATATACCTCTATAAGACAGGCTATCGGAGGCACTTAACTACCTATCACTATGCAACGCATTTTATTTTCCCTCTTTTTTGCACTCCTCTTCACTGCTGCCCAAAGCCAATTGGTGAGCGATTCAGTCCTGATCGAAGGACATTATCGTACCTTTCATTTTCTGAAACCGGCGCAGGCACAGGCCTCATTGGTTTTTGTGCTGCACGGTTCGGGCGGCAACGGAAGAGGACAACGCGGCGGAGCGCAAAAAATAGAAGGCATTGCCCCGACCGAAAATATCCTATTGGTTTATCCCGACGGCTACAAACGCTACTGGAACGAGTGCCGCAAAACGGCGCAATCGGCCGCCAATATGGAAAATATCAACGACAACGCCTTTTTCGAGCAGATGATCGCCTATTTTGAAAAACAATACCGCATTAACTCCCGAAAGGTATTTGCCGTAGGTACTTCGGGCGGCGGCCACATGGCGTATAAATTGGCCCTGACCATGCCCGAACGATTCCGAGCCGTGACGGCCCTCATTGCTAACCTGCCCGATACCAACAACATGGATTGTGCTGAGAAGCGGATGGCTGTGCCAATCCTGATCGTCAACGGCACGGCCGACCGTACCAATCCCTACGAAGGCGGTGAAGTAAAGACCAATGGGATCAGTCTGGGGCTCGTGCGCTCTACCGACCGTACTTTCCGGTATTGGTCCGAATTGGCGGGCTATACCGGCGCACCCAAAATGGAAGCCTTACCCGACACCGACCCCACCGACGGGCGCACGATTGAACGCTATACTTTCAAAGCCCCCGGCAAACCCGAAGTGACGCTGCTGAAAGTACTGAACGGAGAGCATAATTACCCGCGCGACATCGATGTCTATCTGGAAGCATGGGCGTTTTTTAAACGGCAGATGGTGGAGTAAATCATCTACTCCTGTCATCGCCAAAGGAATCTAAAATCGCTTGATTAGAAGTATAAAAAGAGGCTGGCTTGACATTTACCGTGTTACAAATACTCTATTTACTTTGCGTTCGCAGTCTCCCTGCGGAAGACTGCGAACAACTTGGATTTATACTTCAGATTTCTTAGAACTTGAATCTCATTCCAATCAAATAAAAAGATAATTGGTAAAAAGCCAACAACTTTCGGCTCGTCAGGATTTGCAATCCCGACGCTGTCTGAAACGGATTTATAATCCAATCCCCCTAAACCAAATGAAAAAAATTCTCCTCTTTTTCCTCCTCTCCCCCCTTTTTGCCGCGGCCGATGTGTATTTACCCGCTATTTACAGCAGCAACATGGTCTTACAACAACAATCCAACGTCACGGTGTGGGGATGGGCGCAGCCGGGAGAAAGAGTGACGGTGTCGGGAAGTTGGCAGAGTGCATCGGTGAGCGCCGTAACCAACGAAAATGCCGTTTGGAAGTTGAGCATTGCTACGCCCAAAGCAGGCAGCGGGCCCTATACTCTGACCATTCAGGGGCGGAATAAAATAGTGCTGGACAACGTACAAATCGGGGAAGTGTGGCTCTGTGCAGGGCAATCCAACATGGAATGGAGCGCCAACCACGGTGTGAAAGACGCCAAAGCCGAACTGCCCACCGCCTACAATGTCAACATTCGTTTTTTCAAAATGCCCAAATTAACGGCCGAAACCCCTCAAATCGACGCCAAAGGCACTTGGGAAGTTTGCGATTCGGTCACGTTGAAGCGATTCAGCGCGGTGGGGTATTTCTTCGGTAAAAAATTAAATCAGTCGCTCAACGTACCCATCGGTTTGATTGATGTAGCGTGGGGAGGTTCGTACATCGAATCCTGGATTCCCGAGCATTTGGTTCGTCTGTTTGCCGATACCCGCACCTCTGCCGAAACCATGATTCCGAGCAAAGGGTGGCCCAAAGAGGCAGGTTATATTTACAACGGTATGGTGGCACCGCTTACGTCTTTTGCTGTGGCGGGAGCCTTGTGGTACCAAGGTGAGTCCAACCGTCATTACCCTGCGGCCTATTATCACCTCATGCACCTGATGGTGGATACGTGGCGGGGCGCGTGGCAAAAGGATTTTCCGTTTTATTACGTTCAGATTGCTCCTTTCAACTATCGCGACTCCACCGATTTCAAGGCACCGGCCGTGCGCGAAATGCAAACCCGCGCCATGGATATTCCCAAATCGGGGATGGTAGTGGTAACTGATTTGGTGGATAATCTGAACGACATCCACCCGGCCTACAAAAAAGAGGTCGGTAATCGGCTGGCGGGCTGGGCACTGGCCGAGACCTACGGTCAAAAAACGAAAAACCACAAAAGCCCGCAGTACAAATCCCTGAAGATTGAAGGCAACAAAGCCATTATTGCCTTTGACCATGCCGAAAGCGGTCTCGCGGCCCAAGGAGGCCCTCTAACGGAGTTTGAAATGGCCGGAGCCGACGGTATCTACTACAAAGCACTGGCCCGAATCATCAATCACAACTTCGTGGAGGTCATTTCCGACAAAGTAGCGCAACCCGCAGCCGTGCGTTTTGCCTTTCGGGATACCCCCGTTCCCAATTTATTCAACAAAGACGGCCTCCCCGCGATTCCGTTTCGAACCGATGATTGGAAATTGGGACGTTGAGGAATTGTTATTGGTAAAAAAACATCGCTCCGGCAATACCGGAGCGATGTCAAGTCATTATCTATCTACTTAATCTTCATTAAGTGACCTCAAAACTACGTATCTGCGGCTGAAACGCCAATTCCCGTCAGCCGGAGAGGGCTATTTTCTCGATAGAAACCTCTTTTTTGTTTGTTTTATTCAAAAACGCCCCCTACCGGTCACGCGTATTTTACAGACCCATCAGCTCTTTGACAGTATCCCGGTACAGCTCTCCCACGGGGATCGACGCCTTTCCGACCTGAACCACATTTTTACTGATCGAATCTACTTTGTGGATGGCTACAATAAAGGAACGGTGAATGCGCAGGAATTTGGCCGGAGGCAATTTGTCTTCAATGGTCTTCAGGCGACTCAGCGTAATGATCGGTGCCGCCGGGGGAGCCAAATGGATCTTTACGTAATCTTTGATGGATTCAATGTACAAAATCGCCTCAAAATCTACCCGTACTATTTTGTAGTCGGATTTGACAAACATACAGTTGTCCTGCACCCCACCGGCCGAGATCGCGTTTCCCGTCAGTTGTTCAAAATAGTTTTTCGCTTTGATGGCCGCGCCCAAAAATTCTTCGTAACCAAAGGGTTTCATCAAATAATACAATGCATCCACCTTATACCCTTCCACCGCAAACTGATTGTAAGCCGTGGTAAAGACAATTTTGGTCTGTACCAAGGAATGGGTTTGGCTGATAATACGGGCCAGTTCCATGCCGTTCAGATTGGGCATCTGAATATCTAAAAATACCAAGTGAACGGGTTGGTGATGAAGTGCTTGCAGCGTTTCCACTCCATTGGCAAACTGTCCTGCTAAGTTTAAAAACGGTGTTTGTTGCACAAACGAACTCACCAACCCTAACGCCAACGGCTCATCATCGGCAGTAATACAATTTAATTTCATGGCTTTGCCTGCTTCAACGTATTGCGATTTATAATTCAATCTTTAAATCCACCTGATAGGTTTTTTTTTCGGCATCATCCCTGATCGTCAATTGGTGGCGATCGGGATAAATCAAATGAAGACGTTTTTGAGTATTAGCCAACCCAATGCCGCCGGCGGTTTTAACGGCATCCGGGTTTGGATGAATTCGGTTGAAGACACGAAAGGTAAGGACTTCATTCCGGGCTGACAACGTAATTAATATCTCCGTTTTTTCCATCGAACTTGTCCCGTGTTTGAACGCATTTTCAATGAAAGGCAAAAAAAGCATGGGTGCGATCGAGTATTCCCGATCAGGGGAAGACTCCTGTACGATTAAGGTGGTAAAAGAATGCAATCGCAATTTCATCAATTCAAGATAATCTTTCATAAACGCAATCTCTTGACTGAGCAACACTTTATCCTGCAATGTCTCGTACAACACATAACGCATCATGCGCGAAAGTTTCAGCAGGGCTTCCCTCGACAACGGAATATCGGAAAAAGTGAGAGCGTAAATATTATTGAGGGTATTAAAAAAGAAATGAGGATTGATCTGGGCTTTCAGCAAGGCCAATTCCGAAGTAATATGCTGTTTTTCAATCATTTCATGCCTTTTCAAGTCAACTTGCCACCGATGGATGATGGTGTAGGCCGTACTGATCACCATGACCATGATAACCACTATGAACTGATGCCCGTCCAACGCATAGATACTTTTTGAATTTTTAAGGCCCCTTGCCGCAGCCATGTCTTCCAAAACATGCAGTTTTAACTCAATTAGCCTTGCCAATATCAAATAAACAACAATGGCCACAATACACCACAGTACATATACCGTCTTTTTTTGATTGAGCAAAAAAGCGGGTCCCATATACAAAGCAGTAAAATAAAACAGGACCGCCAATAGCAACAAATTACAGAACTGTTTGACCCAGAAGGAAACAGGCGGCAATGTATCCCAAGTAAAGGGGGGATAAAACAAAATGATAAAGCCCAGAAGCAGCCATACACTTATATGGGCCGGAACGGCTAAACCGGTGATCGATTTGCTTAACTCCATACCGATTTGATAAACCACAAGATTAAAGGAAATCAATCAAATCGCAAACTATCTCGACAGAAAGACCTTTTTTCATGCCGTACCTGAAAACTTTATCGGGGAATGGAAAACGGAAATAAAAAATCATATCCGCCTCTCAGAACAGAGGAGCGGGTTATGCCTGATTGAGGCAAAAATCAATCCGTCAAATGCCGATCTGAAGCCGCAAACCGGGCATCACATTTTTGAAAAAGCCGTTAAAATAAACCTCCGGTTGAATTTTCAACATACCCTTCGCCATAACGGTCGCGGAAAGATTCCACGTATTTTTGTCAAAAACAGACCCGCTGCGCGTCACGGATTGCCCCAAATAAATGCCGAACAAAACGTGGTCGGTATTGATACGATCTGACTGCGGTCGTCTGAAATCGTAAAGGGTAATCCCGGCGTGAAGAAAACTGTTGGTTTGGGCTCCGAGGCGTCCGGTCACATCACTGCGGTCGGTAAAGAACAGGCTACGCCACCCCAACGTATAGCCGACCATCCCGTAGCGATTGGGTACCACCGTAAAATCAACCATGATATTCGGCACGAATTGATTGCGCATCACCCCCACTCCCACCGACGGGTGGATGGCCAAAAAGTCTTCGGTGACAGGCATTACATCGGGAATGGTCCCGCTGACCGTCGGGCTTTGTTGGTAAGTAAATTTATATCTTCCGCTTTTCAGATTATGGTTGGGGTACTGATAGGCTTTCTGTACTGCCTGTACGACTTTTGGGGTCAGTCCTCCTTTTTTTAAAATTGTTTCGACATCACTTAAATCATTCAGTACTAAGCAAAAATACACCTGTTCGTTCAAATGGGCAGTTCCGGACTTGGTTGAGACGGGTTTAAGAAACGACTGTACGATCAACAGCGTATCCTGTACGGTTTTTATTAACAGCGGTTCACTGCCGTTGGTTTTGAACTGAAACCGTTGCTTGGGTGCCGGATGTTCTGACAGATCCAATTGGAATTGCCCATTGGACAAGGGCTTGTAAACTACCACCTTAGCATTGACACTTTCGGGCAAAGAGGCCTTCAACAGGGCATAATCCTTAACAAAGGCCGCCAATATGGTATCTATATTTTGAAATTTTTCCAGATCCTGTACCAAACGGGCATAAGCGATCAGTTTATTGCCCTGCTCTAACTCAAAACTGTATTTACTGTGGCGTTCTACCGCATTGGGTAAGGTACCGGGCAATTGTTGCGCAAAAGCGTAGCTGAAGATGCTCACGAAGAGCACCAAGAGGATTATTTTTTTCATCATTTCAGAAATTGCGGAACGCCGCACCGTTTTTAAAAATCGGCTGTTATTCGGCCTTGGAAGATTTATTTTTTAAGTAGGTCGTTAAATTGGTTTGGGAAGTACGGTCGGTATTGGCTTTCCAATGAATGACGATAAAGCCGTTAGCTTTTGCTTCTTTTTCGAGCGATTCGGCAATTTCGGCTTTCTCATAGTTCTCCAATTGATTGGCATGAACAATCTTGAATTTCGATTTTGTCACCGTTTTGGTAACGGAAGCAGTCTTTGGCACTTCCGAAACGATCACAGGCTCCAACACTGCTATTGCCCCTTCCGAAACGGGTTCGACCGGCACCGGTGCTGACTTAGGTTCGGAGTTTGGCGGGGTTTCCGGCAGTGGTTGTTCCGGCTGTTTTTCTTCCCGTCTTATTCCGACCGGCTTCTTTTTCAGTCCCGATTCGTCCATCCCTTTCGATTTTGTCAATGCCAAAGGGGCTTTAGACAAACCGTTTCTTTTTTCCATGTTGGGAGTTGCCTGCGCTGATTGCTTGAAAGAGCCGGTTGGCCGGAGCAACTGCCAAGTCAACCCAACCAATACCAAAACGGCAACGGCGGCCGCTATACCGCTCCGGAATGTCAGCGAAACCAAAAATCGCCTCTCCGACACGGCCGGCGGCAGTTCCGCTTGCAGTTTTTTCCAAACATCTCCTTGCCGAAAATCGGCAGGCGGCGTATCAAGGCTCTCTATTTCTCCTCTTATCCACTCGTCAAATTGTTCCGTATTGTTCATAGCCTCGTTGTTTTAACAGTTGTTGCAGCAGGGCTCGGGCCTTACTGAGTTGCGATTTTGACGTCCCGACACTGACATTCAGTTGTTTAGCGATCTCCTCGTGCGTATAGCCTTCAACAACGTACAGATTAAACACGGTGCGGTAGCCCGTTGGTAATTCCAAAATTGCGGCATAGATGGTTTCTGCATTGACGGCCCCGTCGGGCAAATACACCGAGTCCGGCACTTCGGCTTCGTCGGTATCGGTAAAAACGGGCAAGGCTTTTTGACGACGCAGGTGCATGAGTGCTTCGTTGACCATGATTCGCTTGAGCCACCCTTCCAAGCCGGTATCGTCGCGGTAATCGAACTCGGACAAACCGCGAAAAAATTTCAGAAAACCGTTCATCACTATTTCTTCGGCCTCTTCACGCTGCCGCACGTAGCGCATACACAGTCGGAACATTCGCCCGGAAAAGGCTTCGTACAACCGATTTTGAGCGAATCGGTTGTTTTCTTTGCACATCTCAACGACTTTTTGCCAACGATACACGGGATGAAAGATCAGGTTTCAAGGATAGAAATGCAGAAATGCCGGGATGGGTTGTCTGACTGTTGAAAAGAATTGGATTGAAAGAAAGAAGAAAACTTGGATGCAGGTTGATTTGTCCGCCTTTTCAAAGGGATATCTGCTATATAAAACAACAAAATCAACCTAAAATCACTGATTATTTCATTGACAATGGATGACGTCGGAATTCCCTAAAATTCTTTACATTTATTCGTGCGTTTGAAAAACTCCAAAATGACGGCCGAACAGCTTATCAAATTGATTCTCCCTGACGATGGCTCAGTTATGTTCCGCAAAGCCATACAATTGACGCTGCTGGCACCGCCTGACCAACGTGCCGGCTTGTTTGAAACATTAACTGAACACATCCGGCAAAATGCCGTTTACGAAGATGTTCATAAATCTTGGATTTGTTATGTACATACCGGCACTGACGGCTCCCGTATCTTCCGCGGCGGTATTGGCTTTTCGCTTGTCATTGACCCGCAAGGTCGGCTTTGGCGCGCGGCAACAGTAGAAGATTTTGAAACGACTTATACACTCACTGCCAAGGCTTGTGAAATTGATACCATGACTCCACTTTACGCCACTATGCGCGAATATGTTTTATCCTATTACCTTCATGAAAACTTTTAAGAACATCTGAAAGGAAGCAACAGGGATCTATGGCCTTCTCCCGGAGTATGCATTTACTCAGTCGAAGGTACCGGAGAGTTTATCTGTCTATTTGGCGTTCGGAGTCTTGAAGACTCCGAACTACGGGATAGAAGATGTTGCTTCAATACGTGTTAAGCTTGTTTTACATTGGAGGCTTGAATGCCTTTTGGACCTCGCGTCACCTCAAAGGAGACTTTCTGTCCTTCTGACAGCTTTTTGAAGCCATCCATGTTTACTTCTGAGAAATGTACAAACAAATCCTCTCCACCCCCGTCCGGGGTAATAAATCCGAATCCTTTTGAGTCGTTAAACCACTTTACTGTTCCTGTAGCCATGTTAAAAATTAAAAATGATTTGCCGCTGTTATCGCATTTGGGCTTTGCGTCTGAAAATAGTTCAGGCAGCAAAGAAAACAATTAACCTTGTGTTTTACAATAGTTTAGACTCATTAAAATGGCATAACATCCCCTATCAGAAACAACTGAAAATCAGCAATGAAAGTTAATAAAGCCTGATAAGATGCCTCCGTTTCGGAATTTTCTTGTTAAAACTCTTCTTTCTCCCTTTACTTGTTTCGGATTTAAACTCCCGAATAGGGCAAGAACTATGATTTCTAAGGCATCCGGTTTATAAATGACCTGTGGTGAAGGGGCAGTTTTTCAAAAAAGTCAGTTGTGGATATCAAAAGATTGGGTTTTCAAATAAACCTCCTATGTCAACTACTTCACAAATTCCTGTACTTCTATTACCTTCTTTAAAATATCCGACAGTACCTATTTTGATTCTTTTTTGGTGATATGGCCGTATATTCGGATTTAAAATCCACATACGTGCAATACCTTCATTTTCAACTATTCCATCCTCATCAATAAGATTTCCGTTTATATCCTCAAACTCAGGATAGATCATAAATAGGCCTTTTTTTTCGTGATCATTACTTTCATACCAAAAATCTGAGCGAATACCTTGATAAGGAGGGTTAAATCTTCCCCCTTCTTCCAAGGAGTAGAAACGGTACTTAACTTTAAAATCCTCTTTGTGGCCAAATAGCTCCTCATAAGTTTTCCTCATAGATTTTTATTTAAATATGTTAAGTCCGGCACGATAAATATTGAACGGCGAGCATTGTCAAAGGCTGAGCTACCGGGTTCAGCACTTTGACAACGCTGCGCGGTGAATCGCCTATTTCCCCATGCCCATTCGGCTCAAAATGAAGGCATAGTTAAAGGCTTCATCTTTCAGGTAATCAAAGCGGCCTGTGGAACCGCCGTGGCCGGAATCCATGTTGATCTTGAGCAAGGTAATTTTTTGATCGGTTTTTACCGTGCGGAGTTTGGCTACCCACTTGGCCGGTTCATGAAAACCTACTTGGGAGTCGTTCAGACCGCCTGTAGCCAATATGTTAGGATAATTTCCTTTCTTGAGGTTATCATAGGGCGAGTAGGTCATGATGTAATCGTAGTCGGCTTTTACGTTCGGATTCCCCCATTGTTCGTATTCTTGGGTGGTTAGCGGCAAATTAGAGTCAAGCATTGTATTGATGACATCCACAAAGGGCACTTCGGCCACCACCACTTTAAACAGATCGGGGCGCAGGTTGGTCACGGCCCCCATGAGCAAACCGCCCGCACTGCCGCCGTTGATAGCCAATTTCTCCGACGATGTATATTTCTCTTTGATCAAGTACTCGGCACAGGCAATGAAATCCGTGAAAGTATTCATTTTCTTTTGCAGTTTGCCGTCTTCGTACCACTGCTCCCCCAGATCAGACCCGCCGCGTATCTGCGCAATCGCATACACAAATCCGCGATTGACCAAACTGAATACATTGGCATTAAAGCCCGCATCGGACGAGTACCCGTAAGAACCGTAGGAGTAAAGCAAACACGGGTTAGAACTGTCTAAGGCCACCCCCTTTTTGTACACCACTGCCATCGGTACTTTTACCCCGTCTTTGGCCGGTGCCCACAGGCGTTTTACTTCATAGTCGTCCGGATTAAAACCGCTCGGAATTTCCCTTTCTTTGAGTTTAGTACTCTGTCCGGTGGTCATGTCGTAATCATAAACGGTAGTGGGGCGGTTGAGCGACGTATAACTGTAACGAAACTTGTGGGCGTTAAAATCGGGCGTACCGTTCGGATAAGCGGTATAGATCGGTTCGGGAAAATGGATGGTTTTTTCCGTCGCGGTAGCCAATTCCCGCACCTGCATTTCCATCAGGCCGTTGATTCGTTTGGTAATGACCATGTATTTTTCAAAAACATCAATCCCTTCGATCTTCGCGTTGGGGTCATGCGAGACGATCTCTTTCCACGTTTTGCGGTCTTGGTAGCCCGATTTCGGCAATTGATACACTTTTCGGTTTTTGCTCTGCGGGTCTTTCCAAGTAAGGTATAAATAAGCGGGATGGTCGGTGAGGCTATACTCTACGTCTTTTTGGCGGGGCAAAAACAACGTAAAAGGCGCATTGGGTTGGTCGGCCGGAATGAAGCGGGTTTCGGAACTCGTAAAACTCGACGACGAGATGCCGATCACTTTTTTGGTCTTGGAACGCCCTACGTAGCAACTGAACAATTCATCTTTTTCTTCATAGACCAATTCGTCTTTGCCCGCCGTTCCCAACACGTGTTTGAATATCTTATGCGAACGTAATGCCGCATTCGGCACGGCATAAAAAACGGTTTTGTTATCGGCGGCCCAGGCCATGCTTCCGCCCATGCGCGGAATCACGTCGGCAAGGTCTTTGCCGGTTCGCAGATCTCGGAAATGCAGTTCAAACTCGGCGTACGACCCGGTGGTATTGCTGACATAGGCTGCCGTGGTATTGTCGTCCGTAACTTCAAAGCCCGCCATGAGGAACGCAGCTTTGCCTTCGGCCATTTTATTTTCGTCAAACAGGATTTCCTCGGCGGCCTCCGTACTGCCTTTTTTACGACAATGAATGCTGTATTGTTTTCCTTTCTCCTCGCGCGAATAGTAATAATAGCCGTTGTCATAGGAAGGTACCGATTGATCCTCTTCTTTGATGCGGCCTTTCATTTCGTCGAAAAGCGTCTTTTGCAACGCTTTGGTCGCTGCCATTACGGTATCTGTGTAGGCATTTTCCGCTTTCAGATACGCCAAGGTCTCGGGGTTGTTTTTATCTTTCAGCCAAAAGTAGTCATCCGTACGGGTATAGCCATGATTGGTAAACGTTTGGGGCTTTTTAGCGGCCATGGGCGGTGCCGGATAGTCGGCTTGGGTAAGAACGGGGGTTTGTTCGGGGGCCGTCTTGCAGGCAGTCAAGGCAAGCAGCAGTCCCAACGTGCTTTTTGTTAGGGTTTTCATGGAATAGGTGTTCAATAGTGTATGGAAAATTACGATAAAGCTACTTCTGAATCTATTGCTGAGAAAAGTCGATATTATCCATTTTTAACCATGACTTCTACCAACCTATCGGGGCTTTTTGGGTTCGGTACGGGCTTTCCTGGCAGCGGTAGCACGCATTCAAATCTGACCAATTCAACTCCTGCTTGACGTAAGGGCGGGAGGTGACCGTATTGCGCGGTACGTACAAGGATTTGTACACTACCGAAGAGGCCCCGAAATACCCCAACACCTGCTCTTCCGGATGACTCGTACAGCTGACGTTGCCGATGACCGTAGCGGCCGGAAGGTCAAAAATACCGCCCGAATTATTGATTTGGCTATCTACGCCTTTCCAAAACCGATAGGCTTCTTCGGTCAATGAGGATTGTTCGAAAAGTACAAAATAACCGGTAATATCATCGTACGGAATTTTACCCAAAGGTATTTTCGTAATTGTTTTTCCGTTGGTCAGGCGATCGTTGGCTAAAATAATGCAACCGTTGCAAGCTTCTATTTTCCAACACGGCTCACAGCATTTGTTACGCGTTGCAATCACCACACCTATAGCGCTTGTAGTTACGGTTTGTAAACAATAATTGAGCTCTTCGTAGTGGGTCCATTTCCAACGATAAAAATCATCGGGCGAGTCGGGGTCTTTTACGTCGATAAACATGTTGAATTGCCCCCGCATTGTACTCGTATTTGTCTCTTGGTATTCGGTATAAAACTTTCCGAACTCTGCCACCGGCTTAAGCAACTCAGGCTCCGACTCAAACGTCTTTCCGTTGGGGGTTTTGATGGTTATGCGGTATTCTCTGCCCACTTTCCCCCGAATGCCCGTTGCTGACGTTTCATAAAGTCCCTGCCCGCGGTCAATGAGCTTTTCCGTAGCCCCCAGATCATCAGTTATCACCACCGTTGCCCCGCCGATGGTATTGACGGAGTTTTGATTGGTATACGGATAACTGTATTGAAGTCGGATCTTGTAGGGGCCCGGTTGGTCGGTAATGAGACCGTCTATGACTAATTTCGGGGTATTTTCGGTTATTTTCGGATCAAAATTTGTGACACATTGCCCCATGACAAGCGTAAAGAAGAACGCCGACAAAGCAGCGGTTATCCCTCTTTGACATTGGTAAAGCTTTTTGAAGGTTAGCCGATAACGAATCACAGATAACATCTTTCTCAATAGGTAAAGTTGTAAGTAACGGAGGGAATCAGGGTGCCGAAAACGGAAAGTTTATAGGCATTTACTTTGTTGTAAAACTGCAAAACGTTGTCGTTTTTGGTTCGGAAGAAAATAGAATACGCATTTTGACGAGCGTATAAGTTATATATCGAAAAAGCCCAACCGCTTTGCCATTTGCGTTTGGCCGCCGGAAGCGGGTCAACGTTGAGCCCTATGTCCAAACGATGATAATCCGGAATAGAAGCCTGATTGCGCAAGGTGTAATTGGGCACGTACACATTATCCACAAAATATTTATCCATCGGATACGTAATAGGCCTACCGGTACTGTACACCCAGTTTACCGACCAACTCGTACGACGGCTTATTCGGTAATTGAAAACGAGGTTGATCGTATGCGGTTTATTAAAATTGGCAGGAAAATACACTCCGTTGCGGTATTTGTCTTCGGGATAAGGACTTTGAATCAAATACTCCGTTTGGGCAAAAGTATAACTCACCCACCCCGTCAGAAAACCGACGTTTTTACGAACCAACACCTCAGCCCCGTACGAACGCCCCGTTCCTTGTAAGATGGCCGTTTCGGGGGCTTCGAGTAAGGTCAAATTAGTCCCGTTTCGGTAATCGGCCACGTTGGTAAGTCGCTTGTAATACACCTCTAATGATGTTTCGTAGGTGTCTTTTTGCCAATTCTTAAAGATACCGAGGGAGACCTGATCGCCGATTTGGGGTTTTAAGAAAGCATCACTCAATTTCCAGCGGTCGGTGGGCAAAGCCGCGGTCGTATTGGAGATCAATTGCAGGTATTGGTACATCCGATTGAAACTGAATTTCAACGAAGTTGTCGGCGACAGATTCAGACGCGCCACCAAGCGCGGTTCCCATCCGCCGTAGGATTGAATAACCTTTCCAGAGGCATAATCCAGTCCGCCCGTCACGGTCGTCGGATCGCGGGCTACATCAGGCTCGTACTGATTGACCCGATACGGTCCCAACGCTCCAAACCGCGAATAGCGCAGTCCGTACATGACACTCAGTTTTTTATGTACCTCTATCTCATGGTTCCAGTAAACTGCGGCTTCCAAACCCTGTTCCTTTTGCAGGGTCAGCGGATTAATGTTGGAAGAGGCTAAGGTCGGTTGTAAGTTGCCGGGTTGAATATCGTACCGAATGATGCTGACCCCGGCATCCATCTTGTGCTTTTCTGTCACGTAGCCTATATCCAACTTGAGGTTTTTATAGGTCAATCCCGATTTCAATTCAAAGGCATTGGCCGAATCAGGGTTCGTAATCGTAGGGCTATACCGGCTGTAAACCCCCGTTAAGTTGGCAAACAGTTTCTCCGAAAATGCATGATTCCAGCGAGCGGTGAGGTTGCGAGTCTGCCAATCGAACACCGAAGAGGTAGCATTGACCTCGGTTCGGGCTAACGAATCACCCGCAATTTTGAACACATCCTTTCCTTGGTAAAAGGTGATATAAATTTGGTTTTGGGCCGAAGGCTTAATGGCCAACTTGCCGGTTATATCGTAAAAATTGGCTTTTGTCCCCTTCAACGAGGCCGTTTTGGCAAAGCGAAACAAATAGTCCGAAAAAGATGCCCGCGCTGCTGTCAACAACGCTATTTTATTTTTCACGATAGGCCCTTCGGCCATCAATCGGCTCGCTACCAATCCTACCCCGCCCTGAATTTTCCATTTTTCGGCATCGGGTTCTTTGACTTTGACATCAATGACCGACGACGTGCGCCCCCCAAACTGCGCCGGGATGCCGCCCCGGTAAAACGTCACATCTTTTAGCGCGTCGGGATTGAAGACCGAAAACAGTCCCATCAAATGGGAGGAATTGTAGACGGGGGCTTCGTCTATCAAGATCAGGTTTTGGTCAATGCTTCCTCCCCGTACATTGATACCCGTTGCACCTTCTCCCACGCTCGATACCCCCGGCAGTAATTGCAGGCTGCGCATCACATCCACCTCACCCAATACGGCCGGTATTTTCTTAATGCTCTTGATGGTCAGCTTGGCTACTCCAATTTCTACTTTTGAGACGTTTTGTTCTGCCTTTGTCTCACTGACCTGCACTTCCTGCAGCAAAAGGGCATTTTCACGCAGCAAGAATTCTACCTCGTTGTCGTCAGGAACGATAATGGGAGTTTCCTCGGTAAAATACCCCAACATTCTGGCCACCATCGTATATTTGCCGCGGAGGAGTTCCAATCGAAACGTACCGTCGGCCTTGGTCGTAGCGGCGAGGCGTTCGGGACCGCGTGCCACTACGGTAACCCCGGCAAACGGCGTTTTTTCGGGGTAATGCAGTACACGACCGGTGACAATATAACGCGCTCCGAACACATCAGATTTTTGGGCTGAAACAGCGGTAGCCCCTAAAAAAAATAATAGAAAAAGGGAAAAGGGAGAACGATAAGCCATAAACGGGAAGGTAGCGTCAGGTTTACAGCAATAATGCTTATTTTGACTCAAAAATCAAAGGATTTCGCTTAAATTGGAGGGGTGAGCGTCGTTTTTAAGACTCTATTTTTGTCACATGCGTAATCTACCCCTACCGTTTCCGCTTTTATCACCTATTTATTGATTATCCCCCCAAAAGAGCCTATCACTGAGCGGCCGATAAGGTGTCTCAATATAAAAAGTATCACTGTAATGCCTATCGGCTAAAATCATCAGTACTGCATCTTCTGAAAAATTGTGCATCACGCGCCAGTCTGTCGGCTCTAAAAAAAGAATCTGAATGGGCGAATTGAGTTGAAAGAACGAATCGTTTTCGGGCGATTGTACATAAACATCTACGGTTCCTGCCAAACAAATCATGGCCATTCGGCAGTATTTATGCCGATGAAAACCGCGAGCCTTATTTCCGGGAACATGGTGAAGAAAAAAAACGCGCTTGATTTCGCTCTCCCAAAAATCACTTATCCAATGTAACTCAGTGGTATTTTTCTTAATGATGAGTTGTGCCATTTTTAATTTTGCTGAACGGTACTTAAACTATAAATGAACTTTATACTTACTTAATAAAACAAAATCTTTTGACTGAGAGCAACTTACGTTTTAATCTTCTGTTGAACAACCTATTTTACTTATTGCCGCACCCGTCCGCATACGCCGTAAAGGTACTCCCCGCTTCGGCCTTGAAACCGGGCTTCAATAACACATAATTTTGAGCATCGTAGGTCACTTTGGCGGCAGAAGCAATGACGTTCTGCGCCTGAATGTTGCCGCTTACTTCAAACTTAACGATGTCCGTAATGGAATGAGAGAGCAATAATTGTACCGTACAAGGGTCTATTCTAACCAATACTTGACTTACCGCTAAAATCGAACTATCCGTATTCTCCAATAGATCCCAAGCCGTATTGACATCGGCATTATGGCTCGCCAAAATCTGAGAGAGGGTAGAAGTAAGTACCTTAGGCTCAATAGCTTTCAAATAGAGGCTGTCCAATAATTGATTGACCGTTGTGTAATTTTTAAAGGAACGCCCTACCAAATTGTTGTTTAAATCCATAGCGGAGGCCGCTGTTTTGACCAAGGCCGTCCCGGCATCATTGTATTCGTAAGCCGATGTGAATCTTTGCACAATATCATTAGCCGTAGCCTCACTTGCCCCGCCATCCTTTAATTTTTTGACCGAAAGTGCATTCCAAAGTGAGTGTCGAAAAGCGTTAGCACTGTTATTGTCCTGATTTTGGGCACCGGTTCCGAATCGTTGATCGGTATACGAATTTGCCTCTTCAGCAGCTTGAAAAATAAGCTGAGCCTGCACGGGATAGAAAAAAATCAACGTTTGCACCCGAGGATTGACACCCAACGGATTTAGTGCCGAAGGTTTGTATTTTGCCCCAAAAGCGGCAGGCAAGAAAAGGCAAACGAAATGAAAAGCTGCGAAAAGGCGAAGCATTAAACGGGAGGCTTGGGTTTCAGAAAAGTAAAAGTAACACAGTCCGGCCAAATTATCCCAAAAAAATACCCGACGCGCTCTAAGACGGCACGTCGGGTATCTATATCTTGATAACACCACAAAAAACGAAAAGTATCAGACGAGTCCAACTTTTTCCGCTTGAATGGAACAAATGTGTTCATTTATTCTTAAAACGGAATTAAATACGGCTTAAACTTTGCTTAAAAAAGGATTTTCAAAAATGAATCCCTTCATCAGTAAGATACTTTCCGATATTAAAAGTGTATCCTTCAAGCAATTCAATGTCTTTATTCCAATCCAAAATGTGCCAATTATCGGGTGAATCAGCAACAATCACCTTCCGGCTCTCGGTCAAAATCCAAATTACTTTTTCCGTACCAAATTGAAGTAATTTATTGGTTTTAAGGGAGATATACTTCATTTGCTCCTCTTTTTCAAGTTCAATACTGATATCTACTTCTACTGCTACCTTAGGTGGAACATCAGCATAATTCTTTGAAATCTTATCTGCGCTTAACACTGTCTTTTCATAAATATTCAGGTTTCCCGACAGGTTGGTTTTATTAGCAATATGAATTCCGGCTTCATTAGAGTGAAAACGATAGCGCAAACGACCGATTTGGGTATATAATATCTCTTTGAGATAATCCAAGATTTCAGCTTGTAACGAACTGCTGCCCATAATTTCCTCCAATGTTTTCCGATTTGACAATACGTCTCTATAGCCTCTACGATAAAAAGGATGCCCCTCAATAAGGTCATAGACCAAATAGTCAGGCACTTTTGGAGTTAGAAATCGGGATTTCCGTATGTTTCCCTTAGTCAGCATAAAATAATAGATAATTGAGCTATCGAATATAGAAAATAATTGCCGCAAGCCAAAATTACCTAAAGCGCTAAATTTTGCGATAAGGCTTAATGAGCCATTCAATTCAATGCTATCTTCGCCACTACCGGCTGATGGTCGGAAGGATAGCGTTGGCTCTTGGCATCGGTCAACACCCCGTATTTGAGCACTTTGACGGATGGGCTCACAAAAATATAGTCAATTCGGTTTTCCATCTTGGCGTCAAATTTAAAGGAATTGAAGGTACCTTCCGGACCGTAAGGCGGCTGCGCCGCCACATCGTGACAATCGGAGAGGAAAGATTTCATCGTTTTTATTTGTTCAGTTTCGGGGGTAGAATTAAAATCCCCCGTGCAAACGATCAGTGTTTTCCCCGCGATCTCTTTGATTTTTTTCTCCATCAAATACCCCGACTGCCGCCGTGCCTCTACGCCTTGGTGGTCGAAATGCACATTAAAGAAATAAAATTCTTTCTTTGTATTCAGATCTTTGAATTTAGCCCAACTGCATATTCGGTTACAGCAGGTAGCATCCCATCCTTTACCGGGCTTTTCGGGGGTTTCGCTCAACCAAAAATCCCCCGAATCCAACACTTTAAAGCGGTCTTTTTTGTAAAAAATGGCCGAATGTTCCCCTTTTTCACCACCATCGTCGCGCCCCTTGCCGATAAAGGCAAATTCTTCCAATTCGGCGATGCCGTTCATTTGGTGCCGCAAACCTTCCTGCGTTCCGAAAATATCCCATTCGTGAAAACGAACCAAGGCTTTGACATTTTCCTTGCGATTGGGCCAGGCATTAGGGCCGTCGTTGGGCGTGTCATAGCGAACGTTATAGGTGGCTACGTTGATAGTCTTGGGGTTTTGAGCTACGGCAAAAGACAGCCCGATACCGCAAAAGAGTAATAAAAGAGATGGTGTTTTCATGGATTATTTTCGTTTCAAACCGGATAAATATTCTACTAAATCGACCAATTCCTGCTGACTCATGGCTTCGTGTAAACCCGCAGTCATCAGCGATTCGTCCATTTTTTTCATCGAGACCACTTGGCTCATTTTATAGCTTTGCGACGTACCTCCGGGAAACTTCATCAACAAATCAGTTTCGGTTTTGCTGGCGATGATCCCGGCAATGGTACTGCCGTCTTTGAATTTGACTTCGTAGCCTTCGTAGCCGAAACTCACCCCGGCACTCGGATAAAAAATGGCCATGTACTGACCGTCTTTGCCCAATTTGCTGCCAATTTCAGAAAGCTTCGGGCCGAAATCCGCTCCCTCGCCGTTGACCTGATGGCAAATAGCGCAATAGTTGGCAAATACTTTTTGGCCATTGGCCGCATTGCCCGCTATCTTCATCAGTTCGGCCGCCGGAGGCAGTTTTTTTCCGGTTTTTGTAGGAGCTGCATCAATGTATTTGGCCGCTTCGATCTTTACGTTTTTACGCCACGCTCCGCTAACCCCCTGTACGGCAGCGGCTTTAAAATCGCCCGTAATTTTTCCTTCTTTCAGCAAAGACAACACTAAATCTTCGCCGTCCATACTGCCGCCCAATGAACGCGTGGCTTCCATGCGAAGCGGCTTGGCGCGCTTGGCATCCAACGCTACCGATTGCAACATATCCAACGATTGTTTACTGCCTATACTGCGCAAAGACGTAAGGGCGCTCTGGGCTTTGGCCGCGTCTTTACCATTGATGACAGCCCACAACAGCGGAGCCTGTTCCTGTTTCAGCAGTTGGCGGGCCGCATCCCGTCCTTCACGTTGCGTGGGTTTATCCATCGCAATTTGCAGGAGGCGTTTTGCTTCAGAAGCCGGTTCAAAACGCAACACCAAGTCCATGTATTCGCTTGTCCCGACACTCGCATCCAGCAATTTCTGCAAATTTTGCTGCGCTTCCGAAGAGGTCTTGACAAAGCCCGGATCCAAATGACGAAGACAAAGTTTGGTGATTTCGTTATCAGTACTGCCTTTCATAATGGCCAACAAAGCACCGGATTTTTCAGTGGCCCCTGGATTAAAATCAAAGGCCCGGAAATAGCGTAGTCGTTCTTTCAACGGCACGTTTTTGTCGGAGGCCAAAGAAGCCAACAGCGGCACTGACGCCGCCGTACGCGCCCGCCATATCAAGTCTCGGTTTTTGGCCGAAGCCGTCGGGTTAGCCCCTGCGGTTTTGAGCCAAGCCCCGTAGAACTTATCCCACTGCCCGTCGGCCGAAACGCCGAGAGCTTCCAAATACCACCGATCTTTTCCGTCGTAACGTGAGGCCAACTGCGCCCACACATCAGCCGCCAGATCATCCGTATTGTGACGAATGGCCAAGGCCACTTCCCGGCGTACCTGCGGGTCGGCATCGGCAGCCAACAGATTGAGATTTTCGACCGACAACGGCAATACGCCTTTGGCCGTAATTTGACGAGCCGCCCGAATCGCCGTAATGCGAATGTCGGGATTGGCGTCTTTCAAGGCCGTTTCTACGTATTTGTGGCCGTTGTTCAATTTGCTCAGCAACCATAATGCCCGTGCTTTCATGCGGGGATTGGCCGCAGTTTGGTACATTTTCACCAATTCACTCTCCGCGGCTTGTCCTTTACTGCGAATACTGTTCCAAGCATGATACCGCACCGACACATTCGGGCTTTGCAGGGCCTGTAAGGCTCCTTCCAATGAGTTAAAATCATAGGTCGGCACTTTGTAAGGAGTATTGGCCGGAGCCACACGGTACAGTCGCCCGCGGTTCAGGTCGCCGGCTTGGTGTCCGCCTACGCCCGGATCGTACCAATCCGACACGATCAATGACCCGTCGGGTGCAATACACACATCCGACGGTCGGAACCATTGATTACGCTTGCCGTACAGGACATTGACGATATTGGCCGTATAGCCCGCCCCGCTTTTTTCTACCGGGTACGAACGCACCACATTCGGTCCGGCATCACAGTGAATCATTTGATTCTGAAATACTTTCGGCAATAGTTCGCCTTCATAGACTACCATCCCCGTTGGCGACCCGGCCCCCGTTTGCAGCAGGTTAGGCACCACACCCGGATCGTTTAAGTGCCAGTGACGCAGAGGAATTTCGGATTCGATATTCGTCCGGTTGGCGCTCCATCCGGCGCCCGTCATTTCGTCGGTGTAGCCATAGTTACCGTATTCCATCACATAATTGATGCGTACGCCTTTGTTTCCGTCGTCGTCGTTGTCCGATTGCCACATCGTACCGTAACTGTCAACGGCCACCTCGTAATTATTACGAAAATTGTGCCCCAAGACCTCTACGTTCTTAAAGTCCGGGTCGCAGCGAAACACCATTCCCTGACGGTACTTTTTGCGGTCAATGGGCTGGCCGTCTTGGTCTAACACGGGCTGTCCTTTTCCGTCGAGGAGTTGATTGCCTTCGTTTCCGAAATTAAAATACAATTTTCCGTCGGGGCCAAATGTAAAGGCGTGCATTCCGTGGTCGTGTTGTTCGCCTTTGATCCCCTGAAATATGATCTCTTTTTTATCGGCTTTATCATCCCCATTTTCGTCCGTAAAGAGCCATACGTACGGGCTTTGCGATACCAACACCCGATTGCCCATGACCAATATACCCAAAGGGGCATTGACCTCCGGTCCCTGATAAAATACCTTAGAGGCATCGGCTTTGCCGTCGTCGTTGGTATCTTCCAAGATCATAATGCGATCGCCTTCCGCGTGGGTCGGATTGCCGGTAATGTGCGGGCGATAATTGTAGGCCTCCAACACCCAAACACGGCCTTTGTGGTCTATATCAATGTTGGTGGGGTTGGTAATGGTTGGTTCTGAAGTAAACAAATTGGCTTCGAGTCCTTCTGCCACTTCCAACGCTCCCACTGCATATTTCAGATCGTGTTTTTGCTCCTGCGTCAGTGTGGCATAGATGCTGTCCAGCGTATTTTGAGAAGCGCGACCGGGGTTATCGGTTTGATAAGCAGCCACAACCGCCACGGCCAAAGCCACCGCTCCCGGCACCCAAAAATACTTTTTCATAAGAGTTATGTTTAGTAAAAATCAGTTGAAACATTAACAGCTAAAGCAAAGTCCAAAGGATTTATAATGCTCCCGAACGGATCTGAGGCGTATAAAAAAATGTCGGTTAACTTGGGGTAATCTTCAGAAAACAGGGGGTATTGCCATCAACTACACTCTCATTATCCTTTGAACAATTGGCAGAAAAAAAATAAAGCCTTACATTTCCGACTCATTTTAACCATCATATCTACCAATGTCAACCAATCCGAGAGTTTATTTTGATATTACGGCAGACGGCAATCCTATCGGGAGAATTATTTTTGAACTTCGCGCAGATGTAGTTCCCAGAACCGCGGAGAACTTCCGTGCGTTGGCCACGGGTGAAAAAGGATACGGCTTTAAAGGGAGTATCTTTCACCGAGTCATTCCCCAATTTATGCTGCAAGGGGGTGATTTCACAAGGCATAATGGAACAGGCGGCAAATCTATTTACGGGGATAGATTCCCGGACGAAAATTTTGAACTGAAACACACCGGACCGGGTGTATTGAGTATGGCCAATGCCGGTCGCAATACCAACGGGTCTCAATTTTTCATTACGACGGTCAAAACAGCTTGGTTGGATGGAAACCATGTGGTTTTCGGCTCGGTAGCAGAAGGCATGGATGTTGTACAAATGATCGAAAAGTACGGCAGCCCTAACGGAAGGACCACGAAAAAAATCGAAATCCATGACTGCGGGGAATTGCTCTCCTAAATTCGCCCGAGAATCCGCTTGTACCGAACTCGGTATTTTCTACCATAGCTTCTCAGGATAAGAAAATAGGCGCAGCGCATCGAACTAATTACCATAGTATTACGGTGCGCTGCACTGGATTCGGCCACGGTCAACACCCATTGGCTACAATTCTTACGCTGCGCTGCCGCTTGGATGAGGGGAATGTATTTTTACCAACTTCAACACCCATACCGGTAACTCTTCCCAAAAACACAAATCTAACTTCACCTATTTGCCTTTTGCCTATATACCCCTTGCCTTTTTGTCTCTTGCCTTGCTGCCTTTTTTGCCTCTTGCCTTGCTGCCTCTTGCCTTTTTTGCCCCTTGCCTTGCTGCCTTTTTTGCCTATTTGCCTCTTGCCTTGCTGCCTTTTTTGCCTATTTGCCTTTTTGCCTCTTGCCTTTTTACCCCTTTCACCTTCGCGCATAATACATGGCGATGTTTTTAAGGCGCAGCCAATGATCCACCTTTACCCACGGATACTTAGCCTGCGCCAGCGGTACCATGGCCCCTTCTGAAATGTGCCCATCGTATTCCTGCATGCCCAAATCGTACATGTACGACTCCGCTTCCCCGCAATAGGCTTGCAGTTTTTCGGCCAATTCGGTGCTGATGTCGGGATATTTTCGCTGTAATCGTTCGGCGATCGGCTTTCGGAAATTAGCCCCCCATTCCGTCGTCAGAGCGAGGGCTTCGTTCAGCACCTCATCATTTACCCCCGTATCGGTACTGACGGGTGCCGTAGCTTTTTCAAAAAACTTGGCGGGGAAAACTTCACTAAAGGCTCGAAATGCCGGATTCTCCCATCCGCTCCCTTGGGACGGACGGAAAGGAGCTCTGTCAGCCACGGAAGGTTGCAGCGCCTGCCGATATTTTTCCTTCATATAATCGGGGTAATGCTTGATCAGATCAATGCGATAAAACCAACCGGAGGCAAACTGTACCCTGACTTCATAAAAACCGAAAGGTATGTGACTGAATTCACATTCTGCCAGCCACTTACCCTCTTCTTTCCGAATCTTCGGCGAATAATAACACTCGGTTTCCCATTGTTTGACTTTATCATTCACTGTGATCTGCTCCACCTCGCTCCTATCCGAAGGCAATTCGACCAAAAGGCGCTGAAAGTGAATATTTTGAAAAATGCTGACCTGATTACGGTTTAAAATACCTACCCGTACGTTAGCAGGCGCTTCGGCATCCGGATACTGTTGACTTCGGGTGGTGGTTTTGGTGATTTGGATGACTCCTTTGCCGGGAGGAATATTTTCGGAAAAAGGAGGACACACCAGGGCATTTTCCTCGGGCAGGAGGGTCTTTACCCCATCCCCTCGGTCGGGAAGTAAAAAGCCTTTGGTGTCGTATTCCCAATCGGCGATCTCCGTCCGTCGTTCATTGACGGCACCGCTGAGTTGCGCATGGCTCACTAACCGGTTCTCCAGTTCAAACAGCGTACCATCTGCAAACTCGCCGAAATTTCTGACAAAGAAGAGTTGGTATGGTTTATTCATGGCCGACGGATTTATGGCTTGCTGAAAAGAGATTCTTCCAAAATTAACGCAATTCGGTAAGCGTAAGGCCGTCTGCTTATTTTTCGGCACTAATTGAATCCGAATTCTGTTTTCCCATTCAGCAACGCTCATTCGCTAACCGACAATCTGTCACGCAGCTCAACACTCGTAAATCGTCATTCGTAAATTCGTCATTCAATATTTGTCATTCCCTTCAATGCCCCCCAAAAACAAACAACCTCAACCTACTCTTCGTGACCGCTTTCAGGCGCTGCAGTACTTACCTCCCTTTTTCAAAGAGATTTGGCATACCCAACCCTGGATGACCGCCGCCAATATTGCGTTACGGTTGGTACGCTCGTCGTTG
The DNA here is from genome assembly GCA_046329125.1 of Spirosomataceae bacterium. Classification (GTDB taxonomy): domain Bacteria; phylum Bacteroidota; class Bacteroidia; order Cytophagales; family Spirosomataceae; genus Runella. The sequence continues at coordinate 452,155 of JAXLVD010000002.1, read as the reverse complement.
CCTTTTTTAACGCTGTATATCGGTAAACTGATCATTGACGAAGTGGTACAACTCATTAATCATCATTCGGTTGACACGCATCATTTGACCATCCTGATCGCGTTGGAATTGGCGTTGGCATTAGGAGCCGATATCCTCAACCGTTCTACCATGCTGCTTGATGCGCTTTTGGGCGATCTGCACGCCAATCGCTCATCCGTCAAAATCATGGAACATGCCGCCACGCTGGATTTAGCCCAATTTGAAGAACCGGTTTTTTACGATAAACTCGAACGGGCCCGTCAGCAAACGGTAGGCCGGACAGCGCTGCTGTCGCAATCGTTGGCGCAAGTGCAGGATGTAGTCACTATCGGTTTCTTGGGTGCCGGTTTAGCCGTTTTCAGTCCGTGGTTGATCTTAGTGCTGGTTCTGACCATAATCCCCGCTTTTTTGGGAGAATTTTACTTCAATGCCGAAAGCTACGCCTTGTCCTATCAATGGACTCCCCAACGCCGCGAATTGGATTATCTTCGGTACGTAGGGGCGAGCAATGTCAATGCCAAAGAAGTCAAATTGTTTCATCTTTCCCGGTTTCTGACGGAGCGGTTTCGGGAAGTGTCTGTTCTGTACTATGAGCAAAACAAAAAACTTGCCATTCGTCGCGCTGTTTGGGGGGCTGCCTTGACCGCCGTCGGAACGGCCGGGTATTACGGTGCTTACGCCTTTATCGGTTGGGAAACGGTCAAAGGCACTATTACCATCGGGAGTCTGACGTTTCTGGTGGGGTCGTTCCGACAATTAAAATCTTCATTGGAAGGCATTTTGAACCGATTTACGGGCATTTCACAGGGGGCTTTGTACCTGAGAGATTTCTTTCAATTTTTTGAACTCCAACCCGAGGTTACCTCCCCTGCCCAAGCGCTCCCTTTTCCTAAAGTCATTCGGGAGGGTTTTGTGTTTGAGAATGTCAGCTTTCGCTATCCCAATGCTGAGAAGTGGGTATTTCGACAACTTAATTTTACGCTGAAAGCGGGAGAAAAATTGGCCATCGTAGGGGAAAACGGGGCGGGTAAAACCACGCTGGTAAAGTTGTTGACGCGTTTGTACGACCCTACCGAAGGACGTATTTTGCTCGAAGGACGCGACCTGCGCGAATACGATTTGGCCGAGTTGCAACACCACATCGGGGTTATTTTCCAAGATTACATTCGACTGATGATGACGGTCCAAGCCAATATCGCTGTCGGAGACATCGACGAAATCAATAACTTAGACCGCATTGCCACCGCAACGGAACGCAGTTTGGCGGCTCCCCTGATCCAACGCCTTCCCGACGGATTGAAACAAGTGCTGGGGCGCCACTTTACCGGAGGTACCGAACTGTCGGGCGGCGAATGGCAAAAGATCGCACTGGCCCGTGCCTACATGCGCGACTCAGAACTGTTGATCTTGGATGAGCCGACCTCTGCCCTCGACGCCCGCGCCGAATACGAAGTTTTCCAGCGGTTTGCCGAATTGACCAAGGGAAAAATGGCGTTGCTCATCTCCCACCGTTTTTCTACCGTCCGCATGGCCGACCGCATCATCGTGATCGAAAACGGCCAACTGCTCGAATCCGGCAGCCACGAAGCACTGATGGCCCAACAAGGGCGCTATGCGGAGTTGTTTCAGTTACAGGCAAGAGGCTATGTTTAGGAATGTCGAGTGACGAATGTAGAGTGCAGAGTGATGAATGCAGAATGTTGAATTCTTTTTCGGTTTTGCTGAGTGAAGGGTTGACCCAATAAATAAAGGAAGAGCGACTTATTTTGCGTTTTCAGAAAAGCGTTATATCTTTGAGGAAATAACGCTTTGGCTTATTGATGAAAACAACTTTACTTGCTGCCTTCTTCCTGATCATCAGCTTTATTTCTTCGCTACGGGGGCAAACTAAGGATACCACTGCCTTAGAAAATCGGGTTTTTAAGTTGGATGAAGTCGTTATTTCAGCATCCCGTTTACAGGAAAGTGTGTTAAAATCGCCCGTAAGTATCGAAAAAGCCACTGTCTTGGATTTTCGACGTTCAGCACAACCTTCCTTTTTTGATGCACTGGAAAATGTCAAAGGCGTTCATTTGATCGTGCCGAGTTTAGGCTTTAAAGTATTGAATACAAGGGGCTTTGCCAATACCACCAACGTTCGTTTTGCGCAACTCATTGACGGTATTGACAATCAGTCGCCGCACATCGGTGCTCCCGTAGGAAATGCCTTAGGACCAAGTGATTTAGACATTTTAAGCGTAGAAATTATTCCGGGAACTGCCTCCGCCCTGTACGGCATGAATGCGATCAACGGCTTAGCTAATTTTCAAACCAAAAGTCCGTTTGAACACCCCGGTTTCAGTTTTCAGCAGAAAGGAGGGGTCAATCACTTGAATGACAAAGGGGTAACTGCCCAATTTTTCAACGAGAGCAGTTTGCGTTACGCGCACGCCCGGAACGATCGTTGGGCCTTTAAAGTGAACGGCACCTTTACCAAAGGCTACGATTGGCAAGCTACTGACCTAACGGATATAGCGCCCAATATCAACTCCTCCGCGGGATTGACGGGGGCAGATAATCCCGCTTTCGACCCCGTCAGCAGTTACGGGAACGAATCAGCCAACCGACGTGCCCTTACTTTGGCCAATCGCAGCATTGCAGTAGCCCGAACCGGCTATAAAGAAACCGAAGTAGTTGACTATCATTTTCAAAACCTGAAAGGAGATGCCGCACTTCATTTTCGACCTGCCAAAGCAACGGAACTGACTTATACTTACCGCATTGCCTACCTTAATAATGTGTACCAACGCTCCAATCGCTTTCAGTTGGCCAATTATTTACTCCAACAACACGCCCTGCAATTACGGGGAAGAGCGTTCCAAATCCGGGCTTACGTCACTTCTGAGAACACCGGCCAATCGTACAACCTGCGTTCTATGGCAGAAAACATTGACCGCAGCTATAAATCAGACAATCAATGGTTTACTGATTTTCAAACTCGTTTTAAACAAGTACAAAACTCACTGTCCCTTTCTGATGCGTTGAAAGAAGCCCGCACTTTTGCGGATGCCGGCCGTCCGCAACCCGGTACGGAAGCCTTTCAAAACAGCTTATCGCGTTTACAGGACATCAACAACTGGGATGTGGGGGCCGCTTTACGCGTAAAAGCCCGTCTGTATCACGCCGAAGGTCAATGGAATTTGACGGAAGGTCGGCTCCAACATTGGCATAAACAAACCGGAATTGATATTTTGGCGGGGTTCGATCACCGTACCTACGTCATTGTTCCCGACGGCAATTATTTTATTAACCCTGTAAGCGATACGCGCAATCTAACATACGGCAAAACGGGCGGATTTGTTCAGGCGACGAAAGTACTTTTCCGCGAAAAATTGAAAGTAGGAGCGACCCTTCGCGCCGACAAAGCCGACTACTTTCATCTTAAGCTGAATCCGCGCTTTACGGCGGTTTATTCCCCTTTCGAGAATCATCATTTTCGGACGTCTTACCAAAGCGGCTATCGTTTTCCGAGTATCTTTGAGGGATTTTCCAACATCAACAGCGGCGGAGTGAAACGCGTGGGCGGTCTGCCGGTTATGTCACAGGGGATTTTTGAAAACTCCTACCTTCGTACATCCATTGATGCCTTTCAGGCAGCCGTGACAGCCGGCGTCAATAAATTAGGGACAAATAAGCGCGACAGTTTGATTAAAGCGAATGTAGGGCTTGTCCAGCGGAACACCTATACCTACCTGCGTCCCGAGTTTATCCGTTCAATAGAGGTTGGCTACAAAGGTCTTTTCTTCCAAAAGCAGCTTTTTGCTGACATTGATTTTTACTACAATCGCTACAAAGATTTTATGGCACAGGTAGAGGCCAATATCCCCAACGCTTCTGCGCCTGACTCATTAGGATATATCCTGCTCGACCGAACCAAACAACAGCGTTATCGCCTCTGGACCAATTCCAAAACCGTAGTTCGTAATTACGGAGCAAGTCTCGGGCTGCGGTACCGCTTGCCGCAGGGTTGGTTTATAGCCGCTAATGCCACCTATACGCAACTGGACCGAAAAGAAGCCAACGACGGCTTGGAAGACGGTTTCAACACGCCCAAATGGATGGCTAACTTCTCCTTCAGCCACGCCAATCTGTTCAAAAATATAGGTTTCGGTATCAGTTACAAACACCAAAGTCAATTTTACTATCAATCCTTTTTGGTCAACGGCAACGTCCCGGCCATTCACGTTTTTGACGGACAGATCACCTTTTCTTTGCCGAAACAAAAGTTGGATTTCAAACTCGGCGGTACCAACCTCCTCAATCGCTATTACTATTCCATTCTCGGCGGCCCGCAGATCGGAGGGTTTTATTATGTAACAGTAACCTACCGGTAATTTTTTACAGCAAACCAAAGAGAACAAACCGATACTGCTAAAAACACAAGAGCAAGGAAAAATCCCTTGCTCTTGTCTCTGTCTCAAAAAGACTGCTGCAGTCGATTTGAGTTATTCAGCCTTAATCAATTTCAGTGAAGCATTTTTATTTCCGCTATTGACTTGCAGGAAATACATCCCTGTTCCCAAGTGACTCACTTCAAACTCTTCCTGATGCTGCTCCGAAGCAGGAACAAAACTCCGCTGCAACATCCGACGCCCGGCGGCATCCAACAAAGTCGCTTCCACCGGTTGCCCTTTTTGACCGCTTACTTTCAAGCGCATGCTGCTTTGTACAGGGTTAGGGGTCAGTTCTGCCCATGATACTGATTCCGACATCTGATTGAGCCCTTCACTTCCTACCCGGACCGGCATCGCATTCTCCAGCGTAAACTGCAAGGTACGAGTGGCCAACAAAGCTCCTACTCCTACCCGATTCTTCGGAAAAGGTCCGCCTACTCCGTCCAAACTGCGCAGATCAGCTGTCAGGGTATAGGTTCCGTTCACAAAACTGCCTCCTGAGCCATAATTGGGGTGATCGATTGAAAAGTAATCTGATCCTACGTTGGCAAAAATAGCATAAGGCGGGTTGTTGTCAATCGTATTGAAATTGACCGGACCGATCAATTTAAACACCGCCGACTCAGAGGTCGAACATCCTCGGGCCAAAATCGTCCATCGACGCGGAGTCAACGGCGCGGTGATCAGATTGGTCGGTGCGAGATTATCTTTGATCACTCCGATAATGGCTTTGGGTAAAGCACCCGTACCCAAATCCTTAATATCCACCAAAATCCGGTGCGTTCTGACCTCTACCGTCGATTCATTGCCCGTACAACCGTCTGAGGTACAGCTGGCGCGGTAGACATAAGGCGTTATCGCGGCATCGGGAGTCACTGTCGGAGCCCCCGGACTCCAATTCACACTAGCAGTCGGAATCGAACAGCCCGCGTCTAAACTCACTTCCGTATTCGGACAAACGTCCGTTTGGGAAGCCGTAAGTTGAGAACTTGGCGTAGGCTTCGCGGTTATTGTTTGAGTAGCATTAACAGGACAGCCAGGAGTCGGATAATAGGTAATGGTGATTTCTCCTGCACCCGTAGCGGTCAGTACATTACCCGTCACGGAACCCGGGCCTGTTGCACTGAACGTCCCTCCGGCAGGGGTACCGGTCAGCACGCGGGTCGTGCCCTGGCATATAGGATCCGCACTGCTGGTAATGCTGACAGTTAACGGTGTATTACTGCCGGTGACCGTAAAAAGATTGGCATCCAGATTGTCGATGAGACCCGTATTGTTGCTGATATTACTGTCTCCATTTACATTATCCTCCGTTTTTCTGATGGTACCGGCGTTATTAAAACTTCCGCCGGAGGTAACAATTTTCGTATTGGATTCAATCGTAGCACAGGCTTGATTAACAAAATCACCACCCTGATTATCAATTCCTTTTGCAGGGGTAAGGGCGGCTGTTTTTGTAGTAGCTGTAATGAAAATACTACCATTAACTGCATTGGTAAATGTACCGGTATTGATAATGCCGTTATCGCCCGAACGTCCGATCCGGATGAGGTTATTGTTTTGGAAAGTGGCGGCATTGTTGATGGCTGAATTTCTCAAACTATCGGTTTGAGCCAACAATATTTCCCCGCTGTTGATAAACATACCGTCTGCATTACTGATACCGCCGGTGCTGCTCATATCCACCATGATCTTTCCCGTAGCGGTGTTGGTAAAAGAGCTGCCCATCCCTAATTGCATAACTCCTGCATTTCCGACCGTATCTGCCTCAATGACACCGGAGTTTTCAAAAGTACCGCCGTTGTTATAAACGTTGTATTGAGTACGTGCTGACTTGATGCGATTTTTATTAAAGAAGGTGCCGGTGTTATTGACAATATAAGGGCCCGAATTCGTAAATTGTATCACACCTTCGTTGGTAAAATGCCCGGAATTAACAGCAACATTGCCTATTTGATAGCCTTTGAGAATCGATTGCGGCCCTAAAACGACTTTCCCTCCGTTATTGTTAAGCACTTGACCGACGCTTTGAAGCGTAAATTGGGCATCCGAATACAAGTAGCCCGAATTAGCAAAAAGAGCGGCTACCTGTTTTATATAAAAGGACACCTGATTTCCCAAGATAAGCGTATCGGTATTCTCAAAAACGGTACCGGTATTGCGTAAGTCAGTGATAGTCGCATTGAAGTTAAAATAATTCTCGTTTTTAAGAAAGTGGGTTGTACCGACTGACGAAATGCTGCCGTTCAATTGTGTATAGCGGCCTTTATTATAAATGGAGTAAACGTTAATGTTTTGAATAGCAGTGACGCAATTGTTCTCAAATATCCCATTGCTTTCATTTAGGATACCACCGCCGTTGAAACCGGATATGCTTATTTGACAACCCGTCGTTGACAGAATAAAGCCGTCATTTTTAAGGCATCCTGAATTACTTGAGGATAAATTTAATTTTGCGGCACTTCCGAGAGTCAATTTCCCCAGATTGACCCAAGGGATAAAGGTGACGTTCTGCGAAGTCCAGTTACCAATGTTCCGGATTTCACCGGTAGGTTTGTTATAAACAGCAGTGTCACCGCTACCGGTCACAGTAAAGAGATTTTCATTTTCGACATACCCTGCATTGATAAAATTCGTCTTCTTTGTGGCGTTAACCTGAAAACTTGCGGTGGATTTGTTCAGTAATTTGGCTCCTTGTCGGTTGAGCAAGCCTTCAAATTCGGAACCGGACACCATAAACGTCCCTTCATTCAAAATGTACTTTCTATTATCGAACAAGCGTTTTTTACTGCCGCCTACGGTAAAAGTGGCTCCCGTTCGATTAATGAGGGTATCTAAATTGTCAAACAACGTTTCGGTTTCCCCAAATTTTACCAGCATTTGACCCGAGTTGTCGATCTTTCCCTGATTGTAAATACCGCCGATCGTTCCGAATTGAACTTCAAATATATTGGTATTAATGACTACGCCGCCGGCATAATTAAAAAACCCTCTTCCTACCCCGCCGTTTACATTAAAAGTCCCGCTGTTGTTGATGTTGCCTGAGTTTTTAAGGCGACTGCCCAAGCCGGAGTTGATCGTTAAGGTAGCGGTATTGACCAATGAAGCCCCCGCTTGGTTGACAAACCCGTCGGTAAAGAGAGAATCCAAGGTGACTGTACCGTTGTTGGTAAATGTACCCGCATTGGTCACTCCGTCATCTGCGGTACCGGATATCCGAATCTGCCCGCCGCTTTTAATGGTTAAACTTGCTGTAGAAGCAATTGTAATGGAGCGTGCCCCCGCAGATGTCGTAATTTCGGGATAATTTCCGGAAATCACGACGGGAATCTGTACCACATTACCAATCGTAGAGCCATAGGTTGGGATGCCCGTAGCTACTGCATTATTTACCAACCAATTAGCGGGGTCCTGCCATTGTTTGCTCACCGCACCCGACCACACATAGGTGTCAGGAGGAGGGGGGGATAACTTGGAAATACCGGAATTTTTCTCGGCCGGATCACCGGTCAACGTAGGATCAGGGGTCGCAAAAGCATAAGAAATACTGAAAAAGAAAGACCCAAAAGCAAGAAAAACAAATCGAAAAAGGGCCATAGGTAAGAGGGTTTAGTGGTAAAACATTTTATTTAGATAAAGGTAAAGTCGGGGGTAGGTATTTCTTGATTGGTTTGTTTTTTCTCAGTATGATCAGTTTTGTGCCAGTGCATGGGAGAAACAAAATACTCCCAATAGGCTTTAAAACCGGCAACGATGTGGATGCATAGGTATCCAAACCAATCCGTCAGGATAAAAAAACTGTGACGCCTGATGTTCAAGCGTTTATAAGTCCGGAAGTTGATCAAAAATGCGCAGACCAGATTAAATCCGAAAAATACCCACAGGGCCGTACTCAGAATCAAAAGCAACGAATACGAAATATGACTCCACGTCATATACAACGGGATATAAACATTGAAAAAAGGAGTCAATGCTGCACAAATCATGGGCAGCCAAAAATTCAACCAACTCTCCCCCGTAAAATGTTTTTCTGAAAAAGTACGTGGTAAATGAACCAACTGCGTAATAAAAAGGCCTTTGTTCCACCGAGTCCGTTGATTAATCCAGTTTCTCAAAGTTTCGGGGCAGGTTTCGGTAGTAATACTGTCCAAAATTTGGAGTTTTATGCCGTTTTCTACCAATCGAACACTCAGGTCAGCGTCTTCAGTGACGTTGAAAGGATCCCAAGCCCCGGCCTTTTCCAGCGTTTTTTTCGCAATGAAAAAGGAATTACCTCCTAAACCAAAAGGCAGCCCATTGGCCGATAAAGCACTCAAATGGCGTTCGTACCATTCCTCATATTCACCGGCAAAATTGCGGGTTACCCAGTTATGATCTTGGTTGGATATTTTGATCTTGGCCTGAAAACAAGTGTCAATCGGGGCATGAATTAAGGCATTGGCTGCTTTTTGTAATTGGTAAGGTTCGGGGCGGCTTTCCGCATCATAGACAGTAATATAGACACCTTCGGCTTTAGCTAAAGCATACAACAAGGCTCTTCCCTTTGTAAAAGGAGGAAGTTCGGGAATGTACAGTATTTGAAAATTGGTGGGTAACGAAAAAGTACTTAAACTTTTTTGAGTAATGTGATCTGTTTCTTCCACTACAATAATTACTTGTTTGCAATCATCCGGGTAGTGCAATCGGTCTATTGCTTCCAGCGTGGCATGGATAACTTCGTCTTCCTGCTTGAGGGGAACAATGATGGAAAAAACAGGATATTCGTCGGGGAAGGGGGGGGAGGTAACAAGGGAGACAGTGGGGCTGATGTAAAAATTTGTGTTGATACGAAAGCTCATCAATAACACATAGTTGACAAAGCCGATACCGAAAATGAATAAACCGGCAGTATTCGAAAAATAAAGCCCTGTTCCGGCAACTGTCAAAAAAAACAGCAGCACCTTTATTCGGGGCCAATGCTTGATCTTAAAAAAAGCGCTTTTGTCACCCAATGCTAACCGGTACCGTTGTGCCAAGCTATCCACTTATACTCCGGGTTTAGAAAAATAGAACATAAAAGTTAAAAGTACTATTTTTTTCACCAACTGCTTGCTGTCGGCTATTTTTTTTCTGTTTTAGACAAAAGCCAAAGCAAAAAATACCCCTTGCTTCAAAAGAAGCAAGGGGTAGGACCTGTTTCGAAAAATTATTGACCGATCTTTATTACCTTGATAGTGGCTTTGAATGGGCCGGAATGCAGATGCAGGAAGTACATGCCTGTTCCCAAGTGACTCACTTCAAACTCTTCCTGATGTTGCTCCGAAGCAGGAACAAAACTCCGCTGCAACATCCGACGACCCGCCGCATCCAACAAAGTAGCCTCCACCGGTTGCCCTTTTTGACCGCTAACTTTCAAGCGCATACTGCTTTGTACCGGATTAGGGGTCAGTTCTGCCCATGAAACTTCAGTTGATCTCGACAGCTCATTGAACCCTTCACTTCCTACCCGCACCGGCATCGCATCCGCCAATGTAAACTGCAAGGTACGCGTGGCCAACAAAGCCCCTACTCCTACCCGATTCTTCGGAAACGGCCCACCGACTCCGTCCTGACTGCGCAATTCCGCCGTCAACGTATAAGTTCCGTTCACAAAACTGCCCCCGTTGCCGTAATTGGGATGATCGATCGAAAAGTAATCAGCGCCCACATTGGCAAAAATCGCGTAAGGCGGATTATTGTCCACCGTAGTAAAATTGACCGGCCCCGACAGCTTAAATACCGCTGATTCTGAGGCCGAACAGCCGGTGGCCAAAATCGTCCAAAAACGAGGGTAAGGCGGCGTTTTGATTAAATTGGTCGGGGCCAGGTTATCTTTCACTGCCCCAATAATGGTTTTGGGTTGGGCTCCGACACCCAAGTCCTTAATATCCACCAAGATCCGGTGCGTCCTGACTTCTACGCTTGATTCATTGCCCGTACATCCGTCCAAAGTACAACTCGCTTTGTAAACGTAAGACGTCGTAGGAGCATCCGGCACCACTGTCGGAGCGCCGGGATTCCAATTCACCGTCGCGTTCGGGATGGAACATTGGGCATTCAACGTCACTTGCGTATTGGGGCAAACATCCGTTTGGGAGGCCATCAGGGCGGAAGTGGGCACCGGCTGCTCCGTCACTGTCACCGAACCCGACATCGAAGCAGTACAACCGGGGTTGATTGCCTTCGCAGCCACTACCGTGTAACTGCCGCCGATAAGCTGATTGCCGAAACTGAGAGGATCTCCCGTCCCCGGCAACGGACTTCCCTGAGGGTTACCATTCAGCAATAATTGATAATTGAACCCGGTCTGCGAACCGCTTAAGCCTACGGCCACGCCACTGCCTCCGGAACAGTAGCTTCCGCCGCCGGTAACGGTGTAAGGGGTAATGATACAAGGGTTAGAGACCGTTGTGGTGGCCGTAGCACTGTTATTGCCCGGAACAGGGTCCGAAGTTGACGAGGTTACCGTAGCCGTATTACTGAGTACTGACTGATCGGCAACCGCAGGGGCTACCGCTACCACGAGGGTAAATACGGCGGGTGAACCCGGAGCTAAGGAAGCTGTAGAGGCCGAAACTGTGCCGCCGCTGCCCACTGCCGGAGTGGTGGCACTCCATCCTCCCGGGGAAGACAACGACACGAAAGTGGTGCCGGCCGGCAAGGTATTGGAAAGCGAAATCGCAGAGGCGTTGCTGAGACCGGCGTTATTCACTGTGAGGGTATAGGTCAGGTTGCTGCCCGCCGTGACCGGGTCGGGCGAATCCGCCACAGTGATGGAAACATCCGCTTGCGGACTCAATATATCCGTATCAGTAGCGGAGTTATTACCCGGATTGGGGTCAGTGACGCCGCCCGGAGCCGCTACCGTGGCGGTATTGGATAAAGTCCCCGTGGCAGAAGCATCAATAGTGGCCGAGACGGTATAGGTCACACTGCCCCCCGAAGGAAGATTGACCGCATCACTGATGTTGCCCGAGCCCATGGCCGTACAGGTACCGCCGCCGGCACCTACACAGGTCCAGCTAACCCCCGTCAAAGAAGCAGGGAAGACATCCGCCACAGTCACTCCGTTGGCATTACTGGGTCCTGAGTTAGAGGCAGTAATGGTGTAAGTGACCGAACCGCCGGGAGTGACCGTAGTTACTCCGTCGGTTTTAGTGATGCCCAGATCCGCTTGCGGACTCAACATATCCGTATCGGTAGCAGAGTTATTACCCGGATTGGGGTCGCTAATACTCCCACCGCTTACAGTAGCAGTATTAGACAAAGTTCCTGTAGCCGAGGCTGAAATTGCAGCTGTCAAGGTGTAGGTCACACTGCCTCCCACGGGAAGGTTGACCGCATCACTGATGTTGCCCGAGCCCATGGCCGTACAGGTACCGCCGCCGGCACCTACACAGATCCAAGTTCCCGTCAATATGGCAGGCAAATTGTCAGTAACAGTAGCACCGGTGACGGGATCGGGTCCGGCATTAGAAGCCGTAATAGTGTAAGTAACCGAACCGCCGGGAGTGGCCGTGGTTACTCCGTCCGTTTTGGTAATGGATAGATCGGCTGCTTGAAATAAACCTACCAACACCGGATCATGATCCGAAGCTCGGTAGGGTGAGGCCGGTTGGTAAACTACCCGTGGCGGAACCAAGGCAGATCCGTCCGGTTTTTCTTCAAAGGCGCTTTCTCCCGTATCTTTCACTTCATCATTGTAATCAAAAACGGGAACTTCATCGGCATTAATGTGCCATGCCTCTATTCCCGTAATTTGCGGAGTAAGGCTTGCACTGCTGAAAGCATAGTCTAAGTGGCCCAACTGACCGTCGAAAAGATAAGAATAAGCATTATTTCCCAAGAAAGACGTTTCTAAATCGGTAAATCCGCCACCTGTCAAAGTCGTAATCGGATCCTCTTTGGCATACGAGTTAAAGTCACCCAAGAGCAGTATGTCGGGATCTCCTGCTGCAGGCAATACCGTACTGTTTATCCAAGTAAGCAAACGATTGGCTTGGGCGACCCGGGTTTCATTAGAAGCGCCTGTTCCATCGTTGATATCTGTATCGCCCGGCAATCCGGCAGACGAGCCTTTGGACTTAAAATGATTGACAATGACCGTAAATCGTTTTCCGAACGCCGGGTTAGTCGCATCCACTACGTCAAACGTCTGTGCCGTAGGCGGGCGACTGTGAATCGGGTCTAAATCAACCAAAGGCGAACCTACGGGAGAAAGTACCCCCGTGCGGTAGATCAACTGCACCCGGATGGCATCCGTGCCTAAGGTTCCGCCCGTATTTACAAAGGCATAAGGGTGCGCCCCTCCGCAACGGGTATTTACCGCTCCCAAAAGATCGGTAATGGTAGCGCTCGGTGTTGTATTTTCCAATTCCACCAGTCCATACACGTCGGCATTCAGTCCACAGAGTACAATAGAAGCCCGCTCCCGTTGGCGAATAAGTTCAGCATTGGAATCAGCACCTCGACAATCCTGCGTTCCATCCGGGCCACAAGGACCTGAATTGGAACTTGATGTGGCATCGATTGTGGTAAAATAGTTCAATAAATTGACACTTGCCGCTTTGATTGCTCCGCCAACAGCGGGAGCCGAAATTGGTCGGGTGTTCGCTACGGTAAAAGTAGCCGGATTGGCTGCCGTAGGGCGAATCCGCCAAGCGTCTGTGCCGGTTTGTCCGGCAAATGACCAATGTAAAACACCGGTCAGGCCATTGACTTGGTCACCCGCTCGGAAAAAGTCAGTGCCCTGCGCACCGACAGAAAAACCGCCGTTGGCACGCGGATAATAGAGGGCTTGCAGCCCCTCCGCTTGGTTAGGACTGAGGTAGGCGTTTTGAAGGTTATTATCATCATCTAAAATAACTTTCCGTCGATTCAGATTATCAAGATGAGCGGCATACCCGGCCACACTCGGCGCATTTGTTTCGGTGAATTGCTGCGGTCGACCTCCTTCGTAAAGTTCGATTTGACCGTAGCGCGTCAATTCAAAATGTTCGGCTACGGTAAGATTATCGACAAAGGTCACTTTCATCCCCTCCCTGGCTTCGTAATAATCATTTAAAAAACCCACAATCGGTAAATCAATCGTAGCCGGGGTCACCTGACCAAGGTTACTTCCCGCATCAGTCACTACTACGGAGCCCGCCGTACTTGCCGTTACTTGTGTCATATTAAAAAATTCCGATACCGTTCCGGTGACCTTTACTTTTTGTCCTTCGGCCACCGCCGTTGGGCAACTGCTGCAAAAAACAAAGATTCCTTCCGACGTAGCCGGGTCGGCATCGGCGTCACCATCTTCTTCCTGCAGAAAAAAACCGCTTAGCTGATTACTGTTCTGAAAATCGCCGACTACAATTCCTTCGATTGTTACGGTACTGCCGGGGATAGGAGTCGCAGCACCGTTCCCCTGCACGTCATGGATGCGAGTGATATCATCATTGACAATGGTGCCTTGTCCTTGCCCGTCAGTGACAATGGCATTGGTAGCATTAGTAACATTGACAAAAAAGGTTTCATTGACCTCGGGTATCGCATCACCGTTGACCAAAACATCAAAGGTATAAGTAGAACTGCCTGCCGGAATGGTTTGGCTTGTCAGTGATTTAGCTGTATAATCCCCGGGGGAGATGGCCGTACCGTCGGCTGTAGCAATGTCAAACGTAACGCCTCCCGCTCCGGCCGGGGCGGACAAGCTTACGGTAAAAGTAAAGGTAGTAGTTCCTGCATTCCCTTCATTGAGCGAAACATCATTGACGGTGAGATTAGGGGCAATGTCGTCATTGACGATCGTGCCCTGCCCTTGCCCATCGGTTACGGCGGCGCCCGTTACATTGGTAACATTGACAAAAAACGTTTCATTGACTTCGGGAGTTATCTCGCCATTCACCAATACCGTAAACGAATAAGTGGAACTTCCTGCCGGAATGGTCTGAGCTGTAAGCGATTTCGCAGTATAATCTCCGGGAGCGGTGGCCGTACCATCAGCAGTAGCAATGTCAAATGTGACACCGCCTGCCCCGGCCGGGGCGGACAAACTGACGGTAAAGGTAAAACTCGTGGTACCGGCATTACCCTCATTGAGCGAAACGTCGTTGACCGTTAAATTGGGAAGCACCACATTTTGCGGAGTAAGGGAAAAATCATCCACGGCAAGGCCATCATCTGCGCCGGATGCATCAACATCATTCCATCGTATCCAAAAAGTGGCTCCGTTTGCAATAGAAAGCGAGCTTATCGTGGCAGAAAGAGCTGTACGGTTACTCGCGGCATTTCCATTTTTAGCTCCTACAGTAACTTGATCGGGGCTGACAAAATTGAGTGCTGCAACGTTGGTCCAAGTACCCGTCACCAAATCAGTGGCATTGGTACTGTATTGAAAGTTCATCTGATCTGTTCTGCCGGCGTTACCCAATCGCCATTGTTCTCCATTATAGGCGGTAGCTAAACTGGTGATGGTGGTGCCGGTATTATTCGTAAAACAAGCTCCGAAGGTACCTATTAACGTCCCGCTGCGGAGTTGACCTAAAGCTCTCTCAGTGGAGCCGGCGGAACCATAACTATACATATCACCGGTATTGTCGCTACCTGTGTCCACGGCATATTGTTCATTGTCTCTGGCTCCGCCGCCGGTTTCTGTAAGAAACCAGCCGGCAATGGTTAAATTGTTGGTGGTACTTCCTGCGGTATTGCTCAATGCGTCAAAATTCTGGGTACTGGCTGACCCAATAGTGGTAAGGGAAACACATTGTGCTTTTAATAAGGAGTTGCTAAAAAACAAGCCAAAGACACTCCAACAGCAGATAAGAAGAGTTCTTGGCCTAAAAATGGAAACTAAGGAACGAAGATGTACAGACATAAGCAAATTTGATTTTGATGTGATAAAGTACCGATTAATAGCTTTCGCTAAGTTAGGTACTGTTAGATTACTAAAATATTAAATGAAAGGAAATATCTTCTTTAGTTAACATAACGGGGTAATCCGGTAGGGCAATCAAAGACCCTTAAAACCCCGAAAATCCTATCGTAATCAAGCCGGACACCCTATAAATGCCCATGAAGGCAATTAGAAAACAAGGACCTAATTATACGTCACCTTTTGCCATATATACAGATTTTCATAGCAAATTAAGTTCAACTAACCCCACCGAACTCTTCAACAAGGCGATGAAGTCGCTTAGCGCCTGTGAGTCGGAGCACCATTTCAAAAAAGCCCCTTTTTACTCTGAGAATTACGGCAATCTCTAAATAAAAGGGAGACCATTTTAGCCTCCCTTTCATTCAGAATACTTCTATTTCTCTGCTTCCAACCATTCCCTTTAAGGGAATTTGAGTTATTCCGTCTTAATCAGTTTCAGGGAAATAGTATTACCCCCGCTGTTGACTCTAAGGAAGTACATGCCTGTTTCCAAGTGACTCACTTCAAACTCTTCCTGATGTTGCTCCGAAGCAGGAACAAAACTCCGCTGCAACATCCGACGACCGGCGGCATCCAACATAGTTACCTCCACCGGTTGCCCTTTTTGACCCCTTATCTTCAAGCGCATATTCTGCTGTGCCGGGTTAGGACTCACTTCCGCCCAAGAACTTATCTCTGCCCCAACTGACTCTTTAGCCGTTTCGATACCTTCCCGAAGAGGATTAGCTATCGTAAATTGCACAGTACGCGTGGCCAGCAATGCTCCTACCCCTACCCGATTCTTCGGAAACGGCCCACCGACTCCGTCCTGACTGCGCAGATCGACCGTCAGTGTATAAACTCCGTTAAGGAAACCGTTTGTGCCATTGCCGTAATTAGGGTGATCAATAGAGAAATAGTCCGAACCTACGTTGGCAAAAATCGCGTAAGGCGGATTATTATCCACCGTAGTAAAATTGACCGGTCCCGACAGTTTAAATACCGCTGATTCTGAGGCCGAACAGCCGCTGGCCAAAATCGTCCATCGACGCGGGGAGTCCGGCGCATTGATCAGGTTGGTTGGGGCCAGGTTATCTTTGATTACTCCGATCACCGCTTTGGGTTGAGTACCCGCTCCCAAGTCCTTTATATCCACCAAAATGCGGTGCGTCCTGACTTCTACGCTTGATTCATTGCCCGTACATCCGTCCAAAGTACAACTCGCTTTGTAAACGTAAGACGTCGTTGGGGCATCCGGTACCACCGTAGGAGCCCCGGGGTTCCAATTCACCGTCGCATTCGGGATGGAACATTGGGCATTCAACGTCACTTGCGTATTGGGGCAAACATCCGTTTGGGAGGCCATCAGGGCCGAACTTGGCACCGGTTGCTCCGTCACCGTCACCGAACCCGACATCGGAGCAGTACAACCGGGATTGTTGGCCTTGATTGCCACTACTGTATAATTGCCCGCCAACAGTTGATTGCCGAAACTGAGAGGATATCCCGTCCCCGGCACGGGAGCTCCCTGCGGATTACCGTTTAATTGTAATTGATAATTGAACCCGGTCTGCGAACCGCTCAAGCCTACAGCAACTCCCGTACCGCCGGCACAATAGCCCCCCCCGCCGGTAACGGTATAAGGAGTAATGATACAGGGGTTGGATACCGTCGTGGTGGCCGTAGCGCTGTTATTGCCCGGAACAGGGTCCGAAGTTGACGAGGTCACCGTGGCCGTATTACTGAGTACTGACTGATCGGCAACCGCAGGGTCTACCGCTACCACAAGTGTAAATACCGCACTTCCTGCCGCAAAGCCGGGATTGGAAACCGTAATCGTACCTCCTGAACCAACGGCCGGTGTTGTGGCTGTCCAACCTCCCGGAGACGAAAGCGACACAAAGGTAGTACCGGTAGGGAGAACATCATTCCAAGAAGTATTAGCTGCAACATCCGGGCCGTTGTTGGTAACCGTGATCGTGTAGGTCAGATTAGTGCCGGCGGTGACAGGATCCGGACTGTCTGTTTTCGTAATGGACAAGTCGGCGGCCTCAAAAGCGGCTACCTGATAGTAAGAAACGATCGGATCGTGGTCAGCTAAACGGGTAGCATCTGTACCGTTACGGGTTGTTTCCGGAAAATCGGCATTGATACGGGGATGTTCTTCGCGCCGACTTAGGGTGGAAGAAATCAGAGGTTGATTCACCAAAATGTGATCCAGCGATTGGGCATTTCCGTCAAAAACAAACGAATAGCGATCAGCAGCCGGAGCCGTACTGAACAGATTAACCAAATCAGGATTGACCAAATCTGCGCCATCGCCTGCAACCGCCGTTTCATTGTCGGGAGCGGGGGTTCCCTGAATGGTTCCCATCGAATGGCCCAACCCGTCATTGAATTCAAAAGCATTGAAATCACCGACCAAAATGATACGCTCGGTCGGGTCGGCTGTTTGGCGTGCCTGTACCAAATCGGCCAACGATTCCGCTTGTTTTTGCCGTTTGGCTCGCACACGGGCCCCATCTGTTGCCCAACCGTTTGAGCCGGCACCTTCACCGGCCGCATCATTGAGCGACCGTAAATGATTGACAATGACCGTTACGGGAAAAGTGGCCCCGTTACTGTGGTTGACAACGGCCTTGAGACGTAAGGAAGGGCGGTCATTCAATAAAGAAGTAGACATATCCGGATTTACGAGCAATTCCGTGGCTTTTTCCTGAACCACTTCCACTACCGAAACCCGAGGGGTGGCTCCGACCACCGAAGCGGTTTTGACTAAGAAACCCACGTCAATCCCGCCCACATCGTTTCCTTCTACCAAAAAAGCCTGGTATTGCGGGTCGGGCTGTGAGGCAGCAATAGCATCCGCACTGATCTGTGAAGCTAATGCCTGTAATGTTGTTAGGTTTTCCATTTCCACAATACCCAAAATGTCCGGAGTTTGCAGAAAATTACGAATACCTAAGGAGGCCTTACTCAGACGTTTGTTAAAAGCGGTAGCAGTAAGTACGGGTTCACCGATACCGGGATCATTGACCGTATCAAAAAAACGCTCCAGGTTGTAGGAAGCTACGGTAAATTCTGACCCCGTAGGAGCTGTGACTGCGGTCGCCGTAGGGCCGCCCGTTACCGAAAGGGAAGCCCCGGGATCGGGCAAAATGGTATATGTACGGAAAGTATAATCCAATGGACCGATCAAACCGGTTATCACTGCTCCTGTGCCAACCTCTACGGCAGTTCCGCCTGTCAGGCCGTCACTGTCCACCCGAATCCGCTCGGGATTGGAATCAAATCGGGGAATGGGAGGAATGCTTCCGCCACCGGAAGGAGCCGGGTCGGGAGCCTGAATACCCGGCTCGCGAAACGGGCGGTTTACGCCCGTCACTACTCCGTAAAATACCCCCGTAGAGGTAGCGGTAGCATTCGGTTCATTGACATTCCCCATCGTAGGTCCGCTGACAGTCAGGGATGCTACCGATACGCGCATGCCTTCCACTCGCTCCAGTTGATCGTGAGGCCCTGCCGGGTCGGGAAAAGTCGTCGTCAATGGAACGGCTACCGGTAACGGATTCCCGGTTGACAGTTGAAGTACTGTCGGGGAGCTCAGTTCGGTTAAAGGAGGTTGTAACGGATCAGCCGAAGGAACAAACTCAACGACTGTAGCAGTGACCTGAACCGAATTACCTATTGCTGCTGCGGCCGGCGGCGCACTGCTCGTAAACACAAAAATACCTTCAGAAGTAGCCGGGTCGGCATCTACAGTAGCCTCAGGCTCTTGGATAAAAAAACCATTATTTTTCACCCCGGTCACAATTCCTCGTGTGGTCACTGAGGCCCCTACAAGAGGAGACGAAGCCCCCGGTCCCTGAATATCATGGATAGGAGTCAGGGTTACATCGTCGTTGTTAATCGTGCCCAGCCCCTGCACGTCCCCGGCATTGGCTCCTGTGATATTGGTGACATTCACAAAAAAAGTTTCATTCGCTTCGGTGGTGTTGTCTCCATTGACCGTAACACTGAAATTATAAGGCCCGGTTGAGCCGGCCGATATGGTCTGCCCGGTAAGGCTTTGGGCTACATAATCGTTATTAGCTGTGGTTGCTGTACCGTCGGCGGTGGCAATGTCAAAAGTAACTCCCCCCGGGCCCGCCGGGGCGGTCAGGGTAACGGCAAAAGTGAACGTAGTGGTTCCCGGGGCATTCCCTTCTGCTTGAGTGACATCACTGATGTTGAGGGTGGGCTGCGGGATACCTCCTTGCGGGGTAACGGAAAAATCATCAATAGCCAGCCCGTGGTCCGCACCGGTATGGTCCGGATCTGACCATCGAAGCATCACTTCGGTTCCGTTAGGGATACTTAGTCCCGTAATAGAGAAGGTAATAGCTGTACGGTTAGCCGCTAAATTGCCATTCAAAGCTCCTGCCGTACCTCCCGTAATCGGGCTTGTAAAATCCAGAGAGGAAACAGCGACCCCCGCCGACTGAAATTCCGCCAGCGATCCGGTAACAGTCGGACTGCCTACTAAATAGGAAAAGGCAATCGTTTGGGCGGCGGCGGCGCTGTTTCGCCATTGTTCTCCTGTATAGGAAATGTCTAATGTAGTAATAGTAGCTCCGGTATTATTTTGCAATCTTACCCCCCAAAATAAATTTCCGACGGCTGCATTGCCTGAGCCGAGTGAACCAAGCGCTCTATCTGTAGCAGTACCTGTGCCGTAACTGTAGAGATTCCCCGCATTGCTGCTGCCGTCATTGGCAACAATGGTGGTGCCTGTGCCTGTTCGTGCATGAAACCATCCCGGAACATTGGAGTCATTTGTCCATGTAGCAGAGCCGCTTGCCGGTAACACATCAAAATTCTGTGTATAGGGAGTGCCGAGCGTAGTGAGTGAAACTTGGGCAAAGCTTCTGCAATTCATGATAGTCAAGGAGTACAAAAATCCCGTTAGGATTTTTAACACACTTCCCGGTTGTAGATTTGCAATCATAAACGAAGTTGATTTGATGATAAAGTGTAAATGAATAAAATCACTTGCTAAGATAAACACAGATAAATTACCAAAATATTAAATAAAAAGAAATATCTTCTCTCTTAACAATACCTCGGCAATATAGGTATGCTCAATAATTACGCTTAAAATCACCAAAAATCTAATCGTTTGCAACCTCGTTCCAAGTAATGACAAAAAAGGGTGCTTCTTTAGAAACACCCTTTTTTGTGGTTTTACCTTAAGTGAATGACTATTTCTTTTTTGTCACCGTCAGCGGAATACAGAAAGGAGTTCCAATGGTTAACGTGACCGGCACCCGAACGGTGCTTTTACAGCCTACATCCACTTTCACCGACTCTACCCAAACTATGCCCTCTCCCGCCGGTTTGTATTTTAAAGTATTGGCTCCTCCCGCTAATACGGTTGTACTTGTTTCGGTAGCGTACCAATTGGCCGATTCACCCGGTCCCACCGCCACTTCCAAGAAAGGAATGGGGTCACCGGCGCATATATTCACACTCGCGGCAATGGCCGTGGGTACTTTCGGCGGACAGCCGCAGTTAGGCCCTACAATGGTGGTATCAAATACGCAGGCGGCGCTCAGGCTGTCGGTAATAACCAAATTCGTTGCGGTCGGAATGCCCGTCACCGTATAGATCGAATTGGCTTTGGTCAAGGTACCCTTGTTTACTTTCACTGTACCCAAATCAGGCGTGATCGTAAAACTGACCGAGTAGCTGTCATTATTGACCGAGCAAGCCGGTGCTGTGGTAATTGTCCAATGCGGCTTTTTACTGACGGCGGTTTTACCGCTCACGCTCGCATTGGCACAGCCCGTGGCTTCATCCTGCACCACGATCACCACACCGGCGGTATCCGCGGCCGGCACACTGATAACCGTGGTAGCCCCGCCGCCGCCGGCTCCGTTTTGGGTACTGATAATGTCTTGAGGGATCGGCCCGTTGCCGATTGATCCTAATCCCCTCGCCAATGTAATTTTAAACGTTCCTGCCGTTTGAATGGTCACTTTTAAGTCGAAAGTACTGCTGCCTTCACAAAGGGGTTCAGTAGCAGCCGTAAACTTAGGTAAGGGTAAAATTGTATAGACTTTTTCGACAAAAGGCCGACAAGTTGTATCATTGGGTGCATTGGCTAAGATCGCATAGACATAGTAATTTACAGGAGCTGTTCCGTTATTGGCCGGAAATTGAGAACCCGGCTGGCCAATGGGCCATTGCGCTGCGCCGTTGATGGCTTTCATCGTTGACAGGGTCGTTCCGCCCGTGTACATTGATTTTCCCGATTGAGGCGTGGTAAAACGGACAAACTTGATCAAACTGTCCGGGGTAGAGCCCAATTGATTGACCATCACGTTGACAGCCTCCCCATAATAACCCGAACACAGCGTGTCAGTGCTTTTTCCGACAAGCGTAATGACAGGGCATTCAAAACACTCGACGGGTTTCGTCGTAAAGACCGTGTCTTTAAAACAGTTATCACTTTCATTCCACACTCGTACAGCGTATTGGGTACCGGGTTTCAAACCTGTGAATTGTACACTTCCGTTAACGATGGATTTATTGGAAGCATCACCATAAACAGGTGTGGTACCATACGTAGCTCCTTCATTAATATCCGCTCTATTCCCATTGGTGATCCCGGAAACAGTCGCTTTGCCATCGTTTTTAGAAAATCCTCCTTCGCAGGTCGCATCGGTCTGTGAAATACCGGTGATTTTGGGATCCACGCACAAACATTTAAAGTTGCCGCAAACAAAAGCGATATTTTTACTCAATACGCCGTCCACTTGCCCAATGTACGTACTGACAACGCCCGTCGTAATATCCACTTTATAGACGCAGTCTCCGTAAAAAGAGGTGGCATAAAGATTCCCGTCGGAAGCAAAAGCTAAGTCAAAAGGCCGTATGTTAAAATTATTTCGATTATCCAATACATAGGTAGCCAAAACAGCGCCGGTAGCCGGATTGATTTTCACCACTTTGTCGGAGGTAAAGTTGTACCCATCGATAGTTGCCCATAAAAAGCCGTTGAAAAAAGTAACCCCCACAAAAACAGAGCCGTTGTTCAAGGTAGCAATGACCGTCGGCGACCCGGAGAGATTAGCGTCAATGGATTGAATGGTACTGATATAGCCATTGCCGGTGCTTTGCAGGTCATTGTAGCCGGTCGTCACGTACACCTTCCCGGTAGAATCGGTCGCTACCCCCCAAATCTTACTGCCGGCTTCGTTGGTAAACGTGTTGGCAGGCTTTATAGCGACCTGTGCCCCATCGCTTATTCTGATTTTTTGTACTCCGCCGTTAGAATTAAGATAACCGCGGTACAGAAAATCGCCATCGGGGGAAATCGCTACATCATAACTTCTTAAATCTCCCGCCGGATTCAGTGTCGGCTTAAATTGCCCTATAGAAAAATCATATACCTGAATGGGGTCAGAAAAAGGGTTGCCTACGTACACAATCCCCTTATCTTGGTCAACCGCCATCCCGTCACCGCCGATATTGGGAATATTGCATGATTCCAATCCCGGTGTGTTGCCGAAGGGTAAAGCGACCACCGCTTGCGAATTTGACAATAATTCACCGACCAGCATGATGGTTTTTCCGCAGTCTTTTTTGACATTTTGTGCCGATGTATTGAGGGTGAAGCAGGTTAGGAGTCCCATTACAAACCCCAAAGTACGCAAGAGGGAAAGACAGAGCACAGGTTGTTTATAAACAACACCTGCTCGGCCGAAGCTGAGTAGAAATTTATTTTCCATTAGAGTAGAGTAAACTGTAAAACAGGAATTATTCGGGGTAAAGAAAGCTCTACCTGAATCCCATCAATTTCTCTGCCAAATGGGTAAAAAAGGAACATTTTCCCTGAAAAAGAGCCAACTTTTCTCTAATTCAGGGGATATTTTATCAATTACGAAGAAATATTTTAAAACTATTATTTACAGTTTAACACAAGCAAATATAGTGCCGGCTATTCTGAAAAACATCGGATATAAAGAACTTTGAGCCATTAGCGGTCCGGCCCCCGCGGCGTAAGCAACAAGTTTTTGTCAATATCTTCCAATGTATATTTTATGATACG
Source organism: Spirosomataceae bacterium (assembly GCA_046329125.1). GTDB lineage: Bacteria > Bacteroidota > Bacteroidia > Cytophagales > Spirosomataceae > Runella. Next base: position 428,694 of record JAXLVD010000002.1, on the reverse strand, counting down.
GGTACCGCCCGTAGCTCGCGCATTCACATCACCGGCTCGATAGACCGGAAACTGTCGAATCAAATAATTGTCTTCAATTTTATACCTGTCATGCCCCATATATCCTTCTGATAAAGGCGGAGGGAGCGGTGTCACATGAATGGCATCAAAGGAGTCGGGAAAAAACTCAAAGGCATATACCTTCCCGAAAGCCCCGCTACCGTAAGTACAGGAGTAAATATAAAGTTCCGGCGAATCGTTTTGATCCAAATCGGCGGTTTCGGCATCGACTACCCATCCGTCGGTTTTTCGGCGAATCGTAATCAACGGTTGGTTGTTTCGACTTACCTGTATGACCAATTCCCGAACCGCACCGGAGGCATTGGTGCTGATCTCAAATTGATGTTTTTTAAAAATAAGGATTTTTTTAAAGCTGTCAACGGCCGTCGATGTATCAGAATTAGGGGATGGGCGCGACAAAAAAGCCATTGCAAAAAGTGCAAAGGTGAGGGATAGGGCTATTTTGAAGGCACTCATCAATTTCGGCTCATTAGTAATTCCGATAATGAATCAAATCAGAACCAAGCAAAAAAGCGGCCAAAAGCCGCTTTTCCGGGAAAATATTCTTACGACTGAAAACAAATGTCTGTTAACTCTTCACGGCAGACGGCCTGTTTTTTTCTAATTCTGTGCCTTTATCCCGCGTAAGGCGAAACTCTCTGAAGCGCCGTAAAGTAGCTAAAACAAAGCCGATCACTAACACCAATGTCCCGATCCATAGTACATTAATCAGCGGTTTCTCTACGGCTTTCATCACAATATAATCACGCTGTTTGGTATTTACGGCAAAATTGAACGTGCCTGTTTTGGGATCTATCTCCATAAACTGGACGCGTAATCCCAACTCTTCGTTGACCTCAGGCTTGCGCATCACCATGCGGTCTTGATTGATGGCAAACGTCGGTCCGATAAAATACTCCCGTTCTTTATCCAACAACTTGATCTGCGCTTTGACGGCCACATCATTGGGATTTAAAGACAACCCTTCCACGGCATTGGTGCGTGACACACTCTCCAGCACCGCTACATAGTCATTGACAAAAAACGTATCCTGAATCGAAACACGGAAATTTTCGGTAGGCGACCATTCCTCCGTCTGATTGGGGTTGCTGCCCACCATCGCATACGAATACAAGTCTTTGTTTAATTCCCGCTTGATGTCGGGCGATGTCACCATGCCCATTCGCTCATTGAATTGTACGCGCGGGTATAGGGTCGTGATCCGTCCGCTTGGTTCACGGTATTCTACTTCATAAAATACGTTTTCGGGATATACCGCCACGGTATCGCCTTTTTTATGGTAGGTTTTATCACCAATGGTAATGTCTTTTAAACAAACCGCATGGAAATCGCCCTCAATAATATCCAGCCAACTGCCGGGTACGTAGTTGGGAACGTCCCGAATTTCGGTTCGAGGCCCGCGGTACGTCAACAGATAATCGCCCATGCGGGTCGGTTGACCCACCCACAGCAGTACGTTTTCTTTATTTTCTTTGTTATCGTCTTTGGTAAAGAAGTCCTCTTTGGAAATGAGCAAGCCGGAGGCATTGAGGGAAACCACTTTCTGGTACCCCGACGACCAAAGAATCCCGATCAGCATCAAAGCCACACCGATATGCGTAATCGCTCCGCCGGATAAGCGATAAGAGCCGCGCAAAATACCGAGAATGATAGCGGTATTGGCCACCAAAGCAAAAACAGCTGCCGTGAGCAAGGCGATATAAGGCAATTTATTGATACCGCCGAACGTAATAAGCAAAGCCGTAATGAACAGAGAAATCCACACGGGTGTCAACAGATCCTGCATTTTGCCCTTCTGAACCCGCTTCCACCAAAAATACTGCCCTATACCCGAGAGAATAGCGATCGCGGCAAAAAACCACAATTGGAATTTGGTGTAATAGGAAATGGCATCAGTCGGCGGGGCTAATTTGGATACGCCGCCAAACGATTCAACAATGCTGTTCCAAACGGGAATGGATGTAGGGACAATCACCTGAAAACTCGCCAAGCAGATCACTGTTGCCCCGATAAAAAGCCAAAATTCCCGCGAATAGGTCGAGGTTTCTTCGCTATCGGAGGGCATCAGTTTCCAAACACGGGCTGATAAAAACACAGCAACCGCAATAAAGGCCAACAAATACAGTAACAATTGCCCCGAAAGGCCCAAATCGGTAAAAGAGTGTACGGAAGAATTTCCTAAAATACCGCTGCGGGTCAGGAAGGTAGAATATAAGATGAGAATAAACTGCGCTGTCACCAAAATAACCGATGACTTCAATGCCGTTGCGTTCTTCTTGGCAATAATCATAGTGTGCAGCGCGGCAATTCCTACCAACCAAGGCACATACACGGCGTTTTCGACCGGGTCCCAACTCCAATAGCTGTTGAAACTGAGTGTTTCGTACGCCCAGTAGCCCCCCATCAAAATCCCGACTCCGAGTATAACACCCGTCATCAGCATCCAAGGCAACGCCGGCCGAAGCCACTCTGACAATTGTTTTTGCCAAAGCCCGGCCATCAAATAAGCAAAAGGCACCAACGTAAGGGCAAAGCCCAAAAATAACGTCGGCGGGTGAATCACCATCCAATAGTTCTGCAACAGGGGATTCAGCCCATTCCCGTCTTTAGGGACAAAGCCGGGATTCATTTGCAAAAAAGGCGCATCAGGATTCGCTTCACCGATAGTCAGGAAAGGCGTACTTCCGATTTTGAAATCCAACCCGGGAATGACTACTCCTAAGATCATGGAGGTCAAAAAAGCCTGTACCAAGGCATAAACGGTCATCATGGGCGACTCCCACACCTTATTGGTACGAATCAAAATTACCCCCAAAACTGCTTGCCAAAACATCCAAAGCATAAAACTTCCCTCCTGCCCTTCCCAAAAACAGGAAAGCATGTAGTACCACGGCAAGGCTTTGGAAGAGTGGCTCCATGCATAATGGTACTCAAAATGATGGCCGTAAATGATCGTATAAAGCGTTACACATACCCCGACCACGGCGACGGCGTGTACGTAAAAAGCATTTCGTCCGAAGCGCTTCCAAGTATCTGTGAGGGGGTTCGTCGCAACCAAGGTAGCACGCAAATACGCGTACGTAGCGACTAAAGCCGTCACGAATGAGATAATTACGAGAAGGTGTCCTGTATTTCCGAGTGTCATCTTTAGGGTTGATTGGATAGCGGGCTTCAGTTTGGAAATTTCAACCGCATCGCCGTTACGACGGTTCGCCGTTGCAACGCCCGTGCGGTCTGAATCCGCTGATTATTATTTCAATAATTCCTGCACAAATTCAAAATGGGGCTGTTCTTCAAAAATAGCCTCCACGGGAATGTCAAACGACAGGAAAACAAAGGAATGAATGGTTCCTTCGTCTGTTTTTTTGACAAGCATATATTCGCCATTCACCAAATGATACTGCTCCACTACCCGATTTTCCGGGTCTATGAGCCAATACTCTTCTACGCCGTGTGCGGCATAATCCTTAAATTTGATTCCTCTATCGCGTTCTTCGGTAGATTCAGAAACTACTTCTATCACAAAATCAGGAACCGGAAACAGCGCTTGATTGGGTTCTATCAAATCCGCTTTTTCTTTCCTGAAAAACATCACATCAGGCTCGTAATCATTCCGAGTAAAACGCGCCATAACTTTCTCGTGCGTCACCCTCCCTAATTGATGCTTTAACGCATACAAACAAAATATACTGAACACATTATCGCTTATCAATGCATGTCTGCTTCTCACCGGTGAGTGCACAATGATTTCGCCATTGATAAATTCCGTCTTCACATCGGCCGTTATTTCGTCATAAAATATCTCTCTGCGGGCTTGTTCTTCCTGCAGTTTAGTTTGCGCCTTTTCAATCACTTTGAAAGCATCGGGGCTATCCAACAACAATGTCAATAAGCTGACCGGTTTCTCCATCATGGTCTTACATCTTTGTAGCCGTAGCTTCCTTAAAATCGGGCTTTTCATTGGTGTATTTTGACGGGCACTTCATCAAAATTTTATTACACTCAAAATAGTCGTTCCGCATTCGGCCAATCACCACCACCTGTTCTGATTTATCAAAATCCTGCGGTTTAGGGCTCAAATAGACCACTTTTTTCTCTACTTTATTGGTATCTACCAGCATAAACTCAAAGTGATTGGCGTCCATTACCGGGTCATATTTCATCCCTACAATTTGCCCCGCCGTATCTTTTTTGAGTTTTCCCACAACGTGTATTTCACCGGTTTCGCCTTCCTTCGCCATTTCCTCCGCTTCGGTAAAATTAGAGTAAGTGCTTGCATTACCGTAAGTGGAAATAATAATTCCAATGGCAATGGCTATGACAATCAATCCGAAGATGTGTACTTTTTTCATTTTGTTACTGATTTTTGATATTTTCTACCCCAGGCGTTTGATGCCAACCGGTTTTAAAAGGCTCATTTTTTCAATTGTTTTTCCAGTTTAGATACTTTTCGATCCATACTGACTAAAAAAGCAATAATACCGGCAAAAAGTGTGGCAATGACCGCTACTACCACCCAAATCTTGCCATCGGCCCGCATTTGATCGGCCATAGGTGTTTCCTGTGTAACAGATTGTTGGGCAAAGAGGTTTACCGAAAGAAATACACTGAACAATAAAAAAAATATTTTTCTCATGGGTTTATGGAATTGGTGGTTAGTCTTCATGTAAAGTGAGGTTTCTTATCCGTACGCGCAGTGTAGCAATCCAGAACCCCAAAAGCGCCCACCCGATCACGGCCGGGTAAAAAACCCGCCGCATTTGACTGTCCATGTCGTAATCACTGAAAGCCGGGTTTCCTCCGTTGCCCGGGTGTAGCGAGTCGGTTAAGCGAGGCAGGATAAAAATCAAAGGAATAAACACGGCAAATGCCAAAATATTGTACACTGCCGAAATACGGGCCCGACGTTGTTCGTCTTCAAACGAACCGCGTAAGATCAAATAAGCAAAATACATCAACATACTGATCGCCACGCTGTTGAGCTTGGGGTCATTGGGCCAGGGATCGCCCCAGGTGAAAGTCGCCCAAATAGAGCCCGTGGCACAGCCTAAGAGTCCGAGCAATATAGCTACGTTGGTAAATTCTACCGACTTTATATCATACCTGAGATCATTGGTCCGAAGATAACGCACGGCATTAAACAAAGAGGTACTCAACATCGCGATCATGGCAAACCACATCGGAACGTGGAAATACACATTGCGAATGCTTTCATTAAGAATAGGGCGCCGGGGCACGGTTCCCATGAGACCGAAATAGATTGTATAACTCAGCAGCAAGACTGCCACTATTTTCCACCACCAGCCCCCTTGCCCCCAATGGGAGATATTTCTGTTTTGAGCTGTATAAATTTGTTTATTCTTCATAAAACTATCATTTGTTAAATTAATTCCCCCATTGGGGGCAAGGGGCTAACTTCTCCACAAATAAGGAAACAAAATTAACGACAAAGTTACGACAATCGCGTCTAAAGCCAACAATACCAACACTTCATCGGTGCTTGCACTTCGATCCAACCCATCTAAAGCATTTTTTGCCAATTTCATGACCATTAACAGCATCGGTATAATGACGGGAAAACTCAAGATCGCCATCAACGCACCGTTATTTTCCGCTTTTGACGCAATCCCCGCCACCATGGTCAGCGACGACGCAAATCCAATGCTTGATAAGACAATCGTGAGCAAATACATGGGCAAATCTCCCACGGGATTGCCCATCACAAACGCATAGAAACCGAATCCGGCCAACGATAAAGCCAGCATCAAGGCCGAATTATAGAGGATCTTTGACAAAATAATTCCCTGCGGACTGGCCAATGTATAGTAGTACAACAAACGCCCGGCCCGTTCCTGCGTGAAACTTTTGGAAATGGCATTGACTGCCGTAAAAAGCAAAATGATCCAAAAGAGAGTGTTCCAGGTAAGGGGTGTTAATTGATTGGATTTGAGGCGAAAACTCAAATAACAGACAAAAACAGTACTCACAATGTACAACAACATGCCGTTGAGTGCATACCGTTGCCGCCATTCCAGCGTAATTTCTTTTCCGATAAGTGTGCGAAGTTCCTGCATTGGGGCCAAAATTACGACACAAACCAACGCGTTGTACTGAGTGAAGTCATTAGTTTTTAATTTTTATAAGGCAGGTACCTCTTTGGAACGTTTCCACCAAATCAAATACACTAACGAAATGACGGCCAAGGCGGCTGATACATAAAAAGCAAAAGGGATATTGGCGATCTTGCCCGCATACCACCACCCCGACCACCAAGCCCCGACCCCGATTCCGGCTTCCAACGCTATGTACATGGTAGCCAAGGCCCGGCCTCGGTAATCGGGATGACTCAAGTCAATGGTCCATGCCGTCAGCGTAGGAGTGTTCAAGCCCCACGAAAAGCCGAACAGAACGGCCGCGGTCCAAAAGCCAAAGGCCGATTGGGTGATTCCTAAAAGGGTCATTCCTACGGCTAAGATCAGAGTGGAGATCATCATCACCGGCACCCGACCGTGAATATCCGACGACTTACTTGCAAATACCCGAATAACCAACGAAGCCACGGTATAAACCGTAAAAAACAACCCTTTATTATTGATTCCCAGCGTTTTGCTCATATCAGGTACCAAAGTCAAAATCGCTCCCGACGAAAATGAAACGCAGAACATGACAAAAAACACGCTGAACACCCTCGGCTCAAAGATGTCCTGTCTTGAAATCTTGAACAGCTTCAAACGAAACGGCTGTTTTTCAACAAGCGTTTCTTTCATATTGAGCAAAATCAAAATCGAGATCAACGCAAAAGCCGCGGCCACGTAAAACATAGTATTGATACCCAACCACAGGGTCAAAAAACTGCCGATGGACGGCCCGATGGACATGCCCGTTGCCGTAAAAATTCCCAGCATCCCCGCTGCCTCTCCCCGACGGTTTTCGGGGATGATATCTGCTACATAAGCAGCTGTCGCGGTAGGTTTTGTGCCGGTAGAAAAGCCGTGTAAAAAGCGTAACAGCAGAAAACCCCATACTACATGCACAAAGGGATAAACCAAGCTGCACACGCAACACACCAAGGAACCGAATGCCATCACGGGCACTCGACCGATGGTATCTGTCAGCTTACCGCTGAACGGGCGGGAAAGCCCGGCAGTCAACGTAAACAGCGCAATGATGAGTCCGATGTGTTCTTTGCCCCCCATAGCCGTCAGGTAATCGGGCAGTTCGGGAATCATCATCTGAAAACTGGCAGAAAACAGAAAATTACTGAGGCAAAGCAGCCAAAACTGAAGATTGTACATAAATAACGAACAGTGGAGAATGAAAAAAAGAAAAAGGATTGAAAGAGGTTTTGGCTATATCTCTCAATCCTTTTCATGCTTTATTTATTTTTTACGGTTATCTTATTCTGAAAACGGTTTCCGGCAAATCCTCGGTATTGACATATAAGTCACGAAGCAGTAATTCTGCCTCAATGGTTTCTAAACGTACCGTCAAATCCAATGATTTACCCTCGAAAACCAACGACCAAATTCCTTCAGCGCTTTTACGCCAAAGCTCTGCCCAAATTCGGCGGGAATCTATCAAAAGGTATTCTCTAAACGTCGGAATATCACGGTAAAGTTCAAATTTTTCGCCTCTGTCGTAGTTGGCAGTACTTTGCGAAAGTACTTCAATCAATAAAACCGGATTGGTCAAACTACCCGTTTGCGTGTCGGAGAATTCAGGCTTTCCACAAACCACCACAACATCAGGGTAACTGTAAAGCCCGTTGGAAGGAATAAAAACCCGTTGGTCACTTGAATAGGAGCGACACGATTTTTTCCTCAAAAAAGAACCAATTTCAATCGAAAGATTTTCTCTTATCGCATTATGTGCCGGCTTTGCCCCCGCCATTGCTTCGGGAGTATCTCCTTCAAAATCGCCCAATGGATAAATTTGTCCGTCGAAGTATTCGCTTTTATAAGACGCCTTTTCTTCCAATTCCAAATATTCTTCGGGCGTGTAGTATTTTTTGGGAAGTGCAGTCATAAAACCAACTTTGTCAAAGATTAGAACTTTGACAAAGTTAAAAAAAACAAATAAATTTTATACCTAAGAAAATTGGGCATAAAGAAATGTAATGTATATTTGCCTCATGCAACAACAAACCTACCTCAAAGGCTGCTTGAGTGCCATCGTGCTGCAATTATTGCAGGATAACCGACGTATGTATGGCTATGAAATCACGCAGCGGGTACGCGAAATTACGGCCGGTGAGCTGCAACTCACCGAAGGTGCGCTCTACCCTACCCTGCATAAACTGGAAGCCGAAGGCGTGCTTTCTACGGAAAATGCACTTGTGGATGGCCGTAATCGGAAATATTACAAACTAACGGAAAATGGTCACCAACAGGCTCAAAATGCGGTCTCGGAATTGACCGATTTTGTCGCTAACCTCCAAAAAATCCTAAACTTAAAACCTTCACTCGGATGAAGTTAACGACCGAACAATTGGAACTGATCAGTAAAGAAGTCATTGAAGGCGGCATCAAATACCAAGACCTTTACGAAGAACTGCTCGACCATTACATTACGGCGATTGAAGACCGAGTTGAAAACGGGAAAACCTTTGGGGAAGCCTTTGGTGAAGTTCATGAAGGATTCACAAACTACAAACTTTATTTGGGTTCTTTTTACTATTACGATGCCCGAAGATTCAGAACTGTTCGAATAGACAATTATGGTCTTGTAAAACTTCAAAACGAATACAAAGAGCGCCTTAATAAAGAAATGGCTAAAAGGCATTGGCAGATCATGAAAAATTATTTTCGTTGGCCTACGCTTGTAACTACGCTTTTAGTGGGGCTGCTTACTTTTCAATTTGCTTATCTTGTCCCGAGAGAGTATTTTATTTGGATTATTTCCACTTGTGCTTTTGCTCCGGTATTAATAGTATTACCTCAAGCAGCTCTACATTTAGGACAGTATTTTATAAAGAAAAGAAAGTTTATTAATTCCTTAAAAACAAACGCAATTATTGGAAGAAGTGCTCAGGTATTTTTCTTAGTATATTGGATTATTCAACTGCCTAAATACTTTTCAGATTATGACCTTATTCAACAGGGTCACATTGCAATTATTGCATCATTCACCTGCTTTTACATCGCCTACTCGCTCAGTTTTTATCAACTCTACCGCGAGCGGTTTAAAGTAAATAGGGCATAAAAAAACCTTTGTCAAAGTTCTGAACTTTGACAAAGGTGAAAGAAAATTTATTGGGAAGACCGACCGCGAAAAATCAAATCAACTCCAAAATCCGCTGCTCCGACACAGCATAGCCGATTTTTGCTTTTAATTCGTCAATGTGGACGCGCTCCTGCTCCATGCTGTCGCGGTGACGAATGGTGACAGTGTTGTCTTCCAAGGTTTGGTAATCTACCGCAATACAGAACGGCGTACCGATCAAGTCCTGACGCGTATAACGCTTACCGATGGCGTCACGCTCTTCGTAAAACACGCGAAATTCGCTGCGAAGCGCCTTCACGATCTCTTCTGCTTTTTCGGGCAAACCGTCTCTCTTCATTAAAGGGAAAACAGCCGCTTTGAAAGGTGCTAAGGCCGGGTGCAATTTCAACACCGTACGCTCTTTTTGAGCATCGCCCTCGCCTACCGTTTCTTTGGTAAAGGCATTGCAGAATACCGCCAAAAACAAACGGTCAGCCCCTACTGAGGTTTCTACCACGTATGGAATATAGTTACCGAAAGGCTTACCGTTTTCGTCGAGGTCGTTATCGAAATATTGTTGTTTCTTTTTGGAAAGTTCTTGGTGGTTTTTCAGGTCAAAATCAGTACGCGAGTGAATCCCTTCGATTTCGCGGAAGCCGAACGGAAACTCATACTCAATATCCACGGCAGCATTGGCGTAGTGAGCCAATTTTTCGTGAATATGAAACTTCAATTTTTCGGCAGGAAGGCCTACGGCTTGGTGGAATTTCAGACGGGTATCGCGCCATTTTTCGTACCATTCCATTTCAGTACCGGGACGTACAAAAAACTGCATTTCCATTTGTTCAAACTCCCGCATCCGAAATGTAAACTGCCGTGCCACGATCTCATTACGAAACGCTTTCCCAATTTGGGCAATCCCAAACGGAATCTTCATCCGACCCGATTTTTGAACATTCAGAAAGTTTACAAAAATCCCCTGTGCCGTTTCAGGGCGCAGATAAATCAAGTTGGAATCTTCGGCTACCGAACCCACCTGTGTACTGAACATCAGGTTAAACTGACGCACCTCCGTCCAGTTGGAAGTTCCTGAGATCGGGCATTTAATCCCTTCGGCTATGATCAATTCGCGAACGGCTTCCAATTCGTTGTTGCCCAACAACCGCCCCATTTCGTTCAATAACTCCTGTGCTTTCTCGGGTTGTCCTTCGGCGGCGTATTGTTCTGCTTTTCCTTCCAACAGTTGGTCAGCGCGGTAGCGTTTTTTGGAATCTTTATTATCAATCATCGGGTCGTTAAAACCGTCTACGTGGCCCGACGCCTTCCATGTAAGCGGGTGCATGAAAATCGCTGCATCTATTCCGACAATCGGTCCGCCGCTGCGGTTGTCGTTGAGTTGCGTCATGGCTTTCCACCAGATATTCTTGAGATTATTTTTTAATTCAACGCCGTTTTGACCGTAGTCATAAACCGCCTGCAAACCGTCATAAATTTCAGAAGAAGGAAACACAAATCCGTATTCTTTGGCGTGCGACACAATGTCTTGTAAAGAGGTAGCCGGTGCTTGACTCATAGGTACGTTATTCGTTATCTGTTAATGGTTATTCCTTATTTAAGGTGATAAGAGGCCGCAAAATTAGGGAATTTGCGGGGGAATCTCGGCGAAATATGTGATTTTAAGTTTTTTAGTGTTTTTGGGAATTGCTGTTTTTTTCTATTTTTACCTCGACAATACCTATCAACCTACTTCCTTTGAAGACCTAAACCATGCTTCAACGACTTTTGTACGCCATCCGCGACGAATTCGGCCTGTCACGAAGTCAGGCGCGAGGATTTTTAGCAATTGCGGTTTTGATGATGTTGTGTTGGTTCGGACCGTCGGTGTACGACCGCCTGTTTGTACCGGCTCCTCAAGCCGTTTCTGCCGAAGATGCCCGCAAAGCGGACAGCTTATTGGCTATTTTGGAAACGATCCAACCCAAAAAACCGACCTACGGCTCTTCGACCGGCAAAGCTTTTTCGGATAAAGAAGCCGGCAATCCTGAACGACCGCTCTCTTTGTTTTACTTTGACCCCAACTTAGCGTCTGTCGAGCAATTTCAGGAATTGGGAATGCCGAAATTCATTGCCGAACGCATTCTTAAATACCGCTCCAAAGGCGGGCAATTTCGTCGAAAAGAGGATTTGCAAAAAATATACGGACTGCAATCGGCCTTGTACGAACGGCTTGAACCTTACATTACCATTCCTGATAAACAGGCTGTTACGGCTATTGCAGCGGCACAACCTGCCGCCTACGCTTCTTTACCTGCGGCTCCTGCCAAACCTGCCTTTACCAAACCCGCCCTGACGACCTTCGATATTAACACCGCCGACACGGCACAATTAGCTCGGCTGAAAGGAATCGGCAGTAAGTTGGCCGCAAGAATCGTGAAATTTCGGGAAGGTTTGGGCGGCTTTGCCTCTACGGCTCAGTATTCCGAAATCTTCGGTTTGGATTCGTTGGCATTGAGCGAGTTGCATCGTTTTGCGCAGGTTCAGACCCCTGTTCAGAAAATCAGCATCAATACCGCGTCGCCCGAAGAATTGGACCGACATCCTTACTTATCCAAGCGCCAATCGGAGATCATTGTACGCTATCGCGAACAGCACGGCGCTTACAAAACCCCGCAGGATTTGCTGAATATCAAGATTTTAGACGAAAAGTTGGTCAATAAAATCGCGCCTTACCTGGCATTTTAGGCCTCGCGCAAAAAAGAAGGCGCAGAGAAACTTTTCCGCAGCGGCGGGCCGCTTCTTTGCGCCTTCGCGTGAGAGAAATATTCCTTTTAAAACTCGCGGTGATTGGTTTCTTCGTAAAGACGATCTTCCGGCAAATTGCGGAAATAATCGTAGGTAATTTTTAACCCTTCTTCGCGTGACACTTTCGGTTCCCAGCCCAAAATTTGTTTAGCCAGCGTAATATCCGGTTGACGTTGTTTGGGGTCATCCTGCGGCAGCGGTTTGTAGACCACTTTCTGAGTAGTACCCGTCAATTTGATAATTTCTTCGGCAAACTGACCGATGGTGATTTCGGCCGGGTTTCCTACGTTGACCGGCATGGCATAATCGCTCAATAACAAGCGATAAATTCCTTCTACGAGATCGCCTACGTAGCAGAACGAACGGGTTTGTGAACCGTCACCGAATACGGTCAGATCTTCTCCGCGCAATGCCTGTCCGATAAATGCCGGCAGTACGCGACCGTCGTTCAAACGCATCCGAGGGCCGTAGGTGTTGAAAATACGAACGATGCGTGTTTCTACCCCGTGGTGACGGTGGTAGGCCATCGTAATGGCTTCCTGAAATCGCTTGGCTTCGTCATAACAACCCCGTAACCCCACCGGATTGACATGCCCCCAATATTCTTCATTTTGGGGGTGTACGAGCGGGTCGCCGTATACTTCCGAGGTAGAAGCTACCAAGATACGAGCTCCTTTGGCTTTGGCCAATCCCAAGCAGTTATGGGTACCGAGCGAACCTACTTTCAGGGTCTGAATCGGAATCTTCAGGTAGTCGATGGGGCTGGCCGGCGAGGCAAAGTTGAGGATGTAGTGCAAGTCACCGTCAATCACAATGTGTTTGGAAACATCATGGTGAATGAACTCAAAATGAGGGTTGGAACGCAAATGTTCGATGTTACGAAGGTCGCCCGTGATCAAATTGTCCATAGCAATCACGTAGTAACCTTCCTTAATGAACCTGTCGCACAAGTGCGAACCTAAAAATCCGGCGGCCCCGGTAATAAGAACTCTTTTCATTTATCAGAAAACATTTATCATTTAACAATTTTTCTCACAATCATGAAACTACAGCTTGTGAGGGCTAATGCGGGTAGACTTTAGTAGGGAAAACAAAATCTTAGCTAACTCATCTGCATCACTGTAAATGCTTTCGAATATTTTTTGCTCAAAATACCCTGTATCTTTCAGTAAGGAAAGCCAAAATTTAGTTTCTAAACATTCTTTATAGGCGATCGATATTTTTGCCGAAAAGTCAGATGTTGAAATGGCTCCGTTTGCTTCAGCAATATTCGCTCCAATGGAAGTGCCACACCTTAATAACTGCTTTGATAAAACAAATTCTCGCTTATCATTGCTTAAAAATTGGTAGGCTTTTACTATCCTAACGGCAAAAGCATACCCTTTTCATACGTTATGTTATCCGACTTTGCCATTCGAATGCTGTATGTTAATTGGTCAATGTTAAATGCCAACCACTTCCCTACCAATGGAATAATAGGTAAAGCCCAATTCCCGCATTTGATCCAATTCGTACACGTTACGACCGTCAAAAATCACTTTACTTTTCATCAATAAAGCCATTTTTTCAAACTCCGGGGTCCGGAATTGCGGCCATTCGGTAAAGATCATCAGGGCATCGGCATCGTCCAAAGCCGCATAAGGGGTATGAGCGTAAGTGATCTTATGACCAAAAACGTGATTTTTCACATTTTCCATTCCTTCCGGATCATATGCTATCACTTTTACCCCGGCTTCGAGCATGATCTCAATGTTTTCCAACGCCGGTGCTTCCCGAATATCATCAGTATAAGGTTTGAAAGACAACCCCCACACGGCAATCGTTTTATCTTTCAGATCGCCGCCGAAATGATTTTTCAGCAAAGGAATCAATTTCGTTTTTTGATTTTCATTGACCTCCATCACCGACTTCAGCACTTTGAAATCATAATTGTATTCTTCCGACGTTTTGGCCAATGCCTGTACGTCTTTGGGGAAACAACTGCCTCCATAGCCGATTCCCGCAAATAAAAAGCGCTTTCCGATGCGGCTGTCGGTACCGATGCCTTTGCGCACATTGTCCACGTCTGCCCCGGCCAACTCGCAAAGATTGGCGATCTCGTTCATGAACGTAATTTTCATCGCCAGAAACGAGTTAGCTGCATATTTGGTCATTTCGGCCGAACGCTCGTCCATGAAAATGACCGGATTTCCCTGACGCACCAACGGTGCGTAAAGTTTCTCCATGACCTTTTTTGCCCGGTCAGAGCGGGTTCCTACTACGACACGGTCAGGCTTCATAAAATCTTCGACGGCAACTCCTTCGCGCAAAAACTCCGGGTTGGATACTACGTCAAAATCCACTTTCGCATTTTTGCCGACAGCGGCTCTGACTTTTTCGGCGGTTCCGACAGGAACGGTACTTTTATCAACGATGACGGCATATTCGGTCATGATCTGACCCAAGTCATCCGCTACTTTCAAGATATATTTCAAATCGGCCGAACCGTCTTCTCCCGGAGGCGTAGGCAAGGCTAAAAAGATGACGGCCGCCCCCTTGATCCCTTCTGCCAAATCGGTCGTAAATTTCAAACGCCCTTCCGCCACATTCCGATGAAAAAGTACGTCCAAACCCGGCTCATAGATCGGAATCACTCCATTATTCAATTTCTCAACTTTCTTTATGTCAATGTCCACACACGTTACCTGTACTCCGGTTTCCGCAAAACACGTCCCGGTGACCAAGCCAACATATCCGGTTCCCACAACTGCTATTTTCATAGTCTGTAAAATGGTTAGTTATTGATTTTAAAATTGTATTTTTTTGAGTATGCTAAAACAATCTCAAAAGTATAGGATTTTCTCCAATCCCTCTCAAAAGAAAGCAAATTTATGTCAATCTCATTGATTTTAAGGTAAAAACCTGAATTAATTCAGAAAAAGGATTGTACTAAAAATTGCTTTAACAACGAATTTTGTTTGTCAGTTAGGGATTTCAGCTTAATTAAGCTCCTCTTTCCCTGAATATACACAAAATTCGGCCCCTCCTGCCCTAAACCGTTTAATAACAAGATATTGGCATAATCGTTGCGTAATTGTAAATTGAGAAAAAGAGTCAACTACTGCCGCTTAGCTTCCTAAAAACCATGTCTGTCCAAATTGTAGAAAACCAAGAATTAATTGCCCAATCCGTCCGTGATTTTGCCGAAAGAAATATCCGTCCGCATGTACGTACTTGGGACGAAAGCCAGCATTTCCCTGCCGATGTATTTCACCAATTAGGTGAACTTGGCATCATGGGAATATTGGTACCCGAAAGCTACGGCGGTGCGCAATTGGGTTACCGCGAGTACGTGACCGCGATCGTCGAACTCAGCAAAGTGGACCCCTCTGTCGGCTTGTCTATGGCAGCTCATAACTCCCTATGTACCAACCACCTGCTTATGTTCGGCAATGAAGAACAAAAGCAAAAATACCTGCCGCAACTGGCCACCGGCCAATGGATCGGTGCCTGGGGACTGACCGAACCCAATACCGGTTCAGATGCCGGAAATATGCGCACCGTAGCCGTAAAAGACGGAGAACATTGGGTATTGAACGGTTCTAAAAATTTTATTACCCACGGCAAAAGCGGCAACCTCGCCGTAGTCATTGCCCGAACCGGTGCCCCGGGCGACAAACGCGGTGCCACGGCCTTTTTGGTAGAGCGGGGGACAGACGGTTTCAGTGCCGGAAAAAAAGAAGATAAATTAGGAATGCGTGCTTCCGAAACGGCCGAAATGATCTTTCAGGATTGCCGAATTCACGAGAGTATGGTATTGGGGGAAGTAGGCGAAGGTTTCATTCAATCGCTGAAAGTGCTGGACGGCGGGCGTATCTCTATTGCAGCGCTCAGCCTCGGCACCGCCATCGGAGCCTACGAAGCCGCTTTGGCCTATTCCAAAGAGCGGCAGCAATTCGGCAAGCCCATTTCGCAATTCCAGTCCATTGCGTTCAAATTGGCCGACATGTACACCGAAATCGAAGCAGCCAAATTGTTGGTTTACGACGCCGCCGACCGCAAAGACCGCGGCGAAACCGTCACGCTGCAAAGTGCCACGGCCAAGTATTATGCCTCAGAAGTCTCGGTAAGAGTCGCCAATGAAGCGGTACAGATCTTTGGCGGTTACGGATTTACGAAAGATTTTCCGGTAGAGAAATTTTACCGCGATTGTAAACTTTGCACCATCGGCGAAGGCACGAGCGAAATTCAGAAGTTAGTGATTTCGAGGGAGATATTGAAATAAAAATATGCGTCAGAATAAGCTGGCGGGTAAAAAATCTCAGTAATGAAACCGACATTGTAAAATGTGAATGGTATCGCTTTTTACTTCATAGACAAGTCGATGCTCGTCCGTAATTCTTCTTGACCAATAGCCGCTTAAATTTCCCTTGAGTGCTTCCGGTTTTCCCTTCCCCTCAAAAGGGACACGAAGGCATTCTTTAATAAGTTCGTTAATTCGCTTTACAATTTTTCGGTCGGTCTCTTGCCAAAATATATAATCTTGCCAAGCCTCTTTATCCCATGATAATTTCATTGCTCAATTAACTCATGGAACTCTGCTTCCCCATTTTTTGAGCGTTCAATCGACTTCATCAACCGCTCACGATTTGCTGAAGTACTTAATAGGTAGTCAGTAGTATCTTGGGCAACTTTCTTTTTTGTCACAAATTTCGCTTTTACAAAAGGGATACTTTCTAACAGTTCCATTATAAAAGCTACTTTATTTTCAGGCACTTCCAGCTCAATTTTCATGCTATTAGGTTTAAAATACCGTATTACAAAAATAGAGTATTGTATTTTAGTTACCAAGCGAGCGTCAAAAGTCCGGTAATGATTTGAAAAAAAGCGATTTCGAAACCGACATTGATGTTTGCTCATACTTATTACCAACAAAAAAGGCAGACGCGAAGCCTGCCCTTACAGAATAAAAAAGGGCGGAGGTAAACCCCGCCCTTACAAGTGTTATTCCGGAGCGCCGTCGTCTACAACGTTGGGTTCCAACGTATCAACAAGCGCATTTTCATCTTCATTTACTTTAGCGCGTATCTTCGCTTCCAATTCTTCCGAAAGTTCGGGATTGTCTTTCAGCAATTGCTTCACGGCATCACGGCCTTGCGAAAGGCGATTGCCGCCGTAGCTGAACCAACTGCCCGATTTCTTAACGATCTCCAATTCTACCGCCAAGTCAATGATCTCGCCGACTTTGGAAATCCCTTCGCCGTACATGATGTCAAACTCGATCACTTTGAACGGCGGAGCTAATTTATTTTTCACTACCTTCACTTTCGTACGGTTACCGGTAATGTTATCTGCGCTTTCTTTGATCTGTCCGATACGACGAATGTCCAAACGTACGGAAGCATAGTATTTGAGCGCATTACCGCCGGTGGTGGTTTCGGGACTGCCGAACATGACCCCGATCTTATCGCGCAATTGGTTAATGAAGATACAGCAGCAATTGGTGCGGTTGATCACCCCGGTGAGTTTACGCAGGGCCTGCGACATCAAACGAGCCTGTAACCCCATCTTACTGTCTCCCATTTCGCCTTCAATTTCGGCCTTAGGAACCAAGGCCGCTACGGAGTCAATGATAATGATATCAATCGCCCCGGACGAAATGAGGTGTTCGGCGATTTCCAACGCCTGTTCCCCGTTGTCCGGTTGTGAAATAAGGAGGTTTTGGGTGTCAATCCCCAATTTTTGGGCATAGACCCGGTCAAAAGCGTGCTCGGCATCAATGAAAGCCGCCAAACCGCCGGCTTTCTGAGCTTCGGCAATGCAGTGCATGGCAAGAGTGGTCTTTCCTGAAGATTCAGGACCGTAGATCTCTACGACACGACCGCGCGGTAACCCGCCGATTCCTAACGCTAAATCCAATCCGACCGAACCGGTCGAAATGACTTCTACGTCCATTACTTTTTTGTCACTGAGACGCATGACGGTGCCTTTTCCGTAGGCTTTGTCCAGCTTCTCCAGGGTTGTTTGCAGGGCTTTAAATTTTTGTTCTTTGTTGTCTGCCATGGTTGATTTTTGAATATATAACAAGAGGATTCTTTCAACGTAAAATTACAATTTTTATTTAGCTTTCGCAAAGAAAAACGGGGGAAATCCCCCCTCCGACAGCCGCTTTTATCCATTTATTTTTCGGCAAAAAACAAAGACGGCTGTGCTCCAAGTTCTTGGACGGAACGGAGTCGGTACAAGTCACTTTTCTTTGTCCATAACCATAAAATAACCTCTAAATGATAAGAGCAAAGAGTAACCCTTTTTGAGGCGTTCCTTTTGAAAAAAACGCCTCAAGCTCTCAATCTCCATGCTTTCCAAAACCGCTTTTCCTGCGCTCACCATAGTCATATCGGCGGTGAGTGCCGTATGTATCAGTTGTTCATCTCCCAAAAACGAAACTATGGCTTCTCCCGCAAACAACTTCGGCGCTGACCTTGCCTTTTTGAAAAAGCACCAAAAACCGATTGTCCTCACGGCCCCCGACGATGATTCGGCGCAGGTCGCCGTGGTCGGAGCCTTGCAGGGCCGCGTGATGACCTCTACCGCCGACGGCGCTTCCGGCAACAGTTACGGATGGCTGAATTATAAACTGCTCGAATCGGGCAAATTCACGCCGCACATGAGCGCCTTCGGCGGCGAAGACCGCTTCTGGATCGGGCCAGAAGGCGGACAGTTTTCCATTTATTTTCAGCAGGGCAAACAATTTGTGTTCGACGACTGGCAAGTACCCGCTGTCATTGATTCAGAGCCATTTGAAGTAGTTTCTTCCGACAAATCCAAAGCCATTTTCCGCAAAACGGCGTCGTTGACCAATTATTCGGGCACTAAATTCGACATCGTCATTGACCGAAGCGTGGAAGCGCTCAGCAAAGTGACAGTGGAAACGGCCATCAATTTTCCGCTCAAGGACGTAAAAACGGTAGCCTACGAAACGATCAATAAAATTACCAACCAAGGCACCGATTGGAAAAAAGAGACGGGCCTGCTTTCTATCTGGATCTTGGGGATGTTTAACCCTACCCCCAAAACAACCGTGATAGTACCATTTGCGGGAGGTACTGACGGAAAAAGCAAGATCAACGACAACTACTTCGGCAAAGTGCCTGCCGAGCGGCTCATCATCGAAGACAGCCTACTGTATTTCAAAGCCGACGGCAAACACCGCAGCAAAATCGGCCTGCCGCCCGGCATTGCCAAGCCCGTTATGGGCAGCTACGATGCCGAAAAAGGCGTTTTGACCATCGTTACCTACGATTTGGACCCAACGGGCGATTACGTCAACTCGATGTGGGAAATTCAGAAAGAACCTTTCAAAGGCGATGCTGCCAACTCCTACAATGACGGCCCGGTGGAAGACGGCACGCAGATGGGACCATTCTACGAACTGGAGTCCTCTTCTCCCGCCAAAGCCCTCAAAAAAGGCGAAACCCTCACCCACCGCAGCCGTACCTATCACTTTGAAGGCGACAAAACCGCCCTGAATACCGTAGCAAGGAGAATGCTGGGCGTGAGTTTGGAAGAAATTGAGAAGCATTGATGGTTTCACATTATCATTCTTTTTTGTCATCCCGAAGGGATCTAAAACCGCGTAATGAAAGCCTGTAAAGCGGATGATAGACCCCTCCGGGGTGACAAGTCTTATCGGATTTCCTATGCTGTAAACCTTCCCAATCCCATGAAAAAACTCCTTTTCCTCCTCTGCCTCGCCACCCAAGCCCTCGCCCAAACCCCGTGGAAACCGCAGAAATGGCCCGTTTTGAAGCATTACGACCAACAACACCTCACCCGCATCGCCCTACCCATCGGCGGTATCGGTACGGGAACGGTCTCATTGGGCGGGCGCGGACAGTTGCAGGATTGGGAAATTATGAACCGCCCGGGCAAAGGTTTCAGCACGACCTTGCCCGGTAACATGGCACCTTTCTTCGCCATCTACGTCAAAAAACCAACGGGTAACGGACAGGCCAAAGCCCTCATCGGCCCGCTCGAAACGCATGAGTACCAGCACATGGAAGGACGACCCGTGGACCACCACGGGCTGCCGCGCTTTGCCAAAGCAAGTTTTGACGCCGCGTATCCGTTCGGTCAGGTGAATTTATCGGACGAAAAAATGCCCGTTAGCGTTCAGATCAAAGCCTTCAATCCGCTCATTCCCGGCGATGCCGAGCGCAGCGGAATTCCAATGGCGGCCCTAACCTACGAAGTCACCAATACCTCCACCCAACCGCTCACGGTTTCGGTGGCGGGTTCGATGCGAAATTTTGTGGGGAAAGACGGCTCCAAAGGGTCCAAATCGTGGAAAGGAGAATTTAATCCGTCGGGCGCGAAGCAGAACAAAAATCAATTTCGGCAGGGAAAAGCAGGCCAAGGCATTTTTATGTATTCCGACGGGGTGGACAAAGCCGACCCTGCTTGGGGCACCATCGCCCTGAGTACCAACGCCGTGGGCGACGTCAGCTACCGTACGTCTTCCGTGCGGAATGACTGGGAAAATGCGCTGCTGGATTTTTGGGACGATTTTACGAACGACGGCACCTTGACCGAAAAAACCACCGTCGCCGACGAAGACCCGATGGCGTCGTTGGCCGTGAAGAAAACCATTCAACCCAAACAAACCGAGACCTTTACGTTCTTTATTACGTGGCATTTTCCCAATCGTTTTGCGTGGTCGAAAGAGCGCGTGGGCAACTACTACACCACCCGCTACACCGACGCCTGGGACGTGGCCGAAAAGGCCGTGCCGCAATTGTCCCAACTCGAAAACGAGACGTTGCTCTTTGTTAACAGCTTCCTGAAAAGCGATTATCCCGAAGCCGTCAAAGAAGCGGCGCTGTTCAATCTCAGCACGTTACGCTCCCAAACCGTGTTCCGCACCGAAGACGGACGGATGTTTGGTTGGGAGGGTGTCATGGACAGCGAAGGCTCCTGCGCGGGTTCGTGTACGCACGTTTGGAACTACGAGCAGGCCACGGCCTTTTTGTTCGGTGACTTAGCTCAAACCATGCGCGACGTGGAGTTTAACTACGCCCTCGACAGCACCTCGGGCATCATGCAGTTTCGGGTAGGACTACCGCTGAACAAAGGCGCGGGCAACGGCATGGCCGCCGCCGACGGGCAAATGGGCACCATCATGAAGTTTTACCGCGATTGGCAACTGTCGGGCAATACCGTTTTTCTGCAAAAAAACTGGTCAAAGATCAAGCGCGCGTTGGCCTTCGCGTGGGTACCCAACGGCTGGGACGGCAACCTCGACGGTGTCATGGACGGAGCGCAGCACAATACCATGGACGTGGAATATTTCGGGCCTAATCCGCAGATGCAAATTTGGTATTTGGGGGCGTTGAAAGCCGCCGAAAAAATGGCCGAGGCCATGCACGATGCCGCTTTTGCGCAGCAATGCAAGACCCTGTTTCTGAGCGGCAGTACGTGGGCCGACCAACACTTGTTCAACGGCGAATATTACGAGCAACAGGTGATCTCGCCCGTTGGACGCCAATTTGCGAAGGGAACGGTTTCGGGTTGGAACAGCATTCAGGGCGATTTTCCGCCGTTTCAGTTGGCCAAAGGTTGTTTGGTGGACCAATTGGTGGGGCAATTCATGGCGCACGTGTGCGGCTTGGGCTATTTGGTCAAACCGCAAAACGTGCAAACCTCGCTGAAATCCATTCTGAAATACAACTACCGCGCCACGCTGACGGAGCATTTCAACAACATGCGCTCCTACGCCCTGGCCGACGAGCCTGCGTTGCTCATGGCAAGCTGGCCCAAAGGCCGCCCCACGGTGCCTTTCCCGTATTTTGCCGAAGTGATGACGGGCTTTGAATACACCGCCGCCATCGGCATGCTCTACGAAAATAGGATCGACGACGGCCTCCAATGCATCCAAAACATCCGCTACCGATACGACGGCGCCAAGCGCAGCCCCTTCGACGAAGCCGAATGCGGCCACCACTACGCCCGCGCCATGATCAGCTGGGCTTCTACGCTGGCGCTGAGTGGCTTCCACTACTCAGGCGTAGAAAAAACCCTTCATTTCAACGACCAACCCGGCACGTTTTTCTGGTCCAACGGCTACGCGTGGGGCACCTGCTCGAAGCAAAAACTGGGCACCCAACTCAAAACCACCCTCACCGTTTTGCACGGGCATCTACCCGTTCAGACCATTCAGATTGGGAATAAAAAAGTGCATGAGTTGGCCGCGAATGCGGTTTTGAAGGTTGGGGAGAAGGTGGAGTTTGTGCGGTGAAAGGCTATTATTTTGTCACCCCGGAGGGGTCTGAATACCGCCTACTAAAGCTTCTCTTCTTTAGTCTTTGTCAGCGTTTTTTTCATCAACATTTTGAAGGGTTGAGAAGGACTGTCAGTCAGAAAACCAACAGCGGCAAAAAAAGTCAGTTAGATAAAATTTTTTGTCAAATGTCCTAAAATTCGATACCATTGCGGTTTTATGGCTTTTAGTATATGCTCAACGAACACCTATAAAAATGAAAAATGAAGCTCATGCAAGAATTAGAATCAATCAACTGCTGACCGAAGCGGGTTGGCGTTTCTTTGATAATGAGCATGGTAAAGCGAATATTCTGCTCGAAAACCATGTAAGAATTACCCAACATGAAATCGACGCATGGGGTAATGACTACGAGAAAACTAAAAATGGCTCTTTAGACTTTTTACTTGTTGATAGCAATGATAAACCGATTTGTGTGCTTGAGGCAAAGAAAGAAAGCCTTCACCCGTTGGTTGCCAAAGAGCAGGCAAGGAAATATGCCAAAACAGTAGGTGCTCGATACATAATTCTTTCCAATGGCATCGTGCATTACTTCTGGGATACCACCAAGGGCAATCCTAAACCAATTTATAATTTTCCATCTCCGGATGAAATAGGTGCAATAAGCAGTTGGAGTCCTGATAGGAACGCATTAGCCAACGAAGTGATTTCGACAGATTATATCGTAAAAATTCAAATGCCCGATTATGCACAAAATCCTGAATGGAAAGGAACTATCGAGGCAAGTAAGGACTTTATTTGGGCAAATAAACTTAGGTTTTTAAGATATTATCAAATAGAAGCGATTCAAGAATTACAGAAAGCCGTAGCTAATGGAAAAGATAGATTCTTGTTTGAAATGGCCACAGGGACAGGCAAAACACTAACCTCAGCAGCCGTAAGCAAGCTTTTTCTTAGAACCGAAAATGCTCGACGTATATTGTTTCTGGTAGATAGGTTAGAGCTTGAAGACCAAGCCTGGAAAGATTTTACTGCCTACCTAAAACCTGATTATACAACCTATATCTACAAAGAAAATAAGAGTACTTGGAAGAAGGCAGAAATTGTCGTTACAACTATACAGTCGCTGATGCACAATGATAAATATCGAACTGACTTCTCGCCAACTGATTTTGATTTACTGATTTCTGATGAAGCTCACCGCTCGATTTCCGGTAATGCTCGTGCTGTGTTTGAGTATTTTCATGGCTATAAATTGGGCTTAACAGCTACGCCCAAAGACTATTTGAAGGGTGTTGACCCTGATAAAGTTAAAAATAACGACCCAAGGGAAATAGAACGAAGGATGTTGCGTGATACTTACACTACTTTTGGTTGTGAAGGCGGAGACCCAACATTTAGGTATTCTTTATTGGATGGCGTAAAAGATAATTTTCTGATAAATCCGAAAGTGTTGGATGCTCGTACTGAAATAACTACTCAGTTACTTTCAGATGAGGGTTACGCCGTTGTGATTCCAACCGAAGAAGGACAAGAAACCGAAACTTTCATCTCTCGTGATTTTGAAAAAAAGTTTTTCTCAGAAAAGACAAACAGGATTTTTTGTCAGACTTTTCTTGAAAATGCCCTTCGTGACCCCATTACAAACGAGGTTGGTAAAACAATCATTTTTGCAGTGAGCCAAAGTCATGCCCGTAAACTGACTGAAATCCTCAACGAGTATGCCGAGCAACTTTTCCCCAATAAATATAATTCTGATTTTGCCGTGCAGGTAACGTCGCAGGTGGGGGATGCTCAACAAATGACTATCAATTTCTCTAACAATAATCTAAGTGGCAAAACCACTTGGCTCGAAGGCTACAAGTCTTGTAAGACAAGGGTGTGTGTTACGGTAGGTATGATGACCACAGGGTATGATTGCCCTGACTTGTTGAATATCTGCATGATGCGACCGATTTTCAGCCCTGCTGATTTTGTGCAAATCAAGGGAAGGGGTACTCGCAAAAATACTTTTGAGTACAAGTTCAAAAACGAACTCAATGAAGAGGAGACCATCAGGCATGAAAAGGAGGTTTTCAAACTTTTTGATTTCTTTGCCAACTGCGAATACTTTGAAGAAAGGTTTGATTATGACGAAAAACTAAAGTTGCCACAACCAAGACAAGAGGATGGAAATGGCGAAGGTGGTGGAGGGGTAAGTATCAGTAAATACACCAACTTCCAGCAAGACCCATTGGTGAGCTTGGTAGAAGAATCAATCGGACCCGAGGGTATGCGTATTGATAGAGAGCTGTTTAAAAAGTTTGAAGAACGCATCATCATGGATGACATCATCAGGAGAAATGTTGAACTCGGAAACTGGGAGCAGGTAGTCAGCCATATCCAACACGAAATATTTGATAAATCAGATAAGTTTCTAAACCTTGAAAGTTTAAGAAAAGCTGCCAAAATCGACCGAAAAACAACAATCCGAGAGGTAGTCGAAAAAATATTTGGTATCATCCCAAAATTCAAATCTAAGGACGAACTATTGGATGAAGAGTTTGATAAATTCATTTCGATGTATCCACCCAACGAAGATGTGAATCTGAGAGCCTTGAAGTACTTCTTTAAAGCATACATCATAGACCAAGACATCAGAAAAATCATTGAAACGAAAGATTTTCATGCACTACAAACCCATCCGACACTGTCTATTTCTCAATTTAAGGAGGTAGCGGCACCTTACCGAGAGGTGATACCCGTTTATATTAAAGATTACATAAACCTTGATAGATTTGCTGCCTAATGACTGACAAATTCAAAGGAAAATACCGCAATGAATCTGCCCGATTACAAAATTGGGATTATGGCCGGGATGCCCCCTATTTTATTACCATTTGCACGAAGGACAGGGTTCACCACTTCGGAGAAATAGAAAACAATAAAATGAAATTATCCCATCAGGGGGTTATTGCCGATTTATTGTGGTATGAAATTAAAAATCACGCCAAAAATGTCATATTGGGAGAATTCGTTGTCATGCCTAATCATATTCATGGAATATTGATTATTGATGGAAATGACGACGCCAACGTAGGGACAGGGCATGCCCTGTCCCTACCGGAACCGATTAATGAAACGCCAATCGTAGGGACAACGCATGCGTTGTCCCTACCGTCAAATGCGTTGTCCCCACCCGTGGAAACGACGTCCCTACCACCACAACCGCAAAAAACGATCGGTCAACAACGATACCAAAATCAGGGACTGAATACCGTGTCATCTATCATAGGTTCCTATAAGTCGGCCGTGACCAAACATTGTAACCGATTGGGGTTGGAATTTGCCTGGCAAACCCGTTTTCATGACCATATCATTAGAAATGATGCATCATTTCAACGCATTTCTGAATACATTAAAAATAATCCCGCCAATTGGAAGGACGATAAATTTTATTAACTGATGTTAGATACAACCACTAAGAGAAGAATTGACGATTGCAGAGATATTCTGGTAGGAAAACTCCCTGACCCTAAAGCACAAATTGAGCAAATCACGATTGGACTGATTTACAAGTTCATGGACGACATGGACAAAGAGGCGGTTGAGCTGGGCGGACAAGCCAAGTTTTTTACAGATTATACAATCCCTGACCCGGAGTTCCCGAATGACCCCGGTAAAAACAAGCTTGTAGAGTTCAGTAAATATGCTTGGGATAAACTCATGAACCCCAAGGTGTCAGCGGCTGAGATGCTTACGCTCTACTCAGAAGCCATTGAGGGGATGGAGAAAAACCCGAATATTCCTCGACTTTTCAGAGATATTTTTGATAATGCCTATTTGCCTTACCGTGACCCTGAAACCCTAAAGCTGTTTCTGAAAACCATTGGTGAGTTTGAATATACCCACAGCGAAAAACTGGGAGATGCCTTTGAATACCTGCTTTCGGTGATGGGTTCGCAGGGCGATGCAGGGCAATTTCGTACGCCAAGGCACATCATTGATTTTTTAGTGGCCATCATTGACCCTGACAAAAACGATACCATCATGGACCCCGCCTGTGGTACGGCCGGTTTTTTGATAGCCGCCTACAAACACATTTTGTTGAAAAATACCCGTAGGGACAACGGTAGGGACAACGCATGCGTTGTCCCTACCACGGCGGGGGCGGCAATGAAAACAACGCCGACCAATATTTACCAATACAATCAATTACCGGATAATGAAAAATTTCCGTTGACGGGCGATTTATTGACCCCCTATGACCGTAAGAAGCTGATACACAATTTTGTGGGCTACGATATATCGCCCGATATGGTGCGATTGAGCTTAGTTAATCTGTACTTGCATGGTTTTAGTGAGCCTAAAATTCATGAATACGATACCCTAAGCAGTGAAGAAAGGTGGAATGAAAGCTTTGATATTATCTTAGCTAACCCACCCTTTATGAGCCCCAAAGGGGGTATCAGGCCCCACAAGAAGTTTACCATCAATAGCAACCGAAGTGAGGTACTATTTGTAGATTATATAGCCGAACACCTCAACGCTAAAGGCAAAGCGGGTATTATTGTACCCGAAGGCATTATTTTTCAGAGTGGAACTGCCTACAAAGACCTGCGTAAAATGTTGGTAGAAAACTACTTGTATGCCGTTGTGAGCTTACCTGCCGGGGTATTCAATCCTTACAGCGGGGTAAAAACTTCCATATTGTTGATGGATAAAGAAATTGCCAAACAACGAGATGAAATCTTGTTTATAAAGATTGACAACGACGGCTATAACCTCGGTGCACAGCGTACCGCAGTAAAAGGTGGGCAGTTAGAGGAAGCGATTCAACTAACACGCCGTTTTGCTGAAACAGGAGAATTGGAAGAAGCAACGATTGCCCACCTTGTTCCAAAAGTTGAAATAGCAAAAAATGGAGATTTTAATTTGAGTGGGGAGAGGTATAAGTCAGTTGACTCGCTAAACTCTGATTTTGAAATGGTTGAATTAGGTGAAGTCACAAACCTATATCAGCCACAAACCATATCACAAAAAGATATGGTTGAAAATGGCAATTACTTGGTTTTTGGGGCTAATGGTGTGATTGGAAAATATGACCAATACAATCATGAGGATAGAGAAGTTCTAATAACATGTCGAGGTGCTACCTGTGGCACAATTAACATGTCAACACCAAAAGCATGGATTACAGGAAATGCAATGGTTGCTAAGCCTATAGATGATAAAACTCTGAATAAAGATTTTCTATTCTATCTATTGAAAAATTCCGACTTATCCTCCACAATTTCAGGGGCAGCACAGCCACAAATAACAAGACAAGGGTTAAGTCCATTTAAAATCCCCCTACCACCCTTATCCATTCAAGAGGAAATAGTAGCCGAGATAGAAGGCTATCAAAAAATCATAGATGGAGCCAAAGCCGTAGTAGCCAACTACAAACCAAAAATTGATATTGACCCAGATTGGGAGACAAAAAAACTTGGAGAAATCTCTGAGTTTAAAAATGGGTTAAACTTTACGAAGGCATCTTCAGGCGAGCAAATAAAGATATTTGGAGTAGGTAATTTTAAAAAACATTTAATTGCTCCTTTAACTGATTTAGAAGAAGTACAGGTTGAAGAAAATATAAATGATAGTTATTTACTTCAAGAGGGTGATATCTTATTTGTTAGGTCAAATGGAAATAAGGATTTGGTTGGTCGAAGTGTTGTGATTCCAAAAGTAAATGAAAGAATATCATTTTCAGGATTTACGATAAGATGTAGGTTAAATTCAGGTATTGAGCCATTATTTATTGGATACCTATTAAAATCTGATTTTCACAGCAACTTTATGAAAACCGTTGGTCGAGGTGCTAATATTACTAATTTGTCACAAGGGATACTTAATGATATTCAAATACCAATTCCACCAGCTAATATTCAAGCTGATATTATTAATTATCTAAATTACGAGCAAGAATTAGTTAATTCCAATATAAAACTTATTGAGATTTTTGAGCAAAAGATAAAAGATAAGATTGCAAAAGTTTGGGGAGAGTAATTTATGGAGCTATTCGAACAATTTCATCATTACAGCCAAAATCTTCTGCTTGCTCAGCATGAAGTCTCTGAGATAATCAAACCCTACGTTGTTCGTTGTCTTCCGCAGGATGACGATGAGCACCTATAAACAGAGTATTTGCACCAACAAATGCTCAAAAATTATTCAAAAAACCACCCATTAACCAATTACCGTTATCTACCCCGCCCTAACAGGAGCCATTGCTTAGTCGCGTCGGCAAAATAAGCGCGGGTAATATCGGTTATAAAAGAGTTCTTTTATCCATCCTATTTTTTAAATTTTTCTGTGGGCCATCGGTAGAAGAACTACAGCAGCAAATACGAAATCACCGATTTCGCAAAGTTTAAGTTGGACACATTCATATCCATCTGATAATGCCCAACAACGAGACAATGTCAAGTCAGTATGGCCTCCCGGTCTTGCCGTTTATCCCTTCCTACCTTATCGCCCATTCCCGCTGTCAGTACCGAATGCTGCCTGATTTCCTTCCTTCCGG
Organism: Spirosomataceae bacterium; assembly: GCA_046329125.1. Classification (GTDB taxonomy): domain Bacteria; phylum Bacteroidota; class Bacteroidia; order Cytophagales; family Spirosomataceae; genus Runella. The sequence continues at coordinate 399,829 of JAXLVD010000002.1, read as the reverse complement.
CAACACAGCGGTTCCTGCCGGCTTCCTTTCTTCTTGCTTAAAAAAAATTTTCCGAAAAACTGTGATATTCTGAAACGCCCCCGAATCATTCGGCAAACAACCAACACAAATAAGCCGAAACGTCGATGCGATAGAACAGAGTAGGCGTCACTTTAAACCATACAACAATGAAAAAGATCACTTTGTCTGTCATCATCTCCGTACTTTCTTTCAGTGCTGTTTTCGCTCAAACGGTGGACGAAATCGTTGCCCACCATTTAAACGCTTTCGGTGGGGCGGCCAAATTGCGGGAAGTCAAAACGCTCATTCTGGAAAACACCATCAAAGTGCAGGGGCTGGAATTTGAAAACCGGACCACCCTCCTTGTAAACAGAGCCATGAGGAGTGATTCAAAGATCATGGGCAATGAGTTGGTACAGGCATTTGACGGCACTACCCCTTGGGAAATCACCCCTATCTTAATGGGCGGCAACGGTCAGCCGCAGGTAATGGCTGAGGAAACGGCAAAGAGTGTGATTACCCAAATCGATCCGTTCCCTTTGTTGGACTATGCCGAAAAAGGGACAAAGTTAGCGATCATAGCTACGGAAAAAGTAAAAGGAAAAGAGGCTCACCATCTGAAAATGTGGCCTAAAAACGGCAACGAATCTGAAATCTGGATCAATGCCGCCGATGGTTTTATGTCCAAATTAAAAACGGTCCAAAACGGTCAGGAGGTAGAAGTAACTTTCTCGGAATATGTTCAAATTGAAGGACTCAACTTTGCTATGCGGATGGAAACCTCCAACCCGATGGCCGGTACGATCACAATCGATACAAAAACGGTGAAATTAAACCCTGCCATTGATGCGTTGATTTTTAAAATGCCGACCCATAAATAAACCGAACATGAAAAAGATACATTTCCTCGTTGCTCCCGGTATCGTCTTAGCCGTTCTGAGCTTCCTCTCAGTAACGTTGCGGGCTCAGAGCATTACCCCCATCAACGCGACAAAAAGCCACCTGATTACCTCCTCTTTCAACCATAAGGTGTATGAGGTATGGGTTTCGCTGCCCAAACATTATACAGAGACAGACACGCTGCATTACTCCGTATTGTATGTTTTGGACGGCAAATATTCGTTCAAATCAATGAGCTCTATTCGGGAAGTGATGGATTTGGGCAAAGAAATCAAAGAGATAATCATCGTCAGTATTGACCTTCAGTGTGCTGCCGAAGCCGACTGGTTGGCAAGCCGACACAATGATTTTACACCCTCAAGTATTCCGCAGGCCGATACGCTGTGGTCAAAGCTTATGAATATCCCGGAAGGAAAACTGAAGTCAGGCGGTGCCGAAAGCTTTTTGAATACCTTAGAAAAAGAAGTGATTCCCTATATCGATTCGCATTACAAAACTACCGCCGATCGTGGCTTGTCAGGGCATTCGCTTGGAGGGCTGTTTACGGGATATTGCCTTTTAAAAAGACCGACTTTGTTTAAAAGATACGGCATCAACAGCCCTTCTTTTTGGTGGAACAACCGTGAAATGATGCAGGAGGAGGCCCGTTTCTCAAACCAAAATACAGAACTCCCGGCCCGTGTTTTCTTCTCCATAGGCGGTGCGGAAGAGGCCGTGATGCTTTCCGCTTTTCAAGCTTTCACGGACTCGATTAAAAGCCGCTCGCTCAAGGACCTGTCCGTGACAGTTAAGGTATTTGACGGCGAAACCCATCTTTCAGTAGTACCGTCCTGCAACAGCAGAACCCTGAAAGTATTGTATGGATCTAATGTAAAATAAACTCCGAAGCGCATCAAACATTAGACATGAAAACCGCTGAACAGGAATTCATACAACTCATCAAAGAGAACAAGGGCATCATTTATAAAATTTGTAACTCCTACTGCGCCGACAAATGGGACAGGGAAGATCTGGCACAGGAAATTATTTACAACTTATGGAAATCGTTTGCGGATTTTCAGGAGGAGTTTAAATTTTCTACCTGGATGTATCGCATTGCTCTGAATGTAGCGATTTCATTTTACCGCCGGGAAAGAAAATTCAAACACCATGATTCCTTATCGGAAGGACTGATCGTTTTCGAAGAAAATTCGGACGCTGCTTATCAGGCAGAAACCAATCTTCAGTTGTTACAGCATTTTATCAATGAATTAAAAGAGATAGACAAAGCCATTATTCTTCTGTATTTAGACAACAAATCACACCGGGAAATGGCCGAAATCACCGGGTTCACCGAAACCAATATTGCTACCCGAATCAATCGAATTAAGGAGAAACTGAGAACAAATTTTTCAAACCAATAAAAGACAACCATGGAATTAGATGACTTAAAAACAATGTGGCAATCGAATGACGGGCAATTGGAAAAAAGCCTGCAGATCAACGAGCAAAACATTGAGTTGATCCAGACCCGAAAAGTAGCCTCGAAACTTGCCCCGCTCTACCGCCAACGCGTGATTGAGTGTTTGTTTCATACCATAGCCATAGGGCTGTTGATTGGTTTCATTGTCAAAAACATCACCCAATGGCCCTACGCCCTTTCTGCCGTGGCTTTGCTGTTATTTTATCTGACAACGCTCAGCAATGCCCTAAAGCAAATTCACTTGCTGAAAACTATCGACCTTACCAAAGACTTGGCAACGATGCAGAGCTCTTTGGCCATGCTGCAGGCACATATTATCCATTATGCCAAATTAACGGTCTTGTTCATCCCTACTTTTTTAGCGTATCCTGTTATTATCACAAAGGTCATCAAAGACTATGACCTAAAAGCTTTGGCTGATTTTGATATTATTGAAAAATCAAACGGAGCTTGGTGGACCTTGGAACTGGTGTCTTTATTTGTTTTAGTTCCTTTGGGCATTTGGTTTTATAAGGAAATATCCTACAAAAATATGGACAAAAAATGGGTAAAAAACTTCATCCGGAAATCATCCGGAACCGGGGTAACAAAGGCTTTGGAGTTTTTGAACGAATTGCAACGTATGAAAAAATAATCACCGTTGAACCGGGAGTTGAAGAAAAAGGGCCTACTCGATTTGAAATCCTATTCTTTTCTTATGTTTCAGAGTTAAATCACGCCCTCATCCGTTAGGAAAGATCAGCGTTTTTCCCTTCGGTGTCTCCCGGTACGGTCTTCCCAAAGGCAAAGCAGAAAAATCGGCATCAGCAGTAAGACGCCCACACTGATCCAATGGATTTGTCGGTGTTCTGCCCATAGCCGGAGCAGGTAGGAGCCGTGGCTGTAGTATTGCTGCACCAACAGCAAGGCTACGACATACACAAAATAAGGCGGGCGCTTCAAACTGCCGTAAACGCAGAATGCACTGATGCCCATAAAAAGGAAGTGACGCCAAGGCGGCGCTTCATCCAAACGGTCAAAAATACCCACGCCGTGGTACAGTGCGGCCAAGGCCGCTAAAACCGCAAACAGACGGAATAAATCACTCCTTGTTTTTTCTGAGAACAACATTTTTGCTTTACAGCCTTCCTTTTACCATAAACCGGTATTTTCCAACGATTAGTTTCTTTTGAATAAAGTCGTTCATAGGGCTAACAATACAACCCTACCCATTTCCCTGAAAAGCCAATCTCCCATGAATCCAACGCTGAAAAAAGACCTGCTTGAGCTGTATCGGCAATTTAAGGAAGAAGACGCGGCCAAAGCAAACAGGCTTGACCGATGGCGCAATCTCGAACCGGAATCGGCAGCGTTTATTTCTATTCTCGTCCGAAGTCAGCAGAGTAAATGGGTGTTGGAATTGGGCACATCCAACGGTTTTTCTACCTTATGGTTGGCCGACGCCGTAACCGGTACAGACGGCAAACTGGTCTCCGTAGAAATCGACAAAAACCGAACCGAACTTGCTGAAAAACACTTGTCCCGTTTCCGACTCCTTACCGCTGTCGAACTGATCACGGCCGATGCCAAAGACTATTTAGCAACGGCGGAGGCTATTTTTGACCTTATCTTCTTAGATGCTGAAAGAAGCAGTTATGTCGCCTATTGGCCGCACCTTCGGAGATTGCTTACCCAAAAAGGAGCGTTGCTGATTGTGGACAATGTACTCTCGCATAAAAATGAGGTAGCCTCCTTTATTTCCCTCATCGAACAGGAAGCTGGTTTTGTGTTTTCCATCGTTCCTTTAGGTGCCGGTCTTTTGTTGGTTACGAAGCAATGATCGACAGCAGCAGCTAATTTTAGTCCATTGTTAGGGCATTTTCACCAATTACTTGGAGGGTTGTCAAACATCATTTTGTATTCTATCAGCATCTAATTTTGGCGAACCATTACGCACAAGCTCTTTAAAGAACATGAATTTTCTGAACTATCGGAAGAAAGATACGACTGCCGCAAACAAGTTAACCGGTGCATTATTCATTATCTATTTGGGAGCCTTATTTTGGATCATAGTCCTCAAATTAAATATCTCCTTTGCTTACAACGGGAAGGCGGGCAATGTAAACTTAATCCCGTTTCATGAACCGGTCCTTTTAAACGGCAAAGTAGGTTATGGCGAAATGATCCTGAACGTATTGATCTTTATCCCCCTTGGGCTGTATGCAGGGATTTTATTCAAAAAGTTGAGTACCGGCAAAAAGATCCTTTCGTTTTTTACAGTAAGCCTGCTGTGTGAAGTTCTGCAATTTGCACTGAAAATCGGCGCTTTCGATATCACGGATCTCATTACCAATACCTTTGGCGGAATCATCGGGTGGGTACTGTTTAAAGCCACCGAAAAAGGCTTCAAAAACACGGCGAAGGCACAAAAATTCATAAACATTATTGCCACCCTTGGCACCGTCTTACTCCTTTCCCTGTTGCTCTATTTGAAAATAAACAAACGGCCGGTGTTCAGAAGGTGATTTTTGGGGTCGTTGTCCGGGCCGTAATTGGTGTTTTTTCACCAACAACTTAACGAGTGAAAAGGGTTGTTGGCCCGAAATTCAACAGCGGCAGGGCTTTTTGTGCCACCAACTTACCTTTCAACCCTTTCTTAAAGTTTGCTATTACAGCAGATTTGTTTTATATTTACAACAAAATTGCTGCAAATATGTCAAATACAACAGGGGGCACACGGCCTTTTAACACCAAAGCGAGTGTAGCCAAGGCGTCGGAAATCAGCAAAGGGCAAAAAAAGTGGGTGTTGGTTTTGGAGGGAAAAACCTACGCGTGGACCAACAAAATGGAGCGGGTGGACATTATTCGGCAGGGAATTCCGTATGATGCCATCGAAACCATCAGCAAACGACTCAATCGTCCCGTTAAATCCATCCTGTTGATTGTCGGGATGCCGCAAACTACGTATAACAAGAAAAAAAGCGAACATTCTCTGCTCGATAGCCGCGACAGTGAGTTGATTGTGCTCATCACCGAACTGATCGATTACGGCATTGAGGTATTCAACCGGGAAGAGGAGAAATTTCAGCGGTGGCTCAAAAAGCCCAATGTATCGCTCGGCGGAAATACGCCCGAAAGTCTGTTAGATACCATTACCGGCATTGATGAGGTGCAATTTTGTCTGAACAGAATCGAATACGGAAATTTTGCCTGATGAAAGTTTATCGAGTTGAGCGAACAAAATACCTCGAAACAACACTCAGCGGCATCGGTGCGTCACTCACGAAAGGATATCGTTGGAACAGTCTGTATACTCAATTGGTGTACACCGCAGAAAGCAGGGCATTAGCCACCCTCGAAGTATCGGTTCATTTGGATTTAAGCGAGGATTTACCCACCGACCGCTGCTACGTCGAAATGGAGATTCCCGACGACGTCACTGTTTTGGAAGTAAGTCTCGAAGACCTCCCGCCCGAGTGGGACGCCAAACCGCCGACCCTCATCACCCAAACGATTGGCGACGATTTCGTCTTTCAGAAGGAAGCCGCAGTCCTTAAAGTTCCGAGCAGTATTGTGCCGCAGGAATTCAATTACCTCATCAACCCCCATCATCCCGAAGCCAAGAGAATCAGGGTAATCAATATCACTCCCATGAATTTTGACCCACGATTTCAGGTGAAAAAATAACCTTTATATTCCCATAAATCCCTCATTATCATGCGCATCTTTTTCACGGGCGGCTCGGGAAAAGCCGGAAAGTACGTCATTCCGTACCTGCTCGACCAAGGCCATAAAGTGCTGAATATAGACCTGACCCCCTTGCCTCATCCGGGAGTCAATAACCTGACTGCCGACATTACCGATTCCGGGCAAATGTTCAATGCCCTGACGTCCTACACGGGGTTTGATGAATTGGAACCGGGTACCGGCGTCCCCAAGTTTGATGCGGTCGTCCATTTTGCGGCCGTCCCCCGCATCTTACTCAAACCCGACAACGAAACATTTCGGGTCAATACCGTGGGCACCTACAACGTAATTGAAGCGGCGGTGAAGCTGGGCATCCGAAAAATCATCATTGCCTCGTCGGAAACCACCTACGGTATCTGTTTTTCGGATGGTCCAACCGACCCTCAGGTGTTGCCGTTGGAGGAGGATTACGACGTAGACCCGATGGACAGTTACGGCTTGTCGAAGGTAGTCAATGAAAAAACGGCGCGCAGCTTTCAACGTCGCTCAGGAGTTGACATTTACGCCCTTCGCATCGGCAATGTAGTCGAACCGCACGAATACGCCGAGCTGTTTCCTTATTATTTTAAACACCCCGAAGTACGCCGCCGCAATGCGTTTTGTTACATCGACGCCCGTGACTTGGGGCAGATCGTGGATCTGTGTTTGAAAAATGACAGCCTTGGGTATCAGGTGTTCAATGCGGGCAATGATCACAACGGTGCCATTCTCCCCACTAAAGAACTGGCAGAAAGATTCTTTCCGAACGTGCCCATCACGCGGGAATTGGAAGAGCATGAAGCCCTGTTTTCCAACCGAAAAATCCGTGAAGTACTGGGCTTTCAAGAACAGCACAATTGGCGAAAATACGTAAAAGGGGAATAAATTCTGCCGTTGTCGGTGTTTTGGCAGGTTAAGAAAAAAAGGGGCAGCGCACTGTAATAGTGGACGTAGTATTACAGTGCGCTGCCCCTGATGAAATGATTTATTTGATTGTTTCTGCTACAATTCTTACGCTGCACTGCAGCTCAGCCCCGCAGCCATTGGGCTTGGCATCAACAATCTGACGAGTAAAAGGAGTTGTCAGTCAGAAGGCCAACAGCGGCAGAACAGCGTATCTCGGTTAATTTTCTGCATTTTTGTCAGGCAATGAAAAAAATTTCTTTTTTCGCTGCCACCCTCAGCCCAAAACCGCATCATTGAAATGAAACATTTCAATATGAACGACAGCAGCAGGCATTTTTGGGAAACGGCCTATCGGCAAAATATCGCTAAAATGATCGGCATTTGTCGGCGCTATACTCCCGACCGACAAACCGCCGAAGATTTGGCGCACGATGCTTTTCTGACGGCGATCCATAAATCAGCAAGTTTTGAAAACAAAGGCCGCTTTTGAAGCATGGCTGCGACGGATCGTCGTCAATGTAGCGTTGCAGTACCTCCATGCGCAAAAAAGACTTAAAAACGCCGAAATTGGAGCCGTCGACAGCACTATGGGGTACGAGTGGCCGGAGGAGTCAGCAAGTGCGGACATGCTTTCTTTCTCCGAGGCTGAACTTTGGCACGCCATCGCCTCCTTGCCCGAACATCACCGGCTGGTCTTTCATCTGTATGCCATCAACAATTTTACCCACGCACAGATCGGGAGCCAATTGGGTATCAGCGAAGGCACGTCGAAATCGCATTTGGCCCGAGCCCGCAAAAGGATCAGAGAACTCCTGCGCCACAAAGAAACCGTCCGAAAAGAAAGAAGAAAAGCATGGCTGTGGCTGCTACCCTACCCGCTTTGGGACATTGATTCGCTGTGCAAACGGCAGTTAGCAAATCTTGAGCTCCCTCCGCAGCAACCTATTTCATGGGACTCGGTTGATTTCGGCGATGTATCGCCCCTTTCCAAGCCGGCACCTTTGTATTTTACTCACTATACGCCCATCGGTATTTCGGTGGCGGCCGTTGTCGTGGGTTTAGGGTTTATTTCCTTTTTGGATTTTACTGCACCTCCGAAACATACGCCACAGACCGCAGCGAATGTACAAATGACGCTCGCCCGCCTTAGTGCTGTGTCAGATTCCGTTTCCGATAAGCATCGAACGTTTTCATTTTCTGCACCTAAAACTGCCACCTTTTCCAAAAAGGACATCATGAGGGGTGAAACCACTAAACAATCAGAAAACATGAAAATGGTAAGCATCTTAGGAGCGGCTCTAATGGCAGGTTCGGCGTTGGCCTTTGATTCAGCAAGTCCACTGAAAATAGAACCTATTGACCTTAAAAACAAGGACATAGCCGCAAACGCAGCATTGCCCTCGGCCCCCAAAATCACCGACTCGGCCAAGTCGAGTCCGAAAAAAAGAGCGACTGAATTATCCGGTACCTTCTATGCCGACAAGCTGTTTTGGTCGTCGGTCAACAATGAACTGTTTTTGAAAGGGGTCGTAAAGGTTCATCTCAATACCCAAAAATTCGGCGGTATCGGAACCTTCTCTTTTATCAATAAGATAGATCACATTGTGGTCGAGGGGACTCCCATGCAATTGAACCAAACCCTGCAACTCACTAAAAAGAAGTACTATCTGAAAGAATTATCGGAAGCAGAGGCGGTCAGTAAATACGGTGAGAACGCAAAAGTAGTCATAGAAATCACTGTGGCTGAGTAGCGCCGAATTAAGACTCTCCCGTTTAAGCTTTTGCCGCCAATGCCCGCATGTTTCGCCTTAGCAAAACATGCGGGCATTGGCGGCCTTTACTTTTTAGGTAACCTAATGAACGGCGCAAAATAGCGTATTTTGGAACCATAAGTTATTGTTGTGAAGGGATGAATATGACAAAATCATTAATTGGGAATTGCTGAAATTTCACTCTTCTCCAAAAAATCAGTTTCTTTGTAAATAGCTGCTGAAAACGCAGTTATTTATCATCCAACAACCTAATCACCCACATTTTATGAGAATACTGCTCTTCCTGACCCTTTATTCCTGTTCACTTTTTGCCCAAAACCCCATCGAAACCTTCACCAAAGACATGGAAAAGAAAGACGGCTTCCTGCCGTTTTATTGGGATGCCAAAAAGGGAAAAATCTATCTGGAAATCAAACAATTTGATACCGAACTCCTGTATTACCCATCTCTGGCACAGGGCATCGGCTCCAACGACATCGGTCTGGACCGCGGACGACTGGGGCAGGAACACATTATTAAATTTCAGCGGACGGGCAATAAAATCCTGATGCTTGAACCCAACTACGGCTACCGCGCGCGGAGCAATGACCCGCTCGAACGCCGCGCCGTGGAAGAGTCCTTTGCACAGTCGGTGCATTGGGGATTCGAGATTGCCGCTGAAAACGCCGGTTCGGCGTTGGTAGATCTCACGCCTTTCCTGATGCAGGATGCTGTGCAGGCCGTTCAGGGCATCAGCCGCACCCGTCAGGGAACGTTTCGGTTGGACGCCTCACGCACCGCGATGTATTTGCCCAATACTAAGAACTTCCCTCAAAATACCGAGTTTGAAGTGACCGTAACCCTGACGGGCGACTCGCCCGGGGCCTACCTGCGCGAAGTGGTCCCAACTCCTACCATTATCACCACCCGCCAACATCACTCGTTTGTGCAACTCCCCGACAATGACTACCAACCCCGCACTTTCGACCCTCGTATCGGTTATATTTTTACTTCTTTTTTCGATTATGCCACCCCCGTAAGCGAGCCGATCAACAAGCGTTATATTGTGCGGCATCGTCTGAAGAAAAAAGACCCTACCGCTGCCCTGAGCGAACCCGTCAAACCCATCGTTTACTACATCGACCCGGGTGCCCCCGAACCGATTCGGTCGGCCTTAGTTGACGGTGCCAAGTGGTGGAATCAAGCCTTTGAGGCTGCCGGTTACAAAGATGCCTTTCAGGTAAAACTCCTTCCTGCCGATGCCGACCCGATGGATGTGCGCTACAATTTGGTTCAGTGGGTGCACCGTTCTACGCGCGGCTGGTCGTACGGTACGAGCGTAGTGGATCCTCGCACGGGAGAGATTTTAAAAGGGAAAGTGACGTTGGGTTCGTTGCGCGTGCGCCAGGATTACCTCATTGCGCAAGGCTTAGTGGGTGATTTTCAGACTGATTCATCCAACGTCGAAGATATGATGGGGATGTCAATTGAACGTCTGCGGCAACTGTCGGCTCATGAAATCGGGCATACTTTGGGTCTGCCGCACAACTACGTATCCAGTATTCACAACCGCGCTTCGGTGATGGATTACCCGCACATGCTGGTAGAATTGAAAAACGGAAAAGTGGATTTGTCCAACGCCTACGACAAAAAAATCGGTGATTATGACAAATGGTCGATTATTTGGGGCTACCAAGATTTCCCGAAAGGAACGGATGAGAAAAAAGCTTTAAATAACATCGTAGACCAAATGTACGGCAAAGGCCTGTACTTTTTGACCGACCAAGACGCCCGTCCTGAAGGCAGTGCTCACCCGCAAACGCACCTCTGGGACAACGGGGTGAGTGCCGTGGCGGAATTGAAACGAGTTTCCGAAATCCGTAAAGTGACGTTGGCCAATTTCGACGAGCGTAAACTCCGCACAGGTACTCCGATGAGTTCGTTAGAAGAAGTGTTTGTGCCGATGTATATGTTCCACCGTTTTCAAATAGAAGCAGCCTCCAAAGTTGTAGCGGGGGTCAATTATCGTTTTTCGGTAAAGGGGGAGAAAAATTTAGAGACCTTACCCGTAAACGGTAAGGAGCAACGCGAAGCAGTAGCGGCTTTGCTGCAAACCATCCAACCCGATTTTCTGAAAGTACCCGATGCCGTCTTAAAACTGACCCCTCCCCGCGCATTTGGCTACGACGCCAATCCGCGCGAGACTTTTAAGCGTCGTACGGGACTTGTTTTCGACCCGCTTGGCCCACCCGAAGCTGCTGCCGGTTTGACCCTGCGCATGTTGCTCAATCCGGAGCGTTTGAGCCGTTTGGTGATACAGTCGTCGTTCCATCCGTCGTTGCTCAGTTTGGAAGAAACGCTGGAACAACTCATTGGGGCGACTTGGAAATCAAACACGCCGCGTGCGGGCTATGAGGGCGAAATAGCCCGCTTAGTTGATAAAATGGTCTTAGAGAAACTGCTGGAGGTATCAAACAACAAAGAAGTAACGCCGCAAGTAAGAGGCGTAGTAATGTTGAAAGTGAAGGAGTTGAATGACTGGCTTAAGAACCGAGTCACTCCTGATGCCAAGCAAAAAGCGCATTATTTGTTTGCCTTAAATCAAATCGAAACGGCCAAATCAAGCCCGGCCGACCTCGCCGTTATCTCTGTGATGACCCCTCCCGACGGACAGCCGATCGAGTCGGGCTATGATTGGTTAGCACCGGCCTGCGACTGGGAAATGCCCGATTTTTCGAAGAAAAAATGATGTATTCCGTAGAGAAGCAAGAGGTTGCGTCTCTACGGACAATGTCAATCAAAAAAGATACTTGAAATGATGACCAGTAAGAAAAAGACCACAATCACGATCAGATAATAAAACAGATCAATGAAGGGGTAATCCTGTCGGTTCAGCTTATTTAGCAACTTATTAAGCATAATTTTTTTGAATTTCAGTATTCAGTTTAAGGAGTCAAGCGGGCCAATTGGAAGTTGTTCTCCCCATTGACTTTTCGCCGCTAATTCTCGCAAATCTAATGCAAATTTTTGTAAACACCCTTCTCAACGAAGCCAACCGCGACGCTCTGAAAAAGCAGTGGCCGGCAGGACATACGTTGTTTTTCAAAAATGAATGGTCGGAAGAAGAGCAGGCTGCTGCCTTCCAAAACTCACAGGTTATTTTAGGGAATCCGCCCGCAGCCTGGTTGAAACAAGCCCCTCCTTTATTGAAATTCTGGCAGCTGGAATCAGCAGGTTTTGACGGATACAGAAATTTAGAATTACCCGGCGTAGCCATCTGCAATTTGGCTGATTATTTCTCTGTGCCCTGTGCCGAGACCATTGTGGCCGGAATCATGGCTTTTTACCGTGGGCTTGATGAGTTGACTCTGCTGAAAGCCGAAAAACGCTGGGTTGGGTCTCCTATCCGTTTTAGATTGAACCTTCTTACCGGCAAACGAGTCGTTATTTTAGGAGCGGGAAGCATCGGGCAGGCGGTACGAAAACTGCTTTCGGGTTTTGATTGTCAAATCAATATGGTAGCTCGTTCTCACCCTGCCGCCGCGATTCACTCACCGGAAGAACTGCTCTCGATTTTGCCTGATACCGATTTGGTCATCAACTGTTTACCGGGTGCGGCGAAAGGCTTTTTTACGGCCGAAATGTTTCGCGCATTGCCGGCTACTGCTGTCTTTGCCAATGTTGGTCGCGGCAGCACCGTCGATGAAGCGGCTCTGATTGCAGCCTTACAGGAAAAGCGCTTGGCCGGTGCCGTATTGGATGTGACGGCCATTGAGCCGCTCCCATCAGACAATCCGCTGTGGGAAATGCCCAACGTGATTCTTTCACAACATACTGCCGGCGGACAGGCAAGCGAAGATGAAGGAAAAGTAAATTTCTTTGTCAGGAATTTCAAGCGATTCATCAACGGCCAACCGCTTGAAAACCAAGTGGATTTAGCTAAAGGGTATTAATTAAAGCTAAAGCTCATAGAGCGTCAGACAGTGGTTTACGCCTAAAAATGCTTTATAGATCGGACAGGAAATCGCTGAGTTGTTCGTCTTCATTAAGTTTTAATTTTTTCTTGATTCTGACTCGCGAGAGCGTCACACTTTTAGGGCTGACTCCCAGCAACTGAGCTACTTGTTTGGGGGTCATATTCAGTTTCAAATAAGCACAATGTTTCAGATCCAACTCTGTCAGAAGCGAGCTTCTTGCTTTCAGCAAATCAAAGAATTGGGGAGAAACCGCTTCGAAATGAAGCTTAAATTTTTCCCAGTCATTGGCATCCTGTAAACTGTTGTCAATTGTTTTTACGATGTTTTTGAGCAACGGTGCCGTATTTGTTACTTCTGTTTGCTTAATTTGGTGTTTTATGCCCGTAAGCAAATCATTATAGTGGCTTAGCTGCAGCGTGTTGGTAGCCAATTTGCGTTGCTCAAACTCAAGCTGTTGCTCAAGGCGCTCCTGCTCGGCTTGAGCAAGTCGGTTTTTGAGGCGGTTATTTTTACATTGTAATACAAAAACCCACAGGACTCCCAAGAGCGTCAACAGCACAATCACCAACGTAAATCGGTACAAAAGATGCGTTTTTTGTTGCTCCTGCTCGGTCAATTGTTTTTCAAATTTATTTCTTGTTTCCGCCAAGAGCAACACCTTTTCGTTGGGCTGAAGGCTATCCTTGTACCTGTTCATTTGCTCATAGACAGTCAGGGCATTTTTAAGATCTTTTACTTCACGATAGTAGCGATACAGGTTTCTGAAAGCCCATAGTTTGGTTGAATGAAAGGTAGCTTTTTGAAAAAACACATCGTAGTTCTTTTTGGCTTCCGTGTATTTTTTTTGCCGTAAATAAACCGTACCCAATATCCCTTCTACGATACTTGGATGATAAGAAGGGTGGAAGGTTTCATAATAGTATTTCGCTTTAAGGATCGCGGCTTGAGCCTCCTCAAGTTGACCGGCATCGTACAAAACCAATCCTTTCTGATAGTAATTATTGCCGCATTCCATCGGGTTACCGTTTTGGCAGGGTTGTAGAGCCATATCTATGAAATGCAGGGACATTTTATAGTTTTTCTGACCGCTGTAAACCATACTCATGGCATTAAGGCTTATACTTGTTTCAAAAGCCATCGCCTCTTCCCGACTTATTTGTAAGGCTTTCGTGAAATACCTCTTCGCCGTTTCGTAATTCTCCAGCAAAAAATAATAATACCCGAATTCATAATGATAGTGAAAAAGAAGGTCCGGCTCAGTGATGGACTCCGACAGTTGCAGGGTTTCAAATCTTTGCAGGTTTTCCAAAATAACTTCAAAAGCACTCCCCAAAGCGGCATTTTGCAAACAGGCCCAAGCTTCTTCCTTTCTGAATTTATGCCTTTGAGCAATGACCAACGCACTGTCCGTATGTTTTTGAGCGATTGGGTCTTTCCCCCAATATTCATATACCTGAGAAAAAGCCAAATGCGCCAACGTTTTTATTTTAGGCGATTTCGGGAATTGCCTTACTAACCGCCGATAAATATTGAATGCCTTGATCGAGTCCGTTTGATAACAGTTTTTCAATTGAGCAAATGCCTGCTCGCTTTCCTCCATTCCCTGACCGTTTGGTGAAGAAACATCACACTCCAAAAAACCTATGATAAATAATAGGCTTATTGCCCCGATTATAACTGTTTTATGAGATATGATAGCCATTTGTAACCCTGTATTCTTAGTGTCTGTCTCATAATTGGCCTCATCTTGCGAACAGTTTTAAGAGTCTGCCCAATGAATGCCAATCCGATCCCTGTTCCTCCTGTCTGTCCTAAAGGTATATTTATTAAGGACTATGAAAAAATGATTTATATCCATTCTTTGATCATGAAGGACTTGTCTAAACCCATGCCTACGATCAGTAAGTTAGCCGCCCTTGTCCACATGAGTCCTACGAAATTCAGGAGTTTGTTTGTGAAGATTTTCAACGCAAGTATTTACCAATACCATCTTCAGGCACGCCTTGATCTGGCCAAACACCTGCTGCTGACGAATGAATTTACCATTACCCAAATTGCGTATAAAGTAGGCTTCGACCGTTCTCAAAGCTTTGCTAAATCATTTTTAATCCATACAGGGTTTACCGCGGGACAATTCAGAGACTTGTATTCTCTATGATACTCCTTGTGTGACCAATACATTTTCGACATAAAAGTAAGTCATTACAGATACAACTTCAGGCACCCTTTTTGGTGCCTTTTTTTATTCTCTCCCACTCTGCAGTTCTGCCGGGTATTGCATTTGCAAAATGCATCAAGTTTTTCTTTTAGGGCTATTATCGGCCAGATAAAATATACTTTAATCAAAAAGTATGTCATTTTGGAAACATTTTCCGCCGTTTTGGACACAAAAAAAGGTCTATTTATTGATGCATGACATTCCAATACTGCTTCTGAAAGATCGGAAGGGTACCGAAGATTTTCATCTGCCCTCCTAAAAAAATAATCATGCAACAACAATACCCTATGACAACTCCTATACATCACAAAGTCCCCGGGCGCCTTTTCCTAAAGTTTATTTACTGTTTCCTGATTTTGGCAGCCTCCCAGGTTCGGGCGCAGGTATCGGGTACTGTCTTCAAAGACTTCAATATGAACGGTACCAAAGAAAGTACCGCTTCCAATACGGAAGTAGGTATGGCCGGCGTCACGGTTCTGGCCACCAAACCCGACGGTACGGCCTTAGCAGTAAGCTATACGGGCGGCGGTACCGCCACCAACACCACCGGGGGCTATACCGTAACGGGAGGGACCTTAGGCCAAATCCGACTGGAATTTGTCATGCCCGACAGCTACACCTTTGCCTCCAAAGGGGCTACAGGAGGAACAACGATTCTGTTTCCGGGCAATGCAACTCAAAATTTAGCGGTCAATTATCCGGCTGATTACTGCCAAAGTACCCCTTCGTTGGTTACGCCCTGTTATGTAAACGGTCGCCCGTTGGCTACCGACGCCGCCACCGATGCTTTTGTCAAGTATCCTTATACGGCCTCCGGACAAACGCATAATACGAACAATACCCCATTAGCAGTGGCCGGAAAAATAGGCTCGGTGTGGGGGGTTGCCTATAACCGTGAGAAGCAGATTATCTACGCGTCTGCTCTGCTCAAAAGGCACGTAGCTATGTTGGATAATGATAACAACGGCAAAGAAGACATTGGAGCCATCTATACATTAACTCCGACCGGCTCGCCGGCACTTTGGCTCGATTTGGCAACCTTGGGGGTAGATGTGGGTTTGTCGCTCATGCCAACCATTACTGCCCGAGGCTTGCCTGCCGACAAATTCGGGCCATCGCACGATGCAGACGTCTATCCTTTGATCGGAAAAATAGGATTGGGCGATCTTGATATTTCGGATGATAACAAACAATTATTTGTCGTAAATCTAAATGATAAAAAAGTATACACCATTGATATTGCCACCAAAACCTTAGTAGGCAACGGCATTGCGGTACCTGATGCATGCAGTGGCGGCAGTGCCCGGCCATTCGGTTTAAAATTTCACCGGGGGAAATTATACGTCGGGGCCATTTGTGACGCCTTAACCTCACAGGCCACTGCAGATCTTAAAGCAAGTCTTTATCGACTTGATGGGACTTCTTTTACCACTATTCTCACCTTTCCTCTGAACTACGTCAAAGGAGCCGCTTTCAATGATGGGTCAAGCAAGGCCGGTACGAAATGGAATCCTTGGAAAGACGATTTTTACCCCATGCAGGGGATACATTTCGGAGGGCAAAATAACCCTATTTACCCGCAACCGTTATTGGCAGACATTGAGTTTGACGTGGATGAATCAGTGATTATGACCTTTAATGACCGTTTAGGACACCAAACCGGTACCTTGAACTACGGGACAAGCCTCACCGATTTCAATGCCGATGGTGTGACTTACAAACTATACAGCAGCGTAGTTGGCGGCGATATGCTGAGAGCGTCTGTTTCCGGAGGAATCTATACTTTAGAATCCAATGCCACTGTCGGCGGCGTAACGGCGGCCGCGGGTGTCGGCAATAATGAAGGCCCCGGCGGCGGTGAATTTTATTCGGGTGATAAATCATTATCGGGCGGCTCGTTCAATTACCATGAAGAAAACATACAGGGTGGGTCGGCCCTCTTTCCCGGAAAAGGGGAAGTAGCGGTCCACGTCTCCGACCCGATTGATGCCTGGTCGGGAGGAACCTTTTGGCTCAGTAATACTACCGGACTAAGCAAAAGGGCTTATGAGATTTTTCCCAACAGCTATAACGTATCGCTGTTCGGAAAGGCAAATGGTTTAGGAGACATAGAACTGCTGTGTGATAATCCGCCCATCGAGATCGGCAACCGAGTTTGGGAAGATACCGATAACAACGGGGTTCAGGATGCCGGCGAAGTCCCTATCAGCGGGGTCACTGTCACATTATATGCTGCTGACGGAACAACTATCATCGGTACGGCAACCACTGATCCGACCGGAAATTATTACTTCTCTTCCGCTGCGGGCACCAACACTCAGTCGGCCATATACGGCCTTAATTTAGCTTTCAATACTAATTATATCCTCAAATTTCCAAAAACCTCGGGGACAAAAACTTTAACAACCAAAGACGCAGGAAGCAATGACCTCCTTGATTCCGACGCGGATGCCGACGGTAAAATTGCCTTTTCTACCGGTTACGCCGGTGAAAATAACCATAGCTTTGATGTAGGCTACGGTACCTGCGCGGCTCCGACTCCTGTAGCACAAAATACCTCTGTCTGCTCGGGTACGACTGCGACGTTGACCGCTTCGGGCTGCACCGCAGGTTACACAACCCAATGGTTCGACAATGCCGTAGCTTCAGGGTCGGCTTTGGCTACCGGCAACAGCTTTACCACGCCTTCCCTGACAGCCACCACCGACTACTACCTCATTTGCGTCAAAGACAGTGACCCTACCTGCAAAACCGCCACCGCCGTCAAAGTCACGGCCACCGTTAAACCCCTGCCCGTTATCAGTGTCGATGCCAATACCGGAATCACCTGTAAACCCGACGGACTGACCTATGACGTCACATACACCGCCACCGCAGGAGCCACCGTCACCGCTGATAAGGGAACTTTGGATGCCGCCAACAGCAAGGTCACCGGCGTTCCTGCCGGGCAATCGCTCAAACTCGTCATCACCCTCAACGGTTGCAAGGATTCCACCACCGTCACCAAAAATTGTACCCCTGCCTGTACCCCGCCTACTCCTGTGGCACAAAATACCTCTGTCTGCTCAGGTACGACTGTGACATTCACGGCTTCGGGCTGCACCGCAGGTTACACAGCCCAATGGTTCGACAATGCCGTAGCTTCAGGGTCGGCTTTGGCTACCGGCAACAGCTTTACCACGCCTTCCCTGACAGCCACCACCGACTACTATGTCATTTGCGTCAAAGACAGTGACCCTACCTGCAAAACCGCCACCGCCGTCAAAGTCACGGCCACCGTTAAACCCCTGCCCGTCATCAGTGTCGATGCCAATACCGGAATCACCTGCAAACCCGACGGGCTGACCTACGACGTCACATACACCGCCACCGCAGGAGCCACCGTCACCGCTGATAAGGGAACTTTGGATGCCGCCAACAGCAAAGTCACCGGCGTTCCTGCAGGGCAATCGCTCAAACTCGTCATCACCCTCAACGGCTGCAAAGATTCTACCACCGTCACTAAAAACTGTACCCCTGCCTGTACCCCGCCTACCCCGACTGCACAAAATACTTCTTTCTGCTCGGGTACAACTGCGACATTCACGGCTTCGGGCTGCACTGCAGGTTACACAACCCAATGGTTCGACAATGCCGCAGTTTCGGGTACGGCTTTGGCTACCGGCAACAGCTTTACCACGCCTTCCCTGACAGCCACCACCGACTACTACATCATTTGCGTCAAAGACAGTGACCCTACCTGCAAAACGACCTCTCCCGTCAAAGTCACGGCCACCGTTAAACCCCTGCCCGTTATCAGTGTCGATGCCAATACCGGAATCACCTGTAAACCCGACGGACTCACCTACGACGTGGTCTACAGCGCCACCGCCGGAGCCACTGTCACTGCCGACAAAGGAACTTTGGATGCCGCCAACAGTAAAGTCACCGGCGTTCCTGCAGGGCAATCGCTCAAGCTTATCATCACCCTCAACGGCTGCAAGGATTCCACCACCGTCACCAAAAACTGTACCCCTGTTTGTGTCAAATCAAAAATTGACTTAGTGGGTACACCTGCCTGTTCGGCAGATGCTCAGACATACAGCCTCAATTTCAGTATTACGAATAAGCTCGGTACCGTTAAAGTCAACAAAGGAATTTTAACCGGCAGCAATCCTTATACCGTCACCGGAATTCCCTCCGGCGTTGCCCTGACCGTAATCGACAGTTTAAGCGCAAACTGTAAATCAGATACGACTTTCACCGGGCCGAACTGTAACTGTAATCCCCAATTACCAACTATCGCCGTACCCAATTTTACCGTCTGCATCGGTGATACTTTTCCAACGATTAAAGCAAATGTTGTAGGCCAGGCAACTGTTGAATGGTTTGCAACTGCTACAGGTACTGCCTTACTTTACTCCGGACTTAATTACAAACCCACCGGTACCGTCAATATAAATACTTCATTTTATGCGCAAGCCCGCAGTACTGACCCAAGTTGTCCAACGGTTATAAGTACAAGCCGTGTGCCGGTAATGATCACAGCCAAGATTTGTATAGACACCGTAGATTTAGCCCTTAAAAAACTCATTTCAAAGAAAACAGCGCGAGTCGGAGAAGAAATTGAGTATACCATTAAAGTGTGGAATGAATCCGGCGTGAATGCCACAGGCGTAGAAGTAACAGATAGTTTAAATGCCGGGGTACAGTATATTTCAAGTACCTCAAAACGCCTGAACAACAACAGTACCGCCGGCACCTACGACCCGGCTACCTTCAAATGGAACATCGGCAACATGGCGGCCAACGGCGATACTGTTGCATTAACCATCAGGGTCAAGGTACTGAGTCAGGGAATTTGGCTGAACACCGCCGAAATCTCAAAAACCAATGAAAAAGACAAAGACAGCACTCCCGACAATCATACAGAAGGCGAAGACGACATTGATCATCAATGCTTTACCGTTCCTATAAGTTTATGTACCGGCCAAAAAGCGGAAGTAAGCGTTCCGGCTTCTTACACCGGTGTGCAATGGTTCAAAGACGGCGGTACAACCGCCATAGCGTCGGGAAATACCGTTTTATTGGACGCCGTAGGAACCTATACCTACAAAGCGACCAACGGCACCTGCCCCACCGAAGGATGTTGTCCGCTCATTATTGAGGCGGGAACTAACTGTTGTCTACCGGAAAAGTGTGTACCTTATACTGTACGAAAAATAAAATCATAACTTCCGGAAAGTAATTTGAACTGCCCCGCCCGTAACTTGGCGGGGTATTTTTTTACCGTTTAATCCATTTGCCTTCAATTCGTTCCAAAACCTCCGCCCGTAGGTTACGGCTGAGGGGTAATTTTTCATTACCGATGTGCACTTCATTGCCCTCAATGCGGTCAATTTTGGCAATGGGAACCAAATATGATTTGTGAATTTTAACAAACTGCTCTGCCGGCAGGTATTCTTCTAACCCCTTCATGGTCAGGTAGGTAATGTACTTGCGTTGCGCCGTTTGGATAATAATGTAATTTTCCAACGCTTTGACATAGAGCAACTCCCGCAATTCAATTCGTTCGATGTTTCCGTCGCATTTCACAAAAAAGTAATCGGCCCGGGAAGGAGACGGTTTACTTTTTTGCTCAAAAAACGCTTTCGCCTTCAAAGCCGCTTTCAAAAAGCGTTCCATGGAGATGGGTTTCAGCAAATAGTCCAGCACATTAAGATCAAACCCTTCGAGAGCGTATTGCGGATAAGCCGTGGTGACAATCACCGCCGGAGGATTGGGGAGATTTTTAAGCAATTCCAACCCACTCATTTGCGGCATTTCAATGTCCAAAAACAGCAGATCTACCGAATGCTGCGCCAACAGATTGATGGCTTTCACCGGGCTTTCGGCCTGACCGACCAAGTGCAGCCATTCCATATCTTCGACAAACTCCTGTACGATGCGACGAGCCACGGGTTCGTCGTCGATAATTAGACAGTTGATTTTCATAATTAACCTCACCCGCCTTCGGCACCCCTCTCCTTTCAGGAGAAGGGAAGTTACTTTACGGTTTTGCGAGTGTTTATAACCGTAATTAAATCAGATGATTAGCTCCAATGTTACTTCAAACGTATCTGTTTCTTCCGCAATTTTCAGCTCGTGTCGTTGCGGATAAAGCAGTTCCAATCTTCGCTTCACGTTAGCAATGCCGATTCCTCCCGACCCATCTGTTCTTTGAACCGGTTTACCGATTTTGGTATTAAAACAGCGAAATACCAAGTGATTATCTGCTGAATGCAAGTCAACGATGATATGATTAGGTTTGTTTTCGTGATTGCTTACGTACTTAAAGGCATTTTCAACAAAGGGGGAAAACAACAACGGAGCTATCGTAGCCCCCCGCAGATTTTCACTGATTGCCACTTCCACGCTTAGATTATCATTTTTGCGCAATCGTTGCAGGTTAATATAGTTTTTCATATACTCTGTTTCTTTCTCTATCGGCACTTTTTCAACGTTACATTCGTACAATTGATAACGCAACAGATCAGAAAATTGGACCACCAGTTGCCTCGCTTCCGGATTGGTTTTATGAATAGAACCGTAGATCAGATTGAGCGTATTGAACACAATGTGCGGATTGATTTGTGATTTCAGGTACTGCAACTCCGTCGCCAGCTGTTCGTTCTTAATTTTTCCCACCAATTCCCGCTGGTAAAACCATTCTCGACTCAGCCAAATGGCCATGCTGAAAATAGCATAAAACACCGCAATAGATACGTTATAGAAGGTATTGACCAACAATGTTTGACGTTCAGTATCTCCCAATACATAGCCGTAGAGGTACATATCGTGGAGATTTTTAAACAACACGTACAGCAACACCAGTCCCGCAAGGCTGAGAAAGTAAAGGCCGTAGCGTTTGGTATCAAAAAACCGAGGAATCAGTACCCATAAATTGCCGTAGATAACCCCGGCCAACAGCAGATTTCTGACCGCTAACTCCCCCGCAAAATCCGCCGCGCTTATTTTATAGATAATGTAACTTTTATTGTACGCATGAAACGAAACGGTAGCTATCCAAAAGAAAACATGGTCGAGGCGGTACTTGAAAAACTTTTCCATGGGGAAAGTTAGGAAATTAGCCGTTGTGCCGCCAATTATTTTACATCAAAACGGTTAATTCCTTGACGTAAAAAATCTTTCCGGCTAATTTCATAAAAATATAGTACGAATTTATTTCGTTTGTATTCATATTCATTACCCCTTTCATCACTAACAATCCTTACAAAACTCCATTTTTTATGTTCACAGCCAACTTTACCTTAAGAAAATGCGGTTGGGCAGCCTTGCTGGCAAGCTGTTTGATTACTGCCGACCTATCCGCCCAAACCCTCCCGGCCGGAGTGACCAAAGGTGCCTCCGTAGAAGGTATCACAGAGTACCAACTCAAAAACGGACTGAAGGTGCTTCTGTTTCCGGATGCTTCCAAACCCACCATTACCGTCAATATCACCTACTTAGTGGGATCTCGGCATGAAGGAAAAGGAGAAGCCGGAATGGCCCACCTGCTCGAACACATGGTTTTCAAAGGTTCGACCAAACATACCAATATTCCCCAAGAGTTGACCTCGCACGGTGCCCGTCCCAACGGTACCACGTGGCTCGACCGCACCAACTACTTCGAAACCTTTGCCGCCTCCGACGAAAACCTTAAATGGGCCCTTGACCTTGAGTCAGATCGGATGATCAACTCATTTATTAAAAAAGAAGATTTGGCTTCGGAATTTTCGGTCGTTCGCAACGAATTTGAGATCGGAGAAAACTCTCCCCAGTCCGTCCTGAACGAGCGGGTCGTATCAGCAGCTTATTTATGGCATAACTACGGCAAGTCTACCATCGGTAACCGTTCCGATATTGAGCGCGTTCCGATTGAAAACTTGCAGGCGTTCTATAAAAAATACTACCAGCCCGACAATGCGGTTTTGCTGGTTGCCGGCAAAATTGACGAGGCGGCCACGCTTAAACTCATTAACGATTATTTCGGTCCCATTCCCCGCCCCACCCGTTCCTTAGTAGATGTTCCTACCATTGAGCCCGTACAGGACGGCGAGCGTACTGTTGTGTTGCGTCGCGTGGGTGATACGCAGGCATTGGCGGCCGGCTATCACATTATGCCCGGTTCGCACGCCGACTACCCGGCCATGGATGTAGTGGTCGAATTATTGACCAATGAGCCTTCGGGTCGTTTGTACAAAAAATTGGTAGAACCTAAAAAAGTCTCTTACCAATACGGCTATTCTTTCTCGTTGAAAGAACCGGGCTTTGTGTACTTCGGAGCCGAACTGTTGAAAGACAAATCCATTGAAGATGCCAAAAAGACGTTGCTGAACACGCTGGATTCGGTAGCGATCGCGGTGCCCACCAAAGACGAAGTAGAACGGGCAAAAACGAAATTGCTGAAAGACTTTGAGTTGGCGTTCAAGAGCTCCGACCGATTGGGCTTGGCCATGAGCGAGTTCATTGCGACCGGCGACTGGCGTTTGGGCTTTATCTACCGTGACCGCCTCGAAAAAGTAACCCCCGAAGAGGCACAGCGCGTGGCGCGGTATTATTTCAAGCCTTCCAACCGTACGGTAGGGATGTTTATTCCGGATGAAAAGCCGGAACGCACCGAGGTGCCCGATGCTCCGGATATCGCCGCGATGGTCAAAGATTACAAAGGACGGGCCGTAGTAGCGCAAGGCGAAGCGTTTGACCCTTCACCGGCCAACATTGACGGACGCACCAAGCGTATTGAACAACCGAATTCGATTGAGATGGCACTTTTGCCGAAATCTACCCGCGGCAATGAGGTCAATGCCCGTTTTACGTTCCGCTTCGGCGACCAAAAATCGTTGCTTAATCAAGCCACT
This sequence comes from Spirosomataceae bacterium, assembly GCA_046329125.1. GTDB lineage: Bacteria > Bacteroidota > Bacteroidia > Cytophagales > Spirosomataceae > Runella. Next base: position 376,031 of record JAXLVD010000002.1, on the reverse strand, counting down.
GCCTCTGATTTTACCGCCTCCATGTTGGATAAAGGCACCACCACCCGCACCCGTCAGCAAATCAAAGATGAGCTGGACAAGCTCAAGGCACAAGTAGGGGTAGGCGGCGGCCTCAACCAAGTGAACGTGTCCATCAAAACCACCAAAGAAAATCTGCCGGCTGTGATTCGGCTCGTGGGCGACATGTTGAAAAACCCGTCGTTCGACGCCAATGAGTTTGATAAACTGCGTCAGGAAAAATTGGCGGAGATCGAGTCGCAACGCTCTGAACCGCAGGCCATTGCTTTCAATACCTATCAGCGAACGATGAATCCTTATCCTAAGGAGGACATTCGTTATAATATGACGTTTGACGAAGAAGTCGCTGCCATCAAAGCAGCCAAAATCGAAGATGCTAAAAAGTTTTATAAAGAATTTTACGGCGGCCAAAGTGCTACCTTCTCGGCCGTGGGTGATTTTGACGAAACCCAAATTCGCAAAATTGTGTCGGACGAATTCGGTCTTTGGAAAGCCAACAAACCTTTCAGCCGTTTGGTGAGCGAATACAAAGCGATTTCACCGGGCAGCCAATCGTTGCAAACTCCCGATAAAGCCAATGCCATGCTTGTGGCCGGTATCAATCTCCCTATTCGTGACGATGATCCGGATTATCCGGCGTTGATGCTGGGCAACTATATGCTTGGCGGCGGTTTTCTGAATTCACGTTTGGCCGTGCGTATTCGTCAAAAAGAAGGCATCAGCTACGGGGTGGGGTCCTCTTTTTCGGCTAATCCGTTTGATAAAACAGGCTCGTTTTTGGCTTATGCCATGTACAATCCGGAAAATGCCGAACGTTTGGTCAAAGCACTGCGCGAAGAGTTGGAAAAAGTACAGAAAGAAGGCTTTACCGACGAAGAACTGAAAGCAGCCAAGTCGGGTTTCCTGCAATCACGTATGGTAACACGGGCGCAGGATCCGGCGTTGGCAAGTACCCTCAACAGTTATCTTTACCTCAACCGGACGATGGATTGGGATGCCAATTTTGAGAAGAAAGTAGAAGCCCTCACGCCGGAGCAGATCAACAGTGCCATGAAGAAGTACATTGATCCGGCCAAATTAGCCATCATTCAGGCGGGAGACTTCGAGAAAGGGGCCAAAAAAGCCGCCGAAAAGCAACCGGCTTCTTCCGTCGGCGGCGATACGAAGAAGAATTAAGTAAACAGGCAGATTTGGATTTAATTGATTTAGAGTAGATTTAATTGAAATACAGCCACTTAAATCTATTTTAAATCCACATTAAAGCTGCTTAGCGTCACATTCATTAGCAGAGCAAAAAAAGCGAATAAGGGTTGCCTTACTCGCTTTTTTTATGGACTTTGCGGTTCGTTGGTCAAGCATTTTCGACACGTTATCTAAGAAATTTCGAAAACATTTCTTTTCTCGGTTGCTTTGTTTCATCAAAACTAAATCGCTTACAAAGCAATGAAAAAGCAATTCGCCATCGGGATCCTCAGTCTGCTTACGACAATGACTGCCGCTGCCCACCCGGGTATCGGTATTGTATGTGACAGCAAAGGCAATATCTTTTATACCGACCTCAAACAGGTATGGAAGATCGCCGCCGACGGCAAACGAAGCTTAGCCGTTCCCCATGTCCACACCCACGAGTTATTCATGGACGCTCAGGACAATCTGTTTGGCGAGCATCTTTGGTATGAAGGCGAAAAAACCGATAAATGGGGAACGTATGCTTGGCAATACACTGCTAACGGCCAAATTATCAACCTGACCGGCAATGTGGAAGGCTTTCAACACGGACACCCGTTGTGCCGCGATGCGGCGGGAAATATGTATTGGGCAGATAGGGATAAGGTGGAGAAATACATTTTCCGAAAAACACCCAAAGGGGACATAGAAGTACTTTATTCGGGAAAATTCACGGACATCCGTTGGCAGTTTTGCCAAAAAGACGGCACCTTTTACTTCATTGATGACAATGACCTTTACAAATTGACACCCCGGCGAAAGTTGGTCTTGGTGGCCAAAGACGTGGATGATGTTCCGATTACTCCTCCCCATACGTTAAGCAACGGTAACAACCACAGCATCTACGGCATTTGGGACGACCCGCAGGGGAACATGTACGTGGCGGTCATGAGCAAAAATCAAATCCGCAAAATCACAAAAGAGGGAACAGTCAGTATCGTCTATGAATCTCCCTTGGGATTGTCGCCGACGGGGGGCGTTTTTGATCAACAAGGTGACCTGTGGGTATTGGAAACAAGAGCCGATAACACCGTCCGGGTAACAGAAATACCCCAAAAGAAAATAGGGGACAAAGCCGTAACGGGTACCTCTTGGACCGACTTGCTTTTTGATGAAGTGTACATGGCTTTTTTTTTATTCTTATCGGCCTTTATCTTATACGGCTTTGGGAAAAGAAGAAGTTTTTTCGAAAAACCGAAAAGTATATAATTATTGGATAACCCTCTTTTTAACAACATTTCCATTGAAAATCATGCAAAAATCAGCCGTTTTCTTTTTCCTTGCTCTCTGTCTTGCAATGAGTTATGGTTATGCACAAACAGCCGCTGTTTTTGGACATTTTGTCGGCAGCAGCCCCTGCGGTAATGTCATTCGTCCGTTGCTTCAAATGTCTGAAAAGGAGGAATGTGATTTTACCAAATGGCAGATTACGCTTTATCAAGACCCGGTTTCCAAAACCCCGACTGTATTTAAATTAAAAGCTTTATACGGTCTGAGTCAGCCCAATACGAGCGGATTTATCGGTGGGGGGATCAGTAGGGAATCGGAAGGAAAATGGAGTATTGTAAAAGGCACTAAAACAAATCCGGAAGCCGTAGTATATCAACTCAATCCCGACCGGCCCGAACTTTCTATCTCTTTTGTAAAAATGGACGACAATGTCATTCATTTTTTATATTCGGACAAGAGCCTGATGATCGGCAATGCCGGGTACAGTTATACCTTCAACAAAGCTAACAACCTACCCTAATGAAGCAATTCCTCCTTTCTTCACTATGCCTGATGTCGGTCGCAGGATTGACACAAAATGTGTCGAGCGAAATCACCTCCCGCAAGGCTTTTGCATCGGGCCCGTCGGTTGTGGGAATTTTTGAAGGCCGAGGCGCTTGTCAGGAATTGGCGAAGGAATTGGGTGTCTCGACCTCTCCGGAATGTTTTAAAACCAAGTGGAGTCTTACGCTTTTTCAGGATCCCGCTACGCTACAACCAACCGCGTATGTATTGGAAGGGAGTTTTTACCGCGCTAATCCTCGAAAAGGAACTTGGAAGATCCATAAAGGCACCCCATACGACCCCAATGTTTTGGTCTACCAACTGGAAAACGATAATCCCGGCGAACCCATTTTTTTGTTGAAAGGAGACGACAACGTTCTTTTCTTTTTGGATAAAAACAAAAATCTTTTGGTAGGCAACGAGCTGTTCAGCTATACCCTCAATCGCGTCACTCGTAAAAATTAACAGCCCTCCGGTCTTACCGATGAAAAGGGCATCTAACGGTTAAAAAATCATGAAAAATCAACCTTTCCTTCTGTTTTTGAGCCTACTCGGCATTTCTCTGCTATTCATTCAAGGGATAAATCCACGCCCTAAAACGTCTAAGGGCCATTATAAGTGGGAGCAAATCCTGCCTTTCGGCAACGGCTCTTTTCAGGAAGAATGGAAGCCCGGCACCTTTCCTTTGGGGCTTAAACCCATGACCCTGCCCGATGGCAGTCTGTTGATGCTCGGACAAAAAGCCGCTTGGACTTCGACCGACGGCCTACAGTGGGTACATCATCCGAAGACGGATTGGGGAGAAAGAATTTGGATGGACTATGCCTATTTCAACAACAAACTATGGATGTTTGGCGGAATGAAATACAAAGAAAGGCAAGTAGTCAACGAGATTTGGTCATCCGATGACGGCATTCAGTGGAACCAAGCGGACCATGCTCCTTGGGAGCCGCGCAAAGGGCATTCTGTTGTAGCTTTTCAGGGGAAATTATGGCTCTTCGGCGGCGCGGCCGAGGTCAACAAGGATTTCATTTCCAACCGACTCTTCAATGACGTTTGGTCTTCTGTTGACGGTATCCATTGGACAAAAGAAATGGAAAAATTCCCTTGGCCCTCCGAAGAAAGCCCAACACTGATCGTCTTTCAAAATGCCCTTTACAAAGTAGGCGGACAGGGAAAAGCGAATATTTGGCGCTCAACCGACGGGAAACACTGGAATCAATTGACCGCCGAAGCCGCATGGAAACCGCGCTTCGCCAACGGTACGTTGGTATTCGATAACAAATTGTGGGTTTTCGGCGGCTATGATACCACTGCGAATCACAATACAGGAACAAAAAATGATGTATGGTACTCAACCGACGGCATTCAATGGAATCAGCAAGCCGAACATGCCCCCTGGACCGTACGAAGCGGGGGTACAAGTGTGATTTTCAAAGACAAACTTTGGTTGTTCAGCGGTAAGCATACCGGCGGGAAACACAATTGGGGCGGCGACGTTTGGACAATGGCTGCCGAATAACAATGAAGGCTCAACTACGACATTCGTCCGTGAGGACACGGACTGAGGCGCTTCGCAACGTTTGTATCCTGTTGGCCGAAAATTAATTGTGACTAAAAAGAAGCACAATGCAACATTCCTAAAAAAACTTCCTCTTTGCTGTAACTATTCTCAAAAAGCAGAGTATTCACAATAGATACAGCCAACTAAAAACCACCCAACCACGATCACAACCAACCCAAACGCTATTAGCAGCCAACCATTTTAAACCGATGAAACATCTATTCTTGTCTGTCCTATTCTTAGGGCTGTTGGGGACTTCGTTTGCCCAAAAATCAAAAATCACAGGATTTATTCTGGATTCTGCCGCCCGCAAGCCTGTCGAGTTTGCCACCGTCGCTCTCTTAAAAGACAGTAAAATTTTGGAAGGGACTACCACTGATGTAACCGGAAAATTTTCATTCAACAAAGTGGCGGAGGGCAGCTACCAAATCAGAATCACGTTTGTTGGGTATAAGGACAAATTCATTGATCTTGTGAAAGTTGACAAGACAGATGACACCGACTTAGGAGTGGTTACGTTCGCCCCGGTGGTACAGCAGTTGAACGAAGTGCGGGTGGTAGAACAAAAGGCGCTGTTTGAAGACCGACCGGATCGATTGGTGTACAATGCCGAAAAAGACATTACCATCAAAGGCGGAAATGCCGGAGATGTGCTGCGAAAAATCCCATCCATTGCGGTGGATTTGGACGGGAATGTAGAGTTAAGGGGAAGTTCTAACATCAAGGTATTGATCAACAACAAGCCCTCTAACCTGATGGCGAAGAGCGTGGCCGATGTGCTCAAACTGATACCGGCCGATGACATCAAGCAGATTGAAGTAATCACCTCTCCTTCTGCCAAATACGACGCGGAAGGAACGGCAGGAATCATCAACATCATTACCAAACGCAATAACCTCCAGGGAGTAAACGGAAAAGCCAATACCTCTTTCGGCCGCTGGAATGACAACTACAACGGCTCGCTCAATTACCGCAAAAAAAGCTTCGGCATTTCGGCCCGGGGCGGCTTTAATAAATGGCGGAATTTAGGAGAAAACTACACGAAGCGTTTGACCACGGTGGAAAACTACAAAACAACTTTACTCCAAAATACGTATTTCAGAGGTGGGGGGGAGAATATGTACGGTACTGTTTCGGCCGAATGGGACATTGACTCGCTCAATCGACTGAGCGCCGGATTGAATTTTTATGACGGGAAAAACGCCATGAATTTCGATTACGTCAATGATTTTACCGGTGTCAATGAAAAATCCTTGTTTACGCGCAAATTGTATCGCATCTACGATTGGGACGGCGGCACCCTGAACATTGATTACAACAAATCGTTCAAAAAGCCGAAGAAAGAATTCAATATTCTGACCATGTTTTCGAAAGAAAGGGAAGACAGCTACTATAATCTGGACCAACTGAATGCCGAAAACGCCGTTTATTACCGCGAAAAAAGCCCTAACGCCAGCCGTAATTACGAGGGAACGGTACAAATTGATTTTTCTAATCCGCTCGACAGCGTCAGTACGTTAGAAATAGGGACTAAGGCTATTTTGCGAAACGTAAAAAGTGATTACCGCGTCGCTACCGCCCTTGACGGCTCCACCAATTTTATGGATGTACCCGCTTTGGCCAATGTGTTTGACTATAATCAACAGGTGGCTTCGGCCTATTTGGCTTACTCGCGTACTTCCAAAAACAAATGGGGAATTAACGCCGGAGCCCGCTACGAACACACGTTTATTCAGGCTGCCTTTTTGTCGGGTACCGTACCTTTCTCCAACAACTACGGCAACCTCATTCCCAACATCAGTTTATCAAGAAACTTGCCCAAGAATCAAAAGCTGAAATTGAGTTATTCGCAACGCATTCAGCGGCCGATGCTGTGGTTTTTGAATCCCTATGTGAATGCCAGCGAACCGAAAATGACCTACTCCGGTAACCCTTACCTTAAACCGGAGTTGACCCACAGTGCCGAGGCAAGTTATAACGTATACATTAAAGAGTCGTCGGTCAATGCCGTATTTTTCATGCGCCAAACCAACAATGCACTGGAACGGATTCGGACCGTGGACAGCGAAGGCAATGCCGCCATCACTTTCCAAAACATTGCCCAAAATATTTCTTACGGGTTGACCCTGAGCGGAACGGCCAAGATCAAAAAGAAATTTTCCACCAACGGTTCCTTCAATTTATATTACAACGTATTGAACAGCCCGGCCTTGCAGGCCAGCAATGCCAATTGGATGTACCGAATCAACATGAATTCCACCTATGATTTCGGCAAGGGTTTCAAAGCACAATTCTTCGGCTTTTTCAACTCACCGCGGGTGATGTTGCAGGGAAAAATGAGCGGGTACGCTTATTATAACATTGCCTTGCAGAAAGAAGTATTGAAGAAAAAAGGTTCGATCAGTGCCGGATTGGACAACTTCTTTGCGCCGTTTATTGAACAAAGAATGTCTTTCTCCTCCCCCACCTTTGTGCAGGAAGGCGGCAGCAAATTCTTCAATCGCGGCTGGCGGGTCAGTTTCTCGTACGAGTTCGGCAAAATGACCAACCAACCCCAACGTCAGAAAAAGAGCATCAATAATGATGACAAAAAAGGCGGAGAGAATTAAATTTTGGAAAAGGTGAACATGAGCCCCTCCTAACCACGCCGAATGATGAATGAAGAGCCTCTATTGGGGCTCTTCATTCATTTCTTTATAAGTCATGTCAAAGCAGAAACGTGAGGCATGGTGTACCGCTTTGATTGATTAATGACATAATATTATGATGGAGTTGACCGTGCGGACAATCTTTATATCTGAATCACTGATTTTTCCCAAAAGTATTTCCTACTCATAAAACGCTCGTTTGGTGAGTAGGTAATTCCGCTGGAGAGCGTCCGGGAAAGTTATGATTGACACATGAAGGGAGGAGCCGATGCCAATAAAAATGATTTACCGTTTAATAAATTATAAAAGCCAAGTTTGCATATCTTAACTTAATCTTTTAGATTAGTTCCGTTTAAATAAACATATATGTTTTACCAAAATCATTAATCTGAAAAATGAAAAAATTACTCAACTTATCGGTAAGCACTCTTATGCTTTTGCTTATGGTACAAATTTCGGTGAAAGCTCAAAAACCTATCTCGGCAGAAGATAAAAAAGCCATTGTGGCCTTGTTTAAAGACGCAGATCCTACTATGTACCGCCTGCAATTCAATGACGGCAAAGAAGTTTATGGTAAACGTCAAATTAAAATGGATGAATTGGAGCAGATAAAAAAGGTGAGAAATCCCGCGGGCGAAAACGGTTACGTAGTACTGGCTGTTAAAGACGATGGAATTATGTTAATTTTTGCTGCGACCAAAGGCAAAGTGGAAAGCCTTTTAGGTAGAGAAAAAGCAGCTAAGCTCAACACTATTATGACAAAATACCAGCGTTAGATTTCTCCCCCTTCACTGAATTATATAAATTGTTAATCTCAATTCTAAAATGAAAAAGGTGTTTTATCCCTTGCTGAGTATTACAGCTTTCGTTTTCTCCCTATCAGCTTTTGCACAAACCGGTAGACCCGTATCGAAAGAAGATCAGAAAGAAATCATTGCTCTTTTCAAAGATGTTGATCCAAGCGCTTATCGACTGCAATTTAACCAAGGCCGAGAGGTATATGGTAAGCGGAAGATTGAGATGAGCGAACTCGAACAAATCAGAAAAATAAGAAAGCCGGGCGGAGAAAATGGATATGTCGTATTTGGAACCAAAGACGAAGGCATTATGCTGATTTTTGCCGTGACTAAAGGAAAAGTAGAGAGTTTATTGGGAAAAGAAAAGGTTGTCAAGCTGAATACAATTTTAGCTAAGTATCAACGCTGATTTTTTGATGCGGCAAAGAATGCTTGACGTGTATTCTTTGCCGCTTATAAATGTATGAAAAAAATTGTATATACGTTGGCTTATTTGCACCTTCTGCTAATTACGTTAACCATTTTTCATATACTTGACCCTATTTACAACAAATATGGTTTTTTAGAAAAAACATTGGCGTTTGTCTGTAGAATCAATTATTCTGTGTGGCGTTATGGATTTTTCAGCCCGGATGTAGGCAACAGTAATGAAGTAGAAATTAAAACGTATCATATCAGTGGAAAAGACACTTCTTATTCCACACTCCGGGGCTTTAATTTTTATTTATCCAATCCTGACCTTGCCAAGCGATTTTACGGATTTAAAGTATATAATGCGGCAGATACAATGGTGCAGGATTTGTGCGCTCGTTCAGTAGCCACTCGAATGATTAATTTACATCCCGGCACATATAAAATTTCTTATACATTACGCAGTATCCGTTACCCTTCTATGCACGATTTTCTTAATGGAAAACCTATCAAAAAGAGAGAACTTTACACAACTGATTTTATTCTGAATCCGTAATTTCTTCTTCATGTCTTTCTCTGCTGTTCGTCAACAGTTTATTAGCTTTTTTAATCAGCCCATTCATCCGGCACCTTTAGGTATTTTTAGGGTGTTAATCGCTGCCTTTACCTTGGTTCAGGCCTTTTTATGGCGCGCCGATTGGCAGGCTTTTTTAGGAAAAGATGCTTGGATTCAATGGGAGATATCCAAAGCTGTAGTACCCGAAATAAGTCTTCATATTTCGCAGGTAGCTACTTGGTTTACTTACTTAGGAATCAATGAGAATCAGGCCGTTATGACCTTTTTTTGGTTATATACGGTGTGTGCTTTTGGGCTTTTACTTGGTTTTTTCACTCGTTTCTGGGCTCTATTTACTTGGTTATGCCATTATGTGGTCATGTGCAGTATTGATATTTACGTATATGGTGTGGATATCTTTTTACAAATTTCCCTGTTTTACTGCATGGTAATGCCTGTGCAAAAAGCATTTTCGTTAGACGCTCTTTTCCGTAATATCGACACTTCACCAACTTGGGGGGTAACCCTCTCAATACGAGTCTTACAAATCCACCTTTGCCTTGCCTATTTATCAGCCGGATATGAAAAAATGCTGTCGGTTGATTGGTGGAACGGCAATGTTTTATGGCGTTCGTTAGTGCAGCCTGACTTTAGGCAATTTGATTTTACTTGGCTGGCTGGGTATCCTTGGTTAGCTATGATACTTAGTTGGTTTACCATGTTTATTGAAACATTTTATGGAATAGGTATGTGGATTCCACGTGTTCGTATTTATTGGTTGTTGTCAATCATCGCACTTCATATAGGTATTTGCCTTTTTTTGGGACTTTGGTTATTTGGACTTATTATGATCCTGCTTTCTATTTCAGCATTTGGTTTTGATGTTTACAAAGATTTGCTTACAGTAAAGAAAATTGCAGTTATAAAAATTAAGGCCAAGGGCGATCCGGACTGATCTTGAGTTTCAAATACACTAATTATTGGTAGATTTATTAGACATGATTTACTCCGAAAAAGTCAATTTCACCTACTCTATCTATTGTACTCGACATAAACAGAACAAAGAACCGGCAATACCTCCCTCCAATGCTTTCCGGTCTAAAACTACCCCTACTGATTAAATAGTTGCATTTTGAATTTTTTATCTCCGGGCCTGCTTCAAAATTCACTATCACTCTCTGCGGATAAAGCAGCATGTCAAGGGATTGTGACATCTCACCTAAAAAATTAGCTGTTCTTTCGTCATTTTTTCAAGTTTGCAGCCTACATCAACCGGATACTGCCATGAAAAAATTATCGTTTTGTTTGATTTTGTTTTCCTTCGTCGGACTCGCTCACGCCCAAAAAGTAGGCGGAAGTTGTGACGGATGTGAGTTGATCTATGCCGGAATGCCCAAAAACCTGAGCTGGCAAACGACCATTGCCGACGCGAAGGAAGAAGGCGAACGCATGGAAATCAGCGGCGTGATCTACCAAAAAGACGGCAAAACACCGGCACCGGACGTGATACTATACGTCTATCATACCGACGTCAAAGGAGAATATACGCCGGCGGCTACTCAGGTTCACGCCCGTCGGCACGGGCATTTGCGCGGTTGGGTGAAAACCGACGCGCAGGGACGGTACAAATTCAACTCTATTCGTCCCGCCGCCTACCCTATCCGAAAGTTTGCCGCCCACATTCATCCCATTATCAAAGAACCCGATAAAAACGAATATTGGATCGATGAATACCAATTTGAAGGCGACTCGTTGTTGACCCAAAAAGACCGAAACAATGCCGAAAATCGGGGCGGCTCCGGCATTATTACGCTGACTAAAAACGACAAAGGCATTTGGATAGGAAAACGAGATATTGTTTTAGGAAAGAATGTTCCGAGTTATCAGTAAAGAAGCTCGGATTTGTTTTTCCATTCATTGACACTGCACCGATTTTTCAGGAAGCCCAATATTAGCCCATTAAAGATGTCTCAGTAAGTCATGCTCAAATGGCTATATGAGACCCTGATTTTGAGATGAGATAATAAGACAGTCCAAGAATGAGTTCGGAAGAATGTTGCGGCTTTGTTTCTTGTCTCACAAAACGGGCGTTTTGTGAGACAAGAAAATCCAAAAATTTCCTTTACTGTCTTCCAAGAAGCCCCGGATAGGCAGTTATCTTATTTTGACTCAAAGGTATTCGATATACTAAAGGGAAGAAGCGAGCCGGAACCCCATTGTGCCGTAGCCTAACCGGAAGGGGTTGCGATAGGCTACGCGGCTTTTAGCGGGTTCACTGTTCCGGTTACCACCGCGAAAAACACGATGCGGCCCTGTTGCAGGGCCCTTCGGGTTATTTTTTGGACTTTTATCATAATAGTTTTCGTCATACCAATCGTTGCACCATTCAAATACATTGCCCGACATATCATACAATCCCAATTCATTCGCCTCTTTTTGTCCAACAGGATGAGTCGTTGATGGGCTGTTGGCAAAAGTCCATGCTACCGCATTGACATCATTACTACCTGCATATTCAAATCCCTTGCTCTTTGTACCGCCTCTTGCAGCATACTCCCATTCTGCTTCTGTAGGCAGGCGATAGCTCTTACCGGATAGGGTATTCAGCTTTTTTATAAATGCCTGTATATCATCCCAGCCTACAGCCGTTACCGGGCAATCCATACAGTCTTTACGACCGGAAGGATTGTTGCCCATCACCTCTTGCCATTGGGCAACTGTAGTCTCATACTTAGCTATTTTAAAACTGCTTAGGGTAACAGTATGTATTGGCTTTTCATTAATATTCTCATTGCCACCCATCGCAAACCTGCCGCCCTGCACCGTTATCATATCCGGCTCATTGCTATTTCCGGTTGCACCGGTCGTCGCGGCAGAATCAGAATTAAGCGCGGTTGCGTTTTCTGCTATCTTCGAGTTGTCATGGATACCTATAGCCCCTATAAACAGAACTGTTGTTAAAATGTGTTTCAGCACCGGATTTTTTGTCGGTGTTTGCGGAACCCCCGTTTAATTTCGGATTTTATTTTTTTGTTTTGGCGGTGGTAATTCTTTGACTGAAATTCTAATTAGTTCACTTAGCCAATCACTGTCTTCAATTCTGTCTTCAATTAAGAAAATTGGTTTTGCTCCTTCGTATGGTGATGCTGTCCTGCTCCCGTAAGGTGTAACCATTTAAAATTGGAGGGAATTTCTTAGGTTTCACAATCAAAATGGTAAAACAATGAAGCAAAGTAAATTTAGCGATGCTCAAATCGTAGCGATATTGGGTAGTGTAGGCAAAGACAAGAGTGTTGAAAATGTATGCCGCGAACATGGTATCTCACCAGCAACCTTCTATACTTGGAAAAGTAAGTATGGAGGCATGGGTACAGACGAGCTCAAGCGCATGCGAGAATTGGAATCAGAAAATGCAAGGTTAAAAAAACTGTTAGCGGACAAAAGCCTTGACTATGACATACTCAAGGAGGGGTACGAGTTACTAAAAAAGCTATAAGCTCTACTACTCATCAGCATGCAGTTAATCAAATTAGCACAAAAAAAGAGGCCTCTGTGAGGCGATGCTGCCGAGTATTAGGGCAACGTAAAGCGAGTATTTATTACAAACACAAAAGAAAAAATGAAGATGCTCAAATAGCTGCAATGTTAAAAGGTAAAGCTATTGAGCAACCCAATTGGGGTTTTCGTTTGTTGTTTCATTGGTGTCGTAATCAGGGCAAACCATGGAATAAAAAACGGGTTTATCGAATCTATAAGGCTGAAAAATTGAATTTAAGAAGCCCCAAAGCACGCAAAAAAATCAAAAAGGGTAGCCATAAACCCATTACCTGCCGAACAAATAAATCAAGGATGGTCGATGGACTTTTAAGCGATGTTCTTTTAAGTGATGAGCGTAAAGTGAGAGTTCTAAACGTACTTGACGAGTGTTCAAGAAAGGTACTTTTATCTTTTGCTGCACCAAGCATTAAAGCAAGAAAACTCGTAAAGCTATTACAAGAACTGATAACTCAGAAAGGTAAACCTGACTATATCAGATGTGATAACGGACTCCGAGTTTATAAGTCGTGTTTTAGAAAAATTTACACAAGAAAATGGGATTGAAATTCGATTTTCACAACCAGGAAAACCGACCCAAAATGGCTTGGTAGAACGATTGAACGGTACACAACGAAAAGAATGTTTAAATCTGAAATATTTTAAGACAGTACAAGAAGTTCAACGGGATTTGGACATCTGGTGGAACAGTTATAACTTTGATAGACCGCATTCAGCACTGGGATATTTAACCCCACAACAGTTTATTGACAAAAATCAAAATCTCTACTTTAAAGCGGTTGCGGCTTAGGGGAGCAGGACAATGCTTCAATGACATCACCTATAAATTCCCGTCCCAAATTAGTTGGCTTTATGAATAGTTTGTTGTCACAAATCAGTCCGAACAATTTTCCGTCAGAGTAAAGCCCATATTCGCCAAACATTTTTTTAGCGGTTATTTCTCCTGCATTTTTGATTTGTTCTAAAACAAAGTCTACAAAATTTTGGTCAGAAGCCATTAGTTAGCCGTTTAGCTTAAAGTAAGGATTGTAAATTAATTCGTATTTTGTAATGTTAAAGGTCTTTTATTGTCGTGATTTACTCAAAAAGCGTTTTATAGGATTGAAGTGTTCTATATTTCCAGCTTATCATAAAATTCATTAGAAAACAGGAGAAATCTAACTCCCTACCCTACTTTTTAATCAAAAGAGTACACCGTTTTTTAGTGATTAAAGAGTTTTGTTTTCGTAATTTTTATACATAGGTGAACTTGTGCCAAAATACTATAAACCAATTAATCAGGCAGAACACTAAGAATTTGCGACACCTTGCCTAAGCTTGTATATTGACAACAGAGATATTCTTCCAAGGAAGAATGTGTCAGGTTATCAGTAAAATGACTGAGCACATTCTACGATGCTATCTGTTTTTTGCGTAGATACTTCCCTAAAAAATCTTTCCAATAAAGCTTGACATTTCTGTGGAACATTATTTCAACAGCTGTTATTAATCCATGCCATTATTCCGCTTTATCTTTCTCATTTTCCTACTCACCGCCTGCGAACCCAAGGCGTTTTACGAGGCGGTTTCGCCGATTGAACTGCTCAAACTCACCGCAGTCACGCCTGATTTTGCCGGAAAAACGGCTTCTTTTGAAGGACAGGTCGCCAATGAAACTGATTATGAAATAGGCTTAGTTTACGGAGACTCTCCCCTACCGACAACGACGATTCAAAAACCGGCCTTTTTCTCCAAAAACGAGCAACAGATCGAAGGCAGGGTTGAAGGACTACAGACAGAAAAAAGATATTATTTTCGTTTGTACCGAAAAAAGGGAGCGACAACGGAGTACAGCAATCAACTCAGCACGGTGTTAAGTCCCGATTGGCGACGATTATCCGACATTCCTTATGTGGGGCAACCTTTGTCTTACGGGCGACTGTATGAGTATTCTACCGGCTATCAATTGAATGTGTATGTTCGCACCCCCTTGGTATCTGAAAGCAAAGCCGTACAATGGGCTCTTTATTCTGCTATCGGTCAATGGCAAACCTATTTTCCCAACGATGAGGGCCAACCGGTGCTTTACAACCCCATCTATATACCTTATGCCGATCCGGATACTTATTTTTTTGGCGGCGGCTATTATTACACACCGGAGCCGATCCCCTTTTATGCTTATCAGAAAAATTTAACCGAATACCGAGGCACAGCCGGCGAAGCCTATCCGGGCGATGATGTTCCCACGGTGCAATTTGCCATCGGCACTTTTTTACCCGACCTTTACGTATTGGAAGTCGGCAACCGGTATCGCCTTTGGAAATATCAGAATCGATTGTCGCCTTCCGGTTGGGAACAAGTTAGCGGCGGTGAATTCCCGCGTCGCAACCTCAAAAAACTGTTGGCTTTTTCGGTCGGCAGTAACGGATTCGTTCTCTCGGAGAACGACGGCAGCCTTTGGGCCTTTGACCCCGTTACCCTGCGCTGGACCGCTCGTAAAAACATTCCTTTCAAAGACCGGGAAAAAGGGGCGGTGATCACCCTCAAAAAAGGAGGTGTGTATGGCTTAGGCTATAACCCCAAAACGGGAGAAGGCTACCGAGATTTGTGGCTGTACGACGACAAAGCCGATGCATGGAGTTACCTGACGGAATATCCCGGACAGGGCAATGTGAATGTAACCGCCGTAGGACGCTCCAACCGAGTCGGTTTTTTGATGGGCTATCGGGCCACGTCCACCGCCATCAGTACCGCTGAATTTGCCGCGGCCAAAGATGCTTGGCTGTACGAACCGAAGTAAGTAGAAAAGAGGGTTCGGTCAACGAATGATTGTCTGAGGCAGGGTGTTTATGTCGGACGAAAAAACGCCAAAATCGGCACCGAAAACCGCAGCAGTCATGTGTGGTGGCACGGCTATTGCCGAGGTTGGCTCAAAACGAATGAGAAAGGTGCATTCGAAATTCGTACGATCAAGCCCACTCCTTATCCTGATGGAAAAGACCCTTGTTTACTTCTTAATTTACTTCCCTTTTTTACACCGGTCACAGGCTTTAAATCCAAACGAAAAAGCGCTTTTCAAGTCCTTTTCCCTATCTTTGCACACATTTTTTACCCGTCCGCTTGAAGTATCCACCAATTACCAACGGCGGACCATTGATTTATTGACTGATTTATGATTTCGAAGACCTACAATCCGCGTGACATCGAAGACAAGTGGTACAGCTATTGGATAGAGAACCGCTATTTCAATTCTAAGCCAAATCCTGAAAAAGAACCTTATACTGTGGTCATTCCGCCGCCCAACGTAACGGGTGTGCTGCACATGGGCCACATGCTCAACAATACCATTCAGGATGTACTCGTCCGTAAAGCGCGTATGGAAGGCAAAGAAGCCTGCTGGGTACCGGGTACTGACCACGCCTCTATTGCTACCGAGGCGAAGGTAGTAGCCATGCTCAAGGAAAAAGGGATTCAGAAAAGTGACCTGACCCGTGAGGAGTTTTACGAATATGCGTGGGAATGGACCCATAAATACGGGGGTATTATCTTACAACAATTACGAAAATTGGGAGCTTCGTGCGATTGGGACCGTACTCGTTTTACGATGGAACCCGCGCTGTACGATGCCGTCATTGACACGTTCATTCACCTTTATAACAAAGGCTATATTTATCGGGGGCACCGCATGGTCAATTGGGATCCGCAGGCCAAAACCACGGTTTCGGACGAAGAAGTGATCACCAAAGAGGTAATGACCAAGTTATGTTATATAAAGTACAAAATCAGCCCCCAAACCCCCAATGGGGGCTTAGGAGAAGTCGATGAAGAACAGCACATTATGATTGCGACCGTTCGTCCGGAAACTATTATGGCCGATTCAGCAATCTGTGTTCACCCGGACGATGAACGCTACAAGCATTTGCACGGCAAAAAAGCCTTGATTCCGCTTATCAACCGCGCCATTCCGATTATTACGGATGAATACGTCACGATGGATTTCGGAACGGGCGCGCTGAAAGTAACCCCGGCGCACGACCAAAATGACTACGATCTGGGGGTAAAGCATCAATTGGAACTCATTGATATTCTGACCGAAGACGGAAAACTCAACGAAAAAGCGCAGATTTTAGTAGGGGAAGACCGTTTTGCCGCCCGTAAGAAAATCATCAAGCTACTCGAGGAAGCCGGTAATCTGGAAAAAATTGAAGATTACAAAAGCAATGTCGGGCATTCGGAGCGTACCAATGCGGTGATTGAGCCGAGAGTGTCGTTGCAGTGGTTTGTACGGATGAAGGAATTGTGCGAACCCGCCCTTGAAAATGTAATGAATGACAACATTCAGCTGCACCCGGCCAAGTTTAAGAATACGTACCGGATTTGGATCGAAAATATTCGGGATTGGAACATCAGCCGTCAGTTGTGGTGGGGGCAGCAAATCCCGGCCTATTATCTGCCCGACGGAACGGTCATTGTGGCCAAAACCAAACGGGAAGCCCTGCGCAAAGCGCAGCATGAATTGTTACTCTTTGCTTTGACCGAAGCAGATCTGACCCAAGACCCCGACGTGGTTGATACGTGGTTCAGCTCTTGGTTGTGGCCCATTTCGGTATTCGACGGTTTCAAAGACCCTAACAACGAGGACATTAACTACTATTACCCGACCAATGACTTGGTAACGGCTCCCGAGATTTTGTTTTTCTGGGTGATGCGGATGATCATTGCAGGCTACGAGTTTAGGGGTGAATTGCCTTTCCGTAATGTATATCTGACCGGTATCGTCCGCGATACGAAAGGGCGTAAAATGTCCAAATCGTTGGGAAATTCCCCCGATCCGTTGGATTTGATCGAAAAATACGGCGCCGATGGGGTACGCACCGGAATGTTGTTCAGTTCACCCGCGGGCAATGACCTGCTTTTTGACGAAAAACTGTGCGAGCAAGGGCGTAATTTCTGTAACAAAATTTGGAATGCCTTCCGATTGGTGAAGAGCTGGGAGGTTTACAGTCCACAGTCTACAGTCCACAGTTCGCAGTTGTCAGTTCTGTGGTTTGAGGCTAAACTGAACCAAACGATTGCCGAAGTGCTTGATCTGTTCAGTAAATATCGGCTTTCGGATGCGTTGAATGTGGTGTATAAACTGATTTGGGATGATTTCTGCTCGCAGTATTTAGAGATGATCAAACCCGAATACGGTCAGCCCATCGACAAAGCTACCTTTGAGGCAACGATTGATTTCTTTGAAAAATTAATGGCACTGACCCATCCTTTCATGCCGTTTATCACCGAAGAGATTTGGCAGGATATTCGCGAACGGGGAGAAAAAGAGAGTCTTTGCGTAGCGGCATTCCCGAAAGCAGAGCCGGCAGATACGGCCCTGTTGGCTGATTTTGAGATTTTCTTTGAAACAGTTACCAATATTCGTAATCTGCGCAGCACGAAAAATATCAGTCCTAAAACGGCGTTGCCCTTAGCCATCAAAACCGAAAACCAAAGCCGGTACCGGAAATTTGAAGGGTTATTGAGCAAGTTGGCCAATGTCTCGGATATTACCTATACCACCGACAAAGCCGACGGTATGTCGTTTTTAGTAAAAGCCGATGAGTTTTTTGTGAATTTGGCGGGCGAATTGGACGTAGCAGCCGAAATCGAAAACTTGCAAAAAGAATTGGACTATACTTTAGGTTTTAAAAAATCGGTAGAAGCGAAACTGTCAAACGAACGTTTTGTACAAAATGCAAAAGCGGATATCGTTGAAAAAGAACGTCAAAAACTCGCCGATGCCGAGGCAAAAATTATCACGATCCGGGAAGCTTTGGCAAGACTGGAGAACTAAAAATTTGAGTTTCTGAATAAAGCCGTATTTTCCTCTGAAAGTACGGCTTTTATTTTTGCAGGCTTTCTTAATTGCCCTGA
Source organism: Spirosomataceae bacterium (assembly GCA_046329125.1). GTDB lineage: Bacteria > Bacteroidota > Bacteroidia > Cytophagales > Spirosomataceae > Runella. The sequence goes on along the minus strand of JAXLVD010000002.1, from coordinate 357,590 downwards.
GTTTCGCCCTTCAAATTACGCCTTATTCATTCTCCGCACTTTCCATTGATTTATTCCATAGTGGCTTAAGGCGAAAAGATAAGCGATCAAGGTTCCGAAAATAGATAGTCCCATCAACAACATGGGGCTGACAGGCCAATGTAAACCCCGGAAAAATCCGATAAAGGTAATACTCAATACGGCAAGTAAAGACATTCCTAAAACAAGTCGATAAGACCATACAAATGACTGCCTGCGCAATACATGCAGGTAGACCAACACATAAGCCAATGCGGCCATTATGGTGGTGAGGGTAGGGTTGTATCGACTGCTGCTGCAGGCAACAATGAAAAGCCCGATCATGACATAAGGCAACCGACGGTCCGGAAAAAAACGATTGACTTTCGGCGGAATTTGTATGGAATTTGTTTCAGGAAAAAGCAGAAATTTCAGCGTAGGCCACTCGTACAGCAGTACAAGCAAATTCAAAAGGGTAAATACTGCATCTACGTAGGGCGTACCGCGCCAATTTTGAGAAATAGTCACCGCTAAAATGCCTAAGTTCATCGGAACGAGCATGATCAAACCCAATACTGAATACCGCTGCGATAAAACCAAGGCGCCGCTCATAACCTGCGAAACGGCAATAAAAAAGGCAAAACCCCGAAGACCGTGCGGTGTAAGTTGGTCAATCAGTAAGGGCGGGCCGATGAGTTGTCCAAAATGCCCGTCGGTCAACTTACACAGGCCGGAAGAAGTAAAAAGATAGCCTAAAAACAGCCGGATGAGCAGGGCGTTTACATCTTTAAAGGTCATGGGCGTTTTTTAGGGCAATGTAAGAGGCCAACGGACGAACTCCAACCGAAACATGATAAACGGCACAAACGGTCCGGTTGGCCGGATACAAAAAGCGCGACCTTGGAGTCGCGCTTTTTGTATATTTTGGTTTTTTACCGAAAATCAATACGGAATCGGCAGCACTTTACTCTCTTTAAAAGTCGATAAAATGACCATAGTTTGGGTATTGGCCACTTCCTCAATTTCATTGATGCACTCCAACAGTAATTTTTGATAAGACGCAATGTCTTTAGAAATCACTTTCAGCAGAAAATCGCCCGAACCCGTAATATGGTGACATTCAATGATCTCAGGAATCTCTTTTACCCGTTTCACGAAAGAATCGGTCACGTCTTTTTTATGACCTACCAACGACACTTGAATGAAGGTGGTAACGCCTAAACCTACTTTTTCGCGGTCTAACTGTGCGTGATAACTTTGAATAATACCGTGCTGTTCTAATTTTTTTACACGTTCGAGGGTGGGAGCTGGGGAAAGACCTATTTCTTTCGAAAGTTGAGCATTAGTGATTTTGGCATTAGATTGCAAAATATCCAAAACTTTGCGGTCTATCTGGTCTAATTTCATGAGTGAAGTTAAATTTGTATAAAAAAGCAGGCAAACAAATAATATACTGCAAATCTAATGGTTTTGTGGAACTATTTTTCAATAAAACGGGAATTTTATTCAATAAAACCAAACAAAAAATAACTTTTAAAGAATAATCAAAAACTCAAAGTTTTTTTTTCTAAAATTTTGACTGTCTTTTTTACAAAAAAATCACCAAATAGTATTATTATTGGGTCTTAATGACGGATGTATATTTATGAAGAAAAAGTGTGTGTTTTTAGACCGGGACGGCGTTCTGAATCAAGACCTTGAAGGGTATTTGTCTCGGCCGGAAGATATGATTATCCCGAACGGAGTGATTGAAGGATTGCAGCAAATGAAAAAAGCAGGCTATTTACTGATTGTAGTCACCAATCAAGCGGGGATTGCCAAGGGACTGTATTCCAAAGAGGAAGTGTGGAAATGCCATCAGCATTTTCAGGAGCAATGCGGGCACCTGCTCGACGACCTGTATTTTTGCTCCCATCATCCTGATTACGACAGTTGTTCGTTGATGCGTAAACCGGAATCGCTCATGCTGGAAAAAGCCATGGCTAAGTATGATATTGACGCAACAAACTCGTGGATGGTAGGTGACCGCCCGAGAGATATGCAAGCCGGTAAGCGGGCAGGTGTACGCACCATTCATTTAAGCCATAACCCGCACGAGTCAGCGGGCGACCGACACGCGTCAGATTTTTTGGCTGCCACTCAGTGGGTGCTTACTGCCGATTAAGCCTTTTTTTCGACTTTTACAGCGCTGTCATAAGCCGGGCAATACCCTTTACGATTGCAGCCGGAAGCGGCCAAAATGACGGTGATAAGTGCGAAAGAAAGTAATTTTTTCATATTTATTTTGGATGATAGGGATGCCCAAAGCAATACAGGCGATTGCTTTGGGCAGATTACCGGTTTTACTACGAAAATCGTGCCGATTTTATTGTCAGCTATGCGCTAATTCTTCCTCGGCTTCTATATCTATGACTTTCCCGTCAGATTGGGGTTCCGGATTGGCGGCAGTCGGATTTTGAGGATACCCCAAAATATGCAACATGCTGTCGCTGTCCTGTTGGTTGGCAAAAAGGCGAGTTACGATATTGCCTTCTTCATCTCGGTCTACCAATACATGCTGCGGTGCCGGAATCAGACAATGTTGAATGCCTCCGTAACCGCCCAACGACTCCTGATAAGCGCCGGTGTGAAAGAAGCCGACGTACTGCAGTTCCTGCTCTAAATCAAAAATAGGTAAATACAGGTCGGCGCTGTGGGCTTCTGTATTATAAAAGTCCTGAGAATCACAGGTCAAGCCGCCGATATTTACCTTCTGATAGGCATTGTCCCAGTTGTTGACCGCCAGCATGATATATTTTTGGTTCATTCCCCAAGAGTCAGGCAAATGGGTAATGAAGGAGCCGTCGATCATGTACCACATCTCCTTATCATTTTGGAGTTTTTGGTCAATGATCTGATAAATCACGGCACCGCTTTCGCCAACAGTATAACTGCCGAACTCAGTAAAGAGATGCGGCACCGGCACATTGTTCTTATTGCAGATCCACTGAATGTTTTCGACGATTTCATCAATCATCTGTTGATAATCATAATTGAACTGCAACGAAGTCTGGATCGGAAGCCCGCCGCCGATGTCGATGGAATCCAGATCGGGACATATCTTCTTCAGTTCGCAGTATTTAAACATAAAACGCGTCAATTCGCTCCAATAGTAGGCCGTATCTTTCATGCCTGTATTGATAAAGAAATGAAGCATTTTCAATTTAAACTTCGGATTATTCTGAATTTTCTCTTTGTAGAGGTCATTGATGTCGCTATAACGTACTCCCAACCGCGAAGTATAGAAGGCAAAATTAGGCTCTTCGTCGGTCGCAATCCGAATCGCAAAATTGACCGAATCGGCGGTTACATTCTGTTCATAATAGTCGATCTCACGCAGGTTGTCCAATACCGGCATCACGTTGAAGCCGTCGTTGAGCAGATCGGTAATGGCTCTTTGATAGTTCGGAAGTTTGTAGCCGTTACAGATAATATACGTGCTTTTCGATATTTTCCCCGTATTGTACAGATTCCGAATGATGGGAATATCAAAAGCAGAGGAGGTCTCAAGGTGGATGTTGTGCTTTAGGGCTTCTTCCAACACAAAACTAAAATGGGACGATTTAGTGCAATAGCAATAGGTATAAGAACCTTTGTAATTGAAACGTTTGAACGCGTTTTTAAACAATTGCTTGGCGTTGCTGATATGTTCGCCGATCTTAGGTAAATAAGTGATTTTGAGGGGTGTACCGTACTGACGAATAATGTCCATGAGAGGCACATTGTTAAACGACAACTCGTCGTTTTGGACGTTAAACTCCAGCGTCGGGAATTCAAACGTCTGCTCAATTAGGTTTGTGTAAGAACTTTTCATTTTGCCTTAGAAGCATAAAAAGTGTATTTGGTGGAACATAGAAAAAAGCCTGCGAAATTCTGCCAAAATAACGGGTTTTACAAGAAAAAAGTGCGAAAAACTCCCAAAAAAACTCCTTCCCGCCGGTAGGTTCAGCCAGCTGCTTTCAACGAAAAGCATTGTTTTGGTATGGGCTTATTTCTATTTTTTATCGTTGGTGAAGAGGAAATTCATCAAGGCCGAAACCCACATTTGAAGGGTTAAGGAGCGGGTGTTCTTTGAGATATAGTTGCATTTTAAAGCCCTAAACTTTTATTGACATACCATTGGATATAGTCTTTGTTGCCGTAGTGCCACCAATTCCATGCTATCACACCGCTTTCTACTGAAAAATAAAAAAGAGTCAACAAGGCAAAAAAGGTAAGATTAAGGGTAACAAAGCGGAAGAAGCCGGGTGTTTTCCTTTTTATGAAGGATAATCCGGAAGCCAATATAAGTACAATAGGGTAAAAGGCATGCCCCAAAAGCCGAACGTGCATAAAAGCCCAATCATTGTATTTGATTAGTCCTGTAAACATCGTAGCGGCACTGCCCAACAGTAAAACTAAGCAACTCGCCTTGAATAAGCCTTCCCAAAAAGCAGGGGTAGCGTATTGCCGGGACCAAGTGAATAAAAATAAAAAGGCTCGTCGTATCATCAGTCCCAACCCTAAAATAAGAACGAGCGTAGGCACTATCCCGACTATATAAAACAGACTTCCGATGTATCGAAATCCTGAATAGTTACCGAATGTCAGATTATTTTCAAAATACACGTGTTTGTACCAAAATGTACCGTATAATAACAAAGGGGCTGAGTGGATACTTGGATTACGGGAAGACAGATTGGGGTCGGTTATTAAGGTAAGAAGATTAAAGTTGTAGTAGCTCTGAGGGCCTTGATAAAAGATTTGGTTGCCGGACAAATCAAAAATATCGAGGTTATGAATTAAAAATTGGCGTTGATACCTGAAGTTCTCCATGAATTTGTAGGTTCCCAAAAAACCGATAATGGCTCCGCAAAGAGTTAACCGCAACACCATTTTCAGAAATGGCTGACGAAATCTTACCAGAAAAATAATGACTAAAGTGACCGGGATAAAAGGAATAAACGTTGATTTGGTAAGTAAAGCCAACCCGGTTGATACGGAGAGGATGATTTCATTTTTTGAACTTTGAACCCGCAGATAGTGAATCAGATTATAAAAAAACCAAGTACCCATCAATACGGCAAGGGTGTCATTAGACACAAATAAAGAATAGATAAGGTAAGTACCCAAGAAGACGGCCAACAGGAAACTCAAATTTCTTACGAAAACGTCTTTAATTGTCATTTTAAGCAACTGCCCCATCAGCCAAAGATTGATAATAGAGGTCAATAAGGCATAAAATTGAACCAACTTTAAACCGCCGATGATATAAAAGGGCAAGGCGGTCAGATAATAGAGGGGAGGGTGGCAAGCCAAAAAAAGTTCCGTTGTACGAGGAAGACGGTGATTGTTGACAATAAAATCCAAAACTTCCAAGTGGTTGTCAGGATTTAGAGGGTTCATCACTATAAAAACCAAAATACGAAGCCCAATGCCTATTCCCAAAAGGATATTTAAAGAAGAATCATTGCTGAAAAAATCGGTTACCCTACGGAGCATTTCTGTTTTTGTTGGTTAAAAAGCCAAATGTATTCAAAAAATCACATTCTTTCCGTCAAGAAGTGGAGCCGGTATCCATTTTGTTTAGAACTTTGCAGGCTGAATTGAACTCCATAGAAATTTATTACCTAATGTACAAAAACAAAAAAGTCATCGTTGTAATGCCTGCTTATAAGGCGGCTCTCACTCTTGAAAAAACATACCGGGAGATTCCCTTCGATTTGGTGGATGATGTGATTTTAGTGGATGACCACAGCCCGGACAATACAATAGAGGTGGCTAAGTCATTAGGTATCAAGCATGTTATTCGTCATGATGTCAATAAAGGCTATGGCGGAAATCAAAAAACGTGTTATACAAAAGCACTGGAATTAGGCGCCGATATCATCATTATGGTACACCCCGATTACCAATATACTCCTCTCTTACTCCCTGCCATGATTACCATTATCGGCAATGAACTCTATCCCGTGGTTTTTGGCTCACGAATTCTGGGAAAAGGGGCTTTGAAGGGCGGAATGCCTTTGTATAAGTACATTGCTAACCGTTTTTTGACGTTGTTTCAAAACATTATGCTTTCCCAAAAGCTATCCGAGTACCATACCGGTTATCGGGCTTTTTCAAAGGAAGTGTTAAATAAAGTGCCCTTTATGAAATGTGACGATGATTTTATCTTCGATAATGAAATGATTGCCCAAATCTTTTGGCAAGGTTTTGAGATCGCCGAAGTTACGTGTCCGACAAAATATTTTGATGAAGCGTCCTCTATTAATTTTGTACGCAGTTCTAAGTACGGTTTAGGCGTGCTTCGAGTTTCAACGCGCTATCGGTTGGCAAAATGGGGCATAAAATGGAAATTGCTTTGACAGCATATCAGTAGGTAAAATCAGTTTTTGGTTTTTTCCATAAAACCCTTTTAACCAAATGTCAAAATACGTAGCCGCTATTGACCAAGGTACCACCAGTACCCGTTGTATTATCTTCGACCGTCAGGGAAACATCATTTCCGTCGGACAAAAAGAACATCGGCAGATCTATCCGCAACCGGGTTGGGTAGAACACGATTTGGAAGAAATTCGAAAAAATACCCTGGAAGTCATTGCCCAAGCCCGCATCAATGCTTCTGTTTCAGCAACCGATATTGTAGCCGTAGGAATCACCAATCAACGCGAAACTACGGCCGTATGGAATCGACGGACGGGAAAACCTTACTATAATGCCCTCGTGTGGCAAGATACGCGTACCGGGGAACTGGTCAATCAATTTGCCGCCGATGGCGGTCAAGATCGTTTTCGGAAAAAAACCGGATTGCCTTTAGCCACTTATTTCAGCGGGCTGAAATTACGTTGGTTATTGGATAACGTGCCCGGGCTGCGCGAAGATGCCGAACGCGGCGATGCCCTTTTCGGCAATATGGACACTTTCCTGATTTGGAATCTGACCGGCGGTCCCAACGGCGGAGTACACGTAACCGACGTAACCAATGCCGGCCGAACACAACTGATGAACCTGCAGACCTTAGCTTGGGATGATGAGTTGTTGACCATCTTTGACATTCCCCGTGCTATGTTGCCCGCTATCAAGAGCAGCAGTGAGGTTTACGGCAATGTCGTATTGGATGTTCTGCCGAATGTGCCTATTGCCGGCGACTTGGGAGATCAGCACGCTGCTTTGGTCGGGCAGACCTGCTTCGAACCCGGGCAAGCCAAAAATACCTACGGAACGGGTTGTTTTATGCTGCTGAATACCGGAACAGAAATCAAAGCCTCGACGCAAGGGTTATTAACCACCGTAGCCTATAAATTCGGCAACCAACCTGTCAATTATGCATTGGAGGGCAGTGTAGCTATCGCCGGTGCTTTGGTACAGTGGCTCCGCGACAATTTAGGAATGATTCAAACCAGCAGTGAGGTAGAAACTTTAGCAAAAGAAGTAGAAGACAACGGCGGTGCCTATGTCGTTCCCGCATTTTCGGGATTATACGCCCCTTACTGGAAAGCAGATGCCCGTGGGGTCATTGCCGGGTTGACGCGCTACGTCAACAAAAACCACATTGCACGGGCGGTATTGGAAGCAACGGCCTATCAAACCCTGGACGTGATGAATGCCATGGAAAAAGATGCTGCTATTGAACTGAAATCACTGCGGGTGGACGGCGGTATGGTAGCCAATCAGACATTGATGCAATTTCAGGCCGATATGCTCGGGGTGCCGGTCGTTTGCCCGGCCGTGACCGAAACCACTGCTTTAGGAGCTGCTTATGCCGCCGGATTGGCGGTAGGTTATTGGCAAAACTTTGATGACCTGCGTCAAAACTGGGGCGTGGCTCAGACGTGGAATCCGACGATGGAACCGGAAAAGCGGGCGAAACTCTATAAAGGTTGGCAAAAAGCCGTAGAACGTTCCTTCGGTTGGGAAGAATAAAGAGATTGACGAGGTTCGAGTGCAGCATGTCGAGTAAAAAAATCACAATTCGACATTCTGCACTTTGAACTCGACCCTTAAAATTCATAATTCATTTTACACTTTCTTCGTTTTTTCTTCAAAAAGCGGCTTATAATCGGGGCTTTCGGTGCCGGCCCATTTGTCCCATAAAGTGAAATAAAGCCCGAAGTTGTACTTAAACTGCGAATGATGCAGGCTGTGGTGGGTAGCGCCGATCCACCATTTGCCAAACCAATGCCGATAAAAATCCCGCGGATACAATTCGGTATTAAGGTGATTGATGGCACTGGTTGTGGTCATTATCATTAAAATAAGACCGACAGCGGTGTAATGCAGCGGAATAATAAACAACAATGCAGGTAAGACCAGCGCCTGTAACACACTTTCGATAGGGTGAAACGAAAATGAGGTCCAGGCAGAGGTGGTAATACTGTCGTGGTGGGCCTTGTGTACCCACTTGTACACGCGCGGGTGGTGCATCCAACGATGCAGCCAATAATAGTAGGTTTCGTGTAAAAACAAAACCAGCACAATGCTTACTCCATACCATATCGGCGAATAGTCACTGACATTCAAATAGATACGGGTGTAGCCCCATTGTTGCGCTACTACCATACCGGTGCCGACAAGGGCAAAAATAATAGAGGTGATAAACGAAAATCCGATTTCGCGCCGATATTGAGCGGGGCGTCGCGGACGTAAATTGACTTCCCGACTTTGAAAAAAGGCTTGGTACTTGATTTTGAACAGGTAGTGAAACAGGGCTGCAATCAAGAGGTATCGTCCGAATATGCCCAAAAATAGATATAAGGCGGTTTGAGCAAAAATATCGGGTTGGGTAAAATCAATGGATTCCATACCGTTTTAACTGATTGCTCTTCGTTTTGTTTTTAATCTCGAACCGCTGCCCGTCGAATACGGTCATTAATAGCCCGCCCCAAATCTTTTTCGGGGAGGAGTTCAGCAAAAATGACATCAAGCGGGAGACTGTCCAATTGACGCAGGTAAGAAAAAAGGTGCTTGGCTGCTTCGGCATAGCCACCCGAAGGGGATAAGATTCGCTGATTGTCTGCCGGCAATGCATCAAAGAGTTTTTGAAAAGACAAATAGCCGATTTTTTCTTTGGAATAATGAGTTAATAAAGTATCAAAATTGCTGATAAACAAAGGTTTACGCGGAGAGTAATGACTTTTTAGCATCCCCGGCGCTTTCGGGTTGGAGGTAGAATGGGTCATTACACGTACCGGGCCGATTACTTTTTCCAAAGACTCAACCGACGTACCGCCTTGACGATACACAATGGCTTCGTCTCCTTCAAATCCCACAATGGTTGACTCAATCCCAACGCGACTTTCACCGCCATCCAAAATATACGGAATTTTTTTGCCCAATTGTTGATCTACGTGCCCGGCAGAAGTCGGACTGATGTAGCCAAAAGGATTGGCACTCGGAGCGGCCAAAGGAAAATCAAGCGCCGACAGCAATTCCAGCGTAAGCGGATGATTGGGGAGGCGCACCGCTACCGAACTCAATCCGGAAGTGACCAAATCAGAAATCATGTCAGATTTCGGCAACAGAAGGGTCAGCGGTCCCGGCCAAAACGCATCGGCCAACTTTCGGGCTTTTTCCGGAAAATCAGCAATAAAGGCACTAAGTTTATGTAAAGAGTCGGTATGGACAATAAGCGGGTCAAATTGAGGACGATTTTTAACCGTGAAAATCTTCAACACGGCATCGTCGTCAAAAGCATTGCCCGCTAAGCCGTAAACAGTCTCGGTCGGGATACCGACGACCTGCCCTGATTGAAGTAATTGTTTTGCGAAAGAAATATCGGTTCCAATGATTGCCATTTTGCAAAATTAGTCCATAGTCTCCTGTCTGCGGTCGTTCTTCTCCGTTTTTTTTGTTTATTTGAGTTTCATTTGTCCTCCTTGTTATGAATTTCAATTACGAACTGACGCTCGTTGAATATATCTTTATCGGACTCTTTTTGCTGTTTTACGGGCTGTATATCGGGCGCACGGTTTGGGTGGCGAGGGCGTTGGGAACTACGGCACGGGCAGTGGTTATCAAGTTTTTTTTGCGAACCACTTATTTTGCATTGATGGTTGTTGCCCTGTTGGGGCCGTTTTTCGGCGAGCCGGAGCGCGACATCATTGCCGAAGGAAAAGATATTATGATACTGGTAGATGTTTCCAAATCCATGGACGCTACCGATGTGCAGCCTTCCCGTCTTGAAAAAGTAAAATTTGAACTGCAACGTTTATTACCCTCTTTGCCCGACAATCGTTTCGGATTGATCATTTTTTCGGGAAGTGCTTTTTTACAGGTGCCGTTGACATTCGACCTCAGTGCATTTGAATTGTTTAATAAATCCCTCAGTACATCCCAGGTCAGCAATTCAGGGACGGATATTTGCAGTGCCTTGGAGTTGAGTTTAGAAAAACTCCTTAAAAACCGGACCGTCAATACTTCCAAAATCATTTTGTTGTTGACCGACGGGGAAAATTTCGGCACCTGTGAACGAAAAACGTTGGCTTCCATTCGGCAATTTGATTTGAAATTAATGATTATCGGGGTGGGTACCAATACGGGTGGCCGTATTCGGCAAAGTGGCGGTTGGGTCAAAGACGAAAACGGTGACATAGTCACTACTCGGCTCAACAGTAATTATCTGCGCGAATTGGCCAAGGCCGCAAACGGAAAATACTTTGAAATAAATAACCGAACCAATGCCATCGTCGATGTGGTCAATGCGGTAAATTCGGTTGAAAATCGCTTGATAGATAGTCGTAAAGTGGCTGTCAGCAGTAATAAATATCGTTATTTTTTAATGGCCGCTTTGGTATTGATTGCGTTGGATGTGCTGGTTACGGTGTCGTCCTTTCAGGTATAAGCAATTTTACATTAAAACAATCTAACTCATCCTTGTATTCACACTATGTCACAAACAAACGACCATCTGCAAGCTTCTCTTACTCCGACACTACTCTGGGGGCTCGGGGTAGGCTATGTCATTTCAGGAATGTATTTCGGTTGGAATTTCGGTTTAGAAAAGGGGGGCACTTTGGGTATGGCCGCAGCTACCGGTTTAGTCGTAATCATGTATGTTTGCTTTACACTGGGCTATGCCGAATTGGCCTGTGCCATTCCGAAGGCCGGCGGGGTATTTGATTATGCTTCCCGTGCTTTAGGACGTGATTGGGGATTTATTGCCGGAATTGCCCAAGTAGTTGAATTTGTACTGGCACCGCCGGCCATTGCGGTAGGTATCGGGGCGCATGTCAACCTCTTCTTTCCCCAACTCCCTCCCGATTATGTAGCCGTTGGAGCCTACTTACTCTTTACGCTGCTAAATATCATCGGCATAAAGTTGGCTGCTACATTCGAATTTCTAATAACCTTTATTGCCGTTGTCGGACTTATCCTGTTTGCCGGTATTACTTTTAGTGATGTGTCTTTAAAAAATATTACGCACAATCCCCTGCCCAACGGTTGGACCGGCGCATGGGCCGCTATTCCGTTTGCTATTTGGTTTTTTCTGGGAATTGAAGGCTTAGCGAATGCCGCTGAGGAAAGTAAAAATCCGCAACGGGATCTCACTTGGGGATTTGGCTCTGCGATGCTTACCTTGTTGGTTCTTTGTGCCATTACGTTTGTGGGAGCTGTAGGAGTGGCCGGTTGGGAAGCTGCTGTATTTAAAATCGACGGTACTGCCTCCGACTCGCCGCTGCCTTTGGCTTTGGCTCGGGTAATAGGCGATTCCGGTCCATTGTATTATGTTGTAATCATTGCCGGACTTTTTGGATTGGTTGCTTCTTTTCACGGCTTATTGATGGCTGCCGGACGGGCTACTTTTGAAATGGGGCGGGCAGGGCATTTTCCAAAATGGACAGGGCAAGTGCAGCGTCGCTTCAAGACACCGACTAATGCATTGGTAATTAATATGCTTATCGGAATTTTGGTGCTTTTTTCCAATAAAGCCGCTGATATTATTGTATTGTCGGTTTTGGGAGCATTAACGCTTTACGGTTTCGGAAGTAGTTGTGTCATTTTGCTACGCCGTAATGAACCGCAACTCAAACGCCCCTTCCCCGCACCATGGTATCCTTTTACTCCATTTTGTGCTTTAGGGCTAACGCTCGTTGCGTTGGTTGCGGTTATCATTTCCAATCCGAAATTAGCCGGTTACTACGTTATCACTCTAATGGTCAGTTTTACCATTTATAGGTACTTTAGTATGTATCAAAAGGAATAAAAGTCGTTTAAATAAAGATTTCGCACTTTTTAATATAATTTTAATGTTATTTTAGGGAAATTATAATTAGTTTTACCACCGAATTCAATTTTATCTCAAACGAAATTGGATTTATAGAAATGGTGTGGATAACGTCGGAAAGCTGTTCGAACTCTCGAGCAGCTTTTTGTTTATAATCGGCCTGCCGCAAACCGCCGGGAATTGCTACTTTTGCCCATCGGAAATTAACGACGCCATGTGGGAAACATACCTCAAACAATTTAACGACTACTTGCTGCTTGAACGGGGATTGGCCGACAACTCCGTGGAGGCTTACGTTCGTGATGCCGGTAAGTTGGCCGAGTACTTAGAATTGATGGGCGGCAAAGAATTGATCGAGATTACGGAATATGACGTCTTGGGTTTCTTGGGTTATCTTCATGACCTGGGATTAGCCGCTTATTCGCAGGCCCGGATTCTGTCGGGTATCAAATCGTTTTTTAAGTATTTGGTTTTGGAAAACCTTTTGACGATTGACCCTACACAGTTGATTCAATCGCCACATTTGTCAAGACACCTGCCGGATGTACTGACTTACCCGGAAATCATTCAACTGTTAGAAGCCAATGACCTCTCCAAACCCGAAGGAATGCGCAACCGGGCGATGCTCGAAGTATTGTACAGTTCGGGACTTCGGGTATCAGAGCTGGTGGATTTGCAAATTACCAATTGTTATTTCGACGCCGGTTTTTTGCGGGTGATCGGAAAAGGCAGCAAAACACGTTTGGTGCCTATCGGGGCAGATGCTGTCAAACAGACGCAATTGTACGTTCAACACATTCGGAGTCAGGTAGAAGTGCAAAAAGGACACGAAGACTTTGTATTTCTCAATCGACGCGGAAAGCAGCTGACAAGAGTGATGGTGTTTTTGGTCATCAAAGATTTAGTAAATGCGGTTGGATTGCCTAAAACCGTCAGTCCGCACACCTTTCGTCATTCGTTTGCAACCCACCTGATTGAGGGTGGCGCTGATTTGCGGGCCGTTCAGGAAATGTTGGGACATGAATCCATCACAACCACCGAAATTTATACGCATCTGGATCGGGAATATCTGCGGGAAGTGGTGACAAAATACCACCCGAGGGCCTAAAAAAGTCGCGGGAGTCACTGACCCCCGCGAACTCGGCTTTACTTTACCCCTTATTCAAATCACATTTGAAGCATCGTGATTTATTATTTTTCTATGCAGCATCACCAACCGATTTTTCTCCTACAAAATAATGCTCGTTGTTTTTAAAGAGCAGATTAAAAGAGGTCATCGAACCGTAAATTTTGGTGATGTACTGTTGTAAATTAATTTTTTCTTCGTCGTCCAGTTTACTCGCGTTGATGCGTTGCTCAAGTACCCGCAAGCGGTCACGCGTCATTACAATTTTATGAAAAAAGCTGTCTATGGTCATCTCTTTGGGGGCCAAATCACTCCGACCGGGTTTCAGGATCAGTTTTCCGCCTTTCCACTTATCGCCCAACGGCACTACCTCGCCGGCATCCAGCCATTTTTGAAGAATTTTGGTTAACGATTGTTCCACATCAAAGAGGCTCACAAAATCTGTATCTAATTCAACGGCCTCAATAATCTCTAAAGGCGTATTTAATTTGATAACTTTGGTGCCGTGTTGCACAAAGGTGATGGTATAACTGCCGGACTTTAGATTAATGACCACTCCGTCGCCAAAATCGGCGTGTCGCACTCGCGAACCAACTCCCAAAATGGTATCCATTTTCTATCAATTGTTTTTATGAGTTATATAAATTGACTAACAAAGTGCGTGCCAAATTCATTTTTTTAATTAAAAAAATGAAAAAAAATAGTTAAATTACTGCCAATCAACAAATTACATTTTGTTTATTTTTTTTATTAAACATGATTATTACTAACCTATTTTCTCGTTTTAACCTTCCCGAAGGTGTCCGATTTATAAATTGTGCTACTCGCGGTCCTTTTTCCAAAGCCGTTGAACAGGCCGGTATCGAAGCCATTCAGCAATTTACTCCTACGATTCATCAAATTCGTCCGGATGATTTTTTTGAACGGGCGTGGGTAGTTCGTGAATTATTCGGGCAATTGATCAATGAGCCCGACCAAGAACGCATTGCTGTCATTCCTTCTGTATCTTACGGAATGGCCGTGGTTGCGCGTAATCTTCATCGAAAACCGGGATTGAAGGCAGGGCAGCATATTTTGGTCATTGGAGAAGAGTTTCCGAGTGATGTGTATGCTTGGGTACGAGTATGTAACGAATTGTCTCTGCAATTGAAAACTGTGCCGATGCCTGAAACAGAACCGGCAGGAAAAGAGTGGAATACCCGAATTTTGGAAGCGATTGATCAAGATACGGCCTTGGTGGTACTGCCCCATGTCCACTGGCAATACGGCATTCGATTTGATTTAGAGCAGATTTCAGAACGTGTTCGTGCGGTAGGGGCTTTATTGGCTATTGACGGAACGCAATCGGTAGGAGCGTTGGACTTTGACCTGCAAAAAATCCGCCCGGATGCCCTAATCTGTGTGGCTTACAAGTGGCTGATGGGGCCTTATTCGATGGGGTTAGCCTATTTCGGGGCCTTTTTTGACGGAGGAGTGCCCTTAGAAGAAACGTGGATGGCCCGAGAAGAAAGTAATCTGTTTTACAAATTGACCGATTATCAAACCAATTACCGCCCCAAAGCCTATCGCTACAATGTGGGCGAACATTCTCATTTTATTCAAATGCCGATGCTGGAGGTTGCCTTGCGCGAAAAACTGGAATGGGGTACCGAGGCCATTCAGGCCCATTGCCGGGAACTTTGGCAGGAGCCTGTACGGCACCTCTCTGCTTTAGGCGTGACTTTTGAACCCGAAGCCGAACGGGCTCATCATTTAGTAGGGATTCGACTGCCAATCGGCACCGACGTGCTCAAAGTACAACAGGCCTTGGAGACCCATAAAGTGATTGTAGCGGCACGGGGTCGGGGCATTCGGGTATCTCCACATTTGTTCAATACCACTAAAGACATGGGAGCCTTAGTGGAAGCCTTATCGGAAGTATTACCTCACTGAGTCTTTTGAAGCGTATCCATGCTGATCGAATCAGTATCGGCAGTCACATCAAAAGCTCGGACAATTTGCTTTTTTCGATTCCAAGGGGCAGTAGTACGACGTGCCATATCCACAGCTAACAAGCTAATGACAGTTACAAAAACAAGGGAAGCTACAACGAATATTTTACGATTACGATTCATGTTTTGACCGGAAGCGAGAAAACAACAGTGAGAAGCAAGTCAAATGATTCCTGACTTCTCACGCCTGACTACTGATTTTTAAATTGTTTCGGAGATTCGTAGCTGACAAATGTGCCGGTGCGGGCCGAAACCGCTTCCCATTCTAAGTTGTCAAACTCTATCAAAACGAAACTGCCTTTCGACATAGAGCCGATATCCGCATTGGTAAGGTATTCAGCAAAATAGCTTACGTCGGGATTGTGCCCGAAGAGCATCAAAGATTGACAGGAGGCCGGGGTAGAATTAACGGCGGAAAGATAGGATTTCGGGCCGTTGTCATATAACCCGCGAGAGGTTTGGATCTTATCGGCAGCGTATCCCAATTGTTCGGCCATCAACTGCGCTGTCTGAAAGGCGCGAGCTGCCGAACTGCTCACTATAAGATCGGGCTTAAGGCCTTTGTCGGCCAATAATTTACCCATTCGGGTGGCATCTATGATACCGGAGGTGGTCAGTTCGCGTTCGAAATCCTTAAAAAAAGGCAATCCGTCTTCAGCCTTAGCGTGGCGAACGATATACAGAGAGCGTTTCATTGATGAAATGTTTTAGCAAAAATAGGCTATCTTTGTCGGCTCGCCAAGTGTCGCCTGAATGAAATTTTTGAACTACCTCGCCGCAGTACTGCTGTTTCTTGTTGCTTTTTTCTTTTACCGCTTCGTCTTTCAGAATGCTGTTAATGTCCCTTATTTTGACGATTATGCCTATTTAGAATACATCATTAAGTTCATTGAAGCACCGACCGTCCGTGATTTTCTGCGCGAGTTGGAATACAAACACAACGGCCACGGGGTGATCACCGCCAAGTTGGTATTTTGGTTGGATTATGTATTGACGGGGCAAGTCAATTACCGTACGCTGATTCTGGCGGGCAGTGGCTTGGTAACACTCCTGTTATTCTATTTTTGGAGGGTCTTAGCGGCCAACCAACTTCCCATTTATTCCCTTTTGCCCATTGCTCTTTTTCTCTATACCCCTGCTTACCACGAGAATATCTTTTGGGCGGCAGCTTTGTGGCAGTACACCGCTTCGTTTGTGATAGGTATTCTGACGTATCGACTATTGGCCCATTCGGCGCGTTGGGCAACAGGGGCGGCAGTTCTTGCCGGTTTTCTATTGACTTATACCAACGGCAACGGTTTGTTCGGCATGTACATCGGCGTATTGATACCGTTACTTTACCATCGCTACCGAACCGCCGGTCTTTGGTTGCTTGCCTGCGTTGGAACTACCGTTGTTTTTTATTGGTATTATCCCTTCGGATTCGGGTCATTGAATCAAGACAAGAGCGTTAAAAATTCACTGCTCACGCTTATTTCCTTTTTCGGAGCAGGAGCTTCCTACTTACGGGCCCGCTTGCCCGAAGTAGCGGTTTTGGGTGGGGCTATTACCGTTTCTTTATTAGGTTTGGCCTCTTGGCTGGGAATAGCCTATTTGCGGACAGCACTTCGCCGTTTCTCGCGTTCCGGCCAAAAACTCAAAACGGATTCCTTATTAAATACTTTTACCCAAAACCCGGAAAACAGCTCGCTTTTGGCCTTGTTGGCTTGGTTACTGATCACAGGTTTGGGGGTAGCTACTGCCCGGGCGGGGCAAGGATTGGAAACACCGGCCCGGTATATGATTTACTCCGTCATGGCTGTGGTGTCGCTATACGTCACCGGATTACTGCTTTTGCCCAAGCTTGGCCGGTGGGTGTTGGCGGGCGGCATGACCGTTTTCGGAGGTTTGTTCCTCTTAGGCACCTACCTTTTTGCCGCACCCGAGGTGATCAACTTTCGCAATTCCCTCTTAGCCGATGCTTTTTCTTTGCAACACCACCGTCGAGTCAGCGGCAAACTGGAAACGATGACCAATGCTGTCACTAAAAAATACTTTGATGAGTCGGTGGCCAAAGGTATCTATGTTTTTCCCAAAACCGCTGTTTCGCTAAATGCCATTACTGATTTCGATTCATTACGGACAGTAAATGAACCCATGACTTTCCGCGTGGATACATTACCCGCGTACGGAGGAGTATTGATCCATAAGATCCGGAATGACCGGGTGGAGCTTCGACAGGATAATCCTGACAACGGGCTTTTTCTAGTTTTGAAAAACGATACTGCCACTTATTTAACTGCGGCTAAACAAACACCTGCTCGAGACCGAAAGACGTTTCTTAAAACCGGACAGTATTTCAAAGAAGGCTTTGAAGCTTCGGTTTTTCAGGACAATGTACCCGCAGGTACCTATCAAATAGGGTTGTTGTTTTGCGAAGACGAAAAGCAACGCCTCATTTATACCTCTCAACGGCTTACTATTCCGGATTTTCGAAAATAAGCAACCGATTTTTGCCCATAAGCCGCTAACTTTGCGGACTTTTTCATTTATCATTTTGCCGGCGCTACAGACGCAACGCGCCATGATCGACAAGTAATTAATATTCTCACAATGAGTAACATAGAACAGGAAATAGCCAAACGGCGCACTTTTGCCATTATCAGCCACCCCGATGCGGGAAAAACCACATTGACCGAGAAATTACTGTTATTCGGAGGGGCTATTCAGACAGCCGGGGCGGTCAAATCCAATAAGATCAAAAAAACGGCTACCTCCGACTTCATGGAAATTGAAAAACAGCGGGGGATTTCGGTAGCTACTTCGGTGATGACTTTTGAGTACAACAACCTGCTTATCAATATCTTGGACACCCCCGGCCACAAAGATTTTGCCGAGGATACCTACCGTACCCTCACCGCAGTGGACTCGGTGATTTTGGTCATCGACTGCGTGAAAGGGGTCGAGGAACAAACCGAACGTTTGATGGAGGTGTGCCGAATGCGGGATACACCGGTGATCATCTTCATCAATAAGATGGACCGAGAAGGCCAAAATCCCTTCGATCTGTTGGATGAGTTGGAGCAAAAACTGAATCTGAAAGTGCGTCCTCTGACGTGGCCCGTCAATGGCGGTGCTACCTTCAAAGGCGTATATCACTTGCTGGAAAAGCAGATGTATTTTTTCAAAGTCAACAAGACCAAAGTCGAAGACGAAGTGGCTTTGTTGGAGTTGGATTCAGAGGAGTTGGACCAAAAAGTGGGTGAACGCGACGCCAATCAGTTGCGTGAAGATGTAGAATTGATCGAAGGGGTTTATGACGAGTTTAATCGGGAAGATTACTTGTCGGGCAAAGTTGCACCCGTATTTTTCGGAAGTGCGGTCAACAACTTCGGGGTACGGGAATTGTTGGAAGCTTTCTGCCAAATCTCTCCCTTGCCGGTGGCTCGTCCGACCAACGTCCGATTGGTAGAACCGCTGGAAAAGAAATTTACCGGCTTTGTCTTTAAGATACACGCCAACATTGACCCCCGCCACCGTGACCGAATTGCGTTTTTACGGGTTTGCTCGGGGATATTTGAGCGAGGCAAATTTTATCATCACACTCGTTTGGACAAAGATGTGCGTTTTTCCAACCCTTACAGCTTTATGGCTTCTGCCAAAGAAGTAATAGAGGAAGGCTATCCGGGCGATGTAGTCGGTTTATACGATACCGGGACGTTTAAGATAGGGGATACGCTGACGGAAGGGGAAAATCTGCAATACGCCGGTATTCCGAGTTTCTCGCCCGAGATCTTCAAAGAATTGATCAATCTCGACCCGATGAAATCCAAGCAATTGGAGAAAGGAGTGCAGCAGTTGACCGACGAAGGGGTCGCTCAGTTGTTTACGGTACAGCCGGGCAACCGAAAAGTGGTAGGTACCGTAGGAGAACTGCAATTTGAAGTCATTCAGTACCGTCTGGAACACGAGTACGGGGCTAAATGTCGTTGGGTGCCGATGAGCACTACCCGCGCCTGTTGGATCACTTGTGAAGACCCTAAAAAATTACAGGAATTTATTCGGTTAAAAGGGACGCAGATCGGGTATGATAAAGACGAAAACCCTGTTTTTCTGGCAGATTCTGAATGGATGCTCCGAATGAATCGTACAAATAATCCCGATATTCAGTTTCATACCACGTCGGAATTTAAAGTAACGGCAGACTAAACAAAGGCGGGGCAACACCCCGCTTTTTTCATTTTGATACATTTAAGGGAGAAAAAGAAAATAAAAAAGCTGCCCGAAATCATCGAACAGCTTTCCGACTATATCCACACCATTATTAGTTGTGCAAATATAGATAGAAAACAATTTATTCCAAAAAAAATCCTGTCTTTTTTTGGGGGCCGCAGCCGGTAAAATTACTCCGCCCATAAAGATTTTTTTATTGCGGCAGGGTCCGTATGGTTTAGGTTCGCTAAAACCAAATCAGCTTCTGTCAAAACCTGAGGTTGGCCTATTCCGACGGTTTTCATGCCGGCTCTTCGGCCTGCTTCTATACCGGCCACAGCGTCTTCAAAAACGACACATTCAGCAGGCGGCATCCCCAATTCTTCCGCGCCTTTCAGAAACACCTCGGGGTCGGGTTTGCCTTTGGAAATTTTAGTGCCGTCAATAATGACATCAAAAGCATCCGCAATACCGATGTGTTCCAAAATTGGTTTCGCATTTTTACTGACTGAGCCCAACCCAATTTTAATGCCCGCAGCTCGGGTTTTCTCTAAAAAGGCCAATACTCCCGGCAAAATGTCGTCGGGAGTCATTTGGTTGACGAGCTCCACATACCATTGATTTTTAAGCGTAGCGTAGGCTTCTTTGGTGGCTTCATTCAACGCAACGCCTCCGTGCGACAAAATACGGTCCAGTGATTCTGTGCGACTTACGCCTTTGAGGCTTTCATTAAATGCTTCAGAAATATCAAAGCCCAATTTTTCATTAGCCAAACGCCGCCACGCCTGATAGTGAAAATGAGCGGTATCGACAATAACCCCATCGAGGTCGAAAAGAAATGCCTGCATAAAGCATCATAGGTTTGGTGAGGCGCAAAAATACAAGTTGCGTCCCGAATTCAGCACTTACTCTTGATAATTCCTCTTTGAGAACGTCAACAAGGTTTGGAACCTCTCCGAATAAATGACTATATTTGCTCAACTCAAATCAACCGAATCTTCTCAATTGGCAACGGCAGCACAACTGAAAACCATGGCGGATAAACGCCTCGAAGAAGCCAAATTATTGTACGGCAAAAAGTTTTACGATACCGCGTATTATTTGTCAGGACACGCCGTTGATTTCGCGTTAAAAGCCGTGATCTGCAAACGCCTGAACATTGAAGCGTTCGACGTTTCTATGCTGCCTCAACGAAACACCAGCCTGCCCGGCTTGCTCGTATTGGCCGGCTTACAGTCGGAACTGAGCGATAAAAAGAACGCTGACCCGGAGTTTGACGCAGCTTGGTCGTTGGTGTCGCAGTGGAACGAAAGCAGTCGTTTGGAGGACAGTTGCAGCCAAAAAACAGCCAGAGAGTTTTTAATAGGAACTAATACGCTATTGTCATGGATAAAGAATTATTGGTAGATAAACTGAAAACCCTCTTTCGACAAGCGGAAGGAGTCACCATAGATACGTTCGGTTTAGCACCGGCCTACGGTGGGTTGCTCAGCAACGTCTTTGTGTTGGGTATCAGCGCTCCTTCCATGGCAGAAGAAGAACCGTCCGATAAAATTCAGACAGTGATTAACTTACTTTTCGCGGGCCTTGAGCCGGAAGAGCGGCGTATGATCGACCGAGTACGGATTTACAATACCGCCAAGGAACTGCAAAAGCAGGCACGGTACGATTTTGAAGCACCGTTGGCCGGAGAGAGTTATCTGAATTTCAGCGCAGAAATTTTTAAGACCGTCTGAGCGGTGGCTCTGCCATGCGCTTATTTGGTAGGAAAACCGCTCTTTTTCAAGGTCTCAAACAACATTTGTACCTCTTTGATTCGTTGGTCTCCGTTGAGAGAAAAATACCAAAACGTTTCCAATTCCCCCCGGTGCATCGCTTGGTTCATATCTCCGCTTTGAGATTTGTGTGACGCTTTCACCCAATCGGCTACAATCATGTAACTGTGTTTATTATCTTCTCCAAACCCGTAAGACCGGTCAAATTCAAAAATCGGCGACGCCGTGCTGATCTTTGTTTCGGGATAACCCGCCAGTTCTGAAAAACGGAAAGTGTAATTTTTGTTGGCGGATTGCCCGCCCAGAATGATTGGCTTTTTTGCACTTTTATAGCGCTGCACTGCGCGCAAGGCACAGAGAGAAGCTGATTTGTGATGGGCATGTTGCCCTTCGTGGGGGACCAAACAAAAGATGTAATCGTACTGCCCCTTGGCTAAAATCTCATCCAATCGACGCTCAATGTAGCTGATATCCCAGCGTTTTCCTTCCAGATACGGCTTCTCGTTGCGGTGGTAAAAATCATCAATTTGGTCAAAAAAGAAGTAGTTGCCAATACCCAAAATCTCTCCTGCGGCCATCATTTCCTTTTTGCGGATCAGCGGCAAATTTTTACGTCCCACCACCGAATCGAGCATATTCATGCCGTAATACATCGACGCAACCATACCGTTAAAACCGCCGGAAGCGTCAGTAATTAAAGCCAGATCGGCGGTGCCTTTCAGTTCGTGCGTGATCTTGAAAACCGTTACGGGAAACATCGTTTCATCATCAGGGTGAGCGGTTACGATCAGCA
The DNA here is from genome assembly GCA_046329125.1 of Spirosomataceae bacterium. Lineage (GTDB taxonomy): Bacteria > Bacteroidota > Bacteroidia > Cytophagales > Spirosomataceae > Runella. The sequence continues at coordinate 335,473 of JAXLVD010000002.1, read as the reverse complement.
CTTTAGGGCCTTGCGCCCAACTGCCGAGTGCTGCCGTAAGACAGAGTAAAAGGAGGTAAGTTTTCATCAAAAAAATGATTTAGTATCAGAATAGGCCGTTTTTCAATAAAAAAAGCCATCTTGCATTAGGAATCCTGTTCACACTTTGCATTGTTAGTGACAAAAGCAAAATCAAAATGAAACTTCCTTTTGAAACGGCCCTTATTTGCAGCCTTTTTTTTATTTATTACCCGACCGCCGCTCAACATATACCCCCTGTTTCTGAGGCCTTAAATCAACACAAGGCTACCCTTCAAACCCGACTTGCGGAAGATTTTGCAACCGGTAGCTTAAGTACGACTGACCCCGTGCAGACGAATGCCGAACAAAAGATCCGTTATTTTGACAAATATATCATTGAAGCGCAGAAAGGGCAAACGGCCGTTTTTGAGGCAGAATCCGATGCCTTTCGGGTAATGATGGGGATGCAAAGTCCGGATGGAAAAACAATCTTCGGCTTTGACCCGACCACTCCCTTTGATGAATACAGCTTTCACCGGTTTGTGTTTCAAGTTCCCGCAAACGGAACGTATTTTTTATACGTTACGAGTGCCGATGCCCAAAAAACGGGAGATTATCGGGTTCTTAAAAGTATCATTACGCCGGCCACGGCTTTCTTTGCCGTCGAGACACCTTTTGCCGAACGCCTCAAACAACTTATCGCTTTACGAAAACTTAATTTCGAAACGATCATGGGGCCTTTGGCTCGAACGTTTGAAAACGGAGGTTACCAAAAGAAAGCGTACCAAACTGCCTTTCTTTTGGATAATAAAGCTACGGCTGAGATCATTGTCAATCAGGAGACCAAAGCCCATTTTTACCTTTCTACCCTCTTCGGGCCGTTTCCTGACGATGCCGCCGCCAAACAAAAATTGGATGAAGTGTGGGCGGCGATGAAGCCTTTAGCTCAAAAATACAATTGGTTGATTCAAACGGAGGATAATAAATACGCTATTTCTTCAGCCGAAGACTACATTGAAATCAGGGTCGAAGATAAAAAGATCCTATTTGAGTATTATTAAGTAATTGTGCAAATTTGGATTTAATTGATTTTGTTGGATTTAATTGAAAATCACCTATTTAAAACCACTTAAAATCTATCTTAAATCTGCTTATTTACTTAAGTAATGACGCAGATTTATTCTTGATTTTATGAGAATTTGAGTGTTTGAATTTCAATCTCGAAGGCCGGGGTCGTGTGTGCGGAACTGTAAAATCTGTTAAATCAATTTTGCGATACTGCTTAGTACTTGATTTTCAATTGAATATCCGGAAATCATAAATGAGAAAAACCTCTACCTTATTGCTTGTTTGTTGCTTTTTTACCGGTTTGGGTCTTGTCCAAAGTGCCCGCGCGCAACTTACTGTCACTTTTCCGTTTGAAGGAGCTGTTTTTCAACGCAGCACCTCAAACGCCGCAACAATCAACATCGGAGGAAGCTACACCGGCAGCGTTGACCGAATTGAAGCCCGGCTCATTGCCGTGAGCGGCGGTAACAGCATCGACTGGACCGTCATTCATACAACCCCCGTAGGAGGCACCTTTACGGGGAGTCTGTCCGGGGTGACCGGGGGTTGGTACACACTGGAAGTCCGCTCCATTTTATTTAATACCCCGCTACACGCTGCCTCACTGTCGCGGGTGGGGGTAGGAGAAGTTTTTATCATCTCCGGGCAATCGAATGTACAGGGAGTGGAAAATCATGGTCATAAAGCATCAACCGACGCACAGGGGCGAGTGAAATACGTCAGTTGGGTGTTGCCTTGTCCTAATGTCGTTTGTCAAAATGTCGACCCGCCGTTCCCTCAATTTTCTACCCTCAACAGCACAGCCTCCGGCATTACCCTTTCCCCCAACGGCGTTTCGTCTTGGGCTTGGGGTGAGTTGGGGGATGCGCTCATTGCCCGTTACAATGTTCCTGTTCTGTTTTTAAACACGGCTGCGAGCGGTTCGACTGTCGGAAATTGGAGCCGAAGTGCCGACGGACTGCCTTCGCAACACGTTCACATCGGCGGGCAATACGGCGGAAACCCCAATTTTCCTTATTATTATTTGCGTAAAGCCCTCAACTTTTACGCGTCCATGTTTGGGGTACGGGCTGTACTGTGGCATCAGGGAGAATCGGATACCATTAAAAATCATAACACAGACCCCAACGACAATACCTCTTCGACCGAATACCGCGACAGCCTGCAATACGTCATCAGCCGTTCGCGAAATCATTCCAACAAAATACTCCTGTCGTGGGCAGTGGCGCGAGTCTCCTACTACGGAGTCACGGATGCCGACGTTATAGCCGGGCAAAACCTGACCGTCAGTACTCCCAATAAAATCTTTCCCGGTCCGGAAACCGACAATATCCAAATCCCGCGCCCGGACGGGGTCCATCTTGAAAACGTATCAGGCGGGGTGCAGGGTATCTCTGAATTGGCCGCCAAATGGAATCTGTCATTGGATAATAATTTCTTCGCCAATGCCACCCCTTACAGTGCAACCCTCCCACCGACGCTGTCGCTGAACTGTGCCTCCGGAACGTACTCCATCACCGCACCGAGCGGGTATCAATACTTCTGGGTGAACGGTAACAGTGATATTTCTGCGACCTTCTCCAACAACCAAACCATAGCCCCCGGAGCAGGTACGTATCGGGTATATTTAAAAGATATTTTCGGCAATACCCTCGTTACACCTTCCGTTACGATTCCTAATGCGCTGCCTGTTCCCCCTTCCTTATCCGCGAGTTCGTCCTCCGTGGCAGCCGGTCAATCGGTGACGTTGTATGCGCAGGGATGTATGGGAAGCGTGAGTTGGTCAACCGGCGGGCTCGGGAACAGCATTGTGCAAACACCCTCCCAAACGACCACGTACAGTGCCTCCTGCAGTATCGGAAGTTGTGCTTCCATTCAAAGTTCGGTACAGGTAAGTGTCTGTCCGGCCAACACCACCGTTACCTCTTCTTTTACCTCCGGAACAGTCATTACAGTGAAAGCCTCCAACGCCATTATAGGCACCAACAGTATCAGCGCAGGAGCTATGGTTACCTACGATGCCAAAAACTCCGTAACACTGCGACCCGGTTTTGTGGCCGAAAGAAACAGCACTTTTTATGCAACAGCGGGCGTAGGATGTGCGAATGATTGACTTGGCAGGAATTACCGGTTTAAATCACGGCCGATTCACAAACGTAGGTAGGAATAATGCCCGTACTTCTGATGCGTATCTCGGCATCTTCGGCCGGAATATTCCCCGTCAATACCAACACCGTATCCAACCCGAATTTATTGCCCCCCGAAATATCCGTGCGAAGCGTGTCGCCGATCATGACGATGTCTTTTTTGCCGATGGCCGGATGTTGGGCCGTTACCCGTTCGTACGCAAACATAAACATTTGGGCATCGGGCTTACCGAAGCGAATAAACTGCTTGCCCACAATACTTTCCAGCATATCGGCTACCCCGCCGATAGCAATGGCTACCTGCGTTTTGGAAGTAGGATAGGTAGCGTCCGTATTTGCCACGATCACGGGGATGTTTCTGCGACGCAGTAAGTTGATGGCTTTATTCAGGTCGTAATTCCAGTCAAAGCCTTCATCATCCAATAAAACCAACGCGTTGATCTCAGCAACCGACTCCAAATTTAATGCACTGATCGACAATGCTTTTCTATCAGCAGACTCAATGTAATGTGCCGAATCATCGGTCCCTAAATAAGCGACTGTTCCGTGATTGACTTTCAGTTCCAAATACTCCCGAGCCAACATACCCGACGAAATGATATTGTCGGGGGTAATGTCCGATAACCCCATACGCCAATACGATTCGGCCAATTGTTGCGGACTGCGGGAGGCATCGTTGGTCAGGATATAAAATTGCTTCTGATTTTCCCGTAAATACGCAAAGGTATCAGCTATGCCCGGAATAAGACCGTTGGAATTTTTCAATACTCCGAAAGCATCAAAGAAAAATACTTGGTATCGTTGGGCTACTTCGGCAAAGGATTCAATGGCAAGCATTTGATTGGGGAATGTTGGGTTAATAAGCTGATAAGCGGCAACTTGAAAGATTTGGTTTTATTTTTCTCACAGATGCTCACAGCTATTTCTATGATGAATCTGTGAGAAATAAAATTCATTGGCTATTGTGGTTAATTACAAGCCCAGCCTCTCCAATATCGGTTCTACTTTAAAATTTTGGATAGACGGAAAATAGGTCTCGTACGCTTCGTGCTGGAGTTTGGTCGCATAGGTACGGTGAAAGAAGTACCGCCCGTATTTGATCACATAGTTCAAAATGAAAAATCGATAAGCCTCCGGCAAAAAACGCACCTCCCGTTCGGTAAGCGGATACACCTTGTGATATTCCTCCAGAAACCAACCGAACCGCTCTTCGGCCAAAGGTTCTATTAAATACGAAAACACGGTGCGGTCACCGGCATCAGAACAAACCCGGCTGAAAAAATAAAAATCCATGACCCGATAGCTGATCCGAAACCAGTCGTAATCCCAACGGGAAAAAAGTTCTAACTTTTCGTTCACCGAAAAATTCCCGATGTTCCAATCCAAAAACACGGGCATCGTTTCCACCGCTCCTGCCACCATTTTCTTACGGTGTTCTAAAAAAAGGTGGCACTGTTCCCGCAGCGCCTCAATGTTCATACGGTGTTCGTACTGTCCCGTATCGGTGTCCAACAAATCCAACAGGTCCTGAATATCGGAGCGTAAGGTCTTAGAGGACTTAGGCATGACGGTACTCACCCCGGCACAGGCCTTGTGAAACTTGGCAATTTGGCTGCCCAACTTTCGAATGTGGTGTTCTTCCAACCGGCGCGGGAGCTTATCAGCCACCCGAATGGGATTATAAAACACTACCCAAACGTCTATTTCGTCGAATTTGTGACGAAACACAAATACTTGGTTGTTTTTTACCAACGATTTGGCCAATACGTTTTCAAACGGATAGAGCAGGTTGTTGGCTAACGTGTGAATCAGGCGGTGGTCTTCCTTAAAATGTTCAAACTTTCCGAAATAAGAGAGCTTGGCAATTACTCGATCGCCGCCTTCGAGGGTCATTCGGAAAACGTGATTGGTGGAAACACGGGCACTGATGTCTTCAATTTGTTCAATGGGCCGGGTGGAATCAAAGTCCGCCCAGGCAAATCTGATGATGGAAGGATAATCTACAAAACGCATAGGGGCTATTTAGTTCAAGTAATGATCTTTGCAGCCAACGCCTTCAAATCCAACCCGCCGAACGTACCCGAACTCATCATTAAGAGGTTTTTATTGTCCCATTTCTTAGACAGCAAAAACTTTGACAGTTCTTCTTTATCGGTAAATACGTGTAAACTTTCCCGACCGAAAGCCGCTTTGACATCGGCAGGCGCTATCGGTTCGAGGCGTTTGTGGGCCAAGGTATGAGGGTTGTAATAAACCGCGGCCACATCGGCAGCGTCCAATTTGTGGGCATACTGCCCTATAAAATTTTTGTTCAAACTGCTGAAGGTGTGTAATTCGACGCAGGCTACCAATTTCCGTTTCGGAAACTGCGATTTGGCGGCTTTGGCAGTAGCTTCTACTTTGGAAGGTGCATGGGCAAAATCTTTGAAAACAGCCGTGTCGGCACTTTTGGCTAAGGTTTCCATCCGATTGGCGGCTCCTTTGAAGGTTTGGATGGCCCGGTAGAACTGCTCTTGGGTCAATCCCAATTCTTCACAAACAGCCAAAGCGCCGCTGATATTTTTCATATTGTGCTCGCCGAATATCAACAACGGTACGTCTCCGTAGGCTTGGGTGATCAAAAAGGTTTGCCCGTTGATGATCTTATGCGGATGCACCTCATACGGTACAGGTCGTACGTCAACCCGTTCGTTTTTGCCGATCACATCGAGCATATCGTCGGTTTCATCAAAGATCAAAATACCGGATTTATCCAGCGAATCGGCTAATTTTTCAAATTGTTTTACGTAACTCTCCCACGTAGGAAACACATTGAAATGATCCCAGGCAATGCCGCTGATAAGAGCTACGTGCGGATGATAATGCAAAAACTTGGGAGAAAGATCCGTTGGAGAAGCCGGATATTCGTCGCCTTCCGCAATCATGAGCGGGGCCTCTTCCGAGATCTTAACCATGGTATCAAAGCCCTCCAACTGAGCACCTACCAAATAGTCAAAGACCCGATTGTTGGTGCGCATGACGTGCAATATCATGGAAGTGATCGTAGTTTTTCCGTGGCTTCCCGCAATCACCACCCGCTGTTTATTACGGCTTTGTTGGTAGATATATTCCGGATACGAATAGATCGGAAGGCCTAATTCCTGCGCACGGGTCAATTCCGGATTGTCTTTTCGGGCGTGCATCCCCAAAATAACGGCGTCCAATTCCGAATGGATTTTTTCGGGAAACCACCCGATTTCGGCGGGGAGTAACCCTAATTGTTGGAGTCGAGTATGGGCAGGATCGTAGATTTCGTCATCCGAACCGGTAATTTGATAACCCAAACGATGCAAAGCAATGGCTAAATTGTGCATCACGCTCCCGCCAATGGCGATAAAGTGAACTTTTTGACTCATTTTGAAGGGCGAATAATTAAGTTTGCAAAAATAACTGTTAACTCGAAACTTCAAACGTAAAACTTCCGCATCAGCGGCCTGACAACGTGTCCTTACTCCTCAGCATAGATACTTCCACGCGAGGCTGCTCCGTAGCCCTCCACCAAAACGATCAATTGTTAGTTTGTTATGAGTTGCAGACCGAAAAATCATCGTCGGGAATGCTGACGACCCTCATTCAGAATGCCGCTGACCATGCCGGGTTTACCCTTACCGATATGGACGCCTTCGCCATAGCCATGGGTCCCGGCTCTTATACCGGGCTTCGTATTGCCGTTTCTACGGCCAAAGGGTTGTGTTTTGCCCTCGACAAGCCGTTGATTGCCGTCAATACCTTGGAAGCCATGACCCGACAACTCAACGATTTTTACCCGGACCATGTCCTGTTTTGCCCGATGCTTGATGCCCGTCGGATGGAGGTGTATTGTGCCTTATTCGACAAAGCGTTGAATTTTGTCTTACCTACCCAAGCCAAGATCATTACTTCCGACTCGTTCAGCGAGGTGTTGGCAACGCACCCCGTCGTTTTTTTCGGTGACGGAGCTGAAAAATGCAAGACCTTATTCGGCGCAAATCCTAATGCGGTTTTTCCCGATACTCCCGTTTTCCCTTCGGCCAAAACCGTTGGTTGGCAGGCCTTACGGCGGTTTGAACACGGGCAGTTTGAAGACCTTTCGAGCTTCGAACCCTACTATTTGAAAGATTTTATGACCACCACTCCGAAGAAAAGAGCCCTGTAACCGGGTGTAATATTTCCAAACTGACAACGTTAGAGAGGGTAAACGCTGTATTCCTCAATTTTTTGGCATGAAAAAACCGATTATTTATCTCATCTGTATCTCACTGCTGACGGCCTGCTCTAAAAAAGACGAACCGCTTCCGAAAGGGATCGACGCGGTGTTTGTGGGCAGCAGCGACAACAAATTGTACGCACTGAATGCCAAAACGGGCGCTTTTATGTGGGATTTTGTGACCAAAGGAGCTGTGCACTCCTCTCCGACATTGGCGGTAGGGATGGTTATTGTAGGAAGCTCGGACGAAAAGGTCTATGCTTTAGACATCAAAACCGGGGCCAAGGTATGGGAGTTTTCGATGGAGATGGGCATTTCTTCGGCTCCGTTTGTGGTGGACGGTACGGTGTATGTTGGCATGGGGACTACTTCCAAATTCACCAGTAAGTTGTACGCCTTGGATGTAGTAACGGGTGCTAAAAAGTGGGAATTTACGGCCGACGGTCTGAGTGTTTCTTCACCGACGATCGTGAACGGAAAAATATTCGTAGGAGGCTTTACCAACCTGTATGCCTTAGACGCCAAAAAAGGTACCAAACTGTGGGAGTTTGCCACGGGTTCGGGCGTAGACTCCTCCCCTGCCTTTGCCGACGGTTACGTGTACGTAGGCAGCAATGATTACAACGTGTACGCGTTGGAAGCCGAAACGGGTACCAAAAAATGGCAATTTGCTACCGGCGGCGAAGTGAGTTCTTCCCCCACGGTTGGCGACGGCAATGTGTTTATAGGCAGTTTTGACCGTAAACTCTACGCTTTGGATGCCAAAACCGGAGCCAAAAAATGGGAGTTTAAAACCGACGGTCCCGTCTTCTCTTCTCCGACTTACAGCAACGGGATGGTCTATACGGGCAGCAATGACCTCAAACTCTACGCTTTAGATGCCAAAACGGGAGCCAAAAAATGGGAATCCTGGACCGGCAACAACATTCGCTCCTCCCCGGCTATTACCGACAGCGTAGCGTATGTGGGCAGTTTGGACGGTAAAATATATGCCATGGATCTGCAAACCGGCAACAAAAAATGGACCTTTCAAACGGGCGGCGGGATTTATTCTTCTCCTGTCGTGCTCAACAGCGCCGCCAAGGTGTTTTATCCCGGAGTAAGCGGGGTACAGCAATAGCGTAAAGTAAATCTGTAAAAGTGAACTTTTCGCCGGTTGATTGCTGTTTCCTCAAAACCGACTCAAAACGGGGCCGCCTTGGTTTTGACAGCGAGTTGAAGCAATACGTATAAGCACGTCGGGACGTGAGCGCGAGTCCTGTGAAAAACACGCTCGAACAATAGCTGGCGAATATAGCTACGCTATGGCTGCCTAATCCGGAGTGATTACGCTTTAGCCATCGTTCCTCCAACCCCCGCCTTGCGGGTTGGGTTCAGGAGCGTCGAAATGTAAGGCTGGCCGAGCCGATGGGGTTAGCGCTCGGTAAGACACAACCCCTAAGGTGCGGGATTAGGTCTGATTTGAACCTTACCGGCGCTCGAAAATCCAATCAAATCTAAGCGTGTAGAAGGCGTACGGTTTCCTTGTTCTGGACGTGGGTTCGACTCCCACCGGCTCCACAAAACCCGCTAAATCGAATGATTTAGCGGGTTTTTCCATTTTATCAGTAAAGTTGTCAGTAAACTTCTTCCGGTTTGTACCCGTATGTTTTAGCTAAATTGTACCCCAAAGACAAAAATTCAAAAGTCCGTTGGTTTGACCCGTAGCGAATTTTCGATGTTCAAACAATCAACTCGTTACCGAACAAAAACGAGTGCCGGCCAAACTGAAAACGGTTCGGGAACGCCAGTCGAAAGAATTTATATCCAAAATTAATGCAATGCTTTTAGAAGGTTACGTAATTGACCAATCTGAACAACTCGAAACTATTGCACTCGTTGTGGCTGTCAAATTGGCAGAAACGTTGTCCGCTCTGCTGAAGGTGAAAAATTTTGAGTTGAAAAGTAAAAGCGCCTATAAAATCCATAACAGCCTACAATTAACACTGATTTCAGGCATCTGCCTTTGTGTGCTACCTTTTCTCTCGAACGGACACCCGCTAAAAAAACAGGGCGGCTTTATAAAAGCTGCCCTGTTGGCTCACGGTATCCTATCACATCTATTTGAATTTAATCACTTTTAAGGTCGTCTGTTTCTCTCCTGCTTTTACCTTCAGCAAGTACATCCCGTCGCTGATTTCACTCACATCAAACTCCTCCGAGTGCACATTGGCTTCCGGTACAAACCCGCGCTGTAACAACACCCGCCCCGACACATCCGTCAAGTGAACATCGACCTGCTGCCCCTTGACCTCATTCACTTTCAACTGTAATGTATGGGAAACCGGGTTAGGAGCGATCAGGGCGAAGACGCCGTTATCCGTTATCCGTTGTCCGTTATCTGAAAGGAGTCCCTTACCCTCTTGCCCTACTGCCCCTTGCCTTATTGCCCCGGTGCCTCCCACCGTAAACTGCAGCGTACGCGTGGCCAACAGCCCGCCCCGTGCTACCCGATTTTTAGGAAAAGGCCCTCCTACTCCATCGGCGGCGCGGAGGTCCACCGTCAGGGTGTACGTGCCGTTGGGAAAACTGCCGCCGGTGCCGTAGTTGGGATGGTCAATCGAATAGAAATTACTTCCTTCGTTGGCAAACATGGCAAAAGGAGCCGCGTTGTCAATCGTATTGAAACTGACCGGACCGGAGAGTTTAAACACTGCCGACTCCGAAGGTTCGCAGCCGGTGGCAATAAACGTCCAACGGCGGGAATCAGCAGGTGCGGTAACTTGGTTGACAGGAGCCATATTGGCGATGACCGAACCGATAGCCGTTTTAGGAAGTAACCCTGCGCCCAAATCTTTCATGTCCACCAAAATACGATGCGTTCGTATCTCCACGCTTGTCTCGTTGCCTGTGCAGCCGTCAGCTGTACAACTCGCTTTATACACGTACGGAAGCGTAGCCGCTGCGGGGATGATCGTTGGTCCGCCCGGGCTCCAATTGACGGCAGCTGTGGGAATCGAGCAACGAGCATCAAGAGTAACCGAGGTATTGGGACAAACATCGGTTTTACTCGCTGTCAACGCGGAAGTAGGCGTAGGTTTAACGGTGAGTGAACCGGAGGCAGCTGAGCATCCCGTTCCCGACGCGGTGAACGTAAAGGTAGCGGTACCTGCCTGTAGGGCTGTAATCGTACCGTCGCTGCCGATCGTTGCCACGGAAGGCGCATTGGCTATCCATGTACCCGCTAATGAGGATGATAAAGCGGAAGTCTGTCCCTGACAAACCGGGTTAGCACCCGTAAATGTCAACACGGGCAGCGCATTGACCGTGATAACCGCCGAGCCGTTTTGAGGTTGGCTGCACCCATTCGCATCCCGAACGCTGACCAAACTGTAAGTGAAGGTGTTAGCGATTCCCGTCGTTTGGGTTAGGGTTACCGCATTGCCGCTCACGGTGGTCGCGGTTAGCTCGGGGCCGTTATTGATCCGGTAGATAAACGTGTACGGCGCTGTTCCCGTGGCTCCCGTCAGCATAATGCCCGGCTCAGCAGCGTTTTGACATACTTCGACAGTACCCGCTATGCCGGCCGTAGGCGGATTGGGATCGGCCAAAGTTTTTACACTGTTATCAGTACCCGTACAAGCCACGCGGGTAATGGAGAACTGACTGTAAGCCCCGGCGCTTAACCCGGTCAACGTAAAGGCATTGGCGGCTACTGTCACTGTTTTGGGACTACCCGCTCCCGTATAAGTGAGGGTATAATTGCCGTCGGGTAAATTGGCCGTAGTAAAGGTAATGCTGCCGTTGGTGCCGGCACAGGTGGTCGGGTGTGTGACGGCACCGGCCGTTAATACCGGTAATGGATTCACAATCACTTCCGCCGACCCTGTCATTGAAGTACCCGTACAATGAGCGTCGCTGAGACTTGTTACGGTGTAAGTACCGGCTGCTGCGCCCGTGATCGTGTAGGGGCTGTTGGCAATATCGGTCACCGACGTTGCCGTTCCGCTTTTTTCGTAGGTTAAACTCCAAGGGGCTGTTCCCGTCAGTGCAATGGTTACGTTAGGCAAAGGTTCGTCGGCACAGACCGTTCCGCCGCCGCTCACTACGGCCGTCGGCAAGACATTCACCGTAACGGCAGCGGTGGTATTACTGCATCCGCTGACGGTTTCGGTAAAGGTAAAGGTGACACTGCCGCTTGCCACTCCCGTAACCAGGCCCGCATCCGTCACCGTGGCTTTGGCGGGGGCACTGCTGACCCACGTCCCGCCCGTCGTAGGTGATAGGGTAATGGTACCGCCTACGCACACAGCCGATGCCGGAGTGCTGACAACGGGCAGCGGTTTAACGGTCACTTTGGCCGTACCGGTCAGGTTGAGGGTACAAGTACCGTCGTTGACCGAAATCAGGGTAAGGGTTTGGTCGGCCGCAGCGTTCGAAACCGTCACCGTAGCAGTACCGCCCGTGAGGGTTGTCGTTGCATTGGCTCCTTCGTTAATTTTATACGTAACAACGCCCCCGACTGATCCGGACAGCGTAAATACGGCATTGTTTCCCACACATACGGGAGAATTGGTACCCGTAATACCGGCCGTAGCGGCACAGGTACTCGTGCCCGACACGGCAAAGTCGTAAACTGCCTCGTTACAGTCGTCGTTGTTGACGGTGATGGTGGCCGTTTGCGGACCGAGCGTTTCCGGAGCGAAGGTAACGGTGAAGGTAGCCGAGCCGTTAACCGGAATTTGGAACGGATTGGTGAAACCGCCTATCTTAAATAAGGAATTGTTGCTCGTAATATTCGAAATGTTCAGCACTTCCGCGCCGGTATTTTTGATAGTGTACGTCCGAATTAAGTTATTCCCGATGACAATATCTCCAAACGAAGTATGGTCATCCTCTGAAGGAGTGGCGTCTCCGTCGACGATGGAAACCAAATTACCCTGAATATCTATCTCCGGATACTTGATCAATGCGCCCGTAGCTACCCAGTTGGAGGTGTTACCGTTGAGAGCAAAGGAGTAGAGACTGCCGTTCTTACGTTCGCTGTTCGTCTGAACGTCGAAAAGGGTGGTTACTGAAGCGTTATTTCCTCCGGTACTGCCTTGGTTGAAGTTATAATACGACACCAATCCCGGTTCATTTCCCGCCAATTCATTGAACATATTGGCCTGTAATTGCGCCTGTGTACGCTGTACATTCCAGATTCGCAATTCGTCCAGTGTTCCGTTCCAGGGGTAATTTCCTACCCTTGACCCTAACCATAAGTTGGTACTGACGGCCGGAAAGTTCCCGGTAAAGGAGGGAGTAGGTGTAGGTTGTCCATCCACAAAGGCGTATATCGTACCCGTAGTACCTGCACCACCTGCAATACCGTTGTACGTAAAAGCATAGTGGTGCCAGCAATCTTCAATCGGATAATTGGTAAAATAATTATTGTCGCCGTAAACACTCATGGCCAGCGCAGGCCCCCAAACAACACTCATATTGGCTCCGTCAAAATTGATGGGGAAGGCAAAGCCCGGAGCGCCTTTCGCCCAAAATTCAACCGTGGTCGCCTGCGAACCGAACAGCGTTGTATTGTTGCCCGGGATTTCGATCAGGTCATCGGCTCCGTCAAAATGCAGGGCGTTGGGCGTAGGTGCAGGGCTTGAGCCTGTCACGGCAAAATCATATACTGCTTCGTCGCAGTCATTATTGCTGATGGTGATGACGGCGTTTTGCGTTCCGGTGGCCGTGGGAGAAAAAGTAACGGTGAAATTAGCTGAACCGTTGGCCGGTATCGGGCCGGCCGGGCTGAGGCTCCCCACGGTAAATTTGGCATTATTGACGGTTATTTCCGTAATTATTAAAGCGGCCGTACCGGTATTTTGAATCTGAAACGTACGTACCAACGAGCCGTTGTTCGATACCTCCCCAAAGTCAGTATAGTCGCTTGCCGACGGTGAAGTATCTCCATCTTCGATCGAAATCGTATTGCCTGTAACATTGATTTCAGGGGCATTGACCGTCACCGTAAAGGAACAGCCGGTGGCCGAATTGGTGCCGTCGGTTCCGGTCAGGGTGACGGTGGTAGTACCGATGTTGAAATGGATTACCCCGCTGCCGCTCCCGTCTGCAATCGTTGAACCGGAACCGGTCGTAGCACCGCTCAGGGTATACCCCCAGGTGGCTCCCGAGCAGTTATCGGAGATAGGGTCAGCAAGGGTGTAGTCAGCCGTACAAATTCCTGACGGGGTCGTTAAGGTTTGATTGGAGGAGCAGGTGAGGACGGGCGCTTCCGTGTCGTTGACGGTGACTGTAAAGGAGCAGGTGGCGTTACTGCCGCAACCGTTGGCCGCAGTGAGGGTGACCGTTGTTACTCCTTTGTTGAAGACGCTTCCGCTGCCTGTCCCGCTGCCGCTCTCCACTGTAGCGCCCGAAAATACATAAGTGACGGCAGAGGCAGGTATCCCCGAAGCCGTAGCAGTGTAGTTGACCGTTGCGGAGCAGCTGCCGGCAGTACCGGCGGTTTGATTGCCGGGGCAGGCGGTAAAGGCAGGAGCCGTACAACTTCCGGTTCCTGTGACGCTGAAATTGTAATTGGCTTCGTCGCAGTCGTCGTTGATTACCGTTATAACAGCGTTTTGAACTCCCGATGTCGTAGGGGCAAAGGTTACGGTAAACGTAGTCGAAGTCCCCCCCGTAATGGGAGTGGTCGCAACGGAAGATGCTGTAAATAAGGAGTTACTGCTTGTGATGTTGCTGACAGTCAGGTCGGCATTGCCCGTATTTTCAAAAGTAAAGGTGCGGGTAAGCGTATTGCCTGCAGGAACCGTACCGAACCCGGTTCCCACAGTGGTTGACGTGGTGGAAGTACCATCGGTGATAGTGGAATTGTCAATGCCTTTTAAGTTAGCTTCGGGAGCAGGTATATAGGCAGACGTTACTTCGGTAATCCCGGAACCTGCCACCCAGTTACTTGTTGCTCCTGTAAGGGCAAAGCTGTTCAGTGTACCGTTTGCTGCTACGGCATTAGCGGCATCAGTGGCCGTGGTAAAAGCGCTGTTATTGGCTCCGATAAAACCATGGTTGAATTTGAGGTAAATATCCAAACAGGGAGACATGGAAGCGATTTCGGTATTGTAGTTAGCCAAAATCTGCGCGGCGGTACGCTCTTCCCGCCATACCCGTACTTCGTCAATGGCTCCTTTGAAGTGATATCCATTATTGGCAATTCCTACCCGTAACTGGGCATTCGTAACCGCCGGAAAACTACTGAAACAATCCGTGCAACTTGGCGTAGGCGTAGGCAGACCGTTCTTGTAAGCTTTAAAGGTATTGACACCATCGTAAGTAACGGCATAGTGCGCCCAGTTGCCGTCGGCAAGTACGGTGGCACCGGAGTTATAAGCTCCCAAAAAGAATCCGCTCAGTCCAAATGTACCGTTAAACCCGATTTGATATTTAAAACCCAAATCCATGATGAACACCCCGCCTTCACCGGAATTGACTTTCGCCCAAAACTCAATGGTAGTAGGTGTGGTACCGAAGAAAGTAGAGGTAGAATTAGCAATCACTTCGTCATCAACGCCATCAAAGTGCAATGCCTTAGCTGCGGTAGCCGTGGCGGTTACTGCAAAATCATACGCTGCTTCGTCGCAATCATCGGTATTGATGGTAATGGTAGATGTTTGTGCCGTGACATCGGTTGGATTGTAAGTAACGGTGAAAGTAGCCGAGCTTCCGGCTGCTACCGATGCGGGGGCACCGCTGATCGCAAACTTTGTATTACTGCTTGTGATGCTGCTGACGGTCAACACCGCGTTGCCCGTATTTTGAATAGTAAAGGTACGGGTAATACTCCCGTTAAAATCGGTATGGTCGCTTGTGGAAGGAGAGTTAGCTCCATCAATGATATCCTGTGTATTTCCTTTGACGTTGATTTCGGGAGCCACTACCGCCGTACAGCTCGTACCCGTAGTGACGCCGCCGACCGCAACAAAGTTAGAAGTGCTGCCGGTTCTCGGCATGTTGTTGAAAGTCCCGTTATAACCGTTGGGACCGGCATCCGTAAGGCTTGTAACGGCAGTATTGTCGCCACCGGCTATACCTTGGTTGAATTTATAGTAAGCCACCAGATTGGCTTCGTTTCCCGCCAATTCACAGTTGCGCAGTTGGTTGATTTGGTCGCAGGTACGAGCGGTGTTCCAGATGCGCACCTCGTCCATAGTCCCGGAGAACGCATCGGCGGTGAGGGCGTAATAGACCGTGCCGATGGTGATTGGTCCGCTGCCGCCGTAGGCTCCGGTGGTTGTACGCGACCCGACGAGGACGCCGTCGCGGTACACGAACTGGTTGTTGCTCCCTGCCGGTGCACCGGTGTAGACGCAGGCCCAGTGGTGCCAGTTGTTGTCGGAATAGCCGGCATTCACGTCGAGGTCATCGCCAAAAAACGCGAAGGTGAACTGGTTGCTGTCCCGGAAGCCCACGTGCAAGACGTTGCCTGCCCCTCCGCCGCCCGAACCCTGGCCAACGGCAATGTCATAGGTGCCCGAGCCGCTGCGTTTTGCCCACAACTCGACAGTGAAGCCGCCGCCGGTCAGCACCGGCGAAGTGCTCGTCACCACATAGTCATCTACGCCATCGAAAGACAGTGCTGCCCCCGGTAATGCTCCGTTCCCCGTTACGGCAAAATCATACACCCCTTCGTCGCAGTCATTGTTCGTGACGGTAATGGTAGCGGTTTGCGCCCCCGTCGCCGTAGGATTGAACGTGACATCAAAGTCGGCAGAACTGCCGGCCGCTACGGACGTCGGCAGATTGCTTATGGAAAAACTGCCGTTATTGGGAGAAATCGTAACGGCAGTACTCAAAACAGAATTGCCGGTATTCAAAATGGTAAAGGTGCGTTTCAATGAGCCGTTCACAAGCACACTGCCGAAGTCGGTGCCGTCGGTGGTGGACGGGCTTGGGTCACCGTCGGTAATGGAAACATACGGCGTACCGCCCTGAACGTCGATCTCAGCGGCTACTACCGCCGTACAACTCGTACCCGTAGTGACGCCGCCGACCGCAACAAAGTTAGAAGTGCTGCCGGTTCTTGGCATGTTACCAAACGTTCCGTGATAGCCGTTTGAAGCAGCATCGGTCAGGCTTGTGATGGCCGAGTTATCTACCTCGGCTATCCCCTGGTTAAATTTATAGTAAGCTGCCAGATTGCTTTCATTTCCGACCAATTCACAGGCATATCGTTGACTGATCTGGTTGCAGGTGAGGGCAGTATTCCAAATACGAACTTCATCTATTTGGCCCCTGTAGTTTAAACTTCCATCCGAAAGAGCACTGCCAATGGTAAAAGGTACATTGGCGGAAGGAGCAGTGGCCGGTATGCTGCCAAACATGGATGTGGTTTGCAATACCCCGTTTCTATAAATTTTAATTCGGTCAACCGGGTTTGTGGCCGTGCCGTCATACACGGCAGCCAAATGAACCCAAGTTCCCGTAGGCACTACTCCGGTGCCGGTAATTCCCCCGTCTTGATTGCCTACTTTTAGGAAGAAAACGCCATTCACATCTAAACCGGTATGGATGGTATTGGTACAGCAACCGCTCGCCCCTTTGCCCACGATACCTACGCTACCCGTACCATCTGATTTGATCCAATGTTCAATGGTAAATTTGGCAGCGCCGTCCAACAACGTTGTCGTACCCGAAAGGGCTACATAGTCGTTTGAACTGCTCAAATCCAACGCCGCCCCCGGAACTCCCCCGTTGCCCGTTATGACAAAATCATAAACCCCTTCGTCGCAGTCATTGTTCGTGACGGTAATGGTAGCGGTTTGCGCCCCTGTCGCCGTAGGATTGAACGTGACATCAAAGTCGGCAGAACTGTTGGCGGCGACGGAGCTCGGCAGATTGCTTATCGAAAAGCTGCCGTTATTGGGAGAAATCGTAATGGCAGTACTCAAAACAGAATTGCCGGTATTCAAAATGGTAAAGGTGCGCTTCAAGGAGCCGTTCACCAGCACATTTCCAAAGTCAGTGCCGTCGGCCGCCGCGGGGCTTGTGTCACCGTCGGGGATGGAAACAAGCGGTGTGCCGCCCTGCAGGTCTATTTCGGGAGCGGTTACGGCCGGGCAACTTGTACCGGTGGTAACCCCGCCCGGCGTGACCCAATTGGAGGTGCTGCCTGATAATGCAAAGCCGTTCAATGTGCCGTTGTTGCCATTGGCAGTAGCATCAGTAAGCGTAGTTACACCCGTGTTGGTCCCTTCGGCCGCTCCCTGATTGAACTTGTAATAAGCCACCAGATTGGCTTCTGAGCCGGTCAGTTCGCAGTTGCGGAGCCGGCTGATTTGGTCGCAAGTGCGGGCCGTGTTCCAAATGCGAACCTCGTCCATTGCTCCGTTTACATACTGATTGCCATTGGTCAGGCCCAGTGAAAGTGCATTGGTTGTGACTTGTGGATGCAAACCCGCGGCAGATACCGTATTTTCCAAAACGCCATTGACATACATCTTTAAGGTTGTGCCGTCGAAGGTAACAGCCAAATGATACCAGGTATTTTGCGCCAGATCAGTGGTAGAAAGTACTGTTACAGCCGTTGCTCCGGCCCAAAAGCCGGCCAAAATTTTTCTAGCATTAAACATCGGTACCATGAAGTAATCCGGAGTTCCGGCCGCCCCCTTTGCGATGAGCGCCGCAGGGCTTGGCGGAAAATTGGCTGCCGTGGACGGGTTGAACCAGGTTTCCAGCGTAAACTGATCGAGTTGCAGAGCCGCAGTATTCGGAATGGAGACATTGTCATTCACTCCGTCAAAATGCAGTGCCGTCCCTGCCACCAATGCTGCATTGTATGACAGTGTCACTTGCCCGACCGACGGCAGATCGTAATTGATGTACCAATTGGCCGGAAGATTGACCGTCGCAAAGGTGCCCGACAGCGCCGTGGCACTGATAATAGTCAATTGGTGGCCGTTAGCGCCGGTATAACTGTTGATAAGCGAGACATCGAGTGTCCCGCCGAGCGTTGCCGTGCCCGTTACGTTGAGGCGGTCGTATTGCGTACAGGCGGTAGTACCTCCCAGTTCAATGCTGAGCGTACCGCTGTTGGTGTATCCGTTGGAAAAAGTCAAACAGCCCGGCGAATTGCCCGGAGCTACGGTTGCTCCGCTTGGGTTGGTAAACAAACTTGTATTGTAAGTACCTGAACCTTTATACGTTCCGTTGTTGGTCAACGTGCCGCTTGCATTGACTGTAAACGTACCGTTGTTGGTAATGGCACCTGCACTATTGTTCGTCAATGTGCCGCTTGCGTTTATGTTAAAACTGCTGCCGCTCGGTACGGTGAAGCCGCCCGTATTTGAAAAAGAGCCGCCTCCATTTACTGTAAACAAACACGAGGTAGGCATATTGAAAGTGCCCGTATTATTGAAAGGCCCCGTGGTACTCGAACTTCGGCTGGTAAAAGTCCCTGCATTATTGATCGTTCCGGAATTGGTAAGTTGGGCACCTCCCGCAACGTCGCTGATTACCCCACCGGCGTTGTTATTGATCGTTCCTGCATTACTGCCCGTACCAAAGTTTAATGTACCGTCATTATTGACGATTCCGCCCGAATTGAATGCCTGAGCGCAGGCAGCACAACTATAGGAGCCTCCCGACTTAACATTCATCACTCCCCCCGAATTGTTGGTCATGTAAAAAGCAGCATAACTACCGTAAATGTCTATCGTGCCATTGTTGGTAATACGTCCTTGGCTCATCGAAGCCGACGCATTGAGCGTTAACGTGGCACCTGAGGCAATGGTGATGTAGGTATTAAGGTTTGGACTGAGTGCAATACCTGTGTTAACTGTCAATGAGGTGCCCGCAGGAAAGCTTATCGTGACATCGTTCATTACACAATTGGCCGCAATCACCACCGCATCGCCGCTTACCAATAGGGCCGACGTAGGCACTACGCCCGTACTCCAATTGACGGCTGTTGCCCAGTCGGTGTTAGTAGTGCCGTTGAAGGTATAGTTCAGCGCCCCTCTGCCCGTTACGGCAAAATCATACACGGCCTCATTACAATCGTCGTTGTTGGCCTTGATAGTTGCGGTTCTTGTACCCCCGCTTCCCGGTGTGAAAGTAATCGTAAAGGTGGCTTCATTACCGGCCGTAATAACAACAGGGAGGGTAATACCGCCTACCGTAAAATCATTGGAATGAGTACCCGTTTTGTCAAAAGAAGTAATGGTTAAGTCGGCAGTTCCGGTATTTTGTATCTTATACGTCTTCACCAAAGGTGAACTGACGCTCACAGTACCGAAATCAGTTGCATTGACTGTAGAAGTTGATGTACTGCCGTCGGTAATATCGGTATACGGAGTCCCTCCCTGAAGATTGATCTCGGGTTCGGCCTGTTGGTATTCATACGCTCCCATATCTACCAAACAACCCGAAGGACGCGGATTGCCGTCAAGATCGGTGGTAGGTGCGCCCGTTGACGTACCGGCGTTGCGGGCCGGTGAGCTGAATTGCAGGCGCAGATTGCCGGTGCTGACAAATAGTGGGTCGGCATTTATGTTCCCCCCGCCCGAAGAACCGCCTTGAATCAAAGAATAAGCAATGTTCGATAAACTGTTATCGTCAATAATGGCACTGGGATTGCCGCCGTAGGTGTTTCCGTAAACGATGCAGTTACGCAGAGTGGGAGAGTTACCCGACTCATTATACATTCCTGCACCGCCAATATTTCCGGCAGTATTACCGTATACGGTACAATTCATGAATGTTCCCGAACTTCCCACAGCATTGTAGATGCCTCCTCCGTGTGCCGTAGAATTGTTATCTCTCACAATACAGTTGGTCATAGTGATAGGGGCGCCGCTTCGATTGGCTACGCCGCTGCCGTTGCCCCCTGCGTTTCCGCTGAAAATACAGTTCGTTATTTTGATTGCAGAGGTAACGTTATACATCCCCCCTCCGGCTCGCTGACTGATGGATAGGGTCTCAACTGTAATGGCTGACCCACCGCTTGCATTACCGTTGGTAACGGTAAAACCATCCAACTCGGTCGTATTCCCATCCGCCACTGAAAGCACTACGTGATAGCATTTGCTGCCGCTGCCTAAATCACCGCTCAAGGTCGTTACGTTACCGGCCCAATTGCGTTGACTGCGCAGGTCCTCCGAACCCAAAAATCCGCCGTATATCTTTACTCCATCTTTGAGGTAAAAGGTTTTGTTACGCGCATCTGACGGGCTTGTACTTCCAAAAGGATCTTGCGTCGGAACATAGGTGCCGGCCGCTACCCAGACCTCATCGCCACTCACGGAGGCATTAATGGCGTCCTGCAGATTTTGGTAGGCCGAACCCCACGCTAAACCGTCACCGCCCGAAGCGGCAGCGCCATTCACATAACGAATGGTGGCATTCACCGGATTTGACCGAACGGCTAAGCCAATCAGAAGGAACCAACAAACAAGTTGGCCGTTGGAGAACATAAGAGAGAGGGGGTAACGAATCAATTTCATAAGTTCAGAGGGTCAATCAAAAATCGGTAAATCACACAGCTTACCCTTATTATCTGCTGCCACAAATCAGACACAAAGAGTCCGATTTGTGGCATTAGGCCGTTTTTTGCAAAAAGAAAGAAAATAGTTCAGGTAGAGAAAGTCGGTAATCTTACGCCCGGCTTGGGTAGTAGCCTTGCGTACAAATAATGTAATTCATGCCCAAAGACGGCTGACGGTTGTCGATGGGCTGCCCGCCGCCGGTGGGGGTGATCATGTCGGGAGCCATGGTGCTGTCGCCCGTCGTATCGTAGAAGCCTTTATCGGAGGGACTGGCCCCGAGGTACCGACCGGCGGGGTGGTCACCGCCCGCAAATTTATTACTGGCTTTTACACTGTGGGTGTGGGGCGGGAGGTTCATGATCGTCAGCGTATTGGTTTCCCGTCCGCTTTGACTGCCTAAGTCTACATTTGAAATCCCCGGGCCTTGGCCGGTGCCTACAGGAACACGACCGCGCAGGTCAGGCAGCGCAAAGGTAGCCGTACCGTTTCCGCCGTAGGTAGTACCGAGAATCGAGAAAAGGGCATTGTATTGGGCAATAGATAAAAGTTGCCCTTGACATATCATCCAATTTTGGGGAGCATAATTGCCCGCGAAAAGGCGAACTTCGCCGATAAATCCTTCCATGATAATAAGTGGTTTAGAAATATGAATAATAAAAATGAAATACAGAACAGATCGAAAACAGCTTCGTTGACTCAAATGAACCGTTGGAAAACGAGACACATTGCTGAGGCTACGGGAGTTTTGTTTCTCCTTTGATCGTCAGTGTGTGCGTACTTTCCGTTTCGTTGGTGGTGATCGTGATTGTTTTGATGAAATTTCCTAACTGTTGGGTATCGTAGTTGGCCTCAACCAAGGCGCTTTCGCCCGGCATAAGGGGCGCTTGCGGATAAATAGCCTTGACGCAACTGCAAGAAGGTTTCGCTGATTTAATGATCAACGGCTCATTGCCGGTGTTGGTAAATTTAAACTTACGGATAGGATTGGCACCTTTGTCGATGATGCCATAGTCGATGGCAGTGACTTCGAAAGTCATGACCGGATCGCCGGTTTGTACCCGCGCCACTGCCCAAGTGAAACAGGCAAAGAACGCTGTAAAAAGAAGTTTCATATAACGGGAATTAGGAATAAAAAAAGATGTGATTTTGTGGGGGCAAATCAATCCGTTTTTCTCATTCCCTGCTACAACAAATCGGACAAGGGCTGTCCGATTTGTTGTATCGGACAGCTTTTTTGCAAAAAAACTCCTTTTTTAATCTTCAACCCTTTTTTTACTGAGTTCAGAAAAACAACCTCGGGAATCAACTGATGCTTCATTTGCAGGCAAAATAATCGCAAAAGCATACGAGATTTTTTGTTTAAATCCTTTGGTAATTAGCCGGAATACACTCATTTTACCTTAACATTTCGACGATATCTACCGCAATGGAACGACTGAGAGAGCATATTGAGCAAATTACGGCCGTCAGTGACGAGGAGTTTGAGTACATCCAATCTTTTTTTTCGCAAAAAAGAGTTCGTAAAAATCAGTACCTGATTACCGAAGGGGATGAGGTGAAATACGAATACTTCGTTTTATCGGGAATCTACAAGGTCTTTTTTGCAGACGACCAAGACAAAGAATACATTGTGCAGTTTGCTCAGGAAAATTGGTGGATGTCGGACTACTATGCTTTTTTCAAACAAAAAAATGCAACGATGTACGCCGAGTGTATGGAAGAGGGAGAAGTGCTGATGTGTACCCTTGAGGCCCGAGAAAAGATGGCCGCTGAGTTGCATAAGATGGAACATTTTTTTCGGATCAAATTGACCAACGGTTACGTAGCCCAGCAGGAAAGAATTAAGCTGCTTTTATCAAGTACACCGCAACAACGCTACGAAGCTTTTTCCAAACTGTACCCGAATCTGATACAGCGAGTACCCAAAAAATTTATTGCTGAATACCTGGGCGTCAGTCGCGAAACCCTCAGCCGACTCTATGCCAAATAATTTACAGTTTTTTCTGCGGCTTCAATCAGTGTGATTTGACTCACACTTTTTTAGTGATTTTCTTCCTTAGCCCCGGGGGCAGGTATGTGTTAGTTTTGCCATCGAAATCAAACACAACACACATCCTCATGGACTTACAATTGGCTCAGAAAAAAGTACTTATATCCGGTTCAACTGCCGGAATCGGATTTGCGACCGCCAAGGGATTTGCCCGAGAAGGAGCAATCGTTTACGTGAACGGCCGTACACAGGCCAGCGTTGATACGGCCGTACACAAAATCCTTCGGGAGGTTCCTCAGGCTACGGTAGAAGGTATCGCCGCCGACCTTACCACCGAAGAAGGTTTCCAAGTACTCACCCGGCAATTGCCTTCGGTGGATATTTTGGTCAATAACCTCGGTCTTTTTGAACCGGTCGATTTTTTTGAATCGCAGGACGAAGATTGGTGGAAACTTTTCAACATCAACGTCATGAGCGGCGTTCGGTTGACTCGTTTTTATATGCCCCGAATGTTGCAAACTAATTGGGGCAGGGTCGTCTTTATTTCCAGCGAATCGGGCCTTCAGATCCCTACTGAAATGATCCATTACGGACTCTCCAAAACCGCTCAATTGTCCCTCACGAACGGTCTGGCACAACTCACCAAAGGAACGCAGGTGACGGTCAATGCTGTATTGCCCGGCCCTACCTTCTCGGAAGGGGCCGAACGCTTCTTCGGTGAATTGGCCACCCAAAGAAACACGTCGATCAAAGAAGTAGAGCATCAATATTTTACCGAAACCCGGCCGCTGAGTTTGCTTCAACGCTTTATCACCCCCGATGAAGTAGCCGCTACGGTACTTTTTGTAGCAAGCGTGTGGGCGGCGGCCACCAACGGAGCGGCCCTGAAAGTCGACGGCGGTATCTTAAAAGGTCTCCACTGATCCATACTCGGCCAAAGGAGCAGGCGAAAAGAAGATTCATTTCTTGGAAGCACAAGCCTGATTATTCATCCACTCTACTTCGATGAAACAGCCGACTGCATCTACTTTTGCCAAATGACCGGTAAAAGAAGATCCGTTGGCATCTGTTCAAAACCTTCTTCCTGAATTGATCGAAAAATTCCCTGCTTCGCCGGTAATTTATTTTACAAAATCCACCAAAGTCTTTCCGCCCCCACTACACCGTGTCGTATGAGGGCTACAGCGACGAAGCGGCTTTGGAAACATACCGAAACTGCGCGCATTTTAAGTAATAAAGCAAAAACTTTCGGGTGTTAGCTTGACTATAACTACTTGATATTTAGCAGATAACGATTAATATGTGCTTTAACACTTAAGTAATTGTGCAAATTTGGATTTAATTGATTTTAAGTAGATTTAAATGAAATACAGCCACTTAAATCTGCTTATTTACTTAAGTAATTACGCAGACTTTAAATTGATTTACAGCGCTTAATTTTCAAATTTTCTCATTTACTTAATTACCTTGTTTGTTATTTACCGACAAGCAAACAGGACGTACAAACAAAAGCCGCAGCAGGCAAATGTTGCGGCTTTTTTGAGTAGATTATTTCTCTGAGTTTCAATAGATATCCGAAAAAATCAGGCTTTCCCTTTTAGGATCATGTTCCAATACATGCGGGGCAACACTTCTTTTTTCAGCATGTACATACTCCAACGCTCTTTGCTTTGATCGAAAGGAAAGGTTTCCTGCGGTTGGTTGTTGTAATCAAATTCGGCCAATACTAATTTCCCGTACCCGGTAATCAACGGACAGGACGTATAGCCGGTATAGTTCATGCCGAGGGGGTTTTGTTCAATCAACGAAAGCAGATTGGCCACTACCACAGGAGCCTGCTTACGAATAGCGGCCCCGGTTTTGGAAGTTGGTAATCCGGAAGCGTCGCCCAACGAAAATATATTGGCGTATTTGACGTGTTGCAGGGTATTTTTGTCTACATCCACCCATCCCGCGGCATTGGCCAAGGCGCTGTTTCTGATAAAATCGGGGGCCGATTGCGGCGGTGTTACATGGATCATATCAAAGTCTACCCACGTCTCTGTGTCTTTGTTGTTTTCGCCGAATCCGACAAACCGCGCGCGTTTGTTCGGCCCGTCGATTTCCTCCAACCGCTGCATAAAGTTGAGTTGAATGTTTGCCCTTTCGCAGACTTTCAATAACGTCTTTTCGTATTTTTCAACGGCAAACAGCTTTCCCGCACCACTCCAATATTGAATGTCAATGTCCTTCAGCACTCCGTTTTTTCGGAAGTAGTCGGCGGCCATGTACATGATCTTATGCGGAGCCCCGCCGCATTTCACGGGCGTATGCGGGTTATGAAATACCGCTTTCCCTTTCTTTACGTTTTTAATGCATTCAAAGGTATAAGGGGCGGTTTTGAAGCTGTAGTTGCTGCATACGTTGTTTTTACCGAGGGTTTCGGTCAGCCCTTTCACCGACGACCAGTTGAGTTGGATCCCCGGACAAACTACCATATAATCGTACGTATAAGTACTGCCGTCGGTATTGACCGCATTCTTTTCGGGATCGAAACTTTGTACAGCCTCTTTGATCCATTGTACGCCTTTAGGCATGACAGAAGCTTCGCTGCGTTCGGTTTTTTGAACGTCAAACACACCGCTTCCCACCAAGGTCCAGGCCGGTTGGTAGTAATGCTTTTCGGCCGGGTCAACAACAGCAATATCTAATTTCGGGTTTTTCAGAAGCAATTGGGCGGCAACAGAAATACCGGCATTGCCGCCGCCAATGATCATGATTTGATAATGAGTACGCATGTGTTAAGGGATTTTGTTAAAAATATTCCCAAAATTGTACTATTATATTCACTCAAACTGTGATAAATGTTACACAACTGCTAAAAAAAGGAAAGGCTTGGCCGGTTACAAATTAAGAGGGTTGTGCCGTAACTTTTCCGGCCTTTCGCCGGTCGTACTTGATAAAAATATTGATCCAAATACGACGGGATAAACGAAAGAAAAAAGGCACCAAGGCAATCAAGGCAGGTACTAAAAAATAAAGCAAACGAATCGGATCTACGCCGAAAATGAGCACAAAACCAACAAAAGCAGTGACAATAAAAGCGACGTACAACGCGTAGCTGATGTACATAGCCCCGAAATAAAAGCCGGGTTCGGGTATGTATTTTTCACCGCATACCGGACAGGCGGTGTGCATTTTGTCAAATTTCTTCCAACTGAACATGTGGTTGATTTCAAAGAAATTCCCTTCCTGACAGCGCGGGCATTTGTTGAAAAGAATACTGTAGAGTTTTGTTCCTTTGAGCATGGCGGTGCTGAGTTTGTTGTTTGATGGAAATTATTTTGCGGCGAAAACATTAATTAGGAAGCCGGTCTTTGAAATAGCCGTAGGTCCAAGTACCGGCAATGGCACTCAGCAATGTAACAATCACGACAAGATAGCCGCTCCCGATCTGGGCAAACAACGGCCCCGGACAGGCCCCGGTGATGGCCCAACCTAAACCGAAGATCAATCCGCCGTAAATTTGCCCCCGCTGAAATTTCTTAGGATGAAACTGTACTTCTTCTCCCGATAGGGTTTTGATATTGAATTTTTTAATCAAAAAAACCGAAATCATTCCTACTGCTACCGCACTTCCGATGACCCCGTACATGTGAAAACTTTGCAATCGAAACATTTCCTGAATCCGAAACCAAGAAATGATTTCGGCTTTGACAAATACTATTCCGAACAGAGTTCCTACTGCTAAATACTTTAGATTTTCCGCCCAAGTTTCGGGTTTTTGCATGTCATTGGGAGCTTCGCACACAAAAGGCTGCTCCGCCTGAAGCGGTTCGGGGGTTAATTGTTTGTAAGACATTTTCTTATTTTTTAGGGTTGTTCAAGTCAATCAGAATAATTTGAAAATATAAGGCATCAGCAGATGCGTCATTGTAAAACCTCCTATCATAAAGCAGCAGGTTGCGATGAGCGACGGCATCTGCAGATTGGAAAGCCCCATGATGGCATGACCCGAAGTGCATCCGCCCGCGTAGCGAGTACCGAATCCCACCAAAAATCCGCCCACGACGAACAAAATCAAGCCTTTCAATGAAAACAGCACATGGGTGCTGAACAGATCGGCCGGCATCAAACCCGAGAAGTCCTGAATACCCAACGCCTTTAAGTCAGCTACAGTGGCGGCAGAAAGTTGGAAGGAGTCGGGGTTTTCCAAAAAGTTCATGGCAATCATGCCGCCGAAAAAGACGCCCAGTACAAATACTAAATTCCAGATCTCTTTTTTCCAATCGTACTTAAAAAACGAAATGTTGGCCGGCATACAGGCCGCACAGATGTGCCGAAGGGAGGATGAAATACCGAACGATTTATTGCCGATCAATAAAAGGGTAGGTACGGTCAGACCAATGAGCGGGCCGGCTACGTACCAGGGCCACGGTTTGCGGATGAGTTCCAAAAATGAGTCCATGCGAGATTCAGTTAATAAAGATAATTGAGAATGAAATTAAGATGAGTCATGTTTACTTTGTTAAAAACATAACGGTCATTATTATACGTGTTGCTTTGTTCGTCTTTGCGAACGATCAGTAACAGGGCGTTCAGTCCTTTGAGATAGCGTTCAAACTGATAGGTAATACCCAAATTGACTTGTGAATACCCCGGCATCCCGTATTTGTTGAGAGTTGCGTTTTTGGCATCGGGCAACTGAAACAAGCCGCCGCTCAGCTCAATTTTGATATTTTTTTGAGGTTTATAGAAGGTATTGAGCGTAGCAGCGGTCACGTCGCCGAAGCCTTCATTGCGCTCGCGGGGCAGAAAGGTATAAAACGGCTCACGGCCCCATTCGCGCGGCAGGAGGTAGCGTCCGCCGGCAGTGATACGGGTAGCATTCAGAAACCAATCGAATTTGGGGGATTGCTTTCCGAAGCGTCCCGAGAAGACCCACGCCCGGCTCCCGGGCTGCGTATAGGCTTTAGAGGCATCCGTATTTCCTCCGTTTCCGACGGCATCCTGTCGCACGACCTGCCCTCCCGCCAGCCAATTTCGCCCGCCGACAGGGGTTGATTTCCATTCTGTTTTTGCAAAGGCAGTGTTCAATACATTATCTAGGTAAGTATCCCAAAGTTGTACATTCCAGTGGTTGGTTTGGTAGGTAGTCCCCCAAATCCCCACGTAGTTGGATTGCACCTGATTTTTGTATAGCGAAGGCTTTCCGTTGACATCTACTCCGACGGGGTAAACCCCAATGCTTTCACCGACATTCATCCAACGGACGGTAGAGCGGGGCGAAATACGCCACAGGTATTCGCCGTGCAGTTTCCAATGTTTTCCTTCGTTGACTTCCAACACCGCTCCTTCGACCAATGTAGGACTCATGCGGCCGTCCTGAGGATTGATAAAAGGGGATTGCGGTATTTGTCGCCCGATGGTCAATACCGACTTTTTGCCGAAGTGAGTTTTCAGGAACAATTCTTCCAAACGATTCAGGTCTTTTCGGTAATCGGGGCGCTCAATATCAAACAAACCGATTTCGTACCGGTTCGATTGCCCGGTTTGCGTATCTGCTTTAGCCAAATCAGAGGAGGCGACATTGAGAATAAAAAAACCGCTCAAGCCGAATTGAAAGTGCTTGAGAAATACGGGGGTCTCATATCCAATACCTGCTCCTACCCCCCAAGCATAATAATTGCTGAGAGCTTTTTGATTAATGGTTGCCGAACTGTACGATCGGGCATGACCGTAAAAACGGCCGTTCTCAAAAAAATGTTTTATGGTGTTGGTATCTTTATCGGCGCTGTTGTAAGCATGAATCCCCTGCGTGTACCCCGCATTTGACACTATCCATAAAAACCAACCGATACCTAAATAGTTAACGTTCATCACTTGCCTGTTTTTCCTTATACAAAAGTAAAAGCGGGTCCAACGGCAGTCCGTGACAATTGTTACACAAATAAAAATTCTTACGGACTCCGTTTTTTTCTCTATGTAAACGTATAATCTACTCCATGTACCTGACTCAACAGGGTTTGAGGAGCATCCAACGCCTTAGCGTCTTGCCGCAAGGCGGGGGTAACGGGCGAAAACTCCTTTAGGTATTCTTTCATCATGGAGTGCAGGGTAAAAGAAGTATTCCGGGCATTTTTGACCCCTCTCATACGACAGAGCATGTCTTCGGGGTCGCCGTCGCGCTCGCAGGCACAAAGCGTGTATTCTTTGGCAGGATCCAGCGACTGACCGCCGATTACCACTTTCTGCACCCGGTGTCCTACGCGTTCGAATGCCTTGAATTCCATCTGCATTCCTTTAAAGCGAATGAGCCAACCGCCGAAACGTTTGGAGGCATCTTGGGCAAATACATTTTGCAATTCTTTTTCCAACCATTCCAGCAACTGTTTGCCGGTAGCTGTTCCGGTGCGAATCGTCGCATCTACAGGAAGCATATCGTACAGATAACCTTCAGTAATGGCTACTTTGCCGTCTCTGCCGGCCGTGCGCGGCGGACAGAAACGAAACCCGTTGGACAACACTATATCCGCATTGACTTTCCATTTGAGGGCATCTACGATCATCGTATCAATCGTATTTTCAACCACAAAATTGCGGTACAACGGCAGGGTGCTGTATCCGATAACGTTGTTTATTTCGTCTTTGTAAGGTTTTTCAATCTCATTGATCAAGGCAGCTATTTCTTTTTTAGCCGGGTATTTTTGCGAATCTACCTCAATAAGACGATAGCTTTCACTTACGATTTTACCGTCCTGCACTTTCAAATCAAGCCGCCCTATGAAGGAGCCGAACGCTCCCGGCTCCACAATTTTAGTGTATTCTGCCTGAATCGGCTTGCGTACCCGCTCGTGGGTATCGGCCCCGAAAATATAATCCACGCCTTTGCAATCGGGGTGATTGCCGAGCGCGATTTGCTGTGAAAGTCCTAAATGAGAAAGAATAATAATATAATCACACTGTTCCTGCTCTTTCAGAAGCACCACGTACTCTTTCAGGTTTTCTTCGGGTTTGGTATAAATGATGCCCTTGCTGTACAAAGGGGATTGGCGAAGCGGCACAAGCGGGTCAGTATAACCCAAAAAACCGATCTTTACGCCCAAACGGTTGACAATTTGGTACGGCTGAAAGATGAACTCTCCTTTTTTGCCCTCACCGGCATCGTGGTACATGTTAGTGCAAACCTTAGGAGCCAGCAGTCCGCCCATCAGTTTTTGCATATTTTTCTTGTAATACACCACTTCCCAATTGCCCGGCAGGTACATATCATAGTTGAGCGCATTCAGCAGCGGGACAAATGCCTGCCCTGTTGTTTTTACGGAAAGCATACTTCCCTGAAACATATCTCCCGTATCTATCACAAAGGTATTGGCCGGATTCTCTTTCTTCAATACATCCAAGGCTGTGGCCAGATGGGCGTAACCGCCCGTTTTGCGAAAAACAAGTTGGTTATTTTCCCAAAACAGCTCATCATGCGCGTGAAGCTGGCAGTGAACATCCGTCGTTTGCAGGAACGTAATGACGCCGTTTTTAGCGGAAGTGGCTGCCGAAATTTCGCTAACTCCCGGCTGACTGCCGACGGCAGAAGGTACACTGCCTCCCATGGCAGCCGTTGCGATCAGCCCCGACTGCAAAAATTTTCTTCTTGACTGCATATCCGGGGCGTTTAAAATCCGGCTTTGATGTACGACCAGCCTTCTTCCTGCCGAATGACAATCTCGGCCAGCCCCACGGGCACAAACACTGCACTCGGAAGAATCTGTGATTTTTCGATCTTACGCTGCTTTAAGGTGTTTTCGCACACGGCAAAGACAACGCCCCGCGCTTTGAGGGCCGCAATTTCTTTGGCAAAACGGGCCTCTTCCTGCTTCATAAAATTGACGCCGTTGTTATGAACGACCACTTCCAGCTGAGCGGTGTTCCAGTAGTCCAATACATTCGATAATTGTTTTACCAACGCTTTTTGGGCCAATGTATCGCTCGTTGCCAAGTGAAAAACAATGCGGTGTTCTTTGGCTTGCCCGAACGAAACATTAACGAAAGCGAATGTGAGCAATGCAAGAAGTAACAGGGGAATTTTCATAGTTTAGCTAAAGAAGGGTTTTTGATTTTCAGGTCTTTGTGTTTTTCTTTCCACTCTTTGATGGGCTTGTAAGGGCCGTATTTATGTTGTTTTTCGGAGAATGGGTCGGCATAGGGGCCAAAAGGGTGGTCGAAAGGCTTACCGGCGATATTAGGCCAGTCTTGGCTCAGGTCTTTGGTCGGGCGGGGCATGGAGTTGACGTAGGCGGCCACGTCCCAGGCTTCTTCGTCGGTGAGTTGCGGGTTTTGGTAGGTGACCCCAAACGGCATATTGTATTTCACATAGCCGGCAAAGTTGGAGATTCGGTACAGTCCGGCCCCGACGTTGTAGCTGTTTTTGCCCCACAGCGGCGGATAGGTATAACTTTTGCCGTCGGCGGCGGCTACCCCTTCGCCATTGGCCTGATGACAACTTTGGCATTTTTGTTCGTACACTGTTTTTCCCGCAATAGGGTCACAGGCGCGATTCAGCCCTTTGATTTTAAAAATGCCCGAGCCTTTCGGAACGGTTTTCTTGGGTACACCCGTGCCAAGCCATTGGATGTAAGCCAAAATACTTTTCATTTCGCGGCTTGTCGAATCCAATCCTTTTCCGTTAAGACTTCGTTCCAGGCAATCATTCACTCTTTTTATCTGATTTTCAACCGTCCCCGAACGTTCCCTGAATTTTGGATAAGTAGCCTGTACGGCGAAATAGTTATTCCCCCAAGGCTGCGTACCGGCCTGTAAATGACAATTTTGGCAGTTCATGCCGTTGGAAATGTGCTTTACGCTTCCTTTCGGCCCTAAATATTCGGCTGTATGACTGATAAGTTCTTTTCCGTATCGAACCGACTTTTGTTCTTCAGTTAACAACGCCGACAGTTGCCAATCGGCAGGGGCTATTCGAAGACCCACAAAATTGGAATCAGGCTGTACATATTCTTTCTTTTCAGTAATGGGCGCATTGGGTGTCGGCTCGGGCAACCCGAAGAGATAGAAATAAACAAAAAGAAAGAGCAGACCCATTGCAGCAAGAAGCAGCCCCATCAGCAGTCTGAGCGAAAACAGCAGTTTTTTTACCGGTTGGTCGGAATTCATGGGCACTAAGTTGACGATTAGGTTTGCAGAATGGAATTATAGTACAAAAGTATCCCTTTTTGGCAAAGAGTCTCTGTGATATTTGTTACACATTCACGAAAAAATAAGACATTTCCAATAAAGCCAAATCAGATAAACAATTTAATACGTTTATACGCCCAAAAACCGATGAAACTTAGCGTTTTATGACCTTATTGAGTCTTTTTACGCAAAAAGAGTAAGATCAAAGCCCGAATCAGCAAAACCCAGGGAGTACCGTGCAATACAAAATCAAACCAATCGATGGGTTGCATCCCAACGGCCCCGCCCATGATCCACCTGATTTTACCGAAAAGATGCGGCTCGGGCAAAAACGGAGCAAGCCCCAAGGTGAGGCTTGCCATGAGCCATAGTTTCCAATTGTTGATGGATTGTTTCATGTCATTTTTCAAATAGCCTGTCGTTTGAAACTGCAAAACAGGAAATGTTGAGTGGTTTGGAAGGGGGTGATATGGTCTTCTGTCAGGCACCGAATCTTCTCAAATCCGTTTTTCAATTCGGACGTCAATGTATCCTCTGAGTATGGCTTAATGGTTAATCCGCTGCATTTCACAGGACCGTTTTCTGAAAACGTACCGCCGGTCAGGTACCCTTCTTTCAGGAATTCAAAAGTTGGTTGACAACGGATTCTAATTGCACTTTTTGAACGACGCCCGATTGCCGCCACTTGATTTCTCCTTTCTGAAATAAAATCAGCGTAGGTACTCCCTGAATACGATAAGCCTGCGCCGCGTTCGGGTTTTGATCCACGTCGATCTTAATGACGCGCACGCGGTCGCCCATTTGACCGGCAAAATCTTTCAGGATGGGAGCCATCATTTTACAGGGGCCGCACCATTCGGCAAAAAAATCAACCAAAACGGGGATTTCAGAATTGATAAGATCAGCAAAGGTTTCTCGTTTCTGTGTAGTTTCCATGACAATAAAAATTAGAATGAACTAAGGAAAATCTGTTTGCAAAATTCTGAAGTCAGGAAATAAAATTCCGTGATAAATGTTACAAACGTCTCAATAAAAAAGCATTCCAACCCTGCCACCTGCCAAGGTGCACAGTGTCGGAATGCCTGAATAAGTACGGATTATTTATAACATCGTACTTGGGCAAACGTATTCGGTGATTGGCAGTTTGCCTGCTGCTTTGATGGCGGCAAAGCCCCCGGCCACGTCGATGAGGTTTTCAAATCCCCGAGCTTTCAGGATTGATACCGCCACCATAGAACGATAGCCGCCGGCACAATGAATGTAATAGGTCTTGTCGGGATTGATTTGGGCCATATTATCATTTAAAAAGTCGAGCGGCAAATTTTCCACACCAATGACGTGTTCGGAATCGTACTCACTTTTCTTGCGAACATCAAAAACGGCCAATTCCGGATTTTCGGCCAATCGGTCAGAAAACACTTCGGCAGAAATAGAAATAACGGTGTCGACTTCCTTCCCGGCCTCTTTCCAGGCTTTCATTCCACCCTGTAAATAACCGATACAATTGTCGTATCCTACCCGCGCCAAACGCGTGATAGCTTCGTCTTCTTTGCCGGCTTCCGTTACCAACAGGATCGGCTGCTTTACGTCGGGAATAAGCGTACCGACCCACGAAGCAAACTGTCCTTCGATTCCGATATTAATGGCATTGGGAATAAAACCTTGGGCAAACGTTTGGGCTGTCCGTACGTCCAATACCAGCGCCTCGGTTTCGTTGGCAGCGGCCTCAAAAGCTTCGGGTGACAGCGCCTGACTGCCGCGTTGCATGACTTCGTCCAAGCTTTCGTAGCCCTTGATGTTCAACAACACGTTTTGAGGAAAATAGCCCGGAGGCGGCACCAAGCCGGTCAATATTTCTTTGATAAATTGTTCTTTGGTCAGGTTCAGATTCAAGGCATAATTGAACAGCTTTTGATTGCCGAGGGTATCGGTCGTTTCTTTGCTCATTTTTTTGCCACAGGCACTGCCCGCTCCGTGGCCCGGATACACGATCAGGTCGTTGGGCAACGGAATGATCTTATTCCGCAACGATTCGTACAAATGCCCGGCCAACTTCTCTTCGGTCAGGTCGCTGATCACATGCTGTGCCAAATCCGGACGGCCAACGTCACCGATAAACAGGGTATCTCCCGTAAAAATGGCGGTTTCTTTGCCCGTCTCGTCAATAAGCAAAAAGCAGGTCGATTCCATGGTATGTCCCGGAGTGTGAATCACTTTGATTTTGATTTTGCCCAAAGGAAGTTCTTCCCCGTCTTGGGCGACGTAGGCCGCATAAGCCGGTTTGGCCGAAGGCCCGAAAACAATCGTTGCTCCCGTCTTGGCCGACAGATCCAAATGGCCGGAGACAAAATCAGCGTGAAAATGCGTCTCCAACACGTATTTGATGTTGGCGCCGGCTTTATCGGCTCGATCCATGTACGGTTTGGTATCACGGAGGGGGTCAATGATAGCGGCTTCGCCTTCTGATTCGATGTAGTAAGCGGCTTCGGCCAAACAGCCCGTGTAAATTTGTTCTATTTTCATGTTTTTAAAGTGTTTAAGTGAGGTTTCTATCCCCAAACATTGAATGTTTGACAGAACAAATGTAGACAGCCTTCTCAACGACTTTTGTAACATTTGGTACACAAAAACCTGATTTTTGTCAGGTTTCAGGCATTATTCTGACCATAATCAAACTCAACGGCATACAAGCCCATCCGATCAGGGAAATAGCTTTAAATTCCCGCAGTTGAATAAAAGTCAATCCGATAGAAAGCAGAAACAACCCTGTTCTGAAGTAAGCCAACAGAGCATTTTCGTTGGCAAGGCGGGTACTTTCAATGGCCAAATAGTCTCTGAGAATTAGCTCTTCTTCTATTTTTTCGTAGAAATCATGTTTTTTTTCATTTCAGGAAGCGGTCAGTAGTTTATGGAGTAACTTGATTCTCCGGGTTTTATTTCAGGCCGGACCCCGATAAAAAAAGGCTCCTTGTGACAGAGCCTTTTTCTGAATTTACAATTGCTTTTTAGCTAAGTAAAAATCAACCATTTCGTAGTTGCTTTCCAAACGTTCTTCAAGCGCGGCCAATGTTTTGGGAGGAGGCACAATGCCTTTCTCGCCGGGTTGCCAATTAAGCGGCAAAGCGATCTTATGCTCATCTACGGTTTGCAATGCCGCCAACACCCGTTTGATCTCAGCCATATTCCGTCCGACACTCAACGGATAATACATGATGAGGCGGATTTTTCCGGAAGGATCAATAAAAAATACGGCTCTAACGGCCGCAGTTTCGCTTTCTCCCGGCTGCAACATTCCCCATAGTTTGGATACACGATCGGAAATTTAAACATTACGCCGGTGTTTTTGCGGACATTATCTCCTCATGCTATGTGCGAGTGAATACTGTCGATGCTTAATCCTACCAATTTGCAATGGTGTTCGGCAAAAAATCTGTCCTGCTCTACCGCAAACCCGCTCATTGATGTAAAATCGGCAGGGTGAGAGAAGAAGATCACCCCAACTATCTTGGTTATAATCTGAAAACCTCAATTGACCTGTGGTGGGAACAGCCTCAAAATCAGGGGCGGTATCGCCTATGCGCGGCATTTGTTTAATCGGTTCTGACTTGGTGTTTTTATATTGTTTACGTGGCAAAAATAGAATAGCCAGGCATTCTGAAATGTGATAAAAGTTACACTTAAAAAATATACCTGTCTGATTTCAACATTCACTTTCAGCTCTCCGGTCAGTCGGACGAAGGCTCAGAGGGCATTGGGTTGCATTATAGCACACCAACTTAAGGCCCTTCTATTTCTTCCCCCGGATTCGGCAATTCATTTTGAACCTGCTAAAAGACATGCCGGTCAAAAAAACATATCTTGGGATATTGACACTTTTCTGTAAATGAAACAACAGCTATAGGCTACTGCCATCATTCGTTCAGTTACTAAATAAGCCATTTCAGGGCGATACACTTTTCATTGCCCGCTTTAGTCGCTTTTTTGCCTGCTTCATAGGCCAATTACCGGAGGCGGTCAGTTCATGACCATAGTTTTGTTGAAAAAACGCAAAATATATGTACCGAATCACTCTTTATATTTTCTTATCCTTAACCTCTTCTCTTGCTTTTGCACAAAGCAAATTCACCCTCAGCGGTACCGTAAAAGATGCCAAAACGGGAGAGTTGATGGTCGGAGCAACCGTTCGGATCAGGGAATTGACCAACGCAGGCATGTCCTGTAATGAGTACGGCTTTTATTCATTGACCATACCGCAAGGTTCGTACACGCTTTCAGCAGGAATGATGGGATACGAAACCCAAGAAGTAAAAGTTGTTCTGATATCCAACCAAAAGATTGACTTCCGACTCTCGGAAGAAGCGGCTCTGCTCAATGAAGTGGTGGTAAAAGCTTCGGCAGCCAACGAAAATGTAAGCAATCCTGCCATGGGGTTTCAAAAGCTTAACATGAAGGAAGTAAATCAACTTCCCGTATTGTTGGGAGAACGGGACCCGCTGAAGATTATACAATTATTGCCCGGCATCAAGTCGGCAGGAGAAGGAAGCAGCGGATTTAATGTTCGAGGAGGAAATGTAAATCAAAACCTGATCTTGCTGGACGAAGCGCCCGTCTATAATGCCTCTCACTTACTGGGTTTTTTCAGTACGTTCAATGCCGATGCCATCAAGGACCTGAGCATTTATAAAGGCAACAGTCCTGCACAATACGGCGGGCGGCTGTCGTCGGTATTGGACATCAAAATGAACGATGGCAATAACCAAGACTACAAAATCGGAGGTGGAATTGGCTTAATAGCCAGTCATTTGTCGGCAGAAGGTCCGATTCAAAAAGGAAAAAGCTCTTTTTTGGTGACGGGTCGACGAACGTATGCGGATGCGTTTTTGAAGTTATCGAACAACGAAAACCTAAACAAAAATACCCTTTACTTTTACGATCTTAACGCCAAACTCAACTACACATTTTCGGACAAAGACCGTTTGTATGTATCGGGGTATTTTGGCCGGGATAAGTTTGGGATCAATGATTTGTTTGCCATTGATTGGGGCAATGCCACGGGTACGCTTCGCTGGAATCACCTCTATTCCGAAAAACTTTTCAGTAATACATCGCTCATTTACAGTAAATACAGTTATAAAGTCGGCGTTGCAAACGGAAGCAGCCAATTCAATTTAAGCTCTGACATTCAGGATATTAATTTAAAACAGGAGTTTAGCTACTTCCCCAATCCGCAAAATTCCATTCGCTTCGGTGCCAACGTGATTCATCACACACTTACTCCCCGAACACGTGAATCAACGGGAGAAAATTCAAGCGTAAACACAACCGACGAACCCAACAAAACGGCGTTTGAATCGGCCCTGTACGCCTCCAACAGGTGGAGTCCAACGGAAAAATTCAACGTTGAATACGGTCTTCGTTTGAGTGCTTTTACGGTCATGGGAGGCAGTGATTTCTATGAATTTGATGCGGCAGGAAACATCGTCAATACGCTCAAATACGACCGCAACGAAGCAGTAACGAACTATTTTAATCTTGAACCCCGGATTTCGGCAAGTTATTTAGTAAGTCCGACCCTTTCTATAAAAGCCGCTTACAGCCGAAATACCCAACATTTACACCTGCTCAGCAGCTCTAATGCCGCCTCGCCAACGGACCGTTGGCTGATGAATACCAATAATATTAAACCCGAATTAGCCGACCAGATTTCAATAGGAGTTTTCAAAAACCTGGAGAACAATCCCTACGAATTCAGTTTGGAGATGTACTATAAATCCTTGCAAAATCAAGTGGATTACAAAGACGGAGCTGATTTTATCCTTTCTGACAACATTGAATCACAGTTGCTTTTCGGCAAAGGCCGTGCGTACGGAGCGGAGTTTTTGGTCAAAAAGAAATCAGGAAAACTGACGGGTTGGATTGGATATACCCTTAGCCGAAGTGAACGACAGATTGAAGGCATCAACAACGGCGCATGGTACGCGGCCAAGCAAGACCGCACGCACGACGTGTCGATTGTAGGTACGTACCAATTGTCAAAAAAATGGACACTTTCAGGTACTTGGGTCTATAACACGGGCAATGCCGTCACATTTCCGACGGCCAAGTACCGAATTGACGGAGGAGTTGCGTTTCTGTATTCGGAACGAAACGGCTACCGAATGCCTGATTATCACCGTCTTGATGTTGGAGCAACGGTCAATTTTAACAAAAAAGCAAGCCGTGAATCAAGCCTTTCATTGGGAATGTACAACGCCTACGGTCGCTCCAACCCTTACGCTTATAATTTTGGCCAAAGCATTGACAATCCGGAGGTGACGGAAGTAAGCCGCGTGACACTCTTTCAATATGTACCCTACCTAACCTACAATTTCAAATTCTAAGAAACGATGAAAAATCTAAGTCTGATTTTATTCGTCATCCTAAGCATGACATCCTGCGTCGAAGTTGTTCAATTGGACTTGAGAAGCGTTGAACCACAAATAGTCATTGACGGAAAAATCACTGACAGCGCTATTGGCAATGAAGTGAAAATTACGTTGACCCAAGACTTTCAGCAAAAAAATGAATTTCCTCCCATTACCACTGCCGAAGTCACCGTGACCGATGTGACAACAGGTCAAAGTGAAACCCTGACTCAAACGTATTCGGGAGTCTATTCGATTCAAACCCTCAAAGGAATACCCGGTCATCACTACAAAATGGCGGTAAACTATAATGGCAACGTATATGAAGCTACGTCAACCATGCCGGCAAAAGTGCCGTTTGACGAGTTAAAATACCAGGAAGTGACTCGTTTTCAAACCAATATACGGATGGTAGCCGTGTATAACGACCCCAAAGACCAAACCAATTATTATCGCTGGGCCACCATTGGAAACGACGGTATTAGAAGTCGCGCGTATTTTGTACGCAGTGATGCATTCAATAACGGTAATCGTATTGAACAGGTGATTGACAGCGGCATCGACATCCATTCGGGCGATAAAATCACGATTGAAATGCAGTGTATTGACAAAGCCACGTATGAATATTTTTTGACACTCGGCAAGCAACAGGGACAAGGCCCCAACAGCGGCTCATCGGGCGTGAACCCTCCGGCCACTATTTCAGGAGGGGCATTAGGATATTTCGGAGCTTATACGGTAGAGTATAAAACGGCGGAAATCAAGTGAAAAATCTATTATTGCACCTAAAATCAGAATATCATAAACTTCCTGCCCACATTGAGTTTGGGTTTGAAATATGAATTGAAAAGTAGGTAATAGTATTTCCAAAATCATGATTTTGGAAGAAAAATAAGGAATTAAACTACAATTTTGGCAATATTTTCAAGAATCTTATGAATGCTACAAGTTTAAAATGTGTTGTTTTGCTTCTGCTTTGGAGCATCAATACGTCCTTTGCCCAATACCCTTTGGAGGATAAATGGTACCAAAATCCCTTGGGGTTCAGCCCTCTCAATCTCCATACTTCGATGGCTTTTTTTATTCCTGCCGTGGCAGTAGGCGCTTCTGTTTTGCTCACGAAAAAAGACCCTGATCTGAAAAACAAACTGAGTATATACAACGAATCCGGGTTTTCGTGGGGGTATAAATATCCGAATACCTTTATTCCTCAAAACAATACGGGCATCAATTTTATGTTGCGAAAATGGCTCTCGATCGGAGCCGATTTTGAGGCTGTTTTTCCGAGAGATAACTTCAACAGCACTACGGGATTAGCGATTCGACCCTTTGCTCGTTTTTATCCTGTCAATCGCTCCAATTGGCGATTGTATTTGGAGTCGGGGGGTGGTTTTATCTATATGTTTGATGAATTTCCCAAACCCACCGACCGGGATGCTCGCTTAGGGACTCACCTGAATGGAATTACCAAATATGGAGTAGGCTCAGAAATAACGTTTAGTGGTAAAGCCGCTATTCTGTTCGGCATTCGTCATTTGCATATTTCCAATGGTAATACAAGCGGCGTTGAACGAAACCCCTCACACGACAGCAATGGATTCTTTGTCGGATTTTCGTGTAGTTTGTAATTTATTAGTCATCAACCCTTTAAACAGTCATTTATGGAAAAACATTTTGAACTGACAGATGAGCAATTTGAGCAACAGTTTCAAGCCTCTTTGCTCGCTCCGGACTTATTTACACATGAAGCCCATGTACGGCTTGCCTGGATTCACGTCAAAAAATATGGGGTAGAGCAAGCCCTCCAAACCATAACGACTCAGCTTCGGGCCTATGTTGAGACATTAGGGGCTACCGATAAATACAACGAAACGCTGACAGTAGCCGCCGTCAAAGCCGTGTATCATTTTTATTTACGAACCGAAAAAGGCAGTTTTCAGGAGTTCATTTTGAAAAACAGAAGACTCAAAGAAAATTTCAGAGAATTGATGAATGCGCATTATGCGACCGATATTTTCAGGTCGCCGGCAGCCAAAAAGCATTTCTTAGAACCCGAACTGTTGCTTTTCGATTAAACCAAAGCTATGTTATGAATATACCTCCGAAAAAAAATCTATATGCCCGAGTTATTCTTCTCAGTTCGCTTAGTATTGCCCTGATTTATTCGGTATTGAGTTTTATCCGTTTGCGCCAATTTATTTTCAGAGAAACCATCAGTGACTTTTTTTTCGTTTTTTTCTTTATTATTCTGCTTTGGGTATGCAACCTTCTGCTATATTTATACCTTCATAAATCTCCTTTAAAGCATCTGACTTTCCTAATAGTCACCATTATTACCGGCATTATTGCTTACGCCGGAATGCTGTTTCTTGTTCAATATTTGACTATTTTAAATGAAGTTCCGCATTATAAAAGTGTCGGTGTAGGGTTTAGGGGGATAGTAGCTAATCTTGTGGTTATCACATTTTTATATTCAACCACCATCTTCAGTAAGTTCAAAGAAATTGAATCAGAGAATGAACGTCTTAAACGGAATCAGTTGGAAAGTCAGCTGTCTCAATTAAAGGCACAATTAAACCCCCACTTTCTTTTTAATTCATTGAATACGCTGAAAGCAATGGTTGAAGATAAAGACGAGAACAGCGTAGAGTACCTTATCAAGCTTTCGGAAGTTTACCGTTATTTTTTGGATAATTCTGAGTCACATTTGGTAACGGTGCATGCAGAGTTGAAGATCGCCCAAGCGTATTTTTTTATGTTGAAAAATCGTTTTGAGGATAATATTTCGCTCAAAATCACCCTTTCCCCAAAAGCATCGGAACAAAAAATACCTGCCATGTCGTTACAATTGCTCATTGAAAATGCCGTAAAACATAATGTAATTTCCAGGAGTAAACCCCTGGAGATTTGTATTTATGATTCAGTAGATCAGTTGATTGTAAAAAATAATTTTCAACCCAAACGCAGTGTTGAACAATCTACAAAAATTGGTTTGCAAAACCTGAACAATCGTTCTAAACTATTGTCTCACAAAGAAATAAAAGTGAATAAAACGGATACTTCGTTTATTGTTACCATTCCTTTCGCATGAAAATTGTCATCATTGAAGACGAGCCTAAGACGGCCGCCAATCTGGAAAAAATACTGAGATCAATCAGCGGTCAGTTCGACATTATAGAAGTCATTGATTCAGTTGAAACCGGTTTGGAATATTTTGAAGAAGCGGGCTTTCCCGATTTGATTTTTTCAGATATTCAGATTGCCGATGGATTGAGTTTTGAGATTTTTGACGTACAACCTCCTAAGTGTCCTGTTATCTTTTGTACGGCTTTCGATCAATATGCATTGCAAGCCTTTAAAGCCAACGGAATCGATTATTTATTGAAGCCATTCAGCGAAGCAGACGTTCAAAAATCAATGGAAAAGTATCGGGATTTACGGCAAGCCGAACACTCGAACGATACGTTAAAGCAGCTTTTTGCGCAACTTTATAAGCCACAAAAACAAAGTGTTTTAGTCAATTACAGGGATAAAATTATCCCGGTAAACTTTCATCTGATTGCTTACTTCTACTCTTCTCAGCATACAACTGCCATTGGGTTTGAGGGAAAAGAATTGGGGATAAATTATACCTTAGACGAACTCGAAAAGATGCTGGACAGTACAAATTTTTACCGAGCTAATCGTCAATATATCATTAATCGTGCTTATGTACGTGAAATCGAACATTACTTTGCGCGTAAATTAGTAGTCCGGCTGACACAATCAACTCCCGAAACCATTATCATCAGCAAAGCAAAAGCATCTGAATTTTTACGATGGATGGAGGGGTAGCCCCCTCCTATTACGTATTACTATCTCCTGTCATTTGCTAAGTATTGTTTTGTCCTACACAGGTTTTCATCCGGCAGACTGTCAATAAATGGCCGGAACGTCGTTGGCCGGGCTGTTTGATATTGTCAAACTGAAGACAAAATTGATTAAGTGCTGAAGCAAAGCTAATCGTTCAATTGTTAACCGTTATTCGCGGCCCGACGCTGCGTCGGATCGCCGAACCGTGTCAAAACCAACAAGTTGAGCTAAGGTAAATACCCTGAAACTTTTGCTTGACTACATAAATTCGGGTTGTGTATAAAAAGTCGAATTTATGTGAGGACATCATAAAACAGCCGCCCTTTTTCAGGGAAATACATTACAACCGGTCTGCCCTATTCTTGCTTTTAGGATACTACTGCTCAGAAGAGAGAGGATCATAGTCGGCCAACACCGCTCGTTTCGGATCAGCAAACAGCCTCTTCTGCCACTTCTGTACTGACGGGATTTCCTTGGCTGACCCAGTTATTGATGCCGCCCGAGTAGTTTTTAACGTTTTTGAAACCGTTTTTTGCTAAAATAGAATACCCGATCGCGGCACGGTCCCCTCCCTGACAGTAAATAACCACTTGTTTGTCACG
Source organism: Spirosomataceae bacterium (assembly GCA_046329125.1). Classification (GTDB taxonomy): domain Bacteria; phylum Bacteroidota; class Bacteroidia; order Cytophagales; family Spirosomataceae; genus Runella. The sequence continues at coordinate 292,500 of JAXLVD010000002.1, read as the reverse complement.
ACTGATTTTGTCGAGGTTAGCCGGAAGCGTTCCGATGAAAACGTTTTCCGCTCCCTCCACGTGTCCGCCGTTAAATTCAGTTACTCCCCGCAAGTCCACGACCTGAACATCGTCCCGATTGCTATACGTTTTGAAGGTTTCTATATCGATCACTTCACTTTTGGCTAATTCAACTCCCAACGATGTGACGTCCGAAATATAACCGTACACGTTGTCTAAGCCGATACGCATGAGTTTGCGGGTCAGGTCTTCCATTTGGGCATCCGTTGCCACCAGCATAAACGGCTCTTCATAGTTGATAAACCAGCCCATCCAAGTCGCAAAGGAGTTGTTTCCCTGAATATTGAGGCTGCCCGGGACGAAGCCTGCGGCAAAGTCGGCCTTGTTGCGGGTATCAATCAGTTTTATCCCTTTGGCCATCGCCTCTTTTACTTCTTCTCCCGAAAGTTTCTTATGCTTCGGCACTTCGGTCAACAGCGGGCGATTCACCTTATTCAATTTTTTCATCATGGCAAAATACTTCGGCGGCTCCGGTTGGTCAGCCAGCAGGTATTTTACAAAGCCCTCTTGGTCGTCGTCGTATTGAAACGCCCAGTTTCTGATTTTTTCGTACCCTACCGTCGAGCTCGGTACGGCGCCCAACGCTTTGCCGCAAGCCGACCCTGCCCCATGTCCGGGCCAAACTTGCAGAAAATCAGGCAACGCATTGAATTTTTGAATAGACCGGTACATTTGAAGAGCTCCCGCATCCTGCGTACCTTTCATACCGGCGGCTTTTTCCAGCAAGTCAGGACGGCCGATATCGCCGACAAAGACGAAATCTCCCGTAAACAACATCACCGGTTGCAGTGAGGCCGGTTTGTCCGTCAGAAGAAAACTGATACTTTCGGGCGTATGGCCGGGCGTATGAATCACTTCAAGGGTCAGGTTGCCGACGGTAATGACATCGCCGTTTTTCAATCCCACATGTTCAAATTCGTATTCCCAGCCTTCCCCGCCTTCGTCGGAGAGGTACATAGTTGCGCCCGTGAGAGCGGCCAACTCGCGGGCCCCCGACAGAAAGTCGGCGTGAATGTGGGTTTCGGTGACGTGGGTTATGCGCAGGCCGTTTTGTTTGGCGATCTCCAAATAAGTATCTGCGTCTCTTTTGGGGTCAATGACGATGGCTTCGCCCGTTTTTTGGCAGCCTACTAAGTAACTCGCCTGTGCTAAGGTTTTGTCATAAATGTGTTGGAAGAACATGGTTATTTGCAGTTTATCGGTTGCGATGAATGAGAAAGTAAAGGTAAAACGGGTGAGAAAGCGAATCTGTGACTTTTGGTACAGAAGCCGAATTATTTGAAGAAAATCTCTTTGGAAATGATGTAAACACCCATCAATAACACAAACCAGCCAAAAACTTTTTTGAGTTTGTCGCCGGCAATGAATCGGGAAAGGTAAGAGCCTACAAAAATTCCGACGACGGACAGTGCCGTAAATTCGAGCAAAAAGGACCAATCAATGGTATTGTTGGAAATATCCCCGGCAAAACCGATCAGGGATTTAGCGGCAATGATCAATAACGACGTACCCACGGCCATTTTCATCGGCAAACGGGCCAAAATTACCAAAGCCGGAATGATGAGGAAACCGCCGCCGGCCCCTACAATACCGGTCAATACACCTACCACTGCCCCTTCCAGCCCGATCATCGGATAATTGAATTGAAGTTCGCTCGGTGTATTTTCCTCTTTTTTGCGGTTGTCTTTAATCATGGAATACGAGGCCGCCAACATCACCATCGCAAAAAACAACATAATGGCTATGTTTTTGGTGATCTCAAAGCCGGCAACGGTAAAGAGAGAATCCGGAATAGCGGGTACCAAATATTTTCGGGTCAGAAATACGGCCACAAAAGAGGGAATGGCAAAGACCAAGGCGGCTTTGTAGTTGACCAGTCCTTTACGCATAAAATTAACTGACCCAACCAAAGAAGTAGTGCCTACTACAAATAACGAATAAGCAGTCGAAAGGACCGGGTTAATCCCCAGCAGATACACCAAAACGGGTAAGGTAAGAATACTGCCTCCTCCTCCTATCAGCCCCAAACTGATACCGATAAAAATGGAAGCCGAAAAACCGAAAATCTCAGTTGAGTTCATTTTCTTGCGGGTATGATGAAAACTATACCGCAAAAGTAGATGACCTCAATGCCCCGTTCCGTGATAATTGTTACACAGGGGCAGAGATATTTTTGGGCGAGACCGAAGGGAGCAGTTCGATTTTATTGCGAGAGAGTTTTACCTTTCCCAATTTCTCAAGTTGCTTCAAAAGGCGAGAAATGACCTCCCGCGAGGTAGCTAATTCGTTACTTAATTCTTCATGGGTAATATTGAATACCGTGCACCCGCACTGTTTTGCTTTCCGTTTGAGCAAATTTAAAAGCCGTTCATCCAGTTTGAAAAAAGCGATTTGGTCAATCGCCCCTAAAAGATCATCAAAACGCTTCTGATAGGTGGCAAACACAAACTGTTTCCAGGAAGAATACTTATTCATCCATTCGTCCACTTTTTCGACCGGCACCAAAATCATGCGCGTTTTTTCGTCGGCAACGGCCGTAATTTCGCTTTGGCGACGCCCCAAACAACAGGTCAGTGACATAGCACAGGAATCGTGTCCTCCCAAATAATACAGTAACGCCTCACGTCCGTCGGCATCGGCCCGGGATATTTTTACCGAACCGCTCAGCAGAATCGGAACCGTCCGGATGTAGCCGCCGGGGCGCATCAGCACAAATCCCTCTTCCACTTCCATATAATTACCGACCTGTGACAGTTCCTGTAACAGACCTGTTTCAAATAAGTTACCGAAGTTTTGTTTCAGTACAGCAATGTCTAATTTCATAACCGGATTGTGATTGTCAAACCCAACAACATATTTACGGGAAATCTCATCACAAAAAAAGGAAGTTTTTTTTATTTTTTCAGGAAAGCCGGATCTTCCCGCCTGCCTGTGCGATCAACCACCTCTATATCTCATCGTACTACCCGAGCGTTCCCCGAGCGTCGCGGTCGGGAGAAGAGAAGCTTTTTTGGGTGCGGGTATGAGGTATATCGGAACGCACTTTCAAAGGATACACCACTTACCCTTGTAAAAAATAGCTTTCACCATTAAAAGTTAAGCTTAAACGAACCCATCCTTACATTCGTTCTGAATCCTTTCTCTTGTAAACTGCCTTCGGGAAGCGCAAAAAAGAACGAGACCAATACCGGTCTCGTTCTTTTTTACACACTTTGGATTATAATGAATAACGCTACTTTTTCTTTCGTTTTTGGATTGTAAACGGCACGCATATCTCTTCGGGGCAACAATTGGTGCCGGGCTCAATAATGACCGGACAACATCCGCCCATCGGGCAATTTTGGTTGGTGGCCGTGAAGGTATAGGTACCCGCTTCGCTGAGTAAGGCGATATTTCCCGTGGCTACCGGTGAAGTGCCTCCATTTTTAAACCACTGCACATTGGTGTATTGAGCCGGCACACTTGCCTGTACCTTTTCTCCGGCACAGAGTTGAATCGGCACCGTAAAGCACTGTCGGTCAATGTCATCTTCGTTGTCTTTGCCGTTGCCCGGGGTCGAATCAATGTCCTTCTCATTGGTTTTGCTGATCTCAGCCGTGTTGAAATGAATACCCGATTGAGTGGCTTTGACTTGGTAGGTGAGCGTGACCGTATCGCCGTTGGCGGCGATGGAGCCGATGTTCCAACTAATGACATTGCCGTTCAGAGACGCACTACCACGACTGGCTACAAAGCTGCCTGTGACGAATTGTACGGTCGTAGCAATGGAATCCGTGACTTCTACGCCGGTAGCGTTGGTGTTGGATTCATTCCATACTTTGACGGTGTAGGTCAGCAGGTCGCCGATTTGGGCAATCTTCGTATTGATGAACTTCCTCAAGGTCAAATCCACTTCTTTGGTGCAATCTTGCGCATTGATGGTGGCCGGGACTCGGCTTGTGCTGATGGCTGTCGGACAAGTAGGGTCGGTACTGCGGGTCTGGGCATAAAAAACTTTCCCGCCGGCAGGGACCGTTCCGCTCGGTTTGAAGTTCAAACCGGTGAACAACAAGGTTCCTCCCGTAGGTTGATCGTACCACTCAACCGTGGCTAAGCCCATCACCATGGCTTTCAGGGTCGGGAAAGTATCCCCGATACAAGCCGTCAAACTTGGGGTAAGCAACATCGGCACGGGCGGATTACAGTTACAGTTAGGCACGACTACGGCTACCGTATCACGACAGGTCAGTCCTCCGCCCGTGACGGAGTAAATGAAGTAATAGGTACCCGGAGCCGTCATACCGCTTACCGCGCCGGCATTCGTGACAGTGGCGTTAGTGGGGTTGCCCGTTTGCGGGCCCCAAGTGCCTCCCGCGGGGCTTGCCGTCAGGGTGGCGGTACTCGGGGCGGAACCGGCGGTACAGATCAAGGCTTGGTCGGGACCGGCATCGGGTTTGACGCAACCCGCACAAGGCTGAACCGTCACGGCCACGGTATCTTTGCAGCCGTTGAGGGTATAGACAAATTGGTAGGTGCCTGCCACAGTCATGCCTGTTACATTGTTACCTGTGATGGTAGCCGTCGTCGGCGTAGTGCCGATTTGGGCCCAGGTGCCTCCCGCAGGAGTCGGTACCAACGTCGTGGCGGTCGTCAAAGTGTTAGTGGCAGCATTGGCGCAAGCCAAACTTTGATCGGCTCCCGCATTGGGTTTTGGATTGACGGTGACCACTACCTGAGCGGTGTCTTTGCAACCGGCGGCGTTTTGAGCCACTAATACGTAAGTGGTCGTTGTAGTGGGTTTGACCGAGGTCGGCGTGGCAACGGCGGTTCCGCCGGCGGTACCTATTGTCCATACAGGACTCAAATAAGTATTATAATTCGTGATTTTTGAAGTCAAATCGACGGCTTCGCCGGCGCAAATGGTAGCACTGCCGTCGGCAATGGTAGGTTTGGCCAAGACAATGACTTGAGCCGTGTCGGTACAGGTCTGTCCGCCCGAAGTGACCGAATAAACAAATCGGTAGGTACCGGCGGCTGATAAGCCGGAAATGTTTCCGTTGGCATCGATGGCAGCGGCCGACGGGTTGGCGGGGCTGCCGACGGGGGCCCATGTGCCTCCTGCGGTCACGGCGGTCAATTGGGCGGTGATAGAACTAAGGTGGTAGAACTTGGCGCCGTTCCATCATTGGCACAGACCAGACTGGTCTTGACCCGCATTGGGTTTAGGTATAAACGGTGATGGCAACTACCGACTACCGCGGGGACAAGGAGCCGTGCCCGCAATGGTATAAGTAAAGGTCGAAGTGACCAGCGGCCGGGTAACGTACTCGCGGCGGCGTTGAAAGCGCCCGCCTGTACCTGAAGCACGCGTCCATACGCCACCCGTGCCTCGCCTGTGATCAGACTAAAGAGGTTGATGGCCGTGGTGCTGTTGTCGCACACCGAGGCACGCTGTCGTGCCCGCCGTTTGGTAGGCCGAGATATTGACTGTAGCGATGGCCTCGTCATTGGGACAAGGAGCCGCCCGTAATCGTATAAGTAAAGGTCGAAGTGGTGGAGCCAACGGGTCAAAGGTAACGTACCTGCGGCGGCGTTGAAGGTACCGCCCGTACCCGCCTGCGGCCTTGTCCACACCCCACCCCGTACCCTCGCCCGCAATCAGGCTGAACAGGTCAATGACGGCGGTGCTGTTATCGCAGACGGTGGTGCTGCCGTCGGTGCCTGCGTTGACCGGGTGTTAATGATTAATCTCACCTTTGTACGCGTTTATAAACTCTACAGCTCGGTCTCACATTGTGTTCCTCGGCAAAGTAGCTTCCCGCCACGGTTGGGTATGAAGTCGTATTGATGCCACCAACGTGCCCGCCGCGTTGTACCAATTGCACTTTCTCCCGCGCCCACCGTTAATCGCCTGCTGGCAGGAATAGGTGTGCCTTGACAAATCGTTACATCTCCGTTGCTGACAGGAGGATTGATGGTGGGATAGCAGTTGTACGCTTCCAGCCGCGGTGGTCGTACAAATGGTCAGGGTGGATGTCAGCGTCACATTGGTACCTGCAGGAATGCCGCTGACGTTTTGGCTGTATTGTCCACTGTACCCGCCGGAGGCATAACCGTACTGCTGCTGCTGAAAGTAATGGTATGGGTGGTCAAATTGGCCGAGCATACTGCACCTTCACCAACGTCAACGTCGGCGCAGGATTTCACCGTCACGGTGGCGATGGCGTTGTCGTTGGGACAAGGGAGCCGTACTGTAATGGGTATGGGCAAAGGTCGAGGTGGTGGCACCCGCGCCGGTGAAACCTCGCCGGTGCCGCTGAAGGTACCGCCCGTACCCGAAGTACGCGTCCATACGCCGCCTGCGGCCTCGCCTGCGATCAGGCTGGCGTCAGGTCAATGGCCGGTGTTGTTGTCGCGACCGGACGCATTGCCGTCCGCACCGCCACCTCGGTAGGCCGAAATGTTGACCGTGGCAATGGCGTCGTCATTGGGACAAGGGCCTGTACCTGGTGGTATGGGCAAGGTGGAAGTGGTGGCACCTGCGGCAGGGTAACGTACCCGCGGCGGCGTTGAAAGTACCGCCCGAACCTGAAGCGCATGTCCATGCCGCCGCCCGTGGCCTCTCCCGTGATCAAACTAAAGAGGTCAATGGCCGTGGTGCTGCTGTCGCACACTGACGGGCTCGCCGTCTGCACCCCGCGGTGCGGAAAGCCGAGATGGGCGACCGTGGCGATGGCGTCGTCGTTGCGCGCGAGCCAGGCCTGTTATGGCAGCGTGAAGCAGGCACCTGCGGTCAGGGGTGTGAATGTACCCGCGGCGGCGTTACAGGTACTGCCCGTCCCCGTCGTTCTTGTCCACACCCCGCCCGTGGCCTCGCCCGGACGTAGACTAAATAAAGAGGTCAATGCGGTGCTGTTGTCGCAGGATCGATCGCATCGTCATCCGCACCCGCGGTGCGGAAAGCCGAAATGTTGACCGTGGCTGTCGGCGCATCGTTAGGACAAGGAGCCGCCCGTAATGGTATAAGTAAAGGTCGAAGTGGCAGCACTAACGGCCGGGTAAACGTACCCGCGGCGGTGTTGAAGGTACCGCCCGTACCCGTCGTTCTTGTCCATACGCCACCCGTGGCCTCTCCCGTGATCAAACTAAAGAGGTTGATGGCCGTGGTGCTGTTGTCGCAGACCGACGTACTGCCATCGGTGCCTGCGGTTTGGTAGGCCGAGATGTTGACAGTGGCAATGGCGTCGTCGTTGGGACAAGGAGCCGTGCCCGTAATGGTATAAGTAAAGGTGGAAGTGGTCGCGCCTGAGGCAGGGGTAAACGTACCCGCGGCGGCGTTGAAGGTACCGCCCGTGCCCGAAGTACGCGTCCATACGCCACCCGTGGCCTCGCCCGTGATCAAACTAAAGAGGTCAATGGCCGTGGTGCTGTTGTCGCACACCGACGTACTGCCATCTGCGCCTGCGGTGCGGAAAGCTGAGATGTTGACCGTGGCGATGGCGTCGTCATTGGGACAAGGGGCTGTACCTGTTATGGTATAAGTAAAGGTCGAGTTGGTCGCCCCTGCGGCAGGAGTAAATGTACCCGCCGCGGCGTTGAAGGTACCGCCTGTACCCGTCGTTCTTGTCCATACGCCACCCGTGGCTTCGCCCGTGATCAAACTAAAGAGGTCAATGGCCGTGGTGCTGTTGTCGCAGACCGACGTACTGCCATCCGTACCCGCGGTTCGGTAGGCCGAGATGTTGACCGTGGCCACCGAGGCATCATTGGGACAAGGAGCCGTGCCTGTCACCGTATAAGTAAAGGTGGAAGTGGTTGCACCTATGGCAGGGGTAAACGTACCCGCGGTGGCGTTGAAAGTACCGCCCGTCCCCGTCGTGCGAGTCCATACGCCACCCGTGGCCTCGCCCGTAATCAGGCTGAACAGGTCAATGGCCGTGGTGCTGTTGTCGCAGACCGACGTACTGCCGTCAGTACCTGCATTAGGACAAACTACACAATTATTAACATTGACAATTCCTACTGCCGTGGTGGCGCAGCCCGTGGTCGTATTTGTTACGGTCAGTGTATAGGTTTGGGTACCTACGCCCGTGGGAATCACCGTTGGATTCAAGGCATAAATATTACTCAAGGTACCGTTATTGGGAGACCATAGATAATTGTACGTTCCTGAGGGGCTTACTGTCGGGTTGAGCGTTGGGGCCGGATCTCCCAAACAAATCGTTACGGTTGGAATGGTCACAGTGGGAGCCGAGCTTGGGTTGACTCCTACTACCACCGTTTGGGTAGCCACGCAGCCATTGGCTGCTACGGCGGTTAAGGTATAGGTCCTGGACGTAGTGGTTACACAGGCGATGGGGTTACTTATGTTTGGATTACTTAATCCCGTGGAGGGTGACCAAACATATTGTACCCCCGACAAGGCGGGAGTGGTTCCTATTTCTACGCAACTGTTTTGACAAACGGTAGGATTGCTCAGGGCGGGCAAAGTAAATGTGTTGACCGTGATGGTGACCGTAGCCGTCGTGGTACAGCCTCCATTAGTTTTGCTTACGGTTAAAACATATACCCCCGCAGCAGTGGCTGTAAAGGTGGGGTTTGAAATAGAAGTGGAATTGAAATACGCATTCCCGGAGCCGGGGTTTGAAGCCCAACTATAGGTAGCTCCCGCTTCCGGTGCGCCTCCCAATTGGACAGCTTCGCCCAAACAAATTACTTTATTGTCCCCCGCTACCGGAATGGAAACCGAGGGCGTGAAGGTAACGGTTGCCGCCGCTGTACATCCCTGCGCGTTGGTTACCGTTAAGGTATAGTTGGTTACCGTTTGTGGCCTTGTTGCCAGTGTCGTCGCCGTGGGGCCATTACTGGTAGGGTTTACTACCAAACTGGCAGGCGACCAACTGTAGGAGGTCATCCCGCTCGGACCGGCCGGTAATGGGATGGCACCTGCGGTACTTGGGCAGAAGGTTTGATTGACAAAGGAGAAGGGAGTCACCGGAGGATTTACGGTAACTGTCACATTATCAGTCACCACACAACCCGAGATGTTATTGGTGGCCGTCACCGTAAAGGTAGTTGTGGTTGCAACGGTAACGGTTGGGTTAGCGACTGTATTATTGGGTACATAAGTCGTGGCGGGCGTCCATACGTATGTCACGTTCGGTACGGGATCTCTTCCCAGTTGTACCGTTCCGCTTCCGCAAATCGTAATATCATCTCCCGCAATATTGGCCGGAAAGCCTAAAATGGTCACCGTGGCGGTATCCCTTACCGTACAACCTGAGCCAACATCGGTCACCAACACGGGAAATTGATTGGTAAAATTGACGGTGGCCGTTGGGTTGGAGATATTGGTCGCACTTAATAATGCGGTATTGCCCGACCATAAATAACTATAACCCGCTACGGTTGCTTGGCCGATATTGACCGAGGTGCCGGGACAGGTTGTCACATCCTGTGCCGTAAATACGGGCAAACTCCAGGCAGGACGATTGACTTCAATGGTACGCGTACAGGCAAAACTTGGATCAAAGGGGCTGCTCATGGTCACCGTATAGGTACGATTCACATTGTCGGTCAGGAAAACTTCCCTGCCGGTGTAGGCACTCAGGCCTACATTAGGCGTCCACGTATAGGTAAATACGGAAGGGTCGGCGGAGAAAATATCGGCCGCCGTGGCGATGAGTTTAACCGTGCCTACGCCGCCATTCAGTGTATAGGCCGGACACGAAAAGGGGGCTTCCACTGTAATATCCACCACGCAGCCGCAATCAGGCACTACTACTTGGTCGGTACAGGTTTGAGTAGATCCTCCCAAGGTATAACTCACGGTAAGTTCATAGGTGGTGGATCCCCCCACGGAGGCCGTGACGGGTACTTGGGGCAAATTAGTGGCCCCTGAAAAGTTCCCCGGTCCGGATATCTTGGTCCAACTGTAGGTTTCATTGATGCCGGGGGTGCGGTCGGGCATTCCGACAAGACGCGGCCCGCAGCCATCTACCCCTGCACGCGCCTCAATCACCGCCGTTTGCATTTGGTCAAAAAAGGAGCATAAGCCTTTGCTGGCCGTCAGGTAATAGGTACCCGGATTGGGAATCGGCATGGCCAGGTTTCCCGGTTGGAAAGTCGTGGTGGAGGTATTATTGGCCGTCAGGTAGTTGCCCGGGGCCCAGGTATAGGTAAAGCCCGACTCCGCGGCGGTGCCTATTGAGGCGGTGCTACCGATACAAATGACCCTGTCGGGACCCGCAAAATTGGGCGTAACGGGTGCCGCAATGGGGGTCACCGTCGTTGAACTCGTGGAGCTACAAGTCCCCCCACCAGTGATGGGGATGGTCAAGGTGAGGGTATAAGTGGTTACGCCCGTCGGATTGACATTGGGTTGGGCGCAATTGGTACACGACATGGAGGGGTCGGCGGGCGAGGCAGACCACGAATAGGTCACGCCTGACAGTCCCGCAATCGGGGCACTGCCAATGCTGGTGGACTGACCACCGCAGTTATTCTGATTGGGTCCCGCATTCGCCGCATAGGCATTCACTAACTGTTGCCCAATCTGTTGGCATCCGTTGTTATCGGTGACCAATACGGTATAGATCGTACCGGTGGTTGCGGTAATCGTTGGATTGGCTACGGTATTGTTGGGCGTATAGGCGCCGGCGGGGGTCCATAAATACGATACGATGGAGGCACCTCCGTTGGCCGTTGCGGTGGGCGACCCACCCAACAGTACGGAAGAACCTACGCAGGTGTTGACCACATTGCCTACCGTGACCGAAGGGGCCGTATTGGCATTGACCAAAACCGACGCCACCGAACTGGTACTGATGGGGGTGGAACTTCCGCAAACGGACGAATTGGTGATTCTTCGGTAATAAACATTCACCAAGCCTATTTGTGGGGTATAGTTTTGTTGTGTTGCCCCCGGGATGTCTGTCCAAGGGCCTGTTGCAGCGGACGCTTGCTGCCATTGGTATTTTAATTCAAAGGGCGTTTGGGCAGTCGGTACACCATTAATATAAAGCAAGGGCATATTGTTGGCCGGAAACGTGATTTCGGGCGCGGTGAGGACCGTGGCAAATCCGTTTTTACACACCGTTTGGGACGCGGGTGTTACATTGTCGGAACCCACGGTCAAACTGGGATTTAAATTGTATTTGGTCCAGATAGCATCACCACCTGCTTTAAAGGTAGTACTATTGGTTACTGGATAGTCAGCCGCGTACGAATACCCCGTGAAATACACAAAATTATTATCCACCGCGAGGGAGTATGCATAATCATCGTCGGAGTTGCTAACCCCCACATACGTTGAAAAACAGATTTGATTGGAGCTGTTTATTTTGGTAAAAACAAAATCATTAAAGGTAGCTTCTTTAAATGCAGAACCATTCGTCACAGGATAGTCGCTAGCGTATGTGTTTCCTACAAAATACAATTCGCCATTGACCACCTGAAAGTCAGCAAAGTCATCTGTTGAATTCGAGTTGATCCAGGTGGAATAACTAATCGCTCCCGTGTTGGCATTCAATTTAGTGTAGAATATATTAGATGTCCCCGTATAGTTGCTGCCGGGTAAGTTAGTATGGGGATAGCCTTGGCTTGAGAATAATGTCCCCATCATATACACAACCCCATTTTGCACTTCCAAACGATAACTAACATCTGTCTGAGTAGAGCCTAACAATTTAGAATACACTAAGGCATTGTCAGATACATTGTATTTTCTTAGAAAAAAATCTGTGAATCCCTTTAGGGTTGACCCATCGGTAACCGGAAAATCGGAGCCATTTGTATAACCGCCAATATAAACGCCGCCATTATCAACCCTAAGTTCGTTATTGCCCCGTTGGGAACCTGTAGTGCTTCCATAAAAGGTAGCAAAGGCAATATCACCGGTGGTCGCATTCAATTTTAGGTAAATAAGACCACCACTCGCACTAGGACGGGTACTTCCATCCGTTACGGGAAAATTGGTACTTGTTGATGTACCTGCTATAAATATTTCATTACCGACTACTTGGCATGTGTTACCCGACATATAAGGGGAGATATTTATAATGTCTGAAGCACTCCCCCCGTAGGTTCGGTCAAAAATGACGTTATTGGTGTTGGCATCAAATTTTACGACGTGCATATCAGCCACAGAAAAAGCCCCTTTATACCCCGTGCAGTACACGTATCCCCCTGCTACGATGAGGTCTGCTGCGGAAGTCGTCGTTCCACCTCCTAAAAAGGTCGAAAACTGCAAGGCCCCCGTAGCGGCGTTTAATTTGGTATAAACTGCGCTAACGGTAGCCCCCACTGAACCGTTTGTAACGGGGTAATTTGGCGAATTTACAGCACTTCCAAGAATAAAAACAGACCCGTTACTTACTATCATGTCCTTTGGGCTATCAGAACCCGACCCCCCCAAGTAACGGCTCCAAAGCACGGTACCGTTGGCCGACAATTTAGTGACAAATAGGTCATCATTCCCGGCATAGCCACTACCGGTGGTAGTTACAAAATTGTTGGAGGACGTATAACCCACAATATAAGATTCACCATTGTCCACCACGACCCTCTGTCCTTGCTCAAATGCACCTCCTCCGATAAAGGTGGAGGCTTGGATATAGCCTTGGGCTTGGGCCAAAAATGGCAAAATGAAGAAGCACGTTAGCAGGGCAAGTTTAAATCGCAAAGTTCTGCTCGTAAAAATAGTTTTCATAAGTCTTTGATTTAGGCGTTGTTTTTTGGAGCAATAGCGGGGATAGCGTCTTTCGTGGTTTGCAGCTGAAGTTCCAAGATACCGTTGGCCCCCGTAGGCACGGAATTGATAAAATTGATGGTCAGTTTTTTGGCCCTTGGTGTATTGGTAAAAACGAAATTATTGGCTGGTGCATGGCTTGTTCCAACAAAGCCTGTCAGATTTTCGATCAGATCGGGCAGGGGAATCCGGATTTTGGCCCTTGCTGTATTGGGGGCAGTGGTACCGGAGATGGTGTAGTCCGGCTGCATGGCTCTATACTCCCCTGACTTGACGCTACTCGGGGAAGGTGCCTTCACTTTATAATCTAAAGTAAGCGTGACTTGGCTTCGTGCAATATGGAACAATAGCAAAAAAAACAAGGTAAAACCTGTTGTTTTTCCCAAGTAGGGGAGTGTAAATAGTTTCATCGCAGCGTGATTTTAATGTCCTAATAGTTTGGCATAGCAGTACTTTACTACTTTACACATCTGCTCAAAATCAGTACCTAAATAGGTAATAACCGCAAACAGTGTCTAATTAGAACATTATTTTGTCTTTATGAGACAAATGAAAGCAGACGGGTACATGACCGAATCAATGTTTATTGAAGCAGACAGAGAGAAATAAAGAAAAGAGAGGCCCTCCATTTTCGGAAGGCCTGTAACTAACGGAGCAAAAGTTACAGGGTATTGTTTTAGTGTAACTAACTGAATTTGAGAACATAATAAACGATTGCCTTAGCGGTTAGTTAATTCTTTTTACCTTTTGAATGATGAATGGCACGCAAATCTCTTCGGGGCAACAGTTGATTCCTGCTTCGATGATCACCGAGCAACAGCCTTCTGCGGGGCAGTTTTGGTTGGTTGCCGTAAAGGTATAGCTGCCTAACTCATTTACTAACACTACATTACCTGTTGCGATCGGCGTGGAGCTGCCATTTTTAAACCACAGTACATGGGTGTATGTGCTTGGGACACTCACTTCGACTTTTTCACCCGGACACAATTTGAACGGTACTGTAAAGCACTGACGGTCGATATCATCTTCGGTGTCGTCATGGTTGCAGGGGGTTGAGTCCACATCTTTTTCGTTGGCGGTACAAATCTCAGCGGTATTAAAATGAACGCCTTCTTGGGTCACTCTGATCCGGTAGGTCAAGGTCACCGTATCCCCGTTGGCGGCGATGTTGCCGATGTTCCAACTAATGACATTGCCGCTCAGAGACACACTGCCGCGCGAGGCTATAAAGCTGCCGCTGACAAACTGCACCGTGGTGGCAATGCTATTGGTCACTGATCCCCCCGTCGCATTCGTATTGGACTCATTGCAGACTTTCAAAGTGTAGGTCAATACCTCGCCGATTTGGGCGATTTCTGTACTGATCGACTTTTTCAAGGCCAAATCCACTTCTTTAGCACAGTTTTGGGCATTGACCGTAGCCGAAACGCGGCGGCTGCTGATGGCCTTTAGGCAAGAAAGATCGGTACTTCGTGCTTGGGCATAGAAGACCGTATTGGCTGCGATAGTACCCGCGGGCTTGTAGTCGAGACCCGTAAACAAGGGGTTCCTCCAGTGGGTGTGGTAAACCACTTGACCGTGGCCAAGCCAACGACGGTGGCCTTCAAGGTAGGGAAGATGTCTCCCTTACACTCTGTAGCACTTGGAGTGAAAAAAATAGGTAAGTGGGTTACAGTTACAGTTGGGAGCAGTCACGGGCAATGTCGTGGTACCTCTATTCAGCGTGGATGTCAGCGTCACATTCGTTCTTGTGGGAATACCCGTAACGTTTTTGGCCGTATTGTTTACCGTGCCCGCCGTGGAAGTAACCGTACTATTGTCGGTGAAGGTAATGATATAGGTTGTCAAATTAGGGGCACAAACCGCACTGAACAAAGTCAACACAGGCGTAGGATTGACTACTAATCTAACAAAAGCAGTATCGGCGCAAGTGGCATCACCCATGGTATTTACTACTAAGTAGTTATCTGAAATTAGTTATCAGTTATCTGTCTATACTCAATCAGTTGATGATCAATGCACTAATAACGAATAACATAAAGTATTGGTGATTGGGTACTTACCATTTATTAAATGAAGTGGTCAAATAAATCGGTACAGTGGACGGGCTTAACTTGCGGACCGATAGAGCGGGGCCTGAATCGGCCCACAGGCCGTTAACCATGCCGAGCGATAGGGTACGCTCCGGTTTCTTTTCTAAGCCAAGTTACTAAATCTCGAAATATTACCGGACAGCAATCCTAAAAGGCCGGTGCGCTTCAATTCCGTGGTGGGTTCTACCCATGCGCCCCCTTAAAGTGCCTATATCCTACTCAACAACTGCAAAGTAAACTTACCGGTTTCTTGGTTTTGTTCAATCACACAAATCTGAAGGCCGATGCGCCGGGAAATCAGTAATTGCTTCCGAAGTATTGGTGGGGCTACTGCCTATGCCCGTATCATTAGCTTCGTTTCTACAATCTAAAAAATGAACCCGAATGGAATATCATTCAAACCATTGAAATTATGCTACAAGACAGCTTTCAATGGGCTACTTAAATCGTTCTGAAAAACCAATTAAACAAAGTAAAAAAATATCCCAAAATTTCAGCATTTAATAAAAATTTATATACCTATTTAAATCTATTCGTCTATCCGTTTTTCGAAGGAAACTGAACCAAGTATTATCTAATAAAATTATTATATTTTACGACAATTATTATGTATCATTACTCTTTAATCAGGTGACCTTTAATTTGCATTTTTGACGGCAGATAATTTACATTATTCGCTTTAATATAACAAAAAAGTATCGGCTTATGTGCCTTATAAAAAGGTCAATAATTTAACAATCAATCAGCTGTTGTTTTTGTTATTAATTAGTTACGTTAAAAATATCTCATTTTTCGAGGCTTCAAGGTTTTTTTGATAGAAAATTGCATTTTTTAATCAAAAAACAGTTTTAAATATACTTTTTATGCAAAAAAGCATCTAAAAAGTTACCAAAATAAAATGTCTCTAAAAAAACTAAATATTGAGATGGATGCATCATACGCTTCTATTAAGCAGTATGTACAGCAGCAATATAAAGAAGCTAAATTTGAAATTAAGAACAATTTAGAGACGATTCGATTTAATGATGAAATCAAAAAAGGATATCTAACTTTTGGAACGCTCCATTTCCCAATTATAAACAGTGAGGATGAAAAACTTACGGAAGATACGTTAATCGTAACCAGGACAAAATACACTGCACAAGATAATCTTTTAATTGATTATTCCCCTTCTCCTTCTTATCAGTGTGTCGTACTAATGTTTTATTTTTGTTCTGATAGCCTCAAGGAGATTTTCGAGGAAGTAACTGAATACCCTTCCGGACATTATTTGTTGATTACAAACACCGCTATAGCCCGTAGACTCTATGTACCCGCACACACTGAGGTTAGTATGCTGAGCATTCATATCCCTCTCAAGATACTCCAACATGTACTTACAAAAAGCGACAGCCCGCTCTTAGAATTTGTGAATTTCAGTACACCTAAATTTCGGCATAAATACATGACGACTCAAATGAAGCAATCTTTTGAAGATACCATGAATAATCCGACAGAAACACTTATAGATAAATTAGAGGCTAATGAAAAGCTGTCTCATCTTATAAAGTTGGCTTTTGAACAATATTATTTATTGGAAGTAAGTAATCATAAACCGAATCTGAAAAAATCGGATATTGATGCGCTGATCAGGGCTGAACGCGTGCTTACAAGTGACATAACACAGGCCCCCTCTATCAGCGTTTTAGCACATGAAGCGGCTATGAGTACTACCAAGTTCAAGAAAGCCTTCAAGGCATTTTACAATAAGAGTGTCTATCAATACTACCTATATTACACCATGGAATTAGCCCGGGAAATGATCACAAAAGAGGAAATGACTGTATCACAAACAGCTCAAGAACTTGGCTATAAAAACATGTCACATTTTTCACGGCTCTTCAAAAAGCACTTTGGTGTATATCCGAGCAAGCAAAATTTGTATAAAAGCTGAATAGATTTTGTGTAACTGTTCAGGTAGTCTACCGGAAGTTTCCGTCAAGAACATTTTCGGTATTGTGAACAATATGCCGGTTCATTTTGCGAATTGTAGGAATAAAACTCGTGATACGGGCGTAGGTATTAGCTGAATTGGTTTGTTAGGTTATACACAACCCCACCCTAAATCCCTCCCCTTTCAGTGGAGGGACTTCTTGCAGCTCCCTTTCTCCTGAAAGGGGCCGCGGCGGCGGACCGCAAGGGCCGGGGATAGGGGTTAAAACGATAGGTACAACTTTGTAAACCAATTCAAGTAGCCCGTAGAAACGGCGAAAGCAGTTACTGCTCTTTTGTCGCATCAGCGTTCCGATTGATGTTGGCAGTGCTTAAATCTCGCTCGGCCGCACGGGATTTCTATGATTCAAACAAGAGAATATGTATAATTTACGTCATATTTTTTGCCCTGCTTGGCTAAAGAAAAAATAAGCCTAACCAATTTGTTCTTCATGGCATTGAAGACAATAAACTTATTTTTTCCTTCCTTGAGTTTACGCTCATAATAGGCCTTAAAATGAGTGTTGTACCTCATGGCAGACATAACACAATTTGACAAGTAGCTTTAATCCCCTTGTGAGCTTTTTTTACTGACTCTGGGCTTTGATTGTAAACTGGTACGAAGGTTTTCAAAGGTACCACCCCGGCATGGCAGGCCAGTTGTTTAGCATTATCGAACTTTTTAAACCGCTGCGGCGGGCCATCATCGGTAATAACAATACATTTAGCAGCAGTGACAATCCCAACTCCAGGGATAGAGGTAATATTTCAAAAAGTGATTTGAGTTTTGAGTCAGAATCAATGAGTTCTTTGATTTGCTTTTCGAGGGTTTGTAAATCGGTTTCGACTCCTTTGAGCGTATGAGCAGAGTATTTTTCGTGTCTTTTGTGAGGGTTTTATTAGCTTCACAAGACTTCTGTTCATTCAAGGCTGTTAGACAAATTTGACGCACTTTGACCAATCTGTCACGGATGTCAAGTAGGTTGTCTAATTGGTCAATGGCTCTGGGGGGACATAGAGCTTGATTTCGTCACGATTTTTTGTAAGCATAACGGGCGACGTTGGGCATCAACCACATCGCTCTTACCTCTGACATCGCCCATAGAGTACTTAATTTGACTGCCCGACTCCAGCCAAATGGATGCTTTACGACTTTGCAGATATTTTAGTAAGCGAGTGTGATATGTGCGGTATGTTCCATGCAAAAAACGGCAGATGCAATCTTGAACTTTAACTCTCGCTGTATGTTTAATACTGTTTTGGTTATGCTCTTTATGTCGTTGCCCGAAGCCTGTTCCAAAATAATCTTATTGGCGCTACAAACAGCCCAATTCAAGCTCTTTTTGGAGATGTCAATACCGATAAAATACTGCGTTTCCATGATGATTGCTTTTAAGCGTTTGTGTATTTTTACATTCTGTTGTTGAATTTTATCCTTCATAATCACCTTGGCTAATGGGTTTTACCCAGACTTCTATTTTATGTTTGGATAAAGACAGGATATAGGATTCAATCCCGTGGTGGGTTCTACCCATGCGGCCACAGCAAAGTGCCTGTATCCTGCTCAACAACTGAAAAGTAAACTTACCAGTTTCTTGGTTTTGTTCAATCACACAAATCTAAAGGCGGCCCCGTTGGTTAGTTGTAATTTGACAACTGTCCCTTCTCCGACTTGACTGTTTATCAACAGTTTTATTTCGTTTCTTTTGACAAAATGAAAGATTATTACCATGCCCAAGCCCACACCGTGTACTCCGGCCTCGGGTTTGATTTTTCCCGAAAATACCTGTTGTAAGTAATGCAATTGATCCGGCGCAATGCCCGTGCCGGTGTCAGTGATGACCAATTCGGAAAATGACTTTGTTTTCCCGTCTGTGGTCGGTTCACTCAGTTCTAAGGTAATGGTACCTCCGGCAGGGGTATGCTTCAGGGCATTATCCAGCAGATTTCTGACCGTTGCGGTCAGTCCTTTCGGGCTCACTGTAAGCCATGCACGGGCAGGTAACTTCGCTTGGAACCCGATATTTTTGGCATTAGTAAGAGCAAGATACGGCCGGGACAACTCTTCAAGGAGCGGCACTACATCCACTTGTTCAAAAGGCTCCTCCCTCTCGTGGGTAAAGTATTGACTTTTGCCCCATTCAAAGAGGTTATTGAGTTGCAGTTGCGCATGCTGCCCCATGTATTCGATTTGCTGAATGACTTTCTGAATATCTTCTTTCTTTTTATTTTGGGTCAGATAATGCAGCAGCCCTCCCGCGTCGGCAAAGTTATTTACTGTGGAGCGCAGGTCATGAGCGATAATTGTATAGAGTTTATCACGGCCTGCCTGCAAAGTGCGCAGTTGGGCATTAGTACGCCGGAGCCTTATTGTGAAGAAAAGGGTCACCCCGATCAGAGCAAGCATCATTAACAACCCACCCACCATCAGCCGTTTTTGGGAGTCGGCCAATTCGATAGCGCTTTCTTTTTTTGTTACCTCCATTTGTGTCCTGAGCAGTTTTGTTTTGCTTTCGGTTATTTGGTTTTTGAAGGCAAGACTGATCAAAGCCGTTTCGCGCTTTTTGGCCTCGTATTGCGCATTCAGCAGTTTATTGCGGCTTTCAACTACTTGATTTTCTAAGGCAATTCGTTTGAGTTCGGCTTCTTTTTCGGTAAATGAGTATTTCTCTTTGAGGTGAAACATTGCCAAGCTCCGATCACTTTCAACAATAATTTCATTCAACCGGTCATATTCCTCATCGGCCTTTACACCTGCTTTCCAGTTGCCGACATTATAATAAGCGGTCTTCAATAACTTATAGATATTTCGTTGTCGCCTGTAATTGGTAGGATCGGCTGTTTTAATCTCTTTCCCTGCTTTTTCCAAGGCAACTATAGCCTCGTCAAATTTTTTTAATCGGATATAAACTCTGCCTAAGTTTTGATAATCCATATAATTTGCCTTGATTTTGGGATGCCGAATAGTTTGCAAAGCAATATCAAGTACTTTATCATATTTGTTCAGATAGCTATATCCCTGCTGGAGGTTGTGATAAATATTACGCCGCATAAATTCACAATACGAATACCTATCAATCATCTCAATGGCTTTATTGAAAGCATCCGACAGCTGATTTTCGGTGGGTTGTTTCTCAAAATAAGGATCAGCAGACAGGATGGATAAATAATAGAAATACTTGTCAACAGGATTTCCTGATTTTGTGGACAATGCAATTAACTTATTGAAATATTGTTTCGCTAGATCTATGTAGTTTTCATGCATAGATAATCTTAAAAACCGATAGCAATAAAGCATTCCGGTAGTATCCTTATTTTCGGTAAATATCTTTTCTGCTTTTGTCAGGTAATCATACGAAAGTGAATCTTCCTTCTCGAAAGAATAATACCTTCCCAGTATAAAATAGGTCATAGCTAAACCGACTTGCGATTTTTGCTTCTTCGCTAACGGCAGAATTTGTTTTGTTTTTTCGATATCCATCGGCTCATCCCAATTCTGCTTTGCCAATTCAGTGGCTATCAATAAATACAGGGTTGGGTTCGTTGGTTTTTGCAAACTGTCAAGCCGACTCGAAAGAAGCAGATAATCACAGAAACCGACGGGCGTTTTGAATTGAGCGTGTACCAATCCGACCGGCCCAATCAATAAGAGACCAATCAAGGCAAATTTCATAGGGTTCAATAGTTAGGGTATTTAGTTAAATTTCAGCAAAGGAGCAACCTTCAACAGAAAGATCGGGAAAGAAGGTGATTTTTGTACTGATAAGTCGCCTTCTTTGTACGGTCAGGATTACTTACGCAAAATGTAGAATCCTGAAAAGAGTCGGCATCGTATTATGACTAACCCACATAGAACGGAGTTTTATGTGACAAAGTAAAAAACTCAGCAATAAGTAAGTCAACAAAAGGAGACCGTTTTAAATAGTCGGACATTGATTTTGGTTTAGAGAACAAAAAACAATAAGTTTTTTTTACCAAAAGGATATTTTTTTTACCAAAAGGATATTTTTTCACGAAAGGATATTTTGGGTTTGAGTAGCTGTCGAAACTTTGAAAAAGCCGAAAGATGAGTGAGATGGGTTTACCAAGACGATGCTAACCGCTAATTTTTGGGTTCGTAATTGATAGAAAGTTAGCGATTTTAAGTACAATTTTCCGTCTTATTTAGAGTTAATCCTTTCATATTGATGTTGTGTTTGAGCAGATAAACGGGCTTTTGAAATTACTTTTTATTATTTTGTTTATCTCCCTCCGAGGCAGACGTCTATAGACAAAAGCCGATTTCTACAAATATGATGCCCCTCCGGGGGCAAACAGCCCGCAAATAATGAAAACTAATTTCAAAACTCTACTTATTTTCTATAATTTTTTATTATAGCGTCCCCTAAATATTAGACAGTTTTGGGGCTGAATAAAGGTGGAACTACCCATTGTAGTAATTGTCCCCTTTTTCTCTAACTGATATACAGCCCGCATTTGATAATTCAACCATTGCCGTTTGCGTCGATAATTATACATTGCAAAATACTTAGTTAAGCCTCAGTGTAATGGCAATCCGTCAGAGTAAGCATGTAAATAGAGAGGCTGCGGCCTCGAAGCGCTCATAGTGAACGATACCCCATAACCGCACCGCCACACGAACGATTTCAAAAAATATTATCCGGAACATATTCTTCAAAGCCTCTATTGATCTGTATTTCAGTCGCTTTTAAGGGAGCCGGAAAACGTGGGCTCGTAAACGGACTTCCTTGCAGGGCCGCCCGCGCAGTCTGTATTAAAAATGGGGGTTTCTCCATCGGTCAAATGCTTTTTTAAGGTATTAATACAGAAATCAACCGGTAACGTATTGGACAGACCCAACTTAGCACAAAGGGGCTGCACCTGTCAATAACGGCCCATAGATATAGCCATCGGGTAGCCACCGGAATATGAGTATATCTGCTGACCAAACATGGTTTGGAGCTTCTGTTTCTTCCTGATCCTGAGCAGACAAGTTCGATGTACTTGACCCTTGAACAGTGTTGGCAGTTCTTCCAAGACCTGCTGTTTTCGGGTCGTAATTTGCTGCTGCCGGGCTGAGTAAGTATTTGATGCTCTTTGAGAGTTTCCGACACAACTTTGGTCTTGAATTGTGCGTCGTGAACGCGGCGAGTTGATTAGGCCATAATTGAACATTTCGCAGGTCTCACAGGGCCGACCGTCGGTTTCTGAAGGAAAAGGAAACCAACAGCCACATCTCAGGCCCCATGGTGCCAAAAACTTTTTGTTTTTCTCAAAAGTTATCCTAAACAAAACATGCCTGATTTCTGTTAATATGAACCCGCAGTAATAAGACGGAATTACCCCTATTTTGTTTGAAATATGCCTACAGTAAGCGTAATATTATTAGAAGATAATGCCATTGATGCTCTTAAGGTTCAGATGATGCTGAACGAAAAATATGGTAAATATAAATTTTTACTCTTGGGCATATTCGATACGTTGCCACCAATGCTCGAATACCTCCAACATCATGAGGTGGATATCGTCATTTCAGACATATTTATTAAGAATCGCCCTGTAGGGTTAGAAGTACTCCAAGCTCTTCTACTGAGAAATATCCCTATTGTTCTCACAACAAATTCTCACGACAAGTCCCTATTCGATGCTTCCCGGCAGTACCGAGAGGTTTATTATCTTATTAAGCCTTTTCACGCGCTCACGCTCCATTCAATATTGGAAAAAATAGTAGAAGAACAGGCGAAAAGTAAAAATCACAATTTTGCAGATCGGAAGTATTTTTATCTGAGCGGCATGGGAGGGCACCGAGAGCAGGTCTTCTTTGACGAAATTATTTATCTTTTATCCGAATCAAACAACTGTTTTATCTTCACCGCTTCTAAAAAATATGTCGTAAAAAAATCGCTGACTAAAATCCTGAACGAAGATTTGGGGGAGGGTTTTTTACGTATTCATCAGCAGTATATCATCAACAAACTGCATCTGAAAAAAGCCGGGCATGACACATTGACCCTGACAGGAGCAATTTCTCTGCCTGTCGGAAAGAGTTTTCGAAAAGGTGTAATGGCTTTTTTGAAAGGGGGCTAATATTCTCCCCTCCTCTATAACCCTTTCAATTACCTGTCTGCTCAGAGAAAGTGAGGGGTTAAATGCCGATTTTAAGGATTTTTGCAGGGCAGGTTGAAATAAAGACTGCCTGAACGGTCGGATAGGGATAGTTGCACTTCCTTAACAAAGGCTTTCTCCTACTAATTTCACCCAAAAACAAACGAATATCCCCTTTGCTTAGAGATACTTATTGTATTTATTTAGTTCATTGACGACACTTGAAGCCGAAATTAAGAGTCATAAAATGGCTAATCAAGGCGAAATAAGTATTTATTGGGGAAGCAGTACAACCTTTCGGGAAGACAAATATTTGAATAAAGTATATTTTTCTCCTTCGATGAATTGGTATGAACTAACTGCCCAACACTCCTATTTTTGCTACGTTACCAATCACTCTGTCTTTTCAGCGGCGCTTGTCAAATCAGGAGAAATACTGACCGAAGGATATATTTGGATTGAGACCGTCTCATCTTCCTCCTTTGTTTTCGGAATGCTTATTGAGGGGGAGTGGCTCCGCAATCAGTTACTGCCTGCGGCTTCTGCCGAGATTTTAAAACAAGCAGCCGAAAAGGTACTGAAACGGTGGCAGCAGCATGCCGCAGGGTTTCACACCCGCAGCATACTATTCGAAAAAAAATACCGGGAACACTCCTACCGCACCCTGACCACACAAGCTTATTTTTATGAATTAATCTACCGATTTGTATCCGAAATAGATATCGAAGTTGAGAGTTCCAAGATAGGTAAAATCAAAAATCCAGACCATCTTAAAATCAGAGAGGTCATTGACAAAGTATTACAATCTGTTCATTTACCCACGCCCTTGATTGAACACATGGCTTTCTCAGCAGGGATGAGTGCCAGTAAGTTCAAAATAATATTCAAAGAGATTTACGGCATCGGACCACATCAGTATCTGCTCGAACAAAAACTTGCTTACGCGCATACCCTGCTCAAATCGGGAAAATATACGCTTACCCAAATTGCTTACAAGATAGGGTACAGTCATACGTCCGGTTTTACCCGTATTTACAAAAAAAAATATCAGAGCGATGAAAAACCTAATTAATTCTTTATCGATGCCTTTAACCACGACCAAACCATATTTGCGTGACCTGTCAATAAAAATATGCAACTTTTTCGAGAGTCTTTTTTGATTTTTACAAAGTTTAAATAATGATCAAAATGAACCATGAATCCATAAAAATGACTATCGGGGATATTAATACCCGTATAAGTTTACTTTCGACACCCCGGGACTATTGCAATATATATTACTTTTTGGGGAAAGTCCGGCTCAGTCAGAATGACTTACAAATCATAACTGACCATATACTTATCAATCTAAATCCTGAACATTGGGAAATTACACCGGTGGACTCAACCGTTTCTACCATTATCATTACTCTACCTATTCCCGCCCTGGAAACTGCACTGGAAAAAAATGCAGGCTATTTTAAAAAAACGGGCAACCTCATTGTATCATCTAAGCCTTCTCCTTTTGAAAAAATACAGGAAATCATCAATTCAGTGACTCAACCTTATGGAATACCGCTGGATAATCTGCGTACTCAAAAATTTCAATTATTGATTGAACTAAAGAATTCTTTAACTGACCGGGAAGAAATAAACAGTAATACAATAGACCCTAATCCGGAGGATATCCTGTCCTTATTATCCGATGCCCCGGAAAGACTAATGGAATACGTTTATAATAAGTATATTCAATGTCCAACTGAAGAATCGTCCTATACTTCGCTCCAAATTGCAGAAAAACTCAATATCTCTCATCGTATATTCGTCAATGCTTTCAAAAAGCATTTCGGTCGATCGTTTTATCAAGTTTATTTGGATCGTAAAATGGAGTATGCCTGTGAATTATTAACAAAAGGATACAAAGCCTTTGAAGTAAGCCAAATGATTGGCTATACCGCACCCATTAAATTTAATAAGCGATTTCAAAAACAATTCGGCGTTACACCTTTTCAGTATAAGCGTAAGCACTACTCTAAATAACTCAACTCCATTTTCATGATTGTTATCCTGTTTTATAAACGTCCGGAATGCTTCAATTAAGTAGTTTTTTATAAATTTTTCGTATCATTTTATGATAGAAGTTGAAATAAATTCCAAGAAACAGGCAATGGACTTCCTCAATAAGTATATTTATAAAGTAACAATTAGTTGAAAAATCATTAGGTTGAACGCATTATCAAAATTTTGATTAACTATTTAACAAATTGTCAAAATATTTATTGGCGACTTTTTGTAACTCCCTGATAAGTAAACAAAAAATGGGTAATTTTTATAAGGTTGCCAAATAAAGTTTGGCCTTGCGTTCAACCTGAAAAATCATAGGTTTAAATATACTTTCTGAAACAATTGATTGTAAAAGAAAATCAACCTCTAAAATAATTCAATAAAGAATTTAAAAAATAACACAATTTTAAGACATGCCAATAATTGTTTCGTGAGAGCAAAACAAATCATCAAAATTAGCGATATCATTATACTATGAGCATTTCAAACGGCACTGATTCTTTTTTAAAAGTAATTTATCAAAACAAGGAGGTCTCAATTGCAATTGACGATATTTTTTTATTTAAAATCATCCATTAATTATGTCTATATACACACAAAAAACAATAAAGTATATTGTCAAACAAAAACGCTCAAAAGTTATGAGTTAAAACTAAAAAAGTATCGATTTATCAGAAAATACAAGTCTTTTTTAGTCAATTTTAATTACTGTAGTAAGGCAGAAAACAACTTCATATCAGCCTTTTTTTAACAAATGAAAAAAATTACCAATTTCCCGAAGAAAGATAAAAACCATCTCTATGGCAATAATAAATAAAATTAGTAGTCGTAAAATGTGATGTTATGTTTAGGTGTATTTCGACAAGGCTTGTAATTTTTATAAGCCTTGTTTACTTTATGAATTTAAAGTAGATATAACCGACATTTTCTCACAAATTCTTTGATTATTGATTAGCAGTTTTTGAAAAAGAGGCTTTGTTGCATAAATACCCCTTAAAAGCAGCTATAAAATTATATTACAGCCGCCAACGTTGTTGTGGTGCAGACTAGCTTCTCAGTGATACTTGCATCGAATATACCTTACCCTTTAAATATGCTTTAAGGATGGTTTTTCGGCAAACCAAGGGCAACTAAGGTATCTATCTATAAAACCCCACTACAATTGACAGCCATTCGCTTGCCGACCCGATAAAAAACCGGACACAAGTTAAAGAAAGGAGCGAGGTGTATGTTTCAGTCAATAAAAAACGCCCAAAAGAAAAAGCGTAAACCTTTAACTGTTTGACAATTAAAAATTTACGCTTTTAAGCAGTGCACCCGAAGGGACTCGAACCCCTATCGATGGTACCGGAAACCATAATTCTATCCATTGAACTACGGGTGCAAAAATTAGGTCAAAATTCTATCTCGAACAGGTCGAATCAAAGAGGCCATTCTCGAAACATCAAACCGCCCTACGAATGGAACCGAAACCCATAATTCTACGGGGGTGACCTTCCACCTATTGAACTGCGGGTGCCTGTTTCGGGCTGCAAATATAAGGCGGTTTTGTATTAAATTGCAAACACGTTTGACACGTTTATCGTTACCTGTATTAACCCATTACCTCATCAACCTAAAAATCAATGAGAAACATCCTACCCATTTTTGTCCTTTTATCGGCCTGTATCGGCAGTTTTCTGCTCGGCACTTCGTATCGCCCGGCCGACCAACCCATTACCTCCGACATTGCCAATTATGCCTCCAAAGTGTTCGGCATTGAGTTTTCATCGGCCGAACGTGATTCGATGGTCGAGGTACTCAACAACCAATTACTTGGTTTTGAACGCGTTCGAAAAATACCGCTGACCAACGATGTTGCTCCTGCGCTTCTGTTTGACCCCGTACCCATCGGTTTTGAATTTGAAAAAATAAGAACTCCCTTCAAAGCAAGTGCGGTCGGGAAAGTAAGCCTGCCCCCCAACCGCGACAGTTTGGCCTTTTATACCGTGGCTCAACTGGGAGAACTAATCCGAACCAAGCAAATTACCTCCGTCGAGCTGACAAAATTTTTTATGGACCGCCTGAAAAAATTCGGCCCGGCGCTATTCAATGTCATCACCCTTACTGAAGAGTTGGCGCTTCAACAAGCCGCGCAGGCCGATGCCGAAATCAAAGCCGGAAAATACCGCGGACCGCTGCACGGTATTCCGTACGGGGCCAAAGATCTGTTATCGAAAAAAGGATATCCGACTACCTGGGGCTCCAACATCTACAAAACCCAACAACTCCCTTACGACGCCACCGTCATTCAAAAATTGGAAAAAGCGGGCGCGGTATTAGTGGCCAAAATGTCGTTGGGCGAGTTTGCCATGGGTGATGTTTGGTTTGGCGGCATGACCCGCAACCCGTGGAATAACAAAACAGGAGCCAGCGGCTCATCGGCCGGTTCGGGCTCGGCCGTGGCTGCCGGCTGTTTGCCCTTTGCCATCGGTACCGAAACGTTGGGTTCTATTGTCTCTCCCTCTACCGTCAACGGTGTGACCGGCCTGCGCCCTACCTTCGGGCGCGTAAGTCGGTTCGGAGCCATGGCGCTGAGTTGGAGCATGGATAAGATCGGCCCCATGACCCGCTCGGTCGAAGATTGCGCTTTGATTTTTAATATCATTCAGGGTCCCGACGGGCAAGATGCTACGGTACGTGATCTGCCCTTTAATTACGAACCGCTAAAGACCTTAAAAGGCACTCGTATCGGGTATCTGAAAAAAGCGTTTGAATCAACCTACCCCAACCGTACTCAGGATTCACTTACGTTGGCCAAATTACGCGAGTTGGGGGCCGAATTGGTCCCGTTTGAGCTTCCCTCCTACCCCGTTGGCGACCTGACCATTACCATCGGCGTGGAAAGCGGTGCTGCCTTTGACGAACTGACCCTGACCAACAAGGACGACCAAATGGTGCGCCAAACCAAAAATGCCTGGCCCAATCGGTTTCGGTCGGCGCGTTTCATCCCTGCGGTGGAGTACCTCCAAGCCCAACGGGTACGGACGAAGATGATTCAGGATTTGTATCAGGTACTGAAAAAAGAACGTTTTGACGTATACATTACCCCCACCTACGCCGGCGGTAACCTGACCTACACCAATCTCTCGGGCCATCCGAGTATTTGTTTGCCCAACGGTTTCAACAAAAGTGGCCTTCCGACGAGCATTACGTTTTCGGCGCAGTTATTTGCCGAAGCCAAATTGCTGGCGGTTGCAAAAATGCTGCAAGACGCCACCGATTGGCACAAAAAACATCCTAAATTGCTGTAATTCAAAGAAGAAAAATCTCCCTCTCCAAAATGGAGAGGGAGATTCAATAACAATTTTACTCATTCAAAACGTACCTAAAGGTATTTTGAAAGCACCAGTTTTTGTTGGGCGGCCCACTGCTCCAGCAATTCCCGCGCCTTATCACTGATCTTCTGATTGTACCGATACTTCGCCTGAACGATGCGACGATTGCGCAGATCCAGTTCAATCGTAGCCAAACGCTCTTCATTGCCGAAACGAGTGCAACGCAAGGAGAAAATGCGGGTTTTACCGTAAAAACAATCATCGGCATAGGACGCCACGCAGTGATGCATCCGTTGTCCTTCTTCGCTTAGTTCTTTGTTCGACAACAATTCCACCATTTGATAGATCACCGGATTTTCTTCTTTTCCTTCGGTGACGGTAAAAGGCTCCCAATCGACTCCCTGCCAAGTCACCGCCTGTTTCGTGCTTTTGGCGCGGACCATTTGATGGTGCCACTCGTTGCTTTGACGCAATAAGGATGGCAATGTCCTTCCCTTGAGGGAATAATCCGGATTCTGCTGTGTGCAAGTCCGTACGTAATCGATCAATTCGGTGAGTTTGTCTAAGTTAAACATACCGCCCTGTACCAATATGCGTACAAAATCTTCCCACAGTGTTTCGTCTCGACGGCGATCGGCATAACCCAACCGAGAGTAGGCGATTCGGTGTGCCAACAGAGGATCGCCCCCCAAACCGCATACCTGCGCCCAGCGAACGGCTTGCGTCACGCGTAACCCTTCGGGGGCATGGAGGAAGTAATGCTGCATTTTTTTGGTCAGCTTTATGTCAAAACGAACCTCTTTCATGCTGCCGCCGGTCCCCAAATAAATGAATAACTCCAGATGCGGGTAGTCCTGCGGATGGAAAAAGGCGTGGTATAAAAACCGGGGCGCTTCGTATTGCAAAAACAAATACGACACCAAGTTCATAAATTTCCCGTAATCGTTTTTCGCTTTGGACTTCCACCCTTCCAAGGGTTGTCGCCATGCTTTTCGGTAACGGCCTACCATCAGCAGGGCAATCAGTAAATCGGTGTCTTTGAACCAATCCGGGCACTTTCTTTCTAAACCCAACGTCAACACTTCCAACCCCTCCAACAGTTTGGCTTTGTTTCTCACCCAATTTTGATCGTTCAAAAAACCGCTTAATTCACTGTAACGGCGATCCTGCCGCGCTAATGATTGATTAAATTCCTCTTTTTTGAGTTCTTGTATCACGTACAAAAATCGTTGATGACGCTTTGCCGAGGTTCGCAAAGCCCGGTGCAGCGCCTGTTCCTGTCGGTCTTTTTCCGTTTTAAGGGTTAAGCGTTGCTCTCTGGATATATGTTTATGATTGCTCATAAGTAATGGCTGAATAAAAAATGAAGATAAAAACAAAAACCCCCGACTCGCTTGGCTCGCAGGTCGGGGGTTGACTTATTTCGTACCTTGTTGTTACGAATCTTCTAACCACCTGACCTTCTGCTCCATACACTTGCCCACCGATACCCCGAAATTCCACACGTTAGCTACAGCATTAGCCGGTTTGAGTACGGAAATGGGAGCGTTGAGGAATAAAGTGTTCATGATTTGAGTCATTTTTCGGGGTTTTTCAGAAAAAATCGGTCAAAAAAAAAACCCGACTCAGGCGAGTCGGGCAAGGTATAGTTAGGAAATAGTCTCTTTACCTAAAATACAGCACTCGCGACTCGCCCATTGCCCCACACACGAATTCTCGTGATCGAAGCGGTAGGCATGTGACATAGAGTGAGCTGCATCGTTGTTGTTGATTTGTTTTTGCAAAAGTAGAAAAAAGCTTTTTTACTTTTCTAATTTTATCTTGAATTTATTTTATATCAACCGCCCTACACCATCAACAAACGCCAAACGCCGCAGATAAAAAACAGAAGTAAGGCGACGGGTGTCAGCACCTTCCAGCACAAAAACATGAGTTGATCGACGCGTAAACGCGGGAAGGTCCAGCGCACCCACATTTGAATCAGAATGGCGATCCCCGCTTTGAAGATCAACCAAAATGCCCCCGACACATTGCCCCAAATCGTGCCCGGCGCACCACTCGTCCAATCGGCCAATCGAAGCGGGCCGATGTTGGGCAGTGGCGTATTCCAACTTCCCAAAAACAAAATAGCCCCCAGCAACGACACCAAGAGCATCATAGCGTATTCGGACAAAAACAGCAACGCCCACCGCATCCCGGAATACTCCGTGTGAAACCCGCCGACCAATTCGGACTCGCCTTCGGGAATATCAAACGGTGCCCGGTTGCACTCGGCTAAGGTCGTGATAAAGAAAACGATATATGCTACCATCAGAAACGGGCTTTTGACGATGTTCCAACTCAAAAATCCGCCAACATGGGTGATATCAATACCCAACGATTTGAGTCCGAACAGATAGACGGTTTCGTCGGAGTAGAGTCCCTGCTGGTAACTGATGGTTTGTAAATCAAGTGTTTGAGCCGTCATGACCACGCATAAGACGGTGAGTCCCAGCGGAATTTCGTAGGAAACGATCTGGGCCACGGAACGCATCGCGCCAAACAGGGCAAATTTGTTGTTAGAACCCCACCCCGCCATTAAAATCCCGATGACATCCACCGAAATGATGGTCATCAGATAAAAAATCCCGACGGCGGCCGTAGAACCTTGCAGATCAGGACTCAGCGGCAAAACGGCGTAACCCGCGAAAATAGCCGTAAAGATGACCAAGGGAGCAAACAAAAACAGTTTACGGTCGGCGGCGGCGGGTACAATGTCTTCTTTTTGGAGGAGTTTGATCAGATCGGCGATGAGTTGCAGCAATCCCCACTTGCCCACTTCCATCGGCCCCATGCGGTCTTGGATAAAAGCCGAAACTTTACGTTCTAAATACACCCCCACCACGACGGAGGAAAGGGCCATGATGAGGAAAATGGGGAGTGTTACGGGCATGGGCACTAACGAAAATTTGGCCAAAACTACGCAAAAATCCCTAAAATAGACAGTTTGTTTGCATTCAGGGCTTTACCGCAAAGGCCCAAATCCTTATTCTGTGTTTTTACAGACCATGGTAAAGGGCGCTAAAAACTTGACACTTCTCTACTCGACACTCACTACGGTACCGGGTCATACCCATGTCCGCCCCACGGGTGGCAACGGCCAATGCGCTTCAAACCCATCCATCCGCCTTTGAGGGCGCCGTGTTTCTTCACCGCCTCAATCATGTACTGTGAGCACGTCGGCGTATAGCGACAGGAGTTAGGCAAATAAGGGGAAAGAATCACCTGATACGCCCGAACAAAAAAGATGAGGATGGTTTTCATATTGAATTTTCACCCCTTCTCCTAAAAGGAGAGGGGGCAGGGGACGGTCGGCCGCTGCCGTGAGGTTACCACAATTGACTTGGATACTTCCCTTCGTCGTGCAGTTTTTTCAACGCCGCCTGCACCGTGGGTTTATCTTCGGGATACGTGACGCCAAACCACTCCGACGCATTCGGAATCACTTTCAATTTACCCAAACCGCTTTGGATGAGGTGCGTCGCTACCACGGGAATGTAAAACTCGGCTTTGGGCGCATTGTAGTTTTTACGGGCGTATTCCGTGAAAAGCGTTTGCGTGATCGGGAAAACGGACGGCTTAAATCCCCAAAAATTCATGGAAACGGGAGTTTCGGGAGTCAGTTGGGTCAATTCGCCGTTTTCGTCAAAGAAAATTTTACCGTCCTGCGGGAAGATTTTGGTGCGTTCGGTGACTACATCCAAATACCCTGCGTCGTTGACCTCACACACGCCGCGCGAAACGGTTCCGTTTTCAGAAAGCGTTTTTTGTACTTGGTAGGCAATCAACGTATGTTCTGTATCGTCAGCACTGCCGGTCAGGAAATCGGCTACGAGTTGAAAGGCTTCTAATCCGTAAAAATCGTCGGCGTTGATAATGGCAAAAGGCGTTTGGGTCTGCTCCCTGCCGCACAGCATGGCGTGGCCGGTTCCCCAAGGCTTGGCGCGTTCCACCTGACCCAACTCGTCGGGTACGTAGCTCTGAAAGCCCTGAATGGCATAATCGTAGTCAATTTTATCGTTCAGTTTGGGGCTGAATACTTCTTCAAAATCGTCGCGGAGTTCTTCGCGAATGATAAACACCACTTTGCCGAAACCGGCCCGAATGGCATCATACAGGGAGTAATCAATGATGGTTTCGCCGTTGGGGCCGAATTGATCGAGTTGTTTGATTCCGCCGTAGCGGCTGCCCATGCCGGCAGCCAAAATTAAGAGGGTGGGTTTCATTGAGTTCAAAAAGGGTTACTGAAAGTCCGATTGTTCTTCTCTCCTGCCGTGACTTTGTAAGAAAAGAACGGAGGTTAGACGCGTACAAATGTATAAAAAAGTCAGCCGAATAGCTGCCTTGGTGGGTTTCAAAATGCAAAACGCCCGGAAACAGGCAGTTTCCGAGCGTTTTTTCTATTACTTTGAATACTCTATTTTAAGGAGCAGTGGCGTAAAGTTGATTGAACAACAATTTAAAAGTTCCCTGCGACTGCGCGCGGAATGTAATTTCAGGTCCGACAACGGTCAACTTACCCGCACCGATCGGCGCTTCAAAGGCCGTGATACCATCCTGTAAGTAGGTTTGTCCCCATGCCCATCCGCTGCGGAGCGGCTTGTTGGTTGAGAACCAAACGAGCGGCTTCACCTGCCCTTTGGCAATGGCATCCGGTGCTAATTTGAATACCGGACTTGAATCGAAATACACGTCGGTTTGAGAAGCCATACCCCAGGTAGCGGTTTGGGTAGAATCCAACGTTACGCGCAAAATACTGCCCGGAATGTAATATTTCTCGGCAGGCAACGGGCGCTCGGTACCGGCATTGGTCATTTCCACGAGGGCGTTCCGAACGGGAAGGCCTAAATGATACGCCAAATTGGCACTGCTGCCGATGGTCACGACCTTGCCACCCTCTTCCAAGAATTTCTTGATCTGTGGAATGGATTTATTGGCCGTAATCCGACCCAAGGAAGGACGGAAGTTATCCGGGATTTCTTCCACTTTAGGCTCTCTTGCGGCAAATCCACCGAATTCACCTTCACCGCCGCCACCGCGTCCGGTGCTTACTGCCGGAATGGCCCGGGTGACGAAAATGATGACATCGTATTTTTTCTTCAGATCGCCGGCATCAATGGTCTGTGAATAGATCACTTCCATGGGGAAATGGTATTGTTCCATCAACAAGCGCACCCAACCCGAAGGCATCGAACCACCGTAAGTATCCCACAGGGCAATGCGCATCGGCGCTACTTTGGTCATAGTGCCCATTGGTTTTTTAGCTACACCCAGTGCTTCAACGCCTAATTCTTTGGCTGATTTTTCCAACAACGATTTGGCTTTGGCTGAGGCAGGTACGTAAAAAGTACCGGCTTCGGTGGTGCCTATTCCCTGCGGCAAACGGAATACCGGGATGCCGGCACTCAACAGATCATTGACGGCGATGAAAGAGTTATTGGCGCGGGCACTCAAGGTATAGCCTGCGGGAGCCGCCGCGTCAATTTTGCCTACGGGGCTTTGTAATTCACCGTAAGGAATGCGCTCAAAAGGACCGTCAAAGGCATTGATCACTCGGTCAAACTGTACCCCCATTTGGTAGGCCAACGTCCAACCGGCAGCATCGTACGGGCGCGTAGGAGGACCGCCCGGATACGGAAAGTCATTGGGGTGATCCTGTGGTTCAAACATATCCAACACGTGCGGACGGAACGACTGTGCGGTCTTCACAATATACGAACCGGCAGGGTACGTTTTGCCTTCCACCGTAAATTCAGCCGTTGCTTTTTGTACCTGAATGCCCGTGCGGATCAGCGCATTGATGAATTTCACCGCCGTAGCAAAGTCAGCTTGTTTTGCTGAAACGATGTAGCCGCGTGCGTCGCGCCCCGCAGGGTCTTTGAGCACTGCATCATAATATTTTTGCGCAATCCCGTTGCCCAATCCGAAAGGATTGTTGGAGGCCAAGTTTGAGTCAGGCTTGGCCGAACGATCATTGTTACGGGCTTGTGTAATGGCTTCAGCACGCTTGGGAGAAAGTGTCCAATAATCTTTGCTGCCGCGCTCAATAGAGTTTTTACCCATCACGTAAATATTGTACAACAGCTCATCGTGATGACGGGCCGCGTAGTCCAGTACGGCATAATTACACGATACCGAATAATCAATGGATTGCTTGAAATACCATTTTTGAGGCGTTACGGGAAAGGGTGTATTCCCATTCGGAATCAACCGGTTAGGCACCACGGGAATGGTTTCGGGCGTTGGGCCGCCGATGATTTCGGTCAGGAGGCCGATCTGATTGTGAAAGTGCGTGGTGGTACGCAAACCACCGTTGTACCAAGTGGAGAATACAGAGCCGCCCAGACGGGTAAAGCCGGGCTTTTCTTCGGCAATCAGACGATTGATCATCGCCGCCCCTAAGGCATCAATGCCCGTGATCATCAACGGGTGGAATACGTAGTTGAACGGGTCACGGTACGGTGGACCTGCCAATACCGACCCGGCCGGACCGCGTTGGTGGTGATTGTACATGATCTGCGGAATCCAATCTACAAACAACTGACGACCTACGTTTTGGGTTTCTTTCAGTTGCAGCATGAAGAAATCGCGGTTGTTGTCGTGACCGGCGTATTTTTGATACAAACGCGGCAGGTGATCCAGCGTACGTTTTTCGATGACCGGATTGCGCATGTACCAGTTAGCGACCAATTCCTGTCCATCGGGGTTGATGTGTGTGAGGAGAATGACCACATTGTCCAAAATCCGCATTACTTCGGCGTCTTTACGGGTGGTCAACTGATAGGCCGTTTCGATGAGCTGCATCCACGCCACCGTTTCGTTAGAGTGAATACCGCCGTCTATCCACACCACGGCTTTGCCTTCTTCGGCCATAGCTTTGGCCTGCGCATCGGTCAGCCCTTCAGCACGAGCGAGTTTGGTAGAAATTTCCTGATAACGGGCCAGCTTTTTGTGGTTTTCGGGCGAGGTGACAATCATCATCGGTTGATCGCGGCCTTCTTCGGTCTTGCCGATGGTCACCAATTTTACCCGATCGGAAGTCGCCAGTTTCTTAAAATACGCTTCCGTTTGGGTAAACGTAGCCAGCATATAATCATCGCCGATGTTGAACCCAAAATGTTCTTTGGGGGTAGGAATTTGTGCCCATACACTGTGGCACAAAAATAAGAGGATAAAAAGAGGGAGTAATTTTCTCATTCAGGTTTTAGTTTGTTGTAAAGGGATTACTTAATTTTCAGTACAAAGTAAAAAGAAAATGAGGGAATGACTATGCTTTAGCGGGAGTTTCAGAATGTTTTCAGGATAAACCCCCGTATTGTTGAGATAAAATCCGTGAAAAGGGGGAAACGTTGTCAGCGAACTAACGTTGCCGAGGTTTTGTCTTCTACCGCAATGCATTCCAATTCAAAATGGCGTTCCAAAGCATGGGTGCGTCGAAGTGGCTAAAGGTTACTGTTTTCCGAGTTCATCACCCACTCAATGTACTTCTCCACTTGCGAAATAACGAAATAAGGCAAATTGAGCAGCCGGAACGATTTGCCTTGGCGGGTTGTGACGGATTCAATACTTACCTCATTTTTCAGGAATCGAATGGCTAAGGTGTGGTCGGTCAAATCCATGAACTCGTGAAGGGAACGCAAACTTCCTTTGGCTCCTGATTTCACCTCAATGGGGAACAAATATTTGTGCCATTTGAGAGTCAAATCTACTTCGGCATTAGAAGAGGCATTTTCTTTGACCCAAAATTGAGGTTTAAAAAACACCTCATTGCGCTGTGCAATCAGTTCCTGCGTGATACAGTGATTGATCACAAAACCCTTATGGTAATCGTTGAGGTCATCTAAGGGTAATAATTCAGCCTGAACCTCAGAGGCATAGTTGAGCAAGCCCGTATCCAAAAACTGTAACCGAGGCTTGCGGGAAATATCCGGCAGTTGAGGTGGCGCAATCTGAGTAGTGGGATAAATCAAATAAATGACTTTGGCCAAATCCAACGCTCTGAATGCTTCACCCACCTCTCTTGAGCGATAATTGGACCCTCCAAAACCCGCAAAATTGATACGGTCCCGCACCAAAGGTGCCGACTCTATGACAAATCGCATAATTTTAGCTTCAGTCAAATTATGAGCGTATTTGACCACGTCCGACTTATAGGTTTCCCAAATTGACGCATAAATATCCTTCAAACCCGTCAACTTCCCCCCCGATGCTACATACTGCCGGATAATTTCGGGCATACCGCCAATAATCACATACATTTTGAACAGCTCGAACAATTTATCATAGGCATAAGAAGGCAATGGAACTTGCCGTAATGCCTTTAACGCATTTTCTTCCCCCGTAGCCATCAAAAACTCCTCAAAATCAAAGGGATGCAGCACCATTTCTTCTACACGACCTACCGGAAAGGAACCTACATCACCTAAAGCAAATTCGAGCAAAGAGCCTGCTGCGATAACATGAAGCTGCGGAATTTCTTCGTAGAAATACCGCAGTTGCCTGATAACGTGGGGAACCTCCTGAATTTCATCAATAAATAGAAGCGTATTTTGAGGTGTATCAGGAACCCCCTTCTCAAAAATGAGCTGTTGCCATAGCTCCGTTACCTCCCGTTCTTTCTGAAAAAAACGCCTGTCATTGGGCTTTTCTAAATTAATTTGAATGAAATGGGTATAACTTTTACCAAGCTCCCTCACAATAGTAGATTTACCTACTTGCCTTGCCCCCCTCAAAATGAGCGGCTTACGATTTTTCTTTTCCTTCCAAGCAAGAAGACTATGTCCTAATTTCCTCTGAAAATTTACCATTTTTATCACAAATAATGGGCAAATTTATATTTTTTTGTAACAAATTAGGGGCAAATTTTTAGAGATTTTGTAACAAATATGGGGCAAATGCCATTTTTCTGTAGTCTTTCTAAAACAAAACCTCCCGAAAACGGACAGCTTTCGGGAAGTTGACAATCCATCTATTTTCTAATTCTACCGCAGCGCATTCCAAAGCATGGGTGCGTCGTGGTGGTTGAGGTAGTGGTGAAGCGGGTCGAAAGCGACGACCTGTGCTCTAATCGCTGATTTCTACTAAATCAGCAGTTTGAAGAAGGCTTAGAGCATTTGAAAGATGTTGAGTTAAAATCTCTTTCATGCGCTGATTGGAAGTGTTGCCACAGGTTATCCAAATAATTTTAGGTGGACTCCCTTTTTGGGCTACCAGATTTACAAAGTCATCATCTTTGGTCAAAACAATGGCGTCCAATTTTCGTGCTTCTTCAAAAATATCTCGGTCTTTGGCGTCACGCAACCCCAAAAATTTAACTGAATAGGACTCTATACCAAACGCTTGAGTAAGCCATAGTGCTAAACTCGGTGATAATTGGGCATCAACAATAATTTTCATGCCGCTCGAAGTACGGGGTAATCTATTTTTTTTATGGCATACTCAATACAGGCCTGTATATCTTCCTCTTCTAAGTCAGGCATTTCTTCTAAAATCTGCTCATACGTAAGGTGGTTACCCAATAAAGCCAATACGTCTGTTACGCGAATACGCATACCACGCACACAAGGTTTACCACCACATTGTTCGGGATTAAAGGTAATTCTATCAAGATTTTTCATGAGACTGTCTTTTTTCAAAATAACTTCCCGAAAGTTACGCTACTTCCGGGAAGTTTTCAAATTCTACCGAAGCACATTCCAGTTCAGAATCGCGTTCCAAAGCATAGGCGCGTCGTGGTGGTTGAGGTAGCGGTGAAGCGGATCGAAGGTAAAGGCGACGACCTGCCCTTTGCCTACGGGAACATTGAAAATACCGCCGTGACCGATGATGGTCTGCTCGTTGCGTACCATGCCCGAGAGCACATACGGCGGCTCGGGTTTGGGCGTTGCCGGCTTGGCGTCTTTTACTTCTTTTTTATCGGGCATTCCCATCACAAGTCCCTTATATTCTTCTTCTTCTTTGAGCGGTTTGGTTCCGTACTGCATAAGCATCATGTCGCGGTCGCGTTTTTCGGTTTGGAGCAGTGCGCCCTGGCCTTTGAACACGTGGAAAACCTCGGGATAACCGTACATGATCGGATGATTGCGGTTGCGGGCTTTCACCTGCACAATCGAACCCGGATGAAACAGCGTGGGGGACTCGTACCGCTTCAACTCACGCACAATGCCAAGATCAGACATAATGCTTGACGAATTGTCCAACGCGATCAACACGCCACCGGCATCGACAAACTTTTTCAACTCGGCAACTCCCTCAAAACCCGGGCCTCCCGTCATGTCGTCGGTGGCATCGGGCGCTCCGTGGGCGGAAAATTCGGCGGTTTTGGTGTAAGGCATGGGGCCGAATTTGGTATCAATTTCGTGCAGAAAGTTAGCCCCCGTACCGCCCACGCGCGGCACCAAAATCACGTCAAACTGCGCCCGCAGGTTGCCTTTTTTGAGGTGATCTTTGTGGATGGACGTATAAGGAATACCGCGTTGCTCAAAAGTATAACGCGACCATCCTTCGTCCTGCGTTTGGTACCACGTATGGTAAATCGCCACGCGCGGCAGACTGACTTCGTGCTGCTTCACAGTGGGGAGATTTTTGGTAGGGATCAGATCAAAGCCAAATTTGGCGGCCATTTGTTTGGCCTGATCGGCACTGATGCCCGTAAATACCACCGCTCCCTGCGCCAACGTATCTTTGCGGCCTTCAAGGGTCATTTTGGCATCCAATACGATGGTTTTGGCATTGGCATTTTGAGATTTTATCCAATACGCCGCCGACAAAACCGTATTTTGGGCCTTATAATTCAACACATAATGACTGCCTTCGCCTTCTGCTTTGCCCTCAAATTTGGCATCGGAAGTCAGCATTTTCAGGTCGGCGAGGTCGTATTTAAGCGTGTCCTGTTGGGTTACCGTTACCCCGTTGAGGTACTGCAAGGTCCAGGCAATGGCGTCGTACGGAGGGAATTTGGCTTCTTTGGGATAGTTTTGTTTGGTCAACAACGATACGGCATAATTGCGGTAGGGTTGATTCAACAACACCACATAATCTCCCTGATTTTTGCCCGATTCTGCCCGATGAACTTCAATCCCTTGGGTACGAAGCTGATTCACCATATAAACGGCCGCTGCGGGGTCGCGTTGGTCTTTGCCTATCACAAAGGCTTTGGGCGTTTCTTTGGCAGCTTTGGTTAGGTTATTCAGGCTTTTTTGGTAAAAATTCTTCAACAATAATTTGCTGTTTGCCGCCGCATAACCCAACGATGCCAACACGCCTGCCTGCATGTAATTGATGTTGTTTCGGAACGACCAATACACTTTTTCGGTGGCCGGATACGGCCGATACCACTCGCGGCTTGTGACATTGTCGCCCGCAAATTTGGCATTGGCCAAGTCGCGGAGAAAAGTATTGGCCCCGGCATTGCCGTAGGTTTCGTAAAAACGTCCTACGGAATTGTGATTATTGGCGACCCAAATCCCGTAGCCCGGATACCAACCGTCGTAAAAGGCCCAATTGAACACGCCCGGCAAGCCTTGAGCGGCCAAAGTAGTCATGTCGTGATCGGCCATAATTTGCCATTCGCCGATGGCCACGGGGTCTACTGCTTCGCTGTACGGACCCGTTCCCGTTGAAATGTACAACAACGGCACCGACTCGTGCAGGTCGAGCATCACGGTAGGATGCCAATCAAAATAGGCTTTGAAAATACTCTTGGTGATGGCCTGTGACGTTTGCAGACCGTCGCGGTTGTTGTCGTGGTACACGTATCTGCCCCAATACGGCGGCGAAGCGGGCATTCCGTCCTCAAAATTTGTGCGTTTTTTAGTATAACGGAAGTACCAATCGACCATTTTATCCCAGCCGTCGGGTTCGGATACAGGATTGATGACCACAATCAAATTGTCTCTGATAGCTTTAATGTCATCGGCTTGGCCCGTTACTAGTCGGTAGGCAAGCTCCATGAGCATTTCGGGCGAGCCGGTTTCGGAGGCGTGCATGCCGCCGTTTAGGAAATAGACTACTTTGCTGTCTCCCAAGATTTTCTGCAAATCAGCGGGGTTTACTTTGCGCGGATCGGCGAGGAGCGCTAATTGTTTTTTGTAGTGGTCGAGCCGTTTAATGGTGGCGGCATTGGCAATAACCGCCATTTGGATAGGGCGGTTTTCTTCGGTTGTGCCAATCTGTTCCGTCACTATATTGGGCGAGGTTTGGGCCAATTGCTTAAAATACCCATAAATTTCCGCGGTATGGTGCAAGGTACCCGGGGCACCTACGATTTGCCCGAATTGTTTTAAAGGCGACGGAATCTTGGGGTCATTGACCAGATCCAGCACCGACGCCGGCAGGAAGCGCGGGTCGGTAGTAAATTCTTTGATTTTCTGATTGTACACCTCATCGGTTGTTTGGGCGTACGTTGATGCCGAATAGAAAGCAAAAGCAGATAAGGCAAGCGGTCTGAGCAGACGTTGGAAGTACATGATTTAGTTTGGTTAGGAAAGATGAAGTAATGCGGGCATTACCGGCGTTTAAAGATGGCACTATATCTTGCCTATTTCAAGCATCAGCAGAATTTAATTTTACCCCGCCAAAAGGCAACTTTCCTGATTCTCCATAAAACCCGGACATGATTCATAATTATTGACTGAGTTTCTCCATCAAGGCGCTTTAAATCGCCCGCGAATTGCTATTTTTGACATTTCGTTTCTATACAATCCATTCATCAACCCTGATATAGCCATGTTTAAATCTCTGCTTTGGGCAGGCCTCTTTTCTGCAAGTGCCGTTTTCGCCCAATCAAGTGTTTATTTCGCCACCCACCCTACCCTTAGCCCCGACGCCAAAACCGTTGTCTTTGCGTATGAATCTGACCTTTGGAAAACAGATTTGACCACCGGGCTCACCACCCGCCTGACCGCTATGCAAGGGACGGAATCGCGTCCGCGTATCTCACCTGACGGTAAGTGGCTGGCATTTACGGGCAACGAAAACGGCAACAGCGATGTGTACCTGATGCCTTTGGAAGGGGGAACGGTCAAACAACTCACCTATCACAGTACCTATGACTTAGTCGAAGCTTGGTCGTGGGATTCAAAAACCGTTTACTTCGAGTCAGGTCCTCAAAACGGAGGAACTACATTTACGGTTTCTATAACCGGCGGCACCCCCAAACGGGTTTTCAAGCACTATTTCAACCGCATTCACAACGTGGCGGAAAGCCCTTCGGGAGAGCTCTTTTTCAATGATACTTGGGAAAGCGACGACCAAGCCATGCGCAAGGGCTATAAAGGTGACTTTAACCCGGACATTCAATCGTATAACCCCAAAACCAATACCTATAAGAGTTATACCAATTATCGGGGCAAAGACATGTGGGCCACGGTTGACCGCAACGGGAGCATTTATTTTGTTTCTGACGAAGCCAACGGAGAATACAATTTGTACACGTTTGTGAACGGGCAAAAAACGGCCCTGACCTCGTTTAAAGAATCCATCAAACGCCCCCAAGTAAGTGCCGACGGTCGAAAAGTGGTTTTTGAAAAAGACTACCAACCGTGGATCTATGATGTTGCAACCAAAACAGCCGAGCCGGTCAAACTCAATTTAGTTCGCAATTTCACTCTCTCCAAATGGCAGGACTTTAAAGTAAGCGGCAATATATCCTCTTTCGACATTGCGCCCGACAATAAAAAAATGGCCTTTATTTCACGGGGAGAGCTGTTTGTCTCGGACATAGAAGGGAAGTTTATTAAACAACTCAAAACCACCCCAAACGAGCGCGTATTGGAAGTGAATTGGCTGGCGGATACCATGACCCTGTTGATCGGACAAACAACAGGCGGGTATCAAAATTGGTTTACAATCAAAGCAGACGGCAAAGGAACCCTCAAGCAACTGACCAAAGATACGCAATCCAATCGTCAAATGGTGTTTAATAAAAACCGTAGTTTGGGAGTATATCTCAGCGGACGCAACGAAGTGAAAACCATGGATCTCAAAACGATGGAAAGTAAAACCATTGTCAAAGAAGAACTGTGGGGTTTTTACAATGACACCCCTCGTTTTTCTCCCAATGGCGAATACATCCTGTTTACCGCCTACCGCGATTTTGAGAAGGATATTTTTCTGCACCACCTCAAGAAAAACGAAACCGTCAATCTGACCAACACGGGCATTTCCGAATCCGAACCGGTATGGTCGCCCGACAGCAAGTATATTTACTTTGCCTCTGACCGCAACAATCCGAGCTACCCCTTCGGACCTCGCCGACAAAAACTCTATCGTTTGGCTTTGACCAAAACAGAAGACCCGTATCGTTTGGAGAAATTCGAAGATTTGTTTAAACCGGAAGTGAAAAAGAAAGAGGAGACAACTGATAAAAAAGAGGATGATAAAGGAAAGAAAAAAGGCAAAAAAGAGGAGAAACCAAAAGAGGAGAAGCCTAAAAAAGAAGAAAAGCCGATTGAAATTGACTTGACTGACCTCTGGGAAAGAATTGAGCCCGTCGGGCCTTCCTTCG
Organism: Spirosomataceae bacterium; assembly: GCA_046329125.1. Taxonomy (GTDB): domain Bacteria; phylum Bacteroidota; class Bacteroidia; order Cytophagales; family Spirosomataceae; genus Runella. Next base: position 249,639 of record JAXLVD010000002.1, on the reverse strand, counting down.
GACAACAGGGAACCCCTTATGTGATTCAAAAAGACAACAAAACGTACGTCTATTATACTTCCGACCACCAAGAAGGCAACAATAAGATTTGGCGTACGGTTTATGAACCTTTCCAACGTACAAAAACCGAAAAAGCAGACGATGCCCGCAGTTTTGACATTATTCAGACCGGCGACAAATACTACCTGCTCTCGGACGGAAAAATCAAAAAGCTCAATTTTGAAAGCAACAAAGTCGAAGAAATTGAGATCAACAATTATACCTTCCGACGGAGTTTGGAAGAAGAGTTCCGTCAGATGTTCTACGAAGCTTGGGCAGGCGTGGAAGAAAACTTCTACAACGAAACTTTTCACGGTGCCGATTGGAAAGCCCTGCGCGACCGCTACGCTAAGTTTTTACCTCATCTGAACCGCCGGGAAGATTTCCGAACGTTGTTCAATGACATGCTGGGCGAACTGAATGCCTCTCACTTAGGCTTTTACACTAACGGAAAAGAAGAAGAGGTGTTTTATAAATCGCAAACCATGGAACCCGGTATTTTATTTGAATCCCAACGGCCTTTTGTCGTGGATCGGGTGGTAAAACGCAGTGCTGCCGATAAACACGGCAAGAAGATTTTGGCGGGCGATGTGCTTACGCATGTTAACGGCGAAGCGGTAGATTCTCTCCAAAACCGCGATTTTTATTTTACCAAACCTTCCAACGACACCGAATTGGAACTGACCTTTCGCCGAAAAGGAGCGGATACGGCTTATACCGTGCGAGTTCACCCCCAAACCTCAATCGTGGGACACTTGTATGACGAATGGATGGATTGGAACCAAAAGTACGTTGACGATAAATCGAAGAACCGTATCGCTTATGTTCACATGAAAAATATGGGATTGGGCGAATACGAGCGATTTGTGCAGGATATGACCCGCGATTGGTACAAAAAAGACGCGTTGATTCTGGATTTACGGTATAACACCGGCGGCAACGTGCACGATCTGGTACTCAATTTCTTATCGCAAAAGCCCTATTTGCAGTGGAAATACCGCGAAGGAAAGTTGACTCCTCAACCCAATTTCGGGGTGTCAGCCAAGCCGATCGTACTCTTGATCAATGAACAATCCCTTTCGGATGCTGAAATGACGGCTACGGGCTTCAAAACCCTTAAATTGGGGAAGATCATCGGCACGGAAACCTATCGTTGGATCATCTTCACGTCGGGAAAAGGCTTGGTAGACGGCTCTTTCTATCGGCTTCCTTCGTGGGGATGCTATACGTTGGATGGTAAAAACATTGAGAAAGAAGGGACCACCCCCGACATTTACGTAAAGCAAACCTTTACCGACCGCCTCAATGACAAAGACCCGCAACTCGACAAGGCTATTGAAGAGATTTTGAAAGACCTCAAATAGAATTGTCTTATCTTTGAAACCCATTATTGGGAAGGACGAATGACTGAATGACGAGTGACGAATTCATGGTCTTTAATTCGTCACTCGTCCATTCGTCATTCATTCACTAAATCACACATTCACTAATTCACTAATTATATATGCCCAGCTGGTACTTAGGAAAAATCAAATATCAACAGGAACAGGAAAACGGTGCGCTCAAGACCTTATCAGAAGCGTATTTGATTGATGCCGTTTCGTACACTGATGCTGAAGCACGCTTGTACGGCGTGGTGGCCGACAATACCCCCGACTTTCAGATCAGCAGTCTGACACGTATGAAATTGTCAGATGTCTTTCATTTTGAAGAGGAAGGCGGCGAAAAATGGTTCAAGTGTAAAACATTCTACGTTTCCATCGACGATAGCAAAGGCGCGGCCAATATCAAAGAGAAGAAGATCATCAGCTACATGTTGGTCAATGCCGACAGCCCTAAACAAGCCATTGAACGCATTGAAAAGAGTTTGGCAACCATGCTGATTCCTTACGAAATCACGGACGTTAATCTGACTCCGATTTTGGATGTTTATCCCTATTCTCCCGAAGACGAGTCGCAGAAAGTTCCGGCCGGTTTTCGGCCGTTGGCTGAAGTCCTCGCCGAACAAAACGGCTAACTGTTTCATCAAAAAAGGGCACTTGCGGTGCCCTTTTTTGATGAAACGGTACACTAACAACTTATCTCGATAAGTAAATGTGCAAATTTGAAAATGTAACAATCGCTGCAACGAACCGTTTGAAAATTAAACACTGTAAATCAACAAGTTAAATCAACCTAAAATCAACTTTAAATCTGCATTATTACTTAAGTAGCGAACTCTTTTTAAACAATCTCTAAAATTTATCGAACTATTTCCCAAACCTATTCTAAACCTGCCTGTTTTTTCCCCATTTTAGTATAGATTATGTCTGTATTGCTTCTTTTGAAGCAGCAGTTTTCTGTTTTTTGACCATTAAAATTGTGTTTTTTTTCTCTTTCAGGAAAAGGTCAGTGCTGAGTACACTACCAACAGCAGCCGATAAAAAAGCAATCCGAATCATCCGATGAATACTAACTTAACGACCGAGGACCTCGACCTTTTGACGTACGTGACCGATTTCATAGAAACGGAAGGGGTGAGCAGTGATAACTTAGTTTTTCATTTTCAGGGAGGAATAGACACTTATCATAAGTGTGTCAGAACTTTAGAGTTTTTATATAATCCGCCTACGTTCAATCAGATGCTGAAAATGGGTTCTATGCCCGGCTCCGACAGTGTCTATGACCCTATAGCTGCCCTGAAAAGTCGGCAAACTTTCTTAATCCTCAAGGCCATAGAAGCCAACCGCTCTCAGATTCGCTATTTGATTGCTGCGTATCCGAAGGCGGTGAAAGCCCACAAAAAACATCTGCTTTTTAATACCCCGCTCATGAACATGACCGGTTACGAATTTGCCGAGTACTTAATGCACTTGGGAAAACTTCCGAAGAACTTCGACCCCTACCAAACCGACGACGACCCGCAAGGATAAACAGAAAATACTCTGTTTTTTAAAGAAAGTGTTTTTGTAACTTAACAGGCAATGAGGACACTGCCTGCGGCAAAATATCAGATCGACAAGCTAAGTTAAGCCGACATTTTTTTTGACTGCCCGGGGTAGTTGATTATTTCCATATACCGGTGACAAATAAAACATTACTCACCAAATCCAAGAATAAGCGGCACTACTATAACCGAGCTGCAAGCACAAAATCAACACAGAAAGTGTACTTTTGATAAAGACTCGGACAACAACGGCATTTTCTTAATCCCATTTCACAAATTTGCTTTGGCGATTACTCGTACTCCGTTGTTTATTGCCAAGCAACAAGTTCGGATATCGATTCCTTTTTTTCCCTTTTCTTGGAGTCAGCGTGCTGATAACTCCTTTTTTCCTTCGCGATGGTGAAATCACATACCCCGATTTCATCTGAATGACCCCATTTTTTATGGATGAAATGTGTAATGAGTTGATTGAAACTCTGTTGTGAACCCGAGTCAATTGCAGGCGCATGGTTACTTTTCCCAAATTGTGCGAACTAAGCAGCCAAGTCCCATCAATCAGATGAATGTAAGTATAGTTTACATCGGATTTAAGGTACTCCACGTCTTGAGCGGAGATGAAGATATTATCAACAATCATGATTTGTAATTTTAAAAAGCAGGATATACGTAATACCGTTAAAATAGTATGCCACCCCCCTATTAAAATGCTGTAAATCAATCAATTATTCTTTAGACTAATTAAATCCGAGCACATTTCAATCAACTTTTCCGCACATTATCAAGGACTTACGACAAAAAGCAAGTAAGTCGGTCACGAAACTTTTCAACAACGCTCTAATGCCTCTGTTTCCCGCTGACATTTGGACTTTTCAAGACAACAAACTTGGACTTTACAAGAAAGTTGACCATGGATTTTATGGGCAATTTTGCAGCATAAAATTTTTTAAACCATGGAAAACAAAGAAACTGTCTTAGTCACCGGCGGGACCGGGTTTGTAGGGATGCGAATTATCCTGCAACTATTGCAAAAAGGCTACCGAGTCAGAACAACGGTTCGTCATTTAAAAAGCAAGGACAAAGTAACGGAAACATTAAAGGCTCAGGGTATTTCTCAATGGGATGATCTTTCCTTTGCAGAAGCCGAATTAACCAAAGATGAGCATTGGGAAGAAGCAATGACCGGCTGCCAATATGTATTGAGTGTGGCCTCACCTGTATTCTTTGAAACGCCCAAAGACGAAAATGAGGCCATTCGGCCTGCTGTGGAAGGCATACTTCGTATTTTAAAATTTGCAAAAAAAGCGGGGGTAAAGCGGGTGGTGATGACTTCCAATTTCGGCGCTGTAGGTTTTAGCCATACCGACAAGACCACCGAAACCACGGAGGCCGATTGGACAGACATTCACTTAAAAGGTTTGTCGGTTTATGAAAAATCAAAAACGTTGGCTGAACGGGCAGCTTGGGATTTTATCAAAAAGGAAGGCAATGAGTTGGAATTGGCCGTCATCAATCCGGTGGCTATTTTAGGGCCGTCCTTAGATGCCTATATTTCCGGCAGTTTTCATTTATTGGAAAATTTGTTGAACGGTTCTATGAAAGTTGTACCGAATATCCCGCTGAATGTGGTGGATGTAAGAGATGTAGCCGATTTGCATATTCGTGCGATGACCCATCCTGCCGCCAACGGACAGCGCTTTATTGCCTCTGCGGACGGACAAATTTCTATGCCCGAAATAGCGGCGCTGCTGAAGGCCGAAAAGCCGGAAATAGCCGGAAATGTATCTGCCAAAAAATTGCCGGATTGGCTACTCAAAGCAGCTTCGCTTTTCAATCCGAAAGCCAAGGAGGGGGTCATGCTGTTACACATAAACCGCCATGTAAGCAACGCAAAGGCAAAAAAAATATTAGGTTGGAAACCCATTGCGGCACAGGAACAAACTATATTGGAAGCTGTAGAAAGTATGGTTAAATACGGACTGATAAAATGAGAGAAATAGCTAAGGAGACCCAAGCGAAAATTTTAAAAGAGCAGTTCATTCCTGACCACGTTTTCCTGTACGTTGTCAAAGGGACCATTCACTTTTTTGACGGCAACAAAAGTTATAGCTTCACATCGGGCGAATGTGGTATTGCTCGAAAAAATCATTTGGCAAAATTTATTGCACCGGGTGGTAAGGAGGATTTTGAACCGGTGCTGTTTTGCTTTGAGGAGGAATTCCTTCAACAATTTCAGCAAAAACACCGGCCCAAACCGGCAACTTTCAAAAAGGAAGATGTTTTTATAAAAATTCATCAAACGGAGTTGCTTGACGATTTTATTCATTCACTGAAACCCTATTACAAAGGGGTGATGCAGTTGGATGAAGCTTTTGAAGACCTGAAATACGAAGAGCTTTTACTTATTTTACTGAAAAATCAACCCGAACTCGCGGGAGTATTTTTTGAATACGGGAAACCCGAAAAAATAAACTTGGAAGAGTTTATGAATCTCAATTTCAAATTCAACGTAAGTTTACAGCGCTTTGCGTATCTGACCGGGCGCAGCTTATCGGCTTTCAAAAGAGACTTCAAAGTAATTTTTAATGACACCCCTACCCATTGGTTAGTTCAAAAACGACTGCAAGAGGCTCATTTTCTGATTGAGAAAAAGAACAAAAAGCCGTCTGAGATTTATCTTGAGTTGGGTTTTGAAACTTTATCGCATTTTTCGTTTGCTTTCAAAAAACGCTTCCATCTTACCCCGACAGATCTCACAACACGAAAGTAAACTACCTACCGGTTCTTAGGAGAGGGACTTCGTCCACATAAAAAAGGTTTGATTCTGAAAAGAAGTCTGTAATTGCCCCGATTACATTGGTATTTTCTTTTAATTTTTGACGAAAAATAAGTAAAATCCGAGAAGTCTATAATAGTGCTCTATCTTTGGCCTAAAAGTGTTTTATCAAAGACAAACGTACATTATTTAAACAGCCATCTTCTTATGAAACAGACTCTTACCCTGTTGTTACTATCGGTCTATTCCGGTTTTACGTTCGGGCAAAACAGAGAAAAAATCAAATCAGGTTATTCTTTTTTTCCGAAAGAGCGAGCCAAAGTCCTGGTAGTGGGTACATTCCACTTTCATTATCCGGGTCTTGATGCCTTTAAGTCAGAGGATAAAAACAAAATAGATGTCCTCAAAGAGCCCAAAAAAACGGAAGTAACCGAGTTGGTAAACTACATCAAAAAGTTTAAACCTACCAAAATCGCCATTGAGGCTTTTCCCGAATGGCAAGCCAATGAGCGCTTTAAAAAGTACAAAAAGGGTGAATACAGGGGCGAAAGAGATGAACGCTATCAATTGGCGATGCGGATTGCCGACGAAATGCAGTTGGATAGCATTTACAGCATAGACGCTCACTCTATGGATGAGGATTTAGCCAAAATTGATTCCAATTACATTGCCAGACTTTCCAAAGATTATGATTTTTTTAAATCTGAGGATAAGTATTTGCAGTATTATATCAATTTGCTGAATTACTATGACCGGCTTCCGGCAACTACCCCTCTGTTGGACTATTTTAAATACATCAACTCCCGAGAGTCTCACCAATTAGGTTTCGGTGCTTATCTGATCGGTGATTATAAGTTAGACAACGCCCGTGGTGCTGATCTTCTTTCGATTTGGTGGTACAATCGTAACTTACGGATCTTCCGAAAATTACAGGAAATTACGGCAGGCAGTAAGGATCGAATCTTGGTCGTTTTCGGCAATGGACACGCTTCTATACTAAGACAATTACTGGAAAGCTCGCCGGAATACGAGTTTGTAGAATTTGATTCGTTAAAATAATGACTGCCCCTTCTGCGGAATGCCTATAAAGTCACTTGCCTTCGTTGTACTCCTCAACCGGTAGGAGAATAGCTTATGCTGAAGCCGTGGAAGGGGTTTTTAATCTTCAATAGAAGTTTAGCGAAAAAGATCGTCGGTGAGAACACCGACGGCGGCAGCCAACACCATTAAAGGCAGCCAAAAATCGACAACGAAAATCTGTCAATGGCCTCAAGGCAAAACAGAAGTTGAAAGAATCAACCGTTGCCAAGTTAGTCTTTCACGTCAACAATTACTTAGAGGGGATCGAATACCGCTACTATCACTTAGGACAAATTTCACTGCTCCGAAAACTCATTGTAGAGAACCCGACGGAAAGCCGGCAATAACCCGCAACCGCCCCCAATTATTGACGCTCCAAACGCTCCTTTTACAACGCAACACATTCTGAAAAAAATATTTTACCAATGTCTTGGAAAATACATTCACAAAGCATTTACTTTGCATCACAAAGTACTTTTGGTATAATTCATATCTTAGCCGTTTTAAAGAAACACCAAACAACGAAATGCTCATGATACAGACCAACAATGCCGCCACTCAACCGATTGATCCACGTTCCTTATCTATCAGAATGGCTGTAGGGGCCGCAATCGGTTTAGCCCTGATTTCCCTTCTTATATTTCCCGTCAACCACCCAAGACCGGAATGGGGTGAGTATTGGAGAATTCGTCCGCTTTTGGTCGTTCCTTTTGCCGGGGCTATGGGCGGTTTATGCAACTACTTATTACTTCATTTTCATCAACGATTCGGAGTAAATAAAACAGTAGCCATTATTACGAGTATCGTTATAGGTATTTTCGGCTTATGGATGGGGATTGTTTTGGGATTAGTCGGCACTTTATGGCATTAAAAACGCCCGCCGCTTACAGTTACCGATTCATGCGAAAAATATTTAAAAGCGTCATCCAATGAAAAACGAAATACTGGCTCATTTGAACGAGCCCGGGCAACTCGAAAAGCTGTACCGAACCAACAAAGGGCCGTTTAAGCGCGCCTTCAGTACTTTGTATCCGGAATTGAAAGGCAATACACTTGCCGATTTTTGGAATGAACGGTTGAATTATGAATCAGAGGAGATTCATTGGGGTTCACGAAAAGACCTGACCTTTGTGATCCTTGCTTCGTTGATTGCGGGCTTTATTGCTAAACTTCCTCATTTTTTGGATATTGACAAAGAATTTTTCTATTCGCGCAATATCGGTTTTATCGTTTTTCCGATGCTCTCGGCCTATTTCGTTCGGAAAAATCAGTTGACCTTCGACAAGATCATTTGGGTGGTCGTTCCGATGCTGATCGGGTTGCTGTTTATCAACCTCCTGCCTGCTCCTCAGCAAAGCGATACCCTCATTTTATCATGCATCCATTTAGTGTTATTTTTATGGGCTGTTTTAGGGTTTGCTTTTGTAGGTGAAATAAGCAACAATGCCGAAAAACGGTTAAGCTATTTAAAGTACAACGGCGACCTGATTGTCATAACTACCCTCATATTGATAGCCGGTGCCATCATGACCGCTGTTACGATCGGCCTTTTCGGGCTGATCGGCTTCAAGATCGAAGAGTTGTATTTCAAGTATGTCGGTATTTTCGGGCTTTCGGCCGCCCCGATTGTGGGTACTTTTCTCACTCAAACCAATCCGCAGTTGGTGGGCAAGGTATCGCCCGTCATTGCCAAAATATTCAGTCCGTTGGTACTGGTGATGTTGGTTATTTATCTCGGCGCTATTGTTTATTCAGGCAAAGACCCGTACAATGACCGTGATTTTCTGCTGATATTTAATGCGTTATTGATTGGCGTAATGGCGATTATCTTCTTTTCGGTAGCCGAAACAGAAACGGCAAAAACCACAAAAAGTCAACCGGAAGTGTGGGTACTTTTATTGCTTTCCATCGTTACTATCGTAGTCAACGGGGTAGCCATGTCGGCCATTCTTTTCCGAATTTCAGAATGGGGTATTACGCCGAACCGAGCCGCAGTTTTAGGAGGCAATGTGTTGATCCTTCTTAATCTCTTGATGGTCACCATACGACTCTCCAAGGTTGTTTCTAAAAAATCGGATATTAACGGCGTAGGCAAGATCATGGCTTCGTATTTGCCCGTTTACGTAGCTTGGACCATTATCGTAACTTTCATTTTTCCCTTTCTGTTTGGGTTTAAATAAAAAAGACTCTCAACCTTTTTCTTATTCATAGGTTGACATTTTGAAATTCCCTGAATGTTGACCTGTTTTTTTGCCCTTAAACTTTGCAAATCAAAGTTCTTTTAACGGCCATGAAAATCTAAATCACTGCGAAAATGAAAACACTATTCCTCTTTTTACTGTCGTCGGCCTTGTTTTCCATCGGTTGTGCCCAAACGCCGGAGGTAGCTAAATTAAATCAATTTTTTGATCGGCTTGCTGAAAAAAATAAAGCAATGGGGAGCTTGTCGCTCGTCAAAGACGGCCATGTGGTTTACAGCCGTGCTATCGGTTACAGTCAAATCAATGGCACGGACAAGAAACAGTTAACTACCGCCAATCGTTTCCGTATCGGTTCAATTACTAAGATGTTTACTGCCGTGATGCTGCTGCAATTGGCCGAGGAAGGTAAAGTAAATTTAAACGCACCTCTGGCTGAGTTTTTCCCGCAAATTCCCAACGCCGATAAGATCACACTCGCGCAGATATTTGCGCATCGCAGCGGTATCCACGATGCGATCTTAGATAAAAATTTACGAGCTTCGCCAAACACAAGTCCCATCAGCAAGGAGGAAATGTTGGCCCTCATCACCAAAGGGAAACCGGATTTCGAACCGGACACTAAACACGCCTACAGCAATTCGGGCTACTTGGTATTAGGTCTCCTCCTTGAAAAAGTAACGGGTAAAACCTACGAGCAATTGCTTCAGGAGAGAATTACCGGAAAAATCGGACTGAAAGACACTTACCTTGCGACGGGCAATATTGATGTCAACCACAAAGAAGCGCTTACCTACATGAACCTCGGCGGCGAATGGAAACAAGTCCCCGAAACGCACCCGAGCCTCCTTTTCAGTTCGGGAGGCATCATCTCCACCCCCAACGATTTGGCGAAATTCATCGGGGCGTTGTTTGAGCTTCAACTGATTCCTCAGGAAAGTCTCAATGCGATGCAGCGAATAAAAGAAGGCGATGGATTGGGTATGGAGCCGTTTGTCTTTGCCGGTAAAACTTTCTACGGACATACCGGCGGGGCCGACAACTATGGCGCGTGGTTGGCCTATCTGCCGGAAGAGAAATTGGCCCTTGCCTACACGACCAACGCCAAAGTATATCCGGTAGGCAATATTGTCAGCGGTGTGGTGGACATTTATTACAATAAACCGTTTATAATCCCTGCCTTAGAATCGGTCACTGTCAGTCCGGAAGTGTTGGATAAATATGTCGGTATTTATTCGACCGCGGATGCTCCCGTAAAAATGACGATCACCCGAGAAGGGACAACGCTTTTCTTTCAGCCGCCGGGGGCGTCATCGGCGGTAGCACTCGAAGCCACGGCAACAAATAAATTTCAGATTGAGGGGGCCGTAGTCATTGAATTCGATGGTGAAAAGAAACAAATGACGGTCAAACGAAGGGGCGGCGCAGAACGAGTTTTTACAAAAGACAATTAACCCTCTTCATTTTATGCCAACCGAAACAAAAAAATGGGTAGGGGGAGTTGCCGGTGCAGCAGCTATCCCGTTATTGTTGTGGCTGCTTGCCGTTTGGCAATGGAAACCGGGCGCTTTTGTTTTAGCTTTTACCCTTCTGTCGGGTGGGGTCGGTCTTCTGTATGAAGCGGTAACAAAGAAAAAAATGGTTCAAAGGACTTACCGATTTGCCGTGGTGTCAGTCCTTGCCGCAGTATTTGCCTTGGTTTGGATGAATGTAGCCGTCGGCGGTATTCTCGGAGATAACCCGGCGAACAGGATGTATTTCGGAGTGTTGCTTGTTGGACTTATCGGGGCTTTTATGGCCCGCTTAGAAGCACAGCCAATGTCGTATACGTTATTTGCCATGGCTTTTGCTATGGTGTCGGTCCCGGCCATTGCGCTATTCATCGGAACCCCTGCTTTTACCAACGGTGTAGCGGCGGTATTCGGTCTCCACGTCGGCTTTGCCCTCCCGTTTATCGGCTCGGCGTTACTGTTTCGACGCGCCGCACGGGAACTGTCCGATGCCACTCGGGCGATTTGAACATAGATTTACCCAAGCAAGTCCCGCAACTATCCTCTGAAAAAGAGTTGAATAACGAACTACAGATCAATAAAAATGACCTGTAGTTCATCCTACCTTAGGGGAGGCTTTAAAAATCACTAAAGACTCAGCATGTCTTTAAAGCGAATGGCCTGACGGCGGGAAATTTCTATTTTTTCGCCGCTTCCTCGCAAGGTCACTAACAGACCGCCCGAGAACCAAGGCTCAATTTTGTCAATCCACTGTAGGTTAATGATGTGCTTTCGATTGGCACGGAAAAACGAAACCGGGTCAAGGCGTTCTTCCAAGGCATTCAGCGACTTAAGTACCAACGGTTTTTGGTCATCAAAATGGAGGCGTACGTAATTACCCATGGATTCAAACAGGCGTACTTTACCCAATTTGACAAACCAGCATTTCTCTCCGTCTTTGATAAAGACTTGGTCATTTTCACTCAATATCTTACGTTCTGCTAATGAATCATGCTCGTGTTTGCGTTCTGATTCTTCAAAAACCCGATGCACGGCTTCTCCCAAACGCGGCAAATCAATGGGTTTGAGTATATAGTCTAACGCATTGTATTCAAACGCCTTCAGGGCATATTCATCATAGGCCGTCGTGAAAATCACCTCCGGAATGGTATCATCTTCCAGTGATTCCAAAAGCTCAAACCCGTTTTTACCGGGCATCTGAATATCCAAAAACAATAGATCGGGGCGGAGATCTTCCACCATTTTTTTGGCTTCGTCAGCGTTGGCTGCTTCACCAACAACTTCAATTTTGGGAAAATTTTCAAGCAATCGGCGCAATTCATTCCGCGCCAGCCTTTCGTCATCAATAATAAGGGCTTTCATTAGGGGGGATGAGTGATTGGTGATAAGTTCTTTTACTCAAAAATGGACAATTATTGATTTTGAACAGTCGGTTTTTTATTCGCTGACGCAGGCGTGTTTCTGAAAACACCCTCTGTTTGAATAGGCAGGATAATTTCGGCCCGAACCACTGCTTCTGACTCTTGAAAAATTCTGAATCGAGCGGCATCGTCTCCGTAAATCAATTGTAAACGTCGTTCTGTGTTTTTAAGGCCAAAACCTCCGGCTTCTTTTTGGCTGTCTGCATTTATTTCTTTTTTTACCAAAACTCCGGTATTACGAATATGGATATGTACATAATCATTTTCCAAAAAGGAGGTAACTTGCACAAACCCCCCGTTCACTGCTTTTTGAACTCCGTGCTTTATGGCATTTTCTACCAAAGTTTGCAGCATCATCGGGGGCATTTGCAAATAAAGAGTTTTGGGATCAATATGAAAATCGGCCGTTAAACGATCTTCGTAACGCACTTTTTCCAAACTTAAGTAATCTTCTACTGTTTTTAATTCCTCGCGCAACTCTACCGTTTTACGGCGGTCGGCCAAGAGTGAATTCCGCAGAATATTAGACAGTTGTGTGATACCCTGCTGCGCTTTTGCCGGGTTTTCTGAAATCAAAGCCCGAATCGAATTTAGGGCATTAAAAACAAAGTGCGGATTCAGTTGAGAGCGCAGTACTTTGGCTTCTGTCTCATTCACTGAAGTTTTCAGCAAAATTTTCTCAATTTCGGTCGCCCGCATATTTTCTACATAATGGTAAACCGTATAGCTCAGTACCCACATAAACATACTTTTACTCCAAGATAACCAAGCTCCCAAAAATAAATAGGGCTCACTGTTAAAAACCTCATGCAGCGTACGAACATCAATCGGGAAGTTAATAAGGGTCATGATAAAACCCAACAACAATCCGGAAAAGATCACTCTTGTACCTAAACGAAAAAGAGGCAAATTGACCCAATTTCGTTCCCGCACAATCAGACGATAAAAGTGAGTGAGCAATACACACACCAAAATATTGGCGATGGCAAAGAAAAACATTTCCCAACTAAATCCATATTCGAAGGTGTACACCCATAATTCATAGAACATGAGTGCGGTCCATCCCCCTACTTGGCAAATCCAATAGATTCTTTTTTTCGACATTCGCTCAATTTAGCTAATTTTGCACCGTTGTCAACTCTTACTCACAGATGCAAGTTATCAAAAAATCGATCGAAGGGCTGGTAGAAATTATACCAACGGTTTATAAAGATGAAAGAGGGTCTTTTTTTGAGACTTACAATCAACAGGCATTTGAGGCCAACGGCTTACCTACTCACTTTGTACAAGACAATCAATCTTTTTCCAAAAAAGGAGTGATCCGAGGGCTGCATTTTCAACGAGCTCCTTATGCACAAGGCAAATTAGTAAGAGTGATTGTAGGCCGTGTATTAGACATTGCCGTTGATATCCGACCCGACTCCCCTACTTTCGGACAATACGAATCGGTAGAATTAGATGCTGAGCGCGGCAATCTTTTTTATTTGCCCGAAGGCTTTGCCCACGGCTTTGCCGCACTGGAAGACGCTGTGTTTATTTATAAATGTACCAATTTATATCATAAAGCGTCGGAAGGAGGCATTATTTGGAATGATCCGGATATTAATATAGATTGGCAAGTTTCCAACCCTATCGTTTCTCAAAAAGACATCCAATTGCCTACGTTTAAGGCTTATTTTGAACAGGCTCTTTCTTAAGCAATTAATATACCAACAATCACTCGGCATCGCTCTTAGGTTTTGGGAATAACCGAAAAACCCGCTATTATGAGGTATAACCTTCATTAATGGCGGGTTTTTCGGTTATTTTTCAGACTCGGTTATTTTGGCACAATTCGTGAAAAGGGTATCCTATCGGGGTAATCCCGGAAGCGAATAAAAAAACTATGCCTTTTTCCTTTTTACAACGTAAACGAAACTCAGCGGTCGGGCAATCTCGTTCTCCTTCTCTTTTGGTGGACATTCATGCTCATATCTTACCGGCACTGGACAACGGCCCTTGTACTCTTAATGAGAGTATTGCTCTCTTACAGGAAATGGCGATGTCAGGTATTCGTAAAATCATTGCGACACCGCACATTATGGGTGATTATTACCAAAACAGCACGGAAGATATCTTACAGGCACAAAAGCAATTGCGTTCGGAGCTCATTCGTCGGTGTATTCCGCTGGAATTGGAAGCAGCCGCCGAATATTATTTAGATGTTTCGTTTTTTTCCAATCTTGAAAACAACAACCCTCTTTTACCAATTGATAACACGTATTTACTTTTAGAAACCGGTATTGTCGGAATGCCGTCTTTTTTAGATGAAGCCATTGAAATGATCCAACACCGAAACCTGATCCCCGTATTGGCTCACCCTGAACGCTATTATTATTTACAGCAAGATTTTGAAAAAGTACGTCGCCTTCACCGTAACGGTGTTTTATTCCAAGTCAATTTAAGCTCTTGGCAAAGTGGGCATCAGGCCACCCGAACCTTAGCCGAACGTTTGGTCAATGAAGGGTTAGTCTCCTTTGTCGGCAGTAATGTCCATAACTCGCGCGATTGGGGTCCGGCCCGCGAAGCCTTACGGTCCACCTCCTTTGCTCAATCGGTCGAAAAAGGATTACTCAATCATCATTTATTGTAACTTTCTGAAAATAAGTACCCAATCACAAATACTTTATGTTATTCGTTATCTGTTATCCGTTATTAGTACATTGATAATCAACTGATTGAGTATAGACAGATAACTGATAACTAATTTCAGATAACTACTTATCGTTTTCTTTTGCGGCATTATTGTACATTTGGGCTTTCGGAATAAAGTGTACTGCTATGCTAAAAGGAACCAAATTATACAGTATTCTCAACAATAAATGTCCTCGTTGTCAGCAAGGACAATTCTTTGAGAGCAATAACCCGTTTAGTCTGAAGAAATTTGATAAAATGAATGACCAATGTGCCGTTTGCAATGAATCATTCAGTCGCGAACCTGGCTTTTACATAGGAGGCATGTACGGCAGTTATGCCCTCTATACCGCCTTAATCACCGCTGTTTTTGTCACCTGCGTTGTTTATTTAGGCATCAACATTTTCTACGTTTTAGCAGTACTTATCCCCTTCATCATTGGCTCACAGCCTTTATTTTTCAGATGGGGGCGATTACTCTGGATCAACATTTTTGTAAAATATGACCCGGAAGTCGCCAAAGGCAAAAAGAAAATTACGCCGAAATGGTAGATTCGGACAGTTTGTAGGGCAAGAATTCGTCTACATTATGCCCATATCGGTGCAATTCCCGAATGATTGTCGAACTGATCGGTGCTAAATGAGGAGAAGTGATCAGAAACACCGTTTCTACCGCCTCATAGACGTGGCGATTGACCTGCGAGATACTGTTTTCGTATTCAAAATCAGTGGTATTTCGCAAACCTCTTAATAAAAATCTTGCTCCCAATTGACGAGCGATATTAGCCGTCAGGTCATCATACATGATTGTACTGATTTGCGGATAGGCCTCGAAAGTACTTTCAATCAATTGCTGCATGACTCCTACCGGAAAATAGCGTTTCTTATTGGTATTATGTCCGATTCCGACAATGATTTCATCGAAAAGGTGTAATCCGCGCAGGACAATGTCTTCGTGGCCTTTAGTGAAAGGATCAAACGAACCCGGAAAAAGGGCAATACGTTTGTTCATTTTTTGAGGGTTTGAGTCGCAAAATAAATATTGTACAAACTGAAATAGCGATGTTCCGGCAAATCTTCAAAAGCCTCCCCTATCGTCAGTTTTTTCGGATTTTTACCAAAAAGCAGGTGAGGCAAAAACTTCTGAAGCAATTGATAATCTTCTGAGTAAGGCGTAATTTCACCGTATAAATAACAGCGTACATTTTCGGGAGTCAATTGCATCGAATCCAACACAAACATGACAAAATACCCCATGTCTGCAGCCGTTTTATAAGCGAATTTGTTACAAAAAAGCAACTGTTCCTGTTGAACTAAGGTCAGAGTAACAAAGTCATCCTCAAAATGGAAGGTCATCAAGGTATTTGCTCTTTCCTGAGCAGATAAAGTTAAGGTTCCTTCAATCAAAGAGGCCGTTTGATGCACAAACGCAGGCAGTTGCAGGGTATACGTGTTTAATAGCCATTCCCACAGCTCTTTATCTACTGTGAATACATTTCTGGCCGCCAATTTCCTCACCTCTTGATGCAATACTTGCTCTCCTTCTGTTACTTCTCCCCGAATCAAACTCAAATAATTACCGGCATATTCTTTGCGAAAATAGTCGTCCGGAATCAGAGTGAAAGAAGGGGTGTTAAAGCAAACGACTACATTTTTCCATAAATTATTCCCTAAAATAGGGTGCTCCGAAAACAATTGTCCCAGCCATAACGCCCACTTTTTTTCATTAGGCAAACCACCTATAGTGTAATCTTCCAAACACAAAACGCGCTTGTTGGCACTCTCCAAAACGAAAAAACGTAATCTGTCGGCCCCCAACTCAAGCATCAGTTCATATTCCGCGCACTTGTCAGAATCGAACCTTTCGTCTTTTATCTCCAACAAAGGAGTGATAGCAGCCTGCGTAGCAATCATCAGTTATGAATATGCAATTTGTCCTATGTTCCTGTCGTTGCGGCTATCCGCATATTTTCCTAAATAGCCCTGCAACTGATAAATCTCTGCCATACTGTCGCAGTATTTAAACAGAGAATGCACTTCGTTTTCGGGGTATTTCTTAACCTCTTCAAAACGCATCCAACGTACTTCCTGAATGATTTGGGTCGCCTCGGGCATTTCGGGATCAGTACCGAGAGATAAACCTCCTCCGACAATTTTCACCTCAAAAAACAGCTCCAGCGCATGTAGAGGGGATTCCATAAACTCATTGACAAACAATAAGTCCCCGACTTCCACCTCCAACCCTGTTTCTTCTCTGAATTCGCGCCGAAGCGCTTCAGGAGTGGTCTCCTCGAATTGAATCCCTCCTCCGGGCGGACACCAAAACGTATCCGTATGGCCGATGCCGCGATGGCTTACCATCAAAATTTCATCATTTTCAATACAAATACCGCAGACTCGAATGCGTAAGCGATTGCCGTACAAACGGGCTACTTCTTCTCTGGCCTTTTCCAATTCATGTACAGTTATCTGTGAATCGTTGCTCGCTGAAGTCTGTCAAACCCTCAACGCCAAATTTGGTAACAGGGCTGCAAAGATAATGATATATCAATAAGGGCTACCCGAAATATAGCTCTCCAAGGATTCAATACGTGCTTTTTGATCTTTAATAATACTGGAAACTACGTCATTGATCGAAATAATACCGACCAACTCTCCTTCATCGACCACAGGAAGGTGACGGATGTGTTTTTCTGACATAATGACCATCGCTTCTTCCAATTTTTGCTCCGACGTCACGGTAATTAATTTGGAAGTCATTACATCTTTGATGAGCGTTTGCTGCGAAGCACGCCCTTTCAAAATGCCTTTTCGGGCATAATCCCGTTCCGAAAATATCCCTACAAGCTTTCCTTCGTCGATGACCAACACGGCGCCGATATTCTTTTCGGACATTTGTTCCAATGCCTCGTACACAGTATCTTCGGAACTAACCGAAAAAATAGCATTGCGAGATTTGTCGCGTAACACGGTTTTAATTTTCATTGCAGTGGTTGAGTTTGAAAGTTAGGAGTATAAGTTAAGCAAAAGACGGTTTTTTTTTCTCTTACTTCACAAAAGGGAGTTGAAAATAGAATTTTTCAGAAAAGAAAGAAAGTTTTTCGGAAGGAATAATTTTTCACTGTTGTTAAATTTATAATCCTGCCGTAGATTTGGATACATGAAAGAAATACCAAACGTCAGCCCGGCAGTGCTCCTGCAAAAAAGTTTTCCGCATCAACCTACTTCCGGACAGGAACATTTTTTCATAAAAATAGCTGAATTTCTGGAAGACGAAAACCTGCGCGATTGTTTTTTGCTGAAAGGATATGCCGGAACGGGTAAAACCACGCTGATCAGTACCGTTATCAAGGTCATCGGCAAGTTGGGATTTAAAACGGTACTCTTAGCTCCTACCGGAAGAGCAGCCAAGGTTATGGCTAATTACTCCCAAAAAAAGGCGCTGACCATTCATAAAAAAATATACCGCCAAGTAGCCGACCCCTACACCGGTTCGCTGCATTTTGAACGCCAAACCAACAAACATCGCGACACGCTGTTTATTGTGGATGAAGCTTCGATGATTTCGGACGAGGCAGAATTTGGCTCAAGGGGACTGTTGTTTGACCTGATCGAATACGTTTTTGAAGGAATAGGGAACAAACTCCTGATCGTGGGCGATGTGGCCCAATTGCCGCCCATCAATCGGGAATTAAGCCCTGCCTTGGACAAAGCCTTGCTCGAAAGTACTTTTTATATGAGTGTTTACGAGCAGGAATTGACCGAAGTAACGCGTCAGGGCCAAAATTCGGGCATTTTACAGAATGCCACTCACCTGCGCGATGTATTGCCGCTCGAAAAGACTTCCATCCAACTCCAAACGCGGGGGCTCAAGGATTTTTATAAAATGCCGAGTGATCGGTTGGAAGATGGGTTGCGGTACGCTTACGACAAGTACGGCCGTGAAAACGTCACCATTATTACCCGGTCCAATCGCGAAGCGGTACAGTTGAATCAGTTTGTCCGCCGTCAAATCAACGCAGCTGAAGAAGAATTGGAAGTGGGTGATTTGTTGATGGTTGTCAAGAATAATTACACAATCCTGGACGAAGAATCGCCGGCCGGTTTTTTGGCCAACGGCGATTTTGTGGAGGTCAAACGAATTCGTAAGGAAGAAGAAGTCCACGGTTTTCGGTTTGCTACGGTCGAGCTGAAACTGCTTGATTATGAAGAACAGCCACCGTTTGAAGCCAAGATTTTCCTCAGTACGCTCCATTCGTCAAGCCCTTCGCTCAGCCAAGACGAAAACAAGCGGTTGTACGAGGCGGTTTTACAAGACTATATCTATTTGAAATCCAAAAAAGCCCGTACTGAAGCGTTGCGGCAGGATGTTTACCTGAATGCCCTGCAAGTAAAATTTGCCTATGCCCTTACCTGCCACAAATCGCAGGGAGGGCAATGGAAAGCGGTATTTGTCAATCAGGGTTTTTTACCCGTAGATCAAGTCAACCGCGAATTTATCCGTTGGCTCTACACCGCTGTCACCCGCGCCACGGATGAGGTATTTATGATGAATTTTCATACGCAGTTTTTTGAGTGATTGTGATTAGCAACTTATTACTACCGCCATGGCTAAGAACAAAACAACCCAAACCGACCACAGTGTCACTGATTTTCTTAATGCAGTAGCTGACGAAACCAAACGGGATGACAGCTATGTCCTGATCAAAATGATGCAGGCTCAATCGGGCTTTGCGCCCAAAATGTGGGGGCCGAGTATCATTGGCTTCGGCAATTATCATTACAAATACAACAGCGGTCACGAAGGAGACGCGCCACTTATTGCGTTTTCTCCGCGCAAAGACGCCATCAGTTTGTATTTGTACCAACATTTCGAAGACAAAGAAACCTTGCTGCAAAAATTCGGGAAGCATAAGGCGGGAAAAGGGTGTATCTACGTAAAAAAATTGGCGGATATTGATCTTGAGGTCCTGAAAGAGATGATTGACCGGTCGCTCCGATACATCCAAAACCTATACCCGTCAGTATGATTAAAGCCTGTGCTTTTTTTTGCTTTGCCCTGGCTCTGACAGCGTCCGATTTGCAGGCTCAATCAGCAGACGAAGCGGCCCGGAAACTATCCGATGCGCCCGAAGTTACGGCTCCGCCAACTTCCCAAAAAGAAGCCCCGGCAGATTATACCTCTGCCCTGCACCGGTGGAAAACAATAGCGGAAATTAATCAATGGATAAAAGAGCATTTTTGTTACGAACCGGAACGAGCCAAAAAATTGGCAGAAAACAGCCCGGAAAGAGAAACAACGGATATTTACACACCCGAAGAATTTTATCAATTAAAAAAGGGGGTGTGCCTCGATTTAAGTCGCTTTGCCGTTGAAACTGCCAATCGAATTGATTCTTCCAAACACATTCAATACCTGATGATCGAATTCGAGCCTCTCATCCTCGACGGAAGCATCTTAAAAAAACATTGGGTTGCAATCTACCGGGAGTCTGCCGGTTTTTACATTTTTGCCGACAGCAAACGCCCCGGCCATGTCAGCGGTCCTTATGGAAGCCCGGAGGCATTCATTATTGATTACCAAACCTTTAGAGGTCGAAAGATAGTCGATTGGAAAGTACTGTTAAGCTATCAAAAGAAGAAAGCCGTAAAAACACAGCGGCAGGAATGGAAAAGAAAAAATTAAACCCAAAACCGATGCAGTCATAATAAACGAAGCTATTTCAGTTCATTTAATGCGTTGCTCCCTTCTTTTTAAACTATGGCTACGACAACCAACCCTTCTCCTAACATCCAACAGGCGGTTCCTTTTTTCTTAGTAACCGACATCGAAACTTCGCTTCGCTATTACACTCAAGGCTTGGGGTTTGCCATGAGCAATTCATGGATTGACGAAGGAAAATTGCAATGGTGTTGGCTCCAAAACGGAAACGCCGCGCTGATGTTACAGGAACTTCGGAAAGAAGGCGTGGTTACTCACCAACCCGAAGGAAAATTACGGGAGGGAGTTTCTATCTGTTTCATCTGCCGGGATGCTTTAGCCATTTACGATGCCATCATCGCTAAGGGGATAGTGGCAGCAGAGCCGTTTGTCGGAAATAATATGTGGGTCGTTTCTGTCACTGACCCCGACGGCTACCGCCTTGACTTTGAAAGTATGACCGACGTACCCGAAGGGACTCTGTTATCTGAATGGAGAAAAACCGCTGCTTAATCACGTTTTCCCTCCGAAGTTTTGACCATTCCCCACACAATCAACCACTGCGCGGCGGCGTAGGTAGTCATCACAAAAAGGGAGGCGGCGGCAAAAGGTTGCAAGAATTTATTCAGGGCAATGCCTGAGTCGGATAAGATAAACAACACTGCCCCTGCCAATACCCACGCATAGCTGCCGGTATGGACAGAACCTTTTCGAAAGGCGGCCGCCACTCCCATACTGCACAGACAAACGGCGTAAGCCACCACAGGTACCCAAAGCCCTTTGGCAGCAGGGTTGCCGGTAATTGCCGGGTGCAACACTGCCAAAAAGCTGAGTCCATAGATTGCAAAAGGGAGCGCTGAACGCCATCCGGAAGTACGTAAGGTTGCTTTTCCGACAGCGGTGAGGGTCTTGCTGAAAGCTCCAATGTAGCAAAGTTGCATGACCAAAAACGACCCCAATCCGGCCACAAACATATCTTTTTCGCGAATCATCAGAAAAACATCCCCCCCCAAACCAAACCACATTCCGATCCAAAGCCAAGGGTACGTTTTAAGGTAATTGCGAGTCCAAAACAACAACGACAGCATGATCAGCGGCTTGAGCAGATACACACCCTGCCAAAAGCCCGCATATCCGCAGGCAATTTCGGCCACTACGATGGCCGTATAGATTCCTAATTTGAAACGCATAAACGGAAGGGTTTAGGGTAATTTAATTTTCGGGGTTTGTTTAAGCACTAAGTATTTCTTATTTCCTGACACAGCTCTACCAATACGCCGTTGGTTCCTTTAGGGTGCAGAAAACAGACCCATTTATTATCGGCGCCGCGCTTGGGGATTTCGTTCAGCAACGTAAATCCCTCGTTTTTGAGTCGTTCCATTTCGGCCAAAATATCCTCTACTTCAAATGCAATGTGATGAATCCCTTCTCCTTTTTTTTCAATAAACTTGGCGATTGCGCTATCAGGCTTAGTCGCTTCGAGCAGTTCTATTTTGGTTTGGTTGATTTTAAAAAAAGAGGTAGTGACTCCTTCTGCTTCCACCGACTCGTGTTTGTAGGGCTGCGTATTGAATAATTTAGAAAACAATTCGTCGGAAGCGGCAATATTTTTAACGGCAATTCCGAGATGTTCGACATTGGTCAGCATTTTTATACGGGTTAAAGATGATTCGGTAAAATTGAATAACTTAGCCTCAATTTACAAACCTTTTTATTGGCCTGTTGACACTATGCAAACAATTAAATTAACTACCATCGACGATTACATTGCCGGCTTTCCGGAAAACATTCAGTTGATTTTGGAAGAACTTCGAGAGACCATCCGACAAGTAGTTCCGGAGGCCGAAGAAGCGATCAAATACGGAATGCCGACGTTCATTTACAAAGGTAATTTGGTGTACTTTGCCGCTTTCAAAAATCACATCGGTTTCTACGCGCTGCCGTCGGGGAATGTCACTTTCAAAGAGGAACTTTCTTCCTACAAGACCGGCAAAGGCTCAATTCAATTTCCTTTAGATCAACCCATGCCTTATGCCCTCATTTCCAAAATGGTCACCTTTCGGGTCAAAGAGAATGAAGAACGCGAAAAAGCAAAACCGACTAAAAAGAAGAAACAGGAAGGATAAGAACGCTGTTTTAACGGCTTATTGATTCATAAACTCAGCAATGAGGCGGTGAAAGTGGTGCGTCCCCTTCTCCATTTTGGCCGAATAGCGACCGCTATCGTAAAAGCGCGAGCGAATCCCGCGTTGGACATTTTCCACGATCGCTTCATCCTCCCGCTCCACTTTATCAATATCATACCACCCGTCGATACCGCTTTCGTCGTACACGTAAGTCAAAAAAGAGACTTTGGTCAACTGCGGCTGGATCGGTTTAACGATATTGACCGATAGCCCCCACGGGTAAAAATTGAACATCAAATTAGGGAAAATCCAGTAGTAATAAGCCGCTACGGCTTTGCCGTAATCGGGCGAGGTGGGCGGCAGATCAAACGTTTGCTCCCCTACTTTGGCCAATCCTAATTGGAGATTGGAATAGCGATAAATTTCGGTGGTGTAGGTGTCATAATCCACCACGGCATTGAGCGACGGATGAACAAACGGAATGTGAAATCCTTCCAGGTAATTTTCACAGTACAAGGCCCAATGGGCTTTGACCAAATAATCGCGCGAACGAAGGGCATCAAACCGGTATTCACACAATGGCAACCAAGAAAGTCGGGTACTCATTTCGTGTATGAACTCTTTCAACGGGGCTGCGGGCTGAACTGAGGCAAACAAAAACTCATGCTGCCAATGGTCAAAAGGCACCTTGGGTAAATGATCACGCTCAGAAGGAAAATCTTCTACGCCGCCAAATTCAGGCATTCCTACAAAAGTACCGTCCAATTTGAACCGTTTACCGTGGTAACGACAGCGAATTTGGCTTTGGGTACAGGGATATTCTACCAGCAAATTGCCCCGATGCGTACATACGTTAGATACACAATGCAATCGGTCGTCTTTGGTACGGGTCAGTAAAAGCGGTTCATCCAAGAAACCGGGCAATAAAGTAATCGGCAACACCTGTTCGGGCAAACGCAGTTCCTCTTTGTGAACTGCCCACTGCCAGGTTCGGGCAAAAATTTTATCTTTTGATGCCTCAAAAAAAGAAGGTTCGGTATAAAATCTCGACGAAAGGGTGTGCGCTTTGGCAATGTTTTCGTCTATAAAAAACGGTAGAGAAGTCTTCAAGGTTAGTTTAGGCGTCGGTTGATAATTGACTGTGACGATATCCGTAGGTCAAATAAATCACTAATCCGGCTAATTGCCAAATACCGAACCAAAACCAGTTTTTCCAACCCATTTGTGCCATCATATACAGGCAGGTAAGCAAACCGAGTGTCGGAATTAAAGAAAGGCGAAGGCGGTAACTTTGAATGGCGAGAAAAACAAATACCACCCAAAACAGTAACTCCGGCCATTGTGCGCCGGTTATCCAAGGCGCTGAAAGCCAGTAAGCAGCTCCTTTAAAATAAAGAGAAAGGCCTAACAAACCAAACACGATCCAACGTCCGCTGATATAACGTAATTGAAAACTTCGTTGGAGATAGGCGGGCGAATTTCGGAGTCGTAAAATACCCCCGCACACCAATACAAAAGCAAATAATGTACTGATGCTGCCGGCATCTACCACCGCATTCATGTCCAAAAATAAAGTCGGAACGGCGACCAATGCCCCGGAGACAAGCGTAGCAAAAGCCGGCGTATGAAAACGGGGGTGAATTCTGCCGAATATCGGCGGCATAAGCCCATCGCGGCTCATGGACATCCAAATCCGCGGTTGGCCGATCAGGTACACCAACAAAATACTCGCAATAGCCATCACTCCGCCGAAAGAAACAACCCCCGTGAGCCAACGCATTTGCGGAAATTTGCCGAATACATACGCCAACGGGTCGCCCACATTGAGTTCTCGGTAATTGACCATTCCGGTGATGACCAAAGCTACGAGTACGTACAAAACGGTACTGATAGCCAAACTGTAAAAAATAGCTTTGGGCACATCGCGTCGCGGATTTATACATTCTTCCGACACCGTAGCAATGGCGTCGAAACCAATGTAAGCATAAAAAACCGCGCTGACACCCATTAATACACCGCTTGCTCCGTGTGGCAGAAACGGTTGCCAATGGTCGGGATGGATAAAAAAAGCCCCCACGCTTACCACCAACAACAGCACAGTCACTTTAATGACCACCAAAACCGCCCCTACCCAACTTGACTCCCGGATCCCCCGATATACCAACGCCATCATCCCCAAGGTGGCCAACAAAGCAGGCACATCGGCAATAATCCGAAAACCGGACACTTGAGGGGCTGTCTTCCAAGCAAGAAAACCCTCCAAACGGTTGGCAAATTCGGGCAATTGACTCACCGTATCCCACGTTTTTCCGGCATTCAGTTGACTTTGAATGACCTCATAACTGCCCGAAGCGGTAACGTAATTGGTAGTTATCCATGCCGGCAACGAAACATCTGTAATCTGATAAAACAAAGTAGAAAAATAGTCGGAAAACGATATGGCTACGCTGATATTTCCGATGGAATACTCCAACACCATAGCCCAACCGATGCACCATGCGGGCAGTTCTCCAAAGGCTACATAGGAGTAGGTATAGGAACTTCCCGCAACAGGAACCATCGAAGCAAACTCAGCGTAAGCCAAACCCGTAAAAGCACAGGCAACCGCCGTAAAAATAAACAACAAGCTCACTCCGGGCCCGCCGGAATAAGCCGCTAATCCGATAGTAGCGAAAATCCCCGTTCCGATAAGGGCTGCGACGCCAAACACCGTCAAATCTTTTACAGTCAGCTTTTTCTCTAACTTTACTTGGTCACTGTCCCGAACAATTGCTTCTGCAGATTTACGACGAAAAAGAGTCTCATTAGAAAATTTCAATTTTTTCAAACGTTTGCAAGTATCTTTTCTCTTTAAGGCACATTTCTTCAAAATTTAATAGTGTATATTTGCTCAGTTATAAAAAGACACAATCCTTTTATCATTCATATCCATCATGAGTTCTACGCAATACACCAATGCAGAAATCGCTCCCTTAGCCGATTTGGATGAGTGGGAAGACGACCTGATCCGCCGCTATCCCGATCCTGACAGCCTCGCCACAGCCAAGGCAAAAGAAGCATTTCGTAATTATGAGGAGCCGGCCCGCGATACCGTCAAAGAGTTTTATCGCCTCAATCACAAGTATCAGACCTACGATTTTGTGATGGAAAAACGTCAGGATTTTCTTAAGTTCGATAAGAAAGAAATGACCCTTTGGGATTCGTTTGAGTTCCTGAATACCTTGGTGGATGATTCTGACCCGGATATTGCTCTGGATCAGTTGCAACACCTGTTACAAACTTCCGAAGCCATTCGTGCCGACGGTCATCCGGACTGGTTTGTGTTAACGGGTCTGTTGCACGATATGGGAAAAGTCCTTTGCCTGTTTGGCGAGCCTCAATGGGCCGTAGTAGGTGATACTTTCCCGGTAGGTTGTCAACATTCGGACAAAATTGTGTATCCCGATTTTTTTGAAGCCAACCCGGATTCCAAAGACGAACGCTATAATACCAAATACGGAATATACGAGCCGAATTGCGGCCTGCGCAACGTGCACATGTCTTGGGGGCATGACGAGTATCTGTACCAAATGATGAAAAACTATCTGCCTGAGCAGGGTTTATACATGATGCGTTACCACTCATTCTATGCACAACACCGGGAGGGGGCATACAATCACCTGATGGATGCGCACGATCACGAATACTTCAAATGGGTGAAATTGTTCAACCCTTATGATTTATACACCAAATCCCCTAAGGTTCCCGATTGGAATGAACTGAGACCTTATTACGAGGATTTGGCAGCCAAATATCTGCCTTCTACCCTGAAGTTTTAAAACAAAAGAGCGGCTTAGGCCGCTTTTTTGTTTTAATCAGCAAATACTTACCTTCGAACCGGATTCAAGCTGTCTGATCCTATGTCGCCCAATCGCCCCGTTACCATCAAAGATATTGCCCGCAAGTTCAAATGCTCGCCTTCTACGGTCTCCCGAGCCTTAAACAACCACCCCCTTATTAATGAAGATACCCGAAAAAATCTGCAGGAATACGCCAAGCAGGTGGGTTACCAACGAAATTCGGTTTCTCTGAGTCTTCTGAACAAACGTACCGGCATTTTGGGGGTGATTGTCCCTTCCCTCAATCATCAACACGAAACGGCCATTATTGAAGGGCTTCAGTCTGTGCTGCAACCGCAGGGGTATCTGATGAACATTTGTGTGAGCAACGAAAGCTATCTGATTGAGAAAGAATACGTTGAAAAGTTGCTTGCCAATCGGGTAGAGGGAATCTTTCTGTCGATTTCACAGGAAACCTATGATTCGGGGCATTATGAACACCTCGAAAGCATTATTCAGCGCAAAGTCCCGCTCATTTTTATTGACCGCGAATACGAAGGATTTGAGGCGGGACGCGTGACCATTGATGACTATTACGGGGCTTTTGCCGCCACGGAGCATCTGATCAAAATGGGTTGCCGACGCATTGCCCATCTGAAAGGGCCGCACGGGTTGGCTATTACCGAACAGCGCTTCAACGGCTACGTCGATTGTCTGAAAAAATATCAACTTCCGATAGAAGAGGAGCTGATCGTTTCGACCAACTTTCAGGTAGAAAGTGCTATTATGCCTACCCGTCGTCTTATGGAACTTTCTCCTGTGCCTGACGCCATTTTCGGAGTCAACGATCAAGTAGCCATCGGAGCAATGTATGTGGTACGGGAAAAAGGATTCCAAGTGCCGGGCCAAGTAGCCATCGTAGGGTTTGATGACTCACCGATTTCGGCCTACATTTCTCCGCCTCTAACAACAGTCAGCCGACCGGGCAAGCAAATCGGAACTGAAGCTTCCCGTATTTTTCTGAGTCAAATCAAAGAGAATACATTACCCGTTGAGAATTTTGTACTGCCGGCGGCTTTGGTTATTCGTGAATCGTCTCTTCGGTTTTAAGAACGGCTTCTTTCCGCAATTGATTACTCGTCAGCGTGCTGCCATCATGGGACCAGCCCGGAGGATTCACTACATATTTCAGTTTTGTTTTCCAATCTGTTTTCCGTTTTAAATCCTTTCCGATGGCCTTCCACTCGTGAAAAACCGTATTGGTCAAGCTTTTATCTTCCAAGGATTTGGTCAGCCCGTAACGTACCGGTTCTTCGTCCAATTCTTCCTGAAACGTACCGAAAATTCGGTCCCAAATAATCAGGCACATGCCCATGTTTTTGTCTAAATACAATACATTGGACGCATGATGCACACGATGATGCGAGGGCGTCACAAACACATAACCGAGCCACCCCAATTTCCCCACGTAATTCGTATGAACCAAAATACCGTACGTTTGGGTAATCGAATACATCAGCACAATATCTGCGGGCTTAAAACCAACCAATACCAAAGGAATAAAATACACAAACCGGTACAACGGCTGAAAAACCGATGAACGGAATCCCGTAGTCAGGTTGAAGTACTCAGAAGAATGATGCGTAACGTGAACGGCCCAAAATAATCGACTGTAATGATCCACTACATGAAGCACATAAAAGAGAAAATCTTCGGCTAAAAACAGTAATAACCAATAAGCGTAGACGTTAGTAACTTCAGTGAAACGATACTGATAAAATACTACTAAAATCACTACATACACCGCTCGAAACGCTAAATCTATGCCTCCGTTCAGCAGCATTAAAACAAAATTGGTAAGCGTATCACGCCAAGTATAGTAATGCCGGCTTTGCCAATGGCTTAAAAATGCTTCAAATCCAATTAACAGAACATAAAAAGGCGTTGTTAATTGAATTATGGTCTGTTCCAGTTCGTTACTCATTAGAAAAATACTATTTTTGCGGTGCAAATTAACGAAAAACAAAACAATTTTAATACGACATAGTTGACAAACCCGTCGAAACGCCGTATTATAGCGCAAATACTCAAATTCGGAGCATGGTAGGAATCATAATGGGCAGTCTCTCAGACCTGAAGGTAATGCAGGAAGCCGCTGATATTTTAAAAGAATTTGAAATTTCTTACGAGATCGACATCGTTTCGGCCCACCGCACTCCCGAAAAAATGGTAGAATACGGAAAGAGTGCCCGGGCCCGCGGTTTAAAAGTTATTATTGCGGGAGCAGGCGGTGCCGCTCATTTGCCCGGCATGGTCGCTTCTCTGACTACGTTGCCCGTGATAGGCGTACCGGTAAAAAGCAGCAATTCTATTGACGGTTGGGATTCGGTCCTCTCCATTTTGCAGATGCCTTCGGGCGTCCCGGTAGCTACCGTAGCGCTTAACGGAGCCCGCAATGCCGGGATATTGGCAGCCCAAATCGTGGGGAGTTTTGAAGAGCAGATAGCCGAAAAACTGAGCTTTTATAAAGAATCACTGAAAGAAAAAGTGGCCGAAATGAGCCGGGAGGCCCAACAATTAACTCATTCTTAAGGCTTGTGCGATGCAGTATGGCACACAATTTGAATTTATTCATACCAAAACCCGATACTTTTCAAACCCGTCAGGTTTTTGCAAATCACTAACGATATGTCTGAAAACGAAAATAGGAATCGTCGTCCCGAAGAATCATCGAAATTACCCTACCTCTCTTTAGGAGTTTTAGTTTTGATGATTGCCGGATTATTGTACGTCGGTTATGAATACATCGCCGACGACGCCGCCGATGTAGATCAATTGTTGAATACTCCGCTTGATACCACAGGGCGGGAATTACAACCCCTGCCTGACGAAAACGGGCAATTGAATCCGACTGACAACGCCTCCGCTCAGGAAAATGATAATGTAGCGGCGGATGATAATGCTTCAACAGCCCCTGCGGAAGACGAAAAAGTAGCAACCAAACCTCCTAAGCCGGAGGAGGAAGAAGAGAAGAAACCCGAAGCAAAAGAACCGGAGAAACCCAAACCGGCGGCAGTAGACCCGGGCGGAATCGAAATTACGCATACAGTACAGGCGGGCGAAACCTTTTACGGGATTGCCAACCGATACAATCTGAGAAGCGCCACCTTGAAAGGACTGAATTCAAACATTCAAGACGAATCCAAAGACGTAAAATCGGGAGTAACCCGACTTAAAATTCGGGTACAGGCCATTCATACGGTAGGTCCCGGGGATATTTTACGGGTCGTAGCCGAAAAATACGGGGTAACCGTTGAACAAATTATGGCAGCTAATAAAAAGACCAAAAATTTTGCCGAACGGGGAGAAAAGCTGATTATTCCTTTTCCTGATAAAAAATAAGGCCGAAGCAGATAGAGCTTTCCTTATATATTATTCCGGTGCTATGATTAGTGTAATCAGCTTGCCTGCACCGACCGTTCTTTCCGTCCGAAAAACTCAGAAATCGTAGGCTCCCTATTTTCTTTTGCGGTTTCTTCGTTGTAAAATATTAAATTCCAATTTCCCTCGTCGTCTTCGGCAAGGGCGCTCAGTGATTCTACCCAATCGCCTGAATTCATGTAAAGGATATCCCCTATTTGCCGAATAGCAGGTTGGTGAATGTGACCGCAGATGATACCGTCACAGTTTCGTGAGCGAGCTAACTCCGTCAGTTTTTCTTCATAATCTGAAATATAGCTCACTGCCGCTTTCACCCGCTTCTTTATCACTTGCGATAAAGAGTAATACGGCAACCCTCGCCAAGTACGATAATGATTATATAACTTATTGACCCACAGTAAAAATGTATATCCTACATCTCCCAAATAGGCCAACCATTTCATGTGTGTAGTAATACTGTCAAACACATCGCCGTGGGTAATATAAAATCGTTTATTATTTGATTTTAGGATATAATCTTTCCGAATCTGAAACTGTTTTCCCAACCTTAACGGCATAATTTGATCCAAAAAATCATCGTGATTTCCGCGAAGATAAACTACTTTGGTATCATAGTCATCCATCATTTTCAGGACTGTTTTGAAAAACGCCGTGTGCTTTTTTTTCCAAACACCGTATTTTTTCAACTGCCAGCCGTCGATAATATCCCCGTTGAGAATCAACTTACGACATTTATACTGTTTCAGAAAATTAGTCACCTCTTTGGCTTTTGAGCCGGTGGTGCCCAAGTGAAGGTCCGATATCACAATCGTCCGAAAATGTAGCTTGTTTTTCATACTTTCAAAAAAAGTACATTTTCATTACCTATTCATTATCAACAATTTACGGTTTCAATACTTTTTCAAACAGTTCGTAATATTACAGTAACACCACCGAAAGCCGGAACTTTCCGTCGTCAAACACACTTAACGATTTATTGATTACGGGCGATTTTTCCGTTTCTTTAACAAACCGATTACTCCCTCCAAGTCAATGGAGCTATTCGGTGTTTACTCAATTATTCAAGTCCCAATTCGTCATTAGAATGGAAAATCCGGTTTTAATTTTTGGCGCTAAAGGCTTAGGCTTAGTCGCTTTAGATATTTTTCAACGCAATAACGTCATCGTTTACGGCCTTTTGGATGATGACCCTACCCTTCATAATACCGAAATCGGCGAATACACCGTCTTAGGCAGCACCGACGATGACGGATTTCTGAAACTGATCGGCAAAAAATGCGAGGCTTTCGTGGCCGTAGAAGAGCGCGCCGTTCGTCGTGAATTGGTAGAAATGCTCAACGACCGTCGTCATGTTATGCCCGTCAACGCCGTTCATGATACAGCCGTTATCTCCTCTTTTGCCGAAATCGGTCACGGCAATCTCATCGGTGCAAGAGTTTCAGTAAATGCCAAAGCCACCGTAGGTCAACATTGTATTCTGCAAACCGGGGCTGTGATCGAACACGGCGCTGTGTTAGGTGATTACGTCAATGTAGGTGCCGGGAGTATCGTGGGCAGCGGCGTAACCATTGAGAACGATGCTTTCATCGGTTCCGGCGTTGTCCTCATTGCGGGCGTGCGCATCGGGCAGGGAGCCAGTGTCGGGGCCGGTTCGGTAGTCGTTGAAAATGTCCCTGCCGGCGGGCGTGTATTTGGCAATCCCGCGCGGAAGGTGTGAGAAATTTGTGATTTGTCTTTATCTTTACTTTAAAATAAAAGCAGATGGAAGCAATTTTAAATTTCAACATACCGCTGTCAATTAACGAGTTAGCTGAGTTGATTAGGGAACAACTACCTGTCAAAGATAGGCTCAAACTGGCGCAATTACTCGGTGCTGACGACCCCGAAACTGACGACGAACCCTCTCAAGAACAACTCGTTGCGGAACTGAAACAAGCCGTACATGAACTTAAGTTGGTAAAACAAGGAAAAATGAAAGCCCGTCCTGTTAAAGAATTGTTGGATGAGCTTTGAGATTAAAACCATCGAATCCTTTGACCGACAGATCAAACGATTGGTGAAAAAATCCCCTTCCATTAAAAATGACTTTACCACTTTTTTAGAAATCTTAGCCAAGCACCCTACCCAAGGCAGACCATTGGGCAAGGATTGTTACAAGATCAGAATGGCTATTTCAAGTAAAAACAAGGGTAAATCAGGCGGAGCAAGGATTATAACCAATATTCATATTTCGGGTGAAACCGTTTATTTACTATCCATTTACGACAAGAGCCAAAAATCTGATTTGGATGAGGGAGAATTAGATGCTTTATTACTCGAAATTATGGATTAAGACTATTTGACAGTTCTTACTTACGTTTATGCCGGATATCTCGTCCTGCAAGAATAGGTCTTATCATCAGCAACACTTATCCGAATCCTTTTTATCAAGGCTTCAACATCAATAAGGATACCCTACTTACTGCCTCCATGTAATCAAAGATGTGATTTAATATTCGTTAAAATTCCTTAGCCCGTTATCGCCCTACTCCCCCATCCTAAAAAACCGTACCTCTCCTTTCACGTCTTTCAGCAGTTCCTGCGTGCGTTCGGGGCGGGCGTCGGTGAGGAATACTTGGCCGAAGGTGCCGTTTTCAATGAGTTGAATGAGTTTGTGGATACGGCGGTCGTCGAGTTTGTCAAAGATATCGTCTAACAGCAGCAGCGGTTTCATTTCTTTTTCAATAGCAATCAAGTCAAATTGCGCCAATTTAAGTGCCA
Organism: Spirosomataceae bacterium; assembly: GCA_046329125.1. Taxonomy (GTDB): domain Bacteria; phylum Bacteroidota; class Bacteroidia; order Cytophagales; family Spirosomataceae; genus Runella. The sequence goes on along the minus strand of JAXLVD010000002.1, from coordinate 217,172 downwards.
ACACAAACGACTTCTGTTGCCCTTGGGAGCCGAATTTACGTAAAGCCACTCCGTTCATTTCAAAGACAAAATCGTCTTTGTGAACCCCGGTCAGGGTACGTTGTGTCTGCAAATCCCGCCCGCGGTGACGTCTGAAGTGCTCTCTGAAATCTACATTTTCCACTTCCGATTCGTAACATATTGTCACCGCTTCGCGGCGTTCACCCAAAAAAGAGTAATAATGCTGAACCAACGGCTCAAAATCGGATAGAAAACGCTGACGACGTTCAAAAATACGATTGCCCAAGTGGATAAGCGACTCATCATAGGTATCCAACAACACATCATCTACGTAGTTTCGGTCAGCAAAAATCTTCAACAAACCGTTCCGTTGGGCCAATACCTTATTGTATTGTAATAGATCCTGTAAATACAGTTGGTCTAATTGCGATAATACCCCGTCAAAAAAACGACGTCGTTCTTCGCTGCCTTCGCGTACCAAATCAGTGTCATTAGGAGCCACTAACACCACCGGAAACAATCCGATATGCTCGCTGATGCGTTCGTAGGGCTTTTTATCCGACAACAACACCTTTCGTTGTCCTCGTTGCAAACTGCACGTAATTTGAATCGTTTTATGATCTTTGCGAAATCCTCCGTCCACCATCATAAACTCAGCCTCGTGCTGAATACTGAAGGCGTCCTGCACCTGAAAAGCGCTTTTGGTCAACCCCAACCAATAGACCGCGTCCAGCAGGTTGGTTTTTCCGCTGCCGTTTTCTCCCACTATACAATTAAGGTGCGGACTAAACCTAAAACTCCCTTCTTCATAGTTTTTGAAGTGGCTCAGTTGGAGTTTTTCTAAGTGTAGCTGTGGCATTGAACGGTTTTATGCTTATTTTCGCGGGGCAAAGATAAAACAGTCCGCCCTTTACAATGGACAGTTGACAAAGAAAACCCAATTTTTATTCTCCAAGTCAACAGCTTACCGTTTTCAGTTGGTACAAAAAACCTTATTTTATTGTAAAAAATGGCAACCAAAACCAAAGCGACCCCGGCTAAAACAACTCACCCCAAAGAAAGATACATGTACTGGTACGAGTCCATGGTGCTTCAGCGTAAATTTGAAGAAAAAGCAGGTCAACTCTACGGACAACAAAAAATTCGCGGCTTTTGCCACTTGTATATCGGTCAGGAGGCGTGTTCTTCGGGAGGAGTCAGTGCCCTTACCAAAGATGATAAATGGATTACCGCTTACCGCGACCACGGAATTCCGTTGGCACTGGGCACAGACCCCAATGCCATTATGGCCGAACTTTACGGAAAAGCCACCGGGACTACCAAAGGAAAAGGCGGCTCGATGCACATCTTCGACAAAGAGCGCAACTTCGTGGGCGGGCACGGGATTGTAGGAGCGCAAATACCCCTGGGTGCCGGAATTGCCTTCGCCGAAAAATACAACAAAACCAAAAATCTCTGCATTTGCCTGTTCGGCGACGGAGCGGTTCGTCAGGGAGCGCTGCACGAAGCCTTCAACATGGCTATGACGTGGAAACTGCCCGTTATTTTTGTCGTTGAAAACAACGGCTACGCTATGGGGACTTCAGTCACCCGTACTTCTAACGTCACTGACCTTTACACGATAGGCGAGGCCTACGATATGCCTTCCGAACCGGTTGACGGGATGGATGTGGAAGCAGTTCATGAAGCGGTCAGCCGCGCAGCCGAACGCGCCCGCAGCGGTCAGGGTCCCACTTTCTTAGAGTTCAAAACTTATCGTTATCGGGGACACTCCATGTCGGATCCGCAAAAATACCGTACAAAAGAGGAAGTAGAAGAATACAAAAAACGTGACCCGATCGAAATGGTTAAGGCTAAAATACTGGCCAACGGTATGGCTACCGAAGAGGAATTAGCCGCGATCGACGCGAAAGTAAAACAGCAGGTAGAAGAGGCAGTGAAGTTCTCCGAAGAATCGCCTTGGCCGGATCCGTCGGAAATCTTTAAAGATAACTACGTACAGGAAGATTATCCGTATATTGTTGATTAGTGTATGCAGCCGATAGTCTATGGTCAACAGTCAAGAATATCTATAACTGAAGACTGTGGACTATCGGCCATAAACTAATTCAAAGAAGCTATGAAAACGTTAGGCAGGTATTTTATTTTTTTAGGCTCTCTTCTGAGCAACCGTGAGAAATTTCGGGTTTACGTCAAGTTAGTTTTCGATGAATGCATCGAAATCGGTATCAACTCCGTATTCATCGTTTCAATTGTGGCTACTTTTTTAGGAGCCGTCACCTGCGTTCAAACGGCCGACAACTTGGTCAGCCCTTTCGTCCCTAATTACATCATTTCCCTCATCGTCCGCGACAGCAGTATTCTCGAATTTGCCCCCACCATTACCTGTGTGGTCTTGTCGGGCAAAGTAGGGTCGCATATCGCCGGCGGATTGGGCACAATGCGCATCACTGAGCAAATAGATGCTTTGGAGGTCATGGGCATCAATTCCATTTCTTATTTGGTGCTTCCTAAAATTATAGCTGCCGTTATTATGTTTCCCATGTTGGTCATTCTTTCGGGCTTTTTATCTATTTTAGGAGGATACATTGCCGGGGTGGCTACCGGGGTCATTACCCCTGATGACTACATTCGGGGGTTGCGCTACGATTTTCGTACCTTTAACATTCCTTTTGCCCTGATCAAATCCGTTGCGTTTGCCTTTCTGATCACCTCTATTTCTTCCTTCAAAGGCTATTTTACCCGCGGCGGTGCCTTGGAAGTAGGGCAAGCTTCTACGGCTGCGGTGACTAATAGTTGTATCGCTGTTCTGATTGCCGATTATCTGCTGGCGCAATTGCTGTTATTGTGAAGCACTATTGAGAGAAACCGATTTCATAGACTTAAAGTAGATTTTAATGAGGCTCGCTACCGTCCGCCGATACGGAACCTCAAATCCATCAAAACTAAATTTGCTCAGCTACCACTCAATCTCTCTCATTCCCTTGCTTTTCAAATAGTTATTGGCTTGACTGAAATGTTTATTTCCAAACCAACCGCCATAATTGGCCGACATGGGAGAAGGGTGTTTTGATTTCAACACAAAATGTTTTTGGGCGTCAATGATTCGGCCTTTGTCCTGCGCGTATTTGCCCCACAGCATAAATACAACACCTTCTTTTTCACGATTGATATGTTGTATTACGGCATCGGTAAAACGTTCCCAACCGTGTCCCTGATGTGAACCGGGTTTACCTTCTCTCACAGTTAAGGTAGCATTGAGCAAAAGAACCCCCTGCATGGCCCAGCGTTCAAGATTGCCGGTAGGCGGAAAAGGCTTGCCCAAATCACTCTGAATCTCTTTGAAAATATTGATAAGCGAGGGCGGCATCGGTATACCATCGTTGACCGAAAAACAAAGCCCGTTGGCCTGACCTTTGCCATGATAAGGATCTTGCCCTAAAATCACTACTTTTACCTGATCAAACGGGCACTTATCAAACGCATTGAACATCCACTTGCCCGGCGGATATACTACCTGTGTGGCGTATTCCTGCTTCACAAAATCAACCAGTTCTGTAAAGTACGTTTGTTCAAATTCCGGTTGGAGATGTGCCTTCCAAGAGGGTTCTATTTTGACATCCATTTTTCTAATTTTTAGGCAAAATATTGGTTTTTCTCACTATTACAACTTAATTTTGGTTATAAAGTTAGGAAAGTCTCATAAAAACCATGACATCAGCGATTACAGAAGGTGTGAGAGTGAGCGTACTGACGCAATATCAGCCCGAATATTCGAGTCCGATGCAGGCACATTTTGTGTTTACTTATCGCATCACTATCGAGAATCACAGCGAACATACAGTACAACTATTGCGGCGGCATTGGTTTATCTACGATTCCAACGGAACAGTCCGCGAAGTGGAGGGAGAAGGTGTAGTAGGGCAACAGCCTGTTTTGGAACCGGGCGAAGTTCACGAATACGTGTCCGGGTGCAATTTACGGACCGGCATGGGCAAAATGGCCGGGACCTATCTGATGGAACGCATCATGGACGGCAAGCAATTTGAAGTGACCATCCCGGAATTTACCATGATCACCCCTTACCGCTTAAATTAAATTCTATCACAGCGACTGCCCTTTGCACATCTTCAGGCGGGAGTTGTTATAATGCACTTTAAAATCTTCGAGTTGAATCTTCGTTCTGTATTCTCTTACTTTTTTTCTGCCCAAAACGAACACGGTCTGCATTCTCCTTTTGTGTTTGATTTGTACCGGAATATTATCAAAAAAGACGAACACCTGTCCGGTTTTGAAAACATCGAAGCCCTTCGGCACGAAATGCTTCAAAGCCGGGAGAAAATTCAGGTTACCGATTTCGGGGCGGGGTCGAAGATCAATGCTTCGCCCGTACGGGAAGTACGGGACATTGCCGCCCATTCCAAGAAGTCAGCTCGATTAGGCCGTTTATTTTATCGTCTGATTTGTCACTTCGGGCACGAGCATATATTTGATTTGGGCACTTCATTAGGCTTGACAACCCTCTATTTAGCGGCTCCTCCTTCTGCCAAAGTGACGACGTTTGAAGGTTGTCCGGAAACAGCAAAGATTGCCAATCGAAATTTTACGCAGTTCGCAGTCAGCAATCAACCATCGGCCCTCAGCAATCACCCATCCCCCATCACTACCATCGTCGGCAATTTGGATGAAGTACTGTCAGCACAGGTGGATGAGACGCCGAAAATTGATTTTGCTTTTTTTGATGCCAACCACCGCCTCGAACCTACATTGCGCTACTTTGAGACCTGTCTTCAGAAAGCCCATAACGATACCTTATTTGTTTTTGACGATATTCATTGGTCAGACGAAATGGAAACAGCTTGGGCTCAAATCAAAGCCCATCCGTCGGTGACAGTCACCATTGATCTCTTCGCCGTAGGATTGGTCTTTTTTCGGAAACAGCAACGTAAACAGCATTTTGTACTGCGTTGGCCGTTTTGGAAATAACTTACAGGACGATAAATTCTACACGCCGATTTTTCTTACGATTTTCTTCCGTAGTGTTGGGGGCGACAGGGTCTACCGGGCCGCGACCGACCGTCTGAAGACGACCCGCATTGATCCCTTTTTGAATCAGGTAATCCGCGACTGATTGACAGCGCTCCCGCGACAATTTTACATTCAGGTCAAAATCCCCCGCGTTATCGGTATGTCCGCGAATTTCAACACGTATTGAAGGGTTTTGCTTCATTACATCGAGCAATTCGTCCAACTGCTTCGAGGAGGTTTCCCTTAAAACGGGGCTGCTTTGGTCAAAATAAATATTATTCAGCGTAATGGCCTTTCCCTTTTCAAGGGTACCGAACGTTTTTGTCTCTACCGTTTTCTCAGCTGATGAAGGTGCTGCCGGTGTCGAAGGGGGAGTTACTGCTACCGGCGCAGGAGGAGCTGTTGCTCTTTCCAGTTTCGCGACAAATTCGTACGTTTTTCCGTTGAGTGCGGTTTCCACCGATAAACTTTTATTGACAGAACTGTAGCCCGCCGCCGAAGCTGTCATTTCAAGGTCTTCGGGCGTATCATACGTAAGTTCTTTTACCCCCTGCTCGCTGGCTGGCTGTTCCGCCCGTTGACGGTATTGTCAGCGTACTCGCCGCGATTGCCGCTCAGTGTCATCCACCACTTTGATTTTAATCAAAGAAGGTTTGATTTTCTGTAATTCAAACGCTAAACTTCTGTCGTGTTTGATGTCATTGATGTTGGCTGAAGCATCCGTATATCCTCGAGCTGTTACGTAAATACTGACCACCGTTTCGGGCTGCACTTTGATTCTGTAACCCTTATCGGCGGCGCTGAACTCCGTTCAAACCTATCGTTTAGCATCTTTGGCTTTCAGTACAATTTTGATCAGCGGGGCACGGTATCTACGTTCCGCACCATAATCATCACATTGATTAAACCTGCCTGTTTGTCAGAATCGAAGATTTGAGCCTCTTTAACGACAGTTCCGCCATTTGTATCATGGATAAATCACCGACGCATTGACCGTTTCTTCGGTTTAGTTTTTAGAAGTATCGGCACCGATTTCGGGCAAACGGGCTACGGTTATCCTTCCGAATAAAACAGGAATAAGGGAGAGGTCTGAGCGGGAGTAACGGTTATCCTGTCTTCCGATACTGCCCAATCCCATGAGTAAAAGCAGAAGCACGTGTTTCATTAGGTCAACATCGGGGTAATTTTCCTTTTTTCTGTGTTATCCTGCGTAAATTCTTCGGTAGGTTATCACCTGTTTTGATAGTCAGACATTCTTGTTTTTTAATTTTGCAAACGAATAAAGGTAAGCTAAAACCGCCAACTGTTTACCGTCAACTATTATAACGATAAAAATGACGCATCCCTCTGACTCCCGTGCCATTTTTTGAGATTTTGGATAATTACCATTAAAAGAATTCGGAATGTATTGCAAAAACGATTTAATGATGCCGGTTTCGATTTGACCGTAGACCAGTGGGTACTTATCGACCACGTGGCGCGGAATCAGGGAATCAGTCAAAATACACTGGCTGAGTTGACGACGAAAGATGCACCCACGGTTACCCGGATTTTAGATCTGTTGGTCAAAAAAGGCTTGGTCGAACGGCGCATGTCGGAAGAAGATCGTCGAAAATTCAATATTTATCTGATGCCCGAAGGAGAAAAGACCTTTGAAACGGTATTGCCGGTAGTTAAAGAAATTCGTCGGCAAGGCTGGGGAGAACTTAACGACGAAGATTATGAGCACTTTGTTCGAATCATGGATTCCATTTATAAGAATTTCAGCCATTAGTTAATGGCTTGCCGATGAACCATCCAAAGGGTCTTTGGGTTTTATTTTTAACAAGCAATTCCAATCCATTATACGCAGGTATTTCTTGAAAAAAATTTCCTGAGCATCCTTTCAAAGGGAGCCGATTTAAGGTTTCTACCATTCCTGAATTAAACGAAACGATACAACTCACGACTGAAAACAGTCGCAAAATCCCGTGCCGAAAACGCCGGATTTGTTTATTTTCCATAAATCCCCCCTATATTTGAAAGCAGAATCGGGACCAAACACACCCTCCATGTCAAAAAACTTAGTCATTGTAGAGTCACCGGCCAAGGCCAAAACCATCGAAGGATACTTAGGAAAAGATTTTACGGTCAAGTCCAGTTTCGGGCACGTCCGTGACCTTCCTGATAAAGATTTAGGGGTAGATGTTCATAACGGGTACCAACCTGCCTACGAAGTTTCTTCCGATAAAACCAAGGTAGTCAACGAGTTAAAGAAGTTGGCCAAATCTTCGGAAGAAGTATGGCTGGCTACTGACGATGACCGCGAAGGAGAAGCCATTTCCTGGCATTTGAAAGAAGCTTTAGGTTTACCCAACAATACCAAACGGATTGTTTTTCGGGAAATTACCAAAGGAGCTTTGCAAAAAGCCATTCAAAACCCCCGCGGGATTGATATGGATTTGGTCAATGCCCAGCAGGCCCGACGGGTACTCGACCGCTTGGTAGGCTACGAACTTTCGCCGGTGCTGTGGCGTAAAATCAAAATAGGGAATAACAGTGCCCTTTCGGCCGGGCGGGTTCAGTCAGTAGCGGTACGCCTTATTGTGGAACGCGAACGGGACGTAGAAGCTCACGAGTCGAAATCTTCCTATAAAGTAACGGCGCGGTTCGACCTTGAAGGCGGAAAAGTGCTCGAAGCGGAGTTGCCTAAAAACTTCGACACCGAAGCGCAGGCTCGGGAGTTTTTAGAAAAATGCAAGGGAGCCACGTTTCGTATTAAAAATTTAGAGGTAAAACCTGCCAAAAAGTCGCCGGCCCCTCCTTTTACAACCTCTACTTTGCAACAGGAAGCCTCTCGAAAACTGAGTTTTTCGGTGTCGCAAACCATGACAGTAGCCCAAAAACTGTACGAATCGGGTAAGATTTCTTATATGCGTACCGATTCTACTAACCTGTCTGAAGAAGCAATACAGAAGGCAAAAGAACAGATCACTACCGAATACGGCGATAAATACCACCAAAAGCGCGTCTATAAAACGAAATCGGAATCAGCCCAAGAGGCGCACGAAGCGATTCGTCCCACTAATTTCGGAGAAACCAAAGCCGGCAGCGACCGCAATGAGCAACGTTTGTATGAGCTTATTTGGAAACGGGCAATTGCGTCTCAAATGGCCGATGCCCAATTGGAACGCACTACCGCTACCGTAAGTATTTCGACGACCTCAGAAGAACTGATTGCCCAAGGAGAGGTCATTAAATTCGACGGTTTTCTGAAGGTATATCTGGAATCAAAAGACGACGAAGAAGAAGATACCAAAGGCATGTTGCCTCCGCTGAGCATCGGTCAGATTCTGATGCTCCATATTCTGAAAGCCACGGAGCGATTCTCCCGTCCGAAGCCCCGCTATACGGAAGCCAGTTTGGTCAAACAATTGGAAGAAATGGGCATCGGTCGTCCTTCGACTTACGCCCCTACGCTTTCGACCATCATCAAGCGGGAGTACGTGGTCAAACAGGATAAAAAAGGACAGGAACGCGCGTTTAAGGAGCTGTCGCTCCGCTTCAACGAGATCAAAGAAACCATCGGAAAGGAAACCTACGGGGCCGAAAAAGCCAAGTTGTTTCCGACCAATACCGGCATGGTGGTCAATGACTTCTTAGTTGATTTATTTCCCGACGTAGTAGATTTCTCTTTTACGGCCAATGTAGAGAAGGAATTTGACGAAATCGCTGACGGAAAACTATCTTGGCAGCGCATGATCGATGAATTTTATAAAGGCTTTCATCAGAAAATAGGGGAAGTAGAAGGCTCTAACGTTCTCAAAAAGAATACCGTTCGGGAGTTGGGCCTTGATCCTAAATCGGGAAAGCCCGTTTCGGCACGAATCGGCAAATTCGGACCGTATGTGCAAATCGGGGAGAATGCGGAAGGAGAACCCAAACCCCAATATGCCAATCTTAAAAAAGGACAATTGGTAGAAACCATCACGCTTGAAGAAGCCCTTGAGTTGTTTGCCTTACCGCGCGAAGCAGGCTTCTTTGAAGATAAACCGATGATCATCGGTATCGGGAAATACGGGCCCTACGTGAAGCACGACGATAAATTTTACTCCCTCGACCGCAACGACGACCCTTATACCATAGAAGCGGAAGCCTGTATCGTAGCCATTAAGCTCAAACGCGGCGATCTCGCCAATGAAGGCGAGGGATTGGGCGAATTGGAAGGAAAACCCATCACGACCGGTATGGGTAAGTACGGGCCGTTTGTGAAACACGACGACAAATATTATTCCTTGCCCAAGGGGTCAAGCCTGCAACGGCTGACTCGGGAGGAAGCGCTTGAGATCATTCGAAAGAAACGCGAAGCGGAAAGCAATAAAGTGATCAAAGAGTTCCCTGAAAATCCCACCGTAAAAGTGTTGCGCGGCCCTTACGGCCCGTATATCGCAGTAGGTAAACGAAATATCAAGATCCCGAAAGATACGGAGCCGGCCTCGCTTACGTTAGAAGAGTGTATGAAGTTGGCGGGGAGTTAGGACTGAAGTACTTAGTACCGAGTTCCGAGTTCCGAGTTCCGAGTTCCGAGTTCCGAGTAGCGCGGGGTGAGTTAAGGGGCTGAATGTCGAATTTTAGGTTCAGAGTGTCGAGTTTTACTTTGGAAGATAAGAGAGTATTCAAGTGAAAATTATTACTTTATACCTCAAATTTACTCCTTATCAACTCGGGACTAAGTACTCGGAACTTAAAAACTCACTCCTATGGATCAGCGTATCATTAACCTTTTCGACGAATACACCCACAAACCGCTCAAACGCGAAGACTTTTTGCAGCGACTGACCTCCCTTACGGGCAGTACTGCCGCCGCTATGGCTGTATTGCCTTTATTGGAAATCAACTACGCCAATGCCGCGACCGTCAAAGCCAATGACGATCGCATTGCTACCGAAACCATTACGTATCCCGGAGAAGAAACGCAAATGAAGGGCTATTTGGCACGGCCTGCAGCAACGGGAAAATACCCGGCAGTAGTGGTTATTCATGAAAACCGAGGCTTGAATCCGCACATTGAAGATGTTACACGACGGGTTGCTTTGGCGGGTTTCATTGCGTTAGCTCCTGATGCACTTTCTCCTTTTGGCGGGACACCCAACGGGGATGACGAAAAAATACGCACCAATTTCGGGCAACTGGATCCCAAGAAAAACCTCAGTAATTTTATCAAAGCCTTCGATTACCTCAAAGCACGCCCGGACTGCACGGGCAAGACCGGTTGTGTGGGCTTCTGCTGGGGCGGCGCGATGGCCAATCAATTGGCCGTAAATGTCCCTACGCTAAACGCCGCCGTAGCTTACTACGGGCGTCAGGCCGATGCGGCAGATGTACCCAAAATCAAGGCATCACTTCTGCTGCACTATGGCGGGATGGACGAACGCATCAATGCGGGTATTCCCGCTTACGAAGAGGCCCTCAAAAAAGCAGGCACCGACTATCAATTGTTTGTGTATGAAGGCGCACAACATGCCTTTAACAACGATACTGCCCCTACCCGCTACAACGAAGCCGTTGCCAAGTTGGCATGGGAACGGACCATTGGTTTGTTTAACAAAAAATTGAAGTAGGGTATTTATTCTTCTAAGCCTTCTGTTTTTCCCTGAACATCCATCTATGCACAAATGGATGTTCAGGGAAAAAAAATTAAATAGCGCTATCAAGCAAAAGCCCTCTCCGAAAAATCAGAGAGGGCTTTTTTAACGGTATGGAAATAATCGAAAAACTGTCTATCCACCGCGACGTCCGCCGCCGCCTTGACCGCCACCACCTTGGGCACCGCCGCCGTCGTTGGAGTTGTCGCCGCCTTGTTTGGCGTCGTCGTTATTGACACTCTTCTTGCGTTGGAAGAAATTGCCGTCAAACGTCATCTTTCCGAAACGCTTACGGAACGTGATACGGAAACCGCGATTGTACATATAGTTGACCTGCTCCTGCGTAAATACGTTACCCGGTGTATTGCTGCTCAGATTTGTACGCTGTTTGAATGCATTTTGAAGGAAGTTTTCCGCACCGAACCCTAAGCTCGCCTGTTGTTTCTTGAATTCCTTCAAAAGGTTGAAGCTGTACCCCATAAATCCGCCTTGCGTACCTTGCAACTGAATCTCGCGGGCACGTCCGAAACCAAACATCTGAGCGCTCCAATTTTTACCCAACTGGTATTGAATCTGACCGAAAAGGTTGAAAGTCCAGTTTTGGTTGGTAATCCCTAAGGAAGGGCTGTTGAGCATAATGTAGCGCACATCCACGTTACCGTTAATGGTCAGGCCGGTAACAGGTTTCACCATGGCAAATATGTTTACACCGTAGGCACGATTACTTCCGATGTTTTGATAAGTCGTTAACAAAGTATTGTTATTGACCACAACACTGCCTGTATTCACCCCTTGTGCTTTCGTCAGTTGATTAAACAAATCCTGTCCGCCGCGATAGCGTACTGTTTCGATGGACCCTTCGGTCATACGGGCATAAGTAGAGAAATTAAGCGTAGTCGTCTTGAAAAATGTACTTAAGTTAATCTCAAAGTTGTTGGTGTATTCCGGTTTCAAATTCGGATTTCCGAAAGATACATTGAACGGATCGCTCTGAGATACGTTCGGATTCAGGAACTGAATCGAAGGCCGTTGGATACGACGGTTGTAGCTCACTCGGATGGTTTTACCGCCTTTTAGCCCCTTTGAGATAGTCAAACTTGGTACTACTGTTCCGAAATTCGGCAAATCTACCCGCGGTGCATCTTGGTATTTGGCAGCAATATCAGTGTATTCATAACGAACCCCGGGCTTAAAGCCCCATTTGTTCTTCGTTTGAAACAGAAAAGACATATAGGCTGAATATACGTTCTGATCATAGCTGAATACGTTTGTACGCAACGGATTGGCTTTGTAATTTCCGGTAGCAGAGCTGTCGTAGTTAAAACGATAATCGCTTTCAATATGGCGCAAAATCATCTTAGCCCCTGTTTCGATCTGCACATGAGAAGTCAAGGGGTCTTGATAATCAATCTGTATGGTTTTTTCCTGCGTCAAACTCTTGTTAGGGTTATTTTCGCGATAAGAGATTTCCCCCACCGAGGCTCCCTGATATTGATCCCGCGTGTAACTGTTATCCCCTTTGTTCTCACTAAACTGTGCTAAGACACTGAATTCTTTGCCTTCTTTATCAAACTTGCGTGTATAATCCAAGTTCATATCCAAGTTGTTACCGATATTCTTGGTATTGATCTCGTTACCGAATGTCGCCGTTTTTGTAGTACCGTTAATAGTATAGGATTGCTGATTGTTCTCCAAATTAAACGCCCGGCGGCTGTTGCGTACACTCAAGGTCAAGCTGTTTTTAGGATTGAAGGTATAATCCAAACTCAACTGCGCATTGCCGAAACCGCCTAATTGCTGACCGCTGTTTTCCTGACGGGTACGCAGCGACTGTCCGGTAGGCAACAAACGGGTAATATCAATATAACCACCCGTCGGCGGGTACATCATACGTCCGCCGGCATTGATAGAAACGCCCAATTTTTTGGTACGAAGGTTCACATTCCCAAACAAATTGCTGCTTCGGCTACCGCCTGCAATGTCGATCGAACCCGTAATCCCTTGAAGGTTATTTTTCTTGGTAATGATATTGATGATACCCGCCGACCCTTCGGCGTCATATTTAGCCGAAGGAGAAGTGATCACCTCCACGGTCTTGATCTGATCAGAAGGGATCATTTTCAAGGCATCGGCTACGCTGTTGGCCACAATGGTAGAAGGTTTACCGTTGATCAACACGCGGATGTTTTGACTGCCGCGCATCGAAACGTTCCCGTCCAAATCAACCGATAACATGGGTACTTTACGAAGCACATCCCCGGCATCGCCGCCGGCGTTGGAAATATCTTTTTCGGCATTATACACCAAGCGGTCTACTTTGTCCTCAATCAACGCTTTTTCACCCGTCACCGTTACTTCGGCGAGGGTGCGTACATCCGGCGGAAGACTGACATTTCCTAAGTTTTTCTCTTTGTTTCCTTTGCCAATGGTAATCTTAGCAATCTCGAAATTCTTATAACCGATAAAACTTACCACAAATTTAAAGTCTCCGTCGGGAACGTTTTTCAGTAAAAAAGCTCCTTTTAAGTCGGTCACGGTTCCGTCCACGGGTTTTCCTGACTTAATATCAAAAAGGGCGACGGTAGCGTATTCGACGGGTTTGCCGGATACTGAATCAACGATGATACCCAACACTTTACCGTTGCCTTTCGGCAGATCGGGAAGGCCTTGCTGCTGTTGCTGCCCCATCCCTCCCGGGCCATTGCGATCTCCTCCGCGTCCCATACCACCGCCAAAGCCCCCGCCTCCGGGGAATTGGGCTTGTGAGGTAAATGCGATACCTAAAACGGCTGTTAAAACGTAAAAAAACTGTTTCATTTGAGTTGTTTATAGTAAATGTCTGTGTGTGTAAGACAATTTTCAAAGTACAAATGTTGCTCCTAAACCGTTAGAAATGGCGGAAAAACGACCAAATGCAAGGTCTGGACGACTAAATGGGGTGAAATCATAGACGAACTTATCAGTCAAACAACGGCCAATTGATGCCGAATCCCAAGGAGCGTCCTACGACGGGATAAAAAGGAGTAGAAAAGTAGCCCTGATTCAACACACCCTGAAACAAGCCCTGTGCGGCATTGGCCATTTTTACGAAGATGCGTACCCGATTGATACGGGTATTTAAAAAGAGTTCTGAATAGACAACGCCTTCGGTTTTAAGGCGGTTTTGAAGATAAAACTGCTGCGTCAGCGGCATATAAGCATCCGCGTAATACGACGACTTATAATGAATCTCGCCTCCTGCCTGTAAGAATAAATTATAGTATTTGAAGTCAAAGGAAGCGCGGAAATTGGCAAAATAGCGGGGAATACGAATGATGCCGGTATTGGAAGAAAGCGTATAAAAGGTCTGTGCCCAAAAACGAAACCGGTTGGGATGCCACTCTGCCTGTCCCCCTACCCGCAATACGCTGAATGCACCGGTAAACTGCCGCGCTATAGCTGCCGTATCGTAGTAAAAATAATTGCTGATCAGGTGATAGTCTAAACGCGGGCTGAATTTAAAATGCTTGGTATTGAGGTTGATTTGGCCGTAAATGTTATTGGAATTGATCAGGCGAGAGGGGTTCTCCCAGCGCAGATGATTGCCGGTATAAAGTTGTTGTAATAAAGAAGGGGAAGAAAACACCGAATAATAACCTGCCGTAAACCATTTACTGACAATTTCTCCTTTGACTTTAAAATCACGTCCCAATAAATATTCAAATTCGGCCGTAGCGCGCTGGGTACTGTCTTTGAGATAATAGGCCAACCATAATCCGACAAAATTTTCGAAACGGCGCAAGCGGTAACTGCCGTTGGTATTGGTGCTGTCGGTTGTATTATAGCTGCCGTTCATGGTCACGATACGCTGTCGGTAATGGGCCCGGTAGTTGAATCCTTGATAACGCCCTTTTAAACCGAACTTGTTCTCAAACAGTCGAAAACGGACTTCCTGACGGGTATTGTCCTGATTGAAGTAGTAATTGCTGTAAAAATCGTACAAGCGTCCCTGACTCAGGTCTTTGTCGGTAAAAATATCAATGCTGCGTTTGTAATCAAAAATATGATACGCCTGAAAGCCCTGTACGGGCACATATTGATGGTAAAGATGCACGTTGTTTCGGCGCTCCCACGATTGGGCCGTTTTTAAAATAGCCGAGGGGTTGTTGTATTCGATGCTCCCGTCGGGCTTGAAATTGAGGCTGTCGGGCGACATCCCCCCTTGTTCGTAAGCGTTGTGATTCAAATGGTTAAACTGTCCCAACAGCAAATATTTTTCATCTTTGGTACGATAGTTGGCGTGAAAAACAAAGGCCCAGTTTTGAGTCAGGTTATTTTGCGGGTCGGCGGCTCCGCTCGTTCCGAAGTATTTATTCGTCGTAAACCGCTGCGCATTGATACCCAAATTGAGACGCGGTGTCAGGTTTTGGCTGTGGTCAAAACGGGCAATATTCTGCCCCAATCCGCCTAAGACCAAGTACAGGTTGGTATAAGGGGATTTGGTATCGTAAAATTTTACTTCATGGATGGGATAGGCATAAGGCGTATAGGCCTCATAGCCGAACTGCGCCCCCAACTGCTCGGCCGGTCGAAAAAAGAGGGGTCGGGAAGCGGTGCCTAAGTTGCCTAAATCCACTAATTGAAAATCGGCCCGTTGAACGAAATTATACCGATGAAAATCATCGTAGGAGGTATCGATCCGGTAGAGTGTCTTGTGGTTATTGAAGACATCTTCCTCTAAAAAATAACGTGCCGTGTGCGGACCGTAAATCACTTTGGTCGAGTCATCAATTTTTGCCTGACCGCCGCTTTGTCCGAGACCGCTCCCTCGCTGAGAGCCCCCGAACGTTCCGCCGGTCGGCATTCTGATTTGCCCAAGTGCAGCAACGGACCAAAAGCTGCAAAAAACGATATATAGCCACTTTTTCACTCTGCAAAGTTAGCAGAAGTTTACAGTTTCCGGATTGTCGTGCGGGGTTTAGGGTTTAGGGTTCAGGGTTTAGAGTTGAAGACTTAAGGCCTAACTTCTGAATATCAATCATTTAACAAACCATTCACCGAAAAATTTAAGGATATTTAACCTTTTGAGTTTACGGTTAGGGATTGTCGCAGGAA
The DNA here is from genome assembly GCA_046329125.1 of Spirosomataceae bacterium. Taxonomy (GTDB): domain Bacteria; phylum Bacteroidota; class Bacteroidia; order Cytophagales; family Spirosomataceae; genus Runella. The sequence goes on along the minus strand of JAXLVD010000002.1, from coordinate 201,426 downwards.
GGATGTTAATTTTGTTATTCGCTAAATGACAGCGCAAAATGGCAAGGTACGCATTCACTTATCATCAGGAAATCGGGCATCAGGGTCAGAGCCTTATTCCGCATTTTCCGGGAGGCTTGTCCGGCGTCACCATCGGCCCCGGCTATGACATGGGCAGCCGTACTCCCGCCGAGATCTATCACGATTTGACGCAGGCGGGGATTGCGCCGCCAACCGCCGAATTATTTATGGGGGCCGCTTATAAAACGGGCGACGAAGCCTTGGCGTGGGTCAATGCGCACCGTCATGAGCTTTTTATCACTGAAGAACAACAACAGGTACTTTTTGATCAGGTATTGGTGGACGAATACGAACGGCGGTTACGGTCGCAGTTGGTACAATTTGCCGACGATAACGGAAGCATTACTCACGACATGATCGCGTGGGAAAACCTGTCGGAAAAACAGAAACAAATTTTGTTTGATTTTGCTTACAATCCGGGATTGAGCAAATTTCCTACGCTTACCGAAGCAGTATTACGTGAAGATTGGGAAACCGTAGCGATGTCGTTTGAGCGTTTCTCAGCAGGAGAGCCCCTCTCCTATCGTAACGATATGTTTTACCAAACCTTCATAGACCCCAACGCTCCCCCCATCACCTCGGAGGTAGAAATAGCGGAAATCATAGAAGTAGCAGAGACGCCGGAAATCGAAACCGTGGAGGAAGCGTGGGAGGATGATCTGTACAGCGAAATTCCCGAAGCGGATATTGCTTCTCTTCTTCCCGAACTACCGCCCGACCCGCACCTGCAAGATTTATTGGATGAGTGAGACAGGAAGCATAAAAAAGGTTTCGGACAAAACTATCCGAAACCCCTGATCTCACTGAAATCTTGAATGGATCAATCCGCTAACGGCTTCACCATAATATCTTTGTAATACACCTTGCTTTTGGGGTCGTGGCCCTGAAGCGCAAAGGTACCGCTGCTGATCTTTCTGCCTTCTCCCGGCTTATTTCCCACTTCTTCGGGTTCTGTGTAATCTACTACTGTCTTATCGTTAATTTTGATGGTGATGTGTTTGCCTTGCACTATGATCTGCTCGGTGTACCATTGATTATCCTCCACAAATACATCCTTCACATCCTGTATCCCGTACAAACTGCCCGTACGGCGCCAATCCGTGTGCGAATTGTTGACCTGCACTTCGTACCCTTTTGAGGGCCAGCCGCCTTCTTGGTATTGGGTATGAAAATAGATACCGGAATTGGAGCCGGGCGTGGTCATCACTTGGGCTTTAAACTCAAAGTTTTTGAAATTATGCTCCCCCACTTTCCCGTCATAAAACAAGTGCGCCCGCGGTCCGTTGACCACAATGGTTCCGTTCTCGATTTTAAACGAGGCGGCATTTTCGCCCACTTTCCAGCCGTTCAACGACTTACCGTCAAAAAGTGAAATCCATTTTTCTTTTTTTCCCCCCAATACAAATCCCTGACAAAGGATCAAAAGCGCCGCTAACGAACTAATAAAAAGTGATTGTTTCATATTGATTGAAGTGATTAAGAATTTTCGGTGTTTCCACTACCTAAAGAGGAGTAACCTCAGAAAATAACTGCTTTCTTTGAAAAAAGACGGCGAAGTCCGACCGCGCAACATCTTTGAGCCGGTGGGTATTTTTTCAGAACTTTACTGTACCGAGCGGTGAAGACACCGCTAAGGACACAAAATAAACCTCTCTTCAACATGAAAACTACCCAAAAGTCATTTTTCAGCTTTAAGACCATCTGTCTGACAGTCTGCGGATTATACGTCTTTTTAGCAGGCAGTTTGTTCCTGCAGGGCCTTATAAAAAGCATGAGTCTATACAACGTACCTCCTGAAATTTTGGCTTCTCCGCATTATTACGACGCTATCTTTTGGGTCTATACGCACATGATCGTCATTGGATTGCTCATTGGGTGCGTGGGTTTGTATGCCGAAAATTTCCAACTCAAAAAGAAATGGTCGGTCTTACTTTTCGTGGCCCATCTTTTTTACACCTATTTGGATTTCCGCTCGTCCGATTCATTTTTAGGGAACGGGCTCTATCAGGGGCCGGCGTCTGTTTTCCCTGCCATCATTGGTTCAGTCATTACGCTTCTGTTTTTCTATTTGAGTATTTCCCTAACCGAAACCAAGAAATCCTGAATGTTTGCCTTTTTCCCTTATCAACACCTGTTCTGTATGGCTCCGACAGTTCTGCACAAACCCTTAACTCGGTACTTTTTCTGCTTTAGTTTCCTGTTCCTTCGGTTGATTGGTCATACCCAATCCCTGAATTGGACAGAAACAGCTCCCGGTGTTTGGAAATTATCGGTGGGCAAGCCCGACACCTACAACCTCTTGGCGGCGGCCCGGGTGCCACCCAACCGTGATGCCTTACAAAAATTGGGAACGACGGCGTTTCCTTTGTCCAAAAACGATATTGCCGTACGGGTCAACAACGGGAAAACGTACCTCCGCTTTCCGTTGGACCGCGGCGAACAGCTCTACGGCTTCGGGCTGAATTTTCAGACAGTTCATCAACGGGGAAAAATCCTGAAACTGCACGTAGATCACTACGGCAACCGCGACAACGGCCGTACGCATGCCCCGGTGCCGTTTTATGTGTCGTCCAAAGGCTACGGGGTGTTTGTCAATTCGGCCCGATACATTGATGTATATGCCGGAACAGCCGTACGAACCGACAGTAAAAACCCTCCGCCGGCACAAGACCGCAATACCGATACAAATTGGCAGGCCCAACCCTACTCCGACGCAGTGGAAATACTGGTGCCGGCCGGGGGTGTAGAGGTATACGTTTTTGGAGGCCCCTCCGCGATGGACGCCGTACGTCGTTTCAATCTGTTCAACGGCGGGGGCTGCTTGCCGCCGCGTTGGGGATTGGGTTTTACGCAACGCGTCAATCGCCTGTATTCCGACAAAGACGTGCAAAAAGAAGCGTCGGAGTTTGAGGAAAAAGGCTATCCGTTGGATTTTATCGGCTTGGAGCCCGGCTGGCAAAGCAAATCATATCCCTGTACGTTTGAGTGGGACAAAACGCGTTTTCCGCAACCCGAAGCTTTTGTCAAAGAGATGCTCCTTAAAGGCATCCGCCTCAATCTGTGGACCAATCCTTACGTCTCACCCGACGCGTCAATTTACGCCAAGATCAAGCCGTTTGCGGGTTCGCACTCGGTGTGGGTAGGGGCCGTGCCTGATCTGACCCTTCCCAAAGCCCAAAGCATTTTTTGGGGACAATTTGAGAAAGACCACGTCGGTATCGGAGTCGGTGGGTATAAGATCGATGAAGTCGATGGCTTCGACTCCTGGCTTTGGCCGGATGTGGCCACGTTTCCGTCGGGATTGGAAGCGGAACAACTGCGGCAGACCTACGGGGTGTTGGTGCAAAAACAAAGCACGGACTTATTTCACAAATACAATCGCCGTACCTACGGTTTGGTAAGAGCCTCCAATGCGGGGGCGTCGTCATTACCTTACGTGATCTACAACGACAATTACAGCCACGAAGATTTTATTACCGCCCTGATCAACAGCGGCTTTACGGGAACGCTGTGGACACCGGAAGTACGCGCTTCCAAAACAAGTGAGGAATGGTTACGGCGGTTTCAGTCGGTTTGTTTTTCACCGATGGCTATGATCAACGCCTGGGCGAGCAGTACCAAACCGTGGACCTTTCCCGACGTAGCCGAACAAATCAAAGAGGTTTCGCAACTGCGTATGCGCATGATGCCGTACTGGTACTCCGAATTTGCCAAGTATCATTTTGAAGGCACGCCGCCGTTTCGGGCCATGAATCTGGAACCTGATTTTACCGGAGAGGTCAAAAAAGAAGCGGTGAACAGCAATTTGGAAGAAAACCCCTACGCGGTAGCGGTCAACAAAGAAATCAAGGACCAATACATGGCGGGGGAATACCTGTTGGTCGCGCCGATGTTTACCGGCCAAACTTCGCGCAAAGTGGTATTGCCCAAAGGAAAATGGTACGATTTTTACACGGGGAAACTGGCAGGTGAAGGAGAAGTGATTACGGTAACGCCCGGTTTAGACAAAATCCCTGTTTTTGTAAAAGACGGCGGCATCATCCCGCTGATGCCGGTCCTGCTGCACGCCCCCACCTCCAACCAAAAAGTGGCTATTGAAATTCGTCATTACGGCCAAAAGCCCGGCCAATACCAACTGTACGATGACGACGGCGAGACGTTTGACTACGAAAAAGGCCAATACAGTTGGCGAACGATTTCTGTCAACCGCCAATCCGACGGCCAATGGAAAGGCAGTATTTCTGCCCCTGAAAACGGCAAGCCTAATACGGTTGGGGAAGTAACTTGGAGGTTTATGAGCCTCTTATAATCAAACTCCCTATTCTATGAAAAACATCATTAAAAATATCGTACAGTCTGTGATTGCCTTGTGCTCAATAAGTATTATAACACAAGCACAGGAGATAAAACAGGCTATTAAAATCACGCTCAAAGACCATATTCGAACGGAAGCACGTTGGGCTTTGACACAGCAACCTGTAACAGTAACGGCGCAAAGTAGTCCACGTTCGGCGGGAAGCAAGCACGATTTTTTTTCGGAAGGTGATTATTGGTGGCCCGACCCTTCCAATCCACAAGGCCCATATATTCAGCGAGATGGCATGACCAATCCCGATAATTTTATAGCCCATCGACAAGCGATGATTCGATTTAGTCGGATTGTAAGTGTGCTTGCATCTGCATACAAACTCACTGGTAATGAGCAATATGTCCGTCATGCCTTGCGGCATTTGAATGCATGGTTTGTTGATACTACCACACGGATGAACTCTTCGCTGTTGTATGCCCAAGCCATTCAAGGAAGATTTACAGGACGAGGTATAGGCATCATTGATACCATCCATCTGATGGAAGTAGCACAAGCCGTTTTAGTGATGGAAAAAGCCAAAAGTGTAGAAGCAAAGCAAATAACAGCGATTCGACTATGGTTTGCAGAATATCTTACTTGGCTTACGACCCACCCTTATGGAAAAGATGAAATGGAAGCCAAAAACAACCACGGGACTTGTTGGGCTATGCAGGTGGCGGCCTTTGCCCGGTTGACCAACAATGAAGGACTACTGGTGTTTTGTCGTAACCGTTATAAAAACGTTTTTCTACCCAATCAAATGGCTGGAGACGGGAGTTTTCCGCAGGAACTTCGACGTACCAAACCGTATGGTTATTCGCTTTTTAATCTGGACGCTATGGTGATGTTGTGTCAAATTTTGTCAGATAAAAACGATAATTTATGGACGTATCAAACGTCCGATGGGCGCGGCATCCACAAAGGTATTTCGTACCTCTATCCCTTTGTGGTTAGTAAAAGCAAATGGCCGCTTCCTCCTGATGTCATGTATTGGGATGAATGGCCTGTTGCACATCCATTTTTGGTATTCGGAGCGTTGGCTTTTCAACAAAAGAATTGGCTGAAAACATGGCAAAAACTAAAGCATCAACCTCAAGTTGAAGAAGTACTGCGCAACTTGCCGATTCGGAATCCCATGATTTGGTTGGAGTAAAATCGGTTTTGTTGAGGCTACGCACAACTGCACTCATGTATAAATTTATCATTGTTTTTGTACACAGTTGGCGAACTGTTTCTGTCGAGCGCCAATCCGACGGCCAATGGAAAAAAGAAGCTGTATTTTACGCCAGTATTGGTCTTATGACCGACAACTATCTCCCTATTTAAGCAGCTGTTTGTAAAGCTTCCAGTACTTGGTGGTGTTTTCACCACCAAGGGCAAAATGATTTATTTAGCGTCTGGTGTTTATGTGAATGAGATAGTCAATCGCATTTTGCCTACCAATAATTACTTAATTTAATTGTAGTCTGAGGTGTTCGGATAGGACAATCAATCAATAGAAATTTATTTTTTTCAATAAATTTCGTTCATTTTTTCTTTACTAAATCCATCAAAAAATTGATTGTTTCTTGTTGATTAGCAATTGTTTGGCGTAAACTTGCTTCTAAACTTTGCCAAACCTTTCGCTCGGCTTCAAAACTTATTTCAGCTTGAGAAATAGAGGTATTTCGTTCAAAAGCATTATTACTGTTATATGAAATAGTCGATTCAGGATTTATAAGGTCTTCCACAGATACTTCTAGGACATCAGCAAGTCTTTTTACTAAGTTTTCTCCTATCGATTCTAAATTTTTTCCCCTCTCTATTTGATTGAGATAAGGGCCTGACATCCCTGCCCTTGTAGCTAAATCATTTTGATTCCATCCTTTTAGCCTTCTCAAAAACCGTATTTTATCACCGAATTCCATATATTTTGATTTGCAACTAATATTAGTTAAAAAAAAACTAACTAATATTTGTTTTTGTCTTTTTTTACTCTACATTTGTAATGCAAATGTAACAAATTAATTTAAATGGAAATAAAATCATGGAAAATCTAAATGAAAACCCTAACTGTATTGGCTGTAAGTCAAATCAGTTTATCGAGCTTGAGACAGAAACCTTATCTACTAAGCACTACCACTGTAATTACTGCGGTACAAAAACGATGAAATCGACAACCTTTGGTAAGATTCGCCCAGTTTTAGGATTAGGATTACTTGCTATTTTTGGAATCAAAATATACTAAGGCTGTGATAAAACGACCCAAATGTGTGAATCCAAAATGTGAGCATGAAAATCTTGTAGAAATAGAGACAGAAAGCACTTGGACATTAAAAAAGTATTTCTGTCCAAAATGTGGTCGGCCTTATGGAGTTGTAACAAAAATAGGAAAAACAGCTCAAATTGCAGGGATAGTAACTGCTTCGGTCATTCTTACAAACTTTGCTATGTCTATTTTTCATGGCGATGCCGAAAGTATAGATTTAGATATTAATAGCTAAGTACCCAATCTCAAATACTTTATGTTATTCGTTATCTGTTATCCGTTATTAGTGCATTGATAATCAACTGATTGAGTATAGACAGATAACTGATAACTAATTTCAGATAACTACTTAGGCATTTAATTTTTAGTATTTTTCACAATAAATCATTTAAAAAAATGGAAACAGCGAATGATTCTGACGTTTGCGTCAATGCAATTGGCGACTTTCAAGATTCGGCTCACACTTTTGCTACTACTTTTGGTGGGTATGTCGATAATGACCCTCATGTATCAGTTGGTGATGTGGTAGAATCTGCGGTATCTTACGGCTCCGATTATGTGGCTATGGACACTGCCTGTGAATAGTTTTTATTATTTACAGGGTTTTTATTTAAGTAAAGGTAATAAAGAACTATTGCCTTTACTTAAGTTGAAATAATTTAACAAATTTAAACTAATTTTCATTATGAGCTTTGATCAAATTTTACGAAATGAACGAAATAATCCTTTAAAGTTTTTAGCTTTAGGATATTCTTCTACTGGTAAAACTTACTGGTTAGGAAGCCAAAATAGATTACGATTTAACATTAGACCACATGGATTTCAAATTCGAGGCTTGAAACTTGATGTGCAAAACGAAATTGAGACTGTTTATAATGTCTTATCTCGCCGAGAGAAGGGAGCCATTTTTAGTACGCTTAAAGCAAACACAGTTGAAATTATGTTCAAAAAGAGGTTCGAAGATTTATTTCAAGTTAACCTTTCTGATATTTATGGGCAAGCTACTGAAGTTGGGAGAAATCCAGAAGAGACTACCAAACTTTTAAAAATAATTCCTGAGCAAGATGGAGTACTTATTTTTATCAAAGCTCCATCAACTGCAAGGGAGTACGATGAAGCAGTTTCTCAATTAATGCGTCAGTTAGATTTAGCAAGTCCTTTATTGAAAGCTAAAAGAAAAATTCCGATAGCTTTAGTAATAACCCAGATGGATAAACTTTCAGGTCTAACCAATATAAAAGATGATATTGAAAGAGAGTTTATTGAATACAGAAGCGATAGAGAGGATAATATTGAAGACAGATTGCCATTTATTATGGGTGACATTATAAATTCTAAGGTTAAAGAGGTGATAGATGGTTCATATATAAAAAATCTCATTGAAGATTTTCATACACAACTCAAAGGAAGTAATGCCATGTTTAGAGTTTTCCCTTCATCAAGTTTAGGTTTTGACAATGCTATTGCCAATCCTGCTGGTGGTGTTACTGAGGTAGCAGACGGTCTATTAAGTCCTTATGGTACACTCGCATCATTTCTTTGGATGATTTATGCTTTTCACAGGTTAAATCCGAGCCGAATTCTCAATAACAAGTTACAAATTAATGAGTTGATGGAGGAGATTAATCACTTTTTTATAACGGGGCAAGCGTATCATGATAGTATCTCAAAGTATCTAAACTTAAGAGATTTCTTCGATATGAATAACTAATATAGGCAATGGAACAATTAATTAAAATTTTTGAAACAATCCTGAATAATTATGAAGATTATTCAGGATTCAGTTTTGAAAGTCGGGGGAATATGTTATCTATTAGAGATAAAGAAATAATCAAGAACATTGCAGAAGATTTCTATGACTCTACAAAACTCGAATTAGAACAGTCTGCTATGCTCTCAATAGGAAATGTAATCATTAAAGGTAAACCACACCCTACTGCTGGTAGAAGAAAATATATTGAGGGATTTGTTAAAATCCCAACAAGTTTGCCTTCTATTGGAAAAGAAGACCCCGTTTCCAAAGGGCCAATTGATGAGGACAAAGTAATGGAAACTAAAGAACAATCTCAAGATAAGCTTCGTGAATTACTAATGATACTATATAATGACGAAAAAAAAGCACCCCAAAAACAAAAAATAAAAACAATGATTAAAAGATTGGAAAAATCTAAAAATTTCAATTTAAGTTTTTTGATATCAGCAATAGAAAAGCACCTTTTACCTATATCAAAGCCATTTCGCAATAGAGGACTCTCAAAAAAAAATAAAAAGCGTTAATCTTTCATTCACTTAAATTTTAATGCAATGATCATTCTCCGTTCACTTTATAAATTTTTTGTACTAATAGCGGGTGTAGATAAACCCACATTGGATACTTGTACAAGGTATGAAAAGATAAAACAGTCTGGCATGGGTATGTTAATAATGATACCGTGCATTCTCGGTACTATATCTATGTCATTTGCAATATCAATTTTAACAGATAATCCAACAGTCTATCTTTCAATTGGTTTTTTGTGGGGATTAATCGTTTTAGCAATAGATAGATTTTTGATTAGTGCATTTCATAAGTCAGAATCGGTAAAAAAAGATTTTTTTTCATGGAAATTTCTACTTAGGCTAATATTTTCTATCGGAATCGGGATGATGGTATCACATCCTTTGGTTTTGTTTATTTTAGATGACAAAATAAAAGACTATTTAAGCAAAGATTATACCAACCAACAAAATAATATTATTAATGACTTCAATCAAGAATCTGATGATATAGAAAAAAGTATTATTGACTATAAAAATAATTTTATAAAACCTATTGAGGATGAGATTAGATTTTTAGGCCGTTATCGACAAGCAGAATCAACTTCTACTGAGAGAGATACTATGACTTTTAATAATGAAGAGTATATTGTAAGTGGTGAGGACGGCAGATGGCGTAGATTTGATGAAATTTCAAGAGATATTGATAGTCTACAGGCAACATTAAGATCTAAAAAGGAGGATTTTGAACAGTTTAAACAAAATAAATATTCAATTTTAAAAGCTAAGGAAAACCAGAAGGACACTGCTTTAATAAATTTGAAAGAAAATTATGCAAAAGGTTATCTTTCGGGAACAATCGCATTATCAAGGTTGGAAAATGACCCAATTGAGGGCGAACCAACAAGACAGATGAAAATCTTTTTGTTATTGTTTTTTATATTCGTGGATATACTTCCAATAGTATTAAAACTTACACTTGATATTGGAGAATATGATATAAAAATCAAAAAAAAAGAATATCTGAATATCAGTTTGTTTAATCATGATTTTGAAAATCAAAAAGAATTAGAGAGTAGAAAAAGAGAAATTTCTAAACGTTTTTCGAGCAAAAAACTTTCTTCTATGTCATATAGTGATTTTGAAAATATTGACGAGGTTAATGAATTTATGGGGAAATTATAGTTGATTATCGAGAGTATTCATTTAACTGTGTCATTTAAAGGGATTTTGTAACTTTAACTAAAGACACACGAATGCAGACTACAGATTCTTTTTTTACGCCGTTGTTGGTCTTATGACCGACAACTATCTCCCTATTTAAACAGTTGTTTGTAAAGCTTCCTTGTGCCCTTGGAGGTGAAAACACCTCCAAGGGCACAAGGAAGCTTTGTTGGCTTGCAACGACTTTTTTAATACTGTTTTTGTTTCTACTTCTCCAATATTCGGCAACTCTTTGATTCGATAATTCATTTCGGTTGTTTTATTTCATATATAAATTTATCTTTTTTTTATACATAAATACAGCACGTGTATAAAAAATGCTTTTTTTATACTCAACAGGCCATTTTTCAGTCGAAGTTGGTATTTCACAAGAGGCAAACCCCTGTAAAAAACATTTATAGAACAGAGACCCAATTAAAGAATCCTACATTATTTCCAAACCGGCACCTTTAAATAACTATCATTCAACCATTTAATTTGCAGCGGTGCCTTGGCATCTTGGATGGTTTCGTCATTGACATCTTTTCCTGTGCCGTAATTAATTTGTTCAAAGGGGCTTTTATTGACGTTGATGATGGCCACCAGTTTGCTGCCTTTTCTTAACTTCCGGCTTGTCATATAGGTGTTGGAAAACGGAATAGACTCTTTCTTACCGGGCGTCAATACATGCCTTTTGGTCCTATCCTTTGCGTAAGAGGCGCGTCCCATAAAGTAGGAAAGATAAAAATACCTTCCGTCGGGCATTAATTCAAACAAAACGACGCTGCAATCCATGTCCTTTTTATTGATAATGGCTTTCAGCTCTCCCGTAAAGCAACCCGAAATTTCCAAGGACTGTCCCAAGGGTTCGCTGATAAAGAGCAGGCCATTGTTGGCAAACAGACTATCGTAAATGACATTGTTGAGGTAATAATAACTGTTATAAGAATCTCTATTCTTAAAGTCAACCTCTTGCCCTACAAAGCCTTCCTTTGTTGGCTTTTTGGTGCTTAGTCGATAAGGGGCTTTGGAGGAAGCGTTAGTCAGATAAAAAGTAAGGGTATCATTACTCATTTTGGATAAAGAAGGCACATGTTTCCACTCATTACTACCCATGACCTGGTAATTGACTTTATCTTTCAGAAAGGCCGGCTTGGGGCCTGATTTCAGGATATAATCAAACCACTGATAAATCATATCGTGAATCGGAATGTTGGCAACGGGGTCAATTCGGTACCTCCGATAAGTGGAATCGGGATACCCTTGTGAGCCGAAATGTCCGTAAGGCCCGATCAGGAAATAATGATTTCCCTGAGGATGATAGGCAAGATGTTCTCTCAAATAATACGTTGCCCCGATTTGTCCGCCATCGAAATAGCCGGTAGTGGTCAGTACCGGAATCGTTATTTTTGAAAATTCCTCTTTATAGGGGAGCATCTTCTGCCAATAGGCATCGTAAGCGGGATGGTCGAGCCAGCGTTGAAAAACGCTGTTGCCGGGCCTTCCAAGGAGCGTATCAAGCGCACGATACGATTTTCCCGTCTCAAACCATTTGTTGTATGCTTCTCCCCATTGCGGACCGTTGTAGTCCGTTTCATCCAAAAACTTATTGTTAGAAACATAGTATGTCCACGGAAAGACAAAACTCATCACTACGTTGTTGGTCATCGGCACATCCAAGCCCGGTGCCGCCGATGCGGAGGGAACAATGGTTTTTAAGGCGGGGTGCAGGTATTTGGCAGTCGCCCATTGGGTAAATCCGTTATAACTTCCTCCGTACATCCCTACTTTCCCGTTGCTCCAAGGCTGTTTACTAATCCAGTCAATGACGGTATTGGCATCTTCTCCATCGTATTCGTACGGAACCACTTCATCAGGACTGTAGCGTTTTCCGCGAGTGTAAGCCATAACACCTGCGTACCCTTTGTCCGCGGCTTCTTTTACCTTTTTAATATCCGTTTTTCGGGCATAAATCGTAAACTGAAAAATGGCAGCCTGCGGCTCAGCCACTCCTTTTTTTCGAACCACCAAGGCGGAGATTTGTGCTCCGTCCTTGGTTTTGATCAATACACTGTCTTCGATGATGTAATTGGCAGTGTCATCGGGGCTGCTTGCGGATTGAGCTATCAGCTGAACGCAATGGATAAGGCACAGCAGTGCCAAAGAGAAGGATTTTCTCATAAATGGGTTGATTTTAAATGTTTTGGAAATTAAATAACCCCCACTAAAACGGTCCGCCGTCGCGGCTCCCCACTTAGGGGAGACTTTATCTAATTGAGGTCAAAGGCTTAAAAAATTCTTGATTCTCTAAATGATTACATGTCTGTTTTTGAATTCGGCAGATTGTCGGCTTGATACGTCCAACTTTTCGCCGGTTTGCAAGCGGATACTGAGCCGCCCTTTGGGCAAGGAATACACTTGTTTGATGTATGCGGTATTGATGATCTCTGTTCGGCTGATTCTGAAAAACAAGGTAGGGTCCAAGATTTTTTCCAGTTGATTCAGAGAGCGTTTAAGGTATATTTTTTTATGATCAACGTACAGCCCGGCGTAATTGCCTACTGATTTGATAAGGTAAATATCTTTGATGCGTACAAAATGATATTCTTCTCCTTCTTTCACGAAAATGGTACGTTCAGCGGTTAATATACTACTATCACTTTTCACTTTCTCGGCCAGTTTTATCCTGACCTTTTCAATAGCCTTGGCAAAACGTTCCTGCCGAATGGGTTTAACCAAATAATCCAGTGCGCTCAGTTCAAAAGCACGAACGGCATACTGATCGAACGCCGTCGTAAAGATGATTTCGGGGACATCAGGCAATGATTCCAACAGCTCAAATCCCGACCGTTCCGGCATTTGAATATCCAGTAGGATCAGATCGGGGTGCAGTGTATTAATGAGCATTTCTGCTTCGTCTGCGTTCTCCGCCTCACCCACTATGTCAAAATCGGCGTAATCCAAAAGATTTCGCTTCATTTCTTCGCGTGCCAAACGTTCGTCATCAACGATCATGACTCGAAATTTATTCATACCAAAGGCATTATGAGAGTGGCCAAAACGGTTTCATCAGCTTGCTCTTTTAACTCGAAAGCAGCTTTTCCATTGAATTGCAATTGAAGTCTTTCTTTCAAATTTTTTATTCCCAACCCGTTCGATTCGGCCGTTTTCAAACTGCCCGGGTTTTGCACAGAAGCATACAACAAAGCGGCTTTTTGTTCAACTTTTATAAAAATCAGACCTCCCGATTTCCGTTGTGAAATACCGTGCTTGATGGCATTTTCCACCAATGTCTGAATACTTAACGGCAAAATCAGGGCTCCCGAGAGTTGCTCTTCTATTTCGATTGCGGTTTGCAGTCTTTTTTCAAAACGCATTTTTTCGAGTTCCAGATAATCGGTAATCAGCGCCATCTCCTCCTGTACAGAAATCAAAACCGTATCTCTGCGATACAAGGAAGTTCGGAGCAAATCCGACAATAAATCAATCGCCCGCCGCGCTTTATGGGGTTCTTCCAACACCAGCGCTTTGATATTATTGAGCGAATTAAAGAAGAAATGCGGATTGAGTTGAGCCGTCAACTGATTGAGTTGTGCCTCTTTGGCAATCAGCGCCAACCGAGCGCTTTGTTTTGTAGCGTTTATTTCACGTTGGGCATAGTGATACAGATAATAAGCCAACACCCAAATGGACATCAATCGTATCCCTGTTACGAAGGTAGTCAGCCAAGCATTGCGGGAATAATGCTGAAAACTTTCTGAAAAGCCATGCTCAAACCACAGCCGAATCAGATAGGTCTTACCGATGGTCAATACCATGAAAGAAAGGCCGAGTAAAACGACCGCGGGGATAAGGCGGATCAGTAACGGCTTGGGCCGAAGGGTATGCCAACGGTGTGTTACTGAAAAATTTCGAAAAAGGTGAGTGGGGAGAATGTAAATCAATAAGTCACCGAAAAAATGAATAACGGCTAAGAAAATACTGAAATTAGTGCCTATATAACCCATAAAACCCCAGTACAGCGAAGCCACCGACCACCCGATAAGCTGGCATTTCCAATAAAGGGACAGGGGCTTTTTCAAAACAGACGCAAGATTTGATTCAACAAACCAACCGATTCTCTTTCATACTGCCAAGAAAAAGTACAGGAACGTGAATTTCAGGGAGATGAGCGTGGCTTATCGGTCATAACCGATCCGAAATCCTACCACCCCATTTTGGGCAGCCGGCGGTAAGCTGTAGCGAAACGTGAGGGGCTTGGGTTCGTCGCCGAAGGAGCGTCCGCGCACGACTCGGCGACTGCCTTGCGCCGCACCGGGAGGGTTGGCCGACGGACTGCCCGCGTAATAGTCCTTGCCGTACCAATCGGCGCACCATTCGGCGGCATTGCCGCCCATGTCGTACAACCCGAATGCATTCGCTTTTTTCGTACCGACCGGCTTGGTACCGGCGCCGTCCGTATTGCCGGCATACCATCCCGTACTTTCGGTAGCCACGGTGGCTTTTGCCGCACCGCCGCAGGCGGCATATTCCCACTCAGCCTCCGTCAAGAGTCGGTATTTTTTGCCTTCTTTCTGAGAAAGCCACTCGCAATAGGCCACGGCATCGTTCCAAGATACGCCCACGACGGGATGACTGTCTTGCCAACCCCAATTAGGCGCTGTGGGCATGGCCTTGCCGGATACCTTACAAAATTCCTGAAATTGCGCTACGGTAACCTCTTGTCGGGCCACGTAAAAGTCTTTGAGTGTGACTGAGTGTGCCGGGCGTTCATCTACGGCTCCGTTGTCATCTCCCATTTGAAACGTACCCCCTTTGATCAACACAAACCCTCCGTTTTTGGGTTTAGCCGCTGCCTGTGATAGGGGTGTGGGATTGGGAGTAACGGGACCGTTGTTTTTCTTAGCGATCGCTTTCAGGGTTTTTTGAAGTTGACTTTTGCAATAAGGCTCTTCGTTTCGAATCCGCAGTGCCCGCTCGTAGTTTTCTTTGGCACATTGGTAATCCTGTGTTTTAAAGCAGTCGTCTCCGCGTTTTTTGTACGTGTCAAATGTCACCTGCTGCGCATGCAGGAATTGGGTTATCAGAAAACAGAAAACAAAAAAACGAAGCATAGGTAAATGAGCAAATTTGAAAATCAGCTATTTAAACACGATTTCGCAAGGTTAACTCCTGCACAGGCCGCCCCTTTAAAACCCGCCTAAAATCCATTAAAATCAGTTTGTATCATTCTTATTGCCCGAGGCGTTGCCTTTGTAAATCCTGCAACTGCTGTTCGAGTTGTTTTTTTTCTTCTACCAATTGTTTGTATTTCATATCCAACTGCGTCCATTCTTCATCCTGAAGGTTTTTGGACGTACCCCATTCCCCCACGTACACCTCATAAGCCTTCATGACCGACTGAAAAAAGGGCTTATCATAGCGTATTTTCAGGTTACTGATAAATCCGAAAATGGTCTGAAGGTCTGTAACGGTCGATTTCTTTTGTTTGCTCAGGGCCTTTATGTGCTCGTCCAATCGATCGGTTTCGGCCAAAAAATCAGTAATCTCGGCAGCGGTCGATTGATTACGCTCCAAAGCCAATGCGGGTATCTTACGAAGATTCAGGTAAAGAGAAATACCCAACAACGCCACCACTCCGGCATAAGACAGCCAAAAGCAGAGGATGCGCGTGGTTCTGATTTCACTGTTAAGCGCTTTCATCGGGAGGTAAGGTGTTTTCTTATTGGGGAATGGTCGGAGTCGGCAGCGGTTGCACCGAAATATTGTCTATTTGTCCTTCGAGCCTTTCTTTCAATCGAGTTAATTTTTCAATATTTTCTTTCATCATCAGCTTTTTGCCGGCCAATTCCTTTTGTGTTTTGGACAGTGAATCATTGAGAAGGATGGTAAAATAATAACGCCGAAGCACCTTTCTGAAAAGTGTATCCAAATCGGTCCCCTGTTTCGGGCGCTTCGCCATTTCGCTCAGTTTTCCCTGAAAATTGCCCTTGGCCTGCACAAAGGCAATCGGGTCGGTACCTTTGAGAGAAACCTTGTAGCTGCGATAAAGCGTATCCAACAACGCTGCATCTGTGACAAACTGCGCTTCGATTTGTGCCGGAAGCGCGGTTTTTTCTATCTGCCGAGGCTTCAAAAAGCGATAACTGATGATCGTCAACAGCCCGAAAATCACCAAGTTGATCAAAAGATATTTAAAGAAAGGAGTCATTTTTTTCAGTCCGTCTTTTTGTCAAACCTATTTGCCAAATCTATAAGGTTTTGGAAACCTTACGGTTTATCGGGACTACCGATATTGCTCCCGGCCTCGGTATCCGCCGTCGGAATCGCCCTTGTACACGTATTCCAAACCGCTCAATTCGGTGAATATCGCATTGAGGTTGTCCAAAAAATCTTTGATCAAGGCCAACGCCGGCACAATATCATTGTGGTTGTATTGAATTTTGACTAACAGATTCAGTTTGGATTCAAACGTCGCTTGTGTCACGCCGAACCGTTGCCCGAAATAGTTGTACATGTACTCTTTATTGCGTTGGGGCAGGCAACGCAGCGTAGCCATAAACACTCGGGCAAAACGCGCGAAATACTCCACAAAACAGACCGGCGACGACTCATTGACTACCAACCGGTAATAATCGTAGGTATCGGCAATGTGCAGGATTACTTTCTGTGCCAGTATCCCTACGTTTTTCGACCAATCATCCTGCGCTTTCAGATACACATTTTGGACGGTAGTTTCGGCATTTTTATCAATTTGGCCAATCAACGCGTCAAAATGGTCGTAGTACCACATCAGCGTCGGGTGGGCACTCACACTCAGGCAGGGAGGCACGTATTCCCACTCGGAAAGGAGATTAAACTGCTGATTCACTTTTTTCAACTTTCCTACCACCAAATGATGCAAGCCGGAGGTATTCTGCCGAATGTGTTCGGCCGTAGCCACGGCCAACCTCAGTGAAGGCATCCAATAAGGCAACCGCAGCGGAACTTCCTGCGGGTTGGGCTCCCCAAAAGGCACAATCGCGGTGGGGTCAACGACCAACACCACAAAAAACTCCGTGCTTCGTTCATTCATCAACTCGTTTTGAATGTTGGACAGCGAAAATGTCAGCGATGCCTGACCGGGAAACATCGGAAACTCTACCCGCGCTCCGCCCAAGGTAATAGCCCGGCAAAACGGCAGTGTCAACTCGTTCCCGTTTTGACTCAGCTGACTCACCTTCCCGTCGACTCCCGACAGCAGCCCATAGGTATAAGCATTGAGGTGGGTGCGGGCCACCTCCCGAAGCGCATCAATTGCCGCCAAATCGCTCCCGAGCAGGTGGTCTTTGGTGATTTTCATCCCATCCACCCAATGAATCGGCCAATGTTTAGAAGAAGGAGTTGCCATAGTGAGAATCAGTCGGTATAACTGCGTGCCACGATCGGGGTGGCGGTGGAAATATTATTTTGCGTAAATGTCTTATCAGGATCGAAATAGGTTTTAAACAACCCCCAAAACGAAGGAGTATAAAACACCCACCCGACCGGTTTGCCCGTTTGGGGTTCCACACAAACAATCGGTTTTTGCGGGTCTATTTTAGTATTATACAATTCAATCATGTAATGCACCCATTCGCCCAGTTCGCGGTCTTTGGGGGCTTCAAATTCGTGTCCTTCCCATGCCGGGTTATTGGGTTCTTTGCTGATCCTTACTTTTACCCGTTGTGTATTTCTCAATTCCACCACCGGTACGCGGGTGTTGACCGGATAGTACCATTTGCGATACACATTGGGCGGAATGGAGATCCAAAAATCGTAAGATTTGATAAACAGGTAGGGCAACAAAAACCGCAGTGCCCCCAATGCCAAATAGGGTGTCAGCATCTCTGTTTGTTTGGAGAGCAAAGCATACGTCAAAATAAACCCCGACATCCCGAAAAACATAAGGGCCACACAGAGCCAAAATCCGGGGGCAAATTCGCGTCGTTCCAGCCATCCGAATGTTTTATAGGCCGTCATCAAAAACACAACCCCCAACACCAACGCCACGGTTTCAAACACAAGAAAACCCAACGAAAGCGAATTGATTTGGCTGACACCGGCCCCCAACGCCGCAAAGAATCCGAAAATCAATAACAGGTACATTCCCAGTTTTTTTGAAAAAACTGAAGACGACTTCAGATACGCTACAATGCCTACATTGGCTATTCCGAAAACAATATTTCCAATCAAAAGGATAAGTACGGTTGAAGACATATTCTTTAGGTATTCGTTAATCGGTGGCAGCGATGGCGGCACAAAAACACAACCACGCTAAAATACTCATAAAACCGTTGTAAAACCTAACAAAGCTTCCTCATTTACGGGATTTAACTGAAATCCCGCGACTGTTTTTTCAGGCATCAGTACCAGACGCCAATCCATCTCGACAGGCACCAACAAACCGCACACAAACTCGGCGATTTTACGGTCTCTCCCGTTAGGTACGTATTCTTTCATCCGGATCGGCGCTAAGGGGCCGACAGTGATCTTCAGTTGGCGGCTTCGTTCTTCCAGGGAGGAAACGGCTGTCACGGTATCCACTCCCAACGCGGCTTCTCCCAAAGCAGCAAAGGGCGAATCTACGGGCAATTGATCGGCTAAAAACTCATAGGATAATTCGACGCTGTCGCCCAATAGCTGTTCAAAACAATCCTGCATCCAAGGCAGATTGCCGGCCGCTTTGTGGGCAATGGTCGTCAATTGAAAAAGAGACGATTGCTGATGGTCGGTCAAACGCAACGCTGCACTTTCAGGCCAAAAAATCGCTAAAAACTCTTTTAAAAACCCTTTGTCCTGTCCGGCCAACGCCTGTTTTTCAAACTGTTCAATCCGAACACGTTGGTGAATAACGGCATTATCGAACGGCAAAAAAAATTGCCTTGCTTCCTCCTCCTGCTGCTCTTCTTCGGCGCGAATCTCTTCCCATTGATCGCCCTGAGTAGCCCTTCCTGTCGGACGGTGAAACAGGCGCTCCGGCAAGGTATCGTACAAACCGTCACGCGGTGTACTCACCCGATACCAAGAAGCACCGTTTATGTTATTGTAAATCTTCTCTATTTCCGACACATCCCTTTCGTAAAAATACGCCGAGGAACGTTCAGGATAGATCACGATTTCCTCTTTCCGACAAAAGCCGTTGGTCAACAGTTCATCCACTACCGCCTCTACCCGTAATCGTTTAACGGGCAGTTGATCCAGCACTGTTTTCAATTCTTCCGGGCTCATGTTGTTTCGTTCATTGTCAACGGTCCGGGTCAGACCTGCTTTTCCAATTCGTCATTCCCAACTCGTCATTCGTCATTCTCTTATTCGTCCTTCCCATTGACTAATACCCGAATGGGCAGCACTCCCGACGATTGTTCGTCCAACAGGTGTTTGATACGCTGTCGATACTCCGACCACTGTTCAGTAGGCAACGGTTTGGCCGGATTAGGTATCAGATTGACGTCTAAGGTACGTTGCAGTCCTTGGTATTGCGAAGCTCCCATGGTGAAGCCTTTACTGATTTCCACTTTTTTCAGTTTATCGCCCAATTCCGCAAAACATACGGCTTTGTAATCCTCAGGCGTGACGGCGCGGCCGCGGGTAAGAATGGCCTTTTTGAAAACAGGCAGATTATCATCTCCCTGCAACGGCCGCTGCCCCCCTTTGGTCGTGGTCAGAAACATCGTCATGTCGTCGGTAAAAGCAATATTGGTACGGTCGCGCATCAGTTTGGTGCCGAAAGCCAAGTTATTGGCTGCATCCGCCTTGGTTGTCCAATAACGCACATTCAAACGACCGCTTTTCTCGGTCGTTTTAGCACTGATAAACCAATTCTGAAAATTATCTTTCTTTACAATGTTGCTGATCCGCTCCAAACGTTTGCGGATTTCTTCTACGTCGCTTTCAATTTCACCACGACCCAAGGCCACAAACATTGCCCCTTCGTCACGCAGCAAATCCACTAAATACGACAGCATTTCGGAGGCATCGCGCTCGTCAAAGCGAGCCACTCCTCCCTGTCGCAGTAAATATTGATTGTTATTATCGCGGTTGAATTGCTGCACATTGGCCAATTTTACCCCCGTGGGGGTTTCTATCTCGATCATGTCCAAAAAGAAATCTCCTTCTTCCGTTCGCACCGGAAAAACGTTGAACATAGACCGAAGCTCCTGAAAGTTGTTGATCGCCCGTCGGTTCACCACCGGAAAAGCGTTAAGATCGAGGTACATACGCGAAAGGACTTCCGGTGACAGGGCTCCCGGAAATTTAATTTTTATCCAAAACAGATCCTGCAAAAAATAACGCTGCAGTTCATCAGGGCGTAAGAAATCAACGATGGCTTCCGGGTATTTTTTCTTTTGCGACTGAAGCGGAATGGTTTGGCCCGTTTGCCGATTGCGGTTGCTGAGACTCAAGACATGCGCATTGTATTGCCGTTGCACCGTTCGATCAATTCGCTCCGAAGCGCCTAATGCATCCGCCAAGACATCCACATTTTTTTTGTTGACCAACCCGTGTACCACCGACAGTTCTTCCGTATCTGTAAACATCCGAACATCCTGCAAGCGACTGAGATGAGTCATACGGGCCGGGTCATTGCGCCAGTCAAAAAACAGGGCTAAGTCATTGAGTTCTTCTAAATCTTCGTTCACCGCCAATCCGATCCAGACTTCGTCCAACGGCAGTGCTCGGTCCATAAAATATTCGCGGGGTGCGCCTCCCATGCCCATATCCCGAATACGGCTTTGAAGAATCACTGTGTTCAGTTTGGCATTATGGAGCGTGTATTGGCCTACCGACGAAAAGTAAAGTTCTTTCCCGGCCGCATTGAGGGTGAAGGGATGCTGGGGCAATACATCAAAGGAAGGATCAATAATACCCACTTTCATTAGGGCATGGGCGGGTTGCGGGCCGGTGAGTACTTCGGGGGTGAGCAGTTGCGCCAACCGTTGTACTACCCGACTGCGGGAGTTGTCTAACTCATGATGTACATTTTCGAGGCTCGTAGCAAAAGCTCCCAACAGCATTCCGACCAAAGGATCAAAACTCTCGACGGCCAAATCGCTTTCGTCATACTGCCACAAACGCGCAATTTCCCGAATCATTTCGGTTCGGATGTATTCGCGGGTTTTGTATCGTTGGGGTTCGTTGTACATAGTCAGGGAAAGGGCAAAAGGCAAAGGGCAAAGGGCAACTTAAAGGTGACCTTTGCTGCTTGCCTTTATGAGTATCGTATCAGTCTGAATTTCATATCTTTGAGGCGCTCCTGCGTTTGCACCAGTGTACTTTGAATAATGATCTGAATATACCGACAAATGCGCGGACTGGCCCCATCCACTTTTTCTTCTACATCCGTTATTTCAATGTCCACTTTGTGCACTGTAATGCGTTTTTCAAACTTGCGCAAGTACTCCTCAACCGAGCGCTTGATTTGGTCTTTACTGGGAGTATCTCGCAACTGCCGGAAATCATAACCGTGTACAATGCAGCCGTATTCGTGGTCAAAGTGATACTCTTTAGGTTTCGACGACAGATACAACGAGATATTTTGCGCAATGGAATCCTCCACCGAAATTTTTTCGGCCAACGGTTGACGTTTCATCAAGGCGCCGAACGAGGGCGGTATGGGATAATACTCTTCGGCCATGCTTAATTGATTTGAATGATTCCGGCTTTCATGGTAGCCATCGGCCCGCCTTTCAGCTCCAACTGACCCCCGGCTTCTACTTTGGCATTGGCGGTGGCCTTGATATTCACGTTCAGACCTTCAATATTGACATCCGTGTCTGACTTGAGCTTAAAGCTCTTACCATGAATATCGATCTTATCTTTTGAGGTTCCTTTGATGTTGTCCTCGCCGTGCAACACCAAGTCTTCCGACGCGTTGATATTGATCTTCGAGGCATTGAGGTTGATACTCCCCGCACTGATATTGACCGACCCTTTGCTTTTTATGTTGATATGAGAATCGCCGTCCAACGACATTTCGATCTCATTCTTGTTTTCTTTGTTGAAAATATGAATTTTTTCTTTTCCGTCGGTATCATCAATGATGATATGATTGCCACCGCGGGTGATAATGCCTTTGATGTGGTTGTCGCTTTTAAATAACTCATCACCGGGATCTCTTGCTCCGGGATGGTTGGCATACAAACTTCCGCTTACATAAGGCAAGTCCGGATTTCCCTGCTCAAAATCAACCATGACCAAATCTCCCACCTCCGGAATAAAATAACTTTTGGAGCTGCCGGTCATCATGGTAGATACCCTAATGAACTGAGTGGTATCTGCCGGTTCTTGCCAAATGAATTTCACCTTAACCCGCCCCAGTTTCAGATTGTCGTCTACCGCTTTTACTTGCGCCAATTGCGGTTTAGCAAACGGGGTGACGATCCGATAATCTACGGGAGCAAAATCCGTCTCCTGCGGTACTGCCTCAAAATTAGCCTGATATACGCCTCTGGCATCAACAAAATGATTCAGACGTGTCACGACAAAAGTGCCGTAATTAACGACATCGGTTTGAGCACCGTTCACCAGCACAGGTTCTGTAATGGTGACCAATCCCCCTATTTTTAATTCCATTTCGGGAGTTCGTCCCGTAAAAACGGCCAACTTATTAGCCTGTTCACTTTTCTTCAATTTTACCGCTTTCTTCAGGCTGTTTAAGGTAGCATGGTCGGTAAAATGAGCCTGACGCAGATCATCTGTAAACAACTCAGCCGAACGGTCATGCGTCAATTGGGAAAAAGAGCTGAGCCCCTCTACACTTTCCTGGGTTGAATCAGCCCCGAATATCTGTGGGTCCTGATTTTCGTAGTTAAACCACACCGCCTTAAAATTAAGCGGGGTGATACGCAACCCATACTCCATATCAAATAAATTACGGCCATGCACCAGCGCCACTGTCGGAGACGGCTGCCGTTGGCCTTTTCCGAAAATAAAAGTCGTTCCGTCATAGAAGGTCCATTCGCCGGTTTCTTCCGCCAAACGTTGCAGAAAGTGAAAATTATCTTCCTCATACTGAGCCAGATAGGGAATCGGGGTTGAAGAGTCGGCCGAAGTTACACTGTCAAACGTAAACGGCGTTAATACTTCGTCAATAATTTGCGCCAAGGTTTTATCCAGAAAACTGCGGCAAGTAGGTCCCGAAGACAGTAAAATAGTGGGGCTTAATCCCGAAATCAGATAGGTACTGGACTGGCTTTGTCCTTTGACCAAACGCACGGATGTCACGATACCGGTAAACCGTTGCGTTTGCTCAGATGCCCCTTCTCTGCCCTGCCGCAAGGTAATGGCGGCTGTTTTCCCGACCATTTTATCTGCCAAATCCCGCAATTTTATGGTTCGGTCGGGAAGCATTTCGGGAGAAACACTGATTTCAAAATCATGGTGGCTCTCGAAACGTTGCCCGATACGCACGTGATTGGCACGTCGTATGGTATCACCGTTGATGGTGATTTCAACATTGGCAATGAAGGTTCCGGTAGGTGGCATACATTTAAAGATTTAAATCTCTTCTGATTTGATATATCGCACTCTCGACATCATTCCATGAATAATTTTCTACCGGGCCGCTGCTCCTTCCGTATCTGCTGCGAAATTGTGTCCAATTCAACAGTTCGGAGTTTTCGGGCTCATAAGTTGCCATAATGACGTTTATTCGCCATCTGACTTGATCCCTTATGGAATTAATAAAGTACCGTTGCGGCCCTGTATTTTCATCATAGGTGCATAACCTCCCCGGAGGTGCCGGCCTGGTCCAAGTACATGATTCATCTCTCAACTCAAAATACCGATGAGCTTCTTGAATCGCTGTAGCAAAAATATTTCGCACCTCAGCCAAACTTCTCACCTCAGGAGGGCGTCGCAAATAAGGCGCATTGGCCGGCATTCGTGCCAATTCTGCCATTAATTCGTACAAACCCGACACGTAGGAATTCATAAGATCTTCCCGCTCCCAAGGATGGTCCGGATGATGTTCATCCATAGCATGACCGTGCCCGCCGGGATCTATCGGAAATCGTGGATCGGCATAATACAAGAATTCAGGGTTACTGATCCGTGTATGGGCGTAGGTATCTCCGAAACGATGTAATAACAGACCGAATCGTAAATAATCGTTGACTCGAGTGCCTCGTAATAACTCTCTTGTTCGCCGCTGCTCCTCTCGGGCATTTCTGCCCGTCAGTGAGTGTAAGGCATGTTCTACCATCACTCTCCATTCGTTTTCTCTCATATAAACAGGAGGTTCCGCAGGAACACCGGCGCTATGCTCTATCATACCGACCCGCCCTACCCCATACCGTGACGCAAAGGTCATTTCCAAATGAGCCGCATCCAGTTGATCCACTTCATCGGGCATTTGCGCAAAAAAAGCGTGGCGCCGGGCTACATGATTAGCAAAACCCACTGCCAGAGATACAGTATAAACGGTATAGTAATGGCCTCCTTCTTCCATAGAGAGATAAAATCAAACTGCAACGCTGTCAGGGAATAAAGATATGGCTAATTGTTTATTATAACAGCGTTGCCGGCAGTTACTGTAAAGATTGTACTACTCTCTTTTCAACTTCAATTTTTGCCCGTTCACGTCCAAGTCGCGTGAACAGATCGTAAACGTTTGGGTACCGGTACCGGCCCCGGCGAGGTTGAACGTTTCACTGAAATTGACGACCGATGCGTCGTTGAACTTGATCGTGCGCAGTTCTTCGCCTTTTTGATTGACAAACTTGATCTCTCCGCTGATATCATCTTTGTGTTGGAGGGTCATCAGTTCAATGATTTTCGCATTGGCGTTGCGGGTTTCGATGGTTACGTCAATATTGCCGCCGAAGACTTCGGATGTGGTCTCGTTTGTATGAGGGTTTACGTGCTGATGAAACGAGTATGAGCAATTTAATACCTCGAAATCAGTACCGTCGATTTTGATAGTTGCCTTGTGTGCCATGGTTGTAAGCGTTTTGAGTTTGAAATGTTTATGTGTAAAATTTGAGTAATTGCATTTGTAAGTTTTTACTGTTTCGGTTGAAATTTCTTCTCAAATTCCCGCAGGAAAGTTTCGAGCGGAACGGAGGAAGGCGTCTCAGTAGCTAATCCCGTTTGGTATTCTACAATGATGCAGGGAGTGCCGGCACGGGTATAAATAGGGTTGCGGGTTTCAATGTATTTTTCTGTTGTAAAAACAAATATCCATCCGTAAGGCTTTATAATTGTTTTTTCTTCCCAAAGTACGATATCTTTAGCGGGAGAAAAAGTCGCCATTTTTTCAAGAGCGATAGTTCGTGCTTGGTAATAATCGACCATTTTATTTTTATGCTTTTTATCCTGTTGAATTTGTACAGCACATTGTGTTTGCCACAATAGTGTGAATAATATAGATACTCTAAACCATACCATAGTTAGTTTATTTTATGACATTATGGTACCGGACTTGATACAATAGTGGTTGCTCCGTCAGCATTATACCGAGCGTTTGCCGTATTAGAATCTGTAATAAATCCTTGCCCTTGCCCCGGCCCCCAATTTTGGCCCTCCATCGCACCGGTCTGACCATTTACATTGGCTACTACTATCCAGTGCCCGCTCCCGTTCCCGCCTGCATAATAAGTCCGTACAACTTCCATTGTGCCGGGACCTCCGGCTTCTACTCGACTGAATACATCGTTAAATGTAGTAGGATTATTAGGGTCAATATTTATCCCTAAGCGGCTGTTTACCTCCTCATCTGTACCATCAAGTCCTGCAGCAGCAGGACGTGCGTGACCGGTTCTTATCATACTAATGACCTGATCAATGATATGTCCGCAATTGACGACGGAGTTGGCCCGGTTGATAAACGCCAGCAGGAAAGCGATGTTGGCGGGCGTCAGGGTAGAGACGTCTAAATCTCCGACCAAAACGGTAAAATTGCCTAACACAATGCTGCCGCCGTGAGCTGTGGTATCGCCTATTCTGGCTGCCGGATTTCCTCCGATAAATACCCCCAACGAACCTAAAACGATGCTGTCAGGCGGCCCGGTGCAGACGCACATGTTTCCGAACGTAGCGGCAAATTTCCCTCCAATCAACACCGTAGGAGCGCCGGGAGGCAAGATTGGTCCTCCTACGTGCGGCACGGGCGGTGTGCCGGGCGTCACCATCGGACATACATGCATATCACCTACGGCAGCAGCGGGCTTTCCCATCTTTTTGTTTTTTGCGGGTGTCACTCCGGCTAAGAGTGACACCTTCGGAAGTTTTATTATTTCAGTTCAGAGTCCCAATCTCCTTTGGTACCGGTCATGTTGATGGCAAATACCTTGGCCGGAAAGAAGGGTTTCAAATCCATGTTGACGATCACGTGGGTGGGCTTCTCCGGGTGGCGTTTCACTTCCAGATTGCGATAATCTTCAATGATTTTGCCCGGTCCGCGAATCTCAGCCAGAAACTTCGACACTTGCTTTTTGATGTCTTCCAGCATCTTGTTGTCAATATTTTCGAAGGTACGTCGGTTCAGAAAATCCTGCATGATCTTGCCGATCCAATCAAATACACGCACCACACTATACGTCTGTAAACCTACGTTATCGCCGTCAAAAAGCGTTTTTGCCGATTGAGGTACGACCCGCCCCCACTCATAGATAAGCGGAATCAATCCTCTGTTCTCCAATTGCGCCACTTCGTTTTTCCGCATGGTAAAACGAGTTCCGCTGGCCATTTTGAGTTTGCCGTGGGCCAAACCTGCCGACGGCTGAGCGATATTACCTCCCCACAGCAACCCGGCCAAAGCCATGGAAGGGGGCACAAACAGGTGTTCTTCCTCTCCGATGTCGGTGTTGGCCTCGCGCCCCACTACCCAGTTGCAGGGCATCATCACGTGGGCTTTGTGCGGGTCAGAGCCGGTCAATTTATCACGGTCAAACATCGCTTCCACGTCTTCGGCACTGTCGAGGTGGCGGTAGTCAGTGATCATCATCACTTTATTTTGGTGAGCAAGTTCCGCCCATTTATCGACGATGATATTCTTTTTTAACCAACCGGGGATCACTACCAACGAATAATTATTTGTTAGATCAAAGCGATCATAATTGTCGCGAAGTTCTTTGGCGAGCTGTTCAAAAATCCCTGTTGGATTACTGAATCCGTCGGTGTCGGTCGTCATATCGTTGCCGGCATCAAACAAGACCAAGTTTTTCACTTTCTCTTCGGCGGTATTTTCAAAAAACAAGGCCAATGAACGATACGAGCGCTCCAGTTCTTCGGTTTGACTGAGGCAGTTCAACAGATTGGCTTTCAGGGTAGCTCCGGCCGAGGCGGCTTTCTCTTCGGCCTCTGCGATCATATCAGCCACATTATCGTGAGCGGCCAGCAGATCAGCCACTGCCTGCAGACGTTTTTTGAGTTTTTTACGATCGGCTTTGTTATCTTCCTCTTCCAAAAACATCGCCTTACGCGCTTTTTTGGTCGGGTCCATATTTTCAGTTCCGTCCACAATGGTTTTGATAAACTCAAAACCGCCGTATTTGGCCAATTGCGGAACGACTTGGGTCAGCGGACGCGGTGCCGCTGTTTTTTCTTTGAGTAATTCTTTCGATTGAGGTACTTGTTCTTCCTGTGCCATAGTGAGTTTCAGTTGCAAAAGTGATTCATGCGGTTAGGTATTGTTGGGTTATTCGCCGTCTGTTTCGTCCAATTCGGCAATCATGGCATTGAGTGCTTCCAAAAAAGCAGCCTTTCCTGCGGGATCAGCCAATAATTTCTGAAACACTTTGTTGGTCATCAGTCGTTTGATCAGCGTCTGATAATCATCCTCCTTACCTTTCAGCTCCTGCAGAAATCCGCTCTGCTCGATCATGCCCTTCACCGTAAAAGCACTCACGCTCGTGAAATGCAGTGTTTCGTTTACCTCGGCACCCTCTTCGGTCGTATGCGACACATCTACCTGAGGCTGAAAATGATCAAAAGCATCCTGCAATTTTTGGACACCTTCGACCGGTGCCTGGCTCATAGAATCAGCGGTAAATTTGCTGATAATGGCGGTTTTGTTGTCGTGCAACAGTTTGATGGCTTCACTGGTGCCTTCGTCAATGACGACACCGCCGAGTTGGGGTTTTTCGATTGCCATGGTCAGGGATGATTAGGTTGTTTGTATTTATGGAACAAAATTAACAGGTCTGTTTCAACTATTTTAGCGTGTAACTACGTGATTTTTCAATGAGGTATTTTTACTTGTAGGGGCAGAAAATAGGTTCCCTTTTTATTGAGTGATGGCTTCTATCACATAAAATGTCTTTCCGTCATTACTCCTCGATGTCCCGTCTTTTACATTAAATCTTATTTTTCTCTTTTTCACCATGCCCTGTTTATTCCATTGGTCATAAACCAAAATGTAGTCGTGGTTATGCCTTACATAAATGGCTGCATGTCGTCCTTTGGAGTCGGTGGGATATTTATCATTCTCGTCAAAAGTGGCGATGGCCGTTCCTCTGAGAATCTCTCCTTCTTTAGCGTCCTGCACTTTTTTTCCTTTTGTCCAATAGACAGTTGCGGGAACTTGGGTTACTCCCTGCACAAAAACGACGCATTCATGGTTTCCTTTGCTATTGGAATATCCCTCATTCTCTTCATATACATTCAATTCATCATCAGTACATTCTTCTACAGCACAGCTTAGTTTATAACTCATGGTTTTACTTGTTTACTATTCTCTGAATGTCAATAATAATCTCCTGTAGCCGTATGGCTGTATTGTTGAAGTTCGGAAACCAACAAATCATAAAAATCAGAGATATTTCCTCTCGACTTCGGCCATTCGATATGAATGTGTGTATGGTGCGGATTTGCCCAGGTATAGCGCTTGGGTCCGCCGTAATCGTCGGTGGTAACTCGGTTATAGATTACCGAACTCCAGCCCATTTGGGTTTTTAATTGAATAAAAGTATAAATCAAAAAATCGGCGAGGTCTTTTTCATAAGGATTACTTACGAAAAGGAAAATATCCAAGGCCAATCCGTTAGAATGAGGATCTACCACTTTTTCATTTTTAGGGGCCGCCTGTAATCTGGCGATCATGCCGTCGCTTTGCGGATACTGCCGCTTCCGGGAGGCATCATAAAACTTTTGTTGCAGCAGCGAAAAGTTATTATACAGTGCTTTGCTGAGGGTATTTATTGCCGGGTATGCCATGATCCTCTTCCTTTTAAAATAAAACCTCTTTTGAACATAACAAAGGTAATCGCTGATTTTCAAGTATTTTAGAGTGCAATTACGCGATTTTGAAATGGAGTATTTCTACTTACCTGCCCTTGAAGTACGTACTCACCAACTTCCTTCAAACGTCAGGGACGCCCCAAAGTCGCCGCCGCCTTTAATGCTTCCTCCGATTTGCAGATCGCCGAAAGTCAGATTAGCCGACGCCTCATTGTTCCCGCGCAAAAAATCACGCTTTACAGCTGTGCTCAGACTGCCGAAATCCACTCGGAGCTCCCCCTGAAAATCGCGCTCACCGGTTGAAAAATTCTTCATCCCGAATAACCGTCCGTACACAGGGCCAAGTTGCCCGGCTATGGAGGCACGTGCTTCAAATTCAATACTGCCGTCTAACGACCCCAAGCGAAACGGCACTAAATTGGATCCGCTTTGGTCCAATCGGAGCCACGTTAAGCTCGCATCTGCCATCAGGTGACTGCCGGCATAATGCATCCCCGGACCGAGTTTGGCGTATATTTTGGACGAATACCGATCAAAAGGGCCGGAAATCGTCGATAATTCAGGGGCCTTCCCCAACCCTAATTCCGGAAAAGCCCGCAATGGAAAATTCAGGGTCATCCCGCCCCACAACGGATTGAATACCAAACCTCCTTTGGTAAAATACGCCCACGACAAAAAAGAAATACCCGAGGCAACATCCCAGATGCCATGCCCCAGCATTTTGTCACAGTTGTAATTACCGCCGTACACAAAGCCGTGAGAATCAATATGGACATTGGCCCAATTGGTAGGAGCATCCACTTCAATATGCAGCGCCGGACCGGCACTTACCTGCCGAAACCCCAAGCCTTTGGTAATACCCGCCATGGCAAAACCGGCGATGGTCTTCGGGTCATCAAAGTGGAACTTGGTCGGTTGCGCGGTGATCACATCCAACAAAGCCTCCGGATATTGGCAATCAAAATCAAAGCCTTCGGGCTCCGGCGTTGTATATACCTTCGTGATTCTTCGGATGTACGTTTTTAACTCAATGTTTTGTTTGGAAACGGTATCCAGCACTTTCGTTACGACTCCGTTCAGTTGAGCTATCAGCTTTTCATCCGTGGATTGATAATCCACTAAGATAATCTTATGATCCTTATCTGTTTGAACAAAGTAGTGTGGCATAACATAAGCTGTTTATGAAACGGGTACTTAGTTTACCCATTTTCCCATTCAAATTCTCTGTCCTCGCCCGTTACCGGCATTCGCAATAACGAAGAGAACTTCCAGTGTAAAATCTTCTGAAGCCAATGTCGGTCGGGCTTTCTCATCAATAATAATCAGGCCGGTAGCACTTCTAAACATTTTCCTGATAACTGCCTTCAGCACCCCAATGCTGCCTTACGTCTATCGTCCCTTCCCAACTGTTTGTCAGAGAAGCATTTACCCCAACAGTCAAGTCCTTCATCACAATTTTGGGACCGTTTCCCAACACGACGGACTTATATATCTCATCTATAAATTCAGGAATTCCTGCTACCCCATAAATAGTCTGCGCCGTCTTAACAGCATTATATATCTGTTTATATTTCGCTAACCGTGTTACAGGAATGTCCAGATTTAAACTCCAGCCGCCTTGTCCCAATTTTACTTCTTCCAGTTTCCAAACAGCTCCCAGGTTAAAAACTAATACCAGCCCACCCCCGCCTGAACCTCCAAGACCCGGGCCAAAGGAATATGATCGACTTACAAAAGTAAAACTGCGGGCTGAGTTATTCACATTCCATACTCTTGCCCATGTAGAGGTAGTGCCTGCCACACCGAGATGTCCTCCGGCCTCTACAAAATATCCAATCCAGGTTCTGTCTAAATTTAATAGGCTTGCCATATCATTGTTATTTTAATTTTCTACGCAGTTTGTACTTTTTCCCATTCAAATTCGCCCTCCTCGCCCAACTTCAGGGTGATTTCACTGCCTTTCCCGATCTCACCCGACACCAACATCCGCGACAGCGGGCGACGGATGCGGTTGCGAATCACCCCGCGAATGGGGCGAGCCCCGTATTTGGGGGTAAATCCTTCCAAGGCCAAGGCTCGCCGGGCTTCCTCGTCTATATGCAGCGTCACTCCCTGTTTTTCGAGCAACGTCAGCAGCGGTTTCAGTTGAATATTAAAAATGTTGATCACGGCATTCTCCGTGATCGGACTGAACGGAATGATCTCCGTCAAACGCCCTAAAAATTCGGGACGGAAATGCTTGGTCATCAGATCCAATACATCGTTGGACGCCGGAATCTTCCCCTTTCCGAACTGCTCCACGATCCAATCGGCCCCGATGTTGGAGGTAAACAAAATGATGGCATTGGAAAAATCGCCCTCGCGCCCCAATCGGTCGTGCAACATCCCTTCGTCCAAAATCTGCAAAAACAGGTCAAACACCGAAGGGTGTGCTTTTTCGATCTCGTCAAACAACACAATGGCAAAAGGCTGTTGTTTGATCTTGGTCACCAACAAGCCGCCCTCTTCATACCCCACGTAGCCCGGAGGCGCGCCGTACAGCACCGCTGCCGAGTGTTCTTCTTTAAACTCCGACATGTCGAACCGGATCAGCGCTTTTTCGTCGTTGAACAGGAAATCGGCCATGGTCTTAGCCAACTCCGTTTTTCCGGTGCCGGTAGGCCCCGAAAAGAAAAACGACCCGATGGGTTGCCCCGGACGACTCAAGCCCGAACGATTTTCCAAAATAGCGTCTGATATGACTTTAATGGCATGGTCTTGTCCCACTACCCGTTTTTTCAAATGCTCGTCCAATTGCAGCAATTTTTCCCGCTCTTTGGACTGTATCTTTCCCAGCGGAATGCCCGTTTTGTGCGCCACCACGGCCGCCACATCGTGTTTTTCGACCGCTTCTTTCTTCTGACTGCCCAAGGCTTCCAATTGCCCCAACAAGTCTGACAGGTAATCGGCTACGGCTTCGGGCACATCCATTTGGGCCAAATCGGGTTGCTCTTCGAGTTGTCCCAACAGAATCGGGCTCAACCGGTGTTGCAACTGACGGTCGAACCAACGTAATTCCTGATGAAACAAGATCGGGTCACCGGTGCCGTGCGCCTCTCGCAGCTCTTTCAGCTCATGGCGCAGGTGCTCTATTTCACTTTGCGTCGTTTCGGTCATCAATTTCATGGCCGCCATGGTGCGGTCAATAAGGTCAATGGCCGCATCGGGCAAGCGGCGGTCTTTGATATAGCGTCGGGCTAAGCGTACCGTTTCGTGAACGGTGCCATCCCCTACTTTGATTTGATGATGTTCTTCAAACAAGGGAACTACTTTACCTACCATCCTTCCGGCAGCCGTTTCGTCGGGTTCCTCCACTTTCACCAGCTCAAAACGGCGGCTGAAAGCTTCGTCGGGCTCCATAAATTTACGAAACTCGTCCAAGGTAGTGGCTCCGATCACAGTCAGTTCGCCGCGGGCCAATTCGGGTTTAAGCAAATTGACCAAGCCCATCGCACCGCTTTGGGGGTCCATCAGTACGTGAATTTCATCAATGAACAGCAGGGCGCGTTCGTGTTGCTTGACTTCGGCAATGATGTTCTTGAGTCGGTCTTCGATTTCTCCCTTATAAGAAGCCCCGGCAATCAAGGCCCCCATGTCCAATTGAAACAAATGGGCATTTTGCAGGTGACCCGGTACTTTACCGGCCACAATCAACTGGGCCAACCCTTCCACCAAAGCGGTCTTTCCTACGCCCGGTTCGCCCACAATAATGACGTTGGGTTTGGTGCGACGGCCCAATATTTCTACCACCATTCGGGTTTCTTTGTCGCGGCCGATGATGGGGTCTAATTTTCCTTCGCGAGCAATGGCGGTCTTATCTACGCAATATTTTAAGAGGGCTTTTGAAGCCGGACTGCCGCTTTCCGGTGTTTTGGCAGCAGCACCTTTATGGGCGGCCGTTCCGTTGGCGGAAGGACTGACGGCACTTTGGATGCCCGAATCGGCCATGGCTTTTTCGAGCAGTTCGGTCTCGGTCAGCGGAAACGACTTCAATTGGTCTTTTTGAAATCCAACTCCCGGACGAGCAATCGCCGCCAATACGGCTAAAGGGGTGATTTCTTCTTCCCCCAATTTCATTCGGATCACATCGGCCACTTCAAAGACAGCCTGTGCCTGTGCATCGCCGCGCACGGTCCCGTCGAGACGAGCCGATTTAGGGTATTTTTCCACCCGAATGTCGGCCCAATCGCGCAGATAATGAATGTCAACCTCCCAAGCCGCCAACATACCGGACAGCCCCACATCATTGTGTAAAAGGCCTTTTAATAAATGTCCGGGCGAAAAAGCAGCGTGTTGGTTTTCTTTCGCTACCGACTGCGCAATCTGAACGGCATGTTTGAGCTCACTGCTGAATGTTAACGTCGAAAGCATAGAAGTAAAGCTTGTAGGATAAGTAAATCAAACTTAGAAAAAGGGGGAGTGAATCACAAGCATTATTGAGTTAACGGTAGGTAAAGTGGCAGAGGGCGGAAGGTAAGGGGCAAAGGAGAAAAGGGATAATTTAAAAAAGTAAATTATTTGCAACCTTCCCCTCGTTGCCTTATTGCCACTTGCCTCGTTGCCTCATTTACTATTTACACCCCGTTCCCCTGAAAATACTTCCGATTGCTGACACTGAAAAGGTTGCTGCTTGTCGGGTTTCTGAAAATAATGGAGGCATACCTTGGATCATTTTCAATGTTGGAACGGAGTTCGGTCAATGCCCTTGTATTGATATGTCCGGTGGCTCTGACATCTACGCAACGGCGTCCGACACTCACTAAATCATCGGGAAGTTCGCGGGTGAAGCCGGAATTGCGCAAATAATAGCCCTGCGCAATGTAGCCGGCGGCTTCGCTGTCAATCCCCAACAGGCGCATACTGAGAATGTCGAAATAAGCGTGGACTGATTCGTGAACAATCAGGGCATTAAACAACCGCGACCACGTCATGACGGGGCGAATCGTAAAATTATTTCCGTCGCTTCGATAACCGCCGTCTGAGCCGGCCGGCAGACCGGCGGGATCCCCGAAGGTAATCCTCCCTGCTTCAATCTCAGTGATTACCCTCTGAAAAGCGGTATAGTCTATTTGGACCGTAGTCGTATTATCATCTCCCAAAAAATTGAAGTTGATACGACGCGTTTCGTTGCTTTTTAATACCTGCAGAATGTGTGTTTTTAAGTCCATGAGAAGTACAAGGGTTAACTGAGTGGCTTATTTCTCCTCTAAATTAAAAACAAACCCAACATAAACAACTGTAAATCAGAACCCAACTTACTTAACGGTAAAAAATCAATGATTTTGGAAGACCCATTTACTTAACGGTTCTTCCGGAGTCTCGATCAGGTCGCTGATGAGCCATCCGGCATTGCCGTTGTCGCGGGTGAAGTCTTCAATTTTGATGGCCCAACCTTTGATACCCGTCAGGAAAATGGTTACCCGTTCGCATTCGTTAAATTTGACCAATTTGGTGTCGACCGCAAAGACAAAGGCGCTCAGGGCATCAAAATGAAAGGTAGAGTCGGTGTAGCTGCGCAGAGGCGCCCCGGCATGCAGGGCATTGGAAAGGCTTAAAAAATTGGTTTCGTGGGAGTTGGGGACGATACTGCGTTGTTCCAACTTTTGTTTAAATTGATCAATAAACGAATCGGATGCTCCCTGTAACACCCATTGGTGCGTCTCTTTCGTTACTTTTCGATGAAATAATAATTCGGCGGTACCCACCGTACCGAAATACTCCACTCCGCAGGAAGCGATGCAGTAAATTCGGTCGTCAAACTTATCCAAAAACAAAGGGTATTTTTCGTCACAGACTAATTTTAAAAATCGGGTAAGTTTGGCTCGTTCGGCGTTTTTTTGCCAACGAGAGTCCTCCGAATTGATCAATTTCTCAATGTACCCTGCCCGCGCTGCGGTCGCTTTGAGCGAATCGGGCGCTTTTTGGCCGTTAGGTAGGCGTTCGGCATTGAATCGGTCATAAAAATCATCCAGTTGCTTCACTTCCTGCACTTGATTTTCAGGCGTTTTTATGCGTTTAACCGACGATTGCGCCTGCCCCTCGGCAGTTGCTGACAGTAAAGCAAAAAAGAGAAAAGCGCGAAGCATTGTTTTGGTATACGTTATCTGTTATCCGTGTAGTGAAAAGACAAGGGGCAAAGGCAAAGGGCAAAGGGCAAAGGGCACTCCACTGTTGTTGACAAAATGAGGCGAAAGTCTACCCAATCTTAAACTGTAAATGAATTGGTTTGTTAGGTTATACACAACCCCACCCTAAATCCCTCCCCTTTCAGTGGAGGGACTTCTTGCAGCTCCCTTTCTCCTGAAAGGGGCCGCGGCGGCGGACCGCAAGGGCCGGGGATAGGGGTTAAAACGATAGGTACAACTTTGTAAACCAATTCAAGTAAACCCTAAACCATAAACTAATTGATTGGCTTCGCCTGTTTTGTGGTTTCGGTCACTTTGATGTTACCGAATTTGATGATCCATCGGTTTTGTTTGTAAAAATCTTCGTCCATGAGGTTTTGCAACGACACATCTACATCTTTGGTGGTTTTGTCCTGATAAATAATGTTTCCTTTGTCGTCTTTCCCTTTGAATTCCTGCGAAAATGTAGCAGTGGTATAATACCCTCCGTCGGTGCCTTTTCGGTAATCGCCCACGTAGGTAGCATCGTAGAAAGTGATCTCTACCTGCGGGTATTGCAGGGCTTTCAATCGGCGAAAATAATCGGCTACTGTCCGCGATACTACCGTCCCGCCTTTTTTTCCCGACGATACCTGCACGGTAGAACCCGGCTGAAAGAGCTTGACAGCTTCTTTAATGGCCTTGTCCCGATTTTCATCCGACTGACTTTTGTCCGAAATGATTTGGATGTATTCCTGCAACCGTCCTACCTGCTGTTCGGTACGTTTTTTAAACTCTCCGCTCAGCTCCTCGCGCGTGGGGTCTTTCACCTCCCCTTCATAGGCGGGTCGGGAAGGCTGCTGCGCTTGTACGGCAACCGATAAAAGCCCCCAGAACAGCATATTTAAAAAAGCACCTTTCATGTCCATTTCGTTGGTTTTCCCTACTTTATTGCTATATCCAACCATTCCGAATTGATTTGGGCCTCCGATTGTGCCACGGTTTCGTAGGTCCGAAAGTTACGCAGGGTAAGTGTTAATTTTACCCCTGAACTTTGCATTTCATACCCACCCTCCAAGATAAAATCTTCGTTCGGAACGGCTTTTAACGGATCCCATTCTTCTGCATTGACCCATTTCAATTTTTTGAGATTAAGGGACGAAATCAATTGATTCTGCATTTTATAAGCAAAATCGTCCGTGTTTTTACCATTTTTCCCGATCAGGGGCTCAGCAAACAATCTTTTGGCAGTAGCCGGCAACTTACTTTTCAGATTTTCAGTCAACCCGTTCAACGCAGAAGAAAGCGACATTAAATTGTTTTTTTCTGCCGCCTCTTTTCCTTCCCATTCTTCATTGGTAAAGGTCTGTGCCGTCAGTTCAGTTGCCCCCGGCACTTTCTCAATCCCTTTGATAAACACCTGTTTGGTGTCCCATTTGCCGTTGGGCAATTTGTAGCGGTCAAACACCATTTTGAACTGAAGCAGGTTTTCCTGATTGACTTCTACTCCCGGAAACTCCTTGCTTTTTGATTTCCCCCTGAATATTTTCTTTACGTACACATCCAAGTAAGGAACTCCTTTTTCATTGAACTGTATTTTGGAATACCGCGCCTTATCCAAGGCAAACTCTACCAAGTAATTGCCGTACCAAAGAGACAGATTATTGAGGTAGGTTTCGGCTTCAAACGCTTCCGGGAACTTGCCCGACCTGACCAACTCCGGCAAAACGATGTCGTTGGAAATACTTACTTTATCCCCTTTTTTAAAACAGGTGCGAACCAGCTCTTGCTGGTAATTACTTTTTGCTTCATTGGTTTCCAACGAGTCTCCCATATACCGCAGATTGAACGAAAATTGGTTGTCCAACAACTCCTGAATTTTATCTACCAATTTATGGGTTTCTTCCGCCGTCGGCAGATTCGCAGCTTGTTTCGGCGGCAAAAGGATCGGCGCCTCTACCTCTATCTTGTCCAACAATTTTCCTTGCGTATTTTCCAACCGAAGGGTAAACTTAGCCTGATTTCCTTTGAGCAATTTGGGCGATATTCCCAACTTCAACTCATCACCTACCTTCTTATTCGACTCTAAGGCAGCCATTTTTTTTGAACCCGGCACTGAAAACCCGGGATTGACGGGACTCTGTACCATTCTGACTATCAATTCATTCACCGGCTCATCCGATTCATTCACGATAGTGTATTTCACCGTCGGCTGAGAAAGTAAGGTAATAAACCCTTCGCGCGTGCCTTCCCAAGCAATGGCGGTCTTATCAAAATGTAGCAACGGAGTCAGCGGCTCCTGTACGGGGACATTTACTTTTTCGCTGAGGTTATACAGCCCGCTCGGCTCTTGTACGTTGATCGTTACGGTAGCGGCGGCAGCGGAAAAATGGGACGGCACAAAAAGGTCGCAGGGAATGGTGACGGTTTCGCCGGCCAAAATCGTGGTCAAGGCCGCACCGCCCGCGGTCAGAGGTCGGTCGTTGAAAGTGAGCGAAACGGTGGGTTTATTGAACGTGCCGCGTCCTTCATTTTTCACTAACAGTTTCACCGCTTTCGCACGGCGGCCTTTTTCCAAAATCAATTTGCTGTCGTTAGAGGCGACCAAACCTACCACGCGCAGCATCGGAACGGGCGGACTTTGGGTTTTAAAACTGACAGGGACCTCGTCCCAAACAGTGCCTGATTCACTTTCGAGTTTCAGAACGAACGAAGCTTTTCCGTCGGTCAAAAGGCTATTGGTACGAATGGTAACCTGCGCGGTCCGATTGGAGCCGGCGCGCACGTCACCTACGGCTATCGTCGGCTCAAATTCAATTCCTTTTCCGACGCTTTGCGGGACAAGCCGCAGGATGCCTTTTTCAAATCGCCCTTCGCCCTCATTCTTCACCGGGATTTTGAGCGTAATGCTTTGTCCGCCTTCTACCGACTCCGCACTTTTTTCCAATCGCTCTTTTTCCAACAGCGGCTTGGGTGGTTTGGGTATCTCTGCTAAGGAACGAGGATCCTGCCAATCAGGGTCTATTTTACGGAGAAACTCCACGGCCCGTTCGGTAGGCTCGTCTGAAAACGATTTCTCCAAATACCGTTTGGCTTCGGCTTTTTTACCCTGCATAAAATAAGCCACTCCCAATTCGCGATTGGGAAAATACTCTGACGGTCGGCCGGTTCGGGAAACAATGGCTTTGGTGTCGGTATTGCTGACTTTCAGAGCAGCGTCAAAGTATTCTATGGATTGTGCCCATTTTTGTTCCTGATTCAGTTTGGCACCGGCTTTGTAAAAGTCAACGAATTTCTGGGCTGTTGCTTCAAGAGTCAACAGAATCACAAAGACACCGGAGATGAGTAACCGAACTGTTTTCATAAATCCTTCTTTCCTAACTCCTTAAAAGCATCGCAAGGTCAATGGAAAAATAACTGCGGGTGTATTGGTTGACGGAAGTCGAGTTGCTTTGCGGATATTTCATTTGCTCAAACGCACCGTGGATTTTGAAACGATCAAAAAACAAAGT
The DNA here is from genome assembly GCA_046329125.1 of Spirosomataceae bacterium. Classification (GTDB taxonomy): domain Bacteria; phylum Bacteroidota; class Bacteroidia; order Cytophagales; family Spirosomataceae; genus Runella. Next base: position 162,456 of record JAXLVD010000002.1, on the reverse strand, counting down.
CGCTCCGACACTGAAACTTTTGGCTTTACTGCTCGACCCGTCGTTGTTAAGGTAAGATTGCAGGCGGTATCCGCCCATCAATCGCATTTCAAACTGCGGCGAATCCAACAGAAACAACTCTGCCCCGCCTCTCAATTGGTATTGATTGTGTTTGGCAATGGTAGGACGCTGCGGCAAATCTACCAACAACGGTACTCCCCGACCGGGATTAAGACTGTTGAACTGATTATAATCAAAAAATACCTGCTGAATGGCTTGTCCCTGCAGGGGGATCACCTCAGCGTCGGCAGTGACCATCATTCGCCAAAAAGGACGGTAGGCAACGCCTATGCCTCCTGAAATCGGCATTTTGTATTTTTGATCGTACGACCGGCTGATTCGGGTTTCTAAACCCGCTGCCTGCACATTTCCTTCCGATAAAAAACGATTGCGCAACGAAAACGGGGTAGTGACTTTCGCACCGATACGTAAGGGAAGGTTGTTTTCGTAAAAATCGAACATCACCCCGCCGATAAAATTCAGCCCGCTGATGCGGTATTTCCCCTGTTCTTGCCGAACCGCCCCGGCCGCCTGTTCGGTAGAAGTATAGGAGTATTTATTCCCCAAAGCAAACCAATAGTTGGCCGTAAGGCCTACTGACATATAAGGCGAGAGTTGATAAGCGCCTGACACAGAAGCCGTGCTTAAATTGAGGGTACTCTTCAGGGTCTCACTCAAAGAGGCCGACGATTGACTGATAGTGACTTTATTGGCATCTGTTGCACTTTGATACGCTGCCGAAAATACGATACTGGGGTCAAAGCGACCGAGACTTACCGGGGCATTTTTCAACACGGACCGTTTATAAGGAATCATAACTCCTGCAAAGGCCGGGGCCAAATCGGACGCAAACGAAGCCGGGGCAGACTCCGAGCGGACCTGCATCGAACGACTGCGCCCGGAGAGCAGCAGATGCATTCCTTCGCCTTCTTCGAGGGTTTCGTAGTTATAATCAATCGTAGCCGGCCCTGCCGGATTCCAATGGATAGCCGTAACATCATCGGCCACGCCGATAAAAGCGCCGCCCATGCCCAAGGCACGGGTGCCCGGGCCTGTCATATTGAGGTTCAGGTTTTGGGCGAAAGCCCGGAAAGAACTCAGTCCCAACAAAATAAAAAACAGGGAAGCAGTACACCTTTCTCTCATATCACTTAGGAATCAAAACGTATTCATTGACGGTATCTCCGGTTTTATCGCTTCGGTACAACCGATTTATTTTCAACTCGTTTTCCGAAACTTTATCAATAAAAAACTGAATCCCTTCCTTGATGCAATCTACGCCGTCGCTGCAAGTGGGTTCGGGATTCAGGTCAAACAGTACCAATTTTACGTTTTGCTCCACGCGCCATTTGCCCGTAAAATCAAAGCGATCGCCCCCTTGGGCCACATCCGTAAACTTCAGGGCATCGGGGTTGCTCAAGTCCAACACAAAAGGGTCATAATTGAAAAGGTTTCCGGGCTGTCCTTTCACGTAGACTTTAATACGGCTGCCCTGAATGTGTGTAGCTTCTTTGACCACCCACACCCGTTCCAGTTGAGTAGCGACTTTTGCTTTTTTGCAACCCGTCAACACCGCTAATACCAAGAAAATGAGAAGGTTTGATTTCATCTGCTTTATTCCTTAACCACTTTGAAGGATTGTTTTTTGTCTCCCTGTACTACTTCCAGCCAATAAGCCCCGACCGGCAAATACCCTATTTCCCATTGATGTTGGGCTGCATAAAACGTCTGCGTTTGGAGTAAACTTCCTTTTCCGTCTATGAGCCGTAATTGGGTGATTTGTCCCGTTTTTCCGTTTTTGAGGGTTACGTTCAATCGGTCGGCCGTAGGGTTAGGAAAAACCGATACCGCGAATTCTCCTAAAGTATCCGCCTCTACCGCCACGACTCGTTTGAGGGTAATACGTACATTTTGCGTACCTCCCAATCCGCCAACCCCACAGGCTCCGCTTACCCCCGTTAAACTGAATATACCATCATTATCAAATCGAAAAGTAAGCGTCGTATCACCTGCATTACGCACATTGCGCGTCCCGACACTGAAGTTGAGCGTAAAAGGGCCGCTTCCTTGCACCCGGACCCGTGCCGATAAATTGTCCCCTGTTTTCCGCGCTACAATGGAAGTATCTTTGGTAGGCGACAGCATCTGTGCCGTTGCTCGCTGAAGAATAGTAAATGAGTTGGTACTTTTCTTGCTTATAATTGTATTTGGATTTGCAGAAGGTGTTTCTACCAAAAAACCAAAATTCGTACCGGCGGTTGCTGAAGTAGGGATTGTGACCCGAATCGGACTGCGAGTGCCGTTACCCAAACCGGTACCGATTTTTACTCCGTTGGCATCGGTCAAAAACACGTTGAATGTTCCTACGCCGTTGGATGGAACAATCGTAAAATTGACATCTACACTCGCTCCGGGACAAGCCGAGGCAGTCGCGGCCGACACATTTTCAATGCCGGTAACGGGTTGGGTGGTGACGGAAACGGTAACCGTTCCTTTCGCGCTGCAACCGTTGGCCGTAACAGTGACGGTATAGTCACCGGACATAGTTGTGGTGGCGTTGGGAATTGTGGGATTTTGTTGGGTGGAAGTATAGCCGTTCGGTCCCGCCCAGGCATAGGTATAACCCGTTCCGCTTCCCGAAGTAAGCTGTATGGCCTCTCCGACAATGTAAGTAGATTTGGAAGAGGCAGCGTTGGACACGGGAATAGGATTAACAGTAATTTTGACCGTATCCCGAGCGGTTCCGCAAGTGCTTGTTGCGCTTACCACGTAGCTACCGGTAACGGGGGTAGTCAGTTGCGGCGAACGGGTGGCATTGGTAAAACCGGGCCCGCTCCAACTGTAGGACGTAAAACCGTCCGTTGCCGAAAGCGTTACGGCTACGCCGGCACAAACGGATAAAGGCTTGGTACCGTTGGCAGTAGCGGCGATGGTTGGGGTGGAAGTGACTGTCACTTTCACTTCTTCCCGCAGGCTTTCGCAACCATTGGTATTTTGTGTGACATAATAACTGAATGTACCCGCGACGGAGGTATTGGGCGTGGGGGCGGCAGTACTACCGGTACCTCCCGCAGCAGTCGTATACCACTTTAGATTGGTGCCGGAAGCAGTGAGCGGCACAGCAGCAGTGCCTGTACAAACATTCGCAGGGGGCGGCACCACGGGTTTGGGAGAAGGTAAGTCAATCACAAGCGTATCTATACTTGCCTCCGAAAGCACGGCACCGGCAGCACCGGGAGCCCCTTGCCATTCTACATACACCAAATATACCCAACGCGTCCCGCTGCGTCCCTGAGGAATGGCAACATTAATAGTGTGAGTTCCTGCCGTAGCCCCTGAACCCGTTATGTAAGACGGAGCACCTCCTGAGGGCAGAAGGCTCCACTTTACTGAAGTTCCCCCGGCGGTGTTATCAGTAGGTATCGTTTCAAAAGTAACCGTAAAATTACGATCAGTACCGGCATCTACCTCCGCACTGCAAAACTTCTTCTTACTCAATCGTACATTTTTGATTTCGGGTTTCACGGTGACCGGCGGGTTGCCGTTGGCATCCAGTACCTGAGCGTAAGCATCTGACGTACACGGGCTGTTTTTGTTGCGTTCATCTCTCCATAAAAAAAACAGGGCGTTACTGTTTAAGAGTGCCATTCTTCCACCCGTTCGGCTTCCGGAGGCATTACTGACAAATTTCCCTTGGTCTCCCCACTCTCTTGTCCCTTCGCCGGTAGTGTTGTCAAACCGAATCACCTGCCCGTATAATTCACCATTATCGCGATTTTCTCCCACAAAAAGGTATTTTTCGGGGCTATCCGCAATTTTTATCGCCTCAAAGGTGGGATCCCCTCCATGGCTACGTTGGGTAATGGGGGTTTCGGCACTGCTTGAGGTATTCCCTAAAAATCGACGAACTACTTGGCGATTATTTTTTGTATAAATCAGTGCTGTATTCAAACTGAAAGCACCTCCCGCCACTTTGACACCACCGATCTGATCCGCCGTTCCGATGTCGGCCGTTCCGAGGGCAGTCCCTGTAGATGGGTTGAACCTGTGCGCTTTAAGCGTTTTACTTAATCCTGTACCCGAAGCAGAATAAATACAAAGAGGATTGCTGTCATCAAAGGAGGGTTGAATCCCTAAGTTTTGAGGGTCAGTCAGTCCTCCGAGATATTGGGCATTTCCGCTCCATTCTCGCGAAATAGCGGTACCGTTGAGCGGATATTTGTATTTTCGAACGGCAATAGTGGAACTGCGGTCGATAAACGAAACAAAAATTCGTTCTCCTTGGGCATAAAGTCGCGGGTTTGTTTGATCACCGGCGTCTCCTTCCACAAAATAAGCAGTAGGGGCTGTTCGATTTGAGGCATCCAAAATAGCTATCCTTAAATCTGTAAGCGTTATCAAACTACCGCCCCCTCCTCTGTTTGTATCGGCAGGGTTATTTTTTTGAGACCATACTACGGCTACTTTATTGGCTCCGTCTCGGATAAAATTTGCATCAAACGGTATGCTTGGCGCATCAGCCGCATAATCATACCCTAAATTCAACCCTCTGTTTTCATTACCATTATTAGGGATTTTGGCAGTACCATCGGCAAAAGAGATAATTTGGTATTGCAAATAGGTAGTTTTTCCTCCCTGAACCACAATGGAGGAAGTAAGCGTATAAATCACAAAAACATCATCCGAACCGGCGGCTCTCAATAATTTCAAACCCGCAAACCCTTCCGTTTTACAATCACCGAACGTGAAACGAAACAACTCTTTCTTCGCAAATACCACAGTGCCGTCTGCGCGGTAGCGTTGGGCATACATAATGGAGGCATTCCCCGTACTTTCCGCCCAAACCACCAATACGCTTCCGTCATCACCGGCTACCCCTCCATAAGCATAGGTATGCATAAACCCTGCACTTACGCGGGTGTTTTGTGACAGATCAGTACTCCACTGCCCCCAACCGGACAGGTTACAACCCAATAAAAATAGCCCTAGTACCCATGTCTTAATTGGCATACAACTTAAGTTTCAAGTAGCGGTATCAGATGCAATTTACTTAAAATCAAAGGGACATCAGGAATTAGAGCGCTTTATTTAGCGAACGGTAAAATTTTTCAGGGGAGAGCTATCCGCCGGGCACTTTTTTCTGTACAGTATCCTGATTTTTCTTTTTGCTGAAGGAAATCGTATTGGCAGTGACGCTTGCAGGAACGGGAGTTAAAAACGTGTCAGCAGAAGTAACTGCCTTTCGAGTCTTGGCAAAAGCACGTTTCGGCTCAGGCGAAGTGACGGGTCGTTTTTTTATATCGTCCGGTAATGCGGCAGCATCTTGCGGTACTGCTGAAGGAGGCGGCATTGCCTCAGCCGCCCGGGGTTTGGTTTGCCTATTGTTCAGCAAACGGTAGGCTCCCGCGGCCAAGCCCGCTATCAGCACTAAAACTCCCAAGAACCAAAATCCCCGCCCCGATTTCGCGGTCTCCGCTAAAGGCGCACCAACCGTCGGTATCGGTACTTCATAGCTGACTTCCGACTCTTTAGAGGTCGTCATTGGCACGGGTTCGGCGGCTTCTTCCAAAAGGGGAGATTCCTTAACGGCGGCAATTCTGACCAAATAGCCCGAATAATTATCGCGGGTGTTTCCTTCGCAAAGATTCAGGATAAGTCGAAGTTTTTTATCGTTGGTTTGGTCGCTTTCCAATATCTCAGTCAGTGCCTCATCGGTCAGGTTTTCGAGTACGCCGTCGGTACATTGAAAGAAATAGTCGCCGGGTTCGATATCCGTGAGCCGATTTACTTCCATCTCCGTTTCTTTATGAGAACCCTGAATGGCACGGGTGATGACATTGCGTTCGGGGTGGTTCAGGGCCTGCTCGGGGGTAATAAGCCCCGTTTTCAGCAAATAATTGACTTTAGAATGGTCTTCGCTTTTAAAAATGATTTTCCCTGCCCGAATGTGGTAGATACGGCTGTCGCCGATGTGAGCGGCGGTCACTTCCTTTTCTCCCAACCCGACAAAGGTAAGCGTAGTAGCCATCCCTCGCAGCAGGAACTGCTCCTGCAAGAGTGCGTCAAATTTTTCCAGTACGGCAGCAAAGGCCGCTTTCATGACCTCTTCGGAGTAATGGAGCGCAGGAAATTGCGTAAAATACTCCGCAAACCCGGTCACGGCCAAATGGCTGGCCAACTCACCTTTTTGGGCACCGCCGACGCCGTCGCAAACAATAAAAAAGCGATGCTGTGCCGTAGCTTCTGCCGGCGGCGGATAAACGGCATCTTCGTTGTTGTCGCGTTGGCCCTGTAACGAAAAGCCTAAGGGTTGATCTATAATGATTGCCATAAATGTAGGGAACTCCTATAAACCGTGAACGGATGAAAACGAACTTCAACTTACCAGATAATTGTTTTGGAATAGTCGGTATTTTGTACATTACGTGCGGCATCGCGGGCATTGCCGGCCGTTTTGGTAGTTTGCAAGACTATTTTTGTCCGCCCCATTTGAATCGTATCGCCGTCTTCCAGATAAATCAGGTCTTCGGGCTCCAGTTTGATCTTTCGCATTGGATCTTTCACCGAAGTGATAAAAGTCCCGTTGCGGCTTCCCGCTTCCGAAATCAAATATTGAAACTGCCCGAATTTATCCCGAACCACTTCAACCACGGCGTGGCGGCGACTCATCATGGCATCTTCGGTTTCTATTAAAATATCAGCCGTAGGCACTGAACTTTTACGTCCCAATACGTTCGGCCCGATCCGCAACGGATAGGTTTGTGAAGCTGCATTTTCGTCGTGTACTACCACAAACCCTACGGCTCCCGTCTGCTGAAAGATTTCGTTTTGCTGTTTGGCTGTCTCCGCCGACGGCGGCTTCAACATAGGGTTACTTCCGCCGGGGTCCTGTGCCGTATTGAAAAAATCGGGCGGTGGCGGCGGAATCGGCGGCATAAAATCCGAAGGCAGGTATTGCCCCGTCGGAGAGGACAGCGGCGGAGGGACAGCCCCGGCTTCCTGAATCACGACATAAATGCATTTTTCGGGTCGTTGTTGGACACAATTGAGCTTAGCAGGGCTTCCCGGCAGCAATTTGACGGGCGACTGTCCTTTCTTGGTGTGCTGACACTCTTTACAACGAAAAACGTATTCAAACATAGGTTGGACAATAAGGAAAGACAAGCTTCTGCTGTACAGCGTGCAGTTTCAGGGTTTAAGTAAATAAGCAAATTTGGATTTTATGGATTTTGTTGGATTTAATTGCAAATCAGCTATTTAAAACCACTTAAAATCTATCTTAAATCTGCTTATTTACTTAAGTAATTGTGCAGATTTAACTGAGACTTTCCAAGTTTATAATTCTATTGATTATCAAAGGTATAGGTATAAAACTTGGAAAGTCTATTTTTGCACAATTACTTAAGTATGCAAAAAAAGATCATCCAAGGTATCCAAGTGCGTATCAGCGGGCGGGTGCAGTCCGTGGCTTTCCGGATGATGAGTGTCAGGAGGATATACCTTACTGTCTTCTGAATAAGCTACCTCCGAATGAGTATCCTGTCCCGTAAGCGCGTCATATTCGGGTACGGCCGGGTGAAACGGCGTTTCGTTTTCCAAAAACGGCTTCACCAAAGAGGCATAATCTTCTTTATGGGTCGGCTCCATTCCGGTCCATTCTTCGGCCGTATAGGTATTGTACCATTGGCCGTGCCATTTAAAAATACCGCCCGGTCCTACCTGTGCACGAGCGGCATCAAAGGCTTCTTTAAACGTCCCTTCCTGATTGATCTCCGCCACTTCCAAAATAGGAGTAATCGCGACGGTTTCGGGAGGAGCCTGAGTCGGCAGCGACGGCACAACCGAGGGCAACCCCGACGGAGATACGACGGCAGGGGTCACGGGCAGCGACGGCGTGTCGATCATTTCGATGACCTCACTCGGTTCATCGTTCATCGCCCACCAAGAAACAAACGCAATATTTCCCAACATCACGACCCCCGCTCCGGCCATTTCGGCAGGGGTCATTTTGTCAGGGCTGAATATTTTGGGCAACTCCTGTTTAGGCGCCGCTTTCGGTTGGGACTGCGGTTCTTCTTTTTTATGCATTCCCATCATTCCGGTTTCATCCAACATGGCTATTTCTGTTTTTTAGGCGGTAAATAAATCGTCTGTATTTGTATCCGGCAAAATGTCGGGCTCCTGCATCAGCCCGTGAAGATCGTTTTCGATCGACAGCACCTCTCCCTGAGCCATGTGAGCCGTCAACATATTTTCTTCCTGCCCCAGGGGTACGGCTGTTTCAAGGCCGCTGTCTACGTCCAAGTCCACCACTTCCGAGAGCTCGCCGGTACCTGCTACCGACCCGGCCGTTTGCATGGGCATCTCTAACGGCTCCGCTAAAATTTCGGCCCGCTCTTCCAAGACCTGCCCTTCGTCAGAAACGGGAATGGCGGTTTCGAGCTTGCCGTCCTTGTCTTTATCCACGTACATGATACTCGAAATTCCTTCTCCCGGTTCGTCTTTGATGACAATATCGGCCAAGCCATCGTGATTTTCGTCCGACATGATCGTGTCTTCGACACCGTCGTTATCCGTATCCAAACGTACCACCAAAGGTTCGTCGGGTAGGGCAGCAGCAGACTCTTCCGGCTCCGCCGGGTTGACGATAGGCTCGATGCGATTAGTAAACTCGGCTTTCATATCCTCAGGCATCCGGTTCCATTCTTCAATAGAATAAGTGCTGTACCATTGTCCTTTGTATTCAAACAGTCCGCCGGGGCCTATCTGCTCCCGGGCTTCCAGAAACGCCTCTTTAAATTCGGTATCGTTGCTCACCTCGGCTATCTTGATCTCTTCAGGTAATACGGGCATGGCTACCGGGACGGGCTCCGGAGCCGGTTTTGGCGCCGCAGCTACAGGGCGGTGTACGGTTGCCGGCGGCGGCGGCGGCGGCGGCGGTGTTTCTTCAACAGGGGCCGGAGCGGGTACCTCTGTCCATTCCTCTTTCGGCGCTTCCGGAATGATGGGGGTTGACGGAGCAGGCGCCGGTGTCGTCGGGGCAACCGTCGGTGCCTCTTCTTCCCGGAACATCGTCCATGAGATAAATCCTACACTACCGACAGCCACCGCACCGATGGCTAACGCCCCCGCTATTTTGGCCGGGTCGCGTTTAGGCTTGGGCTTGGCCGCAGGAGGCGGAGGAACAGGAGCAGGAGGCGTAGCCGCCACAGGAGGCATATTCGGGGGCGAAACGGGGGGAGTTTTTGCCGCAGGTTCGTTGGGCGCACCAAAAAACTGCGTATGTTCGTTGAGGCTCATGTATTTATGGCATTTAAAAGGTTATGATTTAATCCAAATCGCTTTACACTGCACACATTGCCGCTGTTTTTTATGATATTCATAGGGAAACCCGTACAACGAGCGACTGCATTTCGGACATACGTATTGGATCTTAAAGTCATTTTCTATTTCAGTGACCAAATTTTGCGTTTTGGCCGATTTGTTTTTACTCAGCAGTTCGCGAGCGGCCAAGCCCAAGGCACTGCCCACGCCCGCCATGCCGGCCATAGCGGCCCCGCCGATTGCTGCCGTAGCTGCTAACGGCCCCAAGAGAATGGCAGGAGCCAACAACACACAAGCCGTGATGAGCATATCCTGACCGCTGTTGCCGCGGGCTTTTTGCAGCAGCAGTTGATAGCTATCCCATACCTGCTGCAACTTGGCAAACTCCACCGAAAAATCATTTGGGTCGTCGCGGGTGGTGCGGGCCGCGTCAAATATCTGCTGCAACTGCAACCGTTGGTCAGCCAACAGAATCAGGTCGTTGTGGCTGATGCTTTTTCGCTTGATACGAAAACCGTTCACGTAAGTGCCGTTGGTCGAACCCAAGTCTTCGAGAACAACAGTATTTTTGCTCGGGTCAATAATGGCCCGAGCATGTTCTCCTGACACTCCCCTTGAATTGAAAACCACTTGTCCGGGCTGTGGCTCCGTTCCCCGACCGATCCGGATAATTTGCATTGAATGAATGGATTGCTCCTTGTGAAACAATTATTTAACTAACTGAAAGCTAATTTACAAAATAAGGATATGCGCGATTCAATAATTTGAGTGAACGGTAAAAGATTCTCCTTTTCGGTCAGCATCGGTTAGAAAAAACGAATTTGGGTTCTTGCCGCTATTGGTTTTCAGGAGGCTCTTCCGGTGCTTTTTCGAAGCCATGCCCCGGGTTGCTTCTTTTTCCGTTACCGTTCAATAAAAATGTCTTTCCTGTTGGCGGTATTCCGCTAAAACCGTCGTATTTTGGCTAATGAATTGCCGCGGGCTACCTGATAAATTACTATGACGTACGACGATTTTAAGAAACGATACCGCTATGACCCCGCCAACGACATACTGGGCGAAGGCGCTTTTGGCAAAGTATTTCGGGCTACTGATACCGAAAGTGGCTCAACGGTGGCCATCAAAGTAGCACCCGTCAATCTATCGAACGAAAGCCATTCGCTCAAGCACGAATTTGAGACGGTCGGTAAAGTGGACCCTCACCTGCACATTGCCCTTTATGACGAATGTTACCGGTTTTCGGTTGAATGGGCAGGCTTGCACGATTTTGCCGTGTTGGAATATTACCCATTAGGCAGTCTGGACAAAATCATTCGGAATCAAAAACTGACCGATACGGAAAAACACGACTTGGCCGTGGGTATTTTGGAAGGACTGCGGCATTTGCACAATACCGGTTCGCAGGGCGTAGTACACCGCGACCTGAAACCCCGCAACGTGTTGATCCAAAAATGGCGCGGCAAGTTTGTCCCTAAAATCACGGACTTCGGCTTGAGTAAGTTTTCTGATTCGGTCTCCAACAGCGTGATCTCGCAGAGTTTTAAAGGCGGCACCCTCAACTACGCCTCTCCGGAGCAAATCAAAGGCGAACAGATTCGACGCAATACTGACCTGTGGTCATTCGGGGTGATTTTGCACGAGATTATGACGGGCGAAGTTCCTTATAAAATTGATAACAGTTCGGAAAGTACGCTGCGACAGGTGTACGAACGAATGAACCGGCAATCGCTGCCGGAATCGTTCAATCAGGTAAAAGAACCCTATGCCTCGGTCATCAAAAAGTGTCTGATGGTTAACCCTAACCTGCGTTACCGGAGTGCGGAAGAGGTGTTGCAGGATATTCGGAAAGTACCGGAGGTGACTCCGCCCGTTCCGGTAGTGAGTGAACCAAAAAAAATTATCAAAGACCAAACAGAAATCTTTGAAGACAATCTTTTTGGTTCTTTCGGGAACGTGATGCAAGACTCAACTCCTTTTTCTCCCCCTCAACCGCCGTCAGAAAAAGAAACCTCTGAACCGATAGAGCAGTCGGAACCGAAAGAGAAATCAACTCTGAAACCTGATTTGGAAGGCAGCGGCTACGTAAAGTCCGATCCGAAACCGAAAGATACCAATAAAGCAAAACCCAAAAAAGACCTGACGACCTTCATCGTTGCGGCGGTGGTTGTGTTAGGCATTATTACCTTTGCGGTGATCTATTGGGGAGGCGGTTCCAAAAAAGAAGAGATCGCGTCAGCGGATACTTCCCTCACCAAAACAGAATCCAAAATAATGGCAGCGATTGACACGGCCGCTTTAGGGCGACGGGCCGATTCACTGTTCAGTCTTCCCAATTACCCGGAATACGCCCGAATTATATTGACCATCAACGAAACCTATCCTAATACCGCCGGTGTTTACAGTAAACAAACGGCCCTCCAAAAATTGAAAAAAAGTGCCGCCGGTTGGGAAAGCTCAAGCCTTACTGATCCCGACACCCGCAGTTTTCTGGAGGCTTTCAGTCAGGCAATGCTTATTCTCGACCCTTACGATAGCAAAGGATTAGAATTACAGCAGAAAATTAAGTAAGAAAGCAACGGAGCGGATTTTAAGTAGATTTATGGTAGATTTAAAGGGTTCGGTACCGACCGAAGCGAGCCATGTTAACATCAACCAAATCCATTGAATCAATTTACCGTTTCGACGGTCTATAGTCAACAGTTTACCGTTTTAACTTTTTATACATTTGACCGAGTTACTTCAACAATACAGTGCTTCTTTCGCTCCGGTAGTGCCTTTTACTTGGGTCCGGGGAAGCTTCCTCCCACTGGATTTTACCGCCCGAAATACGGAGTTGGAACACGTTGACCTCCAGAACAGTGCCTTGTTTTCGGCCTATGTCTTCGGGAAATTAGAAGCAGCCCGCGCCGAAGTCGGTGTAGGAGGATATAACGAGCACCGTACCATCTACCGGCGCAGTGCGCATTTTCAACAAACCGAGGAGCCGCGTTGTATTCACCTCGGCATAGACATTTGGGCACCGGCCTATACCCCGGTCTTTGCGCCGTTGGCCGGGAAAGTGCACAGTTTTGCCGACAATGCCAATTTCGGCGACTACGGTCCCACCATTATTTTGGAACATTCGCTCGAAAACCAAATTTTTTATTCCCTCTACGGACACTTAAGTCTGAGTTCGTTGGAGGGGCTTTATGAAGGCAAACCCGTAGAAAAAGGTCGACAAATCGCTTCCTTCGGCGATTTTCCCGTCAACGGCGATTGGCCGCCGCATCTTCATTTCCAGCTAATGACCGACATGTTGGGACTGACAGGTGACTTCCCCGGCGTATGTACCCTGCGCGAACGCGAAAAATTTTTGCAACTTTGCCCCAATCCTAATTTCATTCTGGGTATTCCCGGACTTTAGTTATTTCTGATTGGTGATTTGCAGTGGATTATTTAAAATGCACAACTCACCGTTCACCGCACGGGCGGCCCCCGTAATTCACAATTCACTAATTCATCAGTAGTACTATGGGAAATCGCAGTATTCGTATGGGGCAGTACAACCGCCTGAAAGTCATTAAGCAGTTGGATTTCGGGATTTATTTGGACGGTTATACCGACGAAATTTTGGTCCCTACTCAATACGTACCTGCTGATATAGAGATCGGCGATTTTTTGGACGTTTTTATTTACCGCGACTCCGAGGATCGCATCATTGCCACGACGTTGGAGCCCTACGCTACCGTCGGTGAATTTGCCTATCTGACGGTCAACGCCGTTACTTCTCTCGGGGTTTTTATGGATTGGGGACTGCCCAAAGACCTGTTTGTTCCCTTCAAACAACAGCGTGACAATATGTTGGTGGGCAAGTCTTTTCTGATATTTATCCACTTAGATACCAAAACCGACCGTATCGTCGGTTCGGCAAAAATCGAGCGTTTTTTAGACGATGATATTTCCGAGCTTTCGGAAGGAATGTCGGTGGATCTCTTGCCTTTTGAACATACCGACTTAGGCATCAAAGCCCTTATCAATCAGCGCCATATCGGGGTTTTGTACCACGACGAAATTTTCAAAAAGGTTGACTTGGGAAAACCGATAGCAGGGTTTATCAAAAAAATCAGAGAAGATAAAAAGGTAGACTTGGCGTTGGTCGAGCAATCGTACAACCGCATCGAAGGCAGCAAGACCGACCTCTATGACAAACTTATAGCCGCCGACGGCTTTTTGCCTTTTACTGACAAATCTGACCCCGCATTGATTCACCGAACATTCGGTATGTCGAAAAAAGACTTCAAGAAAGCGGTAGGCGGATTGCTGAAAGAAGGAAAAATCAAGCTTCAGGAAGACGGCATCCGAAAAGCCTGAAAAAAGTACGAGCGTCTTTTTTGATTCCTGTCTTTTCACCAAAATCGCATCAAAAATCTACCTCTGCGCATCATTTTTCGATATTTAAAAATATAGTACCCTGATGGATAAGGAATTAACCAATTTTATGTAAATTTGAAATTGAATTTCAAATTTACATAAAATGATTCAGCGAGCAGTCACTGATAAGGCACAGATGCTATTAACTAAATACCCGATCGTATCCATATCGGGGCCCAGGCAATCGGGTAAAACTACCTTTTCCAAACTTTTTGCTCCTGATTATCAGTACGTAAATGTAGAACTTCCTGACAATCGGTTGTTTGCCCAAAACGACCCGCGCAGTTTTTTAGAGCGCTACCAAAATCGTGTCATTTTGGATGAAGTACAGAATGTTCCTGATTTATTTTCGTATCTGCAAGTGTTTACCGATGAACGTAATCGTGCGGGCGAATATGTCTTAACAGGGTCACAAAACTTCTTGTTAATGCAAAAAATAACGCAATCCTTAGCCGGAAGGGTGGCGCTGTTGACACTTTTACCTTTTTCGTACTTCGAATTGCCCGAAAAACCGCCCATCGACCGATTTATCTTCAAAGGAGGCTATCCCAGACTTATTTGGCAAAACATTCTGCCTGAAGATTTTTTCCCGACCTACATTCAGACCTATATTGAACGAGATGTACGTCAATTGATTCAAATTCAAAACCTTTCTTTGTTTCAAAACTTCCTGTATTTGATGGCAGGGCGAGCGGGGCAGGTATTCAATGCATCAAGTATAGCGAATGATTTAGGCGTGAGCAGTCAGACCGTAGAAGCTTGGACGTCGGTTTTAGAAGCATCATATATCGTATTTCGATTACAACCTTACTACAAAAACTTCAACAAACGCATCACTAAAGCGCCCAAAATCTATTTTTATGATACAGGTTTGTTGTGTTATCTATTAGGCATACGTGCCGAAACAGAACTGCAACTGCATTTTGCCAAAGGCGCAATTTTTGAAAATTCAGTTATTTTAGAAGTCATGAAATTATATTATAACCAAGGGTATCGTCCGCAATTGTATTACTGGCGAGACAGCAACCAAAACGAAGTGGATTTGCTCATTCAAGATGGATTGAAGCTGTATGCCGTAGAAATCAAGTCCGGGAAAACCATCAACAGTGACTTTTTTAAAGGATTGACTTATTTCAAAAAAATAGTGCCTGATGCCTATTTTTACCTTGTTTACGGCGGCGATGATTATCAAAAACGCAGCGAAGCAACTGTCATGGGTCTACAGCACTTAGAAACGATCTTCGAATAGAAAAAGGCAAAAAATAAGCCGAAAAACACTTCCTCTCCGAAACACCTCTCCTATTTATAACACAAAACCACCTGAAAATCAGGCGGCTGTGCAAATAGTTCTATTGTTTACCCCAATAGATGTCGTTACTCTGATAAGAAATATCGCAGTTAATAGGCAGTCTTACCCACAAAGACGCCGATTGAAAAGAAAAGGTTGGAACGAGCTGTAAATTATTTTTCACTATGACTGCATTACTGCACCTATGAGCAATAAAAAAGCCGCTCGAAAGCAGCTTTTTTACTTAAACTTTATCATCTATTTTGACTTAGTCGAACTTTTATTCTTTAGCAAAGCCTACTTTCCTCCTTCAATCTTTGCTTTTTTCAGATCTTCTTTTTGATCGTCGCGTAAGGTCGGGTACTTGATACCCAACTGCTCCAAATACGTTTTGTACTTCGTAGGATCGTAGTAGTATTTGGAAAGTTCCGGCTTGAATTTCTCCATGATGGTACGGTTCAGGTAAACGGCCGGTACTTCTTTTGGCGAGATCAAGGGTTCGTATTTCATTTCTTTTGTCTGCTCATTTTTGTAATAGTCCCACGCTTCTTTGATGATTTCGGGTTTTAAGAGCATGTCAATCAGCGTCATCGCTTCGGCTTTAGCACCGTACACGACGCCTTTATGGGCAATAGGCGTTGCCATCGAAATTGCATTAGACCAGTGGTGACCGGGTAAGCCCGGGATGTTGGAAGGATAACGCAACACTACCGTTGGCAAGGACCAAGAAATATCAGCAATGTCATCGGAGCCACCGCCCAACGACATACCCTGTCCCCCCATCATGCGCGTCGGTGAATCGGCCGGTAGTCCAATCGTATCTATCTTCATGGCCAATCCTTCTACTTTAGGAGCCTGCAACTCCTTTTGAGAGGCCTTGGCCAGCATTTGATCTTCTTCCGACCACGTGGGTAGGCCTACTTTCCGAATATTTTGGTACATGGCCTCCGCAATCGGCTTGTTGAAGTGACCGGGCCATGCCGAGCCGAGAATCTCGTAGGTAAATTTTGTATCAGTCATTATAGCTGCTCCTTCGGCCATTTTCACCCCGGTATCAAACAATTTTTTGATCTTAGGATACGAACGCTCGCGGAAATAATACCAAACAGCGGCTTTGGAAGGCACTACGTTGGGCTGGTCGCCCCCGTCAGGAATGACATAATGCGAGCGTTGAGTCAGCTCTAAGTGTTCCCGGCGAAAATTCCAACCGATATTCATTAACTCTACGGCGTCTAAGGCGCTTCTTCCCCGCCACGGTGCCCCGGCGGCGTGGGCGGCAGCACCTTCAAAATTGAAGCGTACCGAGACCAACCCGTTGTTGCCGGCGTCACCGTACGAAACGCCTAAGTTGTTGGCCACGTGCGTAAAAATACAGGCGTCCACGTCTTTAAAATAGCCGTCACGCACATAGAAGGCCTTCGCCCCTACCAATTCTTCGGCTACTCCGGGCCAAAGGACCAACGTTCCCGGAATTTTTTCGCGCTCCATGATCTCTTTCACCGCCAATGCCGAAATGATATTCAAGGCTTGACCCGAATTATGACCTTCGCCATGACCCGGCGCTCCGACCACGATCGGGTCCTGATAGGCCACGCCGGGTTTTTGGGAAGCTTTAGGAATGCAATCAACGTCGGAGCCGATGGCGATCACGGGCTTACCGCTTCCCCATTTGGCCAACCACGCCGTGGGCATATTGGCAATGCCCTTTTCGATGGTAAAGCCGTTTTTCTCCAGCAATTCGGTCAGGTACTTAAAACTTTCCACTTCCTGAAAGCCTAATTCGGAAAAACTGAACAACATATCGTTGATCTGTTGCCCCATGACGGCGCGTTTTTCCACGCCGGCCACGGCTTCATTTTTGAGTTTTTCGAGGCGGGCCTGTTCAGGAGTGAGTTTGGGAGCTTTTTTGGACTGTGACCAGCCCACAGTACTGACAGCCGCTGTAAGCAGCAACGTATAAAGTGTTTTTTTCATAGTTTGGGTTAAGAAAAGTGTAATTGATCCAAAAATAGAAAAAAACGCTTAAAACAGGGCTTATCAGTCAAAAGTAA
Organism: Spirosomataceae bacterium; assembly: GCA_046329125.1. Lineage (GTDB taxonomy): Bacteria > Bacteroidota > Bacteroidia > Cytophagales > Spirosomataceae > Runella. Next base: position 145,344 of record JAXLVD010000002.1, on the reverse strand, counting down.
ATTTACGTTAGTAATGTGACCGATTTTCTGAAACATACGGCTAAGACCCGGCCGCATCAGCCTCCAAATCATTGCTTACAACATAAAGGGCAAATGTTAATATTGAAATCGGTAAATGTCAATTACAATTTTCAATGTTATTTTTCTTTTCAACACCCTAAGCTACCGACTCTCAACGACTCCCTTAACCTTGAATCAAAGAGTGAGATAGACTTGAAAAACCGGACACAAAACTTTTTTTACATTCATGTCCGATTTTTTAGAACCATCTCACGCGATACCGACCTGAAGCTGCCTTTTGGCTTCGATCGCCCTGCCCGACGCGTTAGGACCGAGAGTGAATTCGAACAATATTCCTTACGTCTTTTCTATGAGACGGAATGAGTGCCTCCGGCCGATATGGTGGTGTTAAGCATCGTATGCGACAGCAGTGCGTAGCAAACCTGCCACGCCTCCTGCACCTCAGGGATCCAAGCCTCGGCCAAGCCCTGTTCCAGCGTCCATAAAAGGGCCTGCCCTACCACAACGTAGTGGTGTTCCTGAACGCCGTACTGTACATGTCGGCGAGCAAGGGCTTCCACATCAGCCACCACAGTGTCGAGCCGGTCGAGCCGGGTAACAACGTAGGTGAGCGTAGCCGACAGTTTATTAGACTGCTCGGGTACCGACGTGCGGCTGAACAGAGGACGAACCTCCGGAGCAAGGGCAAACAGGCGGTCGTAGAAGAGTTTACCTACGACCTCAACGGGCAGAGCGGCTACCCGTTGATAAGATTCTTTAACGAGTTGAATTTGCTGAAAAGTCATTGGTGCAGGTTGGTTTAAAGGGCCTTTCCCAAGAGCGATTCCGTCAGGTCTGCGATGATGGGCCTGAGTACTTTATTCATCATTTCAGGCTCACCGCCGGAGAGCATTTTACCGGTACTTTGCTGCGTTTTTTCGTCAGCGTATATCACCTTTCCGGTGGCTACCTCGACAAGTCGGGTATTCACAGTGGCAGAGCCGCCGGTATTGTAGTCCACGACGTTTCCCGTCAGTACATACGCCACCCGGAGTTTTTTTCCGGCTTGCACAGCCGGGGCCGTTGAGGTGCCATTGATCGCTTCCAAATTGGGCTTTGTCTGATCCCGCGTGTTTCCCACATCGACGACGTGAAACCGGCGGGTTTTGGCCAGTGAAAAGGCAATAGCAGCTTGAAGATGCCGCTTGGCTTCGTACGTCATACCCGATGCATTAGAGCCGGGGGTAAATTCGACTACTGCGATGTCGATCATTTCTGCTTTATTCGAGGGTGCTTGGGCGAGTGTCAAACCCGCAAATCCGAACCCCAATAAAACTGTTGCCACTAAATTCTTCATGATTGTTTTGATTGATTGAATTGTAAATATTCTGTTTACTGCTTTAGTACTTTGGTTGTGAATGTCTGACGGCCGTTGTTCACCTTCACGAGGTACAGTCCGGGGGGGACCGGCATTCCGTTCCGATCGGTGCCGTTCCATTGTACTTCGTTGACATCCGTTGCTGCGCTTTTCAGATGAAATACAGCAACAGATACGCCGGTCATATCGACTATGTGCACCGACACAGGGCCTTCCGCGGCAAACGGGTACTTTATTTGGGTATGCTCGCGAAATGGGTTGGGGTAAACCTGCACCTTCTCGGCGGTTTCTGCTGATTTCCGGTCGAGCGACGAAGCGGGCCGTTGCGCCGAAACGGTCGACCCGACGGCTTTTCGAGCCGACGAAAAAGGCAAACCCATTGTGACCTTGCCCACCGGTGCCCGCAAGGTCATGGGGCGGTTGAAAGTAGAAGGCCCGTAGTACTCGCCGCGGGCGAAGTACACCTGTGCCCCGGCCGGGGCGTCACGGGCTGCTTTGTTTTCGGTGCGGAACGGTTTGTGAATCTCGCCCGTCCCCGGGTCGTACAGGCCTTCAGGGTCGACGAAGGCTACGTTGTTGGAGAAAAAACGGGCGAGACCATTCCGAAAATCGTCGTCCCGAAAACCCAAACCGTAGGCGGGATTGTTTTCTTCAATTTCGTTATGCACCCCGATCGCCACGTTGGAACCTTCGTAGGCGATAGGAGCCCCCTCGTGACTCCCCGTAAACGGCGGCATGTTGTATAGTACGAACAGGTCGCGATCGGCAAAATCGGCGTTTTCGGGGGGAGCCAAGTGGGTATGTTGCTTCAGTAGTGCCGTTTGCGTCAGTTGCAACGTGCGGTGGGTACCGAGCCCGGCCAAGTTGCCAAATGGAAGTTGGCTCGCGTAGTGTAACAAATCTACGGGCACGTCGCCCATCGCGTCGATGGTGTAGTTGCTCGGGTTGGTGGCGATCCGAAAATATTCCTGCCCGCGTTCGCCCGGCCGCAGGCCTGTGCCGTTCGGAAGTGCCTCCACGACCCCCCAATGTGCTCGAAAGGGGCGATTAATATCCCCCATAAATTTAAATTGTTGATAACCATCTGTATTCCGATATTCTACAGGGTACTGATCCTGAGGAGCCGGATGTTGGACGGTGGTTGCTACGGAGAGAGGTACGTTGAATTCAATCACGTCGAACCCCTTGTAATTTATATCATAAGCTACTTTTTGGGACGTCACAATGGCCCCGTTAGGCGCAATCCAGCCCGTGCCGTAGGCCTCGGTGCCGTTAGTAAACCGGCCCACAGCTTTGGCATAAGGGGAGGTTACTGACGTTGCTGCCGCCTGTCGGGCTGTCTGCTGTGGGGTTGCCGCCTGACGAGCCTTGTTGGTCGGTTCATCGCTGACTTTTATACCGCTAATGTTTACCACGTTCCAGTCGCCCGTGGCTGTGAACAGCAATACGTTTACGGATTGGCCATTGAAATAAGCCGAGCTATAGTGCCAGTTTTCGAGGTCCTGTTTTCTGAGTTCCTGTCGGGTACCGTCATTCCCTTCGAGTACCAGATAGCTGCTTTCGCCCAATTGTGTGCCCGCGAAATACAACCGAAGAAAAGTTGTGTTGGGCCGCGTTACCTGTGTCAGGAACTGAAGTTGGCCGCGGTTCAACGTATCGCGATCCAATGTTTCGGACTGACGTGGCCCGGCCTGATACCGGAATGACTGCGGCACTATTTTCCGGGCCACCGTCGGCACGCTGAACAAACCGATCAGCCCGACGAGTAAAGAGGTGAATAATTTCATGTTTCCTGCTGATTTAATTTACTGAAGACTCACTAAGACCAGCACCAACCCCGTGCCCGTTTCCAGCGACGTCATGGCTTTGCCGAGGATGGCCCCCTGTGCCTGACTGCTGTCCAACGCCTTCATAGCATGACCCGCCGTGGACGACGTAGTGAGCAGGTCGCCCGGTCGGATAGCCCCGAATTGAGCATCAACCCGGCAATACACCCGCCCGGTCAGGGCCACGGGGTGTTGCCCGTTGGCGAGGGTGCCGGCCTGACCCATCAGCATACCGGGCTGAACCTCACCCGCCCCGCTTACAATCCCGGCCACCGTTTTGTCGTAGGCGTTCTGAGCCACGCGCAGTTGTCCGGGTTTATCGGGATCAATACTGACCACCGTACCCGGCAGTAACGCATCGTTCCCGTTAATGTCAAAGTGCTCGGCTAAATCGGCTCCTCCGGTAATTTCAAGCACTTTAGTAGATGTAGTTCCGTTGACATGCAGCGTTTTTGAAGGTGTTGTCAATCCTATCCCTACATTCCCGGCCGGCGTAATCACCATAGCCGCATCGGAGGAACTCGCCGTTTTCGAGAAGACTAATTTACCGGCTCCGGCAGACCAATTGCTGTTAGCTACGCCAATTCGCCAAGCGGCTCCGCCTCCGCCCGGATTGATGAGTTTCAACTGCATATCACCTTCCGACGCCACGCTGAAACGGGCTTCGTTGTCGGTCGTACCCACTTTGACCCGGCCACCACCATTTGCCATTATGACATCTTTACTCGATTCATTATTAAGGTACAACGGAGTGTCTTCCGTTTCCAGTTGATTACCGTCGATGAGCAGGGTGTGAAGGTCGTTGCCGACTTTGGTGTGCAATCGAAGAGCTCCATACAGCAACGAATTGCCGGGCTTATCGATGCTCTTCCCGTAAATGGTAAACACAATGGGATCTTCGCTCGACGTACCGAGGCGTCCCGTGGTTGGTGTAAGCGCCAGCAACTGAGCCCCGTTGTGCCGAATTCGGAACGTCGATTCGTTATTGATAGACCACGTCGCAGCTGTGCCGTTGAAGAGGCTTCTTCGCAGTTCGATACCGGCCGTTTGGTCGTCTAACTGATTGCCGCCCAGTGAGCCGACCCGTAGGTAGGTGTCTACCGTGTTCAGTACGTCTAAACTCCGTTGGGGGGTGGCTGTCCCAACACCTACTTTCACCGTAGGTAAGACATACTGGTTGCCGCCCGCCGTCAGCCATTGGGCTACTAATTGATGAGGGCCGAACAGCAGGCCCGCAAAACACGCCTTTACAAAAAGGTGTTCAAAATACTTGTACATGAGTTGACTGTTTATTGGTATTGATTAAAAAAATTAAGACAAAGCTCCCCCAACCCGGAACAGATGTCTGTTCCAAAGAACTGTCATTCTGCGTTGCGGGGAGGGTGGCCGTGCCGAATCAGTTGTTCGGTACGGTCAGATACACTTCGATAATACGGGGCGTCATTTCGATAGTCTGAACACCGTTGGGACCCGGTCAGAACCCATGTTGGCCGGGCAGGTGGGCCACTCAATCCGCCAAGTGAGCGTTTTTCGATCTGCCCGGAGACTATATTCAGGAATGAACCTCTGCTCGGTGATGGTCGGATAAGGCGAGCCATCGGTCAAATCCCCGTCGTTTTCCGGCGTAGAGAACACCGCCACCCGATCGGCTCTGCCCGGCGACTGACGGATAAGGGGTGGTTCTTTGCATTTGCTAAGCGTAATTTGAAGCTGCGAAAAAACAACTGCTGCATATACCGGTTTCATGCTGTTAATGGTTAAAAAAAAGGAATATTGTTTTGCCTACTGCTTACAGGTGATTCGGCGATTACCTTGTGAGGGCAAAGGTAGCTTAGGCATTGAAGGGGGCGTTAACACAGAGTTCCCGGAAAATAGCACTCATGTAACACAATGCAATTACAAAATATAATAAACTTATAATCAATTAGTTACACACATTTAACTGCAACCTATTTGATTGTATAGTGGCTGAAAATCAGCAAAAAAATGCCCATCGGCGTGCTACAGGCATGAAACAAACGCTCAGGACAGCTTACCTATGGCACAGTTTAAACATAAGCTAAACTATGAGTTGCATTAAAATTATACTTCAGAAGTATCTGCGTTCTTTTGTTTCACAAATTCAGAGGGTAGTATTCCAAACTGCTCTTTGAAGCATTTAGAAAAATAAGAAAGATGAGAAAAGCCCGAAAGATAAGCGGCTTCGGCAATCTGGATGCCGGGTTGCCGCAACAGGTCAGCGGCCCGCTGTAATCGAATATAGCGGATAAAATCGGAAGCCGACCGGTCAGTTAGTGCTTTCAATTTCCGGTGTAGCTGCATTCGACTCATGCCCATTTCCCGCTGAAGCATGTCCACACTGAAAGCCTCTTCGGTGATATGTTCGTCAATGATACGGATGGTTTTTTCCAGAAATTCGGCCTCCCGATCTCGGAGGAGAGTTCCGGTTGGTTGCAGCACTACCTCCCGGCTGTATTTTTTGCGCAGCAGATCGCGTTGGGTAAGCAGACTGTTGATGCGAGCCACCAACTCGTCCAACGCAAATGGCTTGGCTAAATATTGTTCCGCCCCGCCTTCAAACCCTTCTTTGCGAGAGTCGACGTCGTCTTTAGCGGTTAGTAAAATAATCGGAATGTGGCTGGTCAAGTCGTCCTCTTTCAGGTGACGAGTCAGCGAAAAACCGTCCATTACCGGCATCATTACGTCGGAAATAATCAGGTCAGGAATCACCCGGCGGGCTACCTGCAGTCCTTCATCGCCCCGCATAGCCTGCAAAACCCGATATTGCCCGGAAAGTTGCTGCCGGAGGTAATGATTCAATTCCGGGTTGTCTTCCACCAGCAGGATTGTCGGTTTGTCATCCCCATCGGCTTCGGCCTGTTCCTCCGCCGGGAGGTCAGGGGTGGTCATGGCTATACTGAGCATTTGATCAGCCTCGATAACAGGTACTACCCCGCCTAAATTATGAGTGGCTTGTTGGGTATCGGCTTTCAGTGGCAGCCGGACCACAAAGGTACTGCCCGAATCGGGCCGACTCTCCACTTCAATCGAGCCTTTATAGAGTTCGACCAGTTCTTTGGTTAAGGCCAGTCCCAGACCACTCCCTTCGAAAGACCGTGTTTGTGAGGGATCAATCTGATAGAAACGGTCGAAGATGCGGTTTTGGAGGGATTCGGGAATGCCGATACCCGAGTCGCTGACGACCAGCCGAAGCCCGGTTTGTGGTTCCACCTCCGCTTGTATCATGACCTGACCACCTGCCGGGGTGAACTTAATGGCGTTCGACAGCAGATTATAGACAATCTTTTCGAGTTTATCGCGGTCGAAGGCAGCAAACGGTTCGCTCGTTGGCAGGTCAATATGATACCGGAGATTTTTGGATGCGGCCATCGGCTCAAAGTACTTGGCAGTCTGACGAAGGAAACCAACGGGATTGCCCCACCGATAGTTCAGTCGGAGCATACCCATTTCGGCCTTTGCCAGATCGAGCAGTTGGTTTACCAACCGCAGCAACCGATTGGCATTGCGCTCCATCATATGGGTTTCTTCGGGGCTGATGACTCCCCGTTTTTGGAGCGGTGCCAGAATGAGTTGAAGCGGGGTGCGGAACTCATGCGATATATTGGCAAAAAATTGCGACTTGACCCGATCCAACTGTTTGATAGCATCCGCTTCGATTTGCAGAATTTTTGCCTTTTTAGCCTCTTCGTCGGCCAGCGCCTGAGCAATTTTGCTGCTGCAGATGGCCGCAATAGTTTGCAAAGCTTCCTGATGATACTCTTTGAAAAAACCTTTTTCGGGATGCTCCGAGTCGATCACCCCAATCACCTTATTTTGGAGCAGCAGCGGTACGGCCAATTCTGCATAGCGTACTTCATCGTCCACGACATAGCGGGGGTCCCGGGTGGTATCGGTTATCATTTCCGACTTCCCGGTTCCGGCTACGCTGCCCACAATGCCTTCGCCAAGCGGAATCTCAATCGGATTAAAGATGGAGTAAGCCTCCGGGTTTTTGTTTCCATAGGCGGCCTTCTGCACCAAGGCCGTTTGCTCGTCGTTGACCAGGTAGATCACACAATCGACAAAACCCAGTCGGGAAACGCAGTTTTTGGCCACATCCCACAAAATTTCATCCACCGTATTTTTACCGTAGAGCGACGTAGCGAAGTAGTTGACCGTTTCGTCAATCTCCTGTCGAAGTTGGAGGCTTTGCGAAAGTCGGTACTGTTCATTTTCCAGCGAAAGTTTCAGGTTTCGCTGACGCAGTTTATATCGGGTGAAAAGCAGATAGCCAATGAGTGCGCCCAAGAGTCCGAAGAGGCTCAGGGTTACAATTAGCAGACGCTGCCGGTTTATTGACGCTTGCTGAGCTTCTAAGCGAAATTTCTGCAAGTTCAGTTCGTGATCTTTCTGCTCGGTCTGATACCGCGCCTGCATCTCCGCAATCTGCTTCGACAGGTCGGCCGACTGTAAACTGTCCGAAAGTTGGGTATGCTGCTTACGGTAACTCAGGGCCTGTTCGTGGTTTCCCAACGAGGCATGAATAATGGGCAACAGGGATAACGCATCTTCTTCGAGGTTTTTCGACCCGAACCGGCGGGCTGTAGTCAGCGCCTTTCGGGCATAAGCCAATGCCTGCTGAAACTGTTGCTGCTCCAAAAACAACCGAGCCAGATCGCTGTACGAAATCGAGATGTTGCGCAGGTTATTATTTTTCAAATCAAGCGTCAGGGAGCGGTTATAGTAATCAAGGGCTTTACCATACTGTTTTCGGACGCGATAAATCATACCGAGGTTGTGATAAGCGTTGCCCATGCCCTGCTCGTCGCCGAGCGTCTGATTGATACGAAGTGATTTCAGATGGTATTGCAAAGCTTGTTGGTAAGCCGCTTTGTCGAAGTAAACATTGCCGAGGTTGCCGTAAATGGCGGCCAACAACATCTGAAAACCATGCTCTTCCGCTATTTTTTCTGCCCGTAAATTGGCTTCGATACAGGCATCATACAGTTTAAGGTATCGGTTGATGATCCCCATTCCGATGTACATTCGGCACACTTCTTTGTGTTCGCCCAATTGACGGAAGATGGCGATGCCCGCCTTACTTGCTTCAAGAGCGCGGGTATACTCACTTTGTTCGGCGTAGATGCGCGCCAGTCGTTGACAGGCTTTCCCTTCGGATAATACCAAGCGGTTCTTTTGAGCCAACTTCAGGGCTTTTTGAGCGGCTGCCAATGCCCGTTCGGGTTGCGAAACGGTAAGTTGTTCTGCCTGTTCAAGTTGCCGGTTTACCGTATCCTGAAGCGCACCGGACTGGGCCGACAAAGACGTGGCTCCCGTATAAAGGAAAAGGCAAAGCAGCAGCCCAAAGCGTACATCCATAAATAGCGGCGAAGAAAATGATGGTCAGCGTCTTCTGCTGATAAAAATAGCACAAAATTCGCAATAAGTGCGCGTTAACATTGAAGCAGGTCAAACTTTTAGAAAACGCCCTAAGTGATGCGACTTTTGAGATAACGACATCCACATGGGACGGGACTGCCCGCACAATTGTGTTGACTGCTAAATCTTGGACACCGAGTTTCCCAAATCCTAAATGATTTGCATGATGCGTTCTTCAGTGCGCCTTAATGCTTCCATGCACCAAATACATAACTCATTTTTCAGTTTTAATTTTATACCTACCTCAAACAGTTCATAAACAGAGTGTCGTCAAGTAAATTTTGAAGAGTTGACATAAAGACAAAGCACAGCGAAAGTTGCTGTGCCTGTACTGTTATACTCAACGTTATGAAAAATTCTTTTGTTAGCTTTCTTACGGCAGTTGCGGCTCCAATCACTGCCCGACTCAGAACAAAAATGAAGCCGGTTTGTCCAATTCTGTTACCTAATAGTCTTTGGGTTTTCTTTGTTTAAATTTTCTGATAATATACACAAGATTTCCGCAAAAAGCGAAATTCATTCGTTTTTAAGTAAAAAAGCGGACTTCTTCTGCAATTTCAACGTCCTTTCGTTACTTTCGTAACCAAACTGAAAACCCTTAAACATGCGTAAACTTCTCCTAACCTTACTGATCGTACGGGCATTAACGGCCTATTCGCAAAATGGTTATTTCTTTCCGGGAAAAAAATTCAATCCGGCGATTCCTTCTCCTCAACAATTTCTGGGTTATGCCATCGGCGACCACCAAACTCGCTACGACCGTCTCGTAGCGTACATGAATGAACTCGACCGTCTCTCTGACCGAGTGTCGGTGAACGTCATTGGTGAAACCTACGAAAAACGTCCGCAGTTAGTGGTCTTTTTTTCGTCAGCGGCTAATTTAGCCAAACTGCCAACCATCCAAAATGACCGCTTCAAACTCGCAGACCCCAACGCCGCGCTGCCGGATGTCTCCAAAATGCCCGTTTTGGTGCAACTCGGGGCCAATGTCCACGGCAACGAAACCTCGGGCGGCGAAGCTATGATTCTGGCAGCGTATTATTTGGCCGCTTGTGAAGATGATGAAGCTAAAAAACTGTTGGAAGAATCCGTGATTCTGATCGAACCGGTATTAAACCCCGACGGCCGCGACCGTTTTGTCAGTTGGGTCAATCAAAACAAAGCCGCCCCTTTCGTGGCCGACCCCAACGACCGCGAACACAACGAAGTATGGCCGGGCGGGCGCACCAATCACTACTGGTTTGACCTCAACCGCGACTGGTATTTGGCCGTTCACGTGGAAAGCCAAAACCGTCTCAAATTCTATCACCAATGGTTGCCCAACGTCGTTACGGATCATCATGAAATGCAAACGAATGCGACTTTTTTCTTTGAGCCTTCCAAAGAAAACGCCGAAAATCCGTTGGTGCCGCAATACGTTTACAAAACCTTGAACAACAAGTTTGCGAAATACTACGAAAAAGCCCTCAACGGCATTGGCTCGCTGTATTACACCAAAGAATCCTTTGACAATCTGTACCCCGGTTACGGTTCCAGTTATCCCGATATTCAGGGCGGTTTGGGCTTGTTGTTTGAACAAGCCAGTTCGCGTGGCTTCATTCAGGACAGTCAACATGGTCCCGTAACCTTTGCTTTTACGATTCGTAACCAATTGGTCTGTGCCTTGGCTACCTGTCAGGCAGCCATGGATGAACGTCAGAACCTGCTTAAATTTCAGCGGGAGTTTTTTGCCTCCGCTGTTTCAGAAGCCAACAAAAGTGCCATCAAAGGGTATATCGTCGGTGATGCTCACGACGCTTCCAAACTGCGGCAATTTGCCCAAACGCTGTTTCATCACCGCATCGAAAGCTATCAACTCGCTGATAATCTGACCATTGACGGAAAGACATTTGAAAAAGGGAAAGCGCTCATCGTACCCACTGCCCAGCCGCAATACCGCATGGTGCAAAGTATGTTTGAGAAACCGACCAAATTTGCCGACAGCCTTTTTTACGATGCTTCGGCCTGGAACATGCCGTTGGCTTTCGGACTTGCCCACGCAGAGATCAAAACACCCGTGACGAAAGGAGTACGCACCGGTGATGATTTTGTCAAACCGGCAGTGACAATTCCCGTCAAATCTGACTATGCTTATTTGTTGGATTATTCTGATTTTATGGCGACAAAAGCCCTGTACGATCTGTTGCAGAAAGGCATCACCGTCAAAGTAGCCAATCGCTCCTTCAAGATTGGGGATAAATCGTACAGCCACGGTGCCTTGCTGATTCCGGCAGAGGGACAAAAAATGAATAAAGAAACCCTTTATGAAACGATTAAAGCCGTCGGGCAAGCGGCCGGAGTCAACTTTGCAGGAATTCCGACAGGTTTCAGTCAAACGGGAATCGATCTGGGAAGTAATAATTTTCAAAAAGTGTCCAAACCCGAAGCCCTCATCGTGACCGGACAGGGCGTGGTAAGTTATGAAGCGGGCGAAGTTTGGTATTGGCTCGATACGCACGTAGGCATGCCCATCAGCAAGGTGGACATCAGTGCATTGCCGCGTCTGAATCTCAGTCGTTATAATGTCATAGTGATGGTATCCGGACAATACGACCGCTCTTTAGCCGGGAAAATCAAGCAGTGGGTCGCCAACGGCGGTACATTGATTACCCTCAAAACGGCTACCGAATGGGCCGTTCGCAGTGAAATTGTCAAAGAAAAACTGCGGTCGCTTACCTCCAAAGCCGACTCCGCTCAATTGGCCAAACGCGGACGCATCAACTACGAAGACGCCGCTGCCTCGGAAGGGTCTAAAACGACGGGGGGCACTATGTTTGAGGCAGACTTGGACATTACACACCCGATCGGCTACGGTTATAAAAACCGCAAAATCACGCTTTATCGCAACAATAATACCCTTCTGGAGCCGTCGGTCAGCCCGTATAATACCGTAGTGCAATACACCGAAAAACCCTATTTGACGGGCTATGTGCATCCGCAAACGTTAAAGCGCATCAGCGGCTCGGCAGGAATCATCATCGCTCCCGAAGGAAGCGGACGTACGGTGTTGTTTTCTGACAACCCTAATTTTCGGGGGATTTGGTACGGTACCGAAAAAATGTTCCTGAATGCCGTTTTCTTCGGCTCCCTCATCGCCGCTCCCAATCCGTTTGGGGGAGAGAAGGAATAACCTCTCCCCAAATCCCTCTCCTTGTAGGAGAGGGACTTTGAGGCGGGCTATTACACGTCATATTGGGAAAAACACCAAATCCCTAAATTCCTCTTCTTACAGGAGAGGGACTTTGATTGCCCCTTCTTCTTTTTAGAGAAGGGAGAATTTATAACATGATCCGTTTTACTTTTCAACCCCTCCATGAAATCAAACCGCCATTTTCTTATTCTCTTGGCCCTAACCGGGCTGTTTTTTGTTCACGTTACGAATGCCCAAACCGCCAAAGACAGCTTTGTGTACGGTGACCTGATGCCGGATGCGCCCGAATTGTCCGCTCGGGGCAAATACGGCGTAGGCGTTCAAACCTTACAATTGGTCAATAAAAAACAATTGGATATTCTTCACTCCAAAAACGGGAAAGACTCTTTATACGACCGACCGCTGACAGTAGAAGTTTGGTATCCGGCAACAATCCCGGTCGATCAACCGCAGTTAGTAGAATATGATGAAGTAATAGGCTCAAGCAATGACCCCAAAAGGCCCTTAAAACCATTCAAATTTAAGGGGCGCTCTTTGAGAGATGCCACTGCTGACAAAAGCGACGGTCCTTATCCGTTGCTGATTGTCTCCCACGGCTTCTTAGGCTCTCGCTTTTTGCTTACCTATTTGACCGAAAATTTGGCTTCTAAAGGTTATGTTGTCGTAGCTATCGACCATACCGAATCCACTTTCCGAGACGCTGCCCCTTTTGCAAGCACCTTACTTAATCGTTCGTTGGATGATTTGTTTGTCTTAAAAGAAATGGCTCGCTTAGGGGCTAAAGACAGCAAAAATTTTCTATCCGGATTGGTCAACGCGGATAATACCGCTTTGATCGGCTACTCCATGGGTGGCTACGGCGTGCTTAATGTGGCAGGTGCGGGATACAGCGCACAAGCTGTAAAATTTTTCGGTCAAATGACCGCCGGCAACAAAGCCTTGGAAACCCGCATGGCAGGCAATGAAACGTACAAATCCTCCTTCGACTCGCGCATCAAAGCCGTGGTGGCTTTTGCACCTTGGGGCATGGAGCGCGGTGTTTGGGATACTGAAGGATTGAAAGGGTTGACCGTACCCACGTTTTTTATCGCAGGAAGTCAGGACGATATATCGGGTTATGAAAAAGGCATCAAAGCCATTTACGACAGTGCCGTCAATGCCGACCGTTTTATGTTGACCTACATCAATGCCCGCCACAACGTAGCCCCTAATCCGCCGCCAACGGAAGCTTTAACTCCCGGTTTGCCCATTGACGAATACCTCCGCTACGCCGAACCGGCCTGGAATGAGCGCCGCATCAACAACATCAATCAGCACTTTGTCACTGCCTTTTTGGGCATTCGTCTCAAAGGATTGGATTATAATAAGTATTTGGAACTCAAAGAAAATTCCAACGAAGGGCTGTGGGCAGGTTTCAAGCCGCGCACTTCCGTAGGCTTAGAACTAAGTCACGCGAAGCCATAGGGTTTTTGCTTCTAAACCATTCATCTGCGTATAATTCCATTCATCCAAATCACCCTTTTAGGGTGACAGAGAGGGAGATAGAGAAATTTACTTTTGATTTTCTTCATCAAAACTCCCTCTCTATGAAACATTCAGTACGACTTGCGGTCTTAACCCTCTCCCTTTCTTCAACCGGGTGGTCACAGGGCATTACTACCCCTCGCACGCCCAGTCCTGCGGCGCAGGTAGCACAAACCATCGGTATCTCTACCGTGATCGTCAAATACTCCCGACCTTCCGTCAAAAATCGGGAAGTGTGGGGCAAAATGGTGCCTTACGGCTGGACAGTTCAAAACTTCGGGGCAAAAAACGAAGCTCCCTGGCGAGCCGGTGCCAACGAAAATACGACCCTCACGCTGTCACACCCGGCTAAAATTGAAGGCCAAAGCGTACCTGCGGGAACATACGGTCTGTTTTTTGTCATCAACAAAGATGAAACCGGCGAAGTGATCTTATCGAAAGACAGTCGTTCGTGGGGAAGTTTTTGGTACAATGCCGCCCAAGACCAAATGCGGGCTAAAATCCGGTTGCGCACCATTCCGCATACCGAACTGCTCACCTACGATTTCATCAATCTCGCCAAGAACTCGGGCGAATTGGTACTGAATTGGGAGAAGAAGCAGTTTCCTGTTAAAGTGGAATTTGACGTCGACGGCATCGTCATGGCCAACGCCGCTGAAGAACTGAAAGGCCCTACCGGTTTTAATTGGCAGGGGTATTCGAGTGCGGCTAACTACGCCCTCCAAAATAAGGTCAACACCGAAAAAGCGATGGCGTGGATCGATCAGGCGATCACCCAAAATAAAAGCTTCGCGACGTTGAACATCAAAGCAGGCTTGCTTAAATCGGCCGGAAAAACGGCGGAGGCAGAAAAAATAATGGCTGACGCCCTCCCTATCGCTACCGAAAACGAATTGAATTTGTACGGTTATCAATTCCTCAACGAAGGGAATCACGACAAAGGCATCGAAATTTTGGCTTTGGCAACGCAGCGTTTCCCTAAAAGTGCCAATGCGTGGGATAGCTTAGGTGAAGCTTATGCACTCAAAGGCGACAAAGAAAACGCCGTTAAGTATTTCAAAAAGTCCTTAAGCATGGACCCGCCCGAAGCCACCAAAGCCAATTCGGAAAAATACCTCAAGCAATTCGGAGCGCTGTAACAGCGCTCCCTTTTTTGTCTTTAAACCAAACCCTTATGAAACGTCTGTTTTTCGCTTATTTCTTGTTTTTCACCGCTATTTTCAGAGCAATAGCCCAAAACCCGCTCACGGTCGAGCCCGACGGGGGTAACCTGAAAGCCACGCTCTCGGAGCAGATCGGCATCATCAACATTTCCATTTCCTACGGCCGCCCGGGTGTGAAGGGCCGCGAAGGCAAAATTTGGGGTACTTCGGTGGCTCACTACGGCTTTAAAGACTTGGGCCACGGTACCAGCACTGCTGCTCCGTGGCGGGCCGGCGCCAACGAAAACACCACTTTTACTTTCTCCCACCCGGTCAAAATTGAAGGCAAAGACTTACCCGCGGGTAAATACGGTTTTTTTATCAGTTTGGGCGACGGAGAAAGTACGCTGATCTTTTCTAAAGTATCTAATTCGTGGGGCAGTTTTTACTACGACCCTGCCGAAGATGCCCTGCGGGTCACGGTCAAAAATGAGGTATTGGATAAAAGTATAGAATGGTTAAAATACGAGTTTTCGGACGAGACCAAAAATTCGGCGGTGGTGTCGCTTTCGTGGGAAAAACGACGGATTCCTTTTAAGATCGAAGCCGATACCCAAAAGGCCCAAATGGCCTCTTTCCGGAGCGAATTGCGCACGACGCGCCCCTACTACGACTTTATCGAAGCGGCCAACTACTGCATTGCCAACAACATCGAATTGGAACAGGCATTGGCATGGATGGACCGCGCCATTTATTTTCGGATCATGGGGCAAAAAAACTTCCAAACACTTAGCGCCAAAGCCGCCGTTTTGATGAAAATGAGTCGTATTGATGACGCCAAAAAAGTGATGGAGGAAGCGATTCCGATGGGTAGCATGAGCGAAGTACACCAATACGCCCGTACGTTGTTGGGTATGAACCAAGTGCAGGATGCCCTTAAAATTTTCAAAGCCAATTACGATAAATACCCCAATGTTTTAACCACGAATGTCGGCTTGGGAAGAGCGTATTCGGCTATGGGTGATTACAAAAAGGCGTTGGAGTACATGAAAGCCGCCTTACCGCAAGCGGCGGAAGGCCTGGAAAAGAACAACGTAGAGAACCTGATCCGGAAACTGGAAGAAGGGAAAAACGTGAATTAGGAACCGAAAAATGTACCGAAACAGTGAATCGTCGAGTACTTTCGTTTAAAACAATTGACTATAGAAAAAAGGGGCAGTTACTTGACCGCCCCCTTTTATAGAGTGTATCTTTTTCTACCAGAAAATCCAATAAATCAAACTGAAAGTAGCCACCACGGCGATAGCGCCGTAACGGAACGCAGGCGTTACCTTGAACCATTCGGGCCGTACTTCAAACGCATTTTCCTGATTTTTACCTTTTGATTGGGCTAAGCTGATGGCGACGTGTACGGCCGAACAGATCCAGAACACTACCCCCATGCGGTTGAGGAACGGAAAGGAAGGGAACTGATTTTCTATGATTGCTGATAAAGCAATACTCAGCACCGCTGCCGCCAAAGCACCGTTGGCCGTTGCTTTTTTCCAGAAGAATCCTAACAGAAAAATGCTCAGAATCCCCGGAGAAATATACCCTGTGTACACTTGAATGTACTCGAACGCCTGTCCGAAATTAGCCAGTAACGGACTGACCAACAACGCAATGATAAAAGCAATGATAATGGCCACTCGCCCTGTCCAGACGGTTTGTTTTTCCGTAAGGTTCTTATTGAAAAACTTTTTGTGGATGTCGAGCATGTAGATGGTGGAGATACTGTTGGCTTTACCGGCCAAACTCGCCACAATCGCCGCTGTCAAAGCGGCAAAAGCCAAACCTTTCAAGCCCACGGGCAGCAAGTTCAGCAAGACAGGATAGGCATTGTCGGGTTTTACGATACCGTTTTGGGTAATTCCGTTGACAATAGAGGCATCTGCGTTTTCCTGAAACAATACGTAGGCTGCCAAACCGGGCAATACCACGATAAACGGCATCATCATTTTGAGGAAAGCGGCAAATAAGACTCCGTTCCGGGCGGTGTTAATGTCGGCCCCGAGGGCACGTTGGGTCATGTATTGGTTACAGCCAAAGTAGTTGAGGTTGTTGACCCACTGCCCGCCGATGATGAACATCATGATACCCGGTAATTGGTTGTAAGCGTCAATAAAGCCGCCGCGCCCGTCGTGGACTTGGTACTGTCCGGGGGTAAAAATCATGTGCAGGTGGCTATCCGCTTTTTGACGGATCAAACTTAATCCATCCCATACGCCTGCTCCTGAGCCGACCTTATCAGACAGTAAATCTAAGGCCAAATAGGTAGTGGCCAAGCCTCCGAAAATCAAGCAAACCACCTGAATTACATCGGTGTAGCCAATCACTTTCATGCCGCCCAACGTTATGATAACGGCAAACGTGGTCAGGAAAACGGCACAAGACATGAAAGCAAAACCCGTCATCTTTTCCAAACTCAATGCTCCCAAATAAATGATGGAAGTGAGGTTGACGAAGATGTACAGAAACAACCAAAACACGGCCATGATCGTCGCCAAACGCTCGCTGTAACGTTTGGAGAGGAATTGAGGCATGGTATAAATCTTGTTGTTGAGGTACATCGGTAAAAAGTACACCGCCACAATAATGAGCGCTACCCCGCCCAATAATTCATAAACCGAAATGGCAATACCCAATTGAAATGCCTGTCCGCTCATGCCGATAAATTGCTCGGCCGAGATGTTGGAAGCGATGATGGAAGCCCCGATGGCCCACCAAGTCAGGGAGCCTTCAGCCAGAAAAAAGTCTTTGGAATCGGCCGTTTGTTTGCCTTTGTGTTTATATACCCAGTAGCCGTAGCTCGATACAATCACAAAATAAATCAGAAAGATAACGTAGTCAAGGGTTTCAAGTCCGAGGGTCATAGGAGAAGAAAATGAGTGAATGAGTTGTTTTTTAATGACGAATTACCGAATGACGAATGACGAATGGGGTTTATGAATGCGAATTTTAAAGCCTGCAATTAATTCGACATTCTAAATTCGTAACTCGTCATTTCTATTAACATCCTTGTCCGTAATAGGCGTTTTTGCCGTGTTTGCGTTCAAAATGTTTCATACGTAAGGTGTCTTTAATACGAGGAGTATCGGGGTTGATTTGCAAGGTCAAATAAGCCATGCGGGCCACCTCTTCCAACACCGCTGCATTATACACTGATTTCTCGGCGGTTTTGCCCCACGTAAACGGCCCGTGGTTTTGCAGGAGTACCATTTCCATTTCTTTGTACGAAAGTTTATTTGCCTCAAATACTCCAAAGATTTGATTGCCTGTTTCGTACTCATAATCTCCCTGAATCATTTCATCCGATAACACCGGCGCACACGGAATGTCCTGATGGGTATGGTCGGCATGAGTGGTGCCAAAGATGGGAATATCCAATCCTGCCTGCGCCCACGCTACGGCGTAGGTGCTGTGCGTATGCGTGATACCGCCGATGTCAGGCCACGTTTTATAGAGCAAGGCATGGGTTTTCGTATCCGACGACGGGCGCATCGTACCCGCTACGACTTTGGCATCGTAATCCATGATAACGATGTCTTCGGGCCTTAATAGTTCGTAAGGTACGCCGCTGGGCTTGATGGCAAAAACGGCCTTATCTCTATCTACTGCACTCACATTGCCAAACGTAAACAGCACCAATCCCAACTTGGGCAGTTGCATGTTGGCTTCGTAACATTCTTCCTGTAATGATGTATACATGGTTTTTTATATTTCTGCAACCGCATAGGCACATAGGTCACATAGAAAAGGGGAAATAAATTCTAATCGAAAACTATGTGACCTATGATTCTATGTGGTTACTATTTCAACTCCAGCACCACCACTGCCACCGGCGGCAGTTTTACTTTCAATACGTCTCCGCTTAAATTGGCCCCGTTAAAAGAGGCAGGCTGCACTTTGGACGGATTTTCAAAACTGTTGTAATCCTGCACTTTTGCGGAGGTCAGGATACGCCCCGTTACACCCGAAGCTTTCATTCCCCGCAAATTAACCGTGATTTCCTGCGGTTTATTCGGGTCAATGTTCACCAATGAAATGTGGGTCAAACCATTTTTATCACGCGAAGCCGATACCGACACCGCCGGCAATTTTTCATTGCCCAGGGTATAGTCGTTGGATTGAACGGAAACGGGCAACATTGTCGCGTCTTGGTGCACATTGTACATTTCCATGACGTGATAGGTGGGCGTCATAATCATTTTTTCTTCGTTGGTCAATATCACCGACTGCAACACATTGACCACCTGCGCCAAATTAGCCATCCGAACGCGCTCGCAGTGTTTGTGGAAAATGTTGAGTGTCGCTCCTGCCAATACCGCATCACGCATGGTATTTTGCTGGAACAAAAAGCCGGGATTGGTACCGGGTTCTACATCGTACCATCCGCCCCACTCGTCCACCACCAACGCTACTTTTTTGATCGGGTCGTATTTGTCCATGACCGTGCTGTGGCGAGTGATAAGCTCATCCATCAGCAACGCTTCTTTCATGGTTTTGAAGTACAAATCTTCGGTAAACGTGGTAGAAGGCCCCTTCTGTTTCCAGTCAATCACTGAATAATGGTGGATGGCAATGCCTTCGAGCATTTTGTGCGGAATCTCCCGCATCAGCGTTTCCGTCCAATTATAGTCATTGTCGCTGGCTCCCGAAGCGATGCGGAACAGACTTTCGTTATTTTCCCAGGACGCATTCATGAAGGTGGCATACTGACGGTAAACGTTGGCGTAGTAGTCGGGTTTCATGTTACCGCCGCAGCCCCAGGCTTCATTGCCCACGCCCCAATAACGGACTTTCCACGGATTTTCACGACCATTTTTTGCCCGTAAATCCGACATGGGACTCACGCCTTTGAAGTTGACATACTGTACCCAATCTGATAAGTCTTTAACGGTTCCACTGCCGACGTTTCCTGCCAGATAAGGCTCTGTCCCGATCAACTCACACATATTCAGGAAGTCGTGCGTCCCGAAACTGTTGTCTTCGGTCACATTCCCCCACCATACGTTTACGATTTTGGGTCGATTCGCTTTGGGGCCAATGCCGTCTTTCCATTGGTAGGTATCGGCAAAACAGCCTCCCGGCCAGCGCAGATTGGGGATTTTCATTTTTTTCAACGCCTCTACCACGTCCATGCGCACGCCGTTTTTGTTCGGAATTTTGGTGTTGTTTTCTCCTACGTAAAAACCGCCGTAAATGCACTTACCGAGATGCTCGGCAAAATGCCCGTAGATGTGCCGATTGATGGTATGTTTTCCCAAATCAGCACTGAGGGTGACTTGATTTTGGGCAAAAACAAGATTGGCATAAAAGAGCAAGCCCATCATTCCTAAGATCGAAGCAGAAATTCGATTCAGGGACAAAAGCGTTCTTTTTAAAAAGAGTAAATCCGTTACTTTCATTGGTTTACTTAAATTTAAATGGACGAATAATCATTCCCCTGTTGGGGGTTAGGGGGCTACTTAAAAGCGGTGTCATTCCAACGCAGCTCATTTTTCAGTTGGCGAATGGAGGTGTTTTTATCAATCACTACCAATTCTACCCCAAACATCTCGGCTAAATCTTCGATGTATTCCGTAGTGAGGTTTTGGCTGTAGGCCGTATGGTGCGCTCCACCTGCCAAAATCCAGGCTTGCAGACCCACTTCCATGTTGGGTTGCGGTTTCCAGAGCGCCCGTGCTGTGGGGAGTTTCGGAAAGGCTTCGGTGACTTCGACCGCTTCTACTTCGTTGACCAACAGACGGAACCGATTGCCCATGTCAATCAATGAGACATTGAGTGCCGGACCGGCCGCGGCGTTAAACACCAATCGAACCGGGTCTTCTTTCCCCCCGATTCCGAGCGGATGCACTTCACATTTGACGGTACCTTTGGCAATGGAAGGACAAATTTCGAGCATGTGTGAGCCCAACACCATCGGATTGGCCGGGTCGAAATGATACGTATAATCTTCCATAAACGAATTGCCGCCTTCCATGCCGCTTGCCATTACTTTCAGGGCACGGACCATGGCCGACGTTTTCCAATCGCCTTCGCCGCCGTAACCGTATCCCGCGGCCATCATGCGCTGTGAGCCAATACCCGGGAGTTGGCGCATTCCGTGCAGATCTTCAAAGGTATTGGTGTAGGCCGAGAAGCCGCCTTCTTCCAAAAAGGCTTTTAACCCCAACTCGATACGGGCCGCTTCTATCAACGATTGACGCATCAAACCGCCGTTTCGGAGCGAATCCATCAAGGCATAGGTATCTTCGTATTCCTGCATCAAGGTAAAAATATCGGCTTCCGAAATTTGGTTGATGTACTTGACCAAATCCCCTACTCCGTGCGTATTGACCGAAAAACCGAAAGTCATCTCTGCCGCGACTTTATCACCGTCCGTCACAGCCACTTGGCGCATATTGTCCCCGAAACGCACCACTTTCATGGTTTGCAATTCGTACTTAGCAGCCGCTACCCTACTCCACACGTTGATTTTTTGAAGCACGTCAGGTTGCTGCCAATGTCCTACCACCACTTTGCGATTCAGGCGCATGCGCGACATGATAAACCCAAACTCGCGGTCGCCGTGCGCCGATTGATTGAGGTTCATAAAATCCATGTCAATGTTGTTGAACGGAATGTCGCGGTTGAATTGGGTGTGCAAATGCAGCAATGGTTTTTTGAGCACATTCAAACCCCGAATCCACATTTTAGCGGGCGAAAAGGTATGCATCCAAGTGATGACCCCAATGCAACCGGGAGCCACATTGGCTTCCCGGCAAATGGCGTAAATTTCGTCGGGGGTCTTCACCACCGGTTTAAATACCACACGTACCGGAATCTGCGGCGCATCATTCAACGACTCCGCAATGATCTTAGAATGTTCGTCCACTTGGCGAAGGGTCTCTTCCCCGTACAAATGCTGGCTTCCCGTGACAAACCAGACTTCCAATTGTTTCAGCATGTTAAGCGATTAAATTTAATTCTTTTAAATACTTCATGATTTCCAACACATTACAAACCCGCCACTCGGGCCGATAGAGAAAGTCTCCTCCTTCAGTTGTAATGATAAAATTATGTTTCGTCTTCAGGTCTTGCAGCGCTTCCGTAGAACCGCGAGTGAGCGAATTTGCCGTCGAAAGTTTTATTTCAATAGACACTAACGGTTCTATTCCTTTCACCAAGACCAAATCCATCTCTGCTCCGGTCGTTGTGCGATAAAAATAAGGCTTAACCTGTGCGTTTAATCGGCTGCAAATTTGCTCCACTATGTATCCTTCCCATGAATTACCAACTACTAAATGACTGATTAAGGATTGATAATCAGCTATATCTGTCAAATAATGCAAATTTCCACTGTCTCTGAAATAAAATTTGGGCGACTTTACCAAGCGTTTGCTGATATTTACAAACCAGGGTTGCAAACGTCGAATAATAAAAGCCTGCTCTAAAATATCCATGTAGCGAGTCAGCGTGCGTTGATCTAATTGCAATGAATTGGCTAAACCGGAATAATTCAATAGAGCTCCCTGTATGCCCGTGAGCATTTTCAAAAGAGCAAAAAGCGTGACTGAATTTGCCGTCATTCCTAACCTGCCTAAGTCTCTTTCAATGTACGTTTTAATAAAATTCTGTTGCCAAATCTGCCAAATCTCCGTGTCAGGAGCTAATAATGCGTCCGGATACCCCCCTCTGAACCAATGGGTTTTTAAATCAATACCGCTTGAATCAGCCTCCTCAATAGTAATCGGGCTCAGTTCTACATAAGCAATACGACCTGCCAATGTTTCCGAACTTTTAGCCAAAAACTCAGGCGACGCTGACCCGAGCAATATAAACCGTGCGGCCACACGATGACGATCTATCAGGGAGCGCAGCAACGGAAATAAAGACAACATCATCTGCACTTCATCAATGATGACCGTTTGGTCTTGATACTGCGCCAAAAACCATTCCGGATCTTCGTTGATCTGTCGGAAAGTTGCCGGCGATTCAAGGTCGAAATAAGTACAGGGTCTTTCCAATGAACTTATTAAATTTTTCACCAACGTAGTCTTTCCTACCTGCCTTGGCCCCACAATCCCTACTGCCGGAAAATAACCCAACAGTTTATGAATATGTCTATTTTGAATTCGTTCAATCATTATTTTTAAAGATTAATAATGCAATTTATACATTCTGATGTAACAATTGCATTATTAATTTCTAAAAAGTGCCCTTTTCAGCAAATGCCCCCAAGGCCAGGTATTTCTGATATAACTTTTGATAAACAGCCACTTTGTCTATTTCAGGATGGTATTCGGCATCAAAACCGGAGCCCATCGCTTCCTGTGCGGCTTTCATGGCGGGGTGAATGCCCGCCGCGACCGACGCACACATGGCTGCGCCCAGCGCACAGGCCTGATCGGCACTTGCAGCTTTGATGGGCATGTTGAGTACATTGGCCAGGGTTTGCATCACGAACGGCGATTTTTTGGCCACGCCACCGATACCGATCACCTTCTTAATGGAAACCCCTTCCTGTAAAAACCGCTCAACAATCGCACGCGAACCGAAAGCGGTAGCTTCTACCAACGCCTTGAAGATCTTGACGGCATCGGTACTTAAATTCATGCCCGAAATGGCCGCTTTCAGGGTATGGTTGGCGTCGGGCGTGCGGCGACCGTTGATCCAATCCAAAGCGACCGGGTCATTTTCGGTGACGGGCAATTGAGCCGCCCGGTCCGATAAATAAGGAATCAGTTTTTGGCTTACTTCATTCGCGGCCGCTTCTCCCAAAATTTCCCGCACAGGCCCCACGACCACTTTCTGAAACCACGCATACACATCTCCAAAAGCCGACTGCCCCGCTTCCATGCCCAACATTCCCGGGATAATCGAGCCATCGACCTGACCGCAAATACCGCGAATCAGCAAATGCCCGATTTCTTCATTAGGCGCAATGAGCATATCGCAGGTGGATGTTCCCATCACGCGCACAAATGTATAAGGCTCAATTTCAGCCCCTACGGCCCCCATGTGTGCATCAAACGCTCCCACGCCAATGACCACGTCCGACGGAATACCCAATTTTGCGGCCCATTCCGCCGAAATCGTCCCCATGGCTTCGTCCGAAGTATAGGTATCATTAAATAAGCGTTGGCGCAACCCTGCTAAATTGGGGTCTAACTTGGTTAAAAACTCTTCCGAGGGCAGGCCATGAAACTCTTCATTCCACATGGCTTTGTGGCCTGCGGCACAACGCGAACGTTTCAACGTCAACGGATCGGTATTGCCGGTCAATACCGCCGAAATCCAGTCGCAATGCTCTACCCACGAAAAAGCATTTGCACGCACCGTACCATCTACCCGAAGGGTACGCAGGATTTTGGCCCAATACCACTCCGACGAATAGATGCCGCCCACGTATTTGGTATAATCAGTATCCCAATGATGCGCCAATTGGTTGATCTCTTCGGCTTCAGCATTAGCAGTGTGGTCTTTCCATAAAATGAACATTCCGTTGGGGTTGTCGGCAAAATCGGGCAATAAAGCCAACGGCGTACCGTCTTGGTCCACGGCCACGGGCGTCGACCCGGTGGTGTCTACCGAAATCCCCTTCACGTTTCGGCGAACTTCTTCCGAAACCCCGGAAAGCGCCCCGGTGACGGAAGCCTCCAATCCTTCCAGATAATCCAAAGGGTGTTGGCGAAACTGAGAAATAGCAGGGTCACAGTACAATCCTTTTTTCCAACGCGGATATTCAAATACGTGTGTCCCGGCGGTTTCACCCGTTTGGGCATTTACCACCAAAGCTCTCACCGAATCGGTTCCGTAATCTACTCCGATAACGTACTTAGCGTCCATAATATAAATGTTGTTGTTCCTTAATTCAGTTCAGTGTAAAATCGGCGTTTATACGACAGACGGTTCCGGCATAAAATACCAAAACGAATGAAACTTATCTTCGTATTTATCTTTATCCAGCCCATAAAGTGTCGCTTTTTTCGTCGCCGAATTTTCATTTTTTTCACCCGTATCCACCAATAAGCCCGTCGATAAAATCTTCCGACTGAAATTGCGTCGATCAAGTTTCATATCGTAGATTGCCTCGTATAATTTCTGTAATTGAGGAATAGTAAACTTCTCAGGCAACAGTTCAAAGCCGATCGGGTGCAAGGCGGCCTTGTAGCGCAACCGTTCCAAAGCGATTTCCACCATCTTTTCGTGATCAAAGATCAGGGCGGGGCATTTTTTCAAACTCATCCAGTAGGCATTATGCATCCGAACCGACTCCTCATCGTGATTATGAATGTTGATCAGCGCAAAAAACACTACTGAAATCGTGCGTTCTACAGGATCGCGGTCTACCTTCCCAAACGTCCGGAGTTGCTCTACATAAATATTGTTCAGGCCCGTCAATTCAAACAGAATACGCTCCGCTCCTATTTCCAAATCTTCCTCTTCATTCACAAATCCGCCCATCAGTGACCACTTCCCGCGCTCGGGCTCAAAATTTCGTTTAATCACCAATAGCTTTATTTCTTCACCGTCAAAACCGAAGATGATACAATCAATAGCCACTAACAAGCGGGTAGAGTGTGCGTACTTTTCCATTCAAGAATGTGTCAAACGGACACAATAATAGAAGCTTTTTTATTACTATTCAAATAGATTGTTAAATTTTTCAGGAAAAAATTAAAGTTTGGGATAGAAGAGTCGCAACACGTCGTAGCCGAAACGAAGAATTAAGCCGAAAATGACCGCTAAAAACACAACACGCACAAAAGAATTACCGCGCAACAACGCCAATCGGCTCCCTAAAAAAGCCCCTAAAACATTAAAGGCCATCATCGGCAGGGCTATTTCAAATTCTACGTATCCCTGCCAAATAAAAAAAATGAGCGAAGCAATATCGGCGGCTACATTGACAATTTTGGCAATGGCCGAAGCGCGCAAGAAGGCATAACCGACAAAACTCACAAAACCGAAAACCAATAAACTGCCTGTACCGGGTCCGACAAATCCGTTATAGAACCCCGTTGCCATGCCAATCAACAATGCATACCATTGCAGTCGTACCACCGACACAGGTAAACTTTCATGATGCCCCAACTGTTTATGGGAATACGTATAAACGGCAATTATAGCCATCAACAGTAGTATCAGAGGCTTTAATAATTCTGCCTTCATGTGGCTGGCAATCGTAGCGCCTAAATACGACATCACAGCTGTTCCGATTGCTGCGACCGCCACAATACGCCACGGCACCTCCACTTTACGGGCATATTGGTAGCCTGCCACACTCGTCCCGACAAATGAAGCAAACCGATTGGTTCCGATCACCTGTGAGACGGAAAAATGCGGAAATAAAATAAAAAGAGCAGGCACCTGCACTAAACCGCCCCCTCCAACAATAGCATCCACAAACCCGGCCAACAAGGCGGCTAACGAAGCAACAATGATTTCCAAATGAAATGAGTTTGTTTCACGCAGAGTTGCCAAGGAACAAAGAAAACCATTTGCGTCTTTGCGTGAAAGGTATGTTAGAACGTACTGCGGAAAAGCTTAATTGAGATGGCAATCAAAATGAGTCCGAAAATTTTACGCAGGACATCCGTCCCTGCCGTTCCCAACAATTTCTCAATCCAAACCGACGAGCGCAATACCATATAGATAAATACCAAATTGAGTAAAATCGCGATAATGATATTGACTTCCTGATAGGCTGCTTTCAACGACAAAATGGTAGTCATTGTGCCGGCCCCGGCAATCATCGGAAAAGCGATCGGCACAATGGAAGTAGCGTTGCTGTGTACTGTGTCGTGTTTGAAAATATTCCGACCCAGTATCATTTCGAGTCCGATCAAAAAAAGGATCAATGCCCCGGCGACCGCAAAAGAGGCTACATCAACCCCAAACAGTTTGAGAATTTCTTTTCCTAAATACAGAAAGGCAATCATCAAGCCTCCCGAAACTAACGTAGCCCGGCGGGCATTGATGGCTCCGGCCTTTTTCCGCAAATCAATAATGACCGGAATAGAACCCAAAATATCAATGACCGAAAACAAGATCAACGTGACAGAAAGAACTTCTTTAAAATTGACGGAATACATAAAAGTGAGGTTAACGTAGTGAACGGTACCGCAAAGGTAAAAGGTTTTTCAGCGATTCTTGACTTTTCTGCTCACCGAACTGCCCCCATCAAATAGTCTTCCTTAAAATCTGCCATTTATCCTTTAAAACAACCTTTCTTCAAACTGCAATAAAAATTTTAGCCAAGTACCTTGCATCACAAAGTACCTTATATTAGCTTTGTACCATGGATTACCTATTAACAGCCATTTGAAAACAAGTTGTAAGTGATGAGTACCGAGTAATGAGTACCGAGTAATGAGTAATAGATAAGGCGAGACTTAAAATCCTCAATACCTCATCACTCAACAGTACTTCAGAACTAAGAACTCGGTACTCAGAACTAAGAACTCGGTACTCAGAACTAAGAACTCGGTACTCAGAACTAAGAACTCGGTACTCAGAACTAAGAACTCGGTACTCTAATACCATACAGCCATGACCTTTAATCAAAAAATTCCAAAACATGACAACAGCATGAATATTGAGAACGCTCAAGTGCAGATGCGGAAAGGAATCTTAGAGTTTTGCATCATGCACATCATTTCTCGAGGAGAGGTTTATGCCTCAGATATGCTCGATGAACTAACCTCCGCCAAAATTATGGTTGTTGAAGGTACGCTTTACCCCCTCTTGACCCGACTCAAAAACTCGGGCTTGCTCGACTACAAATGGGTCGAATCGCAATCAGGACCACCGCGCAAGTACTACATCCTGACCGATATGGGTAAGCAGTTTTTGGACGAAATGCAGCAGACATGGGTCGAGCTTTCTGACTCGGTCAATACCATTGTGCATAAAACACATGCTTTGAGTTCTGAAAACGAAGATTCATCTACCAAATAGCTTTCACAATTAACGGACAACTGTTAACTGATGCACCCGCATCCATTGCCATGAAAAAGACTATCAGCATCAATATCGCCGGTCTGATTTTTTATATAGAAGAAGACGGTTACGATAAATTAAGAAATTACCTAAACTCCATCCAGAAATACTTTTCCTCGTACGAAGACAGCAAAGAAATCATCTCTGATATCGAGGGGCGAATTGCCGAAAAGTTTCTGAACAAACAAAAAACGGCCGAAAAGCAGGTCATTTCATTAGAAGATGTAGAAGAGCTCATCAAATCTATGGGCACCGTAGCCGACTTTGAGGCTATTGCCGAAGAAGAAGACCTGATTTCCGAAACAGTTGCTTCAGGCACTGCTTCGGCCAAAGAAGAACCGCGACCTTCTTTTCGGGAAACACCGACAGCTACCCCGCTGCCTCCCAAAAAATTAGTACGCGATACCAAACGCAAACTGCTCGGAGGAGTATGTGCCGGCATTGCCCACTATTTCAACATTGACCCTTTGCTGGTACGCTTGCTTTTTCTGCTGTTCTTTCTCGGATTGCCGGCTTTGACCGGAGGGGCCTTCGGCGGCGATGCTATGGAGTTTTTCGGGCCGTTGAGTGGTTTTACCTTTCTGCTTTACATCGCCTGTTGGGTATCATTCCCCGGTTTGGATACGTTGGAGGAAGATAAGAATATCAAGAAATTTTATCGCGATCCGGATAAAAAAGTGGTAGGCGGGGTGGCGGCCGGAGTAGCGGCTTATTTCGGAGTGGATCTGGGAGTAGTCCGGTTTGTATGGGTTTTCAGTGTCTTATTGTTCGGTATAGGGTTTCTATTGTATATTATTCTTTGGATCATTACCCCTAAAGCCAACACCCTCACCGAAAAAATGGAAATGACCGGGCAACCGATTACGTTGGAAAACATTGAAACCAACGTAAAGAAAGCGCTGCAACCGGAACAAAAAGAAGAAAATGTGTTCACCAAACTCTTGCTGTTTCCCTTTCGGGCCGTAGCCATTATTTTCAGCGGTCTTACTCCCCTGATGCGCTTTTTGGCCGTCATTCTGCGCATCTTTGCCGGACTGATACTCTTTACCACCGGCGCAGCTGCTTTATTGGGTTTGATTACTGCCCTGTTTGCGGTATTCGGTCTGGGTTCGTGGGACTTTGTCAACATTGACAATGATCTGCGACCGCTCAATTTCTTCATCGGAGAAGTATCCTCCATCGCTTACGTTTTTGCCTTTTTGGCCCTTGGTGTCCCTTTTGCTGTATTGGCTTGGTTAGGCATTTCGCTGTTGACCAAAGAAAATAAATTTACCCCCGCTATTTGGCAAACCCTGCTCGGTCTGTTTTTGGCAGGGGTGTTGGGAAGTATGGTTTTTGCCTTCCGTTACGGAGCCAATTTCCGCCGCGAAGGCACCGTAGAAAAAGAACAAACGTACAAGCTGCCGCAAACACCGCTGTTGTTGGACGTTAATGAAGAAAACAATGACAATTATAACAATACCCACTTGGATCTGGAAGGCTACGAAAACCCGGATGCTAAAGTGGAATTTACTTTCCGTTCGCAGGGCCGTACCCGTCAGGATGCCGAACGCAACGCCGCCAATATTCTGTACAATATTACCCAACGCGACTCGGTATTGGTCTTTGATGAAGATTTCACTCTTTCCGACAAAGCCTCGCGTTTTCGCGGCCAAAGTCTGCGAATGACCCTGTATTACCCTTACGATAAGCCTTTCCGCATGACCCGTGATTTTTACAATGAATTTTGGGGCGTTCGCAATCGCATTCAACAGGATTATGACTTGGAGATCAATGATGAGCTGTTTAAAAATGTACGTTGGGTCATGAAACGCGATTCCGGATTGGTATGTTTGGACCGCCCGGTCGCCGTGCGCCAAGACTCGGATAATTATGATGACTCGCACGATCTGGATGAAATCAGTGACGGCATCGAATCGGGTTTGAACGAGGCTTTCGACCGCTCTTTTGATACTAAAGGCGAAATGGTCAAACAATTTGACGTCACTGACTTCCGCAAAGTGCGTGTCGGCGGGGCTTTTGTGGTTACCGTTCAGAAAGGCGACACTTATAAAGTAGTGGCTGACGGTCGGGAAAGTGATTTGGACGACATCGAAGTAAAAGTGGAAGACGGAACGCTTCGAGTAGAAAATCGTCGAAAAAAATTGTTGGAGCGTACCAAACGCATTGGAATTACCATCACTACCCCCACTATTGAAGCCATTGACCTGTCGGGCGCTACCTTGGGCAAGGTAGTGGAATTCAGAAACTTAGGAACGCTCAAAGTATCCATTTCCGGTGCTTCCAAGACTTACTTGGACATCACGACTCAACGATTGGAGCTGGATGTAGACGGTGCCTCTAAAGTAGAATTGCACGGCAGTGCCAATACGTTGGAGGCGGATCTCTCCGGTGCCTGCTCTTTGGAGGCCGAACACATGGCCATTCAGAACGGCGATGTAGAAGCCCGGGGTGTCAGCAAAGCCAATTTGGGAAATATCCCTAATTTGAAATCCAACAGCAGCGGTGCAAGCCGTATTCGCCGCCAAGGCCACGAGAGCGAGTAGCGGTAGAGCTTGCCTCTGCCGGCAAGTCACAGTTACCGGTTTACGGTGATAGTCCACAGTTTACAGTTTCAATTTCAGCTGTAAATTGTGGGCTTCCTGTTTACAGCGAGTGTTATTGCTCTTTTCTTTTTAGTCTTTTCAGCATCTGATATTTCTTGGGCGTCATTCCGAAATGCTTTTGAAACATCTTATTGAATTTGATCGGATGTGAATAACCGATTTGTGTCGATACTGCTATCGCATTGAGGCCCGCTTTCAACAAGGTAGCTGCATAGTCCATTTTTCGGTCCAGATATACCTGATAAAAAGATTTACCGTATGCTTTCCTGAACCGGGCTCCGAAAACCGCTACACTCATATTTAATTCTGCCGCGATTTCTTCTACATTAGGCGGAAATTTTTCGATTCCCTCTACAATGTATTTTTGAAAAACTACCTCAATATCGGAAAGGTTTTTCTTAATCTCTTCCTTTTCTGAGTCATCTTTCGGAGTGTTTAAAGCGGTGGTTGCTTTATTTTCGTTCTCAGATGAGTCATGGAAAGCCGATAAAGTAAAAGGAATTTGATGATTGATAAGAAAGGGCAAGATAAGCCCAACGTATTCTTCACTAAAATAAACCGTCACAGTGGAGTTTGAGTAACTCTTGCTATGACCCGTTGGCAGGTGATTAAATAGAGAAGTCATTTTTCAATTTTTCTTTCGTTAGGTAAAATGCTGTTTTTAAAACCGGAAGCCTTTCCCTCCTAATTTTAATAAAGTAAACCAAGACAATTCCTACACCATTTCCCTATTTTAACAAGTGCATAATGATGTAGCCCACTCGTTTACTACTCTAATGTGTACCCATTTTTACTGCTTCTGACATTTCTGATTATATCTCTTTTTAGCTGCTGATGAACATAAACCCCGAAATTGACAGAAGGTAACCCCGCCGTATTGCAGCCGTTTTTTGCTTTCTTCTCTACGCCTGAAGAGAAATCCGCAGCTGTGATTGTTGTTCAAAGTCAGGTAAAGGAAAAAAAATACAATAGACAGTCGGGAGCGCCACAAATCGGCAGTTGAACTCCAATACTTATTCGTATTGCTGTTTAAACTTACCCGGCGTAGTGTCAAAGTACTTTTCAAAGATTTTAATAAATTTAATCGAATGGTTATACCCTACTTTATAAGCAACCTGTGAAACGGTATATCGTTGTGTTTTTAACAAATCTGCGGCATAATTGAGTTTGGCCTTTTGATGAAATTGGTAAATGCTTTCCCCGTAAAAATCCTTAAATAGTTGCTTCATTTTTGATTTACTCATCCCAATTTCCGCAGCTAATATTTCCAGAGTCGGAGGCCGGCTTGTAAAATTCTCTATTACCTTTTTCTTAACCTTTTCCAGCTTTTCTTTTTCGTCTGCCGGTATTTTTGTACTTGCGGTGGCATCTTCATTAAGGGTAGCCAAAAGCTCGTAAAATAAACTTAATAACCTGATTTTACTCCTGTTATAATAGGTCGATATGTATTGTATAAACTCCTCCGTACAATGCACTGAGGACAGAGCGTAGCTTTCAAAAACTTTATCAGCTCGTACTGTTGCTTCTGTCTCCTTCTTGAACAATTGATATTTGTTCCAACGGCTCTCCATCACGATTTGTATTTGGATAGCGGAAAGAGACGCAACACCGGGAGTGAATGAAGAAGCATCCGCAATATAACGATACTTAAGCAATGTCAAACGAGTAAGTCTATGTACCTCAATCAATAGTAACATATCTCCTTCTTTAAGTTCAGGTAAGGTCGTTCGGGCATTGTTAGTAACAGTAATCTGCACCCCTTCTTCGATTTCAGCGGTTATGGAAGAAGTGTCGGCAGTAGGTACGATCAAAAGCGGCATTGAGCTTTAAAATTAATGACCGCAAATATTACAAGTCGTACATCCTAAAAAATCAGAATTTACACGTAGCAGCGATATAAGGGTTTACCCTTATATTTTATTGACCAAAAGTCGGTTTTATCGTCTTTTTGTTTGGATTGCTCTACCGAAAAAATAGCAATTCCCCTACATTACATCGATTCTCAGATTTTTTAACTGAAAAATGACGAAGTACTGACAAGAAGTATGGAGTCTCAATTGATCAGCGGAGTATGTACCAAAACACAGGTACCCGTCGGTGTATTGGGGAAAAACTCAATATAACCATTCAGAAGTTGAAGGCGGGAATTCACATTGACCATTCCGCGTCCTTCCCGGGGGTTCGTTAATGAAAAACCCACACCATTATCCTGAACGAGTAAAATCGCATTATCTTCGAAAAAATTCAATTCCAACCGAATCGCGGAAGAATTGGCGTGCTTGACGGCATTATAAACAAGCTCCTGCGCTACCCTAAACAATTGCTGACGTATCAGTTCCGAGCCGCCTTCCCGGCCTGAACAGTGAAAATAAAACTGAATACCGGGATTCCATTGCTGAAGCTTTGCTATCCAATCACTCATCATTTCCGTCAATTGAATATGCCCGAACGTAGGCATCTGAAAATGGTCAATGATTTGCCGGAGCTCATTTTGGGATTCGTTAAGCAATCCTATCAGGTGATGCATATTTTCTGCCGAAAACATGGCCTGTACATTCTCGGCATTAAGTTTTGCAATGGCCAGCATTCCTCCCAGGCTGTCGTGCAATTCGCGAGCGATGTATTGTCTTTCCTGTTCCTGAACTTCAAGCAGTTTAACGGTATTCTCTTTTTGCAGATTAATCACGGCGGCTTCGAGAGCCAATTTGTTTTGTTTATTTCTATAGACTTGTTGTTGAATCAGATAAATCATCAGACTTCCCAGAAAAATTAAGATAATCCAAAGCCATTGGGTACGATTTTC
The DNA here is from genome assembly GCA_046329125.1 of Spirosomataceae bacterium. GTDB lineage: Bacteria > Bacteroidota > Bacteroidia > Cytophagales > Spirosomataceae > Runella. Next base: position 112,410 of record JAXLVD010000002.1, on the reverse strand, counting down.
GGCAACAATACGGGCATTTTCGGTGCGTTCATTGGTCAACAGGCTTTCTACATCACGCCCGGACAGATCATGCCCCGAGATACCATAATCCATCACATACCGATTTTTGGCAATTTCTACGCTGTCGGTCAGTGCTTTGTTTTTAAGTACATAGGCTTGAGCCAAGGCGTAATTTTTCAGTTGATAATGACAATACTGAAAATGATAGTTCAGTTTGATACGACCAAATTTATTATACGGAGGAATGGCGAATTCAAATTGGGCATAGTATTCGATTGCCTTTTTATAATTGCCTTTAAATTCCGCTATCAAGCCCAGAGCATAGCCATTGAGAGGGTAAATCCAACCATAGATAGAGGCTTTTTCCGTAAAATTTTTCCGACATTCGTCAATATAATACTGCGATTTACGGAGGTATTCCTCCGATTTTGTATGCTTTTGGTATAATTCCAGATACAAATACGTCAAATAATGATATAATCTTGCCTTATTCAGTGTGTCTTCCGGCGTTGCCTTGGTGAAATAGGTTTTGATAAGCACCTCACTTGCCTGTCCGTTTTCGACAGCTGTCGAAAATTGATGCAAAGCCACCGCAGACTCAAGAAGCAAAGCATACGTGTCAATTAATTCCGTCCAATGCTTTGTTCGTTCAAAGTAAGCGGCGGCCTTTATCAGTCTTGAGGTGGTTGTAGGGGCATACATTTGCCATCCGGCATTGAAGTGAATGATTCTGACATCTGTAATATAGTAATTGGTGGAGTCTTTTTCGGAGAGAAATAATTCGGCGCTTTCTTTTAGGAGTCTCATCGAGGCCCCTTCCGACACATCCCGATTCAGATTCCCCATTTCAAGAAAAAAGAGACCTTTTTGGCTTTTGATTTTTGCCAATTCCACCTTGTTGCCGGCGAGCGTATAAACTACTTCCAGTGAATCCAGTTTTTCAATATCGAAAGGTAAGTTATTTCGTGTCTGAGCCGCTAAGAAATAAACGTCGAAGATAAAAAATACGGTTAAGGCTTTCATGACAGCTCAATTAAAGGGAAATATCTGCCAAAATATTACTCTCTATGGCTTTACGCACCAAGCCTGCGGTATTTTTTACGCCGAATTTTGACAACAGTCGCATCCGATGAATCTCTACCGTCTTGATACTGATACGGAGCCGCTCGGCTATCTCGGCATTCGACAATTCGTACACGATCCAATAAAGAATCTCCCGTTCGCGCGGAGTGACGGAGGCAACTGACAATTGAGCGGGATCTTTGAACAGAAAGGTTTGAACTGCCGTTTGAGAAATCTCCCGGCTGAAATAGCTCTTACCGTTGTGTACACTGCGAATGGCCTCAAACAATTCGCTACGGCTGCAATTTTTAAGTATATACCCTGAACCGCCGCTTCGTAGCGCTTGTATGATAACACTGTTTTGGTGAAAAGCAGAAAAAAACAACACTTTTGCTTTAGGGTTCTTTTTTTTGATTTTACGACATACTTCTATCCCATTGCCGCCTTCCAGACTGATATCCAGCAGCACTACATCTATCCTTTCAAAAGCCAAGTCGCTTTCCGGTATATGGTCAGAATAAGCCTGATATACAATTTGAAACCCATTCTCTTCCGAAAGTATGCTATGCAGCCCTTCAATAAAAAGACGGTGATCATCAATAACAGCCAACTTAATCAACATATACTTATAAAATATGTCCTTTTGGGATACGGTTTTTTTAGGTTACACGCTTATTTAGCCTGCTTTTTGTGACTACCGAAATGTATTAAAAAGTTCACAAAAATTGTACCGAAAGTAAGGTAATTTATAAGACCTCTCAGCAACTTACTTTATTAAAAAATGGCTATTATACCAATTGGTCTATAAAAATAACCAAACGGTATATGGTCTTTTATTCCTACCCAACAATCCGGTTTCAAATTTGGTACAAAGAATCATTGATATTCTACCCTGAATGAATGAATATAATACTGAATCATGTCAAGAAGCAGAAATTATGCTCATTTGTTTCACCAAGGTTGAAACTAAAAACATGGACATAAACGTCAAAAGTTATGCACTCTACCTTTCCCTTATTTCAAACAATAACTCGTCACCGAGTTATTTGTTTTTTGCTTCTGCTAATTAGCGTGGTAAATCACGTAGCCCTGGCCCAAGTGGCCCAAGTTGTTTGCACACTCACACTCAAACCTACCGTATCGGGCTGTTATCAAAACAACGGCAGTAAAGTTACTGTGAATCTAGAGGTAGCTTGGGCTAACGCCACCGTCAGTACTATAGTCAATGATGCTTCTGATGCCATCACAGTAACTTTTGCCGGGCAAACCAAAACCATCAACCCGGGTCCCTACACTTCAACAGGAGGGAGCGGCACGATCGTATCACCGCAGGTAGTGGCGTTTGAAGTTCCCGCCAATGCCTCCTCTCAAACAGCGCAGGCATTTTTCGGGGCTGATTATGCGTCTTCTTCCTGCAAAGTCGAGCAAACCGGTATTGTCTTACCCGCCGCCTGTCCGCCTACTGTTTGCTCCAATGGACAAACGGGGGGGACTGTTTGGAATGATTACAATGCGGACGGAGTCAAACAATCGGGCGAAACAACGGGCTTATCGGGGGTAACGGTAAAAGCCTACGATTGTAACGGTACCTTGGTAGGTACTGCCACTACGGATGCCTTCGGCAAATATGCCTTTACGGGTCTTACGGCCGATTCATACCCGATTCGCGTAGAATTCAGCAACTTACCTTCTTTTGCCGGCCAGGGTACGGTCAACGGTACCGATGGGCGTACGACGGTTCAATTTGTAACTGCCGCCGATTGTAATGTGGACTTAGGTATCCTTGACCCTACCGATTACTGTCAGTCCACTCCTAAGGTATTTGTACCCTGTTATGTATCGGGCGACCCTATCACAGGTACATCAAGCGGAAACGGCGATGCGCTTGTTTCGTTCCCATATGGCACGAAAGGCCTAAAAGATATGTCAAAGATTTCAGTCATCGCTACGGCTGATAAAATCGGGACACTGTGGGGCATGGCTTACAGCAAAAAAACCAAAAAGCTGTACGGAACGGCAGTCATTAAACGCCATTCAGGCTTAGGACCTCAAGGCATCGGAGGACTGTATAGCATTGATGTAGCTACCAACACCGTAACGGGAATCGACCTCTCAACACTCGGTATCAATGTAGGAAGCATTGCCGCTAATTCGGCCCGAGGCTTGGTATCCGACCCCAATCAACCAAGTGCTGATGCACAGGCATTTACAGCAATCGGCAAGGAAGGGTTGGGGGACTTGGATATGAATGCCGATGGAAGTTTTCTCTACGTGGTCAGTTTAAAAGATAAAAAACTCAACAAATTAGATATTACGGGAGCTTCTCCCACGCTCGCAGGAAGCTATACCATTCCGAACCCGGGTTGTACGGGGGGAGATTGGCGTCCTTTTGCCTTAAAAGTATTTAAAGGAAAAGTCTATGTAGGAGGGGTTTGCGACGCGCAAAGTTCTGACAATAAATCGAACCTGAGAGCCTATGTGTACACCTTTGACGAAAGTAGTTCGTCCTTCAACGCAACGCCGGTGTTTGATTTTCCACTGACTTATCCTAAAGGCTACCCCGATGTAAACTATCCGGATCGTACCGGTTGGCACCCTTGGTCGGATGATTTCAGTCGCATGGTCATCGTAAATCCGTATAATTCTTCGGATTTGAATTTGGTATATCCCCAGCCTATGTTTACGGATATTGAGTTTGACATTGACGGTTCCATGCTTTTGGGTTTTGGCGACAGAGCAGGGCTGCAATCCGGACTCAGAAATGCTGATTTAACAGGTTCGGTTTCTCCGCGTTGGGTAAATGGGGTATCAGGGGGGGATATTTTGCGAGCTACCTTGGTTGGGAATGCGTACCTACTGGAAAATGCAGCCAAAGCAGGAGCGAATGTAGGTTATGCCCCTACCAATAACCAAGGCCCCGGCTTCGGAGAGTTTTATAACGACGATTTCTTCTATGGAAGCTTAGCGGTTCATACAGAAAGTATTTTCGGAGGATTAGCCCTTCGTCCGGGTTCGGGTGAGGTAATCGCTACCTCAATGGACCCCATTGATTATCCGAATACGGGGGAAGATTTCAATTTGTATGGCAACTCGGGCGGTATTCGCTACCTGAATAACAATACCGGATTACGGAATGCAGGTTTTATCTTATATAATTCATTTATAGCATTCGGCACCTTTGGAAAAGCTACCGGGTTGGGAGATGTAGAAGTAGGCTGTGATCTTCCGATGTACCTCGAAGTCGGCAACCGCGTGTGGAATGACGTGAATAAAAACGGCATACAGGATCCTTGTGAAAAAGCCCTCAAAGATGTCAACGTAACCCTCTACAAAGGCACCACCAAAATAGCGACCACTAAAACTGACGTGAACGGCGAATATTATTTCTCCTCAAAATCGAAACTCGGAGCAGGTTGGATAGGCACCGGAGCTGATACCGCTCTCTTAGCCAACACGGCCTATAAACTTGTCTTTGGAGAAGGCCAGCTCACGGGTGGAAAACTCACCATCACCGGCCTGGGACAATTTGATGTGACAATCAAAGACGCCACCGCCAACAACGGCAACGATCAAAACGACTCCGATGCCGAAATCCTCAGCGGTGCGTTTTGTATCAATCTGACCACCGGAACCACCGGCTCCGTCAATCACACCTTTGATGCCGGTTTTTATTGCAGTAACCCGGCTATCGGCAATAAGATCGCCCAAACGGCCCCTACTTGTTCGGGCATCACCCCCAACAACAACGGTAAAATAACCCTCTCCGCCGCCGTAACCCCTTATGATAAATACCGCGTTAAAACCGGTACTGCCCCCTGGACCGGCGATACGACCTACGCGACCGCAACCGCTATCGGTGCTTCATTCCCCCTTGATTTGGTAACGGCCATTCCTAATGCGGGTGCTACCTACCTCATTCGTTTCTACGTGGGCGAATGCTGCTACAAAGACACGACGGTCACGGTAGCCCCTGTCACCTGCAACTGTACCAACCCCGTTTTGACGGATTTGACTGACCAGTCGATTTGTGTGGGGGGTAGTTTCACGCCTTCCAACGTGACCACGAGTGTGACCAACGGGGTGAGTGTAACTTACCAATGGTACAACGACAACGGCCCGGCCAACCCAACAACGACCGCCATCAGCGGTCAACAGTCGGCTACGCTGACGGCCTTACCGACCACGGCAGGTGTCTACAAATACCGCGTCGAAGCCACCAACACGGTTGATGCTTCCTGCAAAGCCTCCAAAACGGTTACCTTGACCATCAACGCCCTGCCCACGGCAACAGCCGCTGCGACCGACCCGACTTGTGTGGCGGGTAGCAGCACCGTCAACAGCGATGGAAAAATCACTTTGAGTGGTTTTGGCGCAACCGACAAATACGATTACACCACTGGAGCTACCTACACAGGCTCGGCTACCTACGTTGCGGGTTCTACCACCATCCCCGCAGGAGGAATCATTGTCAGCAACTTGCCCAACCCGAGTGGTGCGACTCAACAATACACCGTGCGTATTTTCAATTCGGCAGGTTGCTTCATTGACCGTACCGTGATTATCAATAAAGTCACTTGCAACTGTACCAACCCCATTTTGACGGATTTGACCAACCAGTCGATTTGTGTGGGGGGAAGCTTCACCCCTTCCAATGTGACCACCAGCGTCACCAACGGGGTGAGTGTGACCTACCAATGGTACAACGACAACGGCACGGCCAACCCAACGACGACCGCCATCAGCGGTCAACAGTCGGCTACGCTGACGGCCTTACCGACCACGGCAGGTGTCTACAAATACCGCGTCGAAGCCACCAACACGGTTGATGCTTCCTGCAAAAGCCACGGTCAACATTTCGGCCTACCGAACGGCGGGTGCGGACGGCAATACGTCGGTCTGCGACAACAGCACCACGGCCATTGACCTGTTCAGCCTGATCACAGGCGAGGCCGCAGGCGGCGTATGGACGCGTACTTCGGGTACGGGCGGTACCTTCAACGCCGCGGCGGGGACATTCACCCCGGCCGCAGGTGCCACCACCTCGACCTTTACTTATACCATTACAGGTACGGCTCCTTGTCCCAACGACAACGCCATCGCCACCGTGACGGTCAATCCTGCGCCGACGTTGACGTTGGTGAGTGCAGTATGCTCGGCCAATTTGACCACTTATACCATTACTTTCAGCAGCAACGGTACGGTTACCTCCACGGCGGGTACAGTGGACAATACAGCCAAAACCGTCAGCGGCATTCCTGCGGGTACCAATGTGACGCTGACATCCACCCTGACCGGCTGTACGACCACCTTGGCTGTGACGGCCCCCAACTGTAACTGTCCCACCATCAATCCTCCTGTCAGCAACGGAGATGTAACGATTTGTCAAGGCACACCTATTCCTGCCTTGAGTGTAACGGTGGGCGCGGGAGAAAGTGCCAATTGGTACAACGCGGCGGGCACGTTGGTGGCATCCAATACGACTTCCTATACCCCAACCGTGGCAGGAAGCTACTTTGCCGAGGCTTACAATGTGGTTTCAAACTGTAAGTCCTCGACGCGTACCGAGGTGAAGTTAATCATTAACACCCCGGTCAACGCAGGCACCGACGGCAGCACCACCGTCTGCGATAACAGCACCACCGTCATTGACCTGTTCAGCCTGATTACGGGCGAGGGTACGGGTGGGGTGTGGACAAGAACGACGGGTACGGGCGGTACCTTCAACGCCGCCGCGGGTACGTTTACCCCGGCCGTTGGCGCCACCACTTCGACCTTTACTTATACGATTACGGGTACGGCTCCTTGTCCCAATGACGAGGCCATCGCTACGGTCAATATCTCGGCCTACCAAACGGCAGGCACCGACGGCAGTACCTCGGTGTGCGACAACAGCACCACGGCCATCAACCTCTTTAGTCTGATCACAGGCGAGGCCACGGGTGGCGTATGGACGCGTACTTCGGGTACAGGCGGTACTTTCAACGCCGCCGCGGGTACGTTTACCCCGGCCGCCGGTGCCACCACTTCGACCTTTACTTATACCATTACGGGCACGGCTCCTTGTCCCCATGATGAGTCGGTAGTTACCATCACCGTTTATACTAAACCCAATGCGGGTCAAGACCAGTCCTTGGTCTGTGCCAATGATGGAACAGCGCCAAGTTCTACCACCTTAGTTCCTATCACCGTAGGAGGTTCGTGGACACAACAAGGTACATTGCCTACGGTGACGACCGTCACAGGTAACTCCGTGACAGGAATGACATTGCCGGGGACGTATGGGTATGTCTATTCCATCGCTTTTGGAAATCAAACCTGTAGTGACACGATTCAGGTCGTTGTACCTGCTTGCGATAAACCAGTTGGAAGCATTGGTGATTTGGTATGGAAAGACCAAAACGACAATGGTTTACAAGACCTGCCTTCGGAGAAGGGAGTGGCGGGCGTCAAAGTGAATCTGTATGCAGCGGCGGCAGGTACCAAAACGGGGCCAATCTTGCAAACTCAAACGACCAACAGCACCGGCTTGTATTTGTTTGGGGGATTAGTGGCAGGTAACTACATTGTTGAAATAGACAAAACAACTTTGCCCGATACTTGCCGGATTTCTAACAAACCCAATACGGGAACCGATGATACCAAAGACTCAGACTTTGACCCTATCACAGGATTAAGCCAAGTCATTACCCTGAATCCGGTCTTCACACCAATGACCCCTGCTGAAGCATTGGCAACCAATAACTTGACCGTTGACGCCGGTTTGGTAGTGCCTTGTGTGGCTTCTACCATCAGTACCAACCCTGCGATTTGCTCGGCAGATGTGCAAACTTACAGTTTCACTTTCAGTGTCACCAACAGAGTGGGCATCATCAAAGTCAATAGAGGTACTTTGAGTGGAAACAATCCTTACACGGTTGTGGGAGTACCATCAGGGCAGAATGTTCGCATTGTCGATAGCTTGAGTGCGATTTGTAAGTTTGAGACCATGGTTACAGGCCCCAATTGTAACTGTAATCCCACTTTGCCACAACTGTTGACCCCAAGCTTGACGGCTTGTATTGGGGATACTTTCCCGACGCTGAAAGCCATGGTGATGGGCTTAGCCACCGTCGAGTGGTACGATCAACCTACGGGAGGAACCTTGTTGTTCACCGGTTTGAACTTCAAACCGAGCGGTACGGTTCCTGCCGGCGGGAAAGTCTTCTACGCTCAAGCCCGCAGCACTGACCCGAGCTGCCCCACAGCCATCAGCAGTACCCGTGCTTCAGCCACCGTCAACGCACAAAACTGCACCAAAGAAGTGGATTTGGCCCTGAAAAAGTCGGTCAGTAAGAAAATAGCACAGATCGGCGATATTCTCACCTACACCCTGAAAGTGTGGAATGAGTCCAATACGAATGCTACGGGCGTATCAGTGACTGACAGTATTGCTACCACGGTGCAATTTGTAGCAGGCAGTTTTGTGGCTTCGCGCGGCAGTGCCACCATTACAGGCAATGTGATTAGTTGGAACATCGGACCCATTGCCGCCAACGGCGATACGGTGACCTTGACCTATCAGATCAAAGTGACGCAGGAAGGGGTTCATTTCAACACGGCCGAGATTTGTACCGCCAACGAAAAAGATGTGGATTCAACGCCTTGCAACCACGTCGACACCGAAGATGATATAGATCGTCAATGTTTTACGGTACCGTTCAAATTGTGTCCGGGTGAAAAAGTAGAAGCAAGTGTCCCAAGCAAATACACCAATGTACAATGGTTTAGAAATGGCAGCTCCACTTCAATCGCATCGGGAAATGTAGTTATGCTTTCAGATATAGGGGCTTATACCTACACGGCCACCAACCAAAATTGCCCGATGGGCGGATGTTGTCCCGTCATTATTGAGCCCGGCACCAATTGTTGCCCTGCCGAGATATGCGTGCCGTTTACGATCAAAAAGAGAAGAAAATAAGAGTAGGAGAAAGTAAAACAACGACACCCCGCCGACACTGTCAGCGGGGTGTGTTTTTAGGTATTCTCAGGCAAATTTCGTTTTGCCAGCCATTCTTTCAATGCCACTCCTGTCCCGAAGGGCCAAGGACGTAATTTCGGTATCGGAACAATTTTATACGCCTGCAATTCTTCCGTATCCATGTTTATTTCACCCGTTGCCCGTACATGATAGGCAATGATCAGTTCATTGCGTTGAAAAAAGGAATAGACGCCCAGTTGTTCTACCAGAGCTGCCTCTAATCCTAATTCTTCCTTTACTTCCCGTAATACCGCTTCATCCGGCGATTCTCCTTTTTCTAAAAAACCGCTGACTAAACCAAACCAATCTGCCGGCCATCCTTTATTCTGGATCAGAATAACGGTATCATCATCGTATTCAACAATTGCCCCTACTACAGGAAGGGGATTGTCCCAATGTACATAGCCGCAACGTACCGAACACACTAAGCGTTCACGACCGTTAAGATGACTTCTTTCCAGCGAACAACCGCAAGTAGGGCAGAAATTTAGTTTATTCATCAGAACACTATAAGGGATATAATTGAAAATAGGACATGACTCTGACCTCTATCAGGGATATTCCGACAAAGTGGCACTTTTTTTGCTTGATTTTTTTACACAAATCAGCCATCGTCTCTAAAACCAAACGGTTGTTTGTTTGTGCTTAAATTATTAAAATTATAATCGGCAGCTTTGGCATCCTCATTGAGTTACCAAATCTAACGATTGCGCCCTAATAGAATACAGTATGTTAGTAAAATCAAGGTTTTGGCAAGGCATGTTTCTTCTGCTTCTATCGGTCAGCAGTTTACTGACGGATGGCTGTCGCTCCGGCAATAACGAAGACATTACCCCGGTTGACTCTACTGCTCTTTCTTCCTGCATTTTACTTTCCGAAAAGATCAATGGAATTTTATTAAGAGCGTATGAGTATGATTCCACCCGGAAATTGACCCGAATGTGGGAGTATGCCGGCAGCAATCTATCAAATTCTTTGGTAAAACGTTATCAGTTTGACTATAACTCCAAAAATACACTGATTCGTTTGCACGAGACCAACATCGCCGTACAGGATCGAAGTTATATTTATGAACTTGATTACACCGGCAACCGCCTCACCACCATTCGGCCTTTTCGGGTATTTAACTCCGGCCTTCGGGCAGACGATACGCTGAATGTAGGATATGACCTCAACGAACGCATTGCTGAGGTTAAATCTCGGAACGGTATTCGTTCAAAATGGGAATACGATACCGGTGGAAATGTAACCAAATGGTTGATTCGTACGCCGCTGATGAAATCCGACAGTTTGATAGCAGAATACGGCTCGTTTGACGAGAAAGTGAGCATCTATGCGTTCTCAAAGGGTATTCAGTTGGTCAATCTCCTTTCGGGCCGGGCCCACAGCTTGCGCAATCCGCTTCGCTATACGGCATCGGGCCAAAGTGTGGAAGCCATCTATCAATATAACGATGAAAGAGTCCCTACGTTAGCCGTTCTCAAATTCAAATCCAACGATAATACTTTACGGGAAACAGTTTATAGCTACGAATTGAGCTGCAAATAAGTGTTACTGCCAATTGTTTTCATTGTAAATCAACCAATTAAACCAATAAAATCGGATTCTGCTTTTCAACTGAACTTATTTCAGTTTTTCATTATTCCAATGCCGGGTAGCGTCGCGTTGGGTTTTCTTTTCCAGATTTTTCTGAAAGGCTTCGGTCAAATCCACGCCCGTTTGATTGGCCAAGCACATCAACACCCATAAGACATCAGCCATCTCGTCTCCTAAGTTTTTCTCCAAATCTGATTTTTTGAAGGATTGATCGCCGTATGTACGAGCCATGATCCGGGCCAACTCCCCTACTTCTTCGGTCAAAATTGCCATGTTGGTCAGTTCGCTGAAATAGCGGACACCATAGGTTTTAATCCACTGATCTACTTCCTGTTGGGCTTGTTCAATCGTCATAACATTCGGAATAGAGCGTTTGAAAAGGATATAAGTTACGCTTTCACTCGACTTTGGCGATACGTTTCCATCTTTTTCATAAACAGGGTATCAAACAAAAAAGAAAGAACGACCGTAGTCGTGATGACAAAAAAGAGACTGTTCAACTGCCACCGCATGTTCCAATAGAGTACTAAGGCATGCACCATATAAATCGGATACGATAATTCGCCGATTTGGCGATCCAAGCGGTGTCGGGCGGTAAGGCGAAAAATAAAAGGGAGAAATACCACAAAACTCACGGCATATATCAAATGCAAGAGACTTTGGTAAAGAGGTCGTACGGCAAGAAGTTTAAAAATCTCCATATAGAAGATCGTAAAGGCCACCATAAATACATACAAGCCCACCAAATACAACTGTGGGATCTGCCACTTTTTTTGGGCGATGTAAAATTTATACGCCAAACTTCCCATCAGAAAATAAGCCAATTCAGTCGGAAAAAATCGGTAGGTCCACGGATCGTATTTCATGTGAAAGACGGAGTAGATCACCATCCGCAACAACAACGACATTCCTAAAAAGGCAAACAATACGATGGCTTTTCGGCGGACAATAAAAGGAGCGATAAAATAAAACAGAAGTTCAATGCCGATGGTCCACGCCTGCCCGATGATCATGAACGAATTTACCTCGGGGTTTGTCCCGTGAAAATTGCCGGTAAAGTACAGTTGTCCCGTTCCGTTGTCTAATCCCAAAAAGAGTGCCGTTTCCTGACCGACAATCGTACTATTGGAAAGAATCAAATACAACCAAGTTCCGGGGCTGAATTTGTCCGAATGATTATTCAAATTCTGTAGGAAAGGAGACGTATAGTTGAAAAATACCTTATCCATAAAATAAGAACCCAAGGTCATCAGTACGATCAGCAGGTATAACGGATAAAGCCGCAGCAAGCGGTTGGAGATAAACAGAGAATAGGAACCCTTGCCGGCAAGGTATTTCTCGTTAAGAATCAAAGCCATATAAAACCCCGAAATCACATAAAATGATTGCACAGCCATACTGCCGCCCACCATACGGCCTTCTGCTTCGTTGAAATGAAAAAATACGACCGATAAGGCCAATAAAAATCGGAGTGTACCCATTTATCTGTGTGTTAATCAATAATCCAAATGCGGTCGGCTTCGTGGCCTTGCTCCTGCCACTCCACCAGCACCCGTTGGGTATCCAATGTATTGACTTTCATTCCGGTATAATCCGGTTCGACGGGGATTTCCCGGTTGTATTGACGGTCAATCAATACCAATAATTCGACTTTGCGCGGACGTCCGAACGCCTGCATGGCGTCCAATGCCGCCCGCACCATACGACCCGTGGCCAAAACATCATCAATCAAGATCACTTTCTTCCCCTCAATGACAAAATTTACTTTGGTCGCATTGGGCTTCAGCGGTTCGCGGCGGCGAAAATCGTCGCGGTAAAAAGTGGCATCCAAATAGCCCAGCGGGATAGTTTGACCCGTGGTTTGACGAAGTTCCCGAACTACTCTTTCGGCAAAGTGAATACCGCGCGGTTGAAGGCCGAGCACTACCGAATCGGCAAAATCGGAATGGTTTTCAATCAGTTGCTGACACAGCCGGCTAATCATGATTTCGAGCAACGGACTGCTCAGGATGAGGCGATTTTGATTCATTATAAAACTTTTATATCTCAAAAAAATGATTGAATCCTTTCCGACTCAATCCTTCTCGAATGGGTTGGTCATACGTCCATAACTCACAATTCATTTGAATGGCTAAGGCTACAAACGGCACATCTTTCTCATCAATATCCTTACCAAGCCGATAAGCTTCCAAATAGCTCCCTATGGAAATAATTTCTTCATTGACGAAGGTAATCCGTTGAAAAAGAAGATTCAGATATTCGTAAAATTCGTCCTCTGACTGACTATTGTTTTTGAGAAGTTTTTCTTTGTGTTTGAAAATTTCAACTAACAGAAATTTAGGCGCATAAAAATGATAAGTCCCTTGATTAAGTACTTCTCGAACAGAGAAGTATTTTAATCGAAGGGCTTTAAATACAACATTCGTATCAATCACGACGGGTACTCTACTCATTGATAAAACGACTCTTATTTTTATTCCACCAATCGCTTTTGATGTCTTCTCCCGGTTGCTCAATATCTTCGTCAAAATTGAATTTGCGGGCTAATTCTTCCATTCTTAACCTTTCAAGCAATCCCATAAGCCATTCTTTATCAAAAGAGGCTTTATCCAACGAAATCAGATATTTATCGTCCTGCGTATCCAAATGTATGCTTGTCATTGTCGTATTTTTTACAAATATAATGAATTATACCGATGAGATTTCGCGGGCCGATAAACCCAAAGTTACCCTAACATTTCTAAAAACTCCTCTTCCGAAATCATCTTTACGTTCAACTTATTGGCTTTGTCCAGTTTGGACGCCCCGGGCTTTTCACCCACGATCAGAAAATTGAGTTTGGCCGATACCCCGCTTACCAATTTCCCGCCGTTGGCTTCGATCTTGTTTTCCAATTCTTCCCGGCTCATGCCGGCAAAGGTGCCCGTATATAAGAACGTTTTGCCTTCCAATGCATTCGACTCTCTGACCACGGGCACGTCGTCGGTTTCCATCCTTACCCCTGCTGCACGAAGGCGTTCGATATACGCCCGATTATCGGCATCCGAAAAGTACTCGACGATGCTCTGTGCGATCTTCCCGCCGATTTCGGGCACTTGACACAACGCCTCAAAATCAGCGCCCATGAGGGCATCTATGTTTTTGAAATAAGCCGCCAACTTCTCCGCCACCGTCGCTCCGACAAAACGAATACCGATGGCAAAAAGTACTTGTTTGAACGGTACCGTTTTTGATTGTTCGATGCCTTTCAGAATATTGTCCACGGTTTTTTCTTTAAAACCGATCTTTTTTGTTTTCCCCGTTTCTTCGTCAATAATGACTTTTTCCAAGCCAAACAGCTTTTCATAGGTCAGTTCATACAGGTCGGCCGGGTTTTGGATAAGCGATTTACCAAACAGCAATTCAATTTTTCCTTCCCCCAAACTGTCGATATTCATGGCTTTGCGGTGAATAAAATGCTCCACTTTGCCGCGCAACTGCGGCGGACAACCGCGTTCGTTGGGGCAATAATGGTTGGCTTCGCCTTCTTTCCGAACCAAACCCGTGCCGCATTCGGGACAGTAAGCCGGATAAGTGATCAGGTAGGTCAATCGCTCCGTTCGTCGGTCGGTGGCTACTCCGGTGATCTTAGGGATTATTTCTCCTCCTTTTTCTACAAACACAATGTCATTGATGCGCAGATCAAGCCGTTCGATCTCGTTGGCGTTGTGCAGCGAGGCCCGTTTTACCCGCGTACCCGAGAGCCACAACCCTTTGCCGTCTTCGTTGAGGTTGTCCAAATGAGCCACCGGTGTTAAAGCCCCTGTTCGCCCCACTTGATAGGAGACCGAACGCAGCACCCCCGGTTTGTTTTCGGCTTTGTATTTGAACGCGATCGCCCAACGCGGACTTTTGGCGGTAAAGCCCAGCTCCCGTTGTTGGGCAATAGAATTAACTTTGATCACAATTCCATCCGTCGCCAAAGGCAGGCTGTGGCGCTTTGTTTCCCATTCGTGGATATAGGCCAGTACTTCTTCTATATCAGTACATTTCTGCCAACTCGGCGACACATTGAAACCCCAACTTTTAAGCGCCAGCAGGCTATCAGAATGGGTGTCAAAAACCGGCTCATCCGACAGAAAATAATAAATATAACAATCCAAGCCCCGCCGAGCCGACTCAGCGGAGTCCTGCAATTTGAAAGCCCCGGAGGCCGCGTTTCGCGGATTGGCGTAAGTAGGTTCTTCGGCCTCTTCCAGTTCTTTGTTAAGTCGCTCAAACGAACTGATGGGCATAAACCCCTCCCCGCGTACTTCAAAAAGACCGCCGATTCCTAATTGGGGAGGAACAGAAGCTCCCTTTGGGGGTTTGGTGGCAAGGGGCAATGTCCTGATGGTCTTTACGTTGGCCGTAATATCATCGCCGCGGGTACCGTCGCCGCGCGTTACGGCTTGTTTCAACACGCCGTTTTCGTAGGTCATGCTCAAGGAAATACCGTCAAATTTCAGTTCGCACACGTACTCATACGCTTCTCCGTTGAGCCCTTTCCGTACCCGCTCGTCAAAATCGCGCAGTTCCTGCTCACTGTAAGTATTTCCCAACGACAGCATCGGGAACCGGTGCTGTACTGTTTTAAAGTTTTTGGTAACGGTCCCTCCTACTCTGACCGTCGGTGAATCTTCCCGCATCAATTCGGGGTATTGTCGTTCGAGATCGGTCAGTTCTTTCAGTAATGCATCAAACTCAAAATCACTGATTTCGGAAACACTATCCTGATAATAGCGGTCATTGTAATGATTGAGCAGGTCGGTCAGTTGGTCAATACGTTCGGCGGCGGACATTGATGATTAAGTGAATCGTGAAAAAGCAGGAAATCCTTGGTTGCGAAATTAGAAAAGTTGACAATGGAAACAAAAAGAGGAATAAGAGAATACCGAATAAAGTTCCGGCACACTCCCGTTCCGCGGATGATGAGTTGCCCTGAAAAAAACTATTTCGTGCCAAAACCCGGCCATTCATGGAAGTTTTGTCACTTCAGAAGGGCGTTGACCGAAAACCTCTTTGAAACATTTACTGAAATAAGAGGGCGTTTCGAAGCCCACCTGAAAGGCAACATCGGCAATATTGTCGCCTCGTTTAAGTAAGGGCAAAGCCCGACGGAGCCGATGATTACGGATAAGTTCGTTGGGGGAAAGGTGAGTGATACTGCTGAGTTTGCGTTGCAGGGTACGGCGGTTGAGTTGTAATCCTTCCGAAAGTGCTTCCACACCAAACCGGCGGTCGGCCAGATTTTCGTCAATGAGGTGGAAAATACGCGCCATCAGGTCAGCTTCTATTTCAGGAATTGGCGGATTTTCCTGCAGCTGAGACAATCGTTGGGTATAGTGTCGACGAAGGCGTTCTTGACGTTGCAGCCAATTTCGGACTTTCAGTTGCAGTTCTGCGGCATGAAACGGTTTGACAATGTAGTCGTCCGCTCCTCCTTCAAATCCCTCCAATCGACTTTCGACTGCGGATTTGGCCGTAAGCATCACAATCGGTATATGATTAGTACGCATGTCTGTTTTCAAATGACGGCTCAGGGTAATTCCATCCATGTGAGGCATCATCCAATCCGTAAGCACTATATCGGGAACATGCTCGAAGGCTCGTTCAAGTCCGTCTTGACCGTCGGTGGCAGTGACTACCCGGCAAGTATCCTGAAACAAGTCGGCCATATAGTGTCGCAGTTCCGGATTATCTTCCACAATGAGTAATACCGGGGCAGAGTCATCCCCCTTGCGGGCATCAGCGAGCATTTCCTCGGCCGGCAGAAAGGACGGGAGCGGCAACTCATTCTTGTTTTCAACGGGAGTCACCGGCAAGCCTTCGGGAGAAGTGATACCCCATGTTTCGGCATCTGCCGGAAATAGGAGGTAAAAGGCCGTTCCGGCACCGACGGTGCTTTCCACTCGAATTTTCCCTTTAAGGACTTCTACCAATTCTTTTACTAAAGCTAAACCGATACCTGTTCCTTCAAAAGAACGCCGTACGGAACTGTCTGCCTGATAAAACCGGTCAAATATGGCCTCCAATTGTACTTCCGGAATACCGATACCTGTATCTTTGATTTGAATAACGAGGTGAGAAGGGGGAGAGACAAAGGGGCGATGTTCTGCTTTCCCTTTTTCCGTCTCATTCATTTCGTCGTTTGTCATTTTGCATGCAAAAATAACTGTCCCTCCTTTGGGGGTAAATTTCAAAGCATTGCTCAGTAAATTGGTAATGATCTTGCTGAGTTTATCGGCATCAAAATAAACGTCAGTCGGCAACGGCAACTGACTGTCAAACTGCAAAGCGATGCCGCGACTTTCGGCTAACGATTGAAAGGATTCGGCCTGAAAGTAGAGAAAAGAAGCAATATCTCCTTGACTGATGTCAGGTTGCAGGGCACCGGCGTCTATCTTAGATAAATCAAGCAGTTGATTGATAAGGGTCAACAGCCGATAAGCGTTGGCATAGATGGTTTTCAGGGTTTTCTGCTGAGGCAATTCCTGCATCAATCCCTCTAACGGAGTCAGAATCAAGGTTAAAGGAGTACGAAATTCGTGGGTAATATTTGAAAAAAAGCGAGTTTTGGCCTTATCCAGACTGCGTAATTCATGGGACTGTTGTTCGATGACGGCGTTTTGTTGGGCTAACTTACGGAGTTGTCGGCGGTTGCGTAAAAATGAATATACGGCTACTGCCAATAAAAGTGACACCAAGGCAACAATGCCTACCAAAAGCCATTGTTGGCGCTTTTGTTGGTCTAATTGGAGTTCTTTTTCGCGTGTACGCAACTGCGTTTCCCAGCGGGTCATACTTTGATTGTTACGACGCAGATAAACCCGTTCTTTTTCGTCTAACGCTTTTTGATAGTATTGATTGGCCAATAAGACATCTCCCATTGCTTGAGCTACTCTTGCACGGTTGGCATAAAAATTATCCTTTTCCCAATCCGGCGAATCATAATGCATTGCCGAATCTAAATAGGCCGAAGCCAAGTCCCATTTCTTCTGATAGGTCAATTGGTCAGACATGTAAAGGTAAATGTCACGCGTATAGGAAACCAAGCCCAATTGCTGAGTCAGAATTAATAAATGGCGATAAAGTTCAATCGTTCTGTCAAATTCGGAGGGCAAATAACTGAGCAAAGTAGTAAATGTATAGAGTAGCCGATACCGTTCGGTCAACGAGGCAGAGCGGGGAAAATAAGTCAAGGCTTTGTCAAAATGATCCAAGGCTTTATCCATATCCAGCGAATTATCAAAGAAATAGACAAACACCAGATTTTGGTACACGTAAGTGAAATGCAGAGAATCTTTCAGCGTATTGGCAACGTTGAGTGCTTCCTGAAAAAAAGGCAGGTATTTGGCCGGCTCCTGCCGATAAATATCGCGGGAGGTTCGGCCGATTTCGGTTAAAGCATAAATCTCCAACGAAAGATCGTCTTCTGAACGGGCTGTTTGGAGGGCTCCCTGACCCGCCTGCAACGCCTTCTCAAACTGAATTTCTTTTCGGTACAGAGCTGCCTGTTCAAATTGCACCCGGCCGCGCAGGTGTGGCTTCATTGGCAAAGCGGCCAATTGGTGAATGAGGCCGGAAGCAGAATCCTGCCGCTCTGTCGCCCTCAGCAATTGAGCTGATTGCAACATCCACTCCTGCCGTTCTTCACCAACTGCCGTGGAGGCAGGGCGAAGTGCCAACATCCATTGATCGGCACAGGCAACTTCACCGTTTTGGTAGATTTGTTTTACCCATCGGTAAGACTCTTTCGGGGTTTTAGTTTTCAGAATTTCGTCCGGATCCGGACACGGTAATTTTAATCGTGGCAACGATAAAATCTCCCGTTGCAGTTGACGATATACGTGATTTATCCGCTGTTTTTGGAGGGGGCTCGGAATTATCTGAGCCTCCGCAGCCAATGACAGCCCAATACCCAAAAAGAGAAGTAAATCCTTTAATAAGGTTTGTTTCAGTTTATAGAATGTCATAAAAAATGACCCTGAATCCACTTCTTTGTCTGAATTAGAAATTGTATTACCTCGGTGAGGTTCAAAAAGTTAACTGAAAACGGTCCGTTTTTCAGTAATTCATTTTAAATTTTTATGATGCTGTTGATGGGCTGTTTTTCGGTTTTGAGATCAGCAACAACCCTAAAAATACAATAGCACCATTGAGCATGAGCCGTTCAAATCCGATTTTGTAACCGTCAAACCACGCTTCGGAGTTTTGATTGAGGATGTAGGTCAACACAGGGCCGGCTACGCAGACAAAAGGAGTTAAGGGGTCGCGAACCGCCCGTTTGGTGTACAGGCCAAAGGCAAACAACCCTAACAACGGCCCGTAGGTATAACCGGCTATGTCGAAAATGGCCGTAATCACCTCTTTGCTGTTCAATTGGTTAAAAATAACAATCACGATGTAAAACAGCAACGAAAACCCGATGTGTACCCAATGTTTGATACGGGCCCGTTCGGTTTCAGGTTTGTTGGCCACATTCATAAAATCAATACAAAAGGACGTGGTCAGGGCGGTCAGGGCCGAATCAGAACTGGCGTAAGTAGCGGCAGTGATGCCGATCAAAAAAGTAATGGCTACAATCACCCCCGCTGTTCCTTCGTGGATACCGAAATGATTCAACGCCAACATGGGGTAAAGATCGTCAGTACGGGCCGGAAGCGGTATATTCTTGGTTTGAGCGTAGAAATAAAGCAAAACCCCTAAACTCATAAACATCAGATTGACAAAAGTGAGTGTGATGGTAAACCAAAACATATTTTTCTGCGCTTCGCCGATGTTCTTACACGTCAGGTTTTTCTGCATCAGATCTTGGTCCATCCCTGTCATCGTAATAGCAATGAACGCCCCCGAAAGGAATTGTTTCCAGAAATACTTATTGTCTTTCGGGTCATCAAAAAAGAAGATGCGCGAATAGTCACTGTCAGAGATCGCCGATACCATACTGCCGAACGAAAAATCCAATTCTTTCGCCACCAAATAGATAGTCAGCGCCACCGCCGTTACCAAAAAAGTGGTTTGCAGGGTATCAGTCACGATGATGGTCTTTACCCCTCCTTTGAAAGTATAGACCCAAATCAAAGCAATGGTTATCAGAACCGATACTTCAAACGGAATGCCGAGTCCGTTGTACATGGCAATTTGGAGCACTTGCGCGGCTACGTACAGGCGTACGGCCGAGCCGAGGGTACGAGAAAGCATGAAGAAAGCGGAGCCCGATTTATAGGCCCAAAAGCCGAAGCGCTGTTCCAGATAGGTATAGATCGATACCAAATTGAGCCGATAATAGAGAGGCATCAGTACAGTTCCGATAAACAAATAGCCCAAAATATAGCCCAAAACCACCTGAAAGTAAGAAAATTGAATTTTACCCACCGCCCCGGGAACGGAGATAAATGTAACCCCGGACAGAGACGTGCCGATCATAGCAAAAGCCACCAAAAACCAAGGGGATTGCTTGTTGGCAGTAAAAAAAGTATTGGTATCGGCTCCTTTGGACGTATAAAAAGATACGGCAATCAAAACGGCAAAATAGATAATCAGGATAGACAGCGCAACGAAAGGGCTCATGGATCGGGAATGGTTAAAACTTTTTTACTTTTTGCAAACCTATAAGGTTTTTCGTAAATTTGTTATATCCATTTGCGAACTATACAAATCTTTGCCCGATGCAACTGTTTGAAATGCCTGAAATTGACGTAGCAGAAGAAATTGAAGAAGAAGTCGTTGAAACTGCTTTATACAGTTTGGTCGTATTCAATGATGAGGTTAATACGTTTGATTGGGTGATTGAAACACTGATTGACGTGTGTGAGCACACCCCCGAACAAGCAGAGCAATGCACCATCATTATTCACTACAAAGGCAAATGTCGGGTTAAAAACGGCTCATGGGACGAACTAGTTCCCATGCGTCAAGCGATTTGCCGTCGGGGGATTTCGGCGGAAATCCTGCAATAACGTTACTCAAGACTTGGAGAGTCTTCCGGCAAAACCTGCCCGCTTTTCCAAGTCTTTTCCCTCAAATTCTTATCCAAACAATGCTTTTAATTCAACAGCTTCGGCAGGCTTCATACGTCCTGCCAATACCAAACGAAGCTGCCGACGACGTAAAGCGCTGTCGAACAACTGTTTTTCTTCCTCGGTTTCTGCAATAACGGGGGCTACCTCGATCGGGCGGCCGCTTTGATCCACGGCCACAAAGGTATAAAAAGCCGAATTGGTGTGTACGGCTTCTTCTCCTGCCGAAATATTTTGGGCGTAAACTTTAATGTGCACTTCCATGGATGAAGTAAAAGCGCGCGTTACCTGCGCCTCAAACGTGACAATATTGCCTAATTTGATAGGCTCGGCAAAAGACACATTGTCTACCGAAGCCGTTACCACGGTACGGTGAGCGTGTTTTTGAGCCGAAATCGCCGCACAAATATCCATCCAATGCAGCAATCGTCCGCCCATGAGGTTATTGAGTGTATTGGTATCATTCGGAAGTACCATTTCGGTCATAATGGTGTGCGACTCACAGGCTTTTTTGGGAAGAGGCATAGATGAATGTCGAGTTAAGAATGACGAATGTCGAACAAATCGTGTTATTGGATAAATGACAGGCAAAATTAATTCTAAAGTCGCAAACCGCAACCTTCCGAACCAATTCGGGGAAATGTCTGTTATTTTTATGTTCAAACAAACTGAAATATGAGCCAATTTATGGTTGAATTTATACTCCCCGAAGAAATGTCGGAGGAGTTTATTACCAAGATTCCGCGTCAACGACTTAAAATCAATCAATTGATGGAGAAAGGCAAAATTACGGCTTATTCTTTGTCCGTCGACCGTACCAAACTTTGGTGTGTCATCAAAGCCGATACCGAATTTGATGTGATGGAGATCATCTCGGAGTTTCCGTTAATTGACTTCATGCGCCCTACCATCACCGAATTAATGTTCAATAACACGGCTACGGCCGTAAAACTGCCCATGTTTTCGCTGAACTAACGACAACCTTACTACCTTTGCAGAAAAACTGCAGCCGTGACCCCTTCCGACGTATTTGATCAACGCCATACCGCTTTTCTCCAACAAGCCGAAGTATTCCAACATCGCTATAACCAACTTTCCGGGATTCGCCTCTCCGTTTTTATTGTTGCGACGATCGCAACTTGGGGCTTGTACCAAACCAACTTTCCCTCAGCCGCGCTTTCGGTAGCTGCAGCAGGGTTGACAGTCTTTGCTATTGTACTGAGAAAACATCAAAAAGTGGCTCGGGAGCGCGATCGGTACCGTGCTCTCGTCGAAATCAACAAAGACGAAACTGCTCGACTCTCCTTACACTTTCTTCGACCGGAAACCGGTCAATCTTTTGCCGTTAAAAATCATGCGTACTGCAACGACTTGGACATTTTCGGCTCGCACTCTCTTTTTCGGTTGCTGAATCGCGCTCATACGCAGGTAGGGATGCAAACCTTAGCCGATTGGCTGCTTGCACCTGCCGACCCCATCGAAATTACTGTCAGACAAACCGCCCTTGCCGAACTTACCCCGTTGCTTGATTGGCGGCAAGACGTTGAGGCCATAGCTCGATTGGAAAAACGCATTGCCGCCCCTACCGATTTTTTGCACATTTGGCTTCATGCCGGTGAAAACGAGACAATCATACGCCTTAAGCGATTTCGTTGGCTGCCTGTTTTGAGTATAAGTGCAATCATTGCTGCTGTTTTGGGAGTGATTCCCTGGTTGATTGTCCTTCTTCTGTTAGGGATACACGGTTTTATATTGGGCAAACTCAACGCTTCGGTAAAAGACTATGCAGAGCAATCGGACGGCATTGTAGAAACCCTCAAAGCCTACGCAGCCTTATTGAAAAAAATAGAGGATCAGTCTTTTACAAGTGCCAAGCTGCGTCAGTTACAATCTCAACTGAAAGGAGGTGTTGCGGCCTCTGAAAGTATTCGACAACTGGCCTCCGTCACCGAAAATCTCAACTTTCGACTTAATCCTTATTTTATGTTGGCCATCGGCTTGCCTACACTTTGGGACCTGCAATGGATGACCCAATTGGAAGAATGGAAGCGTCAGCATCGCCGGGACCTCAAGGTTTGGCTTAGTGTTTTAGGAGAGGTGGAAGCATTAGGGAGTTTAGCGGGTTTCTCCTATGCCTATCCGGACTATCCGTTTGCGGAGATTTCTCCGGATGATTTTCATTTTAAAGGTACTGACGTAGGTCATCCGTTGATTCCGGCCGATAAACGGGTCAGTAATGAATTCGAGCTGCGCTGCCTTGGGCAAACGGCAGTCATCACGGGTTCCAATATGTCGGGAAAAAGTACATTCTTACGTACTGTCGGCCTCAATACGGTGTTGGCTTTGGCAGGGTCGACGGTTTGCGCCCGCTCGCTGTCCTGCTCTCTTGTTCGGGTATTTACGAGTATGCGCACCCAAGACTCCCTCGAAGAAAATACCTCTTCATTTTATGCCGAACTCAAACGCCTGCAAACGTTGCTTCAATTGGCCACGTCGTCCGGTGTACCCGTATTTTATTTTTTAGACGAAATTCTCAAAGGAACCAACTCAGCCGACCGGCACCGGGGCGCCGAAGCGCTGATTCGTCAATTACATTTATTGAACGCCTCCGGTTTTGTCTCCACTCATGACTTGGAATTGGGGCAAATGGCCACAGAGCACGACTTTGTGCACAATTACAGTTTTTATTCCACCTTTTCGGAGGGAAAGCTTCATTTTGATTACCGCCTCCAAGAAGGAATTTGTCGCGAGTTCAACGCTACTGCCCTCATGCGGCAGATCGGCATTGATATCTCGTAAAAAAGGGAAGGGTGAAAAGGTAAAAGTGGAAAGAAATATCCTCGTAACAGCAAAAAAGCGAGCCGCGGCTCGCTTTTTTGACTTCTGACGGCTACTTCATATTCGTGTACACATTCTGCACATCGTCGTCTTCTTCCAAGCGTTCGATGAGTTTATCAACCTCGGCCATTTGCTCGTCGGTCAGTTCTTTCAATTCTGTCGGAATTCGGGTAAATTCTGCACCTTTGAGTTCGTATCCTTTTTCTTCCAAAAACTTTTGAATGGCACCGAAGGCCGCAAACTCGCCGTAGATGTTGATTTCGTTGGTTTCATCGTCCAAAAACACTTCTTCTGCTCCGAAATCGATCATCTCAAATTCAAGCTCCTCTAAATCAACCCCTTCATTAGCGATTTTGAATACGCATTTACGTTCAAACAAAAAGTCCAGCATGCCGGAAACCCCTAAACTACCGCCCAATTTGTTGAAATAACTGCGCACGTTGGCCACGGTACGGTTGGTATTATCGGTCGTTGCCTCGATCAAAATCGCAATACCGTGGGGGCCTTTTCCTTCGTACACCAACTCTTTATAGTCTTCCTGTTCTTTAGATACCGCGCGTTTGATGGCCCGTTCCACATTATCCTTAGGCATGTTGGCTGCCTTAGCATTTTGGATGATAGCCCGCAGGCGTGAGTTGTTTTGAGGATCCGGACCGCCCGATTTTACGGCCATTACTATGTCTTTTCCGATACGGGTGAAGACTTTTGACATCATACCCCAGCGTTTCAGCTTACTTGCTTTTCGGTATTCAAACGCGCGTCCCATATTGTTTAATGTAAGTTTTGTGAATTAGTGTTTGTGAATGACGGAATCGTCCGTACGGTGAATTTTTCAGAACTCCAAAAGTATCTGATTTTTAAGAATGTCTTCCATGGTTTCGCGTTGGCGAATCAGGTGCGCTTTACCCTCATACACCAACACTTCGGCCGGGCGAAAACGACTGTTATATTGACTGCTCATCGTAAATCCGTAGGCTCCCGCATTGAGCAATGCTAAAATATCGCCCTCGCGTACTTCATTGATTTCCCGCTCTTTCGCAAACGTATCCGTTTCACAGATATAGCCTACCACATCATAAACGTCCGTCTTGTCTGCTTCGGGGTTGGATACGTTGACAATGTGATGGTACGCATCGTACATCATCGGACGAATGAGGTGATTCAATCCCGAGTTGACACCTATAAAAGTACGTCCGGGGGCAGGCTTGACCACGTTGGCCCGAACCAACAAATACCCGGCTTCGCTTACCAAAAACTTGCCCGGTTCAAACCAAAGTTGAAGCTCATGCCCCAATTTTTTGCTTAAATTCAAAAATGCCTCGCTGAGTTGAGCACCCAGCTCCGTCATATGGGTGGTATGATCTCCTTTTTTGTAAGCTACCTTAAAGCCACCGCCCAAATCAATGATCTGAAGGTGAGGAAACGACTCGGCAAACTCGAATATCACAGAAGCCGCCTTTACAAAAGCGTCCGCTTCCTTGATGTCAGAACCGGTATGTTGATGCAAACCAACGACATTGATGCCGTATTGCTTCACGATCCGCAGGATGTCCTCCCGTTGCCGAATATCAATACCGAATTTGGAACCTTCGTGGGCCGTCATGATCTTGACGTTGCCCCCGGCCGCTACGTTGGGTTTGATACGAATCATACAAGGCACCGTACCGCCGTAACGTTGTCCGAATTTTTCGAGAACGATCAGATTGTCTAAGTTAATGATAGAGCCGGCAGCCACTGCCGTTTCGATCTCATCAAACGATACCCCGCTGGGCGTAAACGTGACTTGGTCGCCCGTATAACCCGCATGAAGCGCCAATTGTAATTCCTGAGGGGAAACTACGTCAATTTCTACCCCGTTTTGCCGCATCAATTTCAAAATCGAAATATTGGTCAGGGCTTTGCAGGCAAACTTTATTTTCAGGTTGACCCGGGGAAAAGCACCGCGCAGTTGGTTGATTTTTTCAACGATTTTGTCGGCATCGTAAACGTACAGCGGAGTGCCGAATTGCTGTGCTATATCAAGTACAGGAATGTCTTGGATTGTGTATTGGTGGTTACTAATCTGCATCAGGTAAAATTTCGAGCCGCAAAGATAGTGGATGCATCTGCTTTTTCAAATCTCTCCTAATTGTGTAAACACCGGAAAAGTGACGGTTTTTCGTTCCGAATCCCCCCACAATAGGGCCAATCGTTGTTGTAATTCCGATACCGGGTTTATCCGGTTTATTTTCTCAAACTTTCGCACGCTCGACCACGTATGCAGGTACCGGCACACTTGGTCTAAAGTCCATTCATAAGTCTGTTTAAATACCTTTTTCTCAATATTGCCGTAAGGAAAAGGAATATCTGCGTACCGGTTTTCTACGTGTTTGCGCTCCTTATCCCAGTATGTGCCGAGTGTATTTCGGTAAAAATCGAAGATCAGGGTATCTATCTCCGGCGAGATCGACACTAATTCATAAGTCCAAACGGCAAGCAAGGCACCGGGTTTGGCTACGCGTTTTACTTCCGCATTAAATTGCTCAAAATCAAACCAATGCAGCGCCTGCCCTACCGTTACCAAGTCAAATGAAGCAGGGGAAAAAGGTGTTGTCTCGGCCAGACAAACCAGATAATGCACATTTTGTGCCGGAGGAGCCTGTTCCATTTGAGCGGCGCTGATGTCCGTCGCCTCCACTTGCTTAAATCGTTCGGCCAATACGCGGGCTACTTGCCCGTTGCCCGTGCCGCAATCCCAAGCGGCATCAAAGCAGGTGACTCGTTCAAAAACCCAATCGTACAGAGCTTTAGGATAACCGGGGCGATACAGGGCATAATCCGCAGCGTGACCGGAAAACAAATCTTTCATTCAATGCGTACGGACGACTCGTCCGTTGTATGAGGTTTGTTATTAAATTGCGTCAAAAATAACCATAAGCATGAAAAAAATCTCCCTCTTCCTCTGCACTTTCGTTCTTATCACATTAACCGCGGCTGCTCAAGTCCAATCCGGACCCATGGTAGGCTATTCCGAAATGCGGGAAGTACTGCTTTGGGTGCAAACCAAGCAAGCCGCTAAAGTAAAATTTATGTATTGGGAGCAGGGAAATCCGGCTCAGAAAATGACTACGGAGGAGGTACTTACTCATAAAAATACGGCCTATATCGCCCGCCTCATTGCCGATCAGGTACAACCCTCAAAAAAATACGATTACGAACTCTGGATAGACAACAAAAAAGTCAACATTACCTATCCGCTCAGTTTTCAAACCCAAACCCTTTGGCAATTCCGCACCGATCCGCCGCCGTTTAAATTTGTTTTCGGCAGTTGTGCTTACGTCAACGATGCCCCTTACGACCGCCCTTCTCCTTACGGCGGTGAATACGAGATTTTTCAAACCATTGCAACTCAAAAACCCGATTTTATGGTGTGGGGCGGCGACAACACCTACCTTAGAGAAGCCGATTGGAATACGCGAACAGGTATCCTTTACCGCAATACACACACCCGCTCCCTGCCTGAATTACAGCCGCTTTTGGGTTCTGCCCACCACTACGCAATCTGGGATGACCACGATTTCGGCCCCAATGATTCGGATCGCGGCTTTTCGCTCAAAAACATGACCTCGGAAGCCTTTCGATTGTTTTGGGGAAACCCAAATTATATTTTTGAAGGTGCCTGTACGGGCACTTTTGAATGGGGAGATGCTCAGTTCTTTTTGTTGGATGATCGTTGGTTCAGAGCGCCCAACGACCGCAACGATGATCGAACTTACTACGGCAAAGCTCAAATCCAATGGTTGATCGATGCCTTGGTATTCAGTAAAGCTAACTTCAAATTCATCGTCACGGGCGGGCAAATCATCAACGCCGCTTCTTTGTTTGAAAACTATGCTGTTTTTGCCGAAGAGCGCAACTACCTCCTGCAACGCATTGCCGACGAAAAAATCCCCGGCGTTATTTTTCTGACGGGCGATCGTCACCATTCGATTGTACACCGCCTCAATCGGTTCGGTACGTATCCTCTGTATGACTTCACTGTATCGCCGTTTACTTCCGGCCCCGGCAAGCCCAACGACAAAGAAAAAACAACCGATACCTTTGTGGAAGGAACGTCCGTTGAAAACAAGCGCAACTTCGGCACTTTTGAAATTACCGGAAAGACCAATGAACGGGTCTTAAAAGTGACCATTTTTGACGCCAAAGGCAATCAACAGTGGCAACGGGAGATCAAGGCAAGTGAGTTGAAATAGTTATCTTCAAGCCATTGTCAGTGTCTCTCAAGCCATTGTCAGTGTCTCCACTGACAATTTCAACTCAGTTGTCAGTATCCCTCAAGCCATTGTCAGTGTCTCCACTGACAATTTCAATTCAGTTGTCAGTATCCTCAATGACAATGGCTTTTGCTACTCAAAATCGGCAATCAAAAATTTAACTGAATGGAATTAAAAGTCGCGCTCGTTCAAACTGACTTGCATTGGGAAGACCCAACGGCAAACAGGGCTATGCTGGAAGAAAAAATAGCCGGCATGGAGGAGTCGGTCGATCTGATCGTATTGCCCGAAATGTTTACCACGGGTTTTACCATGAACCCGGCCCGGGTGGCCGAACCCATGAACCTGATGACATTTAAATGGATGCGGCAAATGGCCTCACAAACGGGAGCCGTGATTACGGGCAGTTATGTAGTAAAAGAAGGACAACACTATTTCAATCGCCTCGTGTGGATGCAGCCCGACGGTGCGTTTGATTGCTACGACAAACGTCATCTGTTCCGCATGGCCCGAGAACACGAATCATATACCGGAGGAACACAACGAATCATCAAAGAATTAAAGGGCTGGCGCATTTGCCCTCTGATTTGCTATGATCTTCGCTTTCCGGTTTGGTCGCGAAATGTAAACCTGGAATATGATCTGTTGGTTTACGTAGCCAATTGGCCCTCGGTTCGCCGTCAGGTATGGAATACCCTGTTGGAGGCGCGAGCCATCGAAAACCTGAGTTATGTCATCGGGGTCAATCGTGTCGGTGAAGATGCTAACGCCCTTCCCTATTCGGGCGATTCGGCCTTGATTGACTTTAAAGGGGAGGTAATTTTGCGAAAAACCGACGAACCGGGTATTTATATAACCACGCTGCAAAAAGAACCGCTTACGGCTTTCCGAGAGCGGTTTCCGGCCTATTTGGATGCCGATGATTTCAGCATCCATATTGATTGAGTTTTCTTTCCCGACACCTATTCAAGGGTTTGCAGTCTTTCTACCGAAAACGCCGTCGGTTTATCGGCAAACAGTATTTTTGTTTTTGCCCAAGTGGTTTTGAATAAGTCAGAATCACGGTAATGATTCAACGCGTCGGCATTGTCCCAATAACTATAGGTCATAAATACGTGAGGCAAGTCTAAATCCCGCAACAGTTCCAAATGATGACAACCGGGCATTGTCCGAATCTTGTGTTTTGATTCGTCAAAAATTTCCAGGAAATCAGCCACTTTTGCGGGGTGGAAAGTCATTCTTACAATTCTGATAAGCATATAATAAGCAAATTTGCAAATGACAAGTAGGGCAAAGTGAGACAATCTCTTACTCATTTGTCCTATTTGCCCTTTTATTTTACCACCTATTTTCCCCGATAAACCGCTTTTCTTTTTTGTAAAAACGACATCATTCCTTCGGCAGCATCGTGTGTATGGCTGAGCTTATCCTGTTGGTCGGCCTCTAATTCAAGCATCTGTTCCAAATTGGAGTACAGCGATTGATTCATGGCTAATTTCATCGCCCCGATAGCCTTTGTCGGTGCATTGCGATAATAATTAATGAGATCACACAACTCAATATCCAATTCGCTGGCCGGTACGGCCTTATGAATCAATCCGAGACTGACGGCTTCGGGCGCATACACCCGCCGCCCCGTAGTTGCGATCTCAAACGCTTTTTGCATTCCTACCAAACGCGGCAGAAAAAAAGTAGAGCCGGCATCCGGCATCAGTCCGATATTGACAAAAATCTGACTCAAATACGCATCACGGGAAGCAATGACCAGGTCGCAGGCCAACGCTAAGGAACAGCCCGCTCCGGCCGCCACGCCGTTAAGCCGACAGATGACCGGCTTCGGCAGAGTACGAATGGCCATTATCATCGGATTATAGTTTTGGCGCAGCGAATCCCCCAAACCGGCGCTGTCCCCCATTCCTTCTTTCAGATCAGCTCCGGAACAAAATGCTTTTTCACCCGCCCCGGTCAATACAACCACCCGTATCGAATCATCTTCCTGCACTTGTTGCACTGCCGCCGTGATGTCTTTGAGCAATCCGGGACTGAGCGCGTTATAAACTTGCGGGCGATTGAGCGTAATACGCGCGACGCCATCCGTGATTTCGCAGAGAATATTTTGATACATGTTTTTGGAGGTAAAAGGGTTATGATTCGGAATACAACTGAAATGAAAACTAAACAAACCACCAAACGGTAGTGGCACTTATCACAATACCTAAGGCCACGCCGGCACCCACCTGCGCGGGAGTATGTGCGTTAAGTTGGAGGCGAGCGCTGATTAACAGTCCCGCCAACACAAGAAATAGTAATAAAGGATACAGTAAATGATTTTCCCCGAATTTTACGGCAATCCCAAACATAGCTCCCAACAGCCCTCCGACCCCGGTACCGTGCGCACTGATCTTCCAACTCAGGCTGATGATTCCCACTAAAGCAATGGAAATGGTGATGCTTCCTAATACGATACCGATACCCGGCGCTATTTCGGAAAGCGGAGCCAATTGAAAACTGAAAAAATAAGTGGCGAAAGCATAAAAAAGGGCCGTCAGAAAATAAGGCAACCGACGGTCGGCCAAATCGTCCAATTCCAGATTTTTAACGTACCCGGCACGGTAAAGGTAATAGATACCTAAGGCCGGCACCACAAAAGTAGTCATGCTGATGAAGCCCAATAAGGTAAGCCGAATGGTAGGAGGCAAGACATCTACCCCCATTACCGCGGGCGAAGTAAAAAACAAAGTACCCAACAAAAACGTGGGCATCAGCAAAGGATGAAGTATGACCGAAAGAAATTTAGCCGGACGAGTATTCAAGGGGCCGTTATCTGTTAATGGTTATGTGTCAATCAAAACTGCACAAAAGTACATCATTAATAGATAACGCTTACCGGGATTTCCACTTTTCTCTACAACTGTTTTCTTAAACGGGCTACCGGAATATTGAGTTGTTCGCGGTATTTGGCTACGGTACGGCGGGCAATGTTATAGCCCTTGTCGTTCAGCAGTTTCTCCAGTTTGTCGTCCGACAAAGGATTCCCCTTAGGTTCACCCTCTATCAGGTCTTTCAAAATGGATTTTACTTCACGACTGCTCGCATCTTCGCCATATTCAGTAGAAATGCCTTCCGAGAAGAAATATTTGAGCGGATAAACGCCGAATTCCGTTTGTACGGCTTTGCTGTTGGCTACACGTGATACCGTCGAAACGTCCATTTCGATACGTGAAGCGATATCTTTTAAGATCATCGGTTTGAGACGGGTTTCGTCTCCGTCCGTAAAAAACTCGTATTGGTAGTTCAATATGGCATTCATGGTACGCTGCAATGTATTCTGCCGCTGTTTGATAGCGTCAATAAACCATTTAGCGGCGTCCAGTTTTTGCTTCACAAACGTCACCGTTTCGCGAATATGGCGATTGGATTTATCGCTTTTATCGTAGGTATCGAGCATTTCGGCAAACGTCCGACTGATGCGAAGCTCCGGAGCATTCTTAGAATTCAGATGAACTTCCAGTTTGCCGTTGTTATTATGGATCCAAAAATCGGGCAGCAAGTATTGTGCCAATCCGTCTTCTCCTTCTACCGAACCGGGCTTAGGGTTCAATTTCGTAATCAGACTGATGACACATTTCATCTGTTCGTCATTGATGCCAAGCCGTTTTTGAATTTTATCGTAGTGTTTTTTGGAAAACTCCTCAAAGAAATCTTCTATTACTTTAATGGCATACGTAACGAAAGGATCGGCAGGATCTTTGCGATCAAGTTGCAACAAAAGACACTCCTGCAGGTTTCGGGCACCGATGCCCGGCGGGTCAAAGGTTTGGATCTTTTTCAGGACCTGCTCCACTTCCTCAATGGTAGAATAAAACCCTTGAGATAAAGCCAAATCATTGACAATAGCCTGTAATGAACGACGAATGTAGCCGTCGTTTTCGATACTTCCCAACAACTGCAATCCAATCACAGCCTGACGCTCATTAAGTCGCAAAAAGCCGAATTGTTGAACCAGAGCATCGTGGAGGGTCAACATAGTCGCAATCGGCATATCACGCTCTTCTTCGGGATAATTACCGTCGCTGTACATTTTATAACCGCCGTATTCATCATGGTGCAGATAATCGTCCAAACTGATGTCGTCGCGATGACTGAATTCGTCGTCGTAATCCTCATCGGTATGATCATCATATGTTTCTTCTTTACCTGCCAACTCCGCTTCCATCCCCTCTTCCAGCGCCGGATTGATCTCCAACTCTTCCTCAATGCGTGTCTCCAATTCCGCCGTCGGAATTTGTAATAATTTAATAAACTGAATTTGCTGAGGCGATAGCTTCTGCTGTAAAGTCTGGTTTAGGCTTAATTTCTGCATGATGCTTAGCGTTATAGAGGATGTTTCATGCTTTGTTTTTAGGGTACAATCTACTTGTAATACGCCTCTCTCAATAGTCGTGCCAAAATTAGAAATTCATTTTATTTTTTTTGAAAATATTTTTCCAACAACGATTTGTAGGTCGTATAAAAATCAAAAAATCCTTAAAAATAGCCTAATAAAGCACTTTTAAGGATTTTATCAAATATAAAAAGTATGTACCTTATCCGTAAAAACCGCGGATTACTCTACTAAAATGAGGTGGTTTTTCTTTCCCTTCGAAATCAATAAATATTTGTTTTGGAGCAGTTCAAAATCGGGACGAGCATTGGCATCGGCAATTTTGGTTTTGTTCACACTGACCGCATTTCCCTGAATCGCCCGGCGCGCTTCGCTCTTGGAAGGATAAATTTCGTTGGCCGTCGTTACCGAAAGCAAATCAGCCACGGTCGCACAATTGGCCAACTCTTCCCGAGGAATGATACTCTGCGGCACCCCGTCAAAAACCGATACGAAGGTAGCTTCGTTCATGCTTTTCAGCATATCCAGCGTCCCTTTTCCGAACAGTACTTCCGATGCGGCAATCGCCATGTCGTAGTCGTGTTGCGAATGTACCCGTACCGTTACCTCTTTGGCCAACGCTTTCTGCATGATACGCAAATGAGGGGCTTCGGCGTGTTGAGCTTCTAAGGTTTCGATTTCTTCTTTTGAATACAACGTAAACACGCGTAATAACCGCGGGCAATCGGCATCGGTGCAGTTAAGCCAAAATTGATAAAACTGAAACGGCGACGTCATCGACGGGTCAAGCCATACGTTGCCGCTTTCACTCTTACCGAATTTTGTCCCGTCTGATTTGGTTACTAAGGGAGTGGTCAGAGCAAATGCCCGATGTTCGGCCGTTTCGTCGTTGTTGTTTTCTTTGCGACGAATAAGCTCTGTTCCCGTCGTAATGTTGCCCCATTGGTCGGAGCCGCCCATTTGGAGACGAACGTTCTTGTTTTTATACAACCAGTAGAAATCGTACCCCTGCAATAACTGATAGCTGAATTCTGTAAAAGAAATTCCCGTTTCGAGGCGCTTTTTGACCGAATCTTTGGCCGACATGTAGTTGACCGTAATGTATTTACCCGCTTCGCGCAAAAACT
The DNA here is from genome assembly GCA_046329125.1 of Spirosomataceae bacterium. Taxonomy (GTDB): domain Bacteria; phylum Bacteroidota; class Bacteroidia; order Cytophagales; family Spirosomataceae; genus Runella. The sequence continues at coordinate 79,093 of JAXLVD010000002.1, read as the reverse complement.
CCAAAAACCCTATGCTTTTGAACCAATCGTAATTATTGACGATCTCGGCCGAAGTATCGCCGCCGTCAAAATCCAGAAAATGTTCTAATTGTTTTTTGATACATGACTCGTTGTAGCGCAAGGTTTCTTCCGACAAGAACGCCCGTTCGGCGGCTTTTCCCGACGGGTCGCCCACCATGCCGGTGGCACCGCCTACCAACGCATAAGGTTTATGACCGCACAACTGAAAGTGTTTCAGCAACATCACCGTTGCTAAATTACCGATGTGGAGGGAGGAGGCCGTTGGGTCAAAACCGATATACGCCGACGTCACCTCTTTTTGTAACTGTTCTTCCGTGCCGGGCATCATATCGTGGAGCATGCCGCGCCAACGGAGTTCTTCAATAAAATTTTTCATCCTGTTTTTTCCGATTGAAGCCGCAAAAGTAAGCCGATTTTTCTATCTTTACTTAAAAAAATAAAGCTGATACGGCTCCCTTTGCCGGTTCAGAACCCTTTCTTCTTTCCTCCTTTCGCTATAAAACGCTTCTTTACGTTCTCTTACTCACCCATGTATATCTTTCGCCCATCAGTTCCTGTTTCTTGAATGAATAGGCAGGCTTTTGTTACCGACCCTACTGCAAATTATTTTTACCCTATCCATGTTATTTGTTTATCGCTTAGTTTAGCGATTTAATCCCTCAATCTCTTATGGCGAAAGTAAAAACGGCGTATTTCTGTCAAAACTGCGGGCATCAATCTCCAAAATGGTTGGGACGGTGTCCTTCCTGCGGTGAGTGGAATACTTTGGTAGAAGAAGTGCTGGAAAAAGAAGATAAAAAAGGGCCGATGGCTCAATGGAAGTCGGTTAGTCTGGCCCCCAAACCGAAAGCTATCAATGAAATCAAATACGAAGAAGAACCGCGTATAGTGACCATTGATGCCGAACTCAATCGCGTCTTGGGCGGGGGTATCGTGTTAGGATCATTAGTGCTCATCGGCGGTGAACCGGGCATCGGTAAATCTACCTTAATGCTCCAAATTGCGCTGACACTTACCCAAAAAGTGCTGTATGTATCAGGCGAGGAGAGTGAGCAGCAGATCAAAATGCGTGCGGAACGTCTGACAAGCAAAAATCATAACTGTTTTATTCTGACCGAAACGGGAACGGAAAATATATTTCGGCAAATTGAAGAATTTGACCCGGATGTGGTTATCATCGACTCTATTCAAACCATGCAATCGTCGCTGATCGAATCAGGGGCAGGCAGCGTGTCGCAAGTACGGCAATGTGCGGCTGAACTGATGAAATACGCCAAAGAAAGCGGTGTGCCGGTGTTTATGATCGGGCATATTACCAAAGACGGCAACTTGGCCGGTCCGAAAACGTTGGAGCACATGGTGGATACGGTTTTGCAGTTTGAAGGCGATCGCCATACGACCTACCGCATTTTGCGTACTACGAAAAACCGTTTTGGCAGTACTTCGGAATTAGGGATTTATGAGATGCTGGGCTCCGGGCTTCGTCAGGTGACCAATCCGTCAGAAATCCTGATCTCGCAACGGGAGGAACAACTGAGCGGTATTACGATCGGTTCGATGCTGGAAGGCAATCGCCCGCTGATGATTGAGATTCAATCGTTGGTCAGTGTGGCTAACTACGGTACACCGCAACGCAGCAGTACGGGGTTTGACAACAAACGCCTGCAAATGCTTTTGGCCGTATTGGAAAAAAGGGGCGGTTTTCGCTTAGGCACGCAAGATGTATTTTTGAACGTAGCCGGCGGCCTGCGTGTCGAAGACCCGGCCATTGATTTGGCCGTGGTCACCTCCATTGCTTCTTCATTTGAAGATGCCTTTGTGGCGCCTTCCGTATGTTTTGCCGGAGAAGTAGGTTTAGGGGGGGAAGTGCGGGCCGTAAGTCGCATCGAAGGCCGCATTGCGGAAGCCGAAAAGTTGGGTTTTAAAAAAGTGTTTATTTCCAAATACAACACCAAAGGACTGATTTTTAAGAATTATAATATTCAGATCGTTCCCGTGGCAAAATTGGATGAAGTGTTTGGGGAATTGTTGAGATAGTCTTACCACCGCATTCGAAAACCTACGCCGTGGATACCTTCTATTTTGATGTTGGGGTCTTCGCAGAGGTATTTGCGAAGACGCGACATAAACACGTCCAAACTGCGTCCCATAAAGTAATCGTCGTCGCCCCAAATGGCTTTGAGCAAGTCTTCCCGCTTAATGACCTGATTGGGGCGCTCGGCCAAATAACGCAGCACTTCGGCTTCACGATAGGTCAGATCCTGCGTTTTTCCGTTTATCTGAAGTTGTAATTTCTCAAAATCAAAGGCATACTTGCCCACCGATACTCTTTTATTCTCCTCCTCACTCCTGACGTCCGTTTTCAGGCTTCTTCTTAAAAATACCTCAATTTTCAGCAGCAACTCCTCCATACTGAAGGGTTTGGTCAGGTAGTCATCGGCCCCCAATCGTAAACCGTGGATTTTGTCTTCCTGAAGCGAGCGAGCCGTCAAAAACAAAATGGGAACGTGTTTGTCCTGCTGTCTGATTTTTTGGGCCAAAGTAAAGCCGTCTAATTTCGGCAACATCACATCCAACACACACAAATCGAAAGGTTGCTGACGGTGGAACGTATCCAAGGCTTCCTGCCCGTCCATACAGTGAACGATATCGTAATGGTTGAGCTCCAGATTATCTTTGGTCACAAACCCTAAATTCGGGTCATCTTCTACGTATAAGATGCGAGGCATTTTTTTGTATTCAGTATTCTGTAGTAAGTATTGAGTTTTTATTTTTCTAACTACTCAATACCGGTTACTTATTACTTTTTAAAGGTATCAAAATTCGGAACTCACTTCCTTTACCGATTTCACTCTCCAATTGGAGTTTCCAGCCGTGGGCTTTGGCAATTTGCTGCACATAGCTTAAGCCGATACCGAAGCCTTTGACATTGTGGACATTGCCCGTCGGCACTCGGTAAAACTTACTGAACACTTTCCGTTGGTGTTCCGGAGCAATTCCTATGCCATTGTCTTTCACTGCAATGATTAACGTTGCATTGTGGTTGGAAGTATGCAAATGAATGTCCGGGTGGTCAGGCGTATATTTGAAAGCATTGTCGATCATATTGCTCACGGCATTGGTCAAATGCAGCCGATCGGCATGAACGTAAGGCTCGGCGGCGTCAAGGTGAAGGGTGAAGTCGTTTTCGTATTTATTGGACAGCGAGGTGATAATTTGGTGAGCGTCCAGCCATTCAATGTTGAGGGGGAGTTTGTTTTTCTCCGCTTTGGCCATGTTCAGCACCGTTTCTACCTGATTTTGCAACCGTTGGGCTTCTTCTTTGACAATACCCGTGTATTTTTTGAGGCGTTCGGGTTGATCTTTAATGGCAGTGGTATTGAGTACGTCGGCGGCAATGCGAATAGTGGCGATGGGGGTTTGCAGCTCATGCGTCATGTTGTTGATAAAATCACGCTGCACTTCTGTTAACTGCCGTTGGCGCAGGATCACAAACAGGGCATAGCTGAAAAAGCAAACGGCCAACAAAACCAATAACGAAGAGCCGATCCATCCGCGAAGATCACTGAAGACAGCCCCGGTCTGATTCGGGAAACGAACCCCGAAATAATAAGGGTATTTGTTGGATTTGAGCCAATTGGCCGTTTGGGTGGGGGTCTTTCTTTCATTACGGGTACTGAGAGCCACTCCGTAAAACATCTGATTGCTGGCACAATCGTAAATACCGACCTCAAAATCAGTAATTAAATTATGCTTTAAAAAACTGGTCTTGATGTAATGTTCCAAAATACCCGGGTCCACTTTGGAGTTGGTATTGACCAAAAAGTAATTGGAAGAGAGTTGTTCGACCGGATTATTATGCAACATGACCGCATTGAGACGGGCCAAATCTTCGGCTACTTCCTGCAACGAAACGTGTACTTGCTGATTGAACTGCCGTTCTCTCAAAGCCAACGCCTTACGCACCCAATAGATTTGGGTCACAATGACCCCAATGATGGATAACGCGGACAAAATGACTAACAATCGAATGGTAGTTCGTGACATGAAGCTTACCCTTTTTTACAGTAAAAACGCTTAATTGGCAATATTACTCGAAATATAGATACGAATTTAGGTCATCAGCCATAAACTTATCAAGTTATTAACAAACCGTTAACAAAAGTTGAGATTTTGTTAACAAGGTGTCCCGAATAAGCCCTGTACTTTTGACCCGTCAATCGACCGAAAAAAAGTTAAACCTTAAAAATGACGTAAACACATGAAAAAAGTAACTTTTCTCTCCTTCGCCCTCACACTTCTGACAGCCTCATTCCTTTTTGCCAATGTGTTGGCAGCAGCCTTCAATTGGGTAGAAACTGACCATAACTTCGGTCAAATCAAACAAGGCAAGCCTGTTACGGCCGAGTTTAAGTTTACCAACAGAGGACAAGACCCGCTTATCATCAGCAAAGCCTACGGTTCTTGCGGATGTACCGGTGTGGAATATCCCAAAGAGCCCGTCATGCCGGGTGCTACCGGAACCATCAAAGCCACCTTCAACGCAGCGGCAGCCGGCTCCTTCAACAAAACCGTTACGGTCGAGTCAAATGCAGAAAGCGGATTGGTAACGCTGAACATTCGCGGAGAAGTAGTGCAATAAGGCAAAAGGGCCGTCTCGACGGCTCTGAACCGAAACCCTGAATAGTTTATTTGTTATAGCAGCCATGAAACAAAACAGGCGAACCGGAGAGGTTCGCCTGTTTTGTTTCATAAGTAGTTATCTGAAATTAGTTATCAGTTATCTGTCTATACTCAATCAGTTGATGATCAATACACTAATAACGGATAACAGATAACGAATAACAGAAAGTAGTTGTGATTGGGTACTTAAGACGCTTACTCTACATAATCCAACTCTTTGTGAAAGGTTTCTTCCATCAAAAACAACGACAAGTAGCCGATAGCAAAACAGAGAAAAGCGACCAAACCTCCTGACCCGAGTACACCCAAAGTGGGTTTTAAGTACTGATAAAGCGGCAGCGTGAGCAATGTGGTGGCTCGTACAAAATTTGCGACCGTAGACGTCGCTGTGGCCCGTAAATTGGTGCCGAAACTTTCGGCAGTGGCAGTCAGAAACATAGCAATGTACCCAACTGAAAAACCCAAAAAGCCGCATACCCAATAAAATACAGTCGCCAGGGATATACCGCCGTATAAATAAAAGGCTACCCCGATAAAAGTCATGGTGGTCATGACACCGATGGCTTTTTTGCGGGAACGCAGCCATTGACTCAGCAGACCGCTGAACATATCACCCAACACGGTTCCGATAAAGACGTACATAACGCACTTCCCCGCCACAATGTCGGGGGTGATTCCTAAGGCTTTCCCGAATTCATTACCGAACGTGGCCAAAATGCCGATCACAAAATAAGTGGGAACCCCAACCCCGATGCAGCGCATGTATTTCCAAAAGCGGGGGCCGTTGTTAAAAAAGGCCAATAAACTGCCCCGTTGGGTGTTTTGCGCTTTTGCTTTCTGAAACATCCCCGATTCCAATACGCCGATACGCAGAAACAGCAGCACAACTCCCAAGCCGCCGCCGACAAAATAAGTAGTTCGCCAATCGAACATATTGTTGGTTAAAAAGGCGACAACGGCTCCCAACAGTCCCACACTCGCTACAATGGACGACCCATAACCGCGTAACTTTTGGGGCAATATCTCGGCCACCAAGGTGAGTCCTGCTCCCAATTCGCCCGCTAACCCGACGCCGGCCACAAACCGCAACGCCGCATACACCTCCGGCGATTGTACAAAACCGCAAAAGATATTGGCCAACGAGTACATGATGATGGACCCGAATAATACCGAAAGACGGCCGCGTTTATCGGCCAAAATCCCCCATAAAATCCCCCCCAGCAAAAGCCCGCCCTGCTGCCAATTGTAGATGGTACCGCCCATCGACGATACTTCTTCGGGGCTTAGACCCATATCTTTCAGGCTCGGTACCCGAACGATATTAAATACCAACAGATCATAGACATCTACAAAATAGCCCAACGAGGCCACAATGACGGGCAAGCTGAACAAAGCACGGTAAGAGACAGATTCGGAAGGAGAGATTTTCATGAAGTCAGGGAATAAGGGTTGTCAGGAACGCAATTACGGAAAAAGGCGTTTTCTGTAAAAATGATTTACGGTTGATTTTACAGTTTTTATGGAGAATCACTGAAAATCCGGTAAAACTTACCCAAATGATTGAAAGTATCTTCATCGGTCTCCTTTTTATCGGCGCTTTGGCCTACGTGGGTAATCGCCTGCGCAAAGAACTCAGCCCGAAAAAATCAGGTTGTGCCAAAGGCTGCGGCTGTGAGAAATAAGGGTAAAGTTGAGGGGGTAAAGGATAAAGTTGAGGCTTTTTTTGCAAGTTTGTGCTGCGAACTAAGAATCAACCATCCTGTCAATGACCACAATCGCCGTAATCGGCGGTGGCAGTTGGGCCACTGCTATTATCAAGATCCTTTCGGAAAACAACGTCTCCATCCGTTGGTGGTTGCGCGACCGGGCCGCGGTCGAACACATCCGAAAACACCACTACAACCCGGATTACCTGCGGGATGTGCGCCTCAGTCCGCGCAAAGTAAAAACTTTCAGCAAGCTCACCGACGCGCTCAACGGAGCCGAATACGTCATTTTAGCGATACCGGCCGCCTTTGTGCAGGAGCCGCTGTCGGGGCTGACACTCCAACATTTTGCGGGGAAACGGGTGGTATCGGCCATCAAAGGAATGATACCCACCAACAATTGCTTGGTGACGGATTGGGTGGAAGAGTACTTCCGGGTACCGCAAGAGCAAATTTGCGTGATTGCCGGGCCGTGTCATGCCGAAGAAGTGGCTTTGGAAAAACAATCTTATTTAACGATTGCCTCTGTCGGCAACGACTGTGCCGCTGATTTTGCCCGATTGATGAGTTGCCGCTTTGTCACCGCCCACCCGTTGGCCGATCTGTACGGAGTAGAATACGCCGCTGTTATGAAAAACATCGTAGCGTTGGCGTGCGGCATCAGCCACGGATTGGGCTACGGCGATAACTTTCAGGCCGTGATGGTGTCGAATGCCATGCAGGAAATCCGCCGTTTTGTAGATGCCGTTGATCCGCGCCGGCGTGATTTAAGTGCTTCGGCCTATTTGGGCGATCTCTTGGTGACGGCCTATTCGCAATTCAGTCGGAATCGTACTTTCGGCAATATGATCGGGCGCGGTTACAGCGTGCAATCGGCACAGATGGAAATGAAGATGATCGCGGAGGGCTACTATGCCGTAAACAGTATTTATGCCATGAACAAAAAATACGGGGTGGAAATGCCGATTACGGAAGCGACCTACAAGATCCTGTACGAACGCCAACCGCCCGCCGCCGAGATCGGGTTGTTGAAGGGGAAATTGCGGTAGCATATACTGACGGCGAAGTACGATTTGTTATTTTGAACCGATTCAAATTGTCTGTGTCCCCACTGACAACGGCATTGAAAAACCCTTGAAATAAGCCAAATAAATACAAAAACTACGGCAAAACTTTCGTATATTTAAGTGTTATGCATCACCTTACGAAAACCGTAAACCCAATAAAAAGGCAATGAAAATATTTATTTTATTTTTTACAATAATTATAGTCTCTCAAGGCTGTTCGAAACAATCCAAAACTAAAAAACAAGTAAATAAAATAGAAAAAATTGAATTCACAATTCTAGAAAACAATGTAGTATTCTCTCATTTTAATAATTCTGTTACTAAGTCAGTTACCCCTAAAAATCTTAAAGGATACAAAGTATATAGAGCAATTTCAGAATGCGTAAAATCCCCAAAAGAAGTTTATATTTTAGACTTGTCTTCTCAATCATTGACAGAATTTCCAAAAGAAATTAAAACTTTAACTAATCTAAAATCTTTGGATTTGTCATTTAATAATATTAAAAATATCCCTGACTGGCTGTTAAACATTGACAATTTAATAGAGTTAGATATGCAGTCAAATGAATTATCTTCAATTCCTGTGTCATTCTTGAAAATGAAAAATTTAACACATCTCAATTTAAGTATGAATAAACTTTCAGAGCTCCCGAAAGAAACCGGAAATCTTACTAATTTAGTGGTGTTTGAATGTACAAATAACAAATTAAAAGAACTCCCTAATTCAATTGGTGACCTGAAAAACTTATACAATCTGGAAGTTTACAGTAATGAATTGAACTCATTACCTGAAACAATAGGAAATTGTTCCAGTTTAGTTAATTTAAATTTTTCCTTCAATAAACTTTCCAAGTTACCATCAACAATTGGAAATTTAAGCAAGTTAACTTGGCTCTATTTTGATGAAAATTTTATTTCTGTTTTACCTGAGAGTTTAATTGAATGACAAATTTGACATATTTTGGACTTAGTGACAATAAAATAGAAACGTTGCCTGATAATTTTGGTAATCTGAAAAAATTGTATGGCTTTGCAATGAACAACAATAAGCTCAAAGATTTACCCGAATCATTTTTGAATATGAAATCATTAGGTGACATTCATTTAGAAAACAACGAACTTAGTATTGAAACTAAAAATAAATTAAAAAAGATATACAAAGGTATACCTCTTTATCTATGAATAAAATAAAGTCGAACGTACAACAGCAGTTTGGCAAAATGGCGGGTTTAGTGCTAAATTCATCGACAGTTCTTCTATTGAACATTTGTACAAAACTTAACATTTGTGCTTCAATTGCCGCCACTTCGCTAAGCGGCAAACCGTCAGCGACAACCGCAACTATACCCGGCAGCCAATGACAGATGAAATAAAAAAAGAACTTTCAAGGCTTGAATTTCAACACGACATCAAAATTTTGTATGCTGTTGAAAGCGGCAGCCGTGCTTGGGGTTTTGCTTCGACAGACAGCGATTGGGACGTAAGATATATTTACATTCATCGGCTGGATTGGTATCTGAAAATTGACGACAAAAAAGACAGTCAGGAAGAGATTTTGCCAAACGACATTGACCTTGCCGGTTGGGAACTCAAAAAAGCATTACGACTTTTCAGAAAATCAAACCCACCGATGTTAGAGTGGTTGAGAAGTCCTATTGTTTATTTACAACAGTTTTCGACAGCGGACCGACTTCGTGATTTGACAAAAGAGTATTTTAATCCGAAATCCTGTCTCCACCATTATTTACATATGGCAGAAGGCAATTACAGAGAGTATCTGCAAAAGGACCGCGTGAGAGTCAAAAAGTATTTTTACGTTCTCCGTCCAATTTTGGCATGTGACTGGATCAAACAGACAAACACCATGGCTCCAATGGAATTCCATCAACTGCTGGACAGCCAAGTGACTGACCACACGGTCAAGACCGAAATACAAAACTTACTGACACGAAAAATGGCAGGCGACGAACTTAATGAAGAACCGAAAATTCAAATCCTGAATGACTTTTTGGAAACTAAAATTCAGTATTACAATGAGTACGTAAAATCATTAGGCCCAATTTCACAGCCGGCTACCGACCGACTTGACGACCTATTTAAACAAACAATAGATGAAGTGTGGGGCAAGATCGGCAACGGCTGAATCGGATTTGCATCAGTCGGGGTAAACCGGACTGCCGAAGCAATGTAAAAGCCAATGGTAACTTTTCGATTGAACTTAAGTAATATTATCAGTTTTTGTGCTTCGATTTCCTGCCTGAGCGCAAAGCCCGCAACCCTTAGCGAGTATTCAAGACAACACCCTCTATTCATCCTTTCAACAAGTAAGCAACATGCAGAACGACCGTTTACTCAAGCAAATAAGTTTTATAAAAGAGATTGATAAGCTGAAATACATACAGCGTAAAACGAAACTCTTTCACAGCAACAGAAACGAAAATGACGCGGAACACAGTTGGCATTTAGCCATGATGGCCCTGGTGTTAGCCGAACATGCTGACAAGCCGATAGACGTGCTGAAAGTGTTGAAAATGGTCCTGATCCACGACATCGTTGAAATTGACGCCGGGGATACGTTTATTTACGATTCCTCAAAAAATCACACCAATACCGAGCAGGAACTTATCGCGGCAAAACGTCTGTTCGGGCTGTTACCCCAAGAACAGGCAGAAGAATTCATCGCTGTTTGGCAGGAATTTGAGGAGGGAATCACCGATGAAGCAAAATTTGCGAGAGCCATGGATCGGTTTGAGCCTTTACTTCAAAATACCTCAAACGAGGGCGGAACGTGGAGGGAGTTTCAAGTGCCTTATCAGAAAGTGTATGACAAGAAAAAAGTGATCAAAGACGGTTCCGCGCTCCTTTGGGAGTACGCAGAGAACTTATTGAATGAGAGTGTCACAAAAGGCATTCTCTTAAAAAAGGAAGATTGAACAAAAGAATTAACGAAGCAACCCTATACGATAGAATCGCATTTATTGTAAAAAAATAAAACAGCGATGACTGTCTCCTATATAAAACTGCTTCTTTTACTGCTCTTCAGTAGCTTTTGTCTCTCTTTCCATACTACCTTTTCGCAGACACCGGACTATTCGGGCACTTGGCTGCTGAATCGCGAAAAAAGCAAATTGGGCTCAGAAGGCTCCAAAACCCTGACCAACAGTATTTTTATTATTGAGCAACGCGGCGATAAGTTCACGCTGACCCGGTATCATGTTTATGACGCCAAGAAGAAAAAGCTGAAGATCAAAATGACGGCCGACGGAAAGGCGCGAAAAATGAAATTGTTATTTAACGGGAAGTTGGAGTGGTTGGGAGACAGCCTCAGAGCATCCGTATGGCGAAAAAACTTTTCCAATATCGTCTGCTACAAATTCGGAGAAAATACGAATGAATTTATTGCTGACGAGGTATTTAAGGCCGGTACTCAGCACTATCACAATTATTGGGTATTTGCGAGAGAAACTAAAAAATAGAGGTAATCGAATCTTTTTGCCGGTCTATCCTTCATTGAATCATACTCAGGTACGATTGCTGAACAAATGAGTACAAACTACTTTCGGGCAGCCTTTGCAAAAAGCTGCCCGAAAATCAACCTGAAATCTATTAAATCCCTTCCAATACTTACTTCTCAATCAACACATTGGATTCCTGATTCTTCTCAAAGGTATTGGCCGTGGTTACATCCGCATTGGCTGAAGCACCGTAGCCGACAAACACTCCGTAACCGCCGCTGCCGCTGATGATCGTATTTTTGATGGTCATGGTCGCTTTGGTGCCGTAAATGGCGATGTTGGCCCGCTTGCCGGAGACGATCGCCACACTGCCCGCATTTTTTACTTCTACGTTTTCAAGCAGGTTTTTGGCATCGGCTGAGTAGCAAATGATACCGCGCCAATAAGCGGAGGTATTGTTGACCCCGTTGAACACGATCTTTTCAGTAGTTGTACCTTTAGCAATCAAATATCCGTCAGTATTGATTCGGATGACCGCGTCACGATTCATTTCCAACGTAACCCCCGGGTTGATTTTCCAGCCCGTCGTCACGGTAAATTCGCCCAGTAAACGATAAGGGGTTTTGTCGGCAAAACCGCCCCAAGTGATCTCTTCTTTGCCTTTCAGTCCGGAGGCCGTTATTTCAACCGCATCACGGCCGTTGCCGCCCTTGAAAGTCGAAGCGGCATCCAATTTTGCCACGTTTTCCGCATCCAACAAGATACCGGCTTCCGTGTTGGCGGTAAATGCATTTTTAGAAAATTCGCGTAAAATACCTCCGTCGTACACATAGACCCCGAACCCGTCATTTTGGGAAAACAGTGTATTTTTCAAAGCCATCTGTGCCCGGCTGCCTCCCGACAGGAACAAGGCGGCTTTGGTGGTACTGTAAAGCGCCCGGCTGCCGGCGTGCATTACTTCCACGTGTTCCAGGAGATTCGCATTGCTGCCTGAATAGTGCGCAATCCCTACCCAATAACCTTTCGTTTTCTGAACGCCCACCAATTTTATCTTACGATCGGCTTCGCCTCTCGCAATGAGAAGACCTCCGTTATCATTGATGTTTACCCGAACATCCCGCTCAAACGCGATCATAACGCCCGGCGCAATGGTCAGTTCGGCATTTACATCAATGGATTTGGTGACAATATAGTCGGGCAGCTCCGGATTCAGCACGCGATCCACGAGGTTGGTCTTGACGGTAATGTTGGCATTGATGGCGATCGGTTCCGCCACCGACGCCGTTACCAATACTTTATCGGTGCTTTTACCATTGGCGCTGCTGACCGTCAGCTCCAATTCGTATTCCCCGATTTCATCCGGAATAAAAGACGTTTTGAGCGAAGCGGCATTGGTCAGTGTAACGGCACTTTTTGCGGGCTTGCGAAGCAATTGCCAGGTGACGGTGAGCGGCTTCCCCTGACTGTCGGAAGATTCCGAACCGTCCAAACTCACTTGCTGCCCTACCTGTACGGCTTGGTCGGCACCGGCTTTGGCGGTGACAGTCACGGTGGGTTCAATCGGGTCTTTTTCTTTACATCCGGTCAGTAAGAAGAGAATAAGCGTCAGCAACATCCCTACCGATTTAAGTGCAAAAATTTTGGCAAAAGGAAAGGCGGGAACCCGCAGGTTCTGAAAAGAAATGATTTGTTTCATGGCTGTAATTACTGTTTGAGTTTTTGTTGCCTCAAAAGTAATGGACCTCCCTCTCAGCAAAAGGGGAGAAAGCGATGAAACGGTAAAAGCGGAGGTTGAACCGGTAAGAAACGGGTAATTTTAAAAATTGAACCGAACGCCGATACCGGCTTGGGGATGAATGTAAAAAATGGCCGGGACTAATTCGACGTACGCCCCGCCTTCCAAAAATACCGATAGCGGACTGCTGCCGACAAAGTATTCAAGCCCGGCCAGTCCGGCACCGCCCAGAGAAATCGTATTATCATATTCTTTCAGGCCGGGGGCGAGCCGTGAGTCGAAATAATAGCGTCGGGAATTAATTTGTCCGCCAACGCCGTAATAAGCCCGCAGTTGTTCTTTTTTGAAAAACGAGGTATGCCATAGATAAGTGGCACGAAGAGAAATGCCCGCGTTTTGATAATACCCTTTGCGGTACTTACGATCGCGACCGTAAAACAGCCCGTAAGTACCCACCGATACGTCCAAGGCTTTGTTTTCGCCGAAATATTTACGAATATTGACGCCGGACGGCTCTACCAATTGAAATCCGACGGCCCAGTTATTGTACTGCGCCAATACCGGGCAAACAGCCAATGAAGAAAGCAATAAGGTAATAAACAGCTTCTTTTTCATAAACAGGTTTGGTTTTTCTAAGGACAATTGACGAAGGGTTCCCCCTTATTTTCAGGCCAAAACGGCAAAAACTTTTAAGGCTTCGACCAAAACTCGGTTCTCTTCGGCAGTACCGACGGTGATACGCAGACATTCGTCGCAAAGTTTCACTTTAGAACGGTCTCGTACAATGATTTTTTCATTTAATAAATAGTGCATGACCGGTAAGGCTTCCTCAAATCGAACTAATAGAAAGTTTGAGTCCGAAGGGTATATCTTTTGTACTAACGGCAAGGCTTCTAAATTCGTACGCAACTGCTCCCGCTCCGCCAAAATATCGCGTACCATGCTGTTTTTGGCCTCAACATGATCCAACGCTTCCAACAGCAATTGTTGCGTAGCCCCGCTCAGATTGTACGGCGGTTTGATCTTGTTCAGCACCCGAATCAGTTCTTCGGAAGCAAAACACATTCCTAATCGCAGCGAAGCCAAGCCCCACGCTTTGGAAAAGGTTTGCAGTACCACTAAATTCGGAAATCGATCTAACTCTTGCGTAAAAGACGGTTCCTCAGCAAAATCAATATAGGCTTCATCCACTACCACTAAGCCGTTAAAATTGTCCAATAATCGGCAAATATCATCGCGCCGCATCAGGTTGCCGCTGGGATTGTTGGGTGAACAGACCCAAATGATCTTTGTCTGCGGCGTAACCGCTGCTAAGACGTTTTCCGTATCAATCTGAAAATCAGGAGTGAGCGGCACCTTGATCACCGGCACATCATTGATGTCGGCACTGACTTGATACATGCCGTAGGTCGGCGGCATCAGGATCATGTTGTCTTCGCGGGGCGTACAGACCGCACGCACCAACAGATCAATGGGTTCGTCAGAGCCGTTGCCCAAAAAGATCTGCGAAGGACGAACACCTTTGATCGGTGCCAATTTTTCTTTAATGGCCCATTGGTACGGGTCCGGATACCGATTCCAGTGCTGACCGTTGGCACTTTGGTAGGGGTTTTCGTTGGCATCCAAAAAGACGCCTTCTTTCCCCGTATATTCATCTCGCGCCGAAGAATAAGGGACCAAATTCAGAATATGCGGACGGAGGAGATTATTTAAGTTGAAAGTCATTGCGGTAAAAATTGGGAGAATTCTTGTAATAATTTAGGACTGCTTTTAACAATCCAAATTTTGAAAGCAGTAAAGGCAGAATCGGGCTTTAACCCCTCAATGATTAATGTTCGATAATCGCTCCGTTCGGAGGGCATTGTACCGGGTCGAAGATACCCGGTAGCAAAATGGACGAAATTATTAATTTCATTTACTAAAAGTTCACGAATGTTTTCTGCTTCTATTTTTTTCAATATTGTCTTTCCTTCATAGACCTCTTCCAAAAGTGCAATGGTACTGACAATGATGGTATTTGGAGAAGGAGAAATTGCTTCAAAGTCAGGAGAGTCATTTTTAAGGGGGTCAAATTTAAATTTGATTAGCTCTAAAATAGAATGTTTCGGATCAGTACAATTCAGTATATCATCGTATTGGGCTTTTGCTAATTTGGTATTATTACAATGTCCGCAAACGTAGAAAAGATTATTCCAATCAAATTTAAGTTGGACATTTCCTCTGTGAGGCAAGAAATGCTCTACATTAATAGTGGTCGGTCTTTTTGTTTCACAGATATAGCACTTATTATTGAAATCTTTCTTTATTCGTTCTAATACATTCCCACACTTATAATCGCCGCTTGCCTTTTGAGATTCTGACGCCAAACATTCAGGGGCAGGTTGTGATTTTACAACATTTATCATTGAGCTAATTGGGCAAGTTCTAACTGATTAATTTTGAGTTGCAGTTCGGGTGAAAGGGATTTTGGCAATCCTTCAAAGTACTTTTTCAATTCATAGAATTGCGCTTTTTCTTCTGCCAAAAGGCTTTCAGAAGCCACTTGCATTTTGTTGATTAAATTCTCATAATGAACTATTTTTTCTTTGACTTCATTAGAATATTCATCAGCGCCAAAGTAGCTCTTCACAATATTTGTATAAGAGTAGGCTGATAAATCCTCGACTCTTTCTTGTTTCTCCAAATCATAAATAACTGCATTATCAATCGAACTCAGCACAAAAGGTGAATGTGTAGTAACAATGAACTGAATTTTTGGGAAGAAGGAAGTGAGGAAAGGGAGAATTTTTTTCTGTAATGATATATGTAAGTGGTTTTCGACTTCATCAATCATAATCACTCCCTGAGCATCATAAGGGCGTAATGTGAATTGAGTTCCACTAATACGCATAATTAACTCTGTAACAATTGACAAGAAAGCAGAATACCCGTCTGATAATTGATTTAGATTAAAAATTTCGTTTGCTTTTGTAATTATATTGTAATTAAAACTGGGACGATCGAATACAAGTTGTAGTGTATTATCTTCAAATATTTCTTTCAAAATATTAGTAAAGCTTCTGAACCAGTCTTCAATCATATCAGCTTCATGTAATTTTCCGGCATCTTTTGCATCTAATAAATCCAAGCGAAGATTTACCAATTGCCGAACAAAATTTTCATTTGCATTCTCACTTACATCATATTTATTTTTTAGATCAATTTTTTGAGGGCCTTTTGATTCTTTTGGGGAAAAAGTTCGCTTTGACTCAAAAAATTTAAATAAAAAAGAATTAAAAGTCTCTTCTATTTTTTGCTTGAATTTATCTATAGAAGGATAAATAGACAAACTACATGGCGCAGATTTAGTTATTTCACTTTGAATACTGTTAAAACTATTTTGAGTAGATGTAAGTTGCATTTTTGCTCCCCTTATCCGATAACTATCACCTGACTTTTCAGCATCTTCCAATAGATTTTTATAATTAATTAAATATGAAAAATGTGCCTTATACATCCTTTCCAATTCATTTAATTTTTCTTGATTTATATTATTTTCTATTATTTTTTTATAGAAAACATTAATTCCCTCCAATACACTCGTCTTTCCGCTCCCGTTCTTTCCCGTTAAAATCAAGTGCTTGCGTTCGGTTTCGGATAATGGAATTTCGAGATTCTCCAAATGGCGAACCTTGTTGATACGGAGTTTGGTCACAAATATCTCTTCCATAGTGCTTTTTATTCAAGTATACTGCAATTTACTATGCTCGTTTGCATTTGCAATGCGAATGAAGCGATAAGGGCGTTTGTAACGCCCCTTTAGAATTATTTCAAACTGCTCAGGCGCAAACTCACGGCCCTTTTGTGGGCCTGCAATGATTCTGCTTCGGCCATGGCCTCTACCGTAGGCCCCAAGGCTTTCAGGCCCTCAGGTGTAATATGTTGTACCGTAATTTTTTTTACGAAACTATCCAACGACACCCCGCTGTACGCTCGGGCGTGCCCGTTCGTGGGTAAGGTATGATTGGTGCCGGAGGCATAATCGCCGCAGGATTCCGGGGTATAATTTCCCAAAAAAATCGAGCCGGCATTGCTGATCTTTTCACTGACGGCTTCGGCATTGGCTACGCTCAGGATCAAGTGTTCCGCCGCGTATTCGTTCAACAGCTCAATGGCTTCCGCTTCATTTTCTACCAAGATAGCTTTGCTGTTTTCGATGGCTTTGCGCGCCAATTCCTTTCGGGGCAAATTTTCCAGTTGGGTTGTCAACGTCAAATTGACCGCCGCAATAAATTTCTTATCCGTTGACACCAACAGCACTTGGCTATCGGCCCCGTGTTCCGCCTGCGACAGCAAGTCGGCTGCCACAAATGACGGAATGGCAGTACTGTCGGCATACACCGCCACTTCCGACGGCCCGGCGGGCATATCAATGGCGATTCCTTCTTTGGCCAAAAGCATCTTCGCTGCCGTAACGTACTGATTGCCCGGCCCGAAGATTTTATACACTTTCGGAATGGATTCGGTCCCGTAGGCCATGGCCGCAATGGCTTGCGCGCCGCCCACTCGGAACAGTTGGGTAACCCCCACTAATTGGGCAGCGTATAAAATGGCCGGGTGGTCACTCGGCGTACAAAGAACCACCTCTTTACAGCCCGCCAACTGCGCCGGGACGCCCAACATCAGCACCGTACTGAAAAGCGGTGCCGAACCGCCCGGGATGTACAAACCTACTTTTTCAATCCCGACACTGCGTCGCCAGCAGGTCACTCCCGGCATCGTTTCCACTTTTTGGACCGGTTGGTATTGCGTTTCGTGAAAAGCCCGAATGTTGGCATACGCTTGCTGAATCGCCGTTTTCAGTTCGTCAGACAATTGAGATTCGGCAGCGTCAATGACAGCTTTGGGCATCGAAATTTCCCGGAGGGTTGTTTTATCAAATGTCAACGCAAACTCCCGCAGAGCGGCGTCCCCTTCCCGTTGAACTTTAGCCAAGATAGGAGCTACGGCTTTTTCGATGTTTGCCATACTTTGGGTGGGCCGAGCCAACAGATCGGGCCACTCACTGCGTAAAGGATAAGGTATAATTTGCATGATCAGCTTAAGAGAGGCCTAATTCTTTTTTCATTTCATCATGAGAAACCCATTCCGTATTCTCACGCTTTACCTGTTGTAATTGAAGAAAGTCTGTCAAATCTTCCACAGAGTCAAATCCTCGAAGTACTTCTTCCAACGAGGTGTAATCTTTGTAGGAAATAACCGCAAATTTAGGTTGGTCGTCCTCCTTTAAAATTTGTGTCTGTAGTGTCATTGGTATATGTCTTTACGATGTCCAACATCTATCACATCAATAACTTAGAGAGTATCTTCCCTATCAAACAATACGCGATAGTTGCCTACCCTTAAACGATACCCGGATATAAAATTATGAAGTGATTTAACATTTGTTTTTAAATCAGGCGCTTCGGCAAGTTGCTCAATGGCTCCGATAATGTGCAAAGCGTCCGACTTTGGAAAGCTCTTTAAGCTTTTTACGGCTTTTTTGGTATATCTGATTTCGTAGGCCATCTATGAATGATTATCGAATCATTTTTTCAATGGGAATGACCAAAATCCCTTCCGCACCGGCTTCCCGTATCTTTTCGATATTGGTCCAAAAGTCATTTTCATTGATGACCGAATGAAGCGATACCCATCCTTCGGTGACCAAAGGTACGACCGTAGGAGCTTTCATACCCGGAATGTATTTCATGATCTCAGAAACCGATTCTTTGGGGCAATTCAATAAAATGTATTTGTGGTTTTGGGCAGCCTGTACCGCTTTGATCCGGAACATGATCTTATCGAGCAGCAGGGCTTTTTCTTCGCTCAAACCGGGAGCAGCTATCAGAATAGCTTCCGATCGAAATATCACTTCTACCTCTTTCAGGCCATTGCTCAACAGCGTACTTCCCGAACTGACAATGTCACAGACCGCATCGGCCAAGCCGATACTCGGAGCGATCTCGACCGAGCCGCTGATTTCGTGAATATCCGCTTCTACGCCGTTTTCTTTGAGGTAATTCCCCAAAATACGCGGATAAGAGGTAGCAATACCTCGGTTTTGCAGGTCTTGTACGCCGTTCCATGGGGTACCACGCGGAATAGCTAACGACAAACGGCACTTTGAAAAGCCTAATTTATGAACGACCGTTACTTCCCGACCGGTTTCTGCGTAGACGTTTTCGCCTACAATGCCCAGATCTGCCACGCCGTCTTCGACGTAGCCGGGGATGTCGTCGTCGCGGAGAAATAAAAATTCGGCCGGAAAATTGGCGGAAACCGATTTCAGTTTTCCCGAAGAACTGCTGTCAAATTGAATACCGCACTCTTTGAATAATTTGATGGAATCCTCGCTGAGGCGTCCTGATTTTTGAATGGCAATGCGTAACATGAATTGTTATGTGGGTTTTTACCGGCAGGTTGCCGCAGAGCGCTGTTTTATAACTAATGCAGGCCTGTTGAAATCGTTAAAAGTATGAATAAATTTAGAGAGAACGCATGATTTGCATCAGTAAATCATACGCAAAGGAAGTATCTACGCTCGCCCGCAGGCGTGGTGGTGATAATGTCGAATAAAAGCGTAGTTACGTGTTTTCACGAAGAATTGTACAAATTGATGGTGCAAATGTAGGGGTGGCGCGCAGGATTGTCAAGAATTTGTACAAAAAAAGCAAAATTTAACTTAGAACAGCACCTAAATTCAACGTTTCTGCTTTTTTGACCAAATAACCGGCTACGGCCAGATCCTGTACGGCATTACCGACGGATTTAAACACCGTAATTTCATCCGGAGAGGTACGGCCTACTTTTAGACCGGAGACGATCTCGCCCAATTCGGCAAAAATAAAGTCAGCATTAAAGAGCCCTTCCTGAATCGGTAACACCACATCACCGGCTTCGGCCAAGGCGGCACTTCGTTGATCTACGACAATTTTGGCCTCATGCATGGTTTGTCCCGGCAGTTCGCGGGTATCCGGGCGATACGACCCGACGCCGTTGATATGCACCCCTTTTTTCAGGTGCTTATGGTCAAAAACAGGAACGTTAGAGGTAGTCGCCGTACAGACAATGTCGGCTTCGAGCAATTGCTCCGGTTGGAGAGATGCCTCCGTCCGGATACCTGTCTTTGCCTGTATTTCAGCACAAAAGGAGGCGGTACGGTCCCGATTTTTTCCAAAAATCACTATTTTTTGAAGCGACCGCACGGCGGCCACACCTTCTGTTTGGGTTCGTGCTTGGGCTCCCGTGCCGAAAACCGCTAAAACGGAAGCATCTTTACGGGCCAGCAAATCAGTGGCTAATCCGGACGCTGCCCCGGTTCGTAAAGCGGTTAGGTACTCGGCATCCAAAAGGGCCAGCGGTTGACCGGTTGTCCCGTCCATCACCAGCATTAAACCGTGAATCAGCGGAAGCCCCTGCGCCGGGTTGTCCTGAAAAACAGTCACCATTTTCAGACCGACTGCCTCAGCCGAAGGTAAATAGACGGGCATGAATAAGGTTCGGGCGTGTTGTTCCGGTTGAGGCAAGTTGACCCGCAACGGTACCGTTGCCTCTCCCGACGAAAGGCTCCGAAAGGCATCGCGCATCAGTTCGATCGCTTCCGGCATGGTCACGGAGGCTTCAACCGTTTGGCGTGAAAAATAGCGGAGTTGTGCTGGTTTTGTCATCTCATAATTCGTTTACCTCAGAAAAAAGCCTTTTCCCAAGTCGTCGTCGGGATCGAGTAAAAAGGTATTTTTTCCGCAAATATGAGCTTGACCTTCCACTTCGGGAATGACGGCATCGTGCGGGCCGAACACCGTGACCGATTTGACGGACGCCACAAATTGGCTGCCTACAATACTTTCAATGACCATCGGCTGACCCACGGCCAATTCGCCGCGGGCATGGTGCAGCGCCACTCGCCCGCTCACTCCCGTACCCGTAGGGCTTCGGTCCACTTCCCCGTTGGCAAAGATGCACACATTTCGACTGTCCGTTCCTTCGGAATGTCCTTTCCCGTAGAAAATCGTTCCGTAGAGAAAACTCAGATCCGGTTCAAACGGATGAGTGATAGTTAGCTGCTTCATTACCGCATTTTTGATGGCCATGCCCTTGTCAATCAACTGACGATAATCGGCCTCGGTCATGCCGATGCCTAATTGATCGGCATTCACATAGGCATAAAAAGCACCGCCGTACACCACATCCAACGGCACTTTACCTAAGCCTTCCGCTTCGATGAGTTGATCTTTTAGCAACACAAAGGAAGGCACATTTTCAAACTTGACCGATTGCACCTTACCATTTTTTACAAAAGCGTAAGCCGTAATTAATCCTGCCGGGGCATCGATTCGGACCGTCGTAACCGGCTCTGCGGTCGGAATCAACCCCAACTCAACCGCTACTTTCGTCACGGCAATGATGCCGTGCCCGCACATAGAACTGTACCCTTCGTTATGCAGAAAAATGACCCCGAAATCAGCATATTCCGTTACAGGTTCGGTAAGGATACAACCGTACATATCAGCGTGGCCGCGCGGCTCCCACATTAATGCTTTCCGCAGGTAATCGTGTTTTTCTTTTAAATAAGCCCGGCGTTCTAAAATCGTATTCCCTTTGATTTCGGGTAAACCGCTCGTAATAATTCGTAACGGTTCACCGCCGGTGTGGGCGTCAATCGCCGTTACTTGAAGCCAATGGGAGGGAAAAGCGCGGCAGTTCATCGCAGCAAGGCGTTCTGAAAAAGAAAGCATAGATTCTGTAAGACAGCAATTTTTGAAAGTGAGTCGAAATAACTAATTTTCGGGCACTTTCTAAAAAACGGACACAATGAAAATAGGTTTATTTCAATTCAGCTTAATCACGGCACTTCTGATAAGCTTTCAATCAAGGGCTCAGTATGGCTACGGGGGCGGCTATGGAGGTTATGGCGGCTACAATCGTAACAGCGCCCTGAACCAAATGCCTCAAAGCCCTAAAAAGCCCCTGACCTCTGACCAAATATCAGAAGATCAGACCAAGTGGATGAACAAAAAACTGAAACTGACCGAAGACCAATCCATCTCTGTCGAAACGGTCAATTTAGATTACGCCCTGCGTCTGATGGATTATCAGGAGGCCTTCATGAAAATACACGCCAATACGCGGCCTACCCCGCAAGAACTGCAGCAGATCAGAGCCACTGTGGACAAATGGCAGACCGAAAAGGAAGAAAAATTCAAAGCCATTTTGACGCCGGAACAGTGGGATATTTACCTGAAGAAAAAGAAAGGCATGCCGCATTACCAAGAATAATTCTCAGCTGAATCGAGTCGGGTCAAAAGCCGAAATGTCCATACTGACGGTTTGACCCGTAACGGTTTCAGCGATGAGTTTACCCGTGGCCGGCCCCAAGCTGATACCCATCATTCCGTGGCCGGTGGCCAAGGTGACATTGTTGAGTCCTTTTACGCGGCCGATGTACGGCAAACCGTCGGGTGAACAGGGACGTAAGCCGCTCCACACTTTTTCTTTTTCGGGCAACTGTACTTCGATTTCGGGATAATACTGATGAATACCCTGTACAATGCCCCGCACCCGATTCAGGTTGACGGTCAAGTCCGTTCCGGCCACTTCGAGCGTTCCGGCAAAACGCAGATCATGGCCCATGGGGGTCGCCGTGGCCCGGGCTTCGAGCATAATGGCGGGTACTTCAATATTGTTTTTTACATTTTTAAGCATAAAACTGTACCCCTTTCCCCCTTGCAGCGGTAATGAAATACCCAATTTTTCAGTCAATAGCGGTGACCAAGCCCCGGCCGAAATAATAAGTTCTTCGGGTTCGTGCTTCCGGTTCGCGGTTTGGATTGCAGTAATTTTATTGCCTTTTTTCTCCAAACCGATAATTGCTTCGTTTTCCCACACCACCACTCCCTGCTTTTTTAAATAAGCTGCCAGGTTTTTAATGAGTAAATGAGGGGTAATGTGGGCATCTCCCGGGTAATACACGCCGCCGCGCACGTCCACCCGCACCTTGGGTTCAAGAGCTTGTACCTGCGGTCCCGAGAGCATTTCCGCTACAATGCCTGAACGGTTGGCCAACCGGGCTTCTTCGGCCATTTCGTGTTCGGTATCGGCATTTTTATACAGCATCAACAAGCCCCGTTCGTGCCAACCGAAATCTACCTCGCCCGAAGCGGCCAATTCCTGAAATAATTTTTTACTTAACAGACTGATGTCCCGTAAGATCGGGATGGAACGCTCGACGTGTGCTTCGGTCGAATGTTTCCAAAACAAAGTACCCCACCGTATCAAGTCCCAACTGAGTCGGGGTTTGACGTAAAACGGACTGGTAGATTTGAGCATCCACCGAAGACCTTTGGCAATCATGCCGGGTTGAGCCAAGGGAATGACATGGCTCGGCACGATCATGCCGGCATTCCCGAAAGAACAGCCGTCCGAAAAATTGCCTTGCTCAATAATGGTAACTTGGCAACCCGCTTTTTGAAGATAATAGGCCGAAAACAGACCGCTGACGCCGCCCCCGATGATGGTTACTGAACTCATATACCGTGTCGTTTGTGATAAGGAATTAATGCGGCCAAAGTTACGACCTTGCCGATGAGTTTGGGTAAACCATAGTTGATGAATTTCGATAGTATCTTGACTTTTCGGGCGTCAATTTTTAAAAAAATTTGCATTCTCCGGATTTATTGTATTTTTGTACACTTCATTTTCATTTTTCAGTCATGAAATGTTGATCAAACGCGGGTTGACCAAGGGGTTCATCGCAGCCTTTTCGGTTTTGTGGGCAGCGAATATTGCCGTAGGGCAGGTATATCATTTCCGTCACTACGACATTTTTTCGGGGTTGGGGCAGTCGCAGGTCTCCGACATCGAACAAGATCGCTTTGGTTACATTTGGTTGTCTACCCGCGGCGGCGGCCTTTCCCGTTTTGACGGGCTGCACTTTACGACCTACCGCAAAGAAGATAATTTGCCGGCCAACAACATCCTTTCGCTCGAAATAGATGCCAAAGGGCTGATGTATATCGGAACGCCTTTGGGATTGTCGGTCTATGACGGCAAAAAAACACGCCCCGTACGTTCGCCCAATCGCGAACCTTATATGGTTTCGTCCGTCATCGGTGATCGAAACGGCCATGTTTATGCCATTTGCAATGCCAGCCAAGTGGTGCGGCTTGCCGATGACAGTTTGGTGGCGTTAAAGAAAAAAAATGCCACCCGTCCGTCGTTTTTCAGTGATATTTCGGTCAATCGGAGCGGAAAATTGATGGTAGCCGCTTTTAGCGGGGAAATCTTTGAAATCACCTCCGACGCTCTGGAAAAACGCTATTCCGTACCGAGTGATCTGGTGCTGCGCAGTGTTTTATTTGACTCAAAAGACAGTCTTTGGTTGGGGACGGAAGAAGGTGTATTCCGGGCCTCAGCTAAAAAACATGAAATCAAAATGGCTGATTTACAGCCGGTCAGCCGGGAGTTGGTCTATGAAATGACCGAAACGTCTGATGGCAGTATTTGGATGGGGTTATTATCCGGTTGCATGCGTTATCGGCAAGGAAGCATTCTGAAATTCGGCCCTCATAACGGTTTTACCAACTTTTTGGTGAAAGGACTGCTGGAAGATCGCGAAGGAAATGTGTGGTTTACCACCGACGGCGACGGGGTCTATAAGTTTACCAATCCGGCCTTTACCAGCTTTAACCCTTCTTCCGGCTTAAAAGGAAGCACCGTATCCTGTTTGGCCCTTGACCTGACGGGGAAACTGTGGATCAGCTATTTTGACGAAGGAATGGACGTTTGGGATACGAAAACAAACCGGCCGTTGCCCATTCCGAAAGAACTGCAAAACAAAAGAATTAACTGCATTGCTATTGATAATGAGGGAAATACGTGGGTAGGCTTGGCCGGAGCCGGAGTTTATAAAATTTCCGCAACCAAAACGGAATACATCCCCTTGGAGGAATACCTTTCGTACCAAGGAGTCATTCTGTTTATGCAAGCCGGCAAAGGCAAAGAAATGTGGTTGAGTACTTCCAACGGTGTGTTACATTACGACGGCCGTAAAATGACCCATTTCAGCCAAAAAGAAGGGTTGAAGGGAAGGTTCGTAAGAAGAACCCTGCTGCTTCAGTCCGGAGAGGTCATTACTTCGGGGCCAAGAGGGCTGAACCTGATTCGCAACGGTGTTATTTATGATTTTGATTATGACAAGGAGTTGGCTATGTTTCCGGCGTTAAGCATGGCACAGCGCAACGACGGCCTTTTAGCTTTGGGCAGTTTTGAGGACGGTATCGCCCTGTATGACCCTAAAACCAAGCGAAAGACCTATTTTACCGTCAAAAACGGCCTTTGTTCCAACCTGATCTATAATACTGTTTTCGATAACCGGGGGCGGCTTTGGATCGGAACCGAACGGGGTATTGACTTACTGACTTTAGATAATAACCTGAAAGTCAACGCTATTCGTCATTTTAACGATGAAGACGGATTTACGGCCCGCGAAACAAACGCCAATACCGCCCTCATTTCGCGCGAAGGAGATCTATGGATCGGTACCATCAAAGGAATTTTCAAATACCGGGAAAACAGCCTTCAGGCGCAACGTAACACCTTGAAAGTACATTTTACGGAAGTCAAACTCCCGTTTGATACAACCGATTTGGTTCAATATGCCGAAGGCAAAGGAACTTGGTACAATGTGCCCCATAACTTAGAGCTGCCGCACACAAAAAACCAGCTGAAAATCAGCTACATGGCCATTAATCATACTCACCCCGACCACGTTCGCTATCAGTACCGATTAGAAGGGGCCGATGAAGGTTGGATGGGACCTACCGAGCAGACAAGCGTGGTTTATTCGCATCTCAAGCCGGGAGAGTATCGCTTTATGGTACGCGCTGCTTTGGGAGACCATCATTGGGGAGAAACTTCCGTTTACGAGTTCAATATCATTCCCCCGTTTTATCAGCAGTGGTGGTTTATTTTATTGATGGTTATGACGATGATCTCGTTGGGCATTTTGGCGCAAAAGCTTTATATTCAGCACCGTACGCGACGAGTGTTGGCCTACGAAAAACTAAAACAGGAAGCCGAGGCTGCCGTTCGGGTGCAGATCGCGCAGGATTTTCACGATGAATTGGGAAATCGTTTGGCTGCGATTCGGATGCAGTCCAATGTACTCAAACTGCGCTACAACGGGCACGAAAGTGAAGAAAAACGAATTGTAGGAGAAATTGAGAAGAACGTAGTACGACTCTTCCGCGATACGAAAGATTTCATCTGGTCGATTGATCCGGAAAGTAATCAATTCAGCGAATTGGCACTGTATATCAAGGACTTCGGCGAAAATTTATTACAGGATACCGCTATTCGGTTTCACGCCAATACGAACATTCCGAACCATTTAGCGCAGGTTTCGCTGCCGCCGGGCTGGAGTATACAGGTGATCATGATCTTTAAAGAAGCCCTGACCAATTGTATCAAACACGCCGGGTGTAAAAATATTTATTTTCGTGCAACAATCAACGAGCAACAGGTATCTTTTGAGTTAGAAGACGACGGTTCGGGCATCGTATTTCCTACCGAAGGTTATCACAAAGGACTGAATAACATGCGATTGCGTGCCGAAAAAATACATTGCTCTCTCTTTATCGCTCCTCGTGTACCGAAGGGTACTTTGGTGCGCTTAGCAGGGAAAATACCCATGAAAACAGCCTCCCCTAAAATTCGTTAATTTTAAGGGATAAATCCGTTATACGTATAATGAACAGCGTTACAAAAATCACCGTCATTGAAGACAATGAAGCCGTAAAAGACGGCTTGGCCTTGATCATCGGCAGTCAGCAGCGATTTCGGGTAGTCAATACCTATACCAATTGCATAGACGCCCTCAAAAACCTTCGAAAAGATACCCCCGACTTGGTGTTGATCGACTTGGAACTGCCCGGGATGCACGGCATTGAGGGTATTAAGCGAATCTTACGCGAACGACCCTATACCACTATTTTGGTGGTGAGCGTGCACGAGGACAGTAAACTCGTTTTTGAAGCCCTTTGTGCGGGAGCGTCGGGTTATTTGACCAAAGACACTGACCACATTCGCTTACTCAATGCCATTGATGAAGTATTGAGCGGCGGGGCTCCGATGAGCTCTAAGATTGCTTCGTTGGTGGTCAAATCGTTTCAGCGCAATCTCAATTCGCCGCTTTCCGACCGCGAAACAGATGTATTGACCCTGTTGGCCAAAGGCAAAACGTATCACTCCATAGCCGATGAGCTTTTCATCAGTGTGGAGACCGTTAAGACTCATATTCGGAATATTTATCAAAAACTTCACGTCACCAATAAGACGGAGGCACTCAAAAAAGCAGCGAAAGATAAATTGATTTGACCTACCTATTTTTGGGGGATGGCGTAGTGACGATTTTTCCAAAAACCACGATTTTGGGGTGATGCGCTGCATTGAATTTTAGGCGTACTTCATGGCTGAATTTAACCCGTACAAAGCCATGAAAATGAAGAACTTATTCGTACTTTGCCTTATCTTCAACACGATAAGCCCCGTTGTATTTGCCGGTAAACCCAAAGAGCAGGAAGAAGCGTTTGGCTTGCATCTGACCAACGGCCGTAAAGTGGCACACATCAATTTTGAATTACACGCCAATTTGATCATCGTGCCGGTGCGTATCAATAAATCGGATACGCTGCGCTTTATTTTGGATACGGGCGTGGGGTCTACCATTCTGACCGACCCCGCTATTGCCCAAAAATTGGGAATGAAGTCGATACGAAAAATGAAATTGGAAGGTGTCGGCAACGGAGAACCTATCGCGGCCGACGTAACCGTGGGAAATACACTTACCGTAGGCGCAATGCGTAGTCTGAAACATAATATCGTGGTGATGGATAACTCTATTTTACGATTATCAGAGTTGGTCGGCACGCCGATACACGGTATTTTCGGGTATGAAATTTTCAGTAAATTTGTCGTGACGATTGATTTTCAAAATCAAAAACTAACCCTTACTTTACCCGAAAAGTATAAGTACAGTGCTAAGCAGGGCGACAAATTTCCCATTGTCATTGAAAAAACAAAGCCCTATTTAGATGCGGTCAAAGTGGTAACCAACGACAGGGAATTACCCATTCGAGTGGTTTTGGATACGGGCGCAGGCCACGCGTTAATGCTCAATACGTCAACCGCCAATTTGCAGCTTCCTCAAAAAATTGTAAAAGCGCAGTTGGGGGTGGGATTGGCCGGTGTAATCAATGGACATATCGGTCGTTTGTCTAAAGTCAGGATCGGCCAATACGAGTTAAAGGATGTGATCACGACCTTTCCCGACAGCAGTGCCTTCGGCATGAAAATTACGGCACAGGCCCCGCAACGAGACGGTAATTTGGGCGGAGAGTTGTTGAGTCGTTTTAAAGTAACCTTCAATTACGAAGAAGGCTATATTGTGTTGAAACCTAATAAAAAACGTTTTAATGAGCGTTTTGAGCATGACATGAGCGGCATGGATGTACGCGCCAAAGGCAAAGGCCTCCGCCAATACTTTGTAGAGAATGTCATCGAGGGTTCACCCGCATTTCAGGCCGGTTTGCAGGAAGGTGACGAACTGCTCTTTATTAACAGTGAATCGGTCGATGAACTGAATCTGTCGGAAATCTATCGGCTGTTTCAACGCAAAGAAGGCAAAGAAATGCACATAGTTTACCGTCGCGACGGGCGGCTGGTTTCTGCCGATTTTGCTTTGAAACGAATTATTTAAAGCGAAAGAACGCTCAAACCTTTTTTTCTGTAACAGCGGCCGGGACTCGGTAAATTATCAATGACAGAATCATTATTATTGATCCACCTTTAAACCACCTTATCATCACAACTA
Source organism: Spirosomataceae bacterium (assembly GCA_046329125.1). Taxonomy (GTDB): domain Bacteria; phylum Bacteroidota; class Bacteroidia; order Cytophagales; family Spirosomataceae; genus Runella. Next base: position 50,537 of record JAXLVD010000002.1, on the reverse strand, counting down.
TTTTTCATTTTAATCTCTGCCTTATGCCTAAACTGATCATCGTTATTTTAACCTGGCAAACCGTTCTTTCCTTTGCTCAATCTGACTATTTGAACCAACCGAAACCCACTCAAACGCCCCTGCTCTTTGCTCCCGGCATCGTGAGCACGGGGGCGTATGAGCGAGATTTGACGATCTCACCCGACGGGAAGGAAATCTATTGGTCGGTAGTTGGGCCAAAAAACCTTTTCAGTGCCATTGTCTGCCGTAAATGGCAAAACGGGAAATGGTCTGAGACACAGGTCGCTTCCTTTTCGGGCCGATACAGTGATATGGAGGCAGCCTTCGCTCCCGATGGAAAACGTCTCTATTTCGCTTCCAATCGCCCCTTGGAGGCGAACGGAAAAGCCAAAGATTTTGATATTTGGTACGTAGAACGCACGGCTTCGGGCTGGTCAGAAGCCAAAAATATAGGTGTCCCCATCAATACGCCCGACACCGATGAGTATTATCCCTCCCTCACCCGGGACGGAACGCTCTATTACACCGCCATTTATAAAACGGGTTTGGGCAAAGACGATATTTGGCGCAGTAAATGGATAAACGGGAAATACGCTCAACCGGAGTTGGTCGGCAATCCCGTCAGTACAGAAGGCTACGAATTCAATGCGTTCATTTTACCGGACGACTCCAAACTGTTTTACACCCATTGTATTCGCAAAAACGGTGTGTTGGACTGTGATTTAGTGGTCAGCCATCACAACACTGACGGTACTTGGAGTGAAGCGAAGCCGTTGGAAGGGGCTAATTCCGAAAAAATGGATTATTGTCCCTTTGTCTCCCCTGACGGCAACTATCTTTTCTTCACCAGTGAACGGGCAAAGAAGGAATGGAATTTTGGCAAACCGTTAAATTATGGCGAATTAATGAAGAACATTCAGGCACCCGGCAACGGCGAAGCAGATATTTACTGGGTAGAATTGAAGTCGGTTTTGCGATAAGGAACCAAGCCGATTTTAGGTGGATTTTGTGGATTTAAATAGTGGTTATTCAGTGAAATCCGCTGCAAGTCCCACGCGTTTGACTTCGTAAAGTCAATTAAATCCAAATCAGCATTAATAATTCCCGTTTTTCAAACTAAAAAATTGATTTACAGTGTCTTAATACTTAAAATATGCTTTTTCAAAACAGTATCCTGTGCCATTTTGGTTTTGATCTGCTCCAATGTCGCGGGCGAAAGCGAAGAAGAACGACTGATAATGTCCACTCCTTCGGGGGTAAAGAGTGTTTTAGAGAACCTAATCACGGCCCATTGTCCCGCCTCATCCATTAAAGCCACTTTCCATTCACTTTTTAACAAATGCAGCAGTCCTTTTCCGCGCCAAACAAAGACCGAAGAATCTGAGGAGTTTTGGGTATCATAACCGACAATGGATTTCTCTTTACCGTTTTGCCGATATTTAACCTCATCTAACAATACACCCTCTCTTTCAGCCACAAGCGAGTAGTTGAAAGTAGGATTTACTTTATCGCCTTTCAGCCACATCGGAAAGTTGGTAGCATGAATAAACCAAGTGCCTACTAATAGGGTCAAGAGGTTTTCTTTCAGAATAGTAATCATTGGCGGAAAGTGGATGTTTTATCCTACAAAGTAAAACAATAAAAAGTCATTTTGATATTCGAAGTTGATGCATTAATCCCCTCATTTGGGTGAGTTATATTTGAGAATCAATTTATTACTTTGAAAACGGAATGTTTGCAGCTATTTCCGGCAGTTCAAACAAAGTTTTTCATGCCATGAAAAAGAGTCTCTTTCTTATACTGCTTTTATCGGGATTCGCCCAAGCCCAAATGCCTTTCAGTGCGTTGAAAAAAGGAAACCACGAGGTTGGTTTCCGAACCTTTTCCGTGTATGATTCCGCTCGCCCTGCCGTCATGGAGCAAACCGAAAAAAGCAAAGGGCGCGTGTTACAACTTAACGTTTGGTACCCGGCCCGAAAAACTAAAGCCAAACCGCTCAATTTTAACGATTATGTTCAGTTGAGTGGAAAAGAAATAAATCCTCAAAGCCCGAATAATCAAACGTCACTCAATGATTATTTCGATTGGACCATGAAGGAAGGAGCTAAAAACGAGGATATCAAAAAGTTTAAGGCTACGGGTATAAAGATGTGGGCAAGTCAGGAGGCTGTACCCGCAGTCATCAACGCCCCGGTGGTGCTCCTGATGCACGGCAAAGCCGCTGATTTTGCTTTTTTAGGGGAGTTTTTGGCAAGCCATGGTTTTGTGGCAATTCATACTCCTTACAAAGGGTATGCACAGGCGGAATTGGATGTCAGTCTGTTGGGAATGGATACACAAGTGACTGATTATGAGTTTGCCGTGGCAACTTTAAAAACCAAAGTAAACGCTGATTTTTCCAAAATATCGGTCTTGGGAGTCAGCTTTGGCGGTCAGTCGGCCGTGGCTTATACCTTTCGCAATCCCGTACAGGCCGTTGTGAGTTTTGACGGCGGTATCGGATCGCAGTGGGGGGCTGCTTTGTTGACGCAAACCAAAGACTATCAACTCAAAAATATCAAGACGCCCTTGCTTCATTTGTTTAATCCGCGGGATCAATACACCCATTTGTCGGCGATCAGGAAGTACAGTTACTGTGACCGAACGCTCATCGGCATGAAAAATAGGGAACATGCTCATTTTTGGGCGTGGGGTGTCTTGGATAAGTTCATTCCCAATGCCTTGGGCGCTGCACGGCCCGGGCAAAGCTACGAAGCCGTATTACAAATGACCCTTGATTTTCTGAACAAATACCAAAAAGGCCTTCCTTCAGCCACTGCCTTAGCTTGGGTCAATGCCTGTCGGAGTTCGGCGGAAGAAATGAAGGTCGGTTCGGATAAAAACAGCTAATGAATCTATAAACCTTATGACTGACTTTCTATGAAACGTCGTGATTTTCTTCACCTCTCCCTGACCTCCGGCGGAGCGCTTTTGTTCGGTTTTCGCACAGTTGCTTCCTCTCAAAAAATGACGGGCGGCGAAACCGAGCTGAACGGCTTTATTTTGATCACACCGGCCAACGAAATTACCATTATAGCACCGCGGGCTGACATTGGCCAAGGGGTAAAAACGTCGTTGCCTATGCTCATTGCGGAAGAACTTGAAGTGGAATGGCAACAGATAAAAGTGGAGCAGGCCCAATTGAATCCCAAAAAATACGGGGCACAGGGAGGAGGAGGCAGCGATGCCATTCCGTACAGCTATCCTATCATGCGCAAAATCGGCGCGGCTGCCCGTGAGATGCTCGTTACAGCTGCCGCACAAACGTGGCAAGTGCCCGTTAGTGAGTGTTTTGCCGAAAAAGCGTTGGTGATTCATCGCCCGACCGGTAAAAAGCTTTCGTACGGACAATTGGCCGAATCGGCCGTAAAACTTCCGGTACCGGCCAATCCAACCCTCAAAGACCCCAAAGATTTCAACATTATCGGGACGTATGTTCCGGAAGTGGACGTACCCAAAATAGTGACGGGGCAACCGATCTTCGGTATGGATGTACAGCTTCCGGGTATGCTTTACGCGTGCATTGCCAAACCGCCCCGATTTGGGGCGAAAGTAATCAGCGTGGATGATGCAAAGGCCAAAGCCATATCGGGCGTGACTCAAGTGGTTAAGATAGAGCCTTTTGCCAATTTGACGCTGCAAATCGGCGGAGTAGCCGTAGTGGCAACTTCGACCTGGGCGGCCATGAAAGGACGAGATGCCCTGCAAATTGTGTGGGACGACGGCCCTGATAAAAATGAAAGCAGTGCTGCCCTTCATCAGCAGTTTACCGAGTTGCTCTCCTCCGAATCGCTTCCCGTTATTCGCGAAAACGGAAATGTACAAAAGGCATTCGGAGAAAGCGCAAAAACGATCGAAGCCACCTACGAAGTGCCTTTTTTGGCGCATGCCCCCATGGAAGTCATGAATTATACCGCGCACTTTCAAGGTGATAAACTCGAAATGTGGGGGCCTGCCCAAGTACCTACCTCGGTACTGCGCACAATGCAAAGAGAACTTACGATTCCCGAAGAAAATATCACCATCCACCTCACTCGCGTCGGGGGAAGTTTTGGACGACGCCTCATGGTAGATTCGGCCGTTGATGCCGCCTTGGTTGCCAAAGCCGTAGCAGCACCGGTGCAGGTAGTGTGGACACGGGAGGACGATTTCAAACACGACTATTACCGCCCGGCGGGCATGTTTCGCCTGAAAGGTGCTTTGAATAAAGAGGGCAAACTCACCGCTTGGCACGAAAAGGCATCTACGGTTTCTCGCTATGCTTACCGCAAAGACACCAACCCGCCCCACTCGACCGAAGTTTTTCCCGATGAGTTTCCGGCCGGGATGGTCGAGAACTTTCGGTTGGAATACAAAAATCCCGTTTCCAATGTCCCGACCGGTCCGCTCCGTGCGCCCGGTCACAATGCCACGGCTTTTGTGATCCAGTCGTTCATGGATGAATTGGCACATGCCGCGCATTCGGACCCGTTGGCCTTTCGATTGAACCTCTTGGAAACGCACGGAGTGATGCCCTACAACGATCACGGCGGCGACTATAACGCACAGGAAATCAAACAAGTATTGAAATTAGCCACTCAAAAAGCCGGGTGGGGAAAGCCCTTGCCCAAAGGACATTTTCACGGTTTGGCCGCCCACGTTACTTTTGGGGTTCCGGTGGCCCAAGTCGTTGAAATATCGTTTGACAAAGCCAAAAAATTGAAGATCCACAAGGTAACGGCGGCAGTTAATTGCGGAATCATCATCAATCGCAACGGAGCCGAACAGCAAATCACCGGTGCGATCATGGATGGCCTGAGTGCGGCTTTATACGGTGGAATGCCTATTGCTCATGCGGCTGCGGCAAAACATAACTTTCATCAGTATCGGCTGTTGCGTATCAACGAAGCCCCTCGGGTGGAGATCCATTTTATTGAAAGCACTGCAAGACCCAAAGGGTTAGGCGAAATGGGCTACCCTGCTGCCATTCCGGCACTGTGTAATGCGATCTTTGCCGCAACGGGTCAACGAATCCGTAAATTGCCGATCATGAATTCGCTTTTTTCCTAATCCCTCACACATTCCCTGATGAAATATTCTCTGATTTTGACTTGTTTCTGTTGCTTTTCTGCCTCTCTATATTCGCAAGATACCAAGCCTTTCGTGCCCGAAGGTGAGGCGAAGTATTACGATTTTTGGGCAGGCACGTGGGTGCTGCTCAAAGACGATAATACGTTGGATACCACCACTTATTTTATAGTTAAAAAAGGCGTTCATCCCTCTTCCTTTACGGAGGAATGGAAATTCGGAAACGGCAGCAAATCCATGGCCGTGCGATCTTGGGACAAAACCAACAATAAATGGGGGTTTGTTTGGGTGAGCGACAACGGTTTATATCAGGTGTGGGACACGAAGAAAGTAAACGAGCACTGGTACCTTTATAAACAATTCACCATCAACGGAGATACCTATTTATCACGACAGGGCTTTCTTCCGCAAGCCGATGGTACTGTACTGCGCATCAGTGAAAAAACCTACGATGAAAAGTCGTGGGAAGTACGTTTTAAACAACGATTAAAAAAGATTCGTTGAATGCGGTCAGTGTTGGAAAAATGACCGAAACGCGGTAAATTCAGCTTTTCGTAACAGCCGATTATTTATGATTTTTGAATTGTACGCCCCTGCCTCTCCTCTGAATCAATTTGTAGAACTGTTTACCTTTTACGAAGGACTGACGTTCAATCATTCCATCGAACGACTTTTCCCCGAAGGTGTGGTGGAGATAATCATTGATCTGACCGAAACTCCCAAATTTATTTACGATAACACTCGCTTGACCGAAATTCAAACCTGCAAATCGGCCTGGGTGTCGGGCGTACGCAATGCGTTTATTTCCATCAGTGCCTTGCCCTATTCATCCATGTTTGTCATTCGGTTTCGCCCCGGCATGGCGTATCCGTTTTTACAACTACCTATCCATGAATTGAACGGACAAGTGATAGATGCGGATTTGATCTTTGGGAATCGTTTCGGTGAGATAAGAGAGCAATTGTTGGCCTCGCCTTCGCCGCAAGGTAAATTTGTTGTCATGGAACGCTTTTTATCGGAGCGTTCTAAAGGGTTTACGGACATTCCTCCCGTGGTTGCTTTCGGTATCCAACAAATTATTCAACAACCCACTACGACTCAGATTCAGCAATTGGCCGAAAAGACCGGTTATTCACACAAACATTTTTTATCACTGTTTGCCAAATATGTGGGTTTGTCGCCGAAGCCATTTTTGCGGGTAATCAAATTTCAGCACACTCTCCAAAGTATCGAACAGGCTACTGTTCCTAACTGGTCTCAGTTGGCGCTCGATTGCGGCTACTACGATCAAGCCCATTTTATCAATGACTTTCGGGCCTTTTCGGGCCTAACGCCGAAGGAATACATGGCCCAAAAAGGAGACTACTTTAATTATGTCCCTATTCAATAATGAAGCAGAAAAAGTCTGACCTTCAGTCTGACGTGCTCGATCTCAATCAATACAGAGCCTGTATACTATTTTAGCTCCCATAAAAAGGTAAATTTTTTCCAATACTTGCCGCCCTAAAAGCCGTTGTTTTGTCGAAACAATCACCTTAAAACCGTATGGATATTTCGACAATCAATTGGTGGGCAGTAGCCGTCGCCGCCCTCATTGCCTTTCTGTTAGGAGGACTTTGGTATTCTCCGCTTCTGTTTTACAAAGCTTGGACGACTGAAAATCATTTCACAGAGGAAGACCTCAAACGGGGTAATCCCGCCAAGATCTACGGATTTTCGTTTGTATGGGCCTTTGTCATGGCCGCCAACTTAGCTATGTACCTCAACGCCCCCGGTACCGATGCTGCTTGGGGAGCCACCGCCGGCTTTTTGGCCGGATTCGGCTGGGCAGCCACCATGATTTTTGTCGTAGGCCTTTTTGAAAGAAAATCCACGCGTTATCTGCTGATCAACGGGGGCTATGCTACCGTTGCCCTGACGTTGATGGGGTGGATCATTGGGGTTTGGCGGTAACTTCTATGAAAAGGGGGACTATTTTTTAAGTCAATTTCCCTTATCTTTAAAGCCCAAAACCCATTCAGCTTCCGGCATGAAACGAATTCATACCATTGATGTCACCCGCGGCATTGTCATGATTATTATGGCTTTAGACCATGTACGCGACTTGATGCATATCACAGCACTCACCCAAGACCCCACTGATTTCAGAACCACAACGGCCGCTCTTTTTATGACCCGTTGGGTTACCCACTTATGTGCCCCGAGCTTTGTCTTTCTTTCCGGCACCTCCGTGTATTTGACCCTGAAAAGCCAAAACAATTTGGCGCAGACCAAACAATTTTTGCTCACCCGCGGATTATGGCTGATGTTGTTGGAACTTACGATCATCAATTTTGCATTTTGGTTCGACATCCGGTTCCGTACCATCATCCTGCAAGTTATTTTTGCCATCGGACTGGGATTCGTTGTTTTATCCTTGCTGCTCCGAATCAAACCGAAAACGTTGGGTATCATTGGCTGGGGGATCATTGTGTTCCACGCCGCGACGGCACTCGTTCCGATACCTAAACAACAGGGATTGGCGGTGTTGTGGTCTTTCTTGTTTCGTACCAATGTGTTTCAACTAACCGACAATTTCACTTTGGGTACATTATACCCGGTTGTGCCTTGGTTCGGCATTATGTTGGCGGGATTTTCTTTCGGGCCGGTCTTTGAAAATTCCGCCCCCAAACGCAAAAAATTACTGTGGAGAGCGGCGGCGATTTCCCTGGGGTTGTTTGTGCTGCTTCGCTTTTTTAATCTTTACGGCGGCAATCCGTTTCCGTGGTCTGCCCAAAAAAACGAATTATTTACCGTTCTTTCTTTTATTAACGTTTTTAAGTACCCTCCTTCCCTATTCTATGCCCTTTTGATGCTCGGCCTTATGTTTGCCCTGCTGGCTTTAGGAGATACGAAGCCCAATCGCTTTACGGATATTTTGGCTACTTATGGCAAAGTGCCGATGTTTTATTATTTGCTGCATTGGTATATTATCCACTGTGCCATGTTAGGGATGTTGTTTTTTCAGGGATTTACGTGGAAGGATATTCCTATCGGCACGTTCAGCTTTGGACGCCCGCCCAACTCCGGTATTGAATTGGACGGCGTTTATCTCGTTTGGCTAAGTATAGTCATTGCCCTGTACCCCCTCTGCCGTTGGTATGCGCAATACAAAGCGGCGCACCGGGAGAAAAAATGGCTTTCTTATCTGTAGAGGCGTACCCCTTTTTACCCCTCTACCCTTTTTTTATTTTTTCGTACACCAACTGAATAATACCGTCTTTCAGGCCTAAGTCCGGCACCAAGATCTGTTCTGCCCCGGCCCATTTCATGGCTGATATATAAATATCGGCAGCGGGCACAATCACATCTGCCCGGTCGGCATTGAGGCGTAATTTGTTCACCCGTTCTTCCTGAGTGAAAGAAGCAATGTAGTGGCGCATCCGTTGCAATTCAGCCAAAGAAGTAGCATTGTCGGCCGTTTTCGACACTAAATTAAAGAGTTTAGAAATGTTTCCGCCTGTTCCTACGGCCACGATAGGTTCTAAACTGTCTGTATTTTCTTCAATCCAACGCTCCATTTTTTGCCAGGCGCCTTTACTTTCTTTTCCTTCCAACAGCCGAACCGAGCCGATTTTGAAAGACTTGGAGGCTACTTTGTGCCGATTAAAATAGAGGTTCAGCTCGGTACTGCCTCCTCCTACATCAATGTGCAGGTATTGCCCCTCTTCCAAGGATTGCACCACCACATTGTTAATGAGCTCGGCTTCTTTGACTCCGTCGATCACGTGAATTTTAATGCCTGTCGTTTTCGCAATACGCTCCACCACTTCGCTCCCGTTGTGAGATTCCCGCATGGCTGAAGTAGCACAGGCCATGTACCCTTCTACTTCGTGCAGTTCCATCAACAGTTTATAACACTGCATTAATTTTATAGTCCGTGCTTCACTTTCGGGGGTGATATGGCCGAAATTAAATACGTCATGCCCCAACCTTAACGGAAAACGGACATATTCCACTTTTTTAAAACCGGTAGAACCTCCGTCGTGCAAAACAGAGGAAATTTGTAAACGAGCGGCATTGGAGCCTATATCAATAGCAGCTATTTTCAATTTTTTAGGTTTGTGTGATTTGCACAAAAGTAAAAGTTAGCGCCGTACCTTTAAATAACCTTTCCCTTAATTTTTGAAAAATCAGGCATTCCTGCGTAGTTTTGTTGTTCCATCTAATCCTTTCTGAATGAAGATACTTGGAATTTCTGCATTTTACCATGACTCTGCCGCCGCTTTGATTGACAACGGCGAAATCGTAGCCGCTGCCCAGGAAGAGCGTTTTACCCGCAAAAAACACGACCCCAATTTCCCCGCCAATGCGGTCAAATACTGCTTAGAATACGGCGGTACTACCCTCAACGAGTTAGATGCGATTGTCTTTTATGACAAACCCTTACTCAAATTTGAACGCTTACTCGAAACTTACTATACCTTTGCTCCGAAAGGAATACGGTCGTTCATCACGGCGATTCCGGTGTGGATCAAAGAAAAAATGTTTCTCAAACGCCTCATCAACGAGGAGTTGGAAAAAATCGGTTATGACAAAAAGAAACCCGTCAAACTTCTTTTTCCTGAACACCACCTTTCGCACGCTGCCAGTGCTTTTTATCCTTCCCCTTACGAAAAAGCCGCTATTCTCACCATCGACGGCGTAGGCGAATGGGCTACGGCCTCTATCTGTTCGGGTGAGGGCAATAAGATATCCATTCTGAAAGAACTTCGTTTTCCGCATTCTTTGGGGCTTTTGTATTCGGCCTTTACTTATTTTTTAGGTTTCAAAGTCAACTCGGGAGAATATAAATTGATGGGTTTGGCCCCGTACGGTAACCCTTCCTCTCCCGATGTGGATAAATACGCCGACATCATCAAAAAAGACTTGATTGAGCTCAAAGAAGACGGTTCTATTTGGCTCAACCAAACCTATTTTGACTACGCGACAGGGCTCAAAATGGTGAATGAAAGCAAATGGGAGGAACTGTTCGGCATGAAAACCCGGAAACCGGAAGATACCCTCGAAGCGCACCATTGTAATTTAGGCTTGGCAATCCAGCGGGTTACCGAAGAAGTAGTGGTCAAAATGGCCCAAGAGGCCAAACGCCTCACCGGCGCCGACTATTTGTGTTTGGCCGGCGGGGTAGCGCTCAATTGTGTTTCTAACGGAAAATTGCAAAAAGCCGACGTTTTCAAAGAGGTCTTCATCCAACCGGCAGCCGGGGATGCCGGCGGAGCCTTGGGAGCTGCTTTGACGGCTTATTATATTTATTTTGACCAAAAACGCGTCATTAATTATACCCAAGACGCCATGAGCGGCTCCTATTTAGGGCCTACTTTTTCGGACTTGGATGTAGAGTTGGTCGCTAAAAAATACAAAGCCGCTTACAAGAAATTTGAAAATTTTGACGAGTTGACCAAAGAAGTGGCCAATATTTTGGCCGAAGGCAACGTAGTCGGTTGGGTACAGGGACGCATGGAGTTCGGACCGCGGGCTTTGGGTGCGCGCAGTATTTTGGGTGACCCGCGCAACGCAGAAATGCAGAAAAAACTCAACGTCAAGATCAAATACCGGGAGTCGTTCCGTCCGTTCGCGCCTTCGGTTCTGGCCGAAAAAGTAGGCGATTACTTTGATTACGAAGGTATTTCCCCTTATATGTTGTTGGTCCACCCGGTCAAAGAATCGCGCCGAAAGCCCTTACCGAAAGATTTTGACAGTTTTGACCTGCGCAATAAATTGTACTATCTGCGCTCCGATCTTCCTTCCATTACCCATATTGATTTTTCGGCCCGAATTCAGACAGTTCATCAACAAACCAACCCCCGTTACTATCAGTTGATCAGTGATTTTGAAAAACTGACGGGCTACGGAGTGATTGTCAATACCAGTTTTAACGTACGCGGCGAGCCTATCGTGAGCACTCCTAACGATGCCTACCGTTGTTTTATGCGTACCGAAATGGATTATTTGGTCGTAGGCAATTACGTATTCGATAAACGTCAACAGCCGGAATGGCAAGATACTGACAACTGGAAAGAAGAGTTTGTATTAGATTAAAATGACCTCAAAACTCATCACCTCCGTTATCCGATTATTGATTCTCAGTGTTCCGTTTGTCTTTTTGTTTTTTCCGGACAAATGGAACATTAAGTTTGATTATCCTTATGCCGGCCTGGTCGACAATTTTTACGTCCGCTTGGCCAAAGCCATGTTGCTTCTGTTTGTCTTGATCGAATTGCTCCGAATGTTCTACTACGGAGTAATCAAAAACCCGAAAGGCAATAAGATCGTGGCCAATCTTGCCACGTTCGGCATCATGGTGGTATGGCTGGTCGGGTTGTTGGAGATCCTGTTCATGTTTATATCGCAAAGCCACGAAGGAGACTTGAGCAAAGCATCTCAGATCTGGTTTGCCAAGTACTGGAAACCCATCACCGCCGAAGGCTACCGTGACTTCCCGAAAACCGATGCCGATAAAAAGAAAAAAGTGTTGGTACTGGGGGACTCTTTTGCCGCCGGACACGGTTTGGACAACACGGAAGATCGTTTTTCGGATCAACTGCAGAAAAAACTGGGGGCGGATAAATTTGCCGTGTATAATTTAGGAGTCTCCGGCTCCGATACTCGGGATGAGTTTCAGCGACTGCAAAAATTCCCCGTCAAACCGGAGGTGTTGGTGTTGGAATATTTCCCGAATGACATTGAAAAAGCGGCACGGGATGCGAAGTTGACCTTAGCTCAATTTCAACCGTACGATGATATTAAAACCCCGGGAGTGGGATCGCTGGTGATGCGTTTTTACTTTCCCAACTACATTTATTGGCAATTTCCGCACATGCCCCCGGCTTCGATTACCGATTTTGTACAAAAATCCTACACTGATACTACGATTCTTCATCCTCACCTGCGCGATCTGCAAAAAATCGTGGATTATGCCCGTCAGCACAACGCGCCCATGTATGTAGTGATGGTGCCTTTTCTGCAAAATATGGATAAGAGTAACGGCTATACCAAGCCCGTGGAAGACTTTTTCAAAAAGCAAAACATTCCGGTAGTTCGTCTTAGTGACCATTTGGGCAGCATTCCGCCGAAAGAACGGATTGTCGGTAAAAATGACGGACATGCGAGTGCCAAAGTAAATGCATTGATTGCCGAAAAATTGTACGAAAGCATGAAAGCCGTTCAATAAGAGTTCAAGATTTTAACTTTGGCTTAATCCGAAAATGTGTACTTTTGCGGGTCAATAAATTGTAAAACCTTAATTCGTCAGTTGATTGACGGATAAATCATACCTCCTTAAAAATGGATTTTCTAAAAGATTTGTTTGCTTTCTTAAGTGAGCGGAAAAAGTGGTGGTTAGCTCCGATGATTATACTTTTGCTGTTGATCGGGGTCATTATTGTTATCGGAGGAGGTTCCGCCGTAGCTCCTTTTATTTATACCTTATTTTAATTGGACATTATCGGTTACCTGTTATCTGTGGGCCAATTGTGGAACGGATAACGGGTAACGGATAACGAATAACTTTCCCTAAAATGTCTGAAGCCGAAAAAAGTAAAGCCCAGTTGGTCATCGTGACCGGTTTGGTCGTGTTTTCATTTATTTTCAAATCTGCCTCTCTTTATTTGTTATATGCTGCCGGCATTGTCGGGATTCTCTGCATTTTTCTCCCCGTTTTCGGAGATTTGTTAGTGAAAGTATGGTTCAAAATCGCCGAAGGTCTGGGATGGTTCAATTCCCGGGTCATTCTTACCGTGCTGTTTTACGTGTTTTTATGGCCGATCGCCATGCTTTATCGCCTGAGTACTAAAAACCCGATGGGTGTCAAACGTCCGGAGGCCAAAAGCATGTACTTAGAGCGCAACCACACATATACGCCTAAGGATTTGGAAAAAATTTGGTAATTGAGCTTATCCTTTTTCCAACAACCACCAAATCGGGCGGCGGCGCTTCTGAATTTTGAAATTGGCCATGAGGTACTGCCGAATATGGTCGATAGCTTCGTCGAGGTCGTCGGTAATTTTCAACAGATCCAAGTCCTGCGGGGAGATCGTGCCGCTCTCCACCATTTTTCCCAACATCATGATCAACGGTTCATAATACGTTTTCCCGATCAGTACCATGGGGAAATTGGTGATGGAGCCCGTTTGAATGAGGGTGAGTGTTTCGAAAAGTTCGTCCATGGTCCCTACCCCGCCCGGCATAATCACAAACGCGTAGGAATATTTGACCAACAGCACTTTTCGAACAAAAAAGTATCTCATTTTTACCCACTTGTTCATGTAGGGGTTTTCGTTTTGTTCGTGCGGAAGGATGATATTACAACCCACTGACCGACCTCCTGCCTCAAATGCACCGCGATTGGCGGCTTCCATGATACCGGGTCCACCGCCCGTCATAACGGTCAAGCCCAATTCCTGAGCAATGCGTTTGCCTAATTCCCGGGCTTGTTCATAATGCTCGGTCCCCTCTTTAAAGCGTGCCGAACCGAACACCGTTACACAAGGACCCACAAAATGCAAGGCTCGAATGCCTTTTAAAAATTCCCAAAATACTTCCAGAATAAATAAAAACTCAAAGCGACGGCTTTTGGGGCCTTCGAGGTAATAATCGCCGATTTTTTGATCAATAAAGGGTTTAAAAACAGGTTTTTCGGCCATAATCAGAGGGTTATCGTTGGTTACAGAATACTTTATTAACTTAGCACCGAATTTCCGAATTACTTATGATTCAACTACATTCTTTTGTTTTTTCTCCTTTTGCCGAAAATACCTACCTTCTTTGGGACGAAACCAACGAGGCGGTCATCATTGATCCCGGTTGCCTTCTGCAATCGGAAAAAGAGACGATGGCTCGGTTTGTAGAAGAAAAAGGTTTAAAAGTAACGGCACTGCTGCAAACACACGCCCATTTAGACCACGTATTCGGAAGCGCTTTTGTCAAGCGCAAATATGGGGTAAAAATGGTTATGCACAAAAAGGAACTCCCGATATTGGCTTCCGTAGAAAGTCGCTGTCATCTTTGGGGAATTAAGGGCTATGAACCCGTAGAAGCCGACGCGTTTATTGACGAGGGCGATGTTATTAACTTCGGAAATTCCTCTTTGGATGTTGTTTTTGTGCCGGGACACGCCCCCGGACACGTAGCGTTCATCCATCACCCGCAACGGTTTGTGATCGGAGGTGATGTGCTGTTTCGCGGCAGTATCGGCCGTACCGACTTTCCGCTTTGCGATCACGCTGCCCTGATCCGCAGTATCCAAACCAAATTTTTAACCTTGGACGACGATTATGAGGTCTACGCCGGGCACATGGAGCCTACTACCATCGGCCGGGAACGTTATTCCAATCCTTTTCTTCATTGAATTGCGGTCCATAAATAACTTATTTTTATTTGACGGGCAAGATGCCCGTGCCACAGATATGCGCCTTTTTACTATACCCAACCTAATGACCTGCGGCAACCTGCTGTGTGGCTGCCTCGGAATCGTATTCAGTTTCAGAGGCGATTTGCTGCTGTCCGGCGGACTGATATTCATAGCGGCAGTGCTGGACTTTCTGGACGGTTTTGCAGCCCGACTGTTGAAACAATCGTCCCCCATCGGGAAAGAACTGGACTCCTTGGCCGATATGGTGACCTTTGGCGCCCTACCGTCCATGATCCTTTTTCAATTGTTGGAACGCACCTCTGATTCCATCGAGATCGGCAGTCTTCTTATTTCCTTCAGTGCGTTTATTTTAGCCGTTTTTTCTGCATTGCGCTTAGCCAAATTCAATATTGATACCCGTCAATCGGATTCCTTTATCGGTGTTCCGACCCCCGCTAACGCTATTTTGGTAGCTTCGTTGCCCTTTATTCTTCGCAGCCATCCGGAATTAGAATCCTTCATTATCAATCGTTTTGTTTTAGTAGGCTATACCCTTTTGATGTCGTTTATGTTGGTGATGGAGTGGCCTTTGTTGGCCTTCAAATTCAAAACTTTCGCTTGGAAGGACAACCGAATCAAATATATTTTCCTTGGGCTATCGGTGATTTTGCTGTTTTTGCTGAAATTTGCAGCCATCCCGCTGATTGTCGGGCTGTATATTGTACTTTCATTCATTCAAGCCCCCAACCGCAATAGCGGCTCGCCCCCGGCAGGGGCTTAATCATTCAAAACTCCCCCATTGGGGGTGGGGGGTTATTATCTTATGAAATTTATCGCTGAAATCAACGTCATGCCTCAAAAAGAAATTCTCGACCCGCAAGGCAAAGCCGTCAAATTGGGTCTTCATAACTTGGGCATTGACGACGTCGCAGACGTACGCATCGGCAAACACATCACCTTAACGCTGGATGCAGCTTCTGAAGCCGACGCCCGGCAATTGGTGGATACTGCCTGCAGCAGATTGTTGGCCAATATGATCATGGAAGACTATACATTTACGTTGAACGCGGGGTAGAAAACCCTACTCTCGTTGTAGGTTTTGAACTGTCTGATCGCCATCTCTATTTACTTTAATTCTCCGTCCGAATGCCTTATTCCAAAATAACAGGTTTGGGCTATTACGTACCCGAAAACGTAGTAACCAACGATGATCTGTCCCGATTAATGGAAACTTCCGATCAATGGATACAGGAACGAACCGGTATTCGGGAGCGGCGCTTTTTTACCTACGGGAAAGAGACCAACGCAAGTATGGGTGCCGCGGCATCCCGGCAGGCCCTGGAACGGGCCGGACTTCAGACAAACGATGTAGAGATGATTGTCTATGCTACCATTACTCCGGATTATTTCTTCCCGGGTTCGGCCTTTCTGATGCAACGGGAGTTGGATTTGATCGGCATTCCCGTCATTGATATTCGGGAGCAATGTTCCGGATTTGTGTATGCGCTCTCTATCGCCGATCAGTTCATCAAAACCGGTGCGTACAAAACCGTATTGGTCGTAGGCGCTGAAATACAATCCACCTGGACCGATAAAAGTACCAAAGGACGGAATGTAGCCGTTATTTTCGGCGACGGAGCCGGTGCGGCAGTCGTTCAGGCTACCGAGGATGCGGAACACCGGGTGCTCTCCACTCATCTCCACGCCGACGGGCGATTTGCCGAAGACCTGTACGTAAAAGACCCGGGCAGCAGCCGACCCACCCGTTCTGCGACCAAAGAGATGGTTGACGAAGGAGGATTTGAAGTAGTCATGAACGGAAATGCCGTGTTCAAACACGCCGTCGTTCGTTTTGCCGAAGCCATCAAAGAAGCATTGGATACCAATGGCTACCAACCGGAAGATATTTCCCTCTTAGTACCCCACCAAGCCAACATTCGCATCAGCGAGTATATCCGCCAACAAATGGGCTTGCGGGAAGACCAAGTCATCAATAATATTCACAAATACGGGAATACAACGGCGGCCTCTATACCTATTGCTTTAGCGGAAGCTTGGGAAGAAGGGCGTGTTCAGAAAGGGGACCTCATCTGCTTGGCGGCATTCGGCAGCGGATTTACGTGGGCTTCTGCCTTGATCAAATGGTAAGACAAGGCCGTTAACCGTCCGTCGGTGGAATTATCTTGGTTCATAACCGACCGACGGTTAAATTGAGAATCTGCCATAAGAAAATGGAAAAAGAAGGCGTTAAATCCTTGACTGTTTAAACGGTTTTTTTCAACTTGTCCTTTTTTAACGCTTTCCTCCATGAAAACGCACTATATCCGTCTGCTTCAATACGAGCGCTGGGCCAATCTCCAATTTATCGAAACGTTAGAAAGACTGGAAACACCCCCGGAAAAAGCCGTTTCGCTTATGAGTCACATTCTCAATGCCCAAATGGTATGGTTCACCCGCCTTACCAATGATCATTTGGTGGTGGGAGTGTGGGATTTGTTGCCGGTGGCCTGGTTGAAAGAAACCTCCGAACACAGTTTTCAGAAATGGGACAGTTACCTCCGAGATATGGAAGAAGCCGATTTCGACAAAGTCATTCACTATAAAGACACGAAAGGGGTGGCTTACTCCACTTCCATCGGCGATATTCTGACTCACCTCAGCCACCATGCGACCTATCACCGCGGCCAAATGGTTACTTTACTTAAGCCCTTGGTCCATCCCTTGCCGGCGACCGATTTTATTCTGTGGTTGAGAACTTGAATCGAAACAGTCCCTCAATAAGAAAGAGCGGGTAAGCGTAGCTCGACGGTCGTACCTGAATCGGGCACCGACTGAATCGTGAGCGTTCCCCGATGAACACGGATAATCTTTTCAGCGAGTGTCAATCCGAGTCCGAACCCTTTGACTTTACCTACGTTTTCGGCCCGCATCATGGGTAAAAATACGTCGGAAAGTTGGGACTCCGGAATGCCGATCCCTTTGTCGATGATCTCAATAATGACCCAATCGGGTTGATAAGTCAATTTGACCTGCACGGGTTGATGATCGGAGTATTTACAGGCGTTGTCAATAATGTTGATCAAGGCGGTTCGTAACAGCCCCGTATCTCCCACCACTTTGATCTTAGAACTGTTTTCGGTGAAAACATCCGTCAATTGCAATTCAATCGGTTGTTCGGGGTATTTTTCCTGAAAGTAATCCACGGTATCTAAAATCGTATCTGCTAAATTAATATCTTCTGATAATCGATTGGGATTCAATCCTTCCACTTCAGTCAGTTGTAAGAGCGAATTGGTCAAATCAATGGCTCCTTCTAACCGATAAAGTGCCTTTTCGATACTTTCCCGCGCGGTCGCCAAGGTTTGGTCATAGGCCAAACCGGTTTCCAGTATTCCTTTTACGACGGTCAGCGGGGTACGTATCTCATGAGAGGCATACCGGATAAAATGTTCGTGGCTTTGGGCTAATTGTTGTAATTGACTTAAAAGTTGATTGAAGGAATCGGCCAGATAATTGGCTTCGTCCGGTTGGTGTTTGTACATCAAGCGAAACGAAAAATCATTGACCGTAGCGGCATTGATTTGACGGATCAATCGATCAAACGGATACATGGCCCGTCGGGCAAATAAAAAACCCAACAGGATAATCACGACCAATGACAATATATTGCCGCCGATCAAAATAGCTACTAAGTTCCGACCGGTTTGTCGGCCGGTCAGATCATACGCAGTAACGATTGCCACATAGACTTGATTTTTGTGTTTGAACGACAACGCCATGCCTTCTTTCCGTGAATCCCACGTTTTATGCCGATACGAAAAATAGATTTCTTCCCGACGGGCTTCCTGAAGCAGACTGAGGGCAGGCGCATAATCATCCGGCCCTGCGGAGGAGTAAATGCGTTGATTTCTCTCGTCAAAAAGCATTTCGTGCTGTTCGGGCAGGGTCAGGTAGGAGGCTTGTTGAAAGGCACTCCGATTCAGGAAATATACTTGGGCCGCAAGGGCGCGGCGTTGCAGGCGCGTTCGCATCAGCGAACGACGATACGATTCATAAGCCTGATAAATAAAGAAAGAGAACAGGATCAAAATAGCCGCTACCAATAAGCCGAAGGCAATGGTAATTTTCTGCTTGATACTCATGGTTCCGCTCCGATCATGTAGCCGACGCCAAAAACCGTATGGACCAATTTAGGTTCTACTGTATCAATCTTTCGGCGCAGGTAATTAATGTACACATCCACGACATTCGTGTTGGTATTAAAGTGAATATCCCACACATTTTCCTGTATATTGACTCGGCTCATGACACGCCCCTGATTGACCAACAGGTATTCCAGCAAGGCATATTCGCGGGCGGTCAGTGTAATGCGTTGCCCCGCCCGCCAAACTTGGTGCGATTGGGTATCCAACTCCAAATCCAATAATTGAAGTTTTTGAGGGAGCAGCGGGCGGGAGGAGTGCCGGCGGGCAAGCGCTTTCAATCGAAATACCAATTCTTTGAATGCAAACGGTTTGGTCAGGTAGTCGTCTGCCCCCGATTCAAACCCCAATACTTTGTTATCTAAACTTCCCAAAGCGGTCAGTAAAATAACGGGAATGGCGGGCCAATTTTGCTTGATAAAACGGCATAGATCATACCCGTTCAGGCCCGGGATATTGACATCCAGTACGACCACATCGTACTGATGCTCATTGATCATACTGCGGCCGACAATGCCGTCAAAAGCCATCGAAACCGAGATATTTTCCGACTGTAACCCCTTTTGAATGAACTGCACCAGTTCCACGTCATCTTCTACTAATAAGACATTCATAGCTGTTCGAATATCCGTTTTTATCCCTAAATGTACGGCTAAAATAACCAATTAAAGGCTTTTTTCGGACTTCTAATCAAATTCTAATAAATCCTTAATGAGTCTTTAATAAGATCGGCTGTTACTTTGAAAAAGGTTTACGGCTTAACGCATTTTCCGGTATTCGACCCACTTTGGCGAACCGACGTTACCACCCATTTTTTAAAGTAATCCGCATATGGTGTTGTTTCTGCGGGCTATGCTTGCAACGGCAGTTTTACTGCCGGTCAGTTTAAGCCCATCTTTTGCTCAGTTACTGACGATGGAAGGAGCCATTGAGGCGACCCTCACTCACTATCCGACGTTGGCGGCACAGCAGTCAGCGTTGGAAGTGATTCGAGCCAATGCGCAAGCGGTTCACGACAACCGACTGCCGAATGTTCGTTTGCACGACCAACTGAATATCGGTACGGCCAATGGGTTGTCAGGGTCTTATTTCTCCTTAGGCTTAATTGTACCTACCTCCGGCGGAAGAAGGGCCGAAAACCGGTCCGACTTGGCTTCCGGAAATATTGCACTGGCTTCTATGGATTGGGAAGTGTATAATTTCGGCCGCTTTAAAGCCGAAGACCAACTTGCCCGAACGGACATTATCGTTGGAGAGTCGGCCTTGGACCGGGAGCAATTTCAACTGCGCCAATGGGTGATCACTACCTATTTAGACTTGTTGCAGTTGAATCAACAGTTAAAAATAGAGCAACGAAATTTAGCTCGGGCAGATACCGTTCGTCGAATTATCACCAATCTGGTCCGCAACGGCATCAAACCGGGATTGGATTCTTCCCTCGTTATGGTGGCGGTTTCCAAAGCCAAACTGACGTATTGGAAATTACTGGAAAACTATCAGCAAACCTTAGTACAATTAGCGACCTTGACCGGGCGTCCTGCCGGGCAACTTCAAATTGATACTACGTTTCGATTAGAAACCGCCTTAAACCTGCCGTCGCTTTCGGAGGCCGACAACAATCATCCGTTTCTGAAATACCGTGAAAATATAGCGAGACGACAAAACGCGGAAATAGAAGTGATCCGTAAATCGCCGCTTCCGCGCATATCTTTACTAACCGCCGCTTGGGCCAGAGGATCGAGCATCGACGTTGAAAACAACTACGGCCCTTTAGGAAAGGGCTTGCTTTACACTCGGGCCAATGTGTTGGTCGGTGCAGCTTTCACCGTCAATCTGACGGATTTCCGACGAAGCCTGCATCGAATCCAAATGCAACGATTTCGACTGCAGGAGGCCAATCACCAATGGGCCGCAGAACAGGTTCAGCTCCGCAATGTAATGACAGCTGCTGACTCTGTTATGGCCGTTCTGCAACTTGAACTTCGGGAGTTACCTGTTTCGTTGCGTTCTGCCACAGACGCTTATAACAGCCGCTTATCCCGCTACAACAGCGGTTTGGAAAACATCTTGGAAATTACCGATGCGCTGCAATTGCTGGCGTCGGTCGAAAAAGAATACGTACTTACCCAAATCAGAGCAGTGAAGGTCCACCTGCAAAAAGCCTGCGCCACGAACCATTTCGATGCTTTTTTCTCTCTCTTTCGGCGATGAACCAACGCAGATGTTCTGCGTCTAACCCATGCTTGTATGTCGTTACTGTCTTCCTCTTTAAAACGTCCGCTTTCGGCCTTGGTATTGATCGGCGGTATCGTTGTGTTTTCGATTTTATCGGCCACGAAGATTCCGATCGACATATTTCCGCGTTTGAATTCGCCGGTTATTTACGTGATCGAACCCTACGGAGGGATGTCGCCCGCTCAAATGGAAGGCTTTTTTGCGACGCGAATGCAGGACCAGTTTTTGTACATCTCCGGGGTCAAAGAGATTCAAAGCAAGAGTGTACAGGGGTTGACCATTGTAAAATTGGCTTTTTATGAAGGAGCCGATATGGCACAGGCCGCCGCTGAGGTGGCCATTCAAGTCAATCGCGCCATGAAATTTTTCCCGCCGGGGGCCTTGCCTCCTCAGGTAGTACGGTACGATGCCTCTTCGGTACCTATCGGCGATTTGGTATTCAGCAGTAAAACTCGGGCATTGAAAGAAATCCACGAATTGGCCGTGACGCGTATTCGACCGCTGTTTTCTACCATTCCGGGCCTAACGGCCCCTCCTCCGATCGGTACCAACTCAAGGACCGTGGTGATCAATTTAGATCCGGATAAAATACGCAGCCTCAATGTATCTCCTGATGAAGTGGTAGAAGCTTTGGCGGCTAACAACGTCATGACCCCGTCAGGAAATATTCGAATTGACGACAAGACCTACATTACAACCCTCAATTCCTTGGAAGAAACGGTAGAAGATTTTAATCGTATTTCCATCAATACGGAGGGGCATCGGGCGGTGTTACTTCGGGACCTGGCCACCGTAACGGACGGGTCAGACGTGACGACCGGCTATGCTTTGGTGAACGGCAAACGTTCATCTTATATCCCCGTAGTCAAAACGGCCGATGCCTCTACTTGGGATGTCGTAACGCGGCTGAGGGCTAAGTTGCCCGAAATGCGAAGTTTACTGCCCGATGATATTGAGGTGTCCTACGAATTCGATCAATCTGTCTTTGTCATCAACGCCGTCAAAAGTCTGATGGTTGAAGGGGGCCTCGGGGCGATTTTGACAGGTCTGATGGTACTCTTGTTTTTGGGCGATTGGCGCAGTTCGCTGATTGTCATCATCACCATTCCGGTATCGATCATAGCAGCCGTATTTTTGTTGAATTTGGCCGGACAAACCATCAATATCATGACTTTGTCGGGGTTGTCGTTGGCCATCGGCATTTTGGTTGACCAAGCTACAGTCACCATCGAAAATATCCACCAACATCTGGAAATGGGGAAACCCATAAAAAAGGCAGTTTATGATGCCTGTCGGGAGGTAGCGCTGCCGCTGCTGTTGATCTTGCTGTGTATTTTAGCCGTGTTTGCCCCTTCTTTTTTAATGACGGGCGTACCGAAAGCTATGTTTTTACCGCTTTCCCTTTCCATCGGGTTTGCCATGACGGTTTCCTTTTTCTTAGCACAAAGTTTAGTGCCCATCTTGGCCAACCGACTCATTAAAAGCCATGCTTCGGGTCATTCTCATGCGGGTAACGGAAAGCCGAAAACCTCGTACTTTGAACGGATACGCAGTCGTTTTGTTCGGCAAACCGAGCGATTTCTGAAATACAATAAGTGGATCGTCAGCCTTTATTTGGCAGTAATCCTTCTTCTGGCAGGTATCGGTTTTGTATGGATAGGCAAAGACATTTTACCCCAAATCAACTCCGGGCAGTTGGTGGTTCGGATGAAAACTCCCGACGGTACCCGGTTGGAAAGAACGGAAGAGCGAGTGGGCGAACTGCTTCAGTTGGTCGATGAAGTTGCCGAAGGGAATTTGGCCGTTTCCTCCGCTTATGTGGGAGTGGTGCCTACTAACTACGCCACTACCAATCTGTACGTAAGCACAAGCGGTGCCAATGATGCCGTCATCAAAATAGCCTTGCAAAAAGACTATCACGTCAATATGCAGGATTTTAAAGAACGTCTGCGGGATGCGGTAAAAGAGCAACTTCCCGACGTCACCCTTTCCTTTGAGCCGGCCGACCTGACCGAAAAGCTGATGAGCCAAGGAGCTTACACTCCTATTGAAGTGCAGGTAGCCGGGAGAGATTTGGGTCAAATTGAAGCCTATGCCGATCAACTCGTAACCGGCTTGTCGGGAGTACCTTCGTTGCGGGATGTAAGGATCATCCAACCGCTCAAATTCCCGGTCATTAACATACAGCTCGACCGACAAAAATTGGCCATGATGGGGCTGAGTTTGCAACAGGCCGCCCGTTCTATTACGGCCTCTACTTCCTCCAGCCGCTTTACCGAAAAAAATCAATGGTTGGATCGAAAATCGGCTTATACGTATCAGGTACAGGTGCAAATTCCGGAGTATGCCATGCGCAGTTTACCTCAATTGCAGGAAATCCCCTTGGTTGCGGGTCAGGCGCGGCCGGTATTGTCAGACGTAGCCACATTTTCAGTCGATACCTTACCGGGAGAGTTTGCCCGCATCGGTCCGCGACGCTTTGTGACGGTTTCGGCCAATGTACACCGGCAGGACTTAGGCAATGCCACCAAGGCAGTGGAAAAAATACTGGCTGATTTGGGAGAAACGCCCAAAGGACTCGTAACAGAAATAAAAGGGATGTCGTCGCTGTTGACAGAAACGTTGGACAGCCTGCAAACAGGCTTGGCGATTGCTGTCTTGGTTATATTTTTATTGTTAGCTGCCAACTATCAATCGTTTAAACTGTCCTTTGCAGTCCTTTCTACCATTCCGGCGGTAATCGTCGGCGCGCTCGGCCTGTTGCTCCTGACGGGAAGCACGCTCAATCTGCAATCTTACATGGGTATTATTATGTCGGTCGGGATTTCGGTAGCCAACGCCATTTTGATCGTAACCAACGCCGAAGAGCTTCGCCATGACTACCGCAATGCCCGAAAAGCGGCGGTGGAAAGTGTCGGTATTCGCCTGCGTCCGGTATTGATGACCGGTTTTGCCATGATAGCGGGAATGATCCCGATGGCCCTCGGAACCGGTGAAGCCGGCGAGCAGGTGGCTCCTTTAGGGCGGGCGGTGATCGGGGGACTGATCGCCTCGACGATTACTGCGTTGTATATCGTCCCGCAACTCTATGCTTGGTTGCAGGGAAGAACTGATTTTGACAACCCTTCTTTACTGCCCGATAACGAAGCCGACCCACACCCCATTTTTGAGGAAGAGTCTATGGAAACCCATCATTTAGTTCATAAAAAAATATGAAAGCAATCCTCTATAACAGTATTTGGCTATTGATGGCCTACAGCATCCTTATCCGCTGTTCCTCCTCCGATGCCAACGCCCCGAAGCACAAAACGGCGAAGTCAGTTACACTCAAACCGAAATATCAACTGGGGAAAGTTTCGCTGCAAAACGTGGGGCAGACGGTTCAGTTACCCGGCGAATTCAAAGCATTTTTGGAAGTAACTATTTATCCGAAAGCGGAAGGCTTTGTCGAACAGGTATTGGTCGACCGCGGGTCTGTTGTCCGCAAAGGGCAAGTATTGATGGTGCTGGATTCGCCGGAATCGGAAGAACGATTGGCGGCGGCACGCTCCGCTGCGCTGAAAGCGGGGGCGTTGTTGACGGCAAGTCGCGAGCATTACCGTCGTTTGAAGGCAAGCAGTAAAGTGCCCGGGTCAGTGTCGGATCTCGACTTAGAGACGGCTCATGCGCGGATGATGGCCGACAGCGCCTCTCTATTGGGAGAAGAAGCCAATTTTCGGGCATTGACAAAAATCCGGTCCTATTTGAGGGTTCAGGCTCCGTTCGACGGAGTCATTACCGAGCGGAATGTTCATCCCGGGGCTTTGGTCGGTTCAGGTACGAAATCAGAACGCCCTATGATGGTTTTACAACAGCAAAACCGGCTTCGTTTGGTATTGGATATTCCGGAAACCTACAGTTTGAGTTTGAAGGGAAGAAGTACCGTATCCTATACGGTAGGAGCTATACCCGAGAAGGTATTTCAGGGGAAAATCAGTCGTCGCTCGGGCAACATGAATGATCAATTTCGCTCCGAAACCGTAGAAATCGATGTCCCAAACCCCGCCCGACAATTTAAACCGGGCATGTTTGCCGAGGTTTTACTGAAGGCGGAAGGCACGCCCGGGGCAGTGACCGTTCCCGCGTCGGCGGTAGTTGCTTCCACGGAACGGCGCTATGTTATCCGGGTCAATGAAGGTAGGGCTCAATTTGTCGATGTTCGACCGGGACAAAAATCCGGCGACAAAACAGAAGTATTCGGCGCTCTTAAAGCCGATGATACGATCGTTGTCAATGCGCGGGAAGACCTGAAAGAAGGCACAGAGATTCAATAAATCAAACGGTTATTCTGAATAAACGCTGCTGAAAGAATGAAGATTTTCCTGATCGGTATGTGTCTGTTGGTGTTTGTTTCGAAGGCACAGGCGCAAAAACAGAAAGAGCGTCGTTTAAACGGCGTGTACCTCACTTTAGATGATTATCTCCATCGTCATCTTACTCATTCCTTTTTCAGTAAAACAAAAGGACATCACTTACGCTTTTCCGGCAAATCGCACCTAAAACTCATAACGCCTGATTCGGTGTATGTGTATGATTTGAACCGAATTTACGGGTATTGCGAAGACGGAAGCAATTGGTGTTATCGGAACGGTGATTTAGTGGAAATCATCGGCTATTACTCTCCCGGCTTTATCAGTTTCGAAGGGTTGTGGCTCTATCGGCGGCGCGATTGGTTCGAATCCGGCACCACCTATACCTACTATTTCACGAAAAAACCCACCGGAGATTTGGTTTGGTTGACGAAAAAAAAATTCAGAAAGGCCTATCAAGACGACACTGCTTTTCTGCAATTGATCAGTAAAGTCCGTTGGGTTCAACTCTTGTATGATCTTTCCGAGAAAGGACAGCCTTTATTGCTGGAAATGTATGCCACTGCCCATCAACCGGACTTCAATTTGATTGAGGAATAAACGCTCAGGTTTCACTTTGGGTAGCGGCTTTTAAGCAAAAATAACTGCTAATCAGAGAAACAGAACCCGCAAGCAGGCACCTTGAATGCAGGCTTACGGATTCTGAAAGAGAATAACTTTACAATTATTGGGCTTTGATCACTTTGACGACATTTTGTTTATCTCCGGCCGTGACCCGCAACAGATACATCCCGCCGCTAAGGTGACTGACGTCAAATTCCTCCAAATGCGCATGAGCCTCCGACACAAACGCCCGCTGCAATACCGTCCTTCCTGATACCTCCGTCAAATGAACATTCACGGTTTGTCCCTTGGCCTCCATCACCTGCAGGCGCAGCGTTTCCGCGATCGGATTGGGCATCACTTGGGCAAAAGCTCCGTTCTCCGTTCTCCGTTCTTCGTTCTCCGAGGCCATTGCCTGTCGACTGCCGACCATGGCTTGTGGACTCTGAACCGTAAACTGCAACGAACGCGTGGCCAATAATACGCCCGCCGCTGCCCGATTCTTGGGAAAAGGCCCTCCTACTCCGTCCTGACTTCTCAAATCCACCGTCAACCCGTATGTACCGTTGGGAAAACTGCCCCCGTTGCCGTAGTTGGGGTGTTCAATCGAGTAAAAATTGGTCTCTTCGTTGGCAAACATCGCATAAGGTGCCCCATTGTCAATGGTATTGAAACTCACCGGGCCCATCAATTTGAATACCGCCGCCTCCGAAGAAGTACAACCCGTGGCCAAGAATGTCCACCGACGCGCAGAAGTAGCTGCCGTGACGATGCTGGTCGGCGCCATATTAGCAATCACCGTGCCCGACAACGGTTGAGGCAATAGGCCCGTTCCTACTTCTTTCATGTCCACTAAAATGCGATGAGTACGTACTTCCACCGACGACTCATTGCCGGCGCAACCGTCGGATTCACAACGAGCTCGGTACACGTAAGCAATGTTGGCGGCATCGGGAATGACCGTGGGTGCTCCCGGGTTCCAATTGACTGTGGCGGTTGGGATGGAACAGTGGGCATCCAACGTGACCGTCGTGTTGGGACACACATCCACTTGCGAGGCTGTCAGCCCCGAAGATGGGGTGGGTTTGATCGTCAGCGCGGGCGAAAGGGCAGTGCAGCCCTGCGGGGTGGTAAATGTAAAGGTGACCGTGCCCGGCAGCAGGGTGGTGATCTGCCCGTCGGCGGTGACGGTGGCTTTGGCGGGGTCATTGCTGCTCCAACTGCCGCCCGTAGTGGGTAACAGCGCCGTGGGACTGCCTTGACATACCGGATTGGGGCCCGAGAAACCGGCAACTATATTGACTGTTGATGGGGAAACATTTACTGTCAATGGTAAAGCAGCCGAAATACAACCCGTCAGGGTATTTTTAGCCGTGACCGAGTAGGTGTTAGGTGCTAAACCGCTGAAGATAGCCACAGGTTGATAGTTGATCCCATCCACACTGTACTGAATGTCGCTGCCCGTCGGTGCCGTTACCGTGATCGTGCCAGTAGGAGTGGTGCAGTCAGGTTGCTGCGTAACTGAAGCCGCCGGAGTAGCCGGTGTGTTGGGCTGGGCGTTGATGACCACATTCGCCGAAGCGGCCGAGACGCAACCCTCCGCGTTGGTGACGGTGAAATTGTAGGTGGCAACCACTAATCCCGTCACGGTGGTACTTGTGCCCGTTCCCGAAATATTCCCCGGATTGAGCGTCCACGTGCCGGAAGCCGGTAAGTTGTTGAGTACCACGCTGCCGGTAGCGACCGCACAAGTTGGCTGCGTAATGGTACCTACCGTCGGAGCGGCCGGTGTGTTGGGTTGAGCATTGATGACCACATTGGCCGAAGCGGCCGAGACACAACCCTCGGCGTTGGTGACGGTGAAATTGTAGGTGGCTGCCGCTAATCCCGAAACAGTCGTACTTGTGCCTGTTCCTGAAATATTCCCCGGATTGAGCGTCCACGTGCCGGTGGCCGGCAGGTTGTTGAGGATGACGCTGCCGGTAGCGACCGCGCAGGTGGGCTGCGTAATGGTACCTACCGTCAGGCAGTGGTGTGTTGGGTTGGGCATTGACGGCCATTCGCCGAAGCCGCCGAGACGCAACCCTCCGCGTTGGTGACGGTGAAATTGTAGGTGATTCCTGCGATTAAATTGGACACGGTGGTGCTTGTGCCCGAGCCTGAAATGTTCCCCGGTTGAGCGTCCGCATGCCAAAGCTGACAGGTTGTTGAGGATGACGCTTTGCGGTAGCGACTGCGCAGGTGGGTTGTGTGATGGTACCCACCGTGGAGCTATTGGTGTCGAAGGTTGGGCATTGATACCGACATTCGCTGACGCTGTCGAGACGCAACCCTCCGCGTTGGTGACGGTGAAATTGTAGGTCGTTCCGGCGGTTAAATTGGACACGGTGGCACTTGTGCCTTTGAGCCTGAAATGTTGCCGGTTGAGCGTCCAGTGCCCGTGGCGGTAAGTTACTGAGTACCACGCTTGCCGGTAGCGACCGCACGAATTAGTGCGTAATGGTACCCACCGTCAGGCAGTGGGTGTGTTGGGTTGGTACGTTGATGACCACATTCGCTGACGCTGTCAGGCGCAGCCCTCCGCGTTGATGACGGTGAAATTGTAGGTCGTTCCGGCGGTTAAATTGGACACGGTGGTACTTGTGCCCGTTCCGAAATATTCCCAGTTGGGCGTCCACGTACCCGAAGCGGGCAGGTTGTTAATTACCACGCTGCCGGTAGCGACCGCGCAGGTGGGCTGCGTAATGGTACCTACCGTCGGAGCAGTGGGTGTGTTGGGTTGAGCATTGATGACCATTGGCCGAAGCCGCTGAGACACAACCCTCCGCGTTGGTGACGGTGAAATTGTGGGTCGTTCCGGCGGTTAAATTGGACACGGTGGTATAGCCACCTGTTCAAAATATTCCGGATTGAGCGTCCACGTACCGAATGCGGTAAACCACCAGACCCACTGACCCTGTTGCCGTAGCGCAGGTAGGCTGTGTAATGGTACCACCGTCGGAGCAGTGGGTGTGTTGGGTTGAGCGTTGATGACCACATTCGCCGAAGCCGCTGAGACACAACCCTCCGCGTTGGTGACGGTGAAGTGTAGGTGGTTCCTGCGGTTAAATTGGACACGGTGGTGCTTGTGCCCGTTCCTGAAATATTCCCCAGTTGAGCGTCCACGTGCCCGAAGCCGGTAAACATGAACCCGCTGACCATTGTTGCCGTGGCGCAGGTGGGTTGAGTGATAGTACCCACCGTCGGAGCTGTTGGTGTCGAGGGTTGGCGTCGTCTGGCTGTTGTTAGAAGCCGCTGAAACGCAACCCTCCGCGTTGGTGACAGTGAAATTGTGGAGTCGTTCCGGCGGTTAAATTGGACACGGTGGTGCTTGTGCCCGTTCCTGAAGTATTCGGATTGAGCGTCGAAGTACCGGTAACCCGACAGGTTGTTGAGGATGACGCTGCGGTAGCGACCGCGCAGGTGGGCTGCGTATTGCCCACCGTCGGAGCTGTTGGTGTGTTGGGTTGGGCGTTGATGACCACATTCGCTGACGCTGTCGAGACGCAACCCTCCGCGTTGATGACGGTGAAATTGTGAGTCGTTCCGGCAGTTGAAGTGGACACGGTGGTACTTGTGCCCGTTCCCGAAATATTCCCGGATTGAGCGTCCACAAATACCCCGGTAGCCGGCAGGTTGTTGAGTACCACGCTGCCGGTGGCGACCGCACAGGTGGGCTGCGTAATGGTACTACTGTCGGAGCAGTGGGTGTGTTGGTTGAGCATTGATGACCACATTGGCGAAGCGGCCGAGACGCAACCCTCCGCGTTGGTGACGGTGAAATTGTGGTGGTTCCTGCAGTTAAAATTGGACTTGCAGTGGTACTTGTGCCCGAGCCTGAAATATTCCCCAGGTTGAGCGTCCACGTACCGGAAGCAGGTAAGTTACTGAGTACCACGCTGCCCGTAGCGACCGCACAGGTGGGCTGCGTAATGGTACCTACCGTCGGAGCAGTGGGTGTGTTGGGTTGGGCATTGATGACCACATTGGCCGAAGCCCGCTGAAACGCAACCCTCCGCATTGGTGACGGTGAAATTGTAGGTCATTCCGGCGGTTAAATTAGACACGGTGGTACTTGTGCCTGTTCCCGAAATATTCCCGGATTGATCGTCAGAAATTGCGGTAGCAGCAGATTGTTGAGTATGACGCTGCCGGTGGCGACCGCACTGGAGTGGGCTGCGTAATGGTACCCACCGTCGGAGCAGCCGGTGTGTTGGGTTGGGCATTGATGCCGACATTGGCCGAAGCCGCTGAGACACAACCCTCCGCGTTGGTGACAGTGAAATTGTAGGTGGCTGCCGCTAATCCCGTTACGGTGGTACTTATTGCCTGTTCCCGAAATATTCCCGGATTGAGCGTCCAAGTACGGTGGCCCGACGGATTTGTTGAGTACCACGCTGCGGTAGCGACCACACAGGTGGGCTGCGTAATGGTACCTACCGTCAGAGCAGTGGGTGTGTTGGGTTGAGCGTTGATGACCACATTCGCCGAAGCGGCCGAGACGCAACCCTCCGCGTTGGTGACAGTGAAATTGGCAAATTTGGCTGCCGCTAATCCCGTTACGGTGGTACTTGTGCCTGTTCCCGAAATATTCCCCGGATTGAGCGCCCACGTGCGGTAGCCGGCAGGTTGTTGAGTACCACGCTGCCGGTAGCGACCGCGCAGGTGGGTTGCGTGATGGTACCCACTGTCGGAGCAGTGGGTGTGCCAAGGTTGAGCATTGATGACCACATTCGCCGAAGCCGCTGACACAACCCTCCGCGTTGGTGACGGTGAAATTGTAGGTCGTTCCGGCGGTTAAATTGGACACGGTGGTACTTGTGCCTGTTCCCGAAATATTCCCCGGGTTGAGCGTCCACGTACCGGAAGCCGGCAGGTTGTTGAGTATGACGCTGCCGGTAGCGACCGCACAGGTGGGCTGCGTAATGGTACCCACCGTTGGGGTGGGGATTGCCGGGCATTGAACGATGATGGCCACGTCATTACCATCTCCTCCCACATAACTGATAGTGGCATTCAGGCTGCTTCCTCTGAAATTAGAAATGATTGCCCCTTCGGCCAAGCCTGTGAATGTACCCGTGACGGCATCAGCATCGTCATTATCTACGATGATAAATGTATTGCTTGCAACGGGCGTATAACTTCCAGTAAAGAGCAAATCCACGCCGGTCAGATCTATGGCTCCTGCTACCTTGAGTTGGTTATAAGTGCTGCCGGTGCCATCACCGGTCACCGTGCCGTTGATAATGATCTGTAAATCACTGCCGAACGACAGGGTAGAAGCGGTCGCATCCGTACCGTTGAAAGTGGGTTTGACCGCCGCGGGCGAATTACCCGGGTCCAGCAGCAGCGTGCCGCCGCCGGTGTTGAATCCGCCGCCACTGATATTGACATCACCACCACTGAGAAGTTGGACGTTGGTGGAGGCAGGGCGGGTTATGTCGGTCGAAACGGTAATAGTACCGCTATTGGCATTGCCGATGATGAGGGTGCCGGTGGTGATTTGGTCGAGTTCGGTATCGCTCAAATTCAGTGGTCCGCCAATAGCATCGGTAGCCGTGCCGAGGTTGATTGATACGTTGTTGGTATAGGGATATAGGGTGGTGCTGCCACTCGCTTGGGTGCTTACCGTACCGGCCAAGTTCATGCTGTTGGCGATAAGGGTAAGGTGGCCGCCGTTGTCGGCGGTAGTGATACTGCTGCCGTTTGAGTTAATGACAATGCCTGTCCCACCGGTTCCTTCAATGCCCGTAACGATGACATTGGCTCCGTTGGAGGTGATTCGACTGTTGGTACCGTTGATTTCAACGCCCGCATTACCATTACCGCTGCCCGTGCCGCCTGTGCCCTGTACGGTTACCGTACCGCTATTGCCTGCCGTAATTTGACCTGCTGAAGTTAGGGAAACGCCGGAATTGGCGCCTGATGTTCCCGTTCCGCCTCCCAGCCCGGTTACAATGACATTGCCCCCATTGGAGGTGATTTTGCTGCCGTTGCCATTGAGAATAACACCCACGTTTGAATTACCGCTTGCTGCACCGCCTGTACCCTGCACCGTCACCGTACCGCTGCCTCCGGCTGTAATTTGGCTTACTGATTGAATAAGTACGCCATAATTTTGCTGTGAAGTTCCCGTTCCGCCGCCTTGACCTGTTACACTGACATTGCCTTCGGTAGAGGTAATTTTGCTGCCGGTACCATTAATATAAACGCCAATGTTTATATTACCGCTTGTTGCGCCTCCCGTACCCTCTACCGTCACCGTACCGCTGCCACCTGCTGTCACCTGACCGCCTGTATCAAGATGCACGCCAAAATTTTGGATTGAAGTCCCGGCACCACCGCCTTGGCCGGTTACGCTCACGTTGCCGCCGGTGGAGGTGATTTGGGCGTTTGTGCCGGAAACAAAAACGCCATAGTTACCATTAGCAACAGATGCACCGCCCGTGCCTTGCACTGTTACTGTGCCGCTGCCACCACTAATCAAACCTAAACTCAGGACAAACACACCATATTGATTACTACCGGAATTCCCTCCTTTTCCTTTCACCAGCAAATTGCCCGTGCCGGTAACCCAAATCCCACCGCCGGCTATATTAACCCCTGCAAAGCTGCCCGTTGTGGCCGTAGCTTGCTGATTGGTTTCTATGGTCAAATCACCATTGGCTGTTTCGAGTGAGCTACCACTGTTGAAGGTCACGTTTTGGCTTACCTTCACGGTGGCTATGCCTGTACCTGAAAGAATGAGGTTGGCATTGCCGGCAAACGTAACCAAGTCCGTACCCGGTGTGACATCATCATTTTGCAGATCTACATCCAGATTAGCATTGCCGGCGAAGATGATATCACCGTTGAAATTAACCTGATCATCGCCTACCCCGCCATTGACCGTCAGGCTCGGTAAGTTGGCCAAGAAG
This sequence comes from Spirosomataceae bacterium, assembly GCA_046329125.1. Classification (GTDB taxonomy): domain Bacteria; phylum Bacteroidota; class Bacteroidia; order Cytophagales; family Spirosomataceae; genus Runella. Next base: position 17,695 of record JAXLVD010000002.1, on the reverse strand, counting down.
GCCGCTACATTGATAATATCATTCCCTGCAGCGGTGTTTACTACAATGCTTGTAATACCTGCCAAAGCCACGTCGGCAGGGGTAGTGAATGGGGTTATGGCACCGCCATTAATGGAATAGGTACGACCTGTTACGTTGAAACGGATATTGCCGCCACTTTGAGAAATGTCCATTGTTTCGCCATTACCCGATACATCAGTGATGGTGACAATGTTCCCGGCGGTGGTGATGGTATAATCGGCCGTCTGTACAGCCAGGGTAAAGATGGCGTCGGTCGTGCTTCCGCAGTTATCAGTAGCCCGAATGGTTACCGTGTAGGTGCCGACAGGTACGTTGCCGGGTACAGTCACTACCCCCGTTACATTATCAACTGTGAGGGTTGCGGGAGCGGTTGCCGGTGAGACACTTTGCAGAACAATCGTTGAAATGCTGCCGTTGTCAGAAGGGCCCGTAGCGGGACTGACTGTCGCAGCACTGCCCGCATTGACGGAAGTATTTCCATAAGTTAATACAGGAGCGATGTTGGCCGTGACGTCAACGGTCAGGTTGGCCGTAGCGGTCAGTCCGCCACCGTCGGTGACGGTCAGTACTACGATGTTGGCTCCTACAGTAGCATTACAATTGGCAGCGACAGTAGCCGAAATCGTGCCGTTTGAGTTGGTGATAGAGGTTACGGTGATTCCTGCAGGAACGGTTGTCGCCGTGACGGTTAAACTGCCGGGACTTGTTTCACTATCGTTGACCGTGGCAATTTGAGTATCCGAACCGGCACTTCCCTGCTGTCTTGAGATGCCCGTTTGCGCCGTAACCGTAGGCGAACTGTTGATGACTTGCGATTCAAACGCACCAATATCTACGGTTCCGCCATATTGGCGTGCAAAACCTGTACCTCGCTGATCGGTGGTCAAACTGTAGGGGGCATTGATAACAGAATTATCGCCTGCGTCAATGGCAGGGCTTCCGGTTTGCAGAGCATGCGTCAAAGTGAATCCGCCATTGTCAGCCAATGCTCCCAAATTCGGGTCGGAAGTCAGGGCAGTAGTACCGCAGCCACTGTTGTTTTCAATCAGGTTGTTATTGCCGGTAACGGAATTCGTACCGCCGTTAAGGGTAGAGCAGGAACAATCGAGAGCTCCGTTGGCGGTATTAGCCAAGATGGAATTAATCATAGAGAGAGTGGCCGTTGAAGCATCGCCCAAGTTATAAATTCCACCGCCTGCTGAGGAAGGCGTGCCGTTGGTACCTGCAATAACATTATTGTCGCTGAAGGTAACTCCCACTGTCGTCAGGAAGCCGTTATAGTTGAATACCCCGCCGCCGTAACCGCTTCCGCCTACACTTCCGCCTGTACCGTTACCACCTTGTGCAGTGTTACCCGAAAAGGTACTGTTTATGAGTTTTACGGTGCCAAGATGGTTGAAAACAGCGCCTCCGAGACCGCCGCCGCCGCCGCCGGCACTATTGCTGCCTATACCGCCGGCAAATCCGCCGGTGCCGATTGTGCCGCCACCACCGCCACCACCGCCAAAGCCGCCGTCGCCACCGGTACCGTTTTGTCCGAAGGCAGTGCCTCCGCCGCCGCCACCGCCGCCGAAACCGCCGTCGCCGCCATTACCTACGGGAGAACCAAAACCGTTCCCACCGCCACCGCCGCCGCCGCCGCCGAAACCGCCGGCGCCACCATTGCCGCCGGCCCGACCTGCGCTGTTACCCGCGCCGCCGCCGCCGCCGCCGGTATTGCCGGTACCGCCCGTAAAGCCACCTGCCCCGTTTGTTCCGTTTTGCCCGCCGCCGCCGCTTGGAAGACCGCCGGTACCTCCATTACTTGTGCTGTTGCTGCCGACACCGCTTCGACCACCACCCCCACCGCCACCGTTGCCGCCTGTGCCGCCGCTAAAGCCCATACCGCCACCGCCGCCGCCGCCGCCGCCTGTGCTGCCATTGCCGCCCAGTGCCTTATTGGAGGAAAGGGTACTGTTTTTAATTTCCAAATAACCCTGATTGACAATGGCACCTCCCATACCGGCACCACCGGCCCCGGAGCCGGCACCATTTCCACCATTGGCCATACCGTTTTGGATGGTGACATTCTGTAATTGCAAATTGCCGGTAGCGTTAATGTAAAAGAGCCGTAAATTGCTGACACTGTTATCTCGTTGAATGATAACCCCGTTTCCATTAATGGTTACTGCTTTATTAAGAATGGCCAGCGCTGTCGGGCCAAAACTGTTATCACCGACTGTACTTAGATTGATCGTGCCCAGGCCCGGTTGAATCGTGATGGTTCCACCGCCGCAAATATCTGCAATAGCTTGCCGCAACGTACCGGGGCCACTGTCGCCGTTAGCGGTAACGGTAATAGCTGTCGTAGCGCAGGGATTGGAATTGACGTTTAAGGAATATGCTTTGGTACCTGCACAGCCATTGACATCAGTAATGGTGACGGTAAAATTGGCAGTGCCGGTGGAGACAGGACTACCCTGTAATACTCCTTGTGGTGTTAAGAACATACCGTTTGGTAAAGTTCCGCTCGTAATCGCAAAGGTATACGGGGCTGTGCCGCCCGTGCCGGTCAGTGTTTGCGTATATCCGGTACCGAGCGTTGCATCCGACATAGAAGAAGGATTGGCTGTGATTGTACCGCAAATGGTAATGGTATTATAGAGGCGACCGCCTTTTTTACCGGTATTATCAGTAGCGGTTACTTCAAAGGTGAACGGCCCGCCTGCGGGGGATGGATTGCCGGAAAGGACACCTCCCGAGGAAAGCGTAAGTCCTGATGGCAACGTTCCGCCGGTTACAGTGAAGGTATAAGGGCTTGTCCCTCCCGTGGCCGTGATGGTTTGGCTAAAAGGGGTACCCACTTGGGCATTGGGAAACGTGGCGGGGTTGAGTATTAATTGGCTTTCAAAGGCACCAATGTCAACGGTGCCGTTGGCTTGACGCGGCTTTCCGGTCTGATCCGTAGTTAAACTGTAAGGAGAACTGAGGACTGAATTATCCCCGGCATCAATGGCAATACTGGGTTGAAGCAGCATCAGCGTTTGTGTCAGACCTCCGTTGTTTTGAAGAGCGCTGAAATTCGGATCCCCTGTTAAATAAGGCGTATCGCAACCGGAATTGTTTTGGATCAGATTTCGATTGGCCAAGGGACCGACTACGGTGCCTCCGTTATTGTTACAGGTAGAAATAATGGTACTGAACAGGGTCATGGTACCGCCGGTACGTGCAGTTCCTCCGGAAATGTCTGTATTGCTTGCGCCCAGGTTATAAACGGCGTCGTTGAAAGTAGAACTGATAATGGAAACATTACCGTTTCTGTTGAATAAGCCGCTGCCCAAGGCATTGCCATTACTAACACCGGTACCGGCAGTCACTGTGTTGCCGAAAAAGGTACTGTTTGTAATAGTAACAATGCCTTGATAATTGTTGAAAAGAGCACCGCCCATACCGGCACCGCCGCCGGCAGTAGTATTTCCACCACCATTTCCGCCGCCAAAGCCACCTGATTCGTTTCCGCCACCGGCTGTATTATTACCGGTGCCGCCTCCCGCTCCGAAGCCACCATTACCGCCGTGGCTATTGCTGCCGCCACCGCCACCGCCACCGCCAAAACCTCCTGCCCCTCCGGTAGCTGTCACAAATGTTACTCCTTTACCACCGCCGCCGCCGCCGCCGTTACCTCCTGCTCCTCCCACACCGTCGACTGCAGCACCTGTTCCGCCATTCGGGCCGCCTCCATCACCCCCATTGGTACTTCCCCCGCTGCCATCTCCACCCATACCGCCTCCACCGGAGCCGGAACTTCCGGAACTTGTCGCACCTCCATTTCCGCCTTGCGCAGAATTGGAGGTTAATGTCGAACGATTAATCGCCAACGTACCTTCATTAAAAATGGCACCTCCCAGTCCTGCGCCTCCACCACCCCCGGTTCCTCCGGTTCCTCCGTTACCGCCCAAAGCTTTACCGTTCTTTAGTGTGACATCGTTGAGCGTTAAATCACCGAAAGGAGATACGTAAAAAAGTCGTAAACGAGTAACACTGCTATTGCGCTCCAGGGTAATCCCGTTGCCATTAATGGTTATTTTGCGATCAACTCCCATAGCCGACGGCCCGTAACGAGTATCTCCGATAGCTGACATGCTGATGGTGCCCGTTGTACTGAAATTGATAATGTTGTTACAGGCAGAGAGGGCGTTGATTTCTTCTATGGCAGCCCGCAAAGTACATACCCCTCCCGGAGTGGCGCAGATACCGTTGCCCGGAGTTTCATCTGAAGCGTCACCGGTGCTGTTTACGGTGAACGTTCGGGTACTGCCGCAGGCAGCAATGACAACAGTATAAACACGGCTGCCCGAGCAATTGATGCCAAAGGTTGTATAGGTAGCTGTAATGGTGAAATTGAAGGTGCCTGTAGCGCCGGGGATACCGCTCAGGGTACCGTCACTTGCCAAACTTAAACCACCCGGTAAATTGCCGGAGGTTACCGCAAAGGTGTAGGGTGCGGTTCCGCCGTTTGCGGTAATTGATTTTGTATAGCCTACCCCGATGGTCCCGCCGGAGAGAGAGGTAGGGCTAAGTGTAACGGTGTTACAGGTAACTTGAGTTTCATACGCACCGATGTCACTGTCATCGCCGCTTGTAGCAGAAGCAATGGAAGGAAGATCGAAAGGACGCGTCAGACCTCTCTGGTCGGTAGTTACACCGGATACTGCCGCGCCTTTATCCAAAGCGGGGCTGTTTGCAAGAAGTGCCATGGTTTTGGTATAACCGCCGTTATTGGCGAGTACATCCAATTGCGGACTGTTTGATAAAATATTCCCGTTAGAACCGTTAACCAAGCCCCCTGAGCTGCTGCCGAAAAGGTTATAAGAACTGGAGGAACTGACATTGTTACCTGCGATATTAGCTAATGAGGAGGCCGTATTAGCCGTAATAATTGTATTTTTCAAAAGGGCGTTTCCTCCTAAATAAAAACCTCCCCCCGAACCCGAAGAACTGTTGTTGCCCGTTATGGTACAATTCGTTACATTTAAACTTCCGGATACGATATGGAAACCGCCTCCATGACTGACTGACTGATTACCGTTGACAGTACAATTGGTCAGCGTTGTTGCAGAACCGTAACTAACTATGGCTCCGCCAACTCCGGAAGAGGTATTGTTGTTGAGTGTACAATTGGTAAGGGTTAAAATGCCATCGTTCTCAATACCGCCCGCTTGGGGGGAAGTGTTGCCGCTAACCGTACAATTGGTCATGGTCAATGTACTGCTATTCTGAATACCACCCGCCTGTGACCCATGGTTCCCGTTAGTAATGGTCAGTTTGTTCATCGAAACGGTTACACCACTGCTTACGTTGAAAATGCGAAACTGCGCTCCTCCTGATCGAGTGATTGTAACGCCTGATCCGCCGTCGATCGTCAAATCTTTGTTGATCAGCAGTTCTCCCGAGGTCAGGGTCACGGTAGTTACACCAAAGAAAATAATGGTAGCCCCGGAAGCGGCATTGGCAATCGCATCGCGCAGGGAGCCCGAGCCGGAGTCATTCCCGTTGGTTACTTGCCCATAGGTTTTCAGCAGCCCGGCAGTCAGCAGAAAAAGCAGGAGAATACTGCACCGAACAAACGACAGAAAGTGCTGAAGGAATTGCCGGATACCTGCCCGATTTCCCGACAGAGAGCAAAGCGTTGGTAGAGATTTTTTCATTTCAGTGAAAGAGTTTTGGTAAGTATATCCTACGGGGCAGCATCAGCACAGAGGAGAAGAACACCGCTTCGTCAAGCCGGTGTTTCGGTCTTCTCCTTTTGCCTTTTTCTACCATGAAAGACAGCGGCAAATGTGTACATTTCGGGCAGGCAAGTGTTAGCACAAACGGCGCATTCTTTAGCAATTTTGACGCATGGGCCATAAAAAACCCATTTAAGGGCTGTTTTGAGAAGATTGTGTCGAAATTTTAAAAAAACTCAGTTGAAACTAAATGGATATGAAAGACATCCCGGTATAACCTAAAAGCAGGTGGCTTAGACGTCAGAAAGCATTGAGAAACCATTAGATAAGTTTTCCCAATGCCTTACAGATTTAGAATTAAGTCAGATTTGATTGGATAGAATTGACATTGGCACAGGCAGGGTCATTAAACTCAAACGCTATGCTCCGTAACTCATACATTGAGTAATGGCTGACATATTTGCTTGGGTAATGTCTGCCAAATACTGCCTGCCTTGTTGCGAGTCGCTCATAGAGATACCGTTCAGTTTAGAAGTAATAAATTGATAAACCGAACCGATGATATCCGTAGAATAATTAGGGGCTCCCACCGCACCGTTAAAAGCGGGTGTCATTATATTTTCATTTGAACCGTCGGTAAATTGAACGGTTGCCTGTGCAAAACTCAATACGGGCGTAAATGTGTCTGCTGTGTCAGGGATGATAAAGCCCATTAAGATAATGACATGGTCATCTTTGCTGTCATCCCCAATTTCATAATCAATTTTACAGGAAACAAACATACCCAAACTGCCCGATACGGAAGTTTCTTGGTACCAAGTACGGTAATTATTGCCTTCATAAACATATTCCGAAACTTGGTTGAAAGGCCAAGTTCCTGCATCCAACCCTTGTTTTATTTGCCAGCTACCCGCTTCATTTCCAAGGGTACCGGTCAATGCAGTAGGGAAGCTGTTGTTATTAAAACTGAGTACATACGAATTTCTGACATTTGACGGGTCAGTGTAGAGCGGAACAGCATATTGAGTGGCTACGGTTGAGGCAATACGGTTGATGGTATGACAGATCACAGGAAGAAAATAAAACTGCCCGCCATTGTCCGAGAATTGATACACTTTCTTTGCAATGGTGTTGAAGGCATTACAAACAAAATTGAACCCCTCAATAAAATCATCTATGATGTCGGTGTCTACTCCTATCAAATCTAAAGAAGCACTAAGATACGCCCCAATGGCATCGACCGATTTAATGACTGTTGAAGGCACGTCGAACGCACCGTTCGAGGTCCAAATAAAGTTTCCTATTTGAACGATATTGCCCGCATTATCAAAATAGATGTCAAAATCGGCCGTATCATTCCAAGCAAAATGAATGTCATGCTCCATATGTACATGGTATTTTGTCCAGCCGTTTTGGGGCAACGTGGAGGTATCGTCGTGTGTTTCCTCCCCATAAACATCCGTTCCTTGGTCGGCCGATTGATACTGATATTCGGGGTAGTCAACCGAATAGGTCGAATCTTCGACCATATAGGTAATGTTACTGTCTGACTCACTGTTTGTCGGATACGGAAACAGACTATAGAGTGTCTTGCCGTCAATATAGGGTGAGTTATAAGGGGTATTCCAAAACTCAGGTTCGTAGTTGTATATCACAAACGAGTTGATTTGGTCATTCCAATCGCCGTCTTTTTTTCCGTCGGAGTCATCTCTTTCTATGTTATTCAGGTTTGAATAATCCATTGATTCAGTAGTTGACGGCCCGGAGTTAGGTACAATCTTTTTAAAATCACCTTTCATTTGAGGATGGTCAAAAATGATCATCCATGCATTCGGTCCTGTTTTGAGGGAACTGATGGCATAAGCCCCTGACATGTATCGACTGTTGGTTGTGTAACCGACATTGGCAACATCAGGACACGTATAAGGTCCGGTAAAAACGCTATTATCCCCTAAGAAATTCGCATCTTCACAAACGAGAACTTGAGTACCCTCCAATTCAAAAAGCTGCTCATTTGATGGTACGACAGAGCTGCCTGCAACAAACCAAGAAGGTTTTTGCTTGTAAAGAATAAAGCTGTTGATCGTTCCCTGCCAATGATTCCCTGTATCATTTCCGTTGGAATCATATATTTCGTTATCATGCAGATTATCATAGTATTTACCCTGATCAATTTGCCAACAATTGCCGGTGTAATTTGATTTGTCAAAAACGATTACCCAAGTATTGTCAGACGTTTGTAACGAATCATCGTTAGCATCACGGCTATTTATGCCTTGTGTGCCTTTAAATGTGTTTGTTCCACCTCCTCTGGAATGATTGTTCCAAGTTTGGAAATCTACACCTGAGTCCATGTTTGTTGGATTTGCCATTTTTTTTAAAGTTTAAGAGTTTTTAAATTGAGTGTTCCGGAACGCAACAAAAGTGAAAAGATAGCCGTAACAAGTGTTAGCACAAACGGCGCATTCTTTAGCAATTTTGACGCATGGGCCATAAAAAAAGCCCTCAATCAGAATTTGAGGGCTTTTTTGACTTTGAAAACAGACTCAGGAATATTCGGAAGGCAGGGTGCCGAATTTTTCCTGAAAGCTTTTGGAGAAATACGACAGGTGTTCAAACCCGACCCGGTAGGCAATCTCCGAGACCGTGCCGGCTCGGGCAGCAAGCAAATCAGCGGCGCGCTGCAGCCGAAACTCCCGAAGGAGTTCATTGCCGGAACAATTGCTCAGGGCGTTGAGTTTGCGATTCAATTGCGATTTGCTCATGTTCACAGCAGCGGAAAATTCAATCACTCCAAACTGAGGGTTGGAGAGGTTTTCTTCCAGGACAGCCTTGACTTTTTGTAAAAATACCTCATCCACTGTACTCACCTTCAAGACGGACGGCTTCAATCCGGTCGGTTTCACTTCCAACGTCTTACTGCTGAAATACTGCCGGAGTTTTTCCTGTTTTTGGAGCAGGTTACGCACTCTGCTTTGCAGTTCGGCTTTGTGAAAAGGTTTGGTCAGGTACTCGTCGGCTCCCAATTCAAATCCTTCGATTCGGTCTTCAAGAGTGGCTTTGGCCGTGAGCATGACCACGGGGATATGGCTGCTGCGCTCGTCGGATTTGAGGTGACGGCAAAATTCAAACCCATCCATGCGGGGCATCATCAGATCGCAAATGACGATATTGGGCAGGGTTTGAATGGCGAGTTCCAATCCTTCGCGGCCGTCAGCGGCTTCGAGTATCTGATACTCCTTTTCGAAAATGTTGCGGACGTAGGTGCGAATATCGGCGTTATCGTCAATGATGAGCAGCAAGGCCCCTTCCTCCGCTTCGGCACGGGTGGTTCGCCACTGCGATGCCGCGCGGTACTGCTCAACGGAGGAATTCGGGTCGACAACTCCCTCCGAAGGCTTCTCTGTAAAGGAAGCATACGCAGCTTTGTCCGAAAAAGGAGGGGGCGTTACCACAGTCAGGTGCTCCTTCCAAGTCAGTTCGTCGATGGGTAAGGTCACTTTGAAAGTCGTTCCTTCATTTTCTGCACTTTCTACGTGAATTGTACCTTTGAGGACTTCCACCAATTCTTTGACCAATGCCAAGCCGATGCCCGTTCCTTCGTAGCCTCGCTTTCGGTCGGCTTCGATTTGGTAAAAACGATTGAATATTTTGTCGAGTTGCCCCTTCTTGATACCGATACCGGTGTCCGATACGGTAAACTCTACCTTTTTGTTATCGGGCCAATATCGGATATTGACGTCTACTTTTCCGTTTTGCTCCGTAAATTTCAAGGCATTGGAGAGCAGGTTGGTCATAATTTTTTCTACTTTATCTTCGTCCAAAAAGCCTTGGACTTCTTCCCGATTTTGCGTGATCCTCAGTTGAATTCGACGGCTTTCGGCCAATGAAACAAACGACCCGGTCAACGTTCGGAAATAGCGAACCAATTCCGTTGAGATAATTTCCGGTTTCATTTGTCCCGCTTCCAATTTGCTGATATCCAACAATTGATTGATCAGCGTGAGCAATCGCCCGGCATTGCGCTGAATGAGCGGAAAACGAATGTCGTCGGCATAGTCCTGCACCATTTGTTCCATAGGCCCCAGAATTAGGGTTAAAGGGGTACGAAACTCGTGCGAAATATTAGCAAAAAAGTGGGTCTTTATGGCGTCCAGTTCGGCCAAGCGCTCTGCCTCTTTGTCTTTGTAGAGAAGTTGTTCCTGCAAACGTACCCGGTTCAGCTGTGCTTGATAAAACCGATAAATGATGTACGACAGAAGAATCAGATACAGTAAGTAAGCCCACCAAGTGCGGTAAAAGGGAGGGTTTACCGTCAGTTTCAGTGCAATAGGTTGCCCCCAACTGCTTCCGTCGGCGGAGCCTGTCAGTTGAAAGGTGTAGCTGCCCGCGGGCAATTGGGAATAGGTTACCGAACGAGCCATACCCGCCTCGATGGGGTCGTTGTCAATTCCGATCAATTGGTAGCGGAAGCGGTTTTGGGAAGCATTTTCTAAATCGATCATCGAAAATCCGAGCGTTACTTGATTTTGGTCGGGGCCGAGGCTGATTTGGGGGGTCAGTTCTATACTTTTCTCCAATATCCCCGTTTTATCGCCCGGTATCACTTCTCGATTATTGATCTTTAATTGATTAATTCGGAGAGAAACAGTCCTTTTTTGCGCTTGAAAAGCCGACGGTAAAAATACGGTCAATCCGTTGACTCCTCCAAACGCCAATTCTCCGTTTTTCAGGGCAAAACATGAACCTACGGCAAATTCCTCGGAGAACAATCCGTCTTTGGTCGAATAGTGGATACAGGTATACGTGCGGGGATTGAACTGTGCTAACCCATGATAAGTACTTAGCCACAGCCGGCCATTATTGTCGGCCATCAACCCCACGATATAATCATCGGGCAAGCCGTTTTTAACGGTAAAATGCTCAAATAAACCGGTTGTTTTCTGCATTCGATCCAGTCCGCCGCCGTGCGTAGCCACCCACAAATAGGTATGGGGTTCGTGCGGATCATCCGCCACCATAGAGACTTGATTTTCCGCTAAGGAAGAAGCGTGTTGCGGGTGGTGCTTATACAAACGGAACCGATAACCACCCTTTTGAAGGGGAATCGCTTGGAGCAGCCCGTTTTGCGTACATAACCAAAGGTGGCCTGCTCTGTCTGTGTACCCCGAATAAATAAGGGTGTTGGGCGGAAGGATTTTCCGGTAAGAGAAATAGCGTAATGTCTTATGAAGGGTATCCCATTGGATCACCGAAGAGCCGATACCGATGAGGAGCAAATTTCCCCGGTTATCTTTACAGATCTTGCCTAAATTTTCCCCCACACTTTGCTCTTTTAAGGCATATTGTTCGCTAACGGACAAATCGCTGCGCAAGTGTTTGAGAAACATTTTTGAAAAGTTGACCGTATCATTTTCCAGTCGCCAAAAACCGCCGTTTTTATCTTCAGCCATGGCATGGACATCCCGAAAATTCGGCTTTTCGGGTAGATTTTGTTTGTCCGTACCTGCTGTTATGTAAAAAGCTTTAAAATTATGAACGATCCATCGGTCATGGGAATCTTCAAAGCCGGACCAAATGCTCCTTCCTTTAAAATAGGACTTGAATTTCTGCGGGCCTCGAATTTCTTTCAGCAATCCATACCCGCCGGTACTTACCCAATCGTTGCCGTGATTATCGGCTTTCAGGAGATTAAACAGGGTAAAATTATCGGATTGATAAACGGGAGGGGTGTTTAAAACAGCCGGAGCAAGTTGAGTATAGTGGACCTTGTATAGTTGCTTATTCGTTAAGATCAGCACGTTACCCAAATGATCTATGCGTAGTTGGCTCGGATTCGAGCTAAGATTTGGCAAAGAAAAAAGCAAGGTTGCTTTGTTGTTTTTGAGGCTCAGTATTTGATTGGGCAGCGTCAGGATCAGGGTACCGTCCGGAGCTTCGTACATCGTCAGAAAACGTCCTGTTTCGGCAAGTGCTACCGGGAGGGAAAGATAGCGATGACGGATATAATCAATTTGGGCAAAACCCGACTGCGTGCCTACGACCAAGTGCTTGTTTTTGAGAAGATGAATGAAATTAATGCGCATCGTAGGGGCGAGATCGGTCTTCAGGGGAATGACCCGAATGCGGTCGGTAAAATCTTCTTCTTCCGGGAAATGACCTTTTTTCAGGTCGTCGGGAAGGACTATTTTAAAAATACCGCCCGTGAGGGTCCCCACCCACAAATCCCCCCTGCTGTCTTCGGCCATGCAGTATATGTACTGACCGGCCGTTTGTCGGAAAGCCTGCTTACCGGTTGAAAAACAATGGTAAAACCGTTGAGTTCGGGCATCAAACAAATTTAAATCACCACTTTGGGTCCCTATCCAAAGACGATGATGAGTATCTTCGTAGAGTGCTGTCGTTTGGTTGGAGGTAATGGCGTAGGTGGGGGAGGTATGGGTCGTAAACAGTTTAAAATTATACCCGTCGTAACGATTCAAGCCGGCTTTGGTGGCCATCCAAACATACCCTTCCCGGTCCTGAAGCAAATCAAAAACAGTGCCGTGGGAAAGCCCGTCAGAAGTTGTAATGGGGCGCCATTGGCTTTGTTGAGCAAAAAGAACGGTTGAGCAGAGGCAGCAGATCCAAAAAAGACGCATTGCATAAATTCATTAACGCTCAAATTAAGCGATTTTTTCGGTCAGAAAGAATTCTTAAAGACCATAGTGTCGGTGCGATTATGCGTCTGCGCTTCCTCAAAAGGGAGAAGAATGGGTTTTTCAAAATCCATTGGTCAGTTCTCCCGAAAAAACGTTCCGCCGGTCGGAATCAAGATTCGTCGGAGGGCATCAGAACATCTCACCGGGCGACACCCCGAATTTCTCCGAATACACTTTTTCTTACGGTTTGGCCACTCTGAATCAGCAGATTTTCGGCACAAAAAAGCTCTTAAAAACACACGAAAAAGTGCATTTTTAAGAGCTCAGGAAAGTAGTTGCTCTAACGGTTAGTGGGCTTTGATTACCTTCAACGAGACCTGTTTGTTTTCGGCAACGACCCGCAGCAGATACATCCCGCCGTTGAGATGACTGACGTCAAACTCCTCCAAGTGAGCATTCGCCTCCGGCACAAACGCCCGCTGCAATAACTCCCGCCCCGTCACATCCGTCAAACTCACCTTCACCGACTGCCCCTTCACCTCATGGAACCACACCCGCATCGTCTCCGACACCGGATTGGGAGCCACTTGGGCCCATTGATCATTGGTCATTAATAATTGATCATTGTTCCATGATAAATGTTCCATGGCTACTGCCGTGCGACGGTCCGATCCTTGCCTCGTTGCCTCGTTGCCTCCTACAGTAAACTGCAACGTGCGCGTGGCCAATAGCGCTCCCGCCGCCGCGCGATTTTTAGGGAATGCCCCCCCTACCCCGTCCGCACTCCGCAGATCTACCGTCAAACTGTAGGTGCCGTTGGAGAAACTGCCGCCCGTGCCGTAGTTGGGATGCTCTACGCTGTAAAAACTCGACCCGGTGTTATCAAAAGCCGCATACGGCGCTTCATTGTCAATGCTGCTGAAACTCACCGGCCCCATCAACTTAAACACCGCCGCCTCCGAAGCCGCACAGCCTCGCGCGATAAACGTCCATCGACGCGCATGGGTCGGAGCTGTCACCGTGTTGGTCGGCGACAGATTGTCTTTCACCGTACTCATGATCGGTTGAGGCAGCAGGCCCGCTGTCAGTTCTTTCATGTCCACCAAGATACGGTGGGTGCGTACTTCCACCGACGATTCATTGCCGACGCAACCGTCGGAGGCGCAGCGGGCGCGGTAGGTGTAGGCAATATTGGCCGCATTGGGCGTCACCGTAGGAGCCCCCGGATTCCATTGCACCGTGGCGGAGGGATCCGAGCAATGGGCATCCAGCGTCACTTGGGTATTGGGACACACATCCACTTGCGAAGCCGTCAATGCCGAGCTTGGCCCGGCTTTAATGGTCAAAGCGGGTGACTCGGCGGTACAACCCTGCGGGGTAGTGAAGGTAAAGGTGACCGTTCCCGGCAGCAGAGTGGTGATCTGTCCGTCAGCGGTGACGGTAGCTTTGGTAGGGTCATTGCTGATCCAACTGCCGCCGGTGTTGGGCAGTAATGCCGTGGGGCTGCCTTGACATACCGGATTGGGTCCTGAGAAGCTGACGTTGATCACGCAGCAACTGCCGGCAGCATAACTGTCTCCTGTAATGGTCCACCCCTTGTTGGTGATCATATTAGTACGGGCCGATTGGGCAGCGCAGTATTGAAGCCCCGCTGCCCCTAAACTCCGACCCGTAACTGTACCGGTATTGAAGCCGATGAGTGTGGCATCGTAGTTGGCCAAATTCATGCCGCAGTTATCCAGCATTGTGCGCATATCAACATTGGCGTTCAAGCTCCAAGTGCCGATGTTCTGATTGAAGGCGGCAGCATTTTTAAACATCTGACTCATGTCGGTCACAGCGGCCGTATTCCAGTTACCGATATTCTGATTAAAGGCAGCGGCATCATAAAACATATAACCCATGGCGGTCACGGCGGCCGTATTCCACTTGTTTGTACTTGGATTATAGGCTATGTTTTGATTGAAGACAGTGGCATTATAAAACATACCTGTCATGTCAGTCACTTTCTCGGTATTCCAGTTGCCGATGGGTTGATTGAAGGCCGTGGCACTACCAAACATACCGGCCATAGTGGTCACTTTCTCTGTATTCCACCCGCCGATGTTCTGATCGAAGGCCCTTGCTCTGTCAAACAACCAACTCATGTCGGTCACAGCGTTGGTTGTCCAGTTACCGATCGGTTGATTGAAAGCGGCGGCACCGGAAAACATAAAACTCATGTCGGTCACAGCGGCCGTATTCCAGTTACCTATGTTCTGATTGAAGGCGGTGGCATTAAAAAACATCCCACTCATTTTGGTGACAGCGGCGGTCGTCCAGTTGCTGAGGTCTTGATTCAGGGAGCTACAATCGGCAAACATAGCTGACATATCCGTCACCCCGCTCAGATCAGGGGCATCAGCCGCCTGTTCGGTAAGGTTGCTGCAACCCTGAAATGCACTGGCCATGCTTGTCCAGACAATAGCCCCCCATTGATCCACGGAAAGTAGCTTCAATCTATCCCCTCCATCATAGAAATAAATGCGCGGGAAACTGCCTCGAATCGCTACCTGATAAGTCCCCGCCGTACCGTAGTTGTGGGTGGCATCCCCGGTCAATCCAAACTCATCGTAGATGCCGTCGTTGTTCCAGTCCACGTCATAGTTATAGCCCGTTCCCGTCGTGGGAATCCGAAGGGAGGTGGCGTTGGTGCTGCCGGAGGAACCCGTATTATCGGTTTTCCAAGTGGTGATGAAGGGCCGTCCGCCGTAGCCTTCGAGGGCGAAGGTGTAGGGATTCTCATCGGCGTCGTTGTTGGGAATGCTGATCGTGGCCGTGCGTTTGCCCGCTGCGGTGGGGTCAAAGGTGACGGTAAAGGTGGTGGAGCCGTTGGCCGGTATACTCGTCAACGCCGGTTGAGTAATGGTAAAATCACCGGTGCCGCCCGTGATGGTGCCCAAGGTCAACGCATTGTTTCCCGTATTTTCGATGGTAAAGGTGCGGGTCACTGACCCGGTTGGTACTGACACCGGTCCGAAATCGGTATGGTCGGTAATGACGGGCGTATTGTCGCCGTTGGTAATGCTGACGTTGTTGCCTTTGAGGTTGATTTCAGGAACACAGGTGCTGCTTAAAGCATCGCCCGTAATGGTCCAACCTTTACCGCCGCTGCCGGTTGCCAGCACCAGATTGGCTCGGGCCGTCGCAGATGCGCAGTATTGCCGCCCGACAGCGCCTAAACTCCGCCCGGTGACTGTACCGGCATTGAAGCCGATGAGCGTGGCGTCGTAGTTGGCCAAATTCATACCGCAGTTGTCGAGCATATTACTTAAATTGACATTAGCATTGAATTTTGTACCCCAAGTCGCCAGGTTTTGATTGAAGGCTGTCGCCCCGCTAAACATACCGGTCATACGAATTGCTGTTGACGTATTCCATGCTCCGATATTTTGATTGAAGGCCGTGGCTCCCATAAACATATAACCCATATCAATGACCGAAGATGTGTTCCAGGAACTGATGTCCTGATTGAAAGCAGTAGCTCCTGCAAACATATTACTCATATCTCTTACCAATCCTGTATTCCATAAACCGATGTTCTGATTGAAAGCGATGGCTCCCTCGAACATTTCATTCATGTCCGTTACTGAAGCGGTATTCCAGGAACTGATATTCTGATTGAAAGAAGATGCCAAGGCAAACATATCACTCATACTGGTTACGGCGTTCGTGTTCCATGAACTGATATCCTGATTGAAGGCGGCATCATAGGAAAACAGACCACTCATATCGGTAATCGTCGAGGTGTTCCATGAATTGATATTGGCAGGCCCGCTTAATAACGGACATCCTGACAACATTCCATTCATAGAGGTAACTCCCGAAAGATTGGGGACGTCTGTAGCTGTGATATTCAGATTGTTACATTGATTGAAAGCATACGCCATCGTAGTCCAGGCTACATCTCCCCATTGTTTTACGTCAGTGATACGGCTTTTGTCAACCCCTGAAAGAAGCGCTATAAAGATTCTCTGTAAGTTTATAGGCTCCATACTCAAATCAATGGTGGCTCCCGAAGGTAATCCTGTGATGGTAACAACCGAACCGCCCACTGATGGTGTAAATGTGCCCGAGCCTGATGTGCCGCCCCCACCTACTTCCTGCCAGGAATAATTAACAGACCCGGAAGATGCTGCGCCAAATGTTATTTGATTGGCTCCGGAGCCTGCGTGTAATGCTAAATTCCATCGGGTAATAAACGGTCGTCCACCGTAGCCCTGCACGGTAAAGGTATAGGGATTTTCATCCGAATCGTCGTTGGCAATACTGACGACGGCCGTGCGGGTGCCCGTAGCGGTAGGGTCAAAAGTGATCACAAAATCCAGACTGCCGTTGGCAGCGATGCTTGACGAGGAGGGTTGGGTCGTGACGGTAAAATCAGACGTATGCCCCGTCAGCGTGACTTTGGGATTGTTGGTGTTCAAATTTAATGTAGCCGTTCCGGTATTCTCAATGGTGAAGGTGCGCGTCACGGTTGCGCCCGTGACGGCGGCAGGGCCGAAATCGGTATGATCGGTGATGATAGGCGTATTGTCGCCGTTGGCAATGCTGACGCTGTTGCCTTTGAGGTTGATCTCAGGCACGGCAGGGGCTGCTACCGTAATCACCACATCATTACTACCGGTTCCTCCCGTGTAGCTAATCGTCGCATTGAGACCGCTTCCTCGGAAGTTAGGAATCGTTGCTCCTTGTGCTAAACCGTTGAACGTACTTACGACAGCGTCGGTACCGTCGTTGTTGACGATGGTAAATACTTCGTTACCTGTTGGCACATAAGTACCCGCCAAGAGCAAATCTACACCCGTCAAATTGATTGCTCCTTCTACGTTGAGTTGGGAGTAGGTGCTGCCCGTACCATCGCCGAGGGTGGTGCCGTTGAGAGTGATCTGTAAATCGCTGTTAAATGACAGCGTACTTGCCGTTACATCTATGCCATTAAAAGTAGGTTTCACGGCTTTAGGTGACGTGCCCGGGTCGAGCAACAGCGTGCCGCCGTTGGTATTAATACTTCCTCCACTGATGATAACATCGCCGCCGCTGATGAGTTGCATATTGGTAAGCGTTGGGCGAGTGATTCCAATCCCAACGGTAATATCGCCCATGGTAGCATCACCTACGACAAGCGTACCCGTACTGATTCTGTCAAGTTCAGTGTCCGATAAAATAAGGGGGCCATTTGCACCATCAGGGGCAAAAGAAAAATCAATCGCCGTCCCCGCCGTGAAGGGCTTGAGGGTTACACGGCCGGACGAATTAGTGCGGATATCGGGTGAATCCACTATT
>JAXLVD010000019.1:0-167522 GCA_046329125.1 Spirosomataceae bacterium | reverse complement strand
TGTCTGGTCTGCACTTTTTGTCAAAGATAACAAATACATATTTGTGTCCAGACGGTAGGTTTGTGACGGGGTTTTTCTATGAATACATTGGCGCTGAATTAAGGGAGCCGGTGATGTAATTGTTTCAGCAGTTTGCCGCATCGCAGGCTTACACTTCTCGGAGTCAACGGTTTGTTGATCTGATACAAATATTGTTTGCCTTCAGCTACGGTTTTGATTTGGGTAAACGTAGCCTCCATGTGAATCAGGCAAATCCCGTTGGGAGAAGTAAAGGTGCCCATTTGAAACCAAGATTTTCCCTGTTTTTGGCGGGGTAGCCAATCAGTTCGTCCTGAGTTTAAGTCACGCGTTTCTAATTGATCTGATGATTTATTTTTCATGGTTTGCTGTTAATTAAAGAAGGATGATTCATTCAAAAATACGGTTGAGGCATTATAAAAACAGGCCGATTTTTTGGCATTTTTACTATCAAAGTTACTGAAAAATCAGCTGTTTTCAAAGGGGGGATTTTACCAAGTATCACGAAAAAAGATAATTTTAATAACTCCTCACCCTATATTAAAAAAAAGGGCCATTGTTTGATTTTTACAAGTATCCGTTTGATTCAAACAAACCAAGAAAGTACTTCTGCGCTACTTTTGCCAAGGCATTGACCGCCGAATTTTTTTCCTGATTGTTTGTTTTGGGTAAGAAGGAAAAAAAGTAACAGTCACACTTAAAATCAAATAAACCATGAAGTACAATTTATTGGGCCGAACCGGCCTTAAAGTCTCGGAATTATGTTTGGGGACCATGACATTTGGAGGAAAAGGAATGTGGACCGCTATCGGAACACTGCCGCAACAGGAAGTGGATGCCTTGGTAAAAAGATCAGTCGAGGCCGGCATCAATTTTATTGATACCGCCAACGTCTACAGCGAAGGTCTCAGTGAACAATTGACGGGGGCAGCCATTCGCAATTTGGGACTGCACCGGGATGACTTGGTCATTGCCACCAAAGTACGGGGAAAAATGGGGGCGGGACCTAACCAAACCGGATTATCGCGCAAGCATATTCTCCAACAGGCCGATGAAAGCCTGAAACGCTTACAGACCGATTACATTGATCTTTACCAGATTCACGGTTTTGATGCACTGACGCCTTTGGAAGAAACGCTCGCCGCTTTGGACAGTTTAGTGACTGTGGGAAAGGTACGTTACATCGGTTGCAGCAATTTGGCAGCTTGGCAGATCATGAAGGCGTTGGGCATTTCAGAAGGGAATCGTCTGGCTAAATTTGTATCGCTGCAAGCGTATTATACCATTGCCGGCAGAGACATTGAGCGGGAAATCGTACCTTTATTGACTGATCAAAAATTGGGCTTGATGGTATGGAGCCCGTTGGCGGGGGGACTGTTGAGCGGTAAATACAGCCGTCAAACTGCACCGGAAGATGCCCGCCGCGTCAATTTTGATTTTCCGCCCGTCAACAAAGAGAAAGCTTACGACATTATTGAGGTAATGCAGGAAATCGCCGAAAGTAAGGGCGTTTCAGTCGCACAGATCGCCTTAGCGTGGTTGCTACACCAACCCGTCGTAACCACGGTAATCATCGGAGCCAAAAAGCCGGAGCAACTCGACGACAATTTGAAAGCAACGGAAGTCACTTTAACCGCGAATGAATTGGCTAAACTGGACGGTATCAGTAAACTCTCGCCGGAATATCCCGGTTGGATGATTGAACGGCAAGGGGCAGACCGGAAAGCATAAGCAGGCCATTAAAACCAAAAACAGCAATGTCGAATATCGAAACGTTGGAGGATTTTTATCGGAATAAGTTCGGCGGCCAATCGGTTGACTTGAAAAAAGACCACGGACAGTTTAACGTGTTTCGTTTGGAAGACCACAACGGTCCCGGAAAAACGCCGATTCAGTACGTGCGACGAGATTATTACAAAATTTCCTTGATTCGAGGGCATTTTGTGTATCACTACGCCGATAAAAGCCTGGAGGTTTCAGGAACGACCTTGCTGTTTTTCAACCCGCGCGTGCCTTACACCTTTACTCGGTTGGGGGAAACCGGGACGGGTTACTTTTGTATCTTTAAAGAAGACTTTTTCAGTGAATTCCTGCGCAACAGCCTGAGTGAGTTGCCGATGTATGCCCCCGGCGGTAAGCCGGCCTATCAACTCAATGAGGCACAAGACAGCAATGTGAGCCGGGTCTATGAAAAGATGTTGGAAGAATTGCCCTCCGACTACCGTTTCAAGTACGATCTCATTCGCAATTATGTCATGGAAATAGTGCATTATGCCATGAAAATGCAGCCTTCGGAAAAGCTGTACCAAAATATGGATGCCAATGCCCGTATCACTGCGGTATTTACAGAACTGTTGGAGCGACAATTCCCCATTGAGTCGCCGTCACAGCAGTTTTCATTGCGGTCGGCGGGGGATTTTGCCCGACAATTAAACGTACACGTCAATCACCTGAATCGGGCCGTTAAACTCAGTACGGGTAAAACGACTACCGGTCATATCGCTGACCGACTGACGGGGGAAGCCAAGGCGTTGATCAAGCACACCAACTGGAATATTTCTGAGATCAGTTATTGTTTGGGTTTTGAGGAGCCGGCTCATTTCAATCATTTTTTCAAGAAACAGACGGGTGTGGCTCCGTCGGCCTACCGAGGGTAAAGCGGGTTATTGTATCTTTGGAACCGACCGACTTTCCGGGGAGAATACCGTGAACGTTCTCCGACAGCCATTAATTTTCCATTATACACCAAGACATCGGATGAAAATAGTGCAGCAACGCCTTCAGTTAAGAGAAAGAAAACGAGGGTTTCACCTGATCACGGAGGAAATAGTGCGGGCTTTGCCCCAACTGAAGGAAATCCAAATGGGTATGTGCCAAGTATTTATTCAGCATACATCGGCTTCGTTGACCATCAATGAGAATGCCGACCCTACCGTTCGTAAAGATTTTGAAACTTACTTCAATAAAGCCGTTCCCGAAAACGACCCGGACTACTTACACGACTACGAAGGAGCCGACGACATGCCTGCCCACCTGAAAGCGGCCCTTTTAGGCAGTTCCGTGCTGATTCCTGTGCATCAGGGACGGCTGGCACTAGGCATTTGGCAAGGCATTTACTTATGCGAACACCGAGATCGAGGCGGGTCAAGAGCGCTTATGATTACGGCTTGGGGGGAGTAATCGGGCGCTTCATTCGACGTTTGGAATTATTTTGCCTGTATCGGCTCAAACGTTTCGTCAGACCTTCTTCTATTGGCATTGGCACAACTCGCGTTCTACGTATGTTTTTTTACCCGAAGCCGTAAGGTAATAACAGCCGCCGCTTTTGCCGATGTAGAGTGTATTTCCGTTGTGAACTCCACATTTAGTATCTACTCTTAATGAGGTGTTCTGATAATCAAAACGCTTGTTTTGGAGAGCATTTTGGAGAGAAGAGGGCAGCCTGCTGAAAAAATCAAAGCCCGTGTTTTTCTCCAGCTCGCTGACGGTGGTGATGTAGCGTATCCAACCCGTATTTTTAACGGCGCTGTTTTTATTGGGAAAATCAACGGCAATCACGGGCGTGTCGGCATTGATCTCACCGACGGTTCCGTTTTCGGGTAATACTGTAATGATTTTGTACATTCTGGAAGGAACCTGTACGGCATCGTTCAGTTTTGCGGCATTTCCTTTACTGCCTTCGCCGCCGCTGCCGTAGGTGCCTGCAATGATATACAATTTGTGCTTTTCCGCCACCAAATCCCGGCAAAATTCCTCTAAATAAGCCCAAGCTTCCCGATTCAGTTCCGGGGCTTGCGGAACCATATTGGTCATCAGAAAAGTAGCCGAATTATCCGCGGCCGATTGGGTTCGGTCGGCCGAAGGACACAAATGGCCACGATCAAAACCGGAATTGGAGTAATCGTTAGGCTTAATTTTGACCCAAGACGACGGCAGTGCATCATCCGGCCGGAAATCATTTTGCCGATCCAACGTACCCAACCATTTTGAGGACAGTTCCCATGCTACCCAATTGGCGTAGCCCTTGGTACGATTGTAGGATAAGGCATATTGCGGTTTGAGCAGGAGGTAGTTGTCGGGGGATGTCGTAGAGGTTTGTGCATTGGAAGGGTTTCCTAATGTGAGATGAACACTCTCCGATTTAACACTGATGACCTTGGGAGTACAACTGACGACAGCCGCCGTATAAAGGGCAACATAAATGAAGGAACGGATATTTCTCATGGTAAAGCTGATTTTTACTTTTGCCACAAAAAACGGCAAAATTCCTGTTTTATTTGTATTCTTTCTTCCAATCCGGGCTGCTTATGGGGACTAAATTTTACTTATCCTGTTTTTTTACACTTTTTTTTCTGCGTATAAGCGCGGCACAAACGGTACTCAAAGGCAATACACCTGCATCCATCGGTGTCACCGGTGATACTGCGGACGTGATGGTGCCGACTTCTCCCGGCTTTGTGCTGGGCGGCGGGAGTACCGATGTGAAAGAAGCCTTGCAGTGGATGATCGAACGGGCCAAAGGGGGAGATGTCATCATACTCAGAGCGAGCGGAGCCACCGGCTACAATGACTTTATTTATGGCTTAGGCGGGGTCAATTCGGTCGAAACGCTGCTCATCAATAATCGGGACTTAGCCCAAAACCCGGCAGTAGCAAGCCGTATTCGTCAGGCCGAATTGCTTTTTATTGCCGGCGGCGACCAAGGAAATTATGTAAAATTTTGGCAGGATACCCCCGTAGAAGAGGCCGTCAACTACCTGATTTATGTCAAAAAAGTACCCGTAGGCGGGACAAGTGCGGGTTGTGCCATTTTGGGGGAGGTGGGTTTTGCGGCCTTAAACGACGGCATCAATTCGGAAGAAGCCCTCTCTGACCCATTCCATCCCAAAATGACTTTGCTTCACGGCGGTTTTATTGACATACCGATCCTGAAAAATACGATCACCGATACGCATTACAGCAACCGAAGCCGGCACGGGCGGCATTTGACGTTTTTGGCCCGCATGAAAACAGAGGGAATCCGACACCCCAAAGGCATAGGGGTAGATGAAAAAACCTCGGTTTGTATTGATGAAAAGGGCATTGCTCACGTGTTTGGGAGCCAAGCGGCTTATTTTATCAGCAGTAAATCCAAAAAGCCCGAAACCTGCCAAGCCGGGCAGAAACTGACGTGGAATCGAAAAAAGAAAGCCGTAACGGTGTATAAACTGCCGGCTACGCCGGACGGAAGCCATAGGTTTGATCTGAATCAATGGAAACCGTTGACGGAAACGGTACATAGCTTTTGGTATGCACAGGAAGGAAAAATAGTTGAAAATTAAATGTGATACCGTGCAACTATTATCGGCAAAGTTGCATCTTATTATCAAAACGTTCCTTTTTTCACCTAAACAGTCCATACACCTATGAAATTATTATTGGCCATCGCCGTCGTAATTGCCCCGTTTATCAGCGCCAACGCCCAAAAAGAAGTAGCCGCTAAAGAAATTTTTAACGCCATTGACAAAAACCGGTCCGTTCAATATGACGGGGTGATTGTTACGGGTGATTTGGATTTGACCGAACTTTCCAACCGAAAAAATAAAAATGAAGGTAAAGGTTGGGAAGAAATCAAAACTATGGTAGAAGTGCCCGTTGTGTTCCGCAATTGTACTTTTAAAGGAGATGTGATCGCCTACAAACATGTGGAAGAAGGAAAAAACGGACGCGTTTTCAACCTGGATATTAATTACGGCGGTAAAACCTATTCTGCCGACTTTCGCGAAAATGTAGTGTTTGAGAACTGTACTTTTAACGGCGGAAGCGAATTCAAATATTCTGCTTTTTCCAAAACGGCCAATTTTTCAGGCAGCAAGTTTGACCATCAGGCCAATTTCAAATATGCGCACTTTAAGAAGGATGCTTTTTTTGCCGGGATCAATTTTACCGAGTATGCCAACTTTAAATATGCTGATTTCAGTGAGAATGCAGAATTTCAAAACACCCGTTTCCGCGACAATGCTGATTTCAAATATGCCGAGTTTCACGACAAAGTAAATTTTACGAGCGGTCGTTTTCAGCGCCATGCCGATTTTAAATATGCCGATTTCAACGACGGAGCTACCTTTGACAAGACCGACTTTGAAGGCGGTACTGATTTTAAATATTCTAACGGGAAACGATACGTATCTCGTTGATAATGAGTAGGTAAGTGATGCAAAAGCGGCGGTTCTCTTATAGGGACCGCCGCTTTTTTCTCGTCAACTGTTTGCCTTCCCGCTTCGATTCGCTAATTTTGAAACTTTTTGGGTAAAGTACATTAGTAAAAATAGAATGCCGGAGCCCGATTATTACGTGGTATTTAGAGGGTTAAGTCGTAATTGGGTGATGCCGGCCTTGTTGTTTTGGGCTGCCATTCCTTCTTTTTCGCAAGTAACCGTCAGTTTTCCTACTTCTCGGATTGTTTTTCAGCGCTCTATCGCCAATACAGCATCGTTTACAGTATCGGGGGCCTATCAATCGGGTATTCCTGACCGTGTAGAGGCGGCATTGGAGCCGGTATCTCCCGGTATGGGAACGACGACCGATTGGCAGTTGGTGGAGCAGTATCCTGTCGGAGGCGTATTCTCGGGTACCGTTTCGGCTACGGGAGGATGGTACACCTTGAAGGTGAGAGTGATCCGAAACGGTCTGGTCAGTGAAACTGCGGAAGTGGATCGAGTAGGAATAGGAGAGGTATTTGTCGTAGCCGGACAGTCAAATGCGCGGGGAATTCAGAACTACGGCGCTCCGCCGGCTACCGACGACCGTGTCAATTGCTTCAATTACCTCAATGCCGGTTTTGACCCCAATGAGTTTCCCGAGCCGTCTTTTTCGCACCTCAATGCCGACAGTTATATCGCCCCTTACGGTTTTTCGGCATGGTCTTGGGGCATCCTCGGCGATTTATTAGTGGCTCGGCTCAATGTCCCGGTGTTATTTTACAATGCGGCGTTGGAAGGGACCACCAGCCGATCATGGCGGGAAAGTACCGTCGGCTCGGCCACAAACCCTTATATCGGCGGTAGTTATATGAACCGATTGCCGTACTCGCAATTACGAATATCGCTGCAACAATACGCTTCTCTAACGGGGATCCGGGCGATACTTTGGCAACAGGGCGAATCAGATACCCAATTTGAAGTGCCTGAAAGTGAGATTGTTGCTAACCTTCAGCAGGTAATCGGACAAAGTCGTTCGGATGCCGGTCATAACCTCAGTTGGGTCATGGCGCGGGTGTCGTACAATACCCTCACTTCTTCTTCCGTAATCAATGCCCAAAATACCGTTATCAACAGTGTACCGAACATGTTTGCGGGTCCGTTTACTGACGGGATTCAAATTCCGCGCCCCGACGGAGTACATCTTCAGAATAACGGACTGAAAACTTTAGCAGAAGTTTGGGATGCATCCTTAACTGCCGAGTTCTTTACTAATTCCAATCCGCGCGGTCCTTTACCGCTCCCTACCGTCAAAATCGGCTGTGCCGATGAGGGCAAAGTAAAATTGCGCGCCTCAACAGAATATTTAACAACGGATTGGAATATCGGCGCTCATGAAAAGGTAATTACGGTCGGAAAAGGAGTATATCGACTGAAAGTCAAAGATGCCGCCGGGAATTTTATGTATTCCCCTGCGCTGGAAATCAACGAAAGCAGTTTTCAGGCCTTGCCTCAACCGCCCTCCCCGGTCATCACTTCGGCGGGATCAACGACCTTTTGTGAGGGGGATCGGATTGAGCTCACTGCCGGAAATGCTGCGGCGTATCAATGGAGCAACGGTGCCCTTTCGCGCAGTATAGTGACGGGCGAATCGAATAATTATACCGTAAGAATACAGGATGAGAACGGATGTTGGTCATCGCTGTCTCAACCCCTTACTACTGTGGTAAACCCCACTCCTGTGACTCCGACGGTACTTCCCAAAGGACCTTTAGCCTTTTGTGCCGATCAGACCGTGACATTGGAGGTAGAGGGAGGCAAGTTGGCCTCTACGGTCAATACATTGCAATGGACCGGAGGGCAAACGGCAGTTTCTATTGTGGTGAAAGCATCGGGCGAGTACGCGGTTCGGGCTGTTAATCAATACGGTTGTTTTTCTCCCTATTCACAACCCGTATCGGTGACCGTGCATCCTTTACCTGCTCCTCCTGTCCTTTCACCGGCCGGGGCGATTCATTTTTGTGCAGACGAAGCCGTTACCCTGTATTCCGATGCTTTACATACGACTGTCTGGAATACGGGAGAAACATCGCCGCAGTTGCTCGTCAGAACATCAGGACACTATACCGCCCGTACGTTGGATTCATGGGGCTGTCAATCGTTACCGTCGGCCGAAGTAACAGTGCAGGTCAGTCCGATTCCGAGCCAACCGGTGATTGAAAAATCAGGTAACTTTACCTTGAAAGCGCAGGGGAGTTACCTCTCAGACATTCAGTTTCGGTGGGATTATAACGGCCAACAGACAATAACCGGGGAAAATTTTTTGAAAGTCCCTCAATCGGCGGACTATACCGTAACGGCTTTTTATTTTATTGAAAACGGTAAAGCCTGCACCTCATTGCCTTCACAATTCTATCATTTTGAACTTGATTTGGTAAACAACAACCTGAACCTTTATCCTAATCCCGCCCGAGACGGTATCTTTTGGGCAGAAAGCTACGAGGATCTTGAAAATGTTGTGGTACAGGTAATTAGTGCCGAAGGGCGATTGGCACAGGAAACCCGATTAACGTCGCTGAAAACGGCACAGGCTGTAAAATTTTCCGGTTTAAGTCCCGGGGCTTACACCGTTCGAATCCGGGGAGCAAATGGCAAAACGGTCTCAAAAAAACTATGGGTCTTGCCCTGATTTTTGCGGAAAGCTTGGCATGAAAATTGACAAAGAATGAGACAGTGTTGGATTGTAGCAGTAAATGATGTTATTTTGCGGGTCAATTTTTGGAAACCCTTACTTTTCCATAATTTTTATAACTATTCACATTTAATTTTTAACTTAATAACGCGCAAGCAACTATGGCGTTAATCAACAAAATCAGGGAGCGATCAGGTATTGCAGTAGTAGTTATTGCCGCCAGTTTGATACTCTTTATCGTCGGCGGCGACATTTTAGGTTCACAGGCATTGTTCGGTAACAATCAAACGGTAGGAGAAATTGCCGGAGAAACCATTGACTACAAAGATTTTCAATTGAAGTTGGACCAAGCCCGCCAAGCATTTGAAGCACAAAGCGGTCGGTCGGCTTCAGAAGCCGAGCAACAAAGCCTCCGTGAGCAGGTGTGGAATCAGTACCTTATTGATTATGCTTACAAAAAAGAATTCGATGCTTTAGGATTGAAAGTAAGCAACGACGAATTGGTGGACATGGTACAGGGAAATAACGTAAGCCCTGCTGTTCAGCAGTCGTTCACTAATCCGCAAACAGGTGTTTTTGACAAAACGCAGGTCATCACCTATTTGAAAAATCTCAAAAACCTGCAGCCGGAACAACAGCAGGCGTGGCAAAATTTTGAAAAAAGTTTGGCGCAGGATCGTCTTCGTCAAAAATACGAGAACCTGATTCGCTTGGGTAGTTACGTGACCCGTGCTGAAGCTGAAAAAGAATACACGGCACAAACGACCAAAGCTTCTTTGCGCTATCTGTATGTGCCTTTTTATTCGGTGGTGGATACCACGATTAAAGTGACCGATTCGCAATTGGAAGATTATTTGGCCAAACACAAAGACGAATACAAAGGCTTTGATTCCCGTACCATTCAATACGTTTCTTTCCCGATGGTTCCTACCAAAGAGGATAGTGTTGAATTGTACAATAAAATTAAGGATTTAGCCAAAGGGCTGGCTGCGTCGCCAAGCGATTCTACCTTTGCTCGCATCAACTCCGATGTACCTACTAAATTGTATTGGTCACTTTCCGAAATGCCTGACCAATTGAAAACTGCGGTGAAGTCGTTCATTCCGGGAAGTGTCAACGGCCCTTACCGTGAAGGAAACGTGTATTATATTTATAAGTACGGCGGAACCAAGTTGGATACGGTTTACACGGCCAAAGCCAGTCACATTTTGATTCGCGCTCAGGGCACAAGCGATTCAGCTAAGGCCGTAGCCCGTACGAAAGCCGCTGATTTGTTGAAGCAGTTGCAGGGCGGTGCTAATTTCGAGCAATTGGCCGCAGCCAACAGCTCTGACCCGTCAGCACAGCAGGGAGGTGATTTGGGCTATTTCCGCGAAAATGCCATGGTGAAGCCGTTCAATGATGCCGTTTTCGGAATGAGCGGTACGGGACTGATTCCTCGCGTGGTAGAAACCGATTTCGGTTTCCACCTCATCAAAGTGACCGAAGCCAAAACAAACGTTACTTATCGGATTGCCGCCATCGGTAAAACCATGACCCCCAGCCAGGCAACTCGCGATGCGATCTATGCTAAGGCCGATCAGTTCTCCTTGGAATCCAAATCAAAGGCAGCCTTTGATGAATCAGTGAAAAAAGATAAGAACCTGATCGTACAAACGGCTAACCGGATCCCGGAATCAGCTACCAATGTAAATACGTTGCAAAATGCGCGCGAAATTGTTCGTTGGGCGTTCAATGGCGATACCAAAATGGAGCAGGTTTCTCCGGTATTCGAAATTGACGATCAGTACGTAGTGGCGATTTTGACCGGAAAATCCGAAAAAAGCAATCCGACTGTCAATGATTTCCGCGATGAAATCACCCTGAAAGTACGTAATGCAGCGAAGGCTGAACAAATCACTAAAAAGCTCAGTGCCATTCAAGCACCTACGTTAGATGCCATTGCCCAGAAATACGGTGCCGGGGCTTTGGTCGAGAATGCGAACGATATCTCTTTGGCTACCGGCTTCCTGACCAGCGCCGGTCTTGACCCAATTGCTTTGGGAAGAGGGTTTGGTTTGAAAGCCGGTAAAAAGTCGAAAGTGTTTACGGGTGAAAACGGAGTATTTATTATGGAGAAAGTTTCCGATATCCCCGCCCCGGCCATTGCCGATTACTCCATGTACAAAGCCAATTTGCAATCGAAGAACCTTCAGGCAAGTTATTTGCTGAACGAAGCCATTCGTGAAAATGCGAAAGTGGTTGACAATCGCGCTAAGTTCTTCTAATAGGAATAACAATATTATTTTTATAACGAAGCCCTGCCGATTCGGCAGGGCTTCGTTATGTTTAGGCGCTTATAAAGACTGAAACATTCTAATAAAATAGCTTTTTAATGGTTCCCTCCATTAAACTGTTCACATAAAAGGTATTGGGGGCTCCGGCTACAATAGAGGTAGGCAAGTTCAGTCCTTGTATCCAAATGCTCGGCTGCCCGCCCGAAATGCTCGTAATTTTACCGGTGTTGGGAGTCGGTCCCATTTGACCGAATTC
The DNA here is from genome assembly GCA_046329125.1 of Spirosomataceae bacterium. Lineage (GTDB taxonomy): Bacteria > Bacteroidota > Bacteroidia > Cytophagales > Spirosomataceae > Runella. Next base: position 156,101 of record JAXLVD010000019.1, on the reverse strand, counting down.
GGCGACGGTCAACACAATAGGACGATTGTCGGCCCCGAGGATAATATCCACCAAACTCGTCAGCCCATCCTGATAAATAGAGACATTTCCGGCAAGGTCAATCTGATAGATCCGTGCCTTGCCTGAAGGAAAGGGAAATCCTGCCAAGGTAGTTACCAAAAACTTTTGTCCGTCAAACGCAATCCCGGTAGGTACGGCCTGAATCATGGGCGGGCCCACCATAGTAGGGTTAGGGATTGGCGGAAGTGTAGCAAAAACGCTCAATACACCGGCCGGAGTGCGTTTAATGATGGCATTGGCCCCCGCATCCGCAATGTACAGATCGCCGTTAGGGCCAAAAATCAGATTGTATAAGTTGGAATCCTGCGTATCCTGAGGAAAATTAAAATCCAACACAAACTGACCGATAGGTTCGGAAGTTAATTGCCCGACTGTAAGCGGCGGATCACCCGGTTTGAATGAGGCAACATTGGCTTTGTACATTTTTTCATCTACCCCGTGCAAAATGTAGAGCATACCGTCTTTGAACGTCAGATGATTGAGGCCGTCGGGGGTATTTTCGGGGCTGACCGATACACTGAATCCGGTAATAGCCGGGTAAATTTTCCCATCCGGTGTCATGACGGAAACCCTTCCGGCAGCTACTTCAGTGATCCATAGTTGTCCTTTGTTGTCAAAGGCTAAACCGAGCGGCGCTGCCAAATTGGTGGCTACATCCTGCGACTGTATTTGAGTCGGGCTCGGGGGCAGCCGGTGATCTTGACAATTTGCCAGACATAGAAGAATAAAAACGGAAGCGATAATAGAAAAGTTGGTGCGCATAAGTGAAAAGGAGTAAAGGTGAAAAGAAGAGGATATAATGAATAGCAATTTGTTCATTTTCAGAGAATAGCTTCGGGTGCATCGGCAAATTTTTTGTGTTTGCCCGCCAATTTTCCGAAAAAGAGGGTGATGGGGAAAATAACCTTCTTTACAAAAGTAGGGATGTCGGACATATCAAATTCTGTCCGATATTTTGTCATCAAATACGCCCCGTCAAATGAATCGGGTTGTTTACCGCCGTTGGCTTTCACTGATTTATAAATTTCGGTGAGAAAATATTCGACATTGTGCGCCGGTTTTATCCATCCTTTGCATTCCAACGGGTCGTTTCCGGCATTCCAAAAACGATGAGCTTCTCCGGCTTTGAACGTAATGCTTTGCCCTTCCCCGTAAAATTCCTCCGGTTGGCCTAACAATTGTACGCCCATCTTGCCCTTTACCACGGTCAGGCTTTCTGCCTGTTTAAAATGAACATGCATAGGCGGACCGCTGCCCGGACTTACGCAGTTTTCCACTTCCAACCAATCGCCTGCGGGGTCTTTAATCAGCTTGACAAAGGAAAGGACCTCGCCCGCCCCGTTGTCAATCGTGTGTGGGTAATTGAATTTTTGCATTTTATTGGCAGTTTAATAATTAGTGATGATATTTGGACATTGTCCAAAGTTATAAAAAAATAGGACATTGACCAAATTTTTATATCCATGAAAACACAGGATAAAATTGTTGAAAAAGCACTTGAATTATTTAATACTAAGGGGATTGAATACGTTGGAATGAGAGAATTGGCGGCTGAATTGGATATTCGGGTAGGGAACATCACTTACTATTTCCCAACAAAAGATGATTTGGTATTCAGGCTTTCGTTGGATTTGGCGGAGCTGAATTCAAAAACGATCGTACAAAAAGAAGATTTAACGATCAGCACCTTCCTTGAAATGTTGAAAACAGTTTTTGAAAACCAAACCCAATATCGGTGTTTACTGTTAAGCTTTGTTCACCTGATGGAGCAGAATCCATTTATGGCAGAACGTTATAAACTCAACGAAAAGACACGATTTGATACTTGGAAAAAAAACCTTGCAGCATTGGAAAAAAACGGCTGCTTGATCCTTAAATCAAAAAGCGAAATAGATTTCTTGGTTTCGGGTATTGCCTTGATTTCAAGGTTTTGGATATCTGAAGCGACCGTCTCTTACCGTCATTTGAGCATAGAAGCCCAAATTCAGCATTATTTGGAAATGATTGCACGCATTATCATGCCTTATGCTTCAGAAAAGGGAATGTCGGAAATACACCGGTTTTTAGTCTTAGGAAAGGAGAGAAATCAGACTTCGGAATGACCAATAAATACTTAGCGGAAGAAAGCCATACTTCAAACCGAATTGATTCAGTGCCGAGATAGCGGGACAATTAACTCACTTGATGAATGCTGAAGTGAAATAGGGGAGACAAGGGCCATACTCCGAAAATGGCCACGGCAGAGAGGGGCGAAGATTTCATTGGTTGAGCGTGCTTAGGATGGTTTCTTTAGGAGGCTTATGCCCCCATAGTCATAGACACTGTGGGGGCATAAGCCTTATTTTTTAGCCGCCTGCGAAAAATCCGGCATAGGGGTGACGGGGGTTAGGGTAAGACTTTCTATCAGCCACTTATTCCCTTTTTTAGACAGCAGGACCGTAGTGGTCATTTCCTCTACCGAAGTTTTATCTCCATAAGAAGAGGTTGTTTTTTCGGTGTATGTTGAAATTAACAATTCAGGGGTGATATAGCGGTTTTTCAGATCTGATACTTCACTCGTACTGCGGTCGGCTTTGGGTAGTTGAGAGAACATCTTGAATAAGCCCACGTAATTGGCCTGAATGGCCGCTTTTCCCCGAACAATGCCTCCAAGGGGGGTAATGTGTTCGGCATTTTCGGTAAAAAGGGAGGTGAGCGCCGGAGCATCCTGCTTCTCAAAAGCCTTCATGGCTTGGTTATACACCTCAGTAACAGATTTGTCGTCTGATGAAAATTGGGCAAAAGCTACAGAACCAACGGAAAACACAAGGGCAGCAATACAGGTGATCTTTTTCATTGGAGTAATGATTTTGAGTTGATAAAAATGAGTAACTGATGGATTATTTTGATAATACAAAGGTACACCCGTGATAAGCCCCGAATCATCCGCAGATTTTCGTAATCTCACTACGCAGATTTGCGGTTTTTAAATGCGGGGATTGACGGCAAAACCTGTTTTACAGGATGCTTCATCATTGTAAAATCCAAAACATGGTGCTTATGTGTATATAAAGTAAAACGCTCCTTTAAACCAACTTTTAACCCTCATGAACACTAATCCAACATTGCAAAAAAATGCCCTCGTTTTGGGAGGAAGCCTCGGTGGCCTGCTGGCTGCAAGAGTGCTAAGTGCTCATTTTGAGCAAGTTGTCATCCTTGAAAAGGATTCTGTACACCGTGTGCCCGAATCTCGAAAAGGGCAACCCCAGACCCAACACCTCCACGGCTTGCTACCCGCAGGTTTGAGAATCTTGAATCAGTATTTTCCCAATATCGAAAATGACATGGTAGCCAACGGTGCCAATGTGATGGATTTTGCGGAAACAATGAACTGGTTCTCGTACGGAGGTTTCAAAAAACGTTTTACGTTCGGAATAAACGCCGTTACCATCAGTCGCCCTATGCTCGAACACATTGTGCGGGAGCGGGTGTTGGCTTTACCAAATGTACGTTTAGAAGATAATGCGAGTGTCAAAAAACTACTCACTTCGTCCGACCAACAACAAATAATAGGAGTAGAAATAGAAAAAGGAGAGCAAACTCAACAGATGTTGGCCGATTTGGCAGTAGATGCTACGGGGCGCGGCTCAAGAACTCCTCAGTGGTTCAAAGAGATGGGTTACGAGGCTCCTGAGGTAAGCGAAGTAAAAGTAAATGTAGGTTATACCACTCGTACGTACAAACGTGACCCCGACGATAGCCTTGGGCGCGATTGGATGCTCTATACGCCGCAAGCTCCGGAAGAAACTCGTTTTGGGGGAATGTTTCCCGTCGAAGGAGACAAGTGGGTTCTAACCGTAGGAGGTTGGCACGGGGATCATGCCGCCAAGGACGAAAAAGGGTTTATGGAGTTTGTAAAAAATCTGCCTCACCCTCTTTTTTACAAAATAGCAAGCTATTCTGAGCCACTGAGCGAGGTGATTCCCTTCAAATTTCCATTTAGTTTGCGTCGTCACTATGAAAAATTAGATCGTTTCCCGACAGGCTATTTGGTATTGGGCGATGCCATCACAAGTTTCAATCCCATCTATGGGCAAGGAATGTCGTCGGCGGCGTTGCAGGCGGAGGCGTTGGATAAAGTATTACAGCAAAACCCGCTTCCCGAACAATTGTGGAAGAGTTATTTTAAAGAAATTACGCCCATTGTGGACATGATTTGGCAATTGGCCACGGGTGAGGATTTTAGATTTGTCGAGACCATCGGCAAACGCCCCCCGGGTATCAGCTTAATCAACAAATACGTCGCTAAAGTTCACAAAGCGAGCCTGAGCGACGAAGTAGTTTGTAAGGCATTTTTGTACGTGATGGGACTGCTCAAACCTCCCACTTCGCTCTTTCATCCTCGTATTTTTTGGCGAGTGATGACGGCATAAAGCTCCATGATGTATTTCTTGATGTAGGGTATTTCCACTCTAAGTAGTTATCTGAAATTAGTTATCCGTTATCTGTCCATCTTAATCAATTGATTATCAATGCACTAATAACGAATAACAGATAACGAATAACATAAAGTATTTGTGATTGGTACTTACATCAAGAAATACAGATATTACGAGTGAAAGGTCTCTTGGTTGTGGCTTAATGTTTCAGGCAATAGGTACTTTTTAGCTGCTCCCGTGAACTTGGCAATGCCGGCCATCAGCCCCAAAAGGGCATCTTGTAACCAAAAGGGCATTCCTGCCATTCGGTATTCTTTCCTCATTTGATACATGAGATAAGCCGTAGGCAATAACGGGACTTTTGCCCAATCACCCCCGTTTTGCATGGCATCTTCGCCCATTGTTTGGAGCATCCATTCGATATTGAGGGCGGGTTCGTACCAAAATTTTGCCACCATTGGCTCACTGTGGCTACCGTTTCTAAACGTATGTGCTTCGCCGGCTTGTACCAATACGGTATCGCCCGCGTTGGCAATAATTTGTTTGCCATTAACTACTGCAATCATCTGACCACTAATCACTTCAAAGCCTTCTAACTGCTTGGTGTGAACGTGGGCAGGAGGGCCTTTTTTCCCTGCGCTAAGGGTCACGATGCCTTCGCTTCGTTGTCCAAAAGTCTGTTCACGAAGCCGGTTGAATTCGAGTTTCTCTCCGATTTTATGAAGGTCAATGGGCTTTTTCATTTTGATTATAATTTTAGTTGATTTTGAATGAGACAAAATTACGTTCATGGATAGCCCCGTTGCACCCGTAAGTTTTTGTAATTTTACTACGTAAAATTGCGTATTTTTAGAGCGGTGTTGTCGGTTGGTTCAAGCCGATAAAAGGCTAACCATCCACCTTATAAACCTTTAATTTTATGATTTACTTTACTCAGCTCATCTATATAAAAAAGGTCAAGGAGCTATCTTCCATCAATTTAAAGCGATTGCTATTCCGATAATTACCAAGTACAATGGGTCATTGATGTTGTAGATTCGGCCTGATAATGAAGCATAGATGGAAAATAATATCGAAAAGGCCTATGAAATCCATATCGTCACGTTTGAATCTAAATCAGATTTTCAAAAAAGATGAAGAATGTAAACTTTTGATGCATTTAAAAAAGCAATCAATCAAAACTTCAATTTTAATCATAGGAAACAAATTGTAATTATCATGTAACAACCTGTGAGGGGTACTGCCATGCTCGAAACAGTAACGGAAATATTCAGTCAGTTCAACTTCCTTAGTCCAAAGGATTTATTTGAGTTGGCATCTATTGCTAAATTGAGGATGGTAAAAAAAGATGAACATCTGATAAGTGAAGGAGATTTATGTTATGATACTTTTATGGTACTAAAAGGCCTTTTTCGACACTATACCGTTGATGAAAATGGAGTAGATAGAACACTGTTATTTGTTCCGGAAAGAAGACCAACTGCAAGCCCGGATACCATACTGCTTAATAATGCAGCAATAGAAAACATTATTGCGCTGGAAAACTCTTTGGTATTAAAAATTGATACAAGAGTTTTTGGAAAAATCGCATCTGATAATGTTCGCTTGTTGAAATTAAAGAGTCAAGTTTATGAGCAAGTTATCATTTCTAATGTAGCTCAAATAAAATTTTTAACACTTCTAAACCCCGAAGATCGTTATGTTCATTTCTGTAAAACCTTCCCCGATTTAGAACAACGGATAAAACAGAAATATTTGGCTTCGTATCTTGGTGTTACCCCCACCTCTCTATCCCGAATGCGAGCAAGATTAGCCAAGGGTTAAATTAAATTTATAAGCTATCTCGAAGTTGTCTTAGGACAACTTTTTTTTGCTTTGGGGGCAGTATGTTTGTGTTATTCTTTTAATCTTCAAAAAAATATTTTATGCTGAATAGTATCATATGCCCAATATCTATTGAGCGGATAGATAGTAATGTTAGTCGCCTCACTGTGTTTTTAAACGTAATTTTGATGCTGGCCTTTATGTTTACATTGCAGTCTGCGTTCATTTATATAGTTGCCATAGATTATTTCATCAGGGCAGCTTTGGATGTGAAGTACAGTCCCGTCCGTTGGGTTTCACTCGGTATAATAAATGGCCTGCATTTAAAAAAGAAGCCGATTGATTTGGCACAAAAAATCTTCGCTTCCCGCTTAGGTTTTCTTTGTGCTTTTGCCTCTTCCATTCTGATAGCATTTAATCAAACTGCTGCATCTGTATATGTAGCCGGTTTTTTAATGATTTTATCTACTCTGGATTCTGTTTTTAATCTATGTGTGGGTTGTCTCATCTACAATTACATCGTCTATCCATTGTACAAAGACTTGTAATATTGTGGTTCAGGAACATGAAAAAGGGCCGGAAGTGTCTGCCGTAGATCCCATTGCCTCCATGTAGGCTGAAGGGTAATATGATTTTGAATGATTTAATAGGGGTGATTTCGGGTGTTTTTACCTGAAATCACCCCTATTTTAATTCAATTTCCCCTGAATTTGGCCGATGACTCCGCCGCCTAATGTTCCCATGATGGTATTGGAAACGATGTCTATCGCCATCATCTTAGGAGTCATGAAGGTAAAGGTGGCAAACATCCAGATGTCAAACCATAAAATAAGCAGGAAAACAATCCAAACACTTCCCATAGCTCCACCACTGAAAGTACTAACGTTGGAGCGGTTGAGTAGCAACGCAAGCAACACAGACAGGGTAAGGTTTGCTAAGATAATAAGTATAAAATCAGGATTGGGATTGGCTGCACTACCCATGGCAGCCATCATTTCTGTCATCAAGTCTTTTAGCAGCACCTCAAAAACAAGGCCGCCAAGTAAGGTGAAGGCGACTGCGCCGCCCAGTGCCGAGAGAATTACTTTTTTGTTCATGATTGAAAAATAGTTAAGGTTTAAAAAATGATATTGACTTTGTTAAGAAAAATTATCAATAACTAATGGTTTGTAAATCAGTAAATTTGTGTAATTTTTATGTGCAAATTTTCGTAGTTACACCATTGAAATTAAAGGTCCCTCTTACCGAGTTTTGAGAAAATTCACAAGTTTTTAGGTTTTACAAATCCTGATGTGAGGGGAGAAATGAGTTTGGTAAAGCGTAGCAGTTCCTCTTCTGAATGATAAGAACCTACAATTTGCAACCCGATGGGCAGGCCGTCTTGATTAAGCCCCATAGGTACAATCACACATGGATGTCCGGTAGCGTTGAAAATGTAGGAATACGGAAAATAATTCATATAAGGCATAAGTTTGCCGTTGTCGCCTTTCAGGAGAGATCCTTGCGCACATTTGGGAAAGGCCGCATCGTAAGTAATGGGGCAAACAAAAAAATCGTATTGTTTAAAAAAAGTTTCCCACTTATTTATCAGCACTTTTCGGTTGGCTTCGATCTGATTCCACTTGGTCGGAGAGGCATCGCCCATTGCCTCATAGAAGGCGTTGAAATGGGGTGAACCGTTATCCATTTTCTTAAAATCTAAGGCAATCAATTTACGCAAAAGCCAAGGCTGCCCTTCGCCCATCATGGAAGCAAATGAACCCAGAAACGATTCAAACATATCGTTGTAGGTATCGGGGGCATCTTTTCGCAAAGCCACGCCATTGGTAGAGAGTGAATTAGTCAATTGTTTCAATTTTTCCTTCACCTGCTGACTCACTTGCACGGTTTCGTTCCCATGTTTCCACTCGTCCATCCACGCCACTTTGTACCGGTTGAGAGCTTTGGTTGAAGCCGGTTTTCGGTCAATTTTTTGTTGGAATCGTTCGTCTCTTTTGGTTTCACGAATGATATGCCACATCAATTCCAAATCTTCTGCATGGCGTGCCAAGGGGCCGGCAGAGGCTAAGGCCATTCGGGTGAATTTTGTCGTCGTGTCAGGACCGGTGCTTTGTGAGATATTTACAGAACCAAAGGTCGGTTTTAAGGCATACAAACCACAAAATGCCGCCGGTACTCGAATGCTGCCACCCAAGTCGCTGCCTAATTCAAGTGAACTAAACCCTGCGGCCAATGCTGCTGCCCCGCCGCCGGTGCTCCCCCCGGGAGTACGTGTGGTATCGTAAGGATTATTTCCGGTTGGATATACCTCTCCTTGTGTTTGGTAGTCCGACAGCATATAGGGTACATTGGTAGTCCCCAAAACAATGGCCCCGGAGCTTTTTATTTGCTGCACTGCTTCGCCGTCACGAGGAGCAATGAAGCCCATCATTTTTACGTTCATGGTCGAAGGGGAGCCTTTCACCCAAAACATTTCTTTGATGGTAACAGGAACACCCAGCAAGGGCTTTTTTAGGGTGTCGCCTTTGGCTACGGCTTCGTCTGCCAGTTGTGCTTCCTGCAAGGCTTCGGCTTCACGTAGCCAGATGAGGGCGTTGTATTTCCAATTGTTGTTTTTGATGTGAGCAAGGTGTTCTTTTACAACAGCCATTGAAGTCGCTTCTTTATGCCGAATCATGGCAGCCAACTCCGTTGCCGATTTGTAAATATATTTACCCTCCATGGGGAGCGGTTTTATGGGTTTTTGAAATAACGCGGCTTGCAGCGTTGGGGGTGTTCCAATCGGCTTAGGAAGGATGGAGTACAGATAAATACCAAAAGCAAGGACAATCAGAACGACTGAGCCGACGGTAATTCCTGTCCATTTGAGGATTTTTTTTGTGGAGGGTTTCATGATTTTTTAATGGCATCGGCCAATTTTGGTTGACTTTGCAGGTACTTAAAAATAGCACTCAACTCCTCGTTGCTCATGAGTCCAAAGCCTTCGTAGGGCATAAATTTAGGGTCGAGTTTGCGGTGATCGGGGGTAGTGCCTGTGCGAAGGGTTTGCATAAATTGCGTTTCATTCCACTGTCCCCATTTTCCGCCTCCTGTAAGATTGGGAGCCACGGGTGCTCCGGGTTCATTGCCTTGGGAGCCGTTGAGTTGTACGCCATGGCAGCTTTGACATCCCCCTATTTTGACCAAGTACTCACCAAATTCGATGTTGGAGGCTTTGGCAGGAGCGGTTACTTTGGTGATGGCGGCATGATCAATGGTTTCGGCATTAATTACGTCACCAAATACCCCTGCACCTGCCAGGGCTTTTGCCATGAAGGTCAGATGGGGGGCAGGCCACGATTTATCAACGGGGGAGATTGATTTTAAGTACGCTACGATAGCCCCCAGATCGGTGTCGCTGAGGTATTGAAACTCCTTGGCAGGCATGATAAACGCAGGTGTTCCGTCTTTCTTAACCCCGTGCCGAATGGCTCGTACAAAATCCGCTTCGGTATATACGCTGCCTTTGCCTCCTTTCCCTGCGGTGAGGTTGGAAGCGGGAATTGAACCTAAGGAAGGATCTTCAAAAAAGGCAGTGCCCTCTAAGTTTTTCCCGTGGCAGCCGGTGCAATGGATGCTTACCAAACGTTTTCCTTCGGCAATAGATGCGGTATCGGTCGGAATCTGAACCACAGCGGGTGTTACGTCATACGCTTTGGTAAGGCGGCTATCGAAGCTGTTGGAGAAATAAAAGGCGGCTATACCCACCAAAATGACCAACGAAAGCAGGACGATACCTGCCCATTTGAGTATCTTTTTCATTGTTGCAGAAGGTTTAAGAAATGTTTAACGCAGGATACCCGATGACAACCACGCCTCGTATTGGGAGATTTCGACAGAAATTTTTTGGAGCAATTCGCTGAATAGAGTTGTACCGTAGAGCAGTAGCGAAACGACAATACCTGCCCCAACAATGGTGTAGCCGGATTGAAAAACAGAAGATTTCATGGGATTGAGGTGTTTAGGTTTAGAGAGGATTTCTTGGCTGATTCAAAGGTACAGCAGCGTTTTTCTTCAATCATCCGTAAATTTTCGTAATCTCACTACGCAGATTTACGTATTTTAATAGAAAAAATCCCACAGCAAGTGCCTGACTTAACTTTCACTGTGGGATGAAGATGTCAGTTCTTAGCGGTTTGGGCAGGGGCAGGCATTTGTATGACCGGCGTTGCCGCATCTCCTTCAAGCAGCCATTTCCCATTGACTTTATGCACAACGCCAAGTCCTTTGGATTTGCCTCCTATTTGTTGGCCGTTGATTTTGATGTCCGTATCATAGTCCATCGCTACAAGAGCCACATCAGATGTAATAAAGCGTACATCAACGTTATTGAAAGTGAATTTTGGCTTGCCTTCGATCATTTTCATAAAGGCATCATAACCTTCCTGAATCTGCTGTTTACCCATAACTAAGCTGCCATCGGGCGAGATTTCCCAAGCATTTTCGGTGTAGTAACTAAACCCTTTGTCGTTGGCTGCTTCGGAAAAGGCTTGGAAGCAGTCATGGAGCATGGTTTTGACAGCGGCTTCGTCAGATTTGGTTTGGGCATGAGCTGAAACAAGACCGGTCATAAAAAGAGCAGTGAATACGATAAGATTTTTCATTGCAGTAGTGATTTTGAGGTTGAAAAATTGGTTAATTGATTGATTGTTTTGTTGATACAAAGTTCACACTTCTCCTTGCCTTCAATCATCGGTAGGTTTGCGTAAAATCGCTGCGCAGATTTGCGTATTTTAGAAAATTGTTTACCTTTACTTACCTTTCCTAACCTCTGCTGCGTATGAAAAAACACCTTTTACCTCTGTGTTGGGCGTGTGTATTATTGATTGCGGAATGGAAACCTGCCTTTGCCCAAAAAAGCCTGATTGACAGTTTGCGGAGTGTTTTTCTGAAAGAGAAAAATGCAGACAAAAAAATCGAACTCTACGAGCAAATTGCCCGAGAAGCCAAAGAAAGAGATTTGTCTTCGGCACAACAGTATGCCGATACACTGATGCGTATGGCTGAGCAAGCCAACAGTAAGACGGGGAGAGCAAAAGCGCTTGATCTGCAAGGAGATATTGCCAAAGATAAAGGGGATATGACAGGGGCAATGCAGTTGTTTCAGAGGTGCTTGGCACTTCGGCTTCAGCTCAACGAGCCTGCGGGGATGGCGCAATCCTATAACGATATAGGAGCCACTTATGCCGAATCGTACCAACCCGATTCGGCGATTTACTATTACTTAAAATCCATAGAGATCAACGAAAAATTACAGAATTACAGCAATGTCGCTTCGGCGTACAGCAATATAGGTAACTTGTACAAAGACCAAAAAGCCAATGATAAAGCCATTGCTTATTTGGAGAAAGCCTTGAAAATCAGACTGGAACATGGCGAGGAAAAGAAGGCCATGTACACTTACAACAATTTGGCGGTAGCTTATGGAACAAAACTTGGAACCCAACCTGCTGATATCGAAAAAGCCCTCGACTACTCTAATAAGGGCATTGCGGTTGCGCTCAAATACGACAATGTATTTGTAGCAGGCGTTATTGAGGGAGGCGTTTGCCACTTGCTCAATGAGAAAAAACGCTATACAGAGGCCATTGGTTACTGCCAACGTTCTATGAAGCATTTGGAAGAAGCCAAGCGAGAACCCAATCTGGTGTTTCCGTTGGTCAATCTTGCCACGGCCTACAATGCACTCAACCAACCGTCCGAAGCCCTCAAATACGCTGAGAAAGGGTATAAGATCATGGTAGAACGGAAACTGATCGAACCTTTGGAAGTGTATTATGAAGAAATGGCCAATGCGCACGAAAAATTGGGCCATCATCAACTGGCCTTAGGGTGGTTTAAAAAATTTATGGCACTGGACGATTCTCTCTTTCAAGCCGACAATGTAAAAAATCTCGCTGACGTAGAAACCAAATACCAAACCGAAAAAAAGGAAAAGGAACTGGTGGAGCAACGGGACCGGAATTTTCGTCAACGCACTTGGCTTATTACTTTGATGGTCAGTATTTTGGCCTTGCTTATTTTTGGCTATTTGTTTTATAATCGCTACCGTTTACGTCAAAAAGCGGCCTTAGACGCGGCCATCATCAAAGAACAACAATTGGGATTGAACGCGGTGATCGAAGCCCAGGAAGCCGAGCGCAAACGCATTGCCAAAGACCTGCACGACGGTATCGCGCAGGAGTTGGTGGCCTTGAAATTGGGCTTTAATGTGTTGCAAAACAAACTCGCGAACGTAGTTCCGACCGAAGCACAAACACTCAATGAACTCTCCGAACAATTGAACGAATCCTGCATCGAAGTACGAAATATTTCGCACGTGATGATGCCGCCTGTATTGGAGCAACACGGCTTAGTGCCGAGTTTGCAGATGCTGCTCCGTAATAGCCTCGAACACGCGGGGGTACAGGCTGAATTTGAGCATTTTAACTTGCCGGAGCGGCTCGAAGAAAAAACCGAACTCGGACTGTATCGGATTGCACAAGAATTATTGAATAACATTTTAAAACACGCGCAAGCCAACAAAGTAATGCTGCAACTCTACCAAGCGGGCAACAACCTCATTATGCGTATAGAAGACAACGGCAAAAGTTTTGACTTTGACAAGGCTAAACGCCAAGGAAGCATGGGATTATTGAATATTTTGAGCAGAGTAAGCACCTTGGGCGGCACCTATACTTCAGAGCACGGGGCCGAAGTTGGAACCGTTTCCACCGTTCGCGTGCCGGTTGGGTAAAGGTTAAACCAACTTATGCTGCATCGCAAACCGTACCAAACCCACAATACCGTTTACATTCAATTTTTGAATGAGATTGTTGCGGTGCGTATCTACCGTGCGGGGAGAGATGAACAGTTTGTCGCCGATTTCAGTGCTGGAAAAGCCTTCGGCGACCAATTTCAGGATCTCGATCTCCCGTTCCGACAATTGGTCAAGTAAAGCAGTGGAGGAAGAGGAAGCGGTATTAAGCAACACAGAAGCCACTTCACTGGCAAAATAAGTTTCTCCCTCGGCTACCCGCCGAATGGCTTCGCTAAGTTCGTGTTTAGAAGCATTTTTAAACAAAAATCCTTTGACGCCTTTTTCAACGGCTTTTTGGATAATTTCTTTGGTATTCAGCATTGTGAGCATAATAACGCGCACTCCCAAAAAATCGCGCATGATTTGCTCCGTTGCGGCGATTCCGTCCAAAATAGGCATTTCTGCATCCATGAGTACAATTTGGGCGTGTTTGCCTCCTCTTAATAATTCGATGACTTGTTGTCCATTGGAAGCTTCGCCCACAATTTCTACTGAATCTAAGCTTTCTAATAACGCCCGGAAACCTTGTCTGACCAAGTGGTGGTCGTCGGCGAGAATCAGTTTTGTCATTGCCATTTCGTAGCTCGAAGTAGGTTAGGTAGGATAAATGCGTAAGCAAGAATACTGATTATTGCCCAAAAAGTCAATGGAGAAAGTCACTTTTTAAATACCAATGCCTGTACCGGCCGGATGCGGCTGATGATGAACGTGGGAATGAACAGAATGAGGGCAATGAGGGTTATGATGCCGACATTGAGCAAAGCAAACAGCCCCCAATCAAAAACGATCGGTACGGTGTTCATAAAATAATTGACGGGGTCGAGCGGGATAAGTCGGAATCGGTATTGCAGCCAGCAACTGCCTAACCCAATGAGATTGCCGATGACCAACCCTTTGATCGCCAATTGAATGCCTACGTAAAAGAAAATCCGCCGAATCTGCACGTTAGGGCTGCCGAGGGTTTTCAGCAGGCCAATCATCGGGGTGCGCTCCAGCATCATCACCAACAAGACAGAAGCAATGTTGAACCCGGTCACAAACAGTACCAATACCAACAGCACCAACGTATTTTGATCCAACAACTGCAGCCACTCAAACAGCGGTCGAAAGCGTTCCGTCACGCGTTCCATACGCATATCGCTCGGGAGTTGGTTGTACAGGAGTTTGGCCGTAGCGTTCAGTTGCTCAAAATCATTCACAAAATACTCATACGTACCTACCGTATCAGCACCCCAACCGTTGAGACGTTGAACCAAGCCTATGTCGCCCAGCACCAACTGATTGTCAAATTCTTCCAAATTCGTCTCATAAATGCCTACGATGTTCAATTTGCGTACCCGAGGCGGATTTTGTACAAAATACAAAGTCACGCTCTGTCCTACTTTCAGGTCTAATTTTCGGGCAATGATGCGGCTGATAATCAGTTCGTTGGAGTAAGTCATGTCCGAAAATTGAAGAATGCGGCCTTCCGTCAAACTTTCGGACAGCAGTTTCCAATCATAATCGCGCCCGACCCCTTTCAGCACGATGCCCTGCAATTCGTCGGGGGTTTTGAGAATGCCGGCTTTGTGCGCCACTGCCTGTCGGTGGCGGATGCCCGGGATTTTTCGCCATTCATCGTAGGGGCGGGTATGGAGCGGGAGCGGTGTTTCTTCAAACGATTGATTCAGAGACAACTTAGACACTTGCAGATGCGAACCGAACAGAAATACTTTTTGAGAGATCGTATTTTTAAACCCGAACAACACGGCCAAGGCCACAATACCCACCGCTACTCCCAAGGCAATCGTTGCTACTCCGACCCGCGATACGGTAGCCGAGAAGGTAGTTTGTTGGGGAGTACGAATTCGACGCGCAACGAAAATAGGGAAATTCACAACCGACGTTTGTTTGAAAGATGGTTCCTTTGTATGTTTGAAAAGTTACCGCAATAGTAATGCTTTCTCCGTTTAAGTACTAATGGTGAATGAGTGAAATAGTGATGGAGTGAATGGCTGTTATTTAAATCACTCGAATTAGTGTTATCTATTGCGGACTGTGGACTGTTAACCTTTTTCCTTGACACCTTAAACTTTACACTGATTATGGGTCTTACATTTCTTTGCATTACCTGTTATTTTAAAGGAGGCGATTTCTTGCGGGCATGTAAAGCAGCCGGCAATACCGTTTATTTGGTGACTGCCAAACGAACGGAGGGAAAACCTTGGCCTTACGAATCCATTGATGAGATTTTTTATTTGGAAGACGACTCTAATACCCTCCCCAATTTTGAAAACATGCTCAAAGGGCTGGCGTATGTGATGCGTACCCGTAAGATTGATCGGGTCGTGGCCTTGGATGATTTTGACGTAGAAAAAGCGGCAATCGTTCGGGAGCATTTTCGGATTCCGGGCATGGGCCAAACCACTGCCCGTTATTTTCGGGATAAGTTGGCCATGCGGGTGCAGGCGCGCGATGCGGGTATCAAAGTTCCCCCTTTCACCGGCTTGTTCAATGACGTAGAGATTACGGAATACCTGCGGGCAACTTCCGCCCCGTGGGTAATCAAACCACGCTCGGAGGCCTCGGCCGCAGGTATCAAAAAAGTACACAGTTTTGACGAAGCTTGGCAAACCGTCCACAGCTTGGGAGAAGAACGACACATGTTTTTGATCGAGCAATTCAAGCCCGGCGATGTGTATCACGTAGATGCCCTGACCCTCGACCGCAAGGTGATTTTTGAGCGCAGCAGTCAATACCTCAATACTCCCTTTGAAGTGGCACACGGCGGCGGTATCTTCCGTTCAGTGACGGTTGATTTTAAATCCAACGACGCCAAAGCGCTCAAAAAAGTAAACGAACAGGTATTGAAAGCCTTCCACTTGAATTACAGCGCCTCCCATACGGAAGTCATCAAATGCTACGAGGACGGCGAATTTTACTTTTTGGAAACGGCCTCCCGCGTGGGTGGGGCGCATTTGGCCGAGATGGTGGATTTTTCTTCGGGCATCAATCTGTGGCGGGAGTGGGCCAATATCGAAACGGCTATGGCCCGCAAAGAAGAATATACCTTGCCCGCTGTTCGGAAAGACTATTCGGGTATCATTATTTCGTTAGCCCGTCAGGAATGGCCCGATACCTCGCCTTTTAATGATCCGGAGATCGTGTGGCGTATGAACGAAGAATACCACGTAGGTTTGATCGTACAATCCCCAAGCCGAGAGCGGGTGATGGAATTGATGGACAAATACGCCGAAATGATTCGGCACGATTATCACGCTTCCGCCCCTGCCAAAGACAAACCGACACATTAACTGAAATAACGAAATCCGTTATCTGTTAACCGTTAATCGAAATAGCAATTAGTTAATATGATTAACGTATCTTATAACGGATTAACCAATAACGGATAACTTTCCTAAAATGACTGATTTCAACCGAATTATTGACCGACGCCATACCAATAGCTACAAGTGGGATAAATATCCCGAGAATGTATTGCCGGTGTGGGTAGCTGACATGGATTTTCAGGCAGCGCCCCCGATTTTAGAGGCCTTAAATAGAGTAACCAAACACGGTATTTTTGGATATGCCCGTTGTCCGGATGAATTATACGAGGTGACCATGGAGCGTTTGCGGGTACAGCACAGTTGGGAAATTGAGAAAAATTGGATGGTATGGTTGGGCGGTTTAGTACCGGCGCTCGGGCTTGCGGTCAGAACGGTGACTCGGCCGGGAGAAGCTGTTATGACCGCTACTCCGGTGTATCATCCGTTTATGATTGAAACCGAAATAGCCGACCGCGAATTGCAAAAAGTCCCTTTGCGGTTGGAAGGAGAACGTTGGACGCTTGATTTTGACGCTATTGAAGCAGCGATTACCCCCAATACGAAACTGTTTTTGCTGTGCAATCCGCACAATCCCGTCGGGACGATGTTCACCCGGGAGGAATTGTGGCAACTGCACGACATTTGTCAACGCCACGGCATTATTGTCTGTTCGGACGAAATTCACTGCGATCTGGTACTGGACACTGCCAAAAAGCACATCACCTATGCCACGCTCAGCCCGGAAGCTGCTCAAAACAGCCTTACGTTGGTGGCTCCCAGCAAAACCTTCAATTTGGCCGGTTTGGGATGTTCCTTAGTAGTGATTCCGAACGATGCCCTTCGTGCCAAATTTGTCCGAACCAAAGCTGGCTTGCTGCCCATGCTTTCCTCCTATGCGTATGAGGCGGCGCTCGCAGCTTACCGTGACTGCGCCGAATGGCACGCCGAGTTGTTAGTTTATCTAAAAGCAAATCACGATTTCCTGTTGGAGGCTGTTAATCAAATGAAAGGCGTAAAAATGCTCCCTTTGGAAGCTACTTATTTGGCTTGGATTGACGTGCGTGATACGGGCCTGCCTGACGTAGCCAAACGCTTGGAAGACGCCGGAGTAGGGATCAACGACGGTTCTATTTTTGGACAGCCGGGTTTTGTCCGTCTCAATTTTGCCTGCCCCCGTGCTACTTTAGAGGAAGTGGTAAGGCGCATGAAGACGGTATTTGTGTAAATTTGTGGTAGAAGTAAACAATCTCATGGAAAATCAACCTAATTACATTCGGAGTATTTCGCTCGAAAATGTCCGTTGTTTTGGAAGTAAACAAACCCTTTACTTTACTCAAAACAATCAACCGGATGGTGCAATTGCTATGTGGAATGTGATATTAGGGAATAATGGGACTGGGAAGACGACAATACTTAAAGGTGTATCTGGTCTGCATGTAATTTTTTATGATCAAAAAGATATAAAATGGTTAAAATACGGGCCATATTTTTCTGTAAAAAACAGAAAGAAATATGGGAAAATGGACTTACTTTTTTTTGATTTTAACGGCTATAGATATGTTTTGAATGATTTTAGCCTTAATGTAGTATTAGCTGGCTCAATTGAAGAAAAACCGAAAGATTTTGATAAAAACAAAGCCCCGCTTTTTGCCTACGGTGCAGCGAGGAAAATAGGGGAAATAGGGGTTTCAGAAGAGTTGCCGGATTATACAATTTCCCTTTTTGATGAACAGGCGACGCTTTTAAATGCCGAGAAATGGTTGATTGATGCTGAATATTTAGCATTGAAAGGGGAGCCCGGTCACCAAAAACGGTATGAATCAGTCAAGAACACCTTGCAAAAGTTACTGAAAGAAGAAGTATCCGATTTTGAAATAAAAACGGAAAGTAATGTGGCTAAGGTCTATTTCAAAACCCATTACGGTATCGTGCGTTTGCATGAATTGAGTTTGGGCTACAAAACATTGATTGCTTGGGTAACGGATTTTGCAAGCGGCTTGATTGACCATTATTCTTTGAGTGTAAACCCTTTAGCTGAACCTGCTATTTGTTTAGTAGATGAAATTGATCTGCACATGCACCCTCACATGCAGCGGAATGTGATGAAATTCTTACGGGACACCTTTCCTAAAACACAGTTTATTTGCACGGCCCACAGCCCTCTCATGGTGCAATCCGGAGAAGATGCCAATATCATTTTGTTACGTCGGAAAGGGGAGGAGGTAGAAGTGGTAAATGATGTAGATGATGCTAAAAACTGGCGAATAGACCAAATTTTGGACAGCGATCTGTTCGAAAACACCAGCAGTTATCCTCCGGCTGTTCAACAAAAAGTAAATAAACGACGTGCTATTTTACTCAAAGATAAGATTTCAAAAAGAGAGAAAGCAGAACTGGAAAAATTAGATGAGTCATTGGATAACCTTTCCGTGACGGAGTCGCCTGAATATCTTCAAGCGCTCAAAATTTTGAGCAAAATTCAGAAAGATGATTAGGATTGATAAAAGTAAAGCAAATGTTCCCGCGATTTTAAGGGCCGGTAATAAAGGCGAAATAGCGACTCAAGAGTTAATTCAGTTATACGATGGAGGCAGACGCGATTTTAAACCTACCGACTTTTCTTCTGTCATTTACGGCAACAAAACAGTTAAAAGTCTTTTGTTAGTCATTCAACATGGAAAGTGTTGTTTTTGTGAACAAAAACGGCCTCATGGCCGAGAAGGCGACGTTGAGCATTTTCGGCCTAAAACAGGTTTTCAAATTGACAGGACTGCTTCGCTGCAAAAGCCCGGTTATTATTGGCTTGCCTACGATTTTGAGAATCTCTTCTATACTTGTAAAGTTTGCAATCAAGAATACAAGAAAAACTTCTTTCCATTGGTTGACGAAACCAAACGGGCCTTATCACACAAGGATGATTGGAAAAATGAAGAAAGCTTAATTCTTCATCCGGGGTTGGATGACCCATCTGACCACATTGAGTTTGTGGAAGAAATAGCAAAGCCCAAAGCAGGTTCTTCTAAAGGAAAAGTAACCATTCAATTGGTAGGTTTGAATGACCCTAAACTTGCAGAAGAGCGGTTGAAGTATCTTAAACCACTTAAAATTCTGTCTGCATTTGCTCGTGAGGGGCATAAAGAATCTCAAGATTACTTTAAGGAAATAGGGAAAGATTACCATTTGTTTTCTTTGATGGTTCGCTGTAATTTTCCTGATTTAGTGTAATGGGCCTAAAACAATGACTTTCACTCAGTTAGAATACATCGTGGCGTTGGATACGTATCGGCATTTTGCGACGGCGGCTGAAAACTGTTGCGTGACTCAACCTACGCTCAGTATGCAGGTACAAAAATTGGAGGAGGAGTTGGGCGTGAAACTGTTTGATAGAAGCAAACAGCCCGTTGTTCCTACTGAAATCGGTGAGGCTGTGATTCGCCAAGCGCGAGTTATGTTGCGGGAGGCGCTCAAAACCAAAGAAATGGTAGATGAACACAAAGGAACCGTAGCGGGAGAAATGCGCGTTGGGATCATCCCTACCTTGGCCCCTTATTTGCTCCCTTTGTTTTTGGAGAATTTTATTCAAAAATACCCACAGGTCAAGTTGAAAATCGTGGAACTGACGACCGGGAACCTGATTTCTAAATTAAACAAAGACCTGATAGACGTCGGGATTGTTGTCACGCCATTGCAGGATGAGCGTATTTATGAGCAGCCGTTGTTTTATGAGGAGTTTGTCGCTTATGTGGCGGAGTCAGAGGCGGCTTATAAGAAAGATTACATTTTGTCTGAAGACATTGATTCCGAGCGTTTGTGGCTGTTGGAAGAAGGACATTGTATTCGGGGACAAATTTTAACTATTTGTGAATTACGAAAACAAAATGCGCATCAGCGTAATTTTGAATACGAATCGGGAAGTATTGAAACCCTCAAGCGGATGGTGGAACACTACGGAGGAGTAACGATTTTGCCGGAACTGTCGCTGCGCGATCTGTCCCCAAAACAGCGACTGCAAATTCGGCGTTTTCAAAACCCGGCACCCGTGCGGGAGGTCAGTTTAGTGACGTTGCGGCATCACCTGAAGCGCGGACCTATCGAAGCCATGCGGGCGGAAATCCTCTATGTAATTCCCGAAAAAATGAAGCATCCCGAGCATCGAAAATTGATAGACTTGGGAGCGAGTTGATGTAAGTTCGTCTAATAATTACCGCAGAACGTCGCTTCGTAGTCGGTTTCTGTTTATTCTTTTAGTAACTTTCAATTACAGAGCAATAAAAACAACTAACCCTTGCCTTTTGCAATTACCAAAGTTATTTCTACTGATATGACATCCCGAGCAATTCCGTTACCCTTAGTCGTACCAACCCAAAAGATTCGGTGGCGGCAGATTTTGGTCGTTGTTACCCATATTTTCTTTTGGGCCTGTTTTATTTTTCTGCCTTTTTTGCTGATTCAGTCGCAGCAACAGGCTAATGCTAATATCCAAATTAAATTACCCCAACAGGAAAGGGATCGGATTTGGCAGTTAACGTTTTATTTCAGCCAATTTTTCTCCGTGTTGTTGTTTTATACCAATTCAGAGATTTTGCTTCCGCGCGTTTTCAAAAAAAGAGGTTTGGGAGTGTACGTTCTCGTCATTCTGCTTACTTTGGTACTTGTGTTAACCATCACTTATTTTTTCAGATATTGGTTATGGGGAACCCGCCCTTATACTTGGTTCAGTTATACGGCCTTTTATTCGTTGATTTCGTCGTTTGGAATCAGTACCTGTTTCCGTCTTTTGGGGGATTACCAACGCGAACATCGTTTGCAAAACGAACAGGAGAAAGTTAGATTACAATCAGAACTTTCGTTTTTACGTTCGCAGATAAGCCCCCATTTTATGTTCAATCTGATGAACAGTTTGGCAGCGCTGGCGCGTAAAAAGTCGGATATGCTGGAGCCGATGATTGTAAAGATGTCCGATTTGCTGCGGTATATGTTGTACGACTCGGATGATTCGAAAATTCCGTTGGATAAAGAAATTAATTATTTGAAAAGCTACGTAGAACTGCAACACATGCGGTTTGGCAATAAAGTAAAGGTAGATATGAATTTTGATTCCGGAGGCAGCAGTATAGCCTTAGAACCGATGTTGTTAATCCCTTTTGTAGAGAATGCCTTTAAGCACGGAACCGGGCTAATTCGTGAGCCGTCTATTCAGATTGCTCTGTCGGCAACGCACCAAAAAATACATTTTAGGGTACAAAATCGTTATAACAGTGACTTTTTAGAAGCAAAAGACAATAATTCAGGCATCGGCTTAGCCAATGTCAAGCGTCGTTTGGAGTTATTGTATCCTGAAACGCATCAATTGAAAATCACGAAAGAGAAAGATTTGTTTGTAACTGATTTAGAAATTACACTGAAATAATATGCCGAAACTTCGTTGTATTGCGGTAGATGATGAGCCTTTGGCGCTGGAGCTGTTAGAGGATAATATTCGTCAGGTCCCTTTTTTAGAATTAGTGGCAAGTTGTCAAAACGCGTTTGAAGCAGTAGATATCTTGCATGAACAAAGCGCCGACTTGTTATTTTTGGATATACAAATGCCGGGTATTTCCGGCATTCAGTTTTTGAAGTCGTTGCAGGGACAAAGTACCACTCCCATGGTAGTGTTCATTACCGCTTATGAACAATATGCCCTCGAAGGCTTTGATTTAGATGTGGTTGATTACCTGTTGAAGCCGGTGTCCTTTGAGCGTTTTCTGAAGGCGGCCAATAAAGCATTTGAGTTATATAAACTGAGACAGCAATCACCGCCGGAAATATCATCCACTCATTTTTTTGTCAATGCCAATTATGCTTTGGTGAAGATACGTTATGACGAGATCATGTACATTGAAGGGTTGAAAGATTACGTAAAGATTTACATTACCTCGGCCCGGCACCCGGTCATTACGCGTATGACACTGAAAGGAATTGAACAAAAGCTGCCGTCCCAATCTTTCATGCGTATCCACAAATCCTACATTGTTTCACTGGATAAAATTCAGTCGGTTCGTAATCTGAAAATACATATCGGCGAGGCCATTATTCCCGTGGGAGAGCAGTATGTGGAGGAATTTATGAAATCCATCGGGGAAGGATAATACGGAAAAGGATAACGGAATTGCTCTCTATTTATGGATGAGTCGTCGCCATAAAGGGCGGGTTGGTATACATAGCTTACTCATTCGTTAATCTTTTTGTCAGCGCGACGTTCTAAAGGGGGAATAATTTCCCCATCCACCGGTTAACAGCTTATGGAATACGTCTGCGTAAAATGTAAGGAACATCTGACTTACGAGCAAGCATTTAATGCTCATACGCATATTATAGGAAAAGGAGAAGAGAATGTGTATATCGAATCTACGGATGACGACCGGTTAGGTGAGCGGTGTCAAATTTGTACCAAAAAGTGTACGGTTACATCCCTTTCTTTTCTTGAAAAAGCCGTTCAATTGCTGCTGTAACGGCTCAACTTACATGGATAAGCGAAATTGGCTTCTTGAACGCGGTTTTACTTAGGCATTCTTAAGTACCCAATCACAAATACTTTATGTTATTCGTTATCTGTTATCTGTTATTAGTGCATTGATCATCAACGGATTGAGATAGACAGATAACGGATAACTAATTTCAGATAACTACTTACAGTAAAAAAACACGACTTCGCTTTTTTACTGTTAAAGCTTGATGTGCATGAACCGAACCCTGCTGCTTTGTTTTTTATACTTTCCTTGTTTTGCTCAAAAATCACCCGTTCAGTATGTTAATCCTTTGATCGGTTCTGCACCGGCTGTTACTGAAAGTGCCCGTCGTCACAGCGAGTCGGGGAGTGAATTACGCGGACAGATTGCCCCTGCGATTGGGCGCCCGCACGGTATGACCACTTGGACACCGCAAACCCGCAGCGGCGAAACCAAGTGTGTTGTACCCTATTACTATAACGACCCGGCTATCAACGGTTTTCGGGCCACACATTGGCTCAATGGAAGTTGTGTCCAAGACTACGGCAGTCTGACGGTTATGCCGATGGCAGGAAGTTTGAAAATAGCCCCAACGGAACGCGCTTCTGCTTTTGAGCATACACAGGAAACCGTAACTCCTGCTTACTATTCCGTAGAATTATTTGATTCGAAAATCAAAACAGAAATAACGGCTACGCAACGGGCCGGGTTGTTGCAATTCACGTTTCGTACTAAAGAAAACGCTTATTTGGTCATTGAGCCGAATAGCGATGAAGGCGAAGGATACGTAGAGATTATTCCGGAACGGCATGAAGTGGTCGTTTATAACCCCGTTCACCGGATTTATCAGGGAGCCGGACAATCGGCCGGATTTAGCGGTTTTTATGTGCTGCAGTTTGAAAAAGGGTTTAAGTCTTTCGGAGTTTGGAAATCTAACGATGTTCAAATATCTGAAAAACAGGTTAAAGGCAACGGGAGGAAAGAAAATGTAGGAGCTTATGTTGAATTGAATGTCACAGACAATCCGGTGGTTAAAGTAAGGATAGGCTCCTCTTTTACTGACGCAGCAGGTGCCCGACGAAACCTTTTAAAAGAACTCCCGCATTGGGATTTCGGACGAGTAAAGAAAGAAGCCGAACAGGCATGGAATCAAGAATTGGGACGCGTACAAATCAGCGGCAGTGCCAAAGACAAAACCTTATTTTATACAGCCTTGTATCATACCAAACATACCCCGAGGTTGTTTTCGGATGTGGATGGCTGTTATCCGGGTTTCGGTGATGAATACCAAATCTATACCGCTGACGGGTTTGACTATTATTGCGATTTCAGTTTGTGGGATACTTTTCGGGCGGCGATGCCGTTGCATGTACTTCTTGAACCGAAACGCTCCTCCCATCTTATGCAGTCGTTGGTAAAGAAGGCCGAGCAAGGCGGATGGATGCCGATTTTTCCGTGTTGGAATCACTATACCGCTGCTATGATCGGCGATCATGTCAATTCGGTAATGGCGGATGCTTACGTCAAAGGTATTCGGGGGTTTGATGTACAGACGGGCTATCACTATTTGCGTCAGAATGCTTTTGTACCGAATCCGGACCCCAAAAGCTACGAATCCGGCAAAGGCAGGCGGGCTTTGACCGGTTATTTAAAATACAACTACATCCCGCTGGAAGATTCGGTGTGGCAGGCCTTTCACAAACGGGAGCAAACTTCCCGTACGCTGGAGTATGCTTACGATGATTTTTGTTTGAGTACTTTGGCTAAAGCTTTGGGAAAAACGGCCGATTATACCGAACTGCGGCAACGGGCGTTGAATTACCGGAATGTCATTGACCCGGTTGCCGGTTGGGCACGGGGGCGTCACGCCGACGGGCGTTGGAGTGCTGCTTTTAATCCGTTTGCCTCGCGAGCTTCTTTCATTACTGAGGGCTCTCCGGCGCAGTATACTTGGTTTGTTCCCCATGATGTCTCCGGTTTGATGCAGCAGGTAGGAGGGAAGGGACAATTTGTGGCAAAGTTGGATACGATGTTTGAACAGGGGCATTACTGGCACGGCAATGAGCCGGGCAATCATACCGTTTATTTGTATGCTTTTGCCGGAGTGCCTTGGAAGACCCAATATCGCGTGAGGCAACTGATCCGAGAAGAATATACGACTGACCCCGGTGGATTGAGCGGTAATGAGGACGGCGGCCAAATGTCGGCTTGGTTGGTATTCAGTATGATGGGATTTTACCCGGCTTGCCCCGGCACGCCTTACTATGTGATAGGAAGCCCGCTGTTTGCAACAACGACGCTGCAGGTCGGTAAGGGAAAAACGTTTCGAATTCAGGCAGTCAATAATTCAGAAAAAAATCGGTATATTCAGTCAGCTTTACTGAACGGAAAGCCTTATGACAGAGCCTATTTGACGCATTCTCACCTGAGCCGAGGCGGTACACTGACATTAAAAATGGGTCCGAAACCTAACAAAGAATGGGGGAAAGACATAGCTGAGCTGTCTTCTGATTTTCAATAAAATTTTAAATAATCATTCACGGATAAATGACGGTTTTTCTCCGGATTTAAAAAAGCCGTAACTTAGCCCCGTCAACTCATCCCTTTCTTAACAGTATGAACGAATTAATCAGCGGTATTCAACAGGTAGGCATTGGTGTTCCGAACGCCAACGAAGTATGGAAATGGTATAGAAAAACGCTGGGATTGAATGTGCCCATTTTCAACGACGAAGCGGATGCTAAGTTGATGACTTGTTATACTTCCGGTGAAGTACGCCGGCGTCATGCTATTATGGCGCTTAATATGGCCGGCGGGGGAGGAGTTGAAATTTGGCAATATAAAAACCGAATTCCGGTTGAGCCCGCGTTTCAACCGGAATTGGGAGATTTGGGTATCTTCTCTGTCAAAATCAAATGCTTAGATGTACCAAAATTCTACGGTCAAATTGCAGAAAAGGAGGAAAAATCAATTTTGGGAGCTTCCCCGGAAAAACTGTCTCATTTTTGGCTCAAAGATTGCCGTAATAACCTGCTGCAAATTGTCTCCAACCAATCGTGGTTTCGACCCAACGGGCATTTGACCGGCGGTGTTTGCGGGGCAGTGATTGGAGTTAGCGATATTGAGAAAGCCTTACGTTTTTATGCTGATACGTTGGGAGTTGATGAACTGATTTATGACAAAACGGGTAGGTTCGATGACTTTGCGTTTTTAGGTGCCGACAAGCAAACTTTCCGCCGCGTGTTGTTGCGCAAAACACCGGGTAAGGCGGGGGCTTTCGGGAAATTATTAGGCGGAATCGAAATTGAATTGGTGCAGGCATTGGATCGGACACCGCGCAAAATTTTTGAAGATCGCGATTGGGGCGATGCCGGGTTTATTCACTTGTGTTTTGATGCACTGGACATGAATTCCCTTAAAAAACGTTGTCAGGCCAACGGCTTCCCGTTTACGGTGGATAGTGCCGATTCCTTTGATATGGGTGAGGCGGCAGGGCGCTTTTCGTACGTAGAAGACCCTGACGGAACATTGATTGAGTTTGTAGAAACCCACAAGGTTCCTATCGTAAAAAAACTGGGAATCTATCTTAACCTGAAAAAGCGTAAAAAACAGACCCATTTACCCGATTGGATGGTGGCTACCTTGGGCTGGGGCAAAGTGAAAGATTAAAAGGTAGACCACCGTTCGCAGTCTATAGTCCACTGCGTAGGCTTCCTTTTTCTATAGACAGTGTAAGTTCACACCGGGTATACTTCTTCTAAGAAGGCGATCACAGCGTTGGTAAAGGCATGGTTGGAGTCTCCGGCTACCATGTGACCGGCTCCCGAAACCGTCATACTGCGCACGTGAGGAACTGCATCCAGAAATTCTGCCATAACGCGCTCGCTGACGACGTCGCTGATACCGCCGCGAACAATCAATGTCGGGGCTTTGAGATGTTGAGCCGCTGAAAAAAGACGTTCTTCGTAGGCTATCTGTTGATCGGGTGTCGTATTTTTCCAAACCCGCAACATTTGCGGATCCCAGTGCCAATAATAACGACCGTCGCGATAGCGGAGATTCTTTTCCGGACGCGAATGGTCATAGTTTTTCTGCCTTTGCGGTAAGTAGGCGGCTACGGCTTCCGCGGCTTCTTCCAACGAACCGAAGCCGTTTTCCAAATGGGCGCTCATAAACGCAAAGATGCGTTCAATCCCTTTTTGTTCTGCTTTAGGAGCAATATCTACCAACACAACGGCCGATACCGGTGATTCAGCCGATTCTCCATCCAAGACCAAGGCCGTAATTCCTCCCATTGAAGCACCTATAAGTGCGGGTTTGCCGCCGATTTGCGTTATAACTGCTTTTAAATCACTGACCAATGCATCCGTAAGGTAATTGCCGTCGGCTGACCAACTGCTGGCCCCGTGGCCGCGTGCATCATAACTGACAGCATACCATCCTTTTTCGGCTAATTTAAGGGCCGTATCTCCCCATGAATGACGGGTTTGCCCTCCGCCGTGCAATAAAATAATGGGTGGAGCTGTCGGATCGCCCCACCCATTCCCATCAATGTAAAAACCGGGTGCCGTTTCAAAACGGAATGATTGTGCTTGCATTATAAGGCAGGTACTAATTCGAGATAGACATCAAACGTCAGGCCATTGAAAACGGTACTGTGGCGAAGGCTCATGCGAGAACGTTCGAGTTTGTTGATGGGATAAGTACCTTTAAAATCTTTAATGTCAATATCCAATATTTTTTCGTTTTCTAATAAACTCCATGAACCGCCGTTGAGCACCTGTCGGGCCACCGGATCAATAGCCTTTACCGTTTTATCCTCATAAAATTGAATGTTGGCTCCGAAAAAAGCTTGGGCTGATAAAGGCAATAACTCTTTATTAATGGTATTCCCGTTCAGATCGGTAATTTTTTCTACTTTCCAAGGATTCGTTGTCAAGATACTGACTGTCTGTCCGGGGGTGGGAGTCGTGCCGTTATTTGTGCGGTCGCAACTTACCCCAACAAAGGCAAGTAAGAACAAACAAAGGACTGTCAGTGGTTTCATAGCAGTTTATTATGGGTTAAATTTATACTCAAAATTAGCGTTTTTCTCTTATTATCGCCTAATTTGCGGATAGAAGTTAATCAACAACGAAGGAAAACCGCAGATTTAAGTAACTTCCGATTTGTATTTTTTTTCTTCAATTTCTCACCAAAAATGTTCGTTATGCGATTTCATTTGTACCGTTGGATAGGTTTGTGGCTACTGTGTTTTTCCGGCTCTTTTGCTCAGGAATGCCCGTCGACTTTACAATGGACACCCGTTCAACGAAATAACGTTATTGAGTGGGAAAAATTTCCTGCCTTTTCGCTTCCGTTCACTTTAATCTATGAAGGACCTCGTTTCAGCGATACCCAATCACAGCCGCTAACCCACGGTTTCAGTCATTTGGCGACATTCTCCGGAAACGAAAATGCAGCCCTTCCCTTTGAAAAACGAGCCCTTACCTGGTACCATATAGCGACTGATGCCGGCACACAGCCTTGGGCAGAACGTAATTTGGAAAGCCCGTGGGCCAACGACCTCAATCTGTACCGGGCTACTTGGGAGAATCAATTACGCACTTACGGCAGCATTTTCCCCGATTCGCAAGGAGGAAATGTACTTCCCTATGACATCGTAGCTTTGGACATTGAAAGAACGCACGATACCGACCGCGAAATTTTGACAATAAAGAACAATGCACGCGTCCCGTTAAATTATCGAAATTTAACAGATGCTCAATTTACAGAACGGTATAAGCGCGACATGCAGCGTTTGTATGCTGCACCGATAGATTTTGGACGGGCGCGCATGCCGGCTGCTACAAAAGTCGGCAGTTACAGTGATGTATTGATTCGAGGAAGTTTTAATAATTGGCTGGGAATGACGTTAGTTTCTTGGACGGATTGGACCACCGACCCTTCTTTGGTTCTTCATGTCATGCGGGACACTCTGACGGGAAAGGTGGGAGGACCGTTTTATAATCAGCTCAATTTTTTGACTCCTTCCTGCTACTATTATTATGATTACGCTTCTTCACCGTTCGGCAAGGATTATTTAGCCTATCTTTTATTCGTTGTTGAGGCCAATCGAGCTTGGTCTGACAAGCCCATAATTCCTTTTATCTGGCTTCGGTACCATGATGCTTTCAACCCTACCATTCCGTTTGTGCCTAATTTCGTAGCGGAGGCAACAGCTATTTTTCCGTTTTTTTCGGGGGCCAAAGGGCTTTGGCTTTGGGATGCCCCCGTGGAGAATACCCGACAGGACAATTATGGGGCCTATGAATACTTTATCGCCGCCTTGCATCGCTTGTCGCAGTTTAAGTCTTTTTTTGAGGGAACGCATGAGTTGGTCATTCCTCAACCGGCGGTTGAAGCCGCAAAAAATAAAGCACCCATTTGGCGGGGAGTCATCAAAGGAAATGAAATTGTGATTGCGGCGCAAAACCCCTATGCGGCTTCAGATACGCAAGTGACCGAAGTGAAGCTTTCCCATCAAAGCTGGCAGAAAACCATTACTTTGAAAGGTCGGGAAGTGTTTTTGTGCAAATTTGACTACAACACCATTGCCTCTGTCTTGCCGATTCCTTCTCTTCTGAATCTCATCGTGGCTCCTAACCCGACCAACGAAAAAATAAAATACCGCTTTGAAAGTGCTACGGGCATGGACGGCGCTGCCCGTCTGACGGACCTAACCGGACGATTACTGATGCAGGATGCATTTGTAGTAAGGCCCGGCCTTCAAACACGAGAGCTTTCGGTCAATCAGTTACCTGCCGGCATGTACATTTTAGAAGTGCAGGCGGGCAATTATCGAATGAGTCAACGGGTAGTTGTAATCAAATAGTAAGACAGGCGGCTCACAGTTGGGTTTGCTGAGAACAGTAATTCTTATATTAATTGCCATTTGATAAGTTTATCGACCTTTTCCGATTTTTTTGTGGGAAATACTCGGCCGGTTTTTTATCATTGTAACCTACAATGATTTGATTTGTTATTATGCCGCCTCATCGTCTGATTCTTATTCTCTCTACTTTGCTTATCGGACTAAATGCCTCTCGTTTTGAGGAAAATTGGTTCGATAAAATCGTTGCCAAATTTGAAACCTATTACCGCGTTTTTCCGCAGGAAAAAGCCTACCTCCATTTAGATCGCCCTTATTATTCGGCAGGCGAAGTAGTTTGGTTCAAGGCCTATTTGGTCAACAGCATTAACCACGCAGCTGATTCGGTCAGCCGGGTGTTGTACGTGGATCTGGTGGATAAACAGACCGGAAAAGTAGTATTACTGAAAAAGACAGAGCTTATCGGGGGATTGGGGCAGGGAGAATTGGCCTTGGGCGATTCTTTACAGGCGGGGGAATACCGGGTACGGGCCTATACCCATTGGATGCGCAATTTTTCCGAAGATTTCTTCTTCCACCGCGATATTCAGGTGTTCACTACAACCGCCCTACCTAAGAGTTTACCTCCTAATCCTGATGATATTGATGTTCAATTTATGCCGGAAGGCGGTGATATGGTGGCTGATCTGGAGGGGAGGGTTGCTTTTAAAGCAGTTAATGCCTTAGGAAAAGGAGTGGATATTTCGGGAGCAGTCATCAATCAGGACAATGATACACTGACCGGGTTTTCCTCTTATCATTTGGGAATGGGATTTTTCAGTTTTAAACCCGAGAGCGGCCGGCAGTATCGAATTGAGATTCGAAAACCGAACGGTCAATTTGTGGCGTTCCCGATGCCGACGATAAAAAAACAGGGGTTTGTCCTGACCGTCGACAACCTTTCCAACAAAGAGAACGTGCGGGTCATAGTTCGGCATAACAAACCGGAAGGAACTGCAGGAGAAATGGCCTTGTTGGTACATACCCGAGGCGAAGTAGCCTATGCCGCCAAGGCTGCTTTGACGAAGAAAATATCCCTTTTTAACATTCCCCGAGCTAATTTGGGAGAAGGTATTTCTCATATTACGTTGTTTGACGAACGGGGAAGCCCGGCGGCCGAACGCTTGATTTTTGCCAAAAAGACATTGCCTTTGCTGCTTCAAATCACTTCTTCCAAAGCAAGTTATAAGCCGCGCGAAAAAGCGGAATTGGAAATAACCGCCAAAGATGCCGAAGGTAACCCGGTGATGGGCAGTTTTTCGTTATCGGCTACGGATGCCAAGCAAGTATCTGAAAAAGAGATAGCTACCTCTCATATTCGCTCGTATTTGTTGCTGACCTCAGATTTGAAAGGTACCATCGAACAACCCGCCTATTATTTTGACCTGAAAAATACCAACGCTACCTCCCGTCTGGATATCTTGATGATGACCCAAGGATGGCGGCGGTTTGATTGGAAAGAAGTCTTGAAAGATTCTCTGACGCCGCCGCCTTATTTTCTTGAGCAGGGAATTTCATTTGC
Source organism: Spirosomataceae bacterium (assembly GCA_046329125.1). GTDB lineage: Bacteria > Bacteroidota > Bacteroidia > Cytophagales > Spirosomataceae > Runella. The sequence goes on along the minus strand of JAXLVD010000019.1, from coordinate 124,733 downwards.
CGGAAAGGTGACCCGAATGAATAAAAAACAGCCCGGAAAAGTAAAATTGACCTATATGATTACCCAAAAAGACAGTTCGCGGGCTGTATTGTCGGGAGAGAGTGCCGAAACGGGGGAGTTTTTGGTCTATGACCTGGATATTCGCGATACCGCCAATGTGCTGGTGCAGGCGGTAACAGAACGCGGTAATCGTAACCTCAACTTAACGATTCATCCTTTTCAACCGGCTCCTGCTACTTTTACGAAGATCCCTTACAACCCGTTGGAATTTGATGCTTCGGAATTGGCAGAATACCTGAAACGGTCAGAAGAATACTTACGCATCGAACGACAAATTCGAGCAAGCCGGGAACAGCAACTGAAAGAGGTGGTTATTAAGGCGAAAAAACCGGACCGCGAAAAGGAAGATACCCGTCGGATGATGTACGGTACTCCCGACAATACCGTCAAATTTGATAACATGAATACGGCGGGTGCCCAATCTATTTTTGATGTGATTCAGGGGCGTGTACCCGGTGTGATCATCTCCGGAAGCGGTCAAAACCGAACGGTGCAAATACGGGGAGCGGCCAATTTCAGCGGTATCGTTGAACCCTTGTTCGTATTGGACGGAATGACCGTCAGTAAAGATGCCATCATGAATATTCCGCCGACGGATGTAGAAGCGGTAGATATTCTGAAAGGGGCATCGGCCGCGATTTACGGCAGCCGGGGAGGGGGAGGTGTCATTGCCGTTTTGACCAAGCGAGGCGGCAGTAATTACGATTGGACAAAAGACGCGGCAGAAGGCACGGTAGTTGCCAAAGTATTGGGATACAGTCCCTTTCGTCAATTTTATACGCCAAAATACGACAAACCGGAGGCTGACCATGTTCGCCCGGACTTTCGCCCGACGTTGTTTTGGGAGCCTATGGTACAGACGGACAAAGCCGGAAAAGCCCGGGTGACCTTCTTTACTTCTGATGCGCAAACGGAAGTAAATATTCAGGTAGAAGGGATGACACCTGTAGGCGCATTGGGTACAGGAACGGCAAAATTTAAAGTGGAATAAATAAATATCATGACATCATCCGTTCTGCCGGTTCGCTTTTGAGAACAGCCGGCAGAACGGATAACCTATCGCTACCACTTTTCCGATCCCAACAATTTTTTTCCTAACTCACTCAATTCGGCTGCGTCATATTTGGTCTGTTCCCAACGGCGCGGGTCGCCCGGAAAAGCATAGCCCTCCGGCGCAATGCGATTTTTCCACGAATTGATACGCCACTGACGCATGGCTTCGTTGTCTTCTTCGGCCGGCATCATGGAGATGTATTGCGCAATGCGTACTTTATTTCCGGACAAATTAGGACGAATACCGTGCGGTTGGCTGCTGTTAAAAATCAACAGATCGCCCGCTTCCAATTTGACTTTGACTAATTTATCCTCAAATCCGGTTATGTCCGGTTGGAAACGATTTCGGTCGGCCGGTTGGGTGAGTTTCCAAGTATCATAAGTACGGAAAAGCTCCGGAATGCATTGAAAACCACCCATGTTCTCGTCGGTTTGGTCGGCAAGAGCCAAGACTCCCTGTACGTTTTGGGGTTTGGTTTCGGGGTCATAATCCCAGTGAATGAAGCCCTTGTATTCGAACCCGGGACGGATCGGAAAGTTCAGATTGGCACGATCGATCGTCACCCAGAGTTTTTCGGTATCCCATATATCCACAAAGGCATCATACACCCGTTGCATTTGGCGATTGTTCCACAGGTATTGATTATTGTACACTTCAACCATCCCGGTGCCGGTCAATTCCTTCATTTTCATTTCGGCACGCGGCGGGGCATACCAAGTCTCGGGGTTGTTGGAGTCTTTTTCTTCAAACTCCCACAAAAACTCGGCGGTTTTGAGGGCTTGCTCGCGAGGAACAGCATTTTTGACTACCACGTAGCCATTATGGATCCAAAACTGCCAATCCTCCTCACTTAATACCCGCAGAGGATGACCGCTTGAACGATCACTTAATTTGATATGGCTGGTTGTGGCCGTGGAAGGGTTGCCGGGAATTTCTTTATGGTTTTGGTTGGGAATCAGGGTAGGCGCCATGGTGGGGGCCATTGTTTGTGCTTCCATCTTATGTCTTATTTTAAATTGAAATAATGATACAAAGATAATGGATTGATAGTGCCGATTTCTACCCTTACAATTGCCTGAATTTGAACTGTATTGATTTTATTGTTGATAAAATGTAGTTTCTTTGTAAAAATAAACCTAATTGGTCTTATTTTTTAGTACTTGTCTATGGATGACCATAACGAAAAAGCAGAGGAAATAGAAAATGCAGATGAAAATACAATTTGAAGAATTAAAGATAGCCGCCGACAGTTCCTTCAAGGTGATGTACAACCCAAGGATGAATGATTTTTTCTTTTGGCATTTTCACCCCGAATTTGAATTGGTATTCATTGAAGGGGTGAGCGGTAATCGGCACGTAGGCGACCATATTTCCCGCTATGAAGGAAGTGATTTGGTGTTTATCGGTTCCAACATTCCGCATCTCAATTTTGACTACGGCGTGAAAGAGGCGTATGAAAAAATAGTCATTCATCTGCGGCCCGATTTTTTAGGGGCTTCTTTTGGCCAAATTCCGGAGTTGGCCCCTGTTTTTGACCTATTTGAACAGTCGCGCTTGGGTATCGGATTTGGGTCAGAGACGAAACTGCAATTGGGAGAGAAACTGAAACAACTCTTTTTTTTGCCGCCTTTTGAACAATTTTTGGAAGTATTACGCATTTTTCAAGTGTTGGCTCAGGCTACGGATATAGAACTTCTTCACACAAAACCCGTTGAAAATCAATATACTAAAAAAGATCAGGAACGCTTAAAGCGCCTTTACGGATTCATTGATGAACATTTTCAACATAAGATTGATATGGAAACCGTAGCGGAGTTAACCCACTTTTCTGTACCGGCTTTTTGCCGTTATTTCAAGCGAATGACTCGCCTTACCTTCACGGAATTTTTGAACCATTACCGCATCAATCAAGCCAAAAAATTACTGTTGCTTGATAAAAACGTCACCGAAACTTGCTTTGAATGCGGTTTTGAAAGTTTATCTTATTTTAACCGAACCTTCAAAAAAATAACGGGCGAAAACCCGTTATCCTTCAAAAAACGCTATTTGAACAAATAGGTGGTATCATTGTTTTAGGGTTTTGTTGTTATTATTTTGGCTGATAATAAGAGTTAATATTAGCCAAAAATGTATTTTTTTTCTAAATTTGGCTAATAATAAAGATAAAAATAGATGAAATTGGTTGGCAGAAGCAGAGAAATCCGAAAATTAGATAAACTGATGGGTTCAACCCAATCTGAATTTTTAGCTGTTTACGGCAGGAGAAGAGTGGGAAAAACATTTTTGATAAGAAGTTACTTTAACAATGAATTTGACTTTTATGTCACAGGTTTGGCTAAAGGTAATACCAAGCAACAATTGACCAATTTTACCATTTTTATCAATAACTATTTTTCGAATCAGCATGCCGTACCTTCTCATTGGTTGGAGGCCTTTAACCTTTTGATTAAAGAATTAGAGAAACGGAAGTCCGAAAAGAAAAGGGTGATTTTTATTGATGAAATGCCGTGGATGGATACCAAGAAGTCAGATTTCATGATGGGTTTGGAGTTTTTTTGGAATTCTTGGGCAAGTGCTCAAAATGATGTTTTGTTGATTGTTTGCGGTTCGGCAGCTTCTTGGATGCTGAACAATTTGATAAAGAATACGGGCGGATTATACAATCGGGTAACGGAAAGGATTAAGTTAGAGCCTTTCACTTTGCAGGAAACCAAAGCTTATTTTTCTCAGAAAAACATTGTTTTAGACCACTATCAAATTATTCAATTATACATGGTAATGGGGGGAATTCCCTATTATTTGGATCAAGTGGAAGCGGGGAAAAGTGCCATGCAAAACATTGAGGAATTATGCTTTAGAGACGACGGTAAATTAAGAACAGAGTTTAGTTATATCTTTTCTTCGTTGTTTCGAAACGCTGATAAACATGAGTCTGTACTGAAAACTCTTTTTGAAAAAGGAGGAGCTCTGACGCGCGATGAGCTAATAAAATACACAAACCTGACCACGGGCGGAACTGTCAGCAAAACACTTAATGAATTAGAGGAAAGCGGGTTTATTGCCAAACTTCCGAAATTTGGAAATAAAACGGCCAATTCGGTGTACTGTATTGCTGATTTTTATACGCTGTTTTATTTTCGATTTATCAGTACAGCGGGTAGATATGAACCTAATTGTTGGCTGAATAAAATAGATCATCCGGCCTTCAGAGCATGGTCGGGATTGGCGTTTGAGCAAGTATGCTTTGCCCATATTACCCAAATAAAAAGTGCATTGAATATAGGAGGAGTATTAAGCAATACGTATTCTTGGTACATAAAAGGTGATGGCCAAAAGAAGGGTACGCAAATAGATTTGGTCATTGACCGAAGAGATCAAGTAATCAATTTATTTGAAATAAAATTTTCAATCAATGAATTGGTGATAACAAAGGAATACGACGCAAAACTTCGACAAAAAATTCAGGTTTTCAGAGAGGAAACAGCGACTAAAAAGTCTATTTTCCTGACCATGTTCACGACTTTCGGTGTCAAACCCAACGAATATGCGGCTTCCGTAATCCAAAATGAATTAACCATGGAAGCATTGTTTCACTGATGGGAAGTTCTTAAAAAAATAACGGGCGAAAACCCGTTATCCTTCAAAAAGCGCTATTTGAGCAAATAAAAACTACTGCGAGTTGATGGTATCCTGCGGCACGTCAGGGGCTGAAAGGTCCTCATCAAATGCCGGAGGCAACATAAACAGCGAGTCATTGTTGACATTGGTAGAGTCGGATTGCGGCTCAATGGGCGACGAAGGGGCACATCCCTGATAGCTTTTAATGATCTTGATGGTCGGTTTGGGGAATGGCCCGCGTTGATAACCGATGGTGGCATCATCGTATACTTTTTCCAAAAAGCGGCCTACCAACGGCAGCGCCGTTTTGGCGCCTTCTCCCAAATTCGTACTTCGGAAGTGGATACTGCGGTCGTCGCCGCCTACCCAAGCGCCCACGACCAAATCTTTGGTCACGCCCATAAACCAACCATCCGAGTTGTTGGAAGTGGTACCCGTCTTCCCGCCCACTTCAAAGCCGTTTTTGAACAAACTGCCGAAGGTCCAAATGTTTTGCGAAGTGCCGCCCGGTTCTTCAATTCCGCCTTTCAGCATGTGTACCATCAAAAAAGCCGATTCTTCGCTAATGACTTGCCTACTTTCCGGAGCAAAGGTCTCAACTTCGCTGCCGTTGGCGTCTTCGATGCGGGTCACTACGATGGGATCCGTGTGCCGACCGCGATTGGGGAATACCGAATAGGCCGTTACCATATCATAAAGCGATACGTCAAACGGTCCTAAGCCGATGGAAGCTACGGCTTTCAGGGGAGTAGTGATCCCCAGTTTATGGGCATAATTGACCACCGATTGTGCCCCGATGCGATTGGTCAAGTGGGCGGTAACGGAGTTGATTGAACGTGCCAACGCTCTTCGCAGGGTCATTTCCTGATAGGTAAACCCGCCGGTGGAGTTCTTTGGCCGCCAAATGCGCGTAGTATCACGGCCCCTTACTTTTTCCCGCACTTCTATTTCAAACGGCTCATCTTTCATTTTGTCGCACGGGCTCAAATTAAAAGCACTGCTATCTATTGCAGCACAGTACACAAAAGGTTTGAAAGTAGAACCGGGCTGGCGTTTTCCCTGTTGCACGGCATCATACTTGAAAAACTTATAGTTCAAACCGCCCACCCATGCCTTAACCTGCCCGGTATAGGGGTCCATGGCCATCATGCCCGCCCGAAGGATGCGTTTATAATAATTAAGGGAATCAATCGAACTCATAAGTACCTTTTTCTCCCGACCGGTTTTCCAATCGTAGATCATCATGGTATCCTTCCGGTTCATGTAATACCAAATGGAATCCTGTCGGGAAATGGAATCCAACTTAGCAAATCGTTTGTTCAGCGCTTTGTATCGGTCGGTCCGTTTGGCTACGTCATTGAGAAAGTTAGGGATTTCTACCCCTTTTTCATCACGCCACGGATTTTCGCCGCGCCAGTGATTTTCAAAGGTTTGCTGCAGCATTTTCATCCGCTCTACCATGGCCGCCACGGCATGTTTTTGCATTCGTGAGTCGATGCTCGTATAAATTTTGAACCCGTCGGTATAAGGATCGTAATCGTTTTCTTCCCCCCATTTTTCCATGAAGGTTTCTACACTGCCGTTGAAATACTGGTAAATCGCGTATTCGTCGTCTTCCTCATTAAAGCGTTCGGGAGTAAGGTGCAGTTCAATGGGCAATTTCTCCAGCGAATCAGCGGTGGAAGCGTTCAAATACCCATACTTTACCATCTGAGACATTACGGTATTGCGACGGGTTACCGAGCGATCGTAGTTTTTAACGGGGTTATACAGCGTTGTTCCTTTTTGCAATCCTACCAAAACGGCCGCCTCCTGTACGTTGAGGTCATACGAAGATTTGTTGAAATAATAACGAGCGGCTGTTTTAATACCGTAGGTGTTATTGGCATAATCTACGGTATTGAAATACATGGTCAGAATTTCTTCTTTGGAAAAATTCCGTTCCAACCGAATGGCCGTTAACCATTCTTTGGTTTTATAGACGAGGGTTCGTACCAAGGGGATATATCCTAACAAACCATGCGCCGATTTCCGGCGGGTACGAAACAGTTTTTTGGCTAATTGTTGCGTGATGGTACTTCCGCCGCCGCGTTCTCCTCCCTGCAAAATCCCGACGGCTACGCCCATGAGGGCGCGGGAATCAATTCCGGAGTGTTCATAAAAACGAACGTCTTCCGTAGCGATCAGGGCTTTGATCAGGTGCGGCGACAAACTGTCGAAATCAATCGGTGTGCGATTTTCGGTGTAGAGTTTTCCAATGAGTTTCCCGTCGGACGAGTAAATCTCTGAGGCTTGGGCAACTTTCGGATTTTGCAGGTCTTCGACGCTCGGCATACTGCCTGATAACCATAAAAAGTTGGTTTCGACGCAAAAGATGTAAAACGCAAACGCTCCGATGCCGTACAGCAGCACTTTCCATGCCGTAACGACGGGACGATAGTAAGGAGAGGATGTGTCAACACGTTGGTAGAATTTTGCCAAAAATGATTCACGGGCCTGTCGGTAAGCCATGACCCAACGGCCTAACCGCTCGCGACCCACCAACGCACTGAGTAAATTGTACAGAAGGCCTGACAACCGGTTGAACCCTTTTTTGACCGGAGTTGTCGCCTTTTTCCAAATACTGCCCAATTTCTCCAAAAATTCCTGCATGACTGATGACCGAATGAGTTTTGACGCCAAAGATAGGGTTATTGGAAGAAACCAAAAAATATAGCGGGACGAGCGGCTGTTTTTATACACCCACCCCGTTCGGAATCACATCAACAGCCACCGAAAGGGTGTGTCTTCCGGAACTGAAAATAATTCCTTTCAGCGGGGCTACATCGCCGTAATCCCGACCGTACGCCGTTACTATGTGCCGTTCCTGAGGCACCATATTGTTGGTAGGATCAAACTCGCACCAACCGATATTCGGTATAAATACGGAAATCCAGGCATGAGAAGCATCGGATCCCTGTAATTTTTTTTTGCCGGGGGGCGGCAAGGTTTCAAGATAACCGCTGACATACCGCGCCGGAAAGCCCAAACTTCGCAAACCGGCAATAGCCAAATGAGAGAAATCCTGACAAACCCCTTTTCGTTCTTTCAACACCGTTTTGAGCGGAGTATGCACATTAGTGAAATTGGATACAAAGGCAAATTCTTTGTAAATCTTTTGACACAGGGCTTTGACACCCTCATAGAACGATAAGTCGGGAGGAAAACAGCCCTCCGCAAAATTTTTGATGTCGTCGTCCCATGAAATAAACGGACTCGGCAATAGGTATTGCAGCAATTCGGTCTTTACCGAACGCGTATTCCAAATGTAGGTATGCGCCTCCGAACAAGTCATAGACCGGGTTTCCGGGATCGGTGCTTTCGGTAAACTTTCTACGTCGCTTTGGGCAATGACCGTCAACTCGCGGTGGGAGACATCCAAGGAAAAATAATGAATTGTATTGCCGAAATAATCGGTACGGACTACCAATTCTGAAGGTTGGGGGGTAATAAGCAGCGAAAAAGCGTGGCAAATTTGGTCGGGCAACGTGCGCGGTTGCAAACAAATCAGGCTGTGGTAATTACTCACAGAACCGACATAGCTGTATTTAGTTCGGTGAGTCAGTTTATATCTCATGGGCATCACTGTTATCAGGGTTTTCCATCAATACGTTCTGAATAACGGTATGGGAAAAATAGTAATCGGTCAGATGGGTCGTGACTGAAGTAATCCAATCATAGACATTGGTTAAGAGGCGGTCTAAGTCTTTTCGGTACAAGGTGTTTTCCTTGCAGGCCGTCAACTTGGCAATATCGGCGATTTGAATTTGGGTGGAAGCGGACAAAACAGCCTTTTCTGCCGAATTCAAACGAGCTGACGATTCGGATTTGGGTAATTGGGCCAAGCAATGCGTCAGCGCATCCAACTGATAAGCCAACGAATAAGGGAGCTTTTTATCCGCCAGTACCATATCCAGCATGCTTTCCGGGCTGAAACTCGTTTTGTACAATTGTCGGTAATGTTCCAATAAATAATGATTGTTTAATGCCGCCTCAATGAGTTCGTTTTCGACATTTTCGTCATTTTTCATGCTGAAAAAAGACCGAAGAATGCGGATTCTTGAAAGTATCCGTTCGGTGAGTTTCCCGGCTTCCAACAAATAATAACCGTTGTCGCGCGGCATGGATTCGGATAAAACCCCGAAAAAAGTGATCAGACGAACGTGCAGTTTGTCTAAGGTCTTTTGCATACTGTTGGGGTTGCCGAAATCTAAGCTTTGAATTTTTTTCTGACTGTTTTCCACTAAATTCAAAACCCGGCGGGTATCATGATTCCATTTGTCGCTTACGGCCAATACATTGGTCAGAAAAGAGGCGACTCCGGAAGCCACTGTGCCTGCCGTATGAACATGATGTACCAACGCACCGATTTCCCGGTAAGGATTTTCCCGAATGGCCTCGTTCTTCTCATCCGTAAATCCGGGATAAACCAGCGTCAGGTGCGTTACAGATTTTAACAAAATGTCAATGTATTCCGATTTGAAAGAGCCCCGGAAGTCAACATTTTCATTGAGAGCATTGATCACGATCTTCAAAAATTTGGCCACCGACATGGTGCGTTCGCCGTATCTCCCTACCCAAAACAGGTTTTCGGCGCTTCGACTGGGCAAAGAAGAATGGTGGGAAATCGCCGTTTTACTCTTGACTGACGGACTGCTTCCGGCTTCGATGAGAGTATCTGAGACAATCCAGGTATCTTTGGAAACCCCGCCGTATTGGTTGGAAATGACGTAGCGATCTCTTTCGGCCGAACTGCGGGTTAGACCGCCCTGCATCATGTAATACTCGTTGCCGTCGGATACTAAAAAAGCCCGGAGAGAAGCAAAACGGGGTTCAATTTTTCCGTCTGCCAGCGAAGGCGTGGTCGAAAGACTGACTTCTTCCTGCGCGATGTATTCATAGGGAGCCCGCAAAATGGCTTGCTTCAGTTCCGATTGTTCCTCTTGGGTCAATAACCTTCCGTAAACCGACCTGAACTTTTGTTTTCGATTGGCTTTTTTGATGATGAGTTTATGGAGGTTGTCTAAGACAAAATTCATTTCCCGTTTATGGCCGCACCACCAAGTGGCGACGGAAGGCATAATCAGTTCTTCTCCCAGAAAATAACGCGAGATATTGTGCATAAAGGCCAAAAACGCACTGTTTTCCAACACTCCCGACCCGGGTGCATTGATAACGGCCACCTTGCCCGACCGAAGGGCGTGCAATAAGCCGGGCACTCCCAAGCGGGAGTCTTCGCGTAACTCAAGCGGGTCGCACCAATCATCGTCTACCCGGCGGATAATGACATCCACTTTTTCCAGACCGTCGATGGATTTAAGCCATACGTACCCGTTTCTTACCAACAGATCGGCCCCCTGAGCTAAGGTATAACCCAAATAAGACGCCAAATAGGCGTGTTCAAAATAGGTCTCATTGTTAGGGCCGGGAGTCAGATAAACTACGTTGGGATTTTCTTTTTCGTGGGCGGCTAAGCGTAAAACCGTTTGGTGGACATTGTTAAAAAAAGGCGAAAGCCGACTCACAAACATACCTTCGGTCAGTTCGGGCAGCAGTTTGCTCATAATGCGCCGATTTTCCAAGGCATATCCCGAACCCGAAGGCACTTGAGTCCGATTGTCGACCAGCCACATTCGTCCGTCGGGTCCGCGGGCCATATCGGCGGCGTAAAGTGTCAACTGATTTTGGGAAGGTAATTTTACGTCAAAACAAGCCCGAAAAAAGCCGGTATTGCCAAACACTAATTCGGGAGGAATGACGGCGTCTTTGATGAGCCGCTGCGGACCGTAGATGTCTTTTAACATCATATCCAGCAAATAGGCCCGTTGTTTCAGGCCCCTTGTAATGTGCAGCCACTCACTTTGTTCAATCAGAAAGGGGATGGGGTCTAAAAGCCAAGGTCGATTCAGCCCGTCTGAACTTTCGTACACATTATACGTTACTCCGTTTTCCCGCAGCCGATTAATGATTTCCTGATTTCTTACTTCCAATTCTTTCGTGCCGAGCTTGCCGAGTGAATTGAATAGCTTTTGCCAATGCGGTTTTACCAAACCGTTTGGCCCGATGGTTTCGTCGTATGAACTGATTTCCTGTTGGTAGGCCTGTAATAAATTATCAGAAGTATCGGTGAGCATCGGGGAGCCGGTAAATACGAAAATCCTTTAAAATTCGATAAATGTACGTGTTTTGCGGTAAGTAACGACTTGATTCAGTAGATTATAAGTTGTGATGCAAAATTGATTTAATAGATTTTGTTGATTTTAAGTGGATTTTACCGTCGGCGAAGCGATTTTTTATCAGCTACTTAAATCCATGTCATGTCTGATTCGTTACTTAAATCTACCTTAAGTAATAATGCAGATTTAAAGTAGATTTAAGTGGTTGAATTTCAGTTAAATCCACTCTAAACCAATAAAATCCAAATCTGCCTGTTTACTTAACTAATTGTGCAAATTCAGATTTTGTTGATTTTAATAGATTTAATTGTAAATCAGCTATTTAAGTCCACTTAAAATCTGCTTAGTTACTTGTATTACTCTTGAAATTCACCTTAAATCTGCAAAATTATCTAAGAACTAATGCAGGTTAAAGTAAATTAAGCAACTACTTCGACCTCCAAAAACGCCTCAGATCCAGGGTGTTGGGGTATTCCGGATTGATCAGTTCAATGGGAGTATCCACCTTCAATGATTTTTTACTTTCGGCTACAAAACGCGAAACGGCAGCGTTAAACTGTACCGGTGCCAACGCCTGTACGTCGGTAGAAGGGGTATGGCCGAAGTCCCAAAAACGGCTGATCTTGCGCGATTCGGCCTCGTAACTGTTGATGGGGTACGTATCAAAACTGCGTCCGCCCGGATGCGACACAAAATAGGTGCACCCGCCCACGACGCGATTATTCCACGTATCTACAATATCCAACACAAGAGGAGCATCAGCCCCGATGGTAGGGTGAAGGGCTGACGGCGGATTCCACGCTTTGTAGCGAATGCCGGACACGTATTCGCCTTTAACGCCGGTGCTGCGCAGCGGGACTCGGCAGCCGTTGCAAACCAAAATGTGACGATCCTGAATAAATCCGCTGACTTTTACCTGCAATCGTTCCAGGGAAGAATCAACGAATCGAGCTGTCCCGGCGTTGGTCAATTCTTCTCCCAACACGTGCCAAGGCTCAATGCCTAACCGCAGTTCCAATTGAATGTTATCCACCGTAATGGTGCCGTAATGCGGAAAGCGAAACTCAAAGAAGGGATCAAACCACGAAATGTCAAAATGGTAACCGGCATCTTTGAGGTCATTGACGATATCCACCATGTCCAGATAAACAAAATGCGGTAATAAGAACCTGTCGTGCAATTCAGTGCCCCAGCGAATCAGTTTTTTCTTATAAGGTTGTTTCCAAAATTTAGCGATCAACGCCCTGACCAACAGCGTTTGTACCAAGTTCATGTGTTTGTGCGGCGGCATGTCAAACGCCCGGAACTCCAAAATTCCCAACCGTCCCGTAGAGGAATCGGGCGAATAAAGTTTATCAATGCAAAACTCTGTTCGGTGCGTATTGCCGGTAATATCCACCAGCAGGTTTCTGAAAATTCGATCCACCATCCAAAAAGGAACCTCTTCATTTTCCGGTAGTTGGTCAAAAGCGATTTCGACTTCATAGAGCCGTTCGTCGCGCCCTTCGTCAATCCGGGGGGCTTGGCTGGTAGGTCCGATGAACGGTCCGGCAAACAGGTAACTTAAGGCGGGATGATGCTGCCAATAGGTTACCAAACTGCGCAACAGATCGGGTCGGCGCAGCACGGGGCTGTCGGCCGGTTTAGCCCCGCCGATAGTAACGTGATTGCCGCCGCCGGTGCCGGTATGCCGTCCGTCCACCATAAATTTGTCGGTGCCGAGTCGGGAATAAAAGGCTTCTTCGTACAAAGCACTTATATTATCTACCAACTCCTGCCAACTGCCGGCGGGATGAACATTGACCTCAATGACGCCCGGGTCCGGGGTAACCATGAGTTTTTGAATGCGGTAATCGGAAGGCGGAGTGTAGCCTTCGATCCGTACGGGCATTTGCAGTTTTTCGGCTGTGGCTTCGACGGAGGCTACCAAATCCAAATAGTGTTCCAGATACTCTACCGGGGGCAAAAACACGTAAATAATTCCGTCCCTTTCTTCTACCGACAGGGCCGTGGTGAAGGTGCTCACTTCAAAGAGCAACGATTGGTCTTTTTCTTCTTCTTTATGTTCGTCCGGGGCTTTTGGGGGCAGTACGGGCAATTGATAATCCGGAGCGACGGCCCCGTATCTTTCTTCGACGGTTGTTTGATAGGTGCCGAGGGCGCCCAATTCTTCAAACGGGCTGCGTTCCACCGCCGGTTCCTGTTTTTCTTTGGCTACCTTAGGCAAAGACTCTAACGGTAAACGAAGGCCGGCAGGAGAATTGCCGGGAATCAAAAAAACGTGTTTTCGACGGAACTCCCACAGGCAACTTGTCCAATTTTCGGTTTTGTAATTCCACTTAAGGGGCAGCACATAGCCCGTAGGATTGTTTAGTCCTTTTTCAAAGATTTTGGCCATGGTTTGCCGCTGCACAGAATCTTTTAAATTCACTTCCAGCGGGTCGAGATTTACGGGCAGTTTTCCTTCCTCCAGCGCCCAATAGATGGGGTCTTCGTAGGTAGGTTTCAGGTTTTGGAGGTGGATGCCGAGGTATTTTGTCAACTCCTGAGCAAAAATACGAGCCTCCTCAAAGGTATATTCAGTTTCATTTTCTTTTGCGACCAAGGCATCATTTTTCCAAATCGGTAAGCCGTCTTTGCGCCAGTAGAGGGCGTATTGCCAACGGGGAAATAACTCGCCCGGGTACCATTTTCCCTGCCCGAAATGCAGCAGTCCGCCGTGAGCAAAGCGATGTTTGAGACGCAGCGCCAGATCATAGGCCAATTTGCGTTTGAGAGGCCCGTCGGCGGCTGAATTCCATTCCGCTGATTCAAAATCATCAATGGAAACAAACGTCGGTTCACCTCCCATAGTAAGGCGTACATCGCCTTCCTGCAAGTCTTTTTCCACATCGTGGCCTACTTGCATGATGGTGGCCCATTGTTCTTCCGAGTAGGGCTTGGTCACGCGCGGGTCTTCGTGAATGCGGTAAACTTGGTTGTCAAATTCAAACGAAACCTCACATACGTCTGTGGCACCCGTGACGGGAGAGGCGCTTGCGTAGTCGGGAGTGCAACAAAGAGGTATATGCCCTTCGCTCGCAAAAAGCCCGGAAGTAGGGTCTAAGCCAATCCAGCCCGCCCCGGGAACATAGGCTTCTGCCCAAGCGTGCAGGTCCGTGAAGTCAGCTTCCGGGCCGGAAGGACCGTCCAACGATTTGACATCGGGTGTTAATTGCACCAAATAGCCGGAAACAAAACGGGAAGCAATGCCCAAATGACGTAATACCTGTACCAGTAACCAAGCCGAATCGCGGCAGGAGCCGCTCCGGGAAGTAAGGGTTTCTTCGCAGGTCTGTACCCCCGGTTCCATGCGGACATTGTAGAACAGATCACTGAAAATCCGTTGATTGAGATGGACCAAATAATCAACGGTATTGATGTCTGCCGTGATTTTGTTTCGGTCAATCCACGCCATGAGCTTAGGGCCGGCCTCGCGGGCTTCCAAATACGGTACCAATTCTTTTTGAAGTTGGCTATCGTATTGAAACGGAAACTTCTCGGCCGATTCTTCCACAAAAAAGTCAAACGGATTGATGACCTGCATACGGGCAATGACCTCTACTTCAATGCTGAGCTCAGTGGTTTTCTCCGGAAAAACAACCCGTGCCTGATAGTTGCCGAAAGGGTCCTGTTGCCAGTTGATAAAATGGTTTTTTGGAGACAATTTAAACGAATACCCTTCAATCGGGGTACGGGAATGCGGGGCAGGACGCAGTCGGAAAATGTGGGGAGACAGGCTGACGCTTCGATCAAACAGGTATTTGGTCTTGTGAGAAATCGCAACTTTTATGGACATAAAACAACAATTTAAAGCTTATTTTCAAGAGGTTGTACGTAAAAAAAGCGAAAATTGTCTTATAAATTAAATGAACAATTGAAAAATCATACATTTCCTTGAAGGAGTAATAAATTTAGGGCAACAGTCAAAAAATGAAATCTTTGAGTCTTACTTCCCGGAAAGTTGCAGTAAGCGCAGAATGGTTGTTTTATCTCATTTAATTCCCGAATCATCTTGTTTATAATCGCATCTTTCGAATTCTCTCTACTTTTACCTGCTCACTTTAGCCTGAATCAAAAACTAACTGCCAATCAACAAACCAACCACTTATGAGAAAAAAAATGACGGCGCTGTCAATCGCCTTATTATCAGTTTTTTGTCTTCGAGCCCAAGGGCCGCTTTTGCTTCGTCAACCCGCCATCAGCAAAGACGGGTCATTGATCGCCTTTTCGTTTCAGGGGGATATTTGGACCGTACCGGCTTCGGGCGGGAAAGCCACTCGACTGACCATTCATGAAGCGTATGAAGGTAATCCGGTATTCAGTCCGGATGGTAGTCAAATCGCTTTTTCCGGAGCGCGTTTCGGCAATAATGACGTGTTTGTCATACCTTCCGACGGCGGAATGCCTAAACGGCTGACCTATCATTCGGGAAATGACATGGTAGCGAGCTGGACGCAACCGGACAAGATCTTATTTTCAACCAACCGTGAATTCCGACAGATCGAACGCCCCAATGAGGTGTATGCCATTAATCCGAAAGGCGGAACCGAATCACGATTTTTGGATGCTGTAGGTTTTGACCCTGTTTTGTCGCCTGACGGTCGTTATGTGGCTTTCGTCCGAGGAGACATTAACCCCGTTGCCCGGCAGGAATATAAAGGGAGTTCCGATCGGGATCTGTGGCTCTATGATACTCAATCCAAAACCTATCGCCCATTGCCGGGGTTTGAAACCAACGATATTTTACCGCAGTGGGGCCCCGGCAATACCCTCTATTTTCTGAGCAGTAACGACGGGGCTTACAACCTTTATCGTTTGAAAACGGAGGCTAACGGCAAAAATACCCATACCCCCGAAAAATTGACGAACTACAAAGACGAATCGATTCGCGCTTTCAGTCTTTCGGGCGACGGGAGTTCAATCGTTTTCGAAAAAGACATGAATCTGTACACGATGAAAACCGACCGCGGTTCGGCCCAAAAACTGAACGTGCAGATAAATGCCGACGACCGCTTGGATGCCACGGAGCAAAAAACCTTGACGACGGGCGCAAGTGATTATGCCGTATCGCCTAACGGAAAATTATTGGCCTATACGATACGGGGAGAAGTGTTTGTCAAAGAAGCCGACAAAGAAAAATCCAGAAGTATCAATGTGTCCGAACATCCGTTTCGGGATGTAGAACCGACTTGGCTGAATGATTCGACCCTGCTCTTCAGCAGCGACCGTGCCAACGGGAATTTTGATATATACATGGCGCGCTCGACCGATACCACCCAACGTAATATTTTCAAAAGCCTGAAGCACCAATTGGTGCAGGTAACAAAAACTCCGGGTGACGAAACCGGTTTGACGGTCTCGCCCGACGGGAAAAAGATAGTTTACGTGCGCGGCAGAGGTACGTTTGTGGTGGCAGACATCAGTGCGGAGGGGAAATTATCCAACGAAAAAATCCTGAGCGATACTTGGGATGCCCCCAACGGCATTGCCTGGAGTCCGGACAGTAAATGGCTGGCGTATGCCCTCAGTGATTTGTATTATAATCAGGAAATCTTCATTCAGGCGGCCGATAATTCGGCCAAACCCGTCAATGTGACCATGCATCCGCGTACCGACAGCCGTCCGTACTGGAGTGCCGACGGTTCGAAACTCGGCTTTATTTCGGAGCGCAGTGCCGGTCGCAGCAACGATGTTTGGTTTGTATGGCTCAAAAAAGAAGATTGGGAAAAAGAAACGCAGGATTGGCAGGAACGCGATACCCCCGCCGCTGAATCAACCCCCTCGGCAAGGGGAGGAAACACGAAAACGGCCGCTCCCAAACCCATCAAAATTGATTTTGACGACATCCATGAGCGACTCGTACAGGTAACTTCTTTTGCGGGCAACGAAGGTGATCTGAACATCTCAAAAGATGGAGAAACGTTTTATTATACTACCGCCAGCAGCAATGCGAAAGGCCGGGACCTGTACAGCATCAAGTGGGACGGCAAAGAGCTGAAAGAGATTACCAAAGGCGGAAATAATCCGGGCAATGTGACGATGGATAAAGAGGGTAAGTACTTGTATTATACCCGAATGGGCGCTTTGGGGCGAATAGATGCCAAAACCGGTGCGGCTGAACCTTTACCCTACGTGGCCAAAATGAAAATAGATTATACGGCCGAACGCACGCAAGTGTTTGAAGAGGCATGGCGCACCATCCGCGACGGCTTCTATGACCCTAAATTCCACGGCCACGATTGGGTGAAATTGCACGATAAATACAAGGAGCGTTGCGTAAATGCAAGCACCGGCAATGATTTTCGCGATATGTTTAATTTATTGTTAGGCGAAATCAATTCCAGCCACATGGGCTTGACCGTAGCCGATCGAACAGATACCCAACGCGAAGCCACCGGGCTGTTGGGAGCGGAATTGGTTCCGGTGAGCGGCGGCGTAAAAGTGGTTCACGTCGTTCCCGATACCCCGGCTGATAAAGAGAAAAGCAAACTTAACGAAGGAGATGTCATTACGGCGGTTAACGGAGAGAATGTCAGCGATCCCGGAAATTTCCATGCCCTGATGAACGGCTTGGTCAATGAGCGAGTCTTGCTGAGTGTGCGCGGAACCGATGGCAAAGCAAAAGAAGTTACCATCCGGCTGACGGCGAATATCGTCGATAAGTTGTATGACGAATGGGTGAAAAATCGTAAAAAATTGGTGGATAAATTCTCCAACGGCCGATTGGGCTACATTCACATCAAAAGCATGGATTTTCCGAGTTTTGAGGTGGTGGAAAGAGAATTCACCGCAGCGGGATTCGGCAAAGACGGCTTGGTTATTGATGTGCGGTACAACGGGGGCGGTTCGACGGCCGATTTTCTGATGACTATTTTGAACTATAAACAACACGCTTACACCATTCCGAGAGGAGCAAGCGAGGATTTGGAAAAGGATAAATTGAAGTTTAAGGATTATTATCCCATTGGAGAACGTTTGGTGTATGCGGCTTGGACCAAACCCTCCATTGCGCTGTGTAACGAAGGCAGTTATTCCAATGCGGAAATTTTCTCCCACGCCTATAAGTCATTGGGAATCGGAAAGTTAGTGGGGGTGCCTACCAACGGCTCCGTAATTTCTACCGGAGGTAAAGGTTTGATGGATGGCTCGTTTGTGCGTTTGCCTTTGCGCGGGTGGTTTACCAAAGCAACGGACAAGAATCAGGAACTCGGCCCGGCGATTCCGGATATAATCGTAGAAAATCAGCCCGATTGGATTGCCAAGGGGACCGATGACCAATTGAAAGCCGCCGTGGATGAACTCTTAAAGGAAATAAATGCGAAAAAGTAAAATGTATTCGTGAAGGGTTCGTTTTACTTATACATGAGTTAATGATGCTCCGTAGATAAACTGTCTGATTCCTTGGAAAAACAGTCACTACGGAGCATTTTTTGTCCTAAAGATGTACGAGCCGCCGATAATCGCTGTTTTAGCCCTCAAAGCCCCAAACTCTTCAAAAAATCTTCCCGATAACTGCTGCCGATGGGGATTTCGTAGTTTTCGATAAATACTCGATTGCCTTCAATGTGGGTGATTTTGGCTTTATTGAGGATAAACGAGCGATGAACGCGCAGAAAGGCAGATTTGGGCAGCAACTCTTCAAACCCCGAAAAGGTCATGCTTGGAAGAAGAGTACTTTGGGTGGTTACTATTTTGGTGTAATTGCCCTGTGCTTCGGCATACAACAAGTCTTCGTGCATGATTTTGAAGATTTTTCCCTCAGTTTTTATGAAAAGGTAATCGTCTGCTTTGTCCGAATGAGTAGTTCCCCCATTGGGGAGTAGGGGGCTGATGGCTTTATCAACGGCTATAATGAAACGTTCGAACGAAAAGGGTTTTAATAAATAATCCACCGCGGCCAGATCAAAAGCCTCCACGGCATATTCTTTATAGGCAGTCGTAAAAATGACCTGCGGTTGATTTTTCAGCGTTTTCAGGAAGGCAATACCGCTGAGAACGGGCATATTAATATCTAAAAACAGAAGGTCGATCTTTTGCGTTTGCAGGATCGCTTTCGCCTCCAAGGCATTCCCTACGGAAGCTGCAATGCGGAGTGAAGGCAAATGACTGCAATAGGTCTTAATGATCTCTCGCGCAATAGGTTCATCATCAACAATCAGGCAATGGAACGGCGGCATAGTGATTTTCGGGGATAAAATTCTGAAAGCAAGACTTAGAAAAAATAGGCCATCGCCGACATGATACTTCTTATTTCATAACTCCGACTTCCTATTTCATTTTCAATTGCAGCATAACGTGGTAAAAACTGTCCTTTTCCTCAATCTTCAATTCATGCTCTTGGGGATAAAGTAATTCCAATCGTTTTCTTACGCTGGCAAGGCCGAAACCGCTGTGTTTTTCGGAACCGGCTTCAATTTCCTGTGCCGGATTGTAAGAGTTTTTAACCGAAAACAGGATAGAGTCTGCCCAGGTTTTCAACGTTATTTCAATGAAAATTTGTTCGTCCATCGTGTTTTTTGAGTGTTTAAAAGCATTTTCAATAAATACAATCAATAACATCGGCACGATTTTGATGTCGGGTTTGGGCAGCGGTTCCATGGTGGACGTGAACACAAGACGTTCGCCGAGGCGTATTTTTTCAAAATCAATGTAATTGTTGATATACGCCGATTCGTCTTTTAAAGGCACAAATAATTCCTTCGTATCATAAACAGAATACCGAAGCAGATCGGATAATTTCAGTAACAGCGGCGGGATTTTTTCGTGTTGGGTAATGGATAATCCGTACAAATTATTCAGTGTATTGAACAAAAAGTGAGGACTCAGTTGCGACTGCAACAGTTGTAACTCGGTTTTGCTTTGCGCAGCAACCTGTTGTGCTTCCCGCAGTTGGTGTTGTACATTGTTGCGAATCGTTTTGATCAAGGCCCCCAAGGCTAAAGGAATGATAATAAGCGGAATCCAAAACAAAAGTCGGACGGCCTTATTCCCCTGAAACGGCAGGGCAAACAAGCCGATAACGCATCCGATAATCAGAAGACTCATTCCGATGATGTACTCATTGGGAATCGGTTTGGCGGGGGTAACCCATAATTGTGAAAGATATCTTCCCGCGAATACGCCCACCACGAATAAGAACGTAACAGTCGCTCCCATCGCTTCGTCTTCATGGATGCCTATGGTTCTGACATACGTTTCCATTGCAAAAAAGAGCGGAATGCTGAACAGGAGTGAAAGATATATATAGAGGTTCTTTCCGAAGAAAGAGGTGAGCCAATGGGTGTTGGAATTACTCATAACCATTCAATTTACCTGCGTTTTGTTCATTTACCCCGCAAAGGTGCCGTTTTGAGCGGATAGTAGGCTATTTTCAGGACAGACAAGCCCAAATTCATGACGAATCCCCGGCTGAGAGGGATCAATGCATTCAACACCTGAAATCTGCATTCTGTCAGACATTCGGCAAGATACGTCAGGATTTTTTCAGGAGCCCAACCGCCGATTTCATCTTTGTGCTGAGTTTATTGACTTGCTCCCTAAAACACACACACATTCATGAAAACGACAGCCATCCTGCTTTTAAGTTTTTTGTCTTTGTCCCTCTTTGCCCAAATATCCGGAAAAACCATTGCCGGCACCGTCAAAGATACCGGTAATGAAACCCTGCCCGGAGCTACCGTAAAGTTACTGAAAGCCGCTGATTCGACGATGACGGCGGGAGAAATCACTAACACCAACGGCAATTTTCAATTCAATAATTTGGCAAACGGAACATATTTGTTGGAAATAACAGCCATAAGCCAAAAGCTCTACAGGAGCCACTTGCTTACGGTGGATGATACACACGTCAGTATTGTTTTGCCGGTGATTGTGCTTTTGCCGGCTAAAGCCATGGAATTGAAAGAGGTGGTGGTCAAAGCCAAACGCCCGCTCATCGAACAGGATATGGACAAAACCATTGTGAACGTAGAGTCTATGATCAGCAGTGCGACGAGTAATGCCTTGGAAGTGTTGGAAAAAACGCCCGGTGTGACCATAAGCAGCAGCGGTGAAATCAGTCTCAACGGCCGCAGCGGTATCTTGGTGCTGATTGACGGCCGCGCTACCTATATGTCGGGACCTGATTTAGCCGCGTATATGAAATCACTGCCGGGTGGGTTGTTGGATAAAATTGAGTTGATTGATAACCCTTCCGCAAAGTACGACGCGGCCGGAAATGCCGTCATCAATATTCGTCTGAAAAAGAACAGAGTAGGCGGGTTTACGGGCGTCGTGGCTTTGGCGGCAAGTCAGGGCGTATACGGTCGGAACAACGGCACCGTGAACCTGAATTACAATCATAAAAAAGTGAATTGGTTCAGCAACCTGAGTTTTAATCGGGAACGAAACTATTCAAGCGATCGGTACGACCGACGCTTTTACGATGAGCGCGGTACCCGTACCTCTTCCGTAGGGCTGGACAATTTTCAAAAATCGACCGGTAACGGCCTGAACGGCGTTTTCGGCGTGGATTATACCATCAGCCCCAAAACGACGATGGGTATGTTGTTGAGCCTAAACCAAAGAAAGAACGACTCCCGATTGGAGTACACAGCAACCAATTATAACGCGGCTTATCAGCCGGACGCGTTGAGTAAAGGGAACACCGTTTCGATCGGAAAACGCAATAATACAGGCGTTAACCTCAATTTTCAGCAGAAATTCAATAAACCCGGTCGGGAATTGACCGTCGATTTGAATTACCTGCGTTATGAATCCAACGGCAATCAGCACAGCTTTAATTTCTTTTACCTACCCGAAGGTCGCCTGACGAATGCCACCGCATTTTGGTACCTTGTCCCGGGCTACATCCATATTTATACGGTCAAAGCCGATTATTTTCATCCGCTGAAAAATAAGGCAAGTTGGGAAGTCGGGGCGAAATCAAGCGCAGTTAACAACGATAATCGGTCTGATTACTTTGATAATAAAGGCGGTACCTACCTGACAGACAACGGGAAATCCAATCATTTTAATTACCGTGAAACGATTCATGCTGCTTATTTCAACACGCGCAAAGAGTGGAAGCGGGTAGGGGTTCAGGCAGGACTACGGACAGAAACGACACAGGCTTTCGGTAATCAGTTCGGCAATGAGGCAGTGAAAGGAACTACTTTTACTAAAAACTACACCCAATTGTTTCCGAGCCTGTTTATTAATTATACCTTGGATAGCTTGAATAAAAATTCTTTTAACCTGAGCTTTACAAGGCGAATAAATCGTCCTGATTACCAATCACTTAATCCTTTTTTGTTTTACCGTGACCAATATTCTTACTCAGCGGGTAATCACGGATTGACTCCTCAATACCAAAGCCGGATCGAATTGAAATTTCACCACAAACAATGGCTGCAAATGGGATTGAGCTATAATCGTTTCCGTAATGGGATCTTTCAGACAACAGAAGCGGTAGATACGATTTTTATTACCCGTCCCAACAACATAGCGAAAGGTTTCATGCTGTTGCTCAACACGACGGTGTCCGGTGCCCTGACCCACCGGTGGAACCTGATTTATACCCTTCGTTTATCACATCTGGGACTAACCGGCATGAGTTATACCGAAAACCTGAACCCTACGGCCTATGTAGCTCGCTTTGAGGTATACAATCAATTCCGATTAGACAAAGGTTGGAGCGCCGATCTGTCGGGTTACTTTGCGAGTTCGGATCTCAACGGACAGGCTTATACCGGCATGATGTACCGCATAGGCGGGGCTATTCAGAAGCGATTGTGGAAAGACAAAGCAAGTATCCGCCTCTCGGCAGAGGATGTGTTGCACTCTTGGATTCGACGCGACCGCTCGTTCAGCATTAAACAGGCGCAATTTGTTCAAACCAATGAATCGGATACCCAACGCATCGGCGTGGCTTTCACCTATCGTTTCGGAAAAGATACGTTCGCCCGCAAACGTCGCCACAACGACAATGCTGCTGATGATGAAAAAGGGCGCGTAAATTGAAAGAAACGTTTGGGATAGGCTACCGGCGGGGTTTCAAATCACGATTTGAAACCTCGCTGACTTTTATAGGTAAATAATTGTGAAAATTTATTGTTATTTTCGAATATTTTTCTTTTTAGCTGTATTATTACGAGTAATTTCAAGAAAATACGGTAAAAAGCAGATTTGTTTGTGTAAAAATACAAAATCGAAAATAATGAAAAATAGACGCAACGGTTGGAAATGGATTTTAGCTTTTTCTGCATTGGGAATAAGTACGCTGTTTAATGGCTTTGCTCAGCCCAAAGAGAAGCCGCGCATCCTTGTCAGTACCGATATCGGCGGTACCGATCCCGACGACAATCAGTCGATGATTCATTTGATGATGTACTCTGATTTGTTTCAGATAGAGGGCCTGATTTCTTCACCGTTTGGCAAAGGAAGAAAAAAAGACCTTTTGGATATGATTGCCCTTTATGAGCAAGACCGCCCTAAAATGGCGATGCACAATAAGGCCTTGGCCACAGCCGATCAATTGCGGGCAGTATGCAGGCAAGGAGCGATTCCGGCAGCCCCTTATTCGGGTTATTCAACTCCCACCGAAGGCTCAAAATGGATCATTCAATGCGCCGAAAAGAAAAGCAACCGGCCTCTGTGGGTATTGGTGTGGGGCGGAATAGAAGATGTAGCACAGGCCCTGCACGATGCCCCCCAAATTGAGAAAAATATCCGCGTGTATTGGATTGGCGGACCCAACAAAAAATGGAGCGTGAACGCCTATGCTTACATAGCAGCGCACCACCCGAATCTGTGGATGATCGAAGCTAATGCTACCTACCGAGGGTGGTTTATGGAGGACGAAAACGCCCCGGCCAATATGCACGAAGGGGCTTATTATGAAAACTTTATCAAAGGGCGCGGGGTAATGGGTGCCGATTTTATTCATTATTATAAAGGCCATATCAAAATGGGCGATACCCCTTCGTTGGCCTACCTGATGAAAACTGACCCTGACAATCCCCAAACCGAAAGCTGGGGTGGACAATTTACCCCCATCTCCCGCAGTTCACGAACGGTTTTTACCCGAAATACAACCGTTGCCGACACGATTCCTGCCTATGGCCTGGTGGAGTGGCGATTTAAAGGACCCAAACGAAACATCGCCCCGGATTCTTCCTGCTTTACGTTGGAGGTGCAGAAGCAGGAATGGCCGGGCTATTATCTCGGAAACGGCATTTACGGGGTAAGGTATTCTTCCAAAAAACCGGAAGTAAGTGCTTACATCACGCACAGTACGATTGTTGAATTAGACGGTCAAACCGGGCAGTACGTCAGCACGGTGCCTTGGCCCGGAAAACCTGCCGAAGATGATTACTTACTTGGCCAAAATTGGTACAGCGATCTTCCCGAACCGGCGTTTTTTTTAAGCGACCAGCAGGGAGCCAAAACGATCTCAAAACACCGAGCTGCTTTTTTAGCTGACTGGGCCAAACGGTGGAATTGGCTCAAATGATGAATGGATTCTGCAAAGGAAAAACAGCCTTATCGTTTATTAAGTAATGAAAGTAGAAAGCAAAATAAAAATAAATAATAAAAAATATTTGAAACTAATAAAACACTTATAGCTTTGTGTTTGAAAATAAATCAAATTGTTTCTTTGAATAATACCGTTAATCGTAAAAAATGAAAAACAGGATTTTACTTACGAAAGCAATCAAAAATGCGGTGTACATCGTTCTGTGTATAGCCTTTCCATTTTTAGGAACGGCCCAACGACGCCCGAGCAGTATCATTTCACCGGAGGTACTGCCCGATAATTCGGTCATTTTCAGAATCAAAGCCCCTAATGCCGCCAAAGTGCAAGTGGTAGGGACTTGGTCGAGAGGTTTTAAACCGAATGAAATGGTTAAAAAAGATTCGATTTTTGAAGTGAAAGTAGGGCCGATTCCTTCGGATATGTATGAATACGATATTGTGGTGGATGGCTTGCCGATGCTCGACCCTCTTAATAAAAATGTAACTCGTGACGGTGCTTGGATACAAAGCCGATTGATGGTGCCGGGTGGATTAGGGGATATTATTGATGTAAAGCCCGTTCCGCACGGCGATTTAAAAGCCGTTTGGTATGATTCGCCAACGGTGGGGACTCAGCAAAGAAGAATGTTTATTTATACACCGCCGGGTTATGATAAAAGCACAAAGAAATATCCTGTGATGTACCTGCTGCATGGTGGGGGCGGTGATGAGGAAGTTTGGCTAAGCCGTGGACGCGCCAATTATATCATTGATAATCTGATTGCGGCGGGAAAAGCTGAGCCAATGATTGTAGTGATTACCAACGGTGATGTGAACAACATCGGTGCTCCGCTGGATCGACCGGCTAATTTGCCTAAAAAAGACAATACGGGCATTGGGGCGATGGCGGCTGGCGTGTTTGAGAAAAGTTTAGTAAAAGATGTAATTCCTTATATAGAAAGTAATTACCGTGTAATAGCCGATGCCGATCACCGTGCCATCACGGGCTTTTCAATGGGTGGATTTCATACGCAAAACACGACAAACGATAACCCAACGATGTTTAAATACATTGGTGTAATGAGTATGGGCTTGTGGTCTGCGGCTCGAAACGACCCTAATTTCGACAAAGCCGGGTATATGGCAAAACTTAAAGCCCTTCAAGACGCCAAACCTAAAGTGTATTGGATTGGGATGGGAACAGACGATTTTCTTTACAAAAGCGGTGTGGAATTAAGAAAACTTTACGACGAAATCGGCTTCAAATACACTTACCGTGAAAATATCGGAAACCATGACTGGAATTCATGGAGAATGTATTTGTCAGAATTTGCTCCGTTGTGTTTTAAATAGCCCCCCAACCCCGATGGGGGAGATTTATAAAATTGTCCAACGAAGATTAATAACATAGACCCGACTCATTGCCGGGGAAATCAAACGACAATGACAAAAAAACTTTCAATAAACGTCTTCTGCTTATTATATCTACTATTTATAGTCAATCAAGCAAAAGCACAGACCGAAGCAAAACCCAGAATCATTATCACTGCCGACCCTGAGTTGGACGATAATAATTCATTGATTCGATTTATTTTGTATAGCACCGATGTTCAAATCGAAGGCTTGGTATATGCCAGCAGTATGTTTCACTGGAAAGGCGATGGTAAAGGGACGAAATGGTACGTGCCGGGAAGAGAGTACGACCGCTTTGGTATGAATGCTTGCCCCTGTGAGTCGTGGAGATGGGCCAAAGACGAGCGTTTTATTCACGACATTGTTGATGCCTACTCTAAATCGTACCCCAATCTCAAAACTCATAACAAAGACTATCCAACGCCTGACTACTTGAAGTCGAAGATACGCTACGGAAATATAGAGTTTGATGGAGACTATTCCAAAGATACACCAGGTTCTGAGTTGATAAAAACGGCTATTTTGGATGATAAACCGGGGCAACTTTATATCACTAATTGGGGTGGAGCGAGTACGATTGCCAGAGCTTTGAAAGCCATTCAAGACCAATACCAATTCACGACCGAGTGGACAAATATCAAAGCCAAAATTGCCGGAAAAGTGGTATTACTTCCTTCGGGCGACCAAGACGATACTTACGCTAATTATATCAAGCCTAATTGGCCCGAGATAGAATACCGTCAGTTTAGCAATAGCCCCAATTATGGTTATGGAGCACAAATACGGGCCAACGAAACCAATAAACCCTTGCTTACGCCTGCTTGGATGAGCGAAAACGTAACTTCAAGAGGGGTATTGGGGAGTCTTTACAGAGTATGGGGTGATGGCAAACAAATGGTAAAGGGCGACATGGTGGACTATTTCGGACTGTCAGGATACTCGGCAGATGAGCTTAAAAAAATGGGCTATTTTGTTTGGATGCCGCCGCAAGAAAAAGGCTCATGGCTGGGAGAAGGAGATAACCATACCTTTATGAATATGTTGGGTAATGGCCTCCGTGCTTATGAAAGAGGTAGTTATGGTGGATGGGGCGGAAGGTCAAAAGCCGACACGAGGCCGATGTTTTCGTTTTCGGGCGAAGGTGGAGCCGACCAAATGGCTGAACAACTAAGCAACTTGGGTAAAACCGGCTCGACTGATGTTATCCCATTTCCCGACTTTTTTGCTAATGCTCAACACAGTTTTGCAGCTCGCATGAAATGGTCGGTTACGCCTAAATATACCGATGCTAATCACGAACCCTTTGTTAGTATCCAAGGCCCTTTAAAACTAATGGTAAATGCAGGTCAAAAAGTAAAAATTAACGGCGTTGTTTCTGATCCAGATGGCAACAAAGTGTCGGTAAAATGGCTACAAATGCCGGCAGGAAGTTATCCGAATAAAGTTGAAATTAATAATTCTGACTCGTTGCAAGCGGAGGTTATTGTACCAAAAGATGCAACGGCAGGTCAAACGATTCATGTCATCTTAGAAGCAACTGATAATGGTTCGCCGGCACTCACAAAATATCAACGAGTAATTATTGAAGTCAGAGGAAAGTAGCACCAAATAGAACACGGATGACACTGATTCAACAGATTAAAATGGATGTTAAAAGAACCAGTGCTAATCCGTGTTTCCGATAGGAATCCGTTAAATCCGTGTTCTATGATTTTTAGCCTAACGATTTAAAACCAAAGTCAATGAAAAAAAGCATTTTACTTTTACCGATTCTTCTTCTCTCGGTGGCGAGTATAAGTTTTGCACAAAACAAAACATCAGGAAAACCCCGAACTATCGTCACAACCGACGGTGAGTTGGATGATGTAGATTCTTTTATTCGATTACTCCTGTATGCCAACGAATTCAAAGTAGAAGGCTTGATCGTCAGCAGCTCACAATGGCATTACAAAGGCGATGGCAAAGGCACGAAGTTTACGTCGGAAATGGAAATGACCAAAAAGTTGTACGGAGAACGTACCGAGCTGCGTTGGCCGGGAGAGCAGTGGATCTATGATTTGGTAGATGCGTACGGCAAAGTATATCCAAACCTTATCAAACATTCAAAAGATTATCCAACTCACAAATACCTCAGAGACAGAATCCGTATTGGAAATATTGATTTTGAGGGCGAAATGGCCAAAGACACCGAAGGCTCCGATTTTATCAAAGCCAAGTTGCTTGACAACGACATGACCCCGCTTTATCTCCAAGTGTGGGGTGGGACAAACACCATTGCACGAGCCTTGAAAAGCATTGAAGATACCTATAAAAATACGCCTCAATGGGATAAAATTTATAAGAAAGTTTGCCGGAAAGCTATTTTATATGCCATTCTCGACCAAGATGCTACCTACAAAAAATACATAGAACCTAACTGGAAAGACATCAAGGTGTATTATAATTCCAATCAGTTTTGGAGTTTTGCTTATTTCTGGAAAAGGGCTGTACCACAGGAACTTCACCCGTATCTGGAAGGCAAGTTTATGGGAGAAATCATCAATAATCACGGCCCGCTTTTGAAAATGTATTATAGCTACGGCGACGGAAACCCGCCAAAGGGAGAATTGGATGATATTTACAGCAGCATGGAAAAAGCCAAAAAGAACCAATGGGGAAGTTTCGGGCAATATGACTTTATTTCGGAAGGCGATTCACCGGCTTTCTTGCATTTGGTGGATATTGGTTTAAATAATCTTGATAATCCGCAAGACGGCGGCTGGGGCGGCCGTTTGGTACAGTCCGAAAAGACACCGAGCCGTTGGGAAGATGGCAAAGCTGCTGCTGATTATAATCCATTTACCAAAAAAATGGATGATGCTTTTGCCCAAACCCGCTGGATACCTGCCATTCAAAACGATTTTGCGGCCCGTGCCGATTGGTGTGTAAAAGAGTTCAAAAATGCCAATCATGCTCCTAAGGTTTCAGTTATCAGTAAACAGTTGTCAGTGGGTAAAGGGCAAAAAATTACGTTAAAACCAACAACTTCCGACCCCGACGGCCATAAAGTTTTGCTGAAATTTTGGCAGTACCAAGAGGTCGGTACTTGCAAGGAAGGCGCCTCCATTGATCAAAATGGGAATAGGGCTGAAATCACCATTCCTCCGTCTGCCCAAAGCGGTGATACGATTCATGTAATTGTAGAGGCCAAGGATGCCGGTTCGCCCGCTTTAACTCGCTATCAACGAGTTGTGTTGACGGTAAAATAAATTTGAGAAGACCTTCCAAGCTTTCAAAACCCGGAAGGTCTTGCCGTTATCGGGGAGTTTCAATAAAAAAACTTCTTTCCACAGGCTCCGCTGACTGTACTTTTCCTACCATGCCATACTGCCAAGCCACCACTGTGATTTTCACGGGCGACTTAGCGTTGGGCGGTATTTTGGTAAAAATCAATTGATTGCCCACTACGTAAGCGGGGCCTTCTTTGACATAAAACGAAACAAGCAAATGAGCAGAGCTTTGGGCTTTTAGTGAAATGGATTTTGTGTTGATTGTTGGATCCTCTAACTTTTCAAACACAATCTTTTGCGCAACGCCCTGTGTGTTTTTGAGCGGAAACTTTACCTCCGCTTGCTGTACTGCCGACTTAAATTTGTAATCACCTTCGTTGTGGGCAAGCAGCCAAATGGCATTGCTGCGTTTGGGGTTGTCGAAGCCCATTCGGTAAAAGCTCAATTGGAAAGTCGTGTCGTTGATTTTCTTTACCGGGCCACAAATACGATCAATGCTCAAAGCTGTTTGTGCAAACTGAGCAGCTGATTTTATTTTTGAAGTATCTGAAAAAAAAGGTTTCAACTGAAAAGTAATGCCGTCGTCAAGAGGTTTGAATTTTAAGCTGTATTGACCGTGCGATTTGGAGGGTTGGAGGGTATCCGCGTTTTGGATAAACCCAATGTACTGATTTGTTTTTTGTCTTGGGGTGGCATAATAGGCTTCAGTGTAGGTTGCCATTTCTTTATCGAAACACCACGATGCTGCGTTTTTATCTCCTTTGTAGTGAGGGTAGAGGGCAGAAGAAGCCATAGGTAGGGCATTGGGTCGCCAGCGGTCTGTCAGCCAACCATCTTTGGGGTGAATGAATCGAAGACCATTTGGAGAAAGACGATATTTGGCCGCTTTTTTGATAAAAAGAGCGATGTAGTCCACCAACAATTGGTTGTAGTCAAAGTGCCCGTGGCCTGCGTCGGCAAAAAAGGTGATGGGCGTATTGGGGTATTTTTGAACGTAGTTGAATCCCGGCTGAATGCGATCTTCCCACCATTCTATTTCGCTCATAATAAACAAACTCGGAATCCCCTCGACTGTTCGGTTGCCCCAATCAGGATTGGGTTTCCCACTACCCGTAAGAGGTGTAAGGGGGGAGTCTCCTTTGATAGAAATAATTGCCAACGTTCGGTTAGGACTCCAAGCTCCAAAGTTCCACGGAAATGACGCATGGGCCGAATGACCTATCGGCACAACGGGTACCGCAGCCAACTCCCGGTACCCTGATACATCGGCCAATTGCTTCATCATGGTCTCGAAACTTTCGCCTGCTCCTTTATTGAAATCAAAAACCATATCCAAGCCCGGGGTCACCCAAATCGCAGCAAATCCAATCTCGCTCATGGTTTGGCGGAAACGAGCGTTTTCCAAAATCCCTTCTTCAATCATATTGTGCATTCCCCACACTACCCCCTTTACTTTTTTGCAATTTTCGGGAATCCACAAGAAAGCCGTGGGGGAATCATTGAGTTCGGGGTGTTTGTACCCTTCTACTTTCACTGACCATTGCCATACGTGGGCACAAAGGCTTGTTTTACAAAGCGTAAACAAAAGAAGAAACAGGGTTTTTGTGTTCATTTTGTTAGGACAAAAAGGGGAGCGGCATCGGCCGTCGCGGGTTTGATATGACATGGCAGTATTACGAAGGTTTTTTGTGCCGTAGGCACTGCCTGTTTGTAGAAAATTTCTATCCAAAAACCAAAAAGTCACTTCTCCATCTCCCAATAAACCACATAGCGCTCACGATGAATGTCAGCAAGCGGAGCAAGGGTGATGTCAGCATTGGCTACTTTGAAAAGCAATTGTTTATCGTTAACCAATTTTAATTCATTTGATAAATTGTTGAGATTGATATTCAATTTGCTGTTGAAATTGGCCGGTACGTGATAGTCGTACGTATAATAATCATTGTGTACTGTAGGGTTGGAATAGGGGGCAGGTGCCGGCATTCCGTCGGTACCCATTTTTCCTGCTAATACAATCGGCCCGTAGGTGAATGCCACTTTATCGGGGTTATCGGGGGTAGCAACTGCTTTTAAGTCCATTGGGAACTTGATTTCGATGACATCGCCGCTTTGCCATTTACGGTTGAGAGATATATAATTTTCCCGCTTTTTATCTAATTTTACTTTCTTCCCATTGAGCAAAACCTCTACTCCCGCACTTGCCCATGCAGGATTGCGGAAATTAAAAACAAGTGATTGGGGCGAACTCGTTTGTAATGTAAACTTTGTCGAGTTTGCGTAGGGGAATGTTGTTTCTTGGCGAAGGACAACGTGCTTTTCACGCCAGTTGAGTTCAGAAGCAATGAACAGATTGACGAAAAGTGAATCCGCTTTTTTGCAGTAAATGCCTTCGCCATATTTGGCATGGTTTTCAAAGCCGCTGCCGACACAACACCAAAAACTGTTTTCGGGGGTGCTATACACTTTATGCCCACCTGCCAGCATCGGCAAAAAATAGGCTACCATGCCCGTTTGAGGGTCTTGTTGCCCCAAAATATGGTTAAAAAGCGCCTTTTCGTAAAAATCCATGTATTGCGGATTACGCGTATGTGAATACAAATGCTTGGTCAGTTTGAGCATATTATAGACATTGCACGTTTCGCCCGTATAGCCCGTCAGGTGTTTTGAAAGCTCCCCCGCTTTGAAGAATTTTTCTTTGTCGCTGTTGCTGCCTGTCACAAACGAATGCCGATTGACGACGATATTCCAGAAGTTGGAAGCGATGAGGTCGCCGTCGCCTGTACCTTCCATTTCGTAGTTCCGAGTCAACCCCAACAACTTCGGAATGTAGGTATTAGCGTGTTTTTTCTCCAAAATATCTTCGCCTGATTTCAGCGGATTGAGGACTTCTTCGTGGTAAAAAAATTCAGCTACCCATTTGAATTCAGGCTTGCCCGTAATGGCATACAGGTTGTAAAAACTTTCATTGACTCCGCCAAACTCATTGCGAAGCATCACCTTTCGTCGCTCAGGCGAAATACTTTGCAGCTTTTGATACGCCCACAGTCCCATTTGTGTGACGATGTTTAATGCCAACTTATTATCACAATAAAGATATTGGTCAATCAGTCCCGAGTAAAGTTTGTGAAGCGTGTACCAAGGAGCCCAAACGGATTTTCCCGCTATGTTGCGATTGATTAATTCTTGCGGATAAGCACTCAAATACCCATTCTGATTCAAGGCTTTTTGTACTTCTGCCAAACCGACCACTAAACTGTCGGCTTTGGTTTTGTAAACTTCGTCGCCGGTTTGGGCATACATCAAGGCCAATCCCGACAACAAATGACCTGTGGTGTGCCCTCGCAGTTCGCAATCAAGCGACTCCCAACCTGCCAGTTTGCGGCTTTCGTCGTAGCCGCCCTCCAAACCTGCGTAAACGCCTGCATTGGTACGAAAACTATGAAGCAAGCGGTTTGTCTGCAACGAAAGCAGCCATTTTTGTTCACGCACCATGTTGTCTTTAAAACGCCCGTTGAGCAATCGAATATCGTGTAAATCAAAGCTATAAACAGCGGGAAGGAGCTTGTTTTGTAATGTAAATTTTCCCTTATGCTGCCCCGGGTAGTGCGATTGGGCGGAGGCGTAATGGATTACGAATAGAAGTGCAAAAAGAAGTTTGTTTTTCATAGGAGTGAATCAATAAGGTCTTGGAAAATGTATTGTTCGTTGAAATCAACTTGAAAGTCTTGCAACATTTTGAGGGATTCTTCTTGAAATGTTTTCTTCTTATGGGGCTACCGTAAGGGCTTGTCTATTTCGTCAAATCAACCGTCACCTTCCCGTCTTTCACTTCTGCTTTTATCTCCTTTCCATTGACAACCAACGGCTTTGATTTTTCAGTAACTCGCAACTTAACATGCATCAGAGGCTGCCCGTCTATTTGAACATTCACTTGTTTCTCAGCATAATCGGCATGCATAAAAACCTTGGAAAGCGAATGCAAAAGCGTTTTTCCGTCTTTGCGTAAATAGCTCCCGTTGCTGACAAAAAAGGAAGTCAAATTATCTGGATTTGAGCGGTCGGACTTTTCCGGAAACGAAATAACCGTCAAATAAGCATCCGTTTCCCAACCATTAATAAGGTTGTTGGCATTGCGGTGCATCAATCGCCCGTCGGCGAGAAGGTTAAGGAAGACTTCGGTGACAATGCCATTTTGAATAATGCGTACACCTTGCCAATTGTCACCGCTTATTTTTTCGATGACAGGTAAATTCGCACGTCCTGCAGCACCATTGGCTCCTGACGAGCCTGTAAATGTTTCAACGGATTGGTTGGTTTCGTTAAGCAACAGAATCGCATTCCAAAACTTGGTTTGCCGGGATGATTCGGCGGGAGAAATGGCATAATACGGAATTTTGGTTTTGATATCCCGGTCTTTGATGCCCCACCGTTCTTCTATTTTCATTTTTTCGGGAAAATCGTGCGGATAACCCGTTGGTAGGGTTTCGGGATAAAGCGGCCGAAACAAAATAGCCGCATCCCCATTGCTGATTTCTAAATCAGGGCCTTTCTTTTTGGCTTCGTTTTGATAATGCAGCAAAACTCGAATTTGCCGGCTTCGTAGGTTTTAACATCATCCAAAACCAAAATCACATCCCCAATCCAAAGAAAATGGCGGTAGTTCCGTAAAAAATAACGTGAAGTAGGTCCCGTGGCATCGGCCATAAGGTATTTGAATGTACCGCTGTTGATTAAATGGTGTAAACTCCCCGACGTTTTTACAGCATGGTATTGATCTTGTGGATCTTGTGCTTTTCCATTAAATAGCATGACATTGTGCGCTTCACTTCGTACAAAGTAGGAACTGTATTCGGGCAAACCGTAGCTGACATCACCGCCGTCGATAAGTAAATATTGTCCTTTGTGGTATAGTACAAACGACCCCGCATCGGCATGGGCGTGGTTCCAAGTATAGCCTGATTTTACCCCTAACAGCGTCGCATCTTTCTCCCACGAAGACCGCAATATGCTCCAGCCCATGGCTTGGTAAATAGCAGCAGTGGGAAGAGGATTGGTGATTGTCAATTGTGGATTTCCGATTTGAGCTGTTTTTGAATTCCATTGGCCATGGTACAATAGTCCCAAAGGGGTGTTGATATTCATATCTTCCCGGCCTTCACTGTTGCCGATTTCATGCAAATACCATTGGTAATGTTTTTTACCCAAACCTAAAGCTATCATCAATTTAGCGGGCCGTTCGCCGTTGGCATAGTCGTTGGAGTCCCCAAAATTAAGCGACATCAAACGATGTTTGGAGGTAGGATACGACGTATTAATAAACCAATCGACTGTTTTTTGCAGGGTTTCATCATAAGGCATGGCAATTTTTCCGAAAAGATTGGTCCACGCCAATCGAAAAGTCAGGTATTCGGAAACCCCGAAGTTGGCATAACTGACACTTTCGTAGAAACCACCGTTGACATCAAAAGTAGAAGGTTTGTTTTCCAAAACACTTCCTTGAAACGCAAACCATTCTTTGCTCGCTCGCATCACCTCCTCTGCCCATTCTTTCGCTTTGGGTTCTTCGTTCATGATAGCCAATGAAGCAATGCCTGCCTCATATACCACCGCTGACCACCAGTTGTGTCCCATAGAATTGAGTGTATGAATACGGCTATCTTCCGAAACCCAATCTTTCATCGCAGGCTCAATCCCCGATTTTACCATTTTACGGGCGATATCGATACGTTCGGCAGGTGGGAGATAATTGTAAATGCCGTCGAAAGCAATAGCGGTTTGGAAACATCCCCGTGCTGAATTCAGCCCTGAATTCCACCGCGGGGTGCGGTCGTCCATACCGTCCCACTGCGCGCGATTGACCCATTCCAACAACAACGTTTTGGCTCGTTCTGCGTACTTTTGTTCGCCTGTCATGCAGTAAGCCAAGGTCAGTGTTTCTAAATGTCCCCCTTTTCCTTCGAGCGATTTATCCGTACGTTGCAGCATATTTCGCCAAACACGGGCCACCGACGTATCTGTTTTGATGCGCTCTTGGGTGATTTTGATGCGTTCAGGTGTGTAAAAAAGGTAGGGATGCGCCTTTTTTTGTTGGCTATTGGCAGTAATGAATCCCGGACTGAACAGACAGAGAAGGATGAGTTTTCGCATAGTGAAATGGATTTTATGTCTTAATTTTATGGTGAGTACCTATTCTGCCGAACTGTTTTGAAAGTCAACAACCGGTGTTATACCAAAACCAACTGCTCCCATTAAGGATGCCAACTCATTCAATGCCGATTGACGAAGATCAACTGTAACATTTTGTTGAGTTAAATGCGCTTCTACAACATCCAAAAACAGCATTGAAGCATGGGCAATGTTTCCCCCGAAAATGATTACTTTGGGTTGGTAATGAGCCACAAAATCGGTCATTACCAGGGCAATATTTTGGGCAAACTCGTCGAAGGTTTGACGGGCTATAGGATTGGTTTTATACGTATCTGCTATTTCTTTCACACCTTTGATAGGGGTCTGCGTTAATTCGGCATACCGTTTGATAAACCAACGGGTAGAGATAAAATCTTCGGCGACGCCGTCGTGCAACGGGTGATTGATGCCGAGCGCCAGATCACGTACTTGACCGTTTTCAAAAATGGACGTTCCTAAACCCGTTCCCAAGGTAATTCCCAGCCCTTTTTTGAACCCCCGACCTGCGCCAAACAACATTTCACCCGCCAAAAAGGCTTCAGCATCATTTCGAAAGTGAATTTGGTTGGGTAAAACTCCAAGACGGTGGGCTAATTCCTGCTTAATATTCAGGCCATAAAGCTGTTCGTATTTATTGACGTTTTGCATCCGACAAATGCCGTTTTTATAATCGAATGGTCCGGGTATAGCGATCCCTATCTGACATTCTGAAAGGAGGTCGGAATTAACAGCTTGTCGAATCGTCGTTGCCCACTTCGTCAGAATTTCGTCAGCGGAAGCATGCGAATCAACGGGCACGCGCCGTAGAGATGCCTCATTAATTGTCCCCGAAACAAGATTAACGACCGCCGCCGTAATGTGGGAACCCCCTATATCGACGCCTATGTATTGATGTTTCATAAAGTCTCCTAACCCCGGGCGGCACCGCGGTCGGTTCGCCGAAGCGGGCGTACTACCCGTCCAATGGGGGTATAATCGTTTTTGTTCTTACAATGGTTTTAACCAAATCGCCTGACCGCCTGAGGCTTTCAAGTTTACTTCTAATACGGTTTTGTTATCAACCTCCTGCTTTTGGATGCCTACTTTGGTTTTGGTGGGTACGCTATCGTCATCAGAATAGATGCGGGCTAGGTATTTCTTGCCTTTGGGTAGAAAATCGAATTTAATTTCGAGACTGCGAGCATCGTTGTTGGTCATTGTACCGATAAACCAATCATTCCCACTTCGACGGGCGGTAGTGATAAATTGACCAATTTCACCCTGAAGAACGCGGGTTTCGTCCCACGAGGTAGGAATATGTTCCCAAAACTCCAACTCGGGTTCACCTTCGTACAAGGCAGGTTTGTCGTACCAAAATAGGGTTTGCAGTGGACTGTAATAAACGGCAGCCATCGCCAGTTGATGGGCGTGGGTGGTTTTGATGCGTTTGTCAAAATAGCAAATTGTATAATCGGCAGCCCCACCGATGTAACGCGTAAAAGGCAGGGTAACGTTATGAGTCGCATCGGGCATTTCTTCGTTGCCTCTGATTCCCTCGGCGGTCATTAAATTAGGAAAGGTGCGCATTTCGCCCGTGGGTCGCCAGTCATCATGCACGTTGACCATTAACTGATTTTCAGCGCATTTTTTGATCATTTCTTCTACCCAAACCGTCCAACGATGACTCCCCACTTGTACAAATCCATATTTTACACCTTTGATGCCCCATTGATGAAAAAGTGGAAACAGCTCATCAGCTTGTTTGACCAGTGCTTGTTTATTTACATAGAGCCAAACTCCTATTCCGCGTTCTTTGCCATACTGAACCACCGCAGGCATATCAATGGGGGCTTTCACTTGGGTAGCGTCCGAATCCCACGTTAGGGCCGGTCCATACCATTTCCAGTCGAACAAGATGTATTGTAATCCGCGTTTTTGGGCAAAATCAATGGCGTTTTTGGCACCTTCGGTCGTCAATGTCATTTCACGGATAATTTTGCCGGGCTTCACCCACGACCAATCGTTCCGGCCCTTACTTTTGTCGGGAGAGGCTGGTGGGTTTAGATTCAGTAAAATATCATTGTTTTCGATTAAATTTCTCGCCGTTTCAGCGACCATGATCACCCGCCACGGTGTACCGAAATAGGTAATGGCATCCACTTTGTCATCCAGCGAAACGAGGATAGAGTTCGGTTTAGAGGGATGTAATGTAAACTTGCCGCGGGAATAATCGGTCATCGCTGCTTCAGCCAGACTTGCGTATAAACCATTGGGTAGTTTGAGCGTCAAGGGGCGTTCGCAATCATCCACCCAATCTTTGAGGGGGAGGGGGCTGTATTTGCCCTGAGCCCATTGGGTATAATAGGCAATAGTGCCCTCCGGAAGGGAAAATTCGGTGTTTTCGGCTTTGATTTGATAATAACTTCCTTTGGGATTTTCAGGAAAAAAGTAACGAATCGCAATCCCTTCGTTATAAGCTCTCACTTGAATCTGCATTTTGTAATCAGCATTACTTGCTTTCTGAAATGAGACCGTCGCAGACTCATAAGTATCTTTGATAAGAGAACGCTCGCCGTAAAGAGGTCTCCAAGTGGTATCTTTTTTAGAAGTTTCGGTTTTGATGTAGATCATGTCTTCGCACCAGTAGCGGGTTTTGTCCACTTTCAACGCCATAGCCAATTCCGAAAGGTGATTGTCCAATTGAATGTCCAATGCCGACTCCGAAATGACAGAATTGTTTTTATAAATTACCGTATAAAAAATACCTCGGCGGCCATCGGCGGCTTGTTTTTGATATACCTGACAAGTTAGGTTTTTGTCAGGTGACTGAATCGTGGTGCGGGTTGTTTCCAAAATTTCCGTTTGTGCCCA
Organism: Spirosomataceae bacterium; assembly: GCA_046329125.1. Classification (GTDB taxonomy): domain Bacteria; phylum Bacteroidota; class Bacteroidia; order Cytophagales; family Spirosomataceae; genus Runella. The sequence goes on along the minus strand of JAXLVD010000019.1, from coordinate 86,532 downwards.
TCCCATGTGTGAGCGCATTATGGCCAGGAAAAGCAAAAGTTTAGATGTTTGCATAATCGTTTTTACTATTGATGTAGGTGGGTTACTTTTGCGACGACATCCTTTTGATCAACGATGCGGGCAACACATATTTTTGGGGTACATAGGTTTCCGAACGACGATTCATGTGTTCGAGCAGAGTCAAAATGAGTTGTTCGGCCATGTCATGTACAGGCTGAGCAACAGCCGAAATCGTAGGCTGGTGAATACGAAAAAGGTCATTGTCATCAAAAACCACAATGCCAAATTCCCTGCCTATTTTGATTTTTAGACGACTTAATACTTCTATTCCGCTGATTGCTAAATAGTTGGTAGCAAAAAACAAAGCGTCTAATTGGGGGCGTTGCCGTAAGAATTGCTCAATTTCATCGGTAATATCCGTTGTTTTGGCCGTTAGGTAATCAAACCTAATCATGTGAATTTCGGTGCGGTGTTCAAAAATAGCTCGCTGATAACCTAACAAACGGTCAAGCATTTGTGCTTGTGTCGAATCTAAGGTCACCAATCCGATGTTGTCATAGCCTTGGGCAAAAAGGTAATCAACGGCCTTGTAAGCACTTTCAAAATTGTTCATCCCGACATAACTGGCTTCTACGTCTTTGCATTGACGGTCAAAAAGCACGACGGGCAGGTTATCTCGCATCAAGTCGCGGATGTCGTCTTCGATGTTTTCGGTGGGGGTGATAATATATCCGTCCACATTGCGCTCACGGAAGGTCGTAATCAATTCTTTGGCTTTCGTCGGACTGTTTTTAGTGCTGCTGTAAATGATTTTGTAGCCATTTTCGTAGGCGATGTTTTCGATGCTTCCGGCAATACTTGAAAAAAACGTATCGGCAATATCCTCCACCATTAAGCCAATAACGTTAGTTTTGCCTGTACGCAAACTTTTGGCTAAATGGTTGGGTTTGAAGTTGTTTTGCTCCACAAAAGCCAATACTTTCTGTGTTAACTCGTCACTGATTCGTTTCTCTTTGGACTTGCCGTTGAGAATATACGAAACCGTGGCGGTTGAGATTTGCAGCGTTTCGGCTATGGCTTTGATAGAGAGCTTTTTCATTGCATGTTATTTTTTAAACTTTCGAAGTTTCATCAACCCCTCCACATAATAATAATCGGCATAATTGATAGATGCGTCAATTTCAGTACCGTTGGGATGATGCCCTGTGGAGTGCAGCAAAATCGCACTGTTTTTGTCGCGACTTTGGTAGCGTGGGCTTGACAGCTCTTCCAGCATCGCTTGGGCTTTGGAGAAATAGCGTTTTTTCTTCGCAGGGTCTTTGACGAATGTTGACAACTCAATCAAAGCTGACGCCGTCACTGCCGCTGCCGATGCATCACGCGGTGCATTGGGAATGTTGGGGTCGTTGAAATCCCAATAAGGGATCAAATCAACGGGTAAATTCTTCAAATACACATCGGTTACTTTTTCGGCAAAATCCAAAAATTCAGGTTTTTGGGTTTCTCTATAACACATTGTAAAGCCATAAATCGCCCATGATTGCCCACGCGCCCATAGACTGTTGTCGGCGTAGCCTTGGTGCGTAACGCCCTTGATTTTTTTGCCTGTCAAAGTATCATAAACCACCACATGAAAAGACGTAAAATCAGGACGAAAATGATTGTGCATCGTAGTTTCGGCATGTTTGACGGCGATGTCGTATAACTCCTTTCGACCGCCGTTTTTAGACGCCCAAAAGAGCAATTCCAGATTAATCATGTTATCAATAATGGTGTTGTGCCCGCCGAACTTCTTTATTTCGCGCGGCCATGATAAAATCGTACCTGCTTTCGGATTGTAAAGCGTGGATAAAATATCGGCTGTTCGTAAGATAATTTGCTTGTATTCAGGGTTTTTGGTGATGCGGTAGCCATTGCCGAAACTGCAAAAAATTTGGAAGCCCAAGTCGTGATCAAAGGCCGGTTCGTTGGAAAGAGGCGTCAACAAACGCGAAAAACGGTCTGCTTCGATTTGAAGGTTAGCATCGTGATGGTATTCGTACAGGTACCACAACGTCCCGGGCCAAAAGCCGCTTGTCCAGTCGCGAAAATTGACAAACCTCCATTGGGTCGAACTCCTATTGATGTTTCGCGGAATGTCTTTGGTATTATCCGGAATAAGCATCAATGTTTTTTTTACTTGTTTTAGGGAATAGTTCAAGCTCTTATCTACGAATACCTGTGCGTTAGACTGTAGGTGTAAGAGGTTCAAAATCAGTATGTAGCTGTATTTTTTCATAAAAATCAACGGTTTGAAAAGGTAGTGGCAACAACTGCTGCCACTACTATTGACTCACTTTAACCTATCTAATAGCTTACCAACCCGGATTCTGAGTAAGGTTGGGATTCAGTTGAATTTGTTGAGACGGAATAGGCAACAGGTAATGTTTTTCAGCCCACTGTCGGTTGCCTTCCAAACGATAATTGCCATTGACTACCTGATTTTTAATGCCTGCCCAACGAGTTTCATAAGCCGTTCCTGTCCAAACGATACCTTCTATGGGCTTGGGCATTTCGGTTTCAGCGGTTTTCCAGCGAATCAAATCGTCGCGACGGAAACCTTCTAAAAATAGCTCTAACGTACGTTCTCGACGGATTTCGGTACGCATATCTAAGCCATTGGCTTGAACTAAAGTGTTGCTTAGTTTCGGCATTTTTTTGTTGATGCGATTACGCACCAAATTCAACGATTTGTCCAAATCAGCGTCGCTGATCGTTCCGTTTTTCTCATAAACGGCCTCGGCATAATTCAACAATACTTCGGCATAGCGGATAACAGGGTAATCGTAGGCTTCTTCCAAGTCTTGCAAACGGCGTTCGGTCGCAAATTTTTGGGGAGCATAGCCACTCCCCGCTGCGATATTCGCTTTTCCCCGCGAGCCGGCAATATCGGCGTCATCGCCTTTCCAGGTAATGCGGGCACCGGGATTTTCGTTATCCCAAGTATATTTACCATCCTGAACCCACGTATAAATCATACGGTTGTCGCGATTCTCGTACTCTGAGGTTGTGGTTTTATAGCCTTTGAATAGCGGTGATTTTTCGATGGGCAAACCGTCTTGGGCCAAATACATGTCCATCAACTTCTTTACGCCCCACTGTACATTGCCAAGCAGTTGGTGAGTAATGTTGATCCGAATTTGGCGTGAGGCAAAATCATAACGATTGGCCAAAATGTATTCTTTGTTGGCCGATTTGGTCAAATTGGCAGGATTTGACTGCTGATTTTCTAAGATAAACAAGTACTTCTGGGCCGAGTCGCCCAAGATTGTTGGGGCAAACAGTTCGTACTGTTTGCTCGAAATTACGGCATCGGCATTGAGGGCGGCCTTGTCCAGCAGGGTGTTGGCACGGGCCGAGTTGTTTCTGAATTTTTGCCATGTTCCTTCGTACAAGGCCACACGGCTCAAAAACGCCTGAGCTGTTCCTTTGCTGACGCGGCCTTTATCGGCGGCAGCAATGGCACTTTCAAGGGGCAATACCGCAATGGCACTTTCGAGGTCGGCAATGATAAAATCTGCCACTTCATCGCGACTGTTGCGGGGAGCCTGCAGTTCGGGTGATTCGGGCGATAACGGGGTTTTGATGAGGGGCACACCGCCAAACAATTGCAACAAATCGAAGTACAAGTACGCCCGAAAAAACTTGGCTTCGGCCACGTATTTCTCAATTTCGGCGGGCTTTGCATAACTTTCGGCCTTGTTTAACAGATAGTTAGCGGCTCGGATGCGGCTGTAGGCGCCGTTCCAACTGCCGTCGGTGTTAGGGATAGTGTTAGTGCCGTTGCTGAAGGGATTGGCACCGTCGCGGGTATAAAGAATGTCACTACGACGATCAGAGTGAGGATTATTGTCCAAAATATCTCCAAAACTTCGCAAGTACGTATAAAATTCGTTGGCAGCGAGCTTAAATTGGTCGGCATTTTTCCAATAACTCGCATCCGAAATCTCGTTGAGGGGTTTCATGTCTACGAGTTTGTTGCAGCCAACGCTCAGGAACATCGTTCCCGTCATGGCTAAAATGATATATATTTTGTGTGCTTTCATTTGCATTTGAATGTTTTAAGGTAAAACCCTGCCGACGAGAGGAAAATTTTAAGCTCCCCCATCGGGGGTTGGGAGGCTGTTAAAAGGTTAGGTTTAGTCCCAATGTCATGTACCGATAGAACGGGAAGCGTTGACTGAAGGTCGAGACGTTGTTGTTTTCTCCGTCGCCTGTATTGGCTACGCTACGCGTGGCTTCGGGGTCCCAACCATCGCGAATGTTTGCTTTTTCCCACAAATCGCTTCCTGAAAAATACACCCGAAGCCGCTGAATCTTAGCTTTTTTGGTGAGTGTAACGGGTAGCGTATAACCTAACACCACATTTTTAAGGCGGATGTATGCACCGTTTTCTGCAACCCAATCCGACTGATAATAGTTGTAGTTGTTGATGGTACCCGTAGTAGAAAGGCGCGGATAAAATGCCTCTGTGTTGGTAGGTGACCAGGTTTTGCCGAGGAAAGCGGCATTTTGGGCTTGGAAAACTACCGCAGCAGGAATCCGCCAATTGCCGTCACGAATGATAGTACGTTTGCCAACGCCTTGGAAAATAGCGTTGAAATCAAATCCTTTCCACTCAAAACCCCCGTTGAAGGAATAGACAAAGCGAGGATCGTCGCGACCCAGCGCTACGGCATCTTCGGGGAAAGTGAGTTTTCCGTCGCCATTCACATCTTTAAACATGTTGTCACCCAAATTCAAACGAGCATTGGCTTGTGCCGTTGCTGCTCCCGCAGGAAGCCCGATGTTATTTCCCGCAATAAATTTACGGTAGGCTTCGAGCTGTTCTTGGGTCTGAATACGTCCCTCATACACCAATCCAAAATACGTATTGAGCGGATACCCCTCCACGGCGCTGTTTAAACCACGGTTGGCGGAGTTGATGATTTTTTGTCCGCCGTAATTAACGAGCATATTGGTATTGTCCGAAATATTTCCTGCAATGTGGTAGGATAAACTGCCGATTTTGTCGCGCCAGCCAAGGGAAAGCTCCCAGCCTTTGGTTTCCAATGTACCATTGTTGCCATCGGGAGCCGTAGCCCCCAGCACAGCCGAGTAGGTACGAGCGATAAGCATGTTGTTGTTCTTCTTCTTGAAGAATTCGACCGTTCCGTAAAGCCGATTTTTCAAGAGGGCAAAGTCAACGCCGATGTTTTGGTTAATGACCTTTTCCCATGTACGGTCAAGAGCAACCAATGTTCCGGAAGGAGAAACCCGTACTGCGGGACTCGTACCGAGAATAGGAAAGCCCGCACTTGTGGCTCCCGGGGAGAAATTGATATTCATAAACTGAATATAATCGTAGAGACCGATGCCGTTTTGGTTACCCACACTTCCGTAAGATGCCCTGATTTTCAGATCATCTAAGAAGGGAATAGCTTGCATAAATTTCTCTTGCGTGACGCGCCATCCTAACGACACGCCCCAGAACCCTTTCCAACGATTTTGGGCATCAAATTTCGACGAACCATCGTAGCGGGCATTGGCTTCAATCAGGTATTTGTCTTGATAAGCATAGTTCAAGCGACTGAAATACCCACCGATTGCGTAATGATTTTGCGCTTCGGCTACCGTTTTGGTAGTAGGGTCGCCTGTGCTAAGGTTGAGAGAATTAGGAACATTGGGAACAGCATCTAATGTTTTGGCAATGAATCGGTTGTATTCGTTACGTTCGTATTGTAAACCTACGGTTGCTTTAAAGTCATGTGCTTCCGACCAACGTTTGCTGTATTCGGCGTAGGCATTGGCGCTGTAAAACGCCTCTTGTTTGTTGCCGCGTTGATACGAACTGCGTGTTGGAAGGTACGCAATCAGGTTATCTCCCGTATAATCGTAGAAAGGAATGTTGTTTTCAAAGGTACGGTAATCTGTATTCAACAAATAATAGCCCGCCGTTCCGACCAATTTAAGGTTAGATAAGAGGTTGTAGGTCAGATTCAGATTGGTATTGATGCGGGTATTGGTTTCTTTGTTGTCCCCCCCAAAAGCTGCGATTGAAACCTGCGAAGCATTGCCAATGCCGGATCCCCACACGTATGCTTGTCCTTTTTGATTGAATAAAGGAAGTCCTTGTTGGATACCGTTGTTCATAATGTCGCCGATACGTGTGGGCTGGGTAATTTGCTGACGTTCTACTGAGATGTTGGTGGCCAACTTGAGCTTTTCAGAAAAGGCATAGTCGTGTGTGAGGCGGAGGTTATAGCGTTTGTTGGAATTGTTGCCCCACTGCAAGAGGCTGCCGTCGTTGAGATAACCAAGTGATACCCGATAGCCCGATTTTTCGCCGCGAGAAGCCACACTCAACTGATGCTCCTGTGAATGAGCTGTACCCCACAGTACATCTTGCATGGTTTGGTCGAAAAAAGGAAAATCTTTTACGTCGCCAAAAAGCCCTGCTCCGGGAGTACTCAAGGCGAGATATTCAGCCGATGTGAGCCATTGCTTGCCTTGAGCTAAGGCTTTTTCCATCACTGTTGTTAGGTTGTTCCAAATATCAGTGGCAGGAAAGCCGTCGTTGGTGCGTGCTTCTCGGATGAGCGGCCACCAGTCATTGATACGGACTAAATCGGGTTGTAAACCAATCTTTTTTTGCGAAAAAGCGGCATTGTATTCAATGGTGGGTTTACCTGATTTGGCTCTTTTGGTTGTAATCAATACCACGCCTCCCGCAGCTCGTGAGCCATAAATGGAAGCGGCAGCATCTTTCAAAAATGAAATATTATCAATATCATTGGGATTCAACGAGTTGAGGGCATTCGTACCCGGTACGGGAACACCGTCAATGATCACAAGCGGCTCACTGTTGTTGACTGACGAAGCCCCCCGCATTTGAAAATTCCACTGCTCCCGACCGGGCTGGGAAGAGTTCCGCGTAACAACCACACCGGGAACTTGCCCTTGCAGGGCTTGTAAAGGATTGGAAACAGGGCCGCGATTTTTGAAGATCTGTTCGTTGACACTTACCACCGAACCGGTCAGGGTTTCTTTACGCTGTTCGCCATACCCCACAACGACGACTTCCTGCAAACTTTTGGGATCAGGCCGAAGCTGAACGTTGATGATTTTGCGATTGCCGATGGGAATCTCCGACTTTTCATAACCCAGAAAGGAAAAGACCAAAACGGCACTTTCATCAGGAATAGATAAAATAAACCGTCCGTTGGGATCAGTGGAAGTACCGCGCGTTGTATTTTTGACGGCCACGTTTACCCCGGGCATAGGTTCATTTTTCTCATCGGTCACCGTTCCGCTGACCGATACATCTGCCGCTTGTTGCAATTCGCGCAAAACGTCTTCGGTCTCGTCGGCTAAAGCACTTTGAAGTTTGGAGGAGGTATCGTTGCGCAAAAGTATCTGTGAACCGGCTACCTCATACGAAATGTGTAGCGGTGTAAGAAGCGCTTCTAAAACGTTGGAAAGCGACTGATTCTGAACGTTCAGAGAAACTTTTCGTTCGGCATGAATCTGCTGCGGACTATACACAAAACGTACTGAGGCTATTTTGCTGATGGTACGAATGGCCGATTCAACATTCTGATTTTCAATAGAAACCGAGATGCGACGGTTGAGAAGTTCTTGAGCACTGCCGTTGGTCGCCAGTACCCACGTACAGGCCCAAGCCGACAATAGAAATTGATACAGGGAAATACGCATGATTTTTAAACAAACCGTTAGCGTTTTAGAACCATTTTTCATACATTTGAATCGTTTTCAATATTAATTTTTGAGACAAAAAGTCCCCTGTCCGACGTCCTGTCGGAGAGCAGCAAGCCTGAGAAACTTTGCGGGGACTGACCTGAAATCGGGGACGTTGGCGCGTTTCCGATTTCGTTTTTAAGGGAGTAAGCAGTATGTTTTTATATCATGCGGTAAAAATGGGGGTTTATTGACGGGTGTTGACTATTCAATTAGAATTACATCCTTTTCCTTGAACAACCACTTGGGCATCTACAATTTGGTAGGTAGCATCAATAGCCTTACAGATCAAATCGAGCTGTTCATAAAAATTTTCTTCCGTAAATTCAGCACTGATTTCACAGTGTTTGAGGGTATTTTTGTCATAAACAATCGGGATGCCGTAATCAAGAACAAGTGCGTCAAATGCCAGATAGACAGGGGTATTGTTGAATGATAAGCCCGCCCGTTTGGCAGCATTCGGAGAGGTCAGAGGGGTAGGGGCACTTACCAATGATTTGTCCAGACTTTCTGCTTTGCGGTCAAAAACTACTTGTTGATTGGGGGTTAAAACGGTGCCGGATAACTCGTTGGCCGACGCTTTTTCCTTGGTTTCTTTAACCGAATATACCGACACTTTTCCTGTTTTGACGATGACTTCCACTTTTTCAGCTTTGTCAAAGGCACGAACCAAAAAGCTTGTCCCCAACACTTTAGTGACCAGTTCGTTGGCATACACCAAAAAAGGTTGTTGGAGATTTTTAGTTACTTCAAAAAAGCCTTCTCCGCTCAAATACACTTCACGAACCGTGGAGGTAAAGGCTTTGGGGTAACTTAATCGACTAAGCGGTGATAGCCGAACATGACTGCCATCGGGGAGAGTTACCAATTTTTCGACCTTATCCTCATTAATTACCTCGACCAGTTCGCTCCCTAATTGACTTTTACGCGCTTCGTAAGCCATCGGCGGGGTGATTTTGGCTTGATAAACCGAGTAGAGCACACCTAAAATTCCTAAAACTACCACTGCCGCAGCGGCTTGTCTCCATCGGCTTATTCGATTAAGCAAGGGCTTCACAAAAACTTTTTCTCGATTTCGAGCTTCAGAAAGACGAGTTATTGCTTGTTTGAGCTCTTCATCGGTCAGTGATTCGTGGGATTGTTGCATTTTTAGAATAAAAGTTCGGGCTTGCTCCACATTTTCGCTTTGGGAGGGGTTGGTATGGATCCATTTTTCCCAAAATGAATCTTCAGGAGGTAGGTTTTTTAGCACCCACCTCCTAAATGAATCGTTTAAAACAAAGTCTGTTACAGTATATTGGTTGTAATCTTTCATAGATTTTATGTTCTCTTTTGGAGGTGTATTGTAAGGAAATAGTACTTACCGAAGAAGGAATACCCTTTTTTGGAGAAAAATTTTTCAACTTTTTTCAGAAAAAAAGTAAAAACCGGCTAACTCCTTGATTTATAGTAGTTGAGTTAAGGCGTTTGGTTAAACGTTTAGGCAAATTTTTTGCGAAGCAGTACTAAGAAGGGGAGGAGCCATACCAAGGTTGGGAGCAAATTTTTCATTTGTTGAAGGGCACGATACAAAAAATTGGCCACGGTTTGGCGTTCGACGTCCATGATTTGGGCGATTTCTTCATTGGACAATCCTTCGTAAAATTTCAGGAAAATCACTTCTTGTTGTCGGGCAGGAAGTTGTTCGATGGCTCGGCGAATGGTTTGTGCTTGTTCGCTCAATAACTCTGCTTGAATTAATTCCTTTTCAATCGTGTCGGCTTCGCCCAATATATCTTCTTCAACTCCTTGATAATCAGTCCAAGATTTGTCGTTTTTGAGCTGACGAAGAAGATTGTTACGGAGTGCTTTGATGAGGTAAATAGTTACATAAGGGGTATCAACGAGATGCTCGCGTCGTTCCCACAATTCTAAAAACAAATCCTGAATACAGTCTTGGATGAAATCCCGATTTTTGGTGAAACGAGTTGCATAATTAAATAAGATTCGATAACGTAACTCGGCCAGTTGGTCAAATGCCTTTTCCTCACCGGCTTTAAAGCGGCTCCACAGTTGCGCCAAAAGAGATTCATCGTGTGGGATAGGCATCGTTTTCAGATTTGCAAGGGTACAATATTAACAGACAGCGTGAAATATTCAAGCGAAAAACAGGGCGTCTCTTATAGTTGAGAACGATAGTTGGTTCCCTGTTTCTTATTTGGGAAGGGGTAGCGCAAAATAATTTTAAAAAATATGGTTGATTTTTTTTTAAAAAGGAAATAACTGTGCGAAATTAGAAGATTCTTTAAAAAACATAAGGAAAAGCAAGGTATAAACTCTCTACTGCCATGAAACCTGTATTGCTTGTATCCCTTCTGATTTTGTTGCGGCTGTCGACTGCAGCGCAGGAATTTTCGACCGCCTCGGTAGAAAAGAAAATTTATAACTACTTTATCCCCGAAAGAAAAGTGGCCGATTCGGGCACTCGCATTGAAGTAAATGACAAGGGGGATACGGTTCTTGTAGCCACGTACAGCGCCATCAATGTCAGCAATCGTACTGCGAACGATTTCTCAAAAGTGTATAAAGGCACTCCCTTTTTCAAAAACGGATGGTATAAAGGGAAGGTAGCTACGGAAAAAGGCGGTGAAGTGAACGTCGTTATGGCCTATAATGTTCAAAACGGCAAAATTTACATTGTAGTTGACCCGGAAAAAGAAGCTTCTGAATTAACTCCGCCGGCCTTTTATATGGAAGGCCATCTGTTTAAAAGGCTTAAAAATCAGTATTTTGAGCCATTGTACGAGGGGGAAAGCGTTCTGTTAAAGCAATATGCCTGCATGTTGAAACCTCATCTGAGCGGTCAACGTACCGGCTATGAAAGCGAAGATAGTGAATATGAAGGCGAATTTCTCAAATCATCCGGCTATTATTTATGGGTCAATAATAAGCTTAAAACCATTCCTGCCGGGAAAAAACTTTTTCACTTATTCGGAGCCTATCGTTCGGAAATGGAAAATTATATGCAACAGCAGGGATTAAATGTGGCCGTGGAGCGCGATTTAGTAGCGGTGTTCAAATATTATGATTCGTTGACCCCGCTCTGATATTTTTTTAGAGAAAGACAATTTTTTACATAGTCATGTCGTTCCCAAAAAGTTCAATTAACCAAATGTAAACCAAAGATGAAAAACACAGTATTCGCTCTCTTTTTTTCGCTGATTGTGCTTAATTTCGCCTGTAGCCAAAACCCTCCTGCCAGTCCGCATACCACTACGGAAGGGAAAGATGTCAGTATTACTTACGGACAGCCTTCTAAAAAAGGACGGGTAATTTTCGGAGCCGAAGGTAGCCAAAGCTTAGAGAAATACGGTAAAGTATGGCGCACCGGAGCCGATGAAGCGACGGTCATTGAGTTCAAAAAAGACGGAATGTTTGGCGGTAAGGCGATAAAAGCCGGAAAATACAGCTTGTTTACGATTCCCGGCGAAAAAGAATGGACCGTGATTCTGAACAGTGAAGCCAAACAGTGGGGCGCTTACAACTACAAGCAGGATAAAGACGTGTTGCGGGTTACTGTTCCAGCCACTGTCAACAAAGAGCCGGTTGAAAAACTGAATTTTAAAGTGGAGGATACTGCCTTGGTGTTTGCTTGGGATACTGCCGGCTTCTCCGTGCCGCTTAAATTTTAATAATTGATACCAACCACTGAAAGCCTGACCGAACGGTTGGGCTTTTTTGTAGGGTACCGGTTTAATACGGTTCCCGAGTGAAGATTTTGACCCCGGAAGCAATAAATTTTGACCTTGTCAGTCTTTAAGTAAGAAGTACTAAACCATATTTCCTTTCCTATGCCCACTACTCGCCGTCAAGCCCTTACTGTGCTTGCCTCTGCTGCCGGCGCAAGCCTTTTGCCCGAAACCTCCGCCGCTGCGGTCAAATCCCCTTCTTTTATTCCCTGTCTCAATATGAGTACCATTCGCGGTCAGAAATTGGGATTCGTGAAAGAACTTGAAACGGCATCAAAAGCAGGGTTTCGTTCGGTCGAAATTTGGATGGATACGATTCAGGAATTCATCAGAAACGGCAATACCCCCGCTCAGGCGCGCAAAATTGCGGGTGATTTGGGCATTACGATCGAAAATGCCATCGGTTTTGCCGCTTGGATCGTAGAGGATGAAGCAGCCCGAACCAAAGGGGTGGACCAACTTAAACGGGAAATGGAACTGTTGGCGCAGGTGGGCTGTATGCGTATTGCCACCCCGCCCGTTGGCGCACAAACCCCCCAATCGCCCCGCATAGACCTGATGAAAGCGGCGGAACGTTACCGCACGATTTTGGAGATCAGCGACCAAACCAAGGTGATTCCGCAATTGGAACTGTGGGGTTTTTCCAAAAATCTGAATTTGTTGAGCGAGGTAATGTACATCGCTATCCAAAGCGGTCACCCTTCGGCGCGGTTATTGTTGGATGTGTATCACCTGTACAAAGGAGGCTCAAGTCTCGACAGCCTTAAATTGGTAGGTAAGCCCGGAATTGAGATCTTTCACATCAATGATTATATGGCCGGTTTTCCGAAAGAAACCATTACCGATGCCGACCGCGTTTATCCCGGCGACGGTATTGCGCCCATCGGGCAAATCCTGAAAACGCTCAAAAATCCGGACCGTCCCATTGTGGTGTCCTTAGAGGTATTCAACAAGTCGTATTATGCGCAGGATGCCTTGGACGTAGCTAAGACGGGCTTGGCCAAAATCAATAAGGTCATTGCCGGTATTTGATTTTATTACGAAAATAAACCGATTGCACAATATTTGCGTTAGACTTCTAACGACTACGCTAACACCAACCTGAATGCAGTTTCTTTTTCCGACTTTTTTGTGGAGTTTATTGGCGGTGGCAGTACCGATTGCCATACACCTGTTTAATTTTCGACGTACCCGACGGGTTTATTTCTCGAATGTATCGCTGCTGAAAAGCGTCGAAATGGAAACCAGTTCTTTTCGGCGCCTGAAGCAATACCTGATTCTGGCCACGAGGGTATTGGCTATTGCGGCGCTTGCTTTTGCCTTTGCACAACCTTATTTGCCGGGAGAAAGTAAAACCGGAACTAATGCACAGAGTGTGACGAGTGCCTATATTGACAATTCATTTTCGATGCAAAATGAAGATAACAATCAGCGCTACTTAGACATAGCTACGGGAAAATTGGATCAATTGTTGACCCTCTTTCGCAATGCCACCCGATTGCAATTGTTGACCAACGATTTTGACGCGCAGGAACAGCAATTGACGACCACAGACCGTCTCAAAGATCGTTTGACAACTTTGAAGTTGTCGCATACACCGCGCTCGTTGCCAAGTATTTATAAACGTCAGACAAACCTTCTGGGGCGTTATGCAGGAAGCGGGAAAAATCAATTGTTTTGGTTTTCTGACTTTCAAAAAAGTACGGCAGGCGATCTCGCCAACCTGAAGATCGATTCGCTGAACCGCTTGTTTATCGTCCCGGTGCAGGCCAAAGCGACTCAAAATGTGTACGTAGATTCGGTATGGCTCAATACGCCCTTTGTGCGCGAGTTTCAGAACAATGTGCTGTACGTACGCGTCAGCAACGCGGGCAACGACGATGTTCAAAATTTGGTGGTGAAGTTGTTTTTGGATGACGTACAGGTATCCACCGCCCCCGTCAGTTTAGCCCCTAAAGGCTCGGCTACTACGGCGTTCAATTTTACCGTGCGCGGAAAAGGTTTTAAGCGCGGCCGGGTTACTTTCGATGACTTGCCCATTACGTTTGACAACGAATACTTTTTTGTGCTCAATGCTTCTCCCGTCATTCGGGTGTTACATCTGTACGGCCAAGCCATCTCTTCCCGTGCCGTAGAAAATGTGTTTGACAACGACAGCCTTTTCACCCTGCGAAGCCTCAATGCCAATAACGCCGACATCGGTTTATTGAAACAATCCGATTTGGTCGTTTTGGAAAGTGTCGAACGGGTCGAAGGGGCGATGCGTTCGGAGGTGGAAAATTTTGTTCGTCGCGGCGGAAGTGTACTGATCATTCCTCCTTCCAACCCGGATATGGGCCTATACGGCGGATTTTTGTCGGCTTTGGGGGTGGGCGGCGTACAGTCCCGAACTTCCGAAGAATCTATCCCGTTGGCTAACCCCGAACGAAACAGCCCGTTTTTCAGCGATGTCTTTGAGCAGTCGGTTCGACAGGAAAATCTCGAAATGCCGGTGGCCAAGCCCGTATGGCAATGGCAGGCAGGCGGGGCTCGGTTGTTGAATCTGCGGAGCGGTGATGTGTTTTTAAGTCAGTCGTCGTCGCAACGCGGGAAAGTGTACGTCTTGGCCAATCCGTTGACGGAAGCCTTCGGCAATTTTGCACAAAATGCACTTTTTGTCCCGGTGATGTACAAAATGGCGGCGCAGAGTGTACGAGAACAGCGTACGGCCTATTCTTTCGATGAAAATACTATCAACCTGACCGTACCCGAAGCACCTCAAAATACGATTTTTAAGTTGAAAAAAGACAAAGTGGAGTTGATCCCCGTACAACGCCTCAACGGAAATCAACTTCTGCTCGAACTTCCCAAAAGCAATCAACTGAACGCCGATCAGGAATTGGAGTCGGGTTACTATGAGTTGCAGAAAGACGGGCAAACGCAGCAATTATTGGCGTTTAACCACGACAATCAGGAATCTCAATTGGATTATTACTCGCCGGATGAACTTCGACGGATCTTCGCCAACCAACCCAATGTTCAGGTGTTTGATAACGTCGCTGACGGTGATTTTGTGAAGGAGTTTCAAAAACAGAATATAGGCACCAGCCTTTGGAAATACTTCCTGTGGGCTGCCTTGCTGTTTTTGTTGATGGAGATATTGGTGATTCGATTTGTGAAATAAACAAGAGCGGCCGTTGGGAATCTATTGCCCGAAACGGGGAATTATTTACCCGTTCGTATTCCCAAAGGAGTTGGGCTGTTTTTTGAATGCAAAGCCGTTGTATCATTTTTAACAACCCCTATAATTATGAATGATTTATTCAGAGGATTGCTGGCCGGCTACGGTGCCAAAAAATTAGGAGGCGGATGTATCAGTACGGTTCTTATTTTCATTGTTCTGTGGTACGTTTTGGGACAATGCCAGTAAGATTTTTTCAGTAAAGATCCTCGCTTAGGCATAAAGAAGGCTGATGAGATTTATTCTTATCAGCCTTATTTATGCCCCCCTGTTAAAGCTATGTACTCTAATCCGTGGTCTGTGTCTCCGTTGTGCGTAGTGTTCTTTGAACACTGCGCACCCCAACTAAATAGCCGTTTGTAACGGCCTGCCAAAGCAAAAGCATCAAAAACGTAACCGTAAAAATCAATGGCATTTGCACGTAGAATACAAAATCCGGAAGAACTTTACTTTATCACCTTTGCTACGGTGCAGTGGGTAGACGTATTTACCCCCCGGTTGTGCGTAGTGTTCGGCAGAACACTGCGCACCCCAAATAAATAGCCGTTTGCAACGGCCTACCAAAGTAAAAGCATCAAAAACGTAACCGTAAAAATCAATGGCATTTGCACGCAGAATACAAAATCCGGAAGAACTTTACTTTATCACCTTTGCTACGGTGCAGTGGCGGGGCCGCCTTTAGATTTGTGTGATTGAACAAAACCAAGAAACTGGTAAGTTTACTTTTCAGTTGTTGAGCAGGATACAGGCACTTTAAGGGGCCGCATGGGTAGAACCCACCACGGGATTGAATCCTATATCCTGTCTTTATCCAAACATAAAATAGAAGTCTGGGTAAAACCCATTAGCCAAGGTGATTATGAAGGATAAAATCTCAACAACAGAATGTAAAAATACACAAACGCTTAAAAGCAATCATCATGGAAACGCAGTATTTTATCGGTATTGACATCTCCAAAAAGAGCTTGAATTGGCTGTTTGTAGCGCCAATAAGATTATTTTGGAACAGGTTTCGGGCAACGACATAAAGAGCATAACCAAAACAGTATTAAACATACAGCGAGCAGTTCAAGATTGCATCTGCCGTTTTTTGCATGGAACATACCGCATATATCACACTCGCTTACTAAAATATCTGCAAAGTCGTAAAGCATCCATTTGGCTGGAGTCGGGCAGTCAAATTAAGTACTCTATGGGCGATGTCAGAGGTAAGAGCGATGTGGTTGATGCCCAACGTATCGCCCGTTATGCTTACAAAAATCGTGACGAAACCAAGCTCTATGTCCCCCCAGAGCCATTGTTGACCAATTAGACAACCTACTTGACACTGTGACAGATTGGTCAAAGTGCGTCAAATTTGTCTAACAGCCTTGAATGAACAGAAGTCTTGTGAAGCTAATAAAACCCTCACAAAAGACACGAAAAAATACTCTGCTCATACGCTCAAAGGAGTCGAAACCGATTTACAAACCCTCGAAAAGCAAATCAAAGAACTCATTGATTCTGACTCAAAACTCAAATCACTCTTTGAAAATATTACTCTATCCCTGGAGTTGGGATTGTCACTGCTGCTAAATGTATTGTTATTACCGATGATACGCCCGCCGCAGCGGTTTAAAAAGTTCGATAATGCTAAACAACTGGCCTGCCATGTCCGTGGTACCCTTTGAAAACTCTTCAGGTACCAGTTTACAATCAAAGCCCAGAGTCAGTAAAAAAGCTCACAAGGGGATTAAAGCTACTTTGTCAAATTGTGTTATGTCTGCCAGATGAGGTACAACACTCATTTTAAGGCCTATTATGAGCGTAAACTCAAGGAAGGAAAAAATAAGTTTACTGTCTTCAATGCCATGAAGAACAAATTGGTTAGGCTTATTTTTTCTTTAGCCAAGCAGGGCAAAAAATATGACGTAAATTATACATATTCTCTTGTTTGAATCATAGAAATCCCGCGCGGTTGATGTCTTTACCCGAACTACTTATACTGACATCGTTTTAGAAAGTCTAAGATACTGTCAAAAAGAAAAGGGTTTACGTATTCATGCGTGGTGTATCATGTCAAATCACCTCCACTTAATGATTTCTACCAAATTTAACGTTCATCCACCAGATGTTTTGAGAGATTTTAAAAAATTCACCTCTAAACAAATCATTGAAGCTATTGAAGATAAAGAAAAGCCTGAAAGCCGCCGAGGTTGGATGCTATGGCTGTTTAAAAAGGCGGGGGAGGACAATGCCAAAAACACTAACTACCAACGGTGCGACGATTCGCTTTTGGCAGCAAAAAAATTATCCAATTGAACTTGTAAGCAACAAATTTATTGACCAAAATTTGGTCCGTTGCGGCGAACCGCTATATCCACGAAAACCCTGTAAAAGCAGGATTAGTAGATAAGCCGTGGGAATATCGTTTTTCATCGGCACGAGATTACATGAACAATCAAAAAGGGCTATTGGAGGTAGATCGGACTGCCGACGCAGTTGATATGAGATCACGAAACTTTAAGCGTTTTGCCGGCTTGGTAGGGCCGTTACAAACGGCCTTTTATGTTCAGTACGCAGTGTTCTGCCGAACACTACGCACAACTTGGGGGGATTCCAATTAGAAAGTTCATTGCACAAGTAGATAAAGATGGTATATGTAAACTTGTTAAAATTGACTAAACGTATGATAAAAGGATTAGAGAAATGTCAGACAACTTATTACGAAAATCTTCAAATTGAGCAAGAGGGTATAGTAGCATCTATCAATGGGTTCAAAAATGGTAGATATAACACTTTATCAAGAATTGGCTATGGGGCAGTAGGAGACTATTATTTTTATTGTACAGAAGATATTGAGGGGACATGCCAATACTATTACAAAGGCGGCTTGTGTACATTATTACTTTGGGATATAGCCCTTGGTCGAACCAACCTCTCTGTGATTCTCAAAAACCCACCCACGCTTACACATTCTTTTTGGGCTATTTCCAATTTATCGTTTACGCTTTTCCCAGAGGTTTTGAAAGGGTACTTTGAGAGAGTTACGGCTCTGAATGGGCAAGAGTTTCCTCATGAGGTCATGTATGCTTTGAGTAATACTTGCAAATATTATGTACTGGATGATATAACATCAGCCAAAGAGTGGCTTCAAATCACTCATCAAAGAACTAAAACAAAAACGACACAAGATATTATAGGACACATTAAAGCTATTGAGGGTATGCTTACCAATAAAATTGATTTAATCAATGAAGGAATAGAGATGATTATCAAGGCATACAGACGTAAAGAAGTAGATCCTATATGCGATGTAGTATGTTTAGATGCCACAGGTTTAGCCAAATTTGCACTTGACAGTGGCTTTGAGGTCGATACCACGCACCCACTTATTTACAAAGGTTTTTTAGAACCTATTGAATTTAAGCGCGAAGATATTTGGGAAATCAAGCAAGCTTTGGGTATTGAATAATAAATACTTGTTTGTTGGGCAAGGTTGAGGATTTTATCTAAATTCTGATAATCCAGCTACTGGCCTACCTACCTACACCGTGGTCTGTGTCTTCACAGACCTAATAAAAAGATTAAATGGAAGTAATAAAAGTAAATTTCAATTATCAAAACATGGAAAAGTTACATCAGCCAAGTAAGTATCGGAAATCAAGAATGAACTTTGATGAAGTTTTCACCGTGGTCTGTGGAGACATAGACCAACCTCAATTTTGTCCTAAAAACCAACGATACCCAACATATTCTGTACTCTGACCTCCACAATGGCTTAGTAGATAAAACCTTACGCAGTGATTTTGCCAAAACGCTTTTTCAGCATATTCAATAATTGTTTTCATTTAACTATTCACCCATGTTTAAGTATTTTCGTTTCGTCCCTATTTCTTTTTTAGTTATTGTTATTTTGTTAGTGGGCTGCAAGTCCAAATCCGAAGAGTGCATCGCCCCGGCCATTGATAAAAATCTGGTAGGTACCTGGAAAGCCGTGGTTACGGAAGATGGTGATGTATCCGGTACAGGTACGCTCACTTTCAATGCCGATGGCACCATCAACGACCCTGAAAATTTATTTCCGGGCAGTCCCGTTTCAAAATCCACTTGAAAAGTAGTGGGTGGTGATGTCGAAACAAAATTTACTATGGATGGCCCGGTTTCGTATGTTTCGTTCACTTTTAAAGTCAAAGAAAACACCTGTACCAAAATTGTCCTTGATGTGTTCGGTTTGTATAGCGTCGAGCTTACGAAATAGCCGCTTTTCTGTCATGCCGCAGCGGGCATCTAAGCGTTAAAAACTCACCGAAGAATTTTTTCTTAATTGGCAACGGGCGGTAAAGCAACCGGTGGCAAAATATCTTCGTCTTCCAAAATTTGTTGCAGGCAAAACGAATAGTTTTCAAATAAAGTTATCGTTTCGTGCCACTGATAAATTTCTGCAATTCGGTGCGATTTGATAACGATAATGCGGCGGCCTTTGGTGAGAATCCATACGACACCTTCTACGCCAAAATCCAACAATTGCCCCGATTTTTCTAAGATATAATCCATCTCCGTACCCGTTGGCGGTTCATCTTCGTAATCTTTGGGGTCAATTTTTATATCTACTTCGATAATGAATTTGGGGGGAACATCACTGTATTTATCAGAAAAGGGGTCTTTTAATGTGTTTTTCTCTACAATAACAATGTCGTTTGCTAAGTTTTGTCGATGATTAAGATGTAATCCCGCCTCATTGGTAGGCACCCAATACAGCTTTTTGGGTAAAATGGTTTTTAAGTAAAATACAACTGCTTGAATAATAAGTGATTGAAAAACGCTGCTTCCCATTATTTCTTCTTTTGTTTTAAGCCCCAATAAAACTTGCCGATAGCCTCTGCGGTAATAGATTCGGCCGCCGAATTCTTCATAAATCAGGCTTTCAGGGATTTGCTGTGTTGCAGTTGCCATAATTGGTTATAGTTATCTATTCAAATATAACGATTTTCAGAATACTCCCATGAAAAAACGCCGACAGATTTTAACCTGCCGGCGTTTTTTATAGCCATAACTTTTCTTGTAAAAACCCTTAATTCATCAATTTACCCAATGAATTGTCATACAGATCTTTCGCTGCTGCGGTAGAGATCACGGTTTGTTTGTCCACCACAAAACCGTCGGCAGTGACTTGGCCTAATAATGCATGGGCGATTTTCAATTCGCCCCCCAATACTTTTTGAAATTCAGCCTGTTGGTCGGGACTTACGCTGACCACGGCCCGGCTTTGGGCTTCGCCGAACAGAAAAGCGTCTTTGCGATAGTCGTCCATCGTGGCAACGTCAAATCCTAATCCGCGAGGCAAAGCAGATTCGGCTAAAGCGATGAAGAGACCGCCGTCTGAGACATCGTGTACCGATTGTACCAATCCTTTGGCAATGAGGCTGCCGATGGCTTGCTGGAAATCAAACTCTTCGTCCAAATCAAACGCCGGGGCAGGGGAGGCCTTAATGCCACAATAGGAATAAAGGTACTCCGAAGAAGCAATGTCATTTTGAGATTGGCCTACCAAATAGATCAAATCCCCTTCGTTTTTAAAATCCAGCGTCATTTGGTTTTCCGGCTTTTCAATCAAACCGATCATACCGATGGTGGGTGTCGGAAACACCGGGCCGTCGTCGGAAGATTGGTTGTAGAAACTTACGTTACCGCCCGTGACGGGGGTATTGAATTTTTTACAAGCTTTACCCATTCCCTGTACGGCATTGACAAATTGCCAATAGACCTCAGGCACGTACGGATTTCCGAAGTTCAGGTTGTTGGTCACCGCCAAAGGCTCAGCCCCGGTGCAAACCAAGTTGCGGGCGGCTTCTGCCACGGCAATTTGGGCACCGGTAAACGGATCGGCGTTGACATAACGGGCATTACAATCGACCGTCATGGCGATGCTTTTTTGATAATGAGGGCGTTCCACATCCCGAATCCGAACCACTCCGGCATCCGACGGGCGATTCGTAGAGCGGTTGGCGGTGCCGACGGTAGAGTCGTATTGCTCATAGACCCATTTCTTGGAAGCAATATTGGGATGAGACAACAAATGCTTGGCTACGGCCGTAACCCCACCCCCCGGCCCCTCCGTGCGACGGTCCGACCCTTTAAGGGAGGGGAGATCGGGGACAGAGTTAATATCAAATTTTTTATATTCCTGAAAATAAGCGGGTTCGCGGTACTCGCGGTGATTTTGAGGGGCACCTCCTCCCAATACCAGATCATTGGCCGGAACATCGGCAATCAATTCTCCGTGTTGAAAGAAATGCAATCGTCCGCCTTCCACTACTTCGCCGATTTGGGCGCAGTGCAGGTCCCACTTATCAAAAATTCCTTTAATGATATCCTCTTTTCCTTTTTCAACCACCACAAGCATCCGTTCCTGCGATTCGGATAACAGGATCTCCCAACCTTTCATATTGGCTTGGCGGGTCGGTACTTTGTCCAGGTCAATGACCATGCCGTGCTCTCCTTTGGCGCTCATTTCGGACGTAGAGCAGATGATTCCCGCTGCCCCCATGTCCTGAATACCCACCACGTAACCCGTGCGAATGATTTCGAGCGAGGCTTCCAGTAAGAGTTTCTCCATGAAGGGGTCACCTACCTGTACGGCGGGCAGTTTTTCGGTTGATTTTTCCGAAATGTCTTCCGACGCAAAACTGGCTCCTCCGATCCCGTCTTTTCCCGTGGCCGACCCGACAATGAATACCGGATTGCCGACCCCGTAACTGATGGCCCGTGCTACTTCACCGACTTTTACAATCCCGGCCGAGAAGGCATTGACGAGCGGATTGGTATTGTAGCAGTCGTCAAAAAATACCTCGCCGCCTACGGTCGGAATACCGAAAGCATTACCGTAATCGCCGATTCCTTTCACGACTCCCTTCACCAACCACTTGGTTTTTGCCAATTCGGGGTTACCGAAGCGTAAAGAATTCAATTGAGCAATAGGACGGGCACCCATCGTAAAAATATCGCGGTTGATACCGCCCACCCCGGTGGCTGCTCCTTGGTAAGGTTCCAACGCAGAGGGGTGATTGTGTGATTCTATTTTAAAACTGCAGGCCAAACCATCGCCAATGTCCACAAGACCCGCATTTTCTTCGCCTGCTTTGGCCAACATACGGTCCGAGTCGCGGGGGAGGGTTTTTAACCAAACAATGGAGTTTTTATAAGAGCAGTGTTCAGACCACATCACCGAGAAAATACTCAACTCGGTAAAATTGGGGGTACGGCCCAGTATCTGTTTGATTTGTTCAAATTCTTCGGGAAGAATACCCAGTTTTTTGGCAGTTTCGACGGTTGGCAGTTGTTCGACGTGTTCCACAGAAAGGAGATTTGTGCGGGAGCGCCCGCGCGGTTGATGGTTGGTGAATGGTGATCGGTTGGTTTTTACGCTAAGGCAACGAATCACGGCGCAAAGGTAAGATTTTGAGGGCAGAGGCTCAACTATTTTCTGATTTTACCCACATTTATCTGAATCCGTTCCTTCCGAAAGCGGAATCATTGCTAAGCCGGACTCCAATCTGAAAAGCGATTACAATCAGTAAAGCAAGTTGGGGCTAAGATTCCCAAAGACCCTTTACCGTTTCGGGACATGAAAAAGGAAAGAAAGCGGAGTCGTTTTTCCTGAGAGTTTGCCCGATTAAGAAAAATAATAAAAAAGAATAGGAAATTTGGGGTGATATTGCCTATTTTTCAACATTACTTTTGTTTTATTGATAAACAAACAAAGAATCGCTCTTTTATTGAAAATTTATAAATCAATTGTTCTGCCTGTTGTGAAATTGTAAAATTTCAAGAAAATCTAATAAGTTCTCAATAAACTGAAAATAAAGGTACAATATTTGGCGAAATCGTTGTTGTGCCAAATAAATTTTTGTATAACTTGCGAGAGTTTATCGCTCCGTAAACGATACGAGCAAGTAGCGTTATGGAAGCCAACCCAACCCCCAATATACAACAAAACCATGTTAGACTCTGCCCAACAGGGGTTATATCGCCCCGAGTTTGAACACGACGCATGCGGTATCGGTTTTCGCGCCAACATGAAGGGTCGTAAATCCCATCAAATGGTAGCCGATGCGATTACTATGCTTGAACGGATGGATCACCGCGGTGCCTGCGGTTGTGATCCTAACACAGGTGACGGTGCCGGGATATTGATTCAAATTCCGCACGAGTTTTTTGTCGAGGAATGTGCCAAACAGAATATGTCGCTGCCGTCGGCCGGGGAGTACGGTGTAGGGATGATTTTCTTTCCGAAAGACGATAAACAGCGCGGAGAGTGTCGGGATATTTTGAATCGTAAGATCAAAAAGTTGGGGATGGAGTTGTTGGGTTATCGCAAAGTGCCGACGCTTAATGATACCTTGGGTGAAGGCTCGCTCTCGGTTGAGCCGCACGTAGAACAATTGTTTATTAAACGCCCGGACTCAGTAACGACCGAATTGGGTTTTGAACGTAAACTGTTTGTGTTACGTCAATACGCGACCCGCATTATCTACGATACCGTAGCGGGTTCCAAAGCTCATTTTTACTTTTCTTCGCTTTCCTGTCGTACTATTTCTTATAAAGGACAGTTGACCACCGGTCAATTAAAGTATTATTTCCCGGATCTGCACAGCGAGTCGGTAGTATCGGCGTTTGCCATTATCCACTCCCGCTTTTCTACCAATACCTTCCCTCTTGAAATTGGCGCAACCTTTCCTGGTACGTGGCCCACAACGGGGAAATTAATACCGTTCGCGGAAACGTCAACTGGATTCGGGCCGGTGAAAAATCGTTTTGGTCGGAGCATTTCACCAAAGAAGAAATGGAGATGTTGCTTCCGATCTGCGACCTGACCAATTCGGATACGGCCAATTTGGACAATGCCATCGAATTGCTCTATTTGTCAGGACGTTCTCTGCCGCACGTAATGATGATGGTAGTGCCGGAAGCATGGGACGGCAACGAGGCCATGGACCCGCAGCGGAAAGCCTTTTATGAATACCACGCCGCTATTCAGGAACCGTGGGACGGCCCGGCGTCGATCTCTTTTACCGACGGAAAAATCATCGGGGCTACCTTAGACCGCAACGGCTTGCGTCCTTCCCGTTATTGGGTATTGGACGACGATACCATCATCATGGCGTCCGAAGCCGGGGTGTTGGACATTGAACCTGCCCGGGTGGTTTCCAAAGGTCGTCTGCAATCGGGTAAAATGTTTGTGGTGGATATGGAGCAGGGGCGCATCATTCCGGATGAGGAACTCAAAGCGGATATTTGCTCCCGTCAGCCTTACCAGCAGTGGTTGGACGAAAATAAAATCAAAATCTCCGATCTCGAACCTTCTCAGCGTCCTTTTGCCCCGTATGATGATAAACTTTTACTGAAACGTCAGATTGCGTTCGGTTTTTCTTCCGAGGATTTGCGTATGGTGTTAGGGCCTATGGCTGAGACCGGATACGAAGCCATCGGTTCGATGGGGACGGATGTACCGTTGGCAGTATTGTCCGAACAGAGCCAACATTTATCCAATTACTTCAAACAACTGTTTGCCCAGGTGACCAACCCGCCGATTGACTCGATTCGGGAACGTTCGATCATGTCTTTGATCTCGTTTGTCGGAGCTACGGAGAATCTGCTGACCGAATCGGCAAAACATTGTCGCCAAATTGAGTTAGATCAACCCGTATTGACCATCGAAGAGTTTGATAAACTCCGTTGGGTAGATAAAGCGCACTTTCAGGCAAAGACCATCAACACCTATTTTCGAGCCGATCAAGGCGGGAAAGGCTTGGAAAGAGCTTTGGAGCGCATGTGCCGCTACGCAGAAGATGCTATCGAAGATGGTTTCGAAATCTTGATTCTTTCTGACCGCGCCATTGACTCCGATCATGCACCGGTACCGTCTTTGTTGGCCCTCTCGGCCGTACACCACCACCTGATTCGTCGGGGATTGCGCGGTAAAGTGGGGATTTTAGTGGAAGCCGGGGATGTATTTGAAACCCACCACGTGGCTACGCTCATCGGTTACGGAGCGGCCGGGGTCTGTCCTTATATGGCTTTCCAGACGATTGCCTACATGAATCGTCAACACCTCATCAACGGAGAGTTTACCAACGAGAAACTGAATGCCAACTACATCAAGGCAATCAATAAAGAATTACTCAAGATCTTCTCCAAAATGGGTATCTCTACCCTGCAATCGTACCAAGGAGCCCAGATTTTTGAGTGTTTGGGATTGAACAAAGATGTGGTTGACAAATATTTCAGCGGAACTATTTCGCGCATCGGCGGAATGGGTATCAATGAGATCGCTCGTGAAGTCCTGATTCGTCATAAAGTAGCTTATCCGGAACAACAGGTACTGACCCCGCGCTTGGAAGTAGGCGGGTTTTATCAGTGGAAACAACGCGGGGAGGCGCACATTTTCAATCCGCAAACCATTCACCTGCTGCAACAATCCACGCGCACGGGAGGAGAAGAAGGCTATCAGATCTTTAAGAAATATTCAAAACTGATTGATGATCAGACGCATAAAGCCCTGACATTGCGCGGATTGATCCGTTTCAAAAAAGGAAAACCCATTCCCATCGAGGAAGTAGAATCGGTAGAAAGCATTTTTACCCGTTTTGCTACCGGGGCGATGTCGTTCGGCTCCATTTCTTGGGAAGCGCATACAACCTTGGCCATTGCCATGAACCGCATCGGAGGTAAATCCAATTCGGGCGAAGGAGGCGAGGATGAACTGCGCTATAAACCGCTGCCCAACGGAGATTTTCTTTCCTCCGCCATTAAGCAGGTGGCTTCCGGTCGTTTTGGCGTCACCAGCCACTATTTGGCCAATGCGAAAGAATTGCAGATCAAAATGGCACAAGGAGCCAAACCCGGCGAAGGAGGGCAGTTGCCCGGTCATAAAGTGGATGATTGGATCGGACGGACCCGTCATTCAACTCCCGGGGTAGGTCTGATTTCTCCGCCGCCTCACCACGATATTTATTCGATCGAAGATTTGGCGCAGTTGATCTATGACCTTAAAAATGCCAATCGCGACGCTCGGATCAGTGTAAAACTGGTTTCGGAAGCCGGTGTAGGCACCGTGGCTACGGGAGTGGCCAAAGCCCATGCCGACCATATCCTGATTGCCGGTCACGACGGCGGAACCGGGGCTTCCCCGTTGAGTTCCATTCGCCATGCGGGACTTCCTTGGGAACTGGGCTTGGCCGAAACCCACCAAACCTTAGTAAAAAACAAACTGCGCGGCCGCGTAACAGTGCAGGCCGACGGACAGATGCGTACGGGACGCGATTTGGCCATTGCCGCTCTGTTGGGAGCGGAAGAGTTCGGCGTTGCTACGGCGGCCTTAGTGGCCGCAGGCTGTATCATGATGCGCAAATGCCATTTGAATACCTGTCCGGTAGGGGTAGCTACCCAACGAAAAGAACTTCGGGCGTTGTTTACCGGAAAACCCGAGCATGTCGTCAATATGTTTACGTATATGGCGCAGGAGTTACGCGAAATTATGGCTCATTTGGGGCTTCGTACCATCAATGAGATGGTGGGACAATCGCAATACCTGGAAATGCGCGACGACATCAAACACTGGAAATACAAAGCGTTGGATTTCAATGCGATACTTTTCAAGGAGCCGGTAAGTCTGGACGTAGCTCAATTCAAACAGGAAGAGCAGGATCACGGCATTGCCGAAGTCATTGATTGGCAATTGATAGAAGCGGCCCAACCGGCCCTGAAGACCGGCGAAGAGGTGTATGGAGAATACGCCATCAATAACCTCAATCGCTCGGTAGGGAATATGCTTTCCAACGAGATCTCCAAATTGTACGGCGGTGTCGGATTGCCGAAAGGAACGGTTCACTTTAAATTCAGAGGAACGGCCGGTCAGAGTTTTGGGGCCTTCAATACAGCCGGTATTCGATTGGAACTCGAAGGAGATGCCAATGACTATTTCGGTAAAGGATTGTGCGGTGCCGAATTGATCGTCTATCCGGACCGTGAGGCTACCTTCAAACCGGAAGAAAATATTGTGATCGGCAACGTAGCTTTTTACGGTGCCACGTCCGGGGAGGCTTACATTCGCGGTACCGCGGGTGAACGCTTCTGCGTACGTAACTCCGGCGCCAAAGTAGTCGTAGAAGGGGTGGGCGACCACGGCTTGGAATACATGACGGGAGGCGTCGCGGTGATTTTGGGAGAAGTCGGACGCAATTTCGCGGCAGGAATGTCGGGCGGGGTAGCGTATGTGTGGGATAAAAACGGAGATTTTGCTCCTAAAGTAAACCGTGAAATGGTAAGCTTGGAATCGCTTGCAGAAGAAGATCATGCCATTGTGAAAGGATTGGTCGAAAAACACTTCCAATACACTACGAGTAACGTGGCCTTTATGATGACGCAGGATTGGGACACTTACCTGGACCAATTTGTGAAAGTAATGCCGAACGATTTCAAAAAGGCCTTGGCCGGTCGCGGTATCAGTCTTTCGCAGCAGATTGCCGATAAGAACGTTGTCTATCAGGACATTGTTGTTGATATTGCCCACAGTTAACCCATCCCTTAATAGTACGACCTTACAGGCTTAACCGCCTGTAAGGCTCTTTTCGAAACCGGATGTCAAAGAAATAGTCGCTCATTTATTCATTCACTCAAAGTAAAATGGGAAAGCCCACCGGATTTATTGACTATGGCCGTGAGTTGCCGACCAAGCGCAGTATAGAAGAACGTCGCTTGGATTACAAAGAAATTGAGCCCATCGGAACCGAAGAAAGTTCCAAAACCCAAGCGGCCCGTTGTATGGACTGCGGCATTCCGTTTTGCCATAACGGTTGCCCGTTGGGTAATATCATTCCTGAATTCAACGATGCCGTGTACGAAGGCAATTGGGAATACGCGTATCAGATACTGAGCAGCACCAATAATTTCCCCGAATTTACGGGACGGATCTGTCCGGCGCCTTGTGAGGCATCCTGTGTGTTGGGCATCAACAAGCCGCCGGTGGCCATTGAATTCATTGAAAAATCAATTATTGAAACGGCTTACGAAAAAGGGTATGTTAAGCCGCGTATTCCCTCCAAGCGTACGGATAAGAAAGTAGCGGTGATCGGCTCCGGTCCGGCCGGGTTGGCGGCTGCCGCTCAACTCAACTACGCAGGACATTGGGTGACTTTGTTCGAACGGGCCGATCAAATCGGCGGCTTGCTTCGCTACGGCATTCCTGATTTTAAATTGGATAAGTCGGTGGTTATCCGTCGGGTACAGTTGATGGAGCAGGAAGGAGTTACTTTCCGTACCAACGTTAACGTAGGCGCAGACGTCACTTCCGAAGAATTGTTACGGGATTTTGACGCGGTTGTATTAACCGTCGGTTCGACCGAGCCGCGCAATATTACGATTCCGGGTTGGCAAACGTATTATGGTAAAGGCGTGCATGCCGCTATGGAGTTTTTGAGTCAGCAAAATAAGCGAGTCGCTGACATCGAACGAGTGAAAGACCACCGCGGGGATGAGTACAAAAACGGAGAGATTTGGGCTACGGACAAGCACGTGGTAGTTATCGGCGGGGGAGATACGGGGTCAGACTGCGTGGGAACGTCCAACCGTCATAACGCAAAGACCATTACGCAGGTAGAAGTGATGCCCGCTCCGAAATACGATGATAAATTGCAGCCTTTCTATAAGGTTCGCGATGAAAAAACCCCTTGGCCCAATTGGCCGTTGACCAAGCGTACCTCTACTTCCCATGAAGAGGGATGTGATCGTTTTTGGGCGATTGCGGTGCAGGAATTTATCGGAGATGGGGAAAAATTGACCGGTTTACGCATTGCCGATATTACCGGTGAACGCACGTTGGAAGACGGCCGTAAGGCACCTATTACCGAAAATGAGCGAATCGTGTCGTGTGATTTAGCGTTGATCGCGGCCGGTTTCGTACACCCGCAACAAGGGCTGATCGAGCAATTCGGAATTGAAACCGATTTGCGGAAGAATATCAAAGCGGCTGAAAACAGCTACGCTACTTCAGTCGAAAAGGTGTTTGCGGCCGGCGATTGCCGTCGCGGACAATCGTTGGTGGTATGGGCCATCTCAGAAGGCCGCGAAGCTGCCCGCAAAGTAGATGAATACCTCATGGGAGAATCAATGCTTGATGCCAAAGAAGTAGGCTTGTTCAATCCTTCTTTTGCCCACGCTTGATGTACCGAAATCACTTTTGAACAGGATAATAAAAATGGCAGAGCATTCTGCCATTTTTTGTTTGGTTTTTTACATAAAAGCTGTTTCTTTCGTTATATCTAAAACAGCGGCGTATGATCAGATTCTTCACACTTCTTATTTTGCTTTTCGTCAGCTTTCATCTTGCGGCTCAAAATAATTCAGATATTAATAAAGCCTACCTGCTTGCTGACGGACGGTATTTAGCATTAGATGTGTACCGATTCGGGCGGATCACGCGGCATCGGTTCTTTGTCGGCGACGAATTGACGTTCAAATTGAAAAACAGCCGTCAACGCTACCGGGAAAGCTTAGTGGCTATTTCGGACAGTTCGTTTACCTTCGCCAACTTCAATGATATTCTCAAAGAAAATCTGTACACCGAAGTTAAACTGCATGAAGTACGTAAAATCCGAATTTATCGTCGTATTCCGTGGGTGACGCAGGGCGCTTATCTTTTGCCCGTGGCGGGAGGGTTGTTTCTGTTGACCGATACGTTCATTTATCGCGGCGGTATCGAATTTCAAGTGCAGTTTGATCCGAAATCCGCATTGATCGGCGGGGGCATTGCTTCGTTGGGAATACTTTGCAAGCAGCTAAGCTTTCCGTCCTATCGTTTAAAGCATAATCGGCTGCACGTATTGCGGGCCAAATAAAAATTACTGCATCGTTTCGATCATAAATACTTTTCCCTCCTCAGCGATTTCGGTGGCGGGAAAAACAGATTGAGCTTCTTTTAAAAAACCATCCGTTTCTTTATAGCGCGAAGAGAAATGACCGATGAGTAATTTGCCGACTTCGGCCTGTTGCGCGATTCGGGCGGCCTCGCGGGCAGTGGAATGGTAGCGTTCGGCTGCCTGATGCACCAAATCTTCCTGAAACGTAGCTTCGTGATACACCAAATCAACTCCTCGAATGTAGTCGGGGAGGCGCTCATCATAACGGGTATCCGAACAATAGGCATAGCTGCGCGGCGGAGGGGCGGGAAGCGTATATTCTTCAAAACGGTACAACAGACTCCCCGCTTCGTCTGCCACATCTTCTCCGTTTTTGAGTTGGCGTAAGTATTCATACGGCATATCCTCGATCAATTTTTCTTTGATGAGTTTACGCTTGTGCGGTTTTTCCCGAAATAAAAATCCGGCACAGGGAATTCGGTGATCAAGTGGAATCGTATGAACCGTAAAGTGTTGATTTTCAAACAACTGATAGCTTTTCTCCGTATCGGTAGGCGTAAAATGGATGGGAAAATGCAGCGGTGTTTGAGAATATTTAAATTGGGTGAGGATTACTTCGTCCAAACCGCGCGGACCGAACAAATACAGTTCCTCTGTACGTCCGCCTAAATTCAAACTGGAGAGCAACCCGATCAGACCAAAGTAGTGATCGCCGTGTAAGTGACTGATAAATAGGGCTTTCAGGCGGCTCGGGCGTATCTTTTGCTCCAACAATCGAAATTGGGTGCCTTCTCCGCAGTCAATCAGATATACCTCATTTTCGTAGGTAAGCAACTGCGAAGAAGGATGGCGTCCGAGGATAGGTGTGGCCGATCCCGCGCCCAAGATCATAACCGAGAAGTGCATTAAGGTTTTTCGCTCTGTGTGTAGCCGTCAGCGTCCATGTCATCGTCGTTGAAATCATCGCTTTCGGCCCCGAATTCATTTTCCAGATCGTTCATAAATACGGCATCAATTCCTTCTTCTACCGTAGGCAAGATGGTGACATCCCGGATTTTGCCCTCAATCAATTGATCCACAAAATCATCCTCGTCAGACACCAACACCATCAGCCCCAATTCTCTGGAGCAGAGCATATTCACCTTTTTTAAGGTGCTGATCCCTGCACCGTCGATGGATTGGGTGATCGAAAGATCAATGATCAGGTTGTGAAATCCCTCACGAAACAGATCTCGGGAAACTGTTTCAAAATCCGCAGGGACAGCACCCCCGAAATTAGTTTCCTGCACCTTAATGAGGGCGTATTGTTCGTGTTTTTGTATGCTATGGTTCATGGGTTATGCAGAGATTGATTGTTGGGTGTTCCCTGAAAAAGGTTATACCGGCTAACAATCAACGATTTATTGAATAACAGATTAGGTGGTTTTATTTAGGACAAAATTAGCGAACGCTTTATATTTTCTTCAATTCTGGCCAAAATATCTTCGGATTCGGCTTTAATGAAAGGCTTTCCGGTTACTTTTTCGAAAAGCTCGATGTAGCGGGCTGAAATTTGGGCGACCCATTCGTTCGACATTTCGGGAACTTTTTGCCCCTCTTTTCCCTGAAATCCGTTGGCAATCAACCACTCACGCACGAACTCTTTGGACAGCTGCTTTTGGGGTAAGCCGTTCCGTTGATTTTCTTCGTAGCTGTCGGCGTAAAAATAACGCGAGGAATCAGGTGTGTGTACTTCGTCAATCAGGTAAATAGTGCCGTTGTTTTCACCGAATTCATACTTGGTATCTACCAATATAAGCCCTTGTGCCGCGGCCATTTGAGTGCCTTTGTCAAACAATGCGAAAGCATATTGTTCCAGTTGACTGTAATCTTCTTCCGATACAATACCGCGAGCAATGATATCCTCCCGTGAAATATCCTCGTCATGTCCTTCGTGGGCTTTGGTAGTCGGCGTAATAATGGGGGTAGGGAGTTTGTCGTTTTCTTTGAGACCTTCCGGCAACGTTACCCCGCAAACGCTTCGTTTGCCTGCTTTGTATTCCCGGGCCGAATGGCCGGCTAAATAACCCCTGACCACCATTTCTACGGGGAACGTAGTGCATTTTTTACCGATGCTGACGTTCGGGTCGGGAACGTCGAGCAGCCAATTCGGAACAAGATCGGCCGTGGCCCGTAAAAAATGTTCGGCTATTCGATTCAGTACCTGTCCTTTGTAAGGAATGGCGCGGGGTAAGATCACATCAAAGGCCGATATACGGTCGCTGGCAATCATGACGACACGGTCTTCGAAGCTGTACACTTCGCGCACCTTGCCGCGGTAAAACCCCGTTTGGCCGGGAAAGTGAAAATCAGTTTGCGTTAATGTTTGCACGGATATATTTAATGATTGTGAGTAAGCTATTTAGTGAATTGTGATTGCGTATTGCTTTTTTCGGTTCTGTAAGAGTGCTTTTTTCTTACCATTTTCCTTTACTTACATCATTGGAAGAGGTTGAACGGTGTTTTTGTTGTTGCAGGTACTGAATTTCGGAAGCTTTAAGGGCATCCAAAATCATCATGGCTTGCGCTTCGCTCATGTTCATATTTTGCAATTGAGTCAATAACTGCTTCTTTTCTTCCGTTTTTTGTACTTCCCGCGATGTCTTGGGGGGAGGTACCGGAGAAGGACTTTGTTCTGACTTTTGGGGAGTCGGTTTTGATTTTGCCGTCTCTTCTTTGCCGCTAAATGATTTTTTCAATAATTCATAATTATACCGGGCCTTCTGATTGTCAGGGTTATGACGCAGACTTTCTTTGAAATAGCGCAATGCCGACACCGTATCTTTATCAAGTGTTTCAATAATGCCCAATTGGTTGCAGGCCCTCGAAGACAACATTGGATTGTTGTGTACTTTTGCCAATCGGGTATAATAACGACGGGCATTTTGGAGTTGTTTCAATTGGAAATAAGTATGGGCTAAGTTCAATCGGGCTTCCGCTTCCGCAAATAACGAGGCATTGGAGATATTGCGGTAAGCGGTCAATGCTTTGGAATAGTCCTTTTCCAAGTACGCTTCCTGACCTTCTGTTTTAGCGCGATTACTTCGCGAAATCGTGTCAAAGGAACGATTGTCCCAGATCCAAAGGAGCAACGAAATAAGCAGTGATTCAATCATTCGTTTACAGTCAACAGGCCTCAGTTGGCAGTAGATAGCGCAAAGATAGTGTTTTTTAAATTTTGGCACAGTTTTAGAGATTTTCGCCTTATCGCCTTACATTTGATTTGTTTTCAATCAGCCCGGTTATGTCTAAATCTAAGAAAGGGAACCCTCAACCCGTAAAATCCCCTCAAAAACAACAAGTTGAACCCGTACCTTTTTCCGTTTTATCCAAAGAAAGTTTTGCGGGAGAACCCCTTGCAGAGGCTGCGGTACCGACGGTCAATAATCCGCTTTTTCGAAAAATATTTTGGGGAACAGCACTCTTGCTGCTCATCGGAATGCCTCTGTTAAGCACTCAATACGGCATTACGGCCGACGAATGGGGCAACAAAGCTTACGGTGAGTTGTGTTTGGATTACTTCACGAGTTTCGGCCAAAAGAAAGAAGCGCTTTCGTATGCGCCGCGCGGCGGAGAGGTCATGTATTGCTACGGCCCTACACTCGACCTGATTTCAGCCGCGATTTATCGTACTACGGGCAGCGACCCCTATACGGTTCGGCATTTGCTGTTGTCGTTGATGGGAGTTTTGATTATCGTGGGTTGCGGTTTGACCGGACGTCTTTTGGGCGGAAATTGGCGGGCCGGTCTGATTGCACTGCTGTTTGCTCTGTTTTCTCCCCGTATTTTCGGAGATTCGATGAACAACCCCAAAGACATCACCTTTGCAGCAGGGTATATGCTGACCGTTTGCTTTTTGATCAAATTTTTGCAGGAAATGCCCAAACCGTCGTGGCGTACGGCTTTGCTGATGATGGCAGGGGTTGGAATAGGGTTGGGCAGTCGTGCACCCGGGTTGGCCTTGGTGGCGTATGTTCCGTTTTTTGTGATGGTAGAGATACTGTTCAGAAAAGGATTACGCGCCACGATTTTCGGCGATAAAACACTGCTGAAAAACGTCCTGTTGAAAACGTCGGTGGCGACCTTGGGCGGGTATTTGCTCGGTATTCTGTTTTGGCCGTTTGCGTTAGCCAATCCGTTGAAAAACCCGTTAACGGCGCTTCAAACCCTGACAAATTTCCCGATCAGTATCAAAACTCTCTTTGACGGTACCAAAATCTATTCGACAGCTTTGCCGTGGTATTATGTTCCCAAATACATGCTGGTTTCTACTCCCCTGTATTTCCTGTTAGGGCTGTTGTTGTTTGTGTTGGTTTTACCTTTTGTGCGGAAGCATTTCAATCAGCGGTACCTGTTGATTGCGCTGTTTGTCGCGCTTTTTCCTTTGATCTACGGAATTTCCAAAAATTCAGCCTTTTATAATGGTTGGCGGCATACCACGTTTATCTACCCGCCTTTGGTGGCCTTGACGGCGGTAGGATTTGAGTACCTGTTTCGTCGATTTTCGGGTATGGGGCAAAAAGTACTGACGGGGTTGCTGGCAGTACTGATCGCATTGCCGTTGTGGTTCATGGTTAAAAATCATCCTTACCAATATACGTATTACAATGAATTGGCCGGCGGTATGAAAGGAGCCTTCGGAAAGTACGAAACCGATTATTTCGGCAGCAGTACGCGGGAAATTGCCGATTGGATGCAGAAAAATATCCCGAATATCGACAAAGACAGCGTTAAGATTGCCAGCGATTATTTTGTGCCGTTGAAAGATTATTTTACGGAATATCCTAAAGTGAAATTGGCCTATCGTCGGTATTACCAGCGTTCGGAACACGATTGGGATTACGGCGTATTCTTGACAGGACACCTCACCCCGAGTCACTTTCGTAACAAAGACGTTTTCCCGCCCGCCGGAACTATCCACAAGATCGAAGTCAACGGGGCACCGATCGGGATCGTGGTCAAACGGTTGAGCAAAGATGATTTTCAGGGTATTCAATTGCTCAAAGAAGGAAAAATTCCCGAATCGATTCCTTATTTGGAAAAAGCCCGCCAATTGGATCCGAACAATGAAGTTGTCCGACTGTATTTGGCCAATGCCTACGTGAATGTAGGGAAGTTCAACGAAGCACTTCAGGAATGTCAAAAGGCGTTGGAGATTTTTCCGGATTATTTAGGAGCCATGACTACGATGGCCATTGCCTATATCAATCTGAATCAGAACGATAATGCCATTTTTATGCTCAATGAAGTGTTGAACCAAGACCCGGCCAACCGCGACGCCGCAACGTATTTGGCTATGGCCTACGAACGCAAAGGGGATTTGAATGCGGCCAATCAGATCCGGGCGCAGTTGCAGCAACGAAACTAAAAAGTAACAGGCAGGAAGTAAGAAATAAGAATTAGGATGTAAGACGTAGGAAAGAAGAGATAGGAAGTAAGAATTAAGAGGTTGGAAACAGAATCAAGGTCCCGGATAAATATACCTCTTACTTCCTACCTCCTACCTCTGACCTCATAACTCACCCCCACCTCAGAATCTCCTGACTCCACTCCGATCAGCAATAAAAATGGCAAAACACGACGAAGTTTCCCTCATAGATTGCGATGTCGCACTCATTGGGGCCGGCATCATGAGTGCTACTTTAGCTGTATTTTTGAAAGAGTTACAGCCGGACTTGAAAATCAAAATCTTTGAACGGTTGGATAAAATGGCGGGCGAAAGTTCCGATGCTTGGAACAACGCCGGTACGGGACATTCGGCGTTCTGTGAGTTAAACTATACCCCCGAACGCGAAGACGGCAGCATTGATATTTCAAAAGCCGTCAAAATTGCGGAGTCGTTTGAGGTTTCCAAACAATTTTGGGCCTATTTGACGGATAGAGGCTATTTTCCTCATCCCCACTCGTTTATTCATTCCGTACCTCATTGCAGTTGGGTGCGGGGCAAAGAAGACGTCGCTTTTTTACGGAAAAGATTCAAAGCCTTGAGTGTTCACCCGTTGTTTCAGGAAATGGCATTCACCGATGACTTTGAGGTACTGACTCAATGGATGCCCTTGATGATGGAAAGACGACGTAAATCGCCGAAAATGGCGGCTACTCGGATGGAACTCGGGACAGATGTGAATTTCGGAGAATTGACCCGCGGTTTGTTTGGGCACCTGAAAAACAACCATGGTGTAGAAATTTTTCTGAACCATGAGGTGAAATCGTTACAAAGAGAAGGACACGGTTACTGGGGGCTGGAGGTCGAAGATGAAGTAAATGACGTCAGAAAACAGGTGCGGGCTAAGTTTGTGTTTATCGGAGCGGGAGGCGGGGCGCTGCCCTTGTTGGATGATTCTGACATTGTTGAAGGAGAAGGGTACGGCGGATTTCCGGTAAGCGGTCAATGGTTGGTGTGTAAAAATGAGCAATTGATTGAAAAACACCATGCCAAGGTTTATGGAAAAGCCAAAGTAGGGGCGCCGCCTATGTCGGTGCCGCACTTGGATACCCGGATCATTAACGGTAAGAAAGAACTGCTTTTCGGCCCGTTTGCGGGGTTTTCTACGAAATTTTTGAAAGAAGGCTCTTACCTGGATTTGCCGTTGTCTATCACGGCGGATAATATTTTGCCGATGTTGAGTGCCGGCATTCATAATTTACCCCTGACCAAGTACCTCATCGAACAGGTAATGCTTACCTTTGAAGATAAAGTGGATCAATTGCGCGAATTTATACCCCGCGCCAAAATGGCGGATTGGGAATTGATCGTAGCCGGACAGCGGGTGCAGGTCATTAAAAAAGATGAAGAGGAGGGCGGAACACTCGAATTCGGCACCGAGGTAGTAGCCGCTGCCGACGGGTCGCTTGCCGCCTTGCTGGGGGCTTCGCCGGGCGCTTCTACTTCGGTCTCTATCATGCTCGAATTGCTTCATAAATGCTTTAAAACCCAAATGAATGCAGAGGGGTGGCAGAGCAAACTCAAAGAAATGATCCCGTCGTATGGGCAACCTTTAGGAAAAAATGAACCATTGCTCCGAATGGTCCGAATGAGAACCCACCGAGTATTGCAATTAACACCGATTGCTTCCGATGGAACTCTATAAATCATCAAACAGTGAACAGCCAACATGAAATTTCCCCCTTTTTGCCTTATTTCCTTCTTGTTTTTTCTCGTTTCGTCCTTTTCTTCAGCCCAAACCGATCCGGTCAAAGTTCGATTGACGGACGCGAGCAGTCAACCTGTCATCGGAGCGACGGTGCGCTTAGTACAACAAACGGATTCCACAAAAAAACAGTACGCCGTAGCTGACACTGCGGGTGTGGCCGCGTTCGGGGTCGTTTATAATCAACAATACCTGCTGGAAGTAAGCTCCGTTGGTTTTAAGGTGTTGAAGAAAGGCTTTACTCCCGCGGCCGACCGAAATAGCTTCTCTTTTGTGATGGAAGCGGATAAACAAACGTTGAACGAGGTAGTAGTTACGGCACCCAAACCCTTGGTACGGCAGGAAGACGATAAGACCGTCGTTGATCCGGAGCCGATTGCGGCTATCAGTACCAATGCCTTGGAGATCATGGAAAAAATCCCCGGTCTTTTTGTAGATCAGGACGGCAATGTGTACATCAGCAGTTCGACACCGGCTACGGTCTATATCAACGGCCGCGAACAAAAAATGAGTGCGGCCGATGTGGCCTCTTTGTTGAAAAATTTGCCACCGAACAGCATTGCCAAAATTGAGATTTTACGCACACCGTCGGCTAAGTTTGACGCAAGCGGCAGCGGCGGTGTGGTGAATATTGTATTGAAAAAAGGGGTAAAAATCGGGATTACGGGCAATCTGAGTGCCGGTATGAATCAGGGGCGTTACGGTAACCAATACATTGGCGGAACGGTCAACAACAACTCAGGGAATCGGACCTCGTACCTTTCGCTGAACTACAATCGCCGAAATACCTACGACCAAGTCCAAACCGACCGCCCTTTCTCGCCCGACTCGCTGCTGAGCCAACGTTCTTTTACCACCACTCCGGGACAAACCCTGTATGCCGGTTTTGGCTTTGGGTTTTCCCCGACAAAGAAGTGGGACATCAACTTGGATGACCGTATTACCCGGAATACGTACGAATCCTTTGCCGATAACCATAACGAGATACGTCGCCTTAGTGAGCAGGTACTTGTGACGGAGAATGTCAACACGTTGCACAACGATACCCGCGCATTCTCTTTCAATCAGGATGTTTCGGCTAAGTACAAAATAGATACCGTCGGTTCGGAACTGACTGCCGATGTGTCCTACAGTTTTTTCCGGAATTCGGGCACGCAGGAGTTCGGTACGGCCTTTGTGTTGCCGGTCAGACCCGGTACCGCCGGTGACGGCACGATTCAAAGCGAACGCCATTTATTGACAGCGCGTACCGATCTTAAATACCAATTCCCGCGTAAATTTCTGATCGAAGCGGGAGTAAAAACGTCTGTTCAGCGATTTACCAACGACACCGAATACTTCAGTCAAACAGGAATCGCTCGGAAACCGGACCTATTTCGGACGCGTACTTTTCAATACGACGAAACCATCAATGCGGCTTACGTTCAAGCTTCCAAAACGATCAATACAATTATCATCAAGGCCGGAACGCGGTTGGAAACTACCGCCATGGACGGGCATCAGCGTACTCCCGGTGATACTTCTTTCCGCATTCGGCGGACTGACTTCTTTCCTTATGTCTTTGTGAGTCGGCGCGTGGCCAAAATTGCCGGGTACGAACTGCGGGGATATTTGGTGTATCGTCGCTCCATTACCCGCCCGGTGTACGAGTACCTCAATCCTTTCCCGCGTTACTTGGACCAGTATCTTTACGAAACCGGTAATCCGACCCTTCGTCCGCAATTTACCCAAAATGTAGAGGTCAATATCAGCGTGGAAGACCGACCTATTTTTGCCGTAGGGCGCAATTATACGAGCGACATTTTTACCAATGTGGTGTATCAGGATGTAAAAAATCCGAGTTTAGCCTACCGCACGTACGATAATCTCGGTAAAAATCAGGAAACTTACTTTCGGTTGATGGGGGCGATTCCGCCGGGGGGCAACTACTTTTTTGTGGTAGGGACACAGTACAATCACAACCGCTACGATGGTCTGTATGAAGGAAAGCCCTTGAGTTTTCAGCGAGGGTCGTGGTCGGTCTTTACCTTCCATTCGCTCAAAATAGATACCCGTTCCACGCTCAGTCTCAACGGCTTCATTCGACTGAAAGGGCAATTGCAATTCTACGAGCTGAGTAATTTCGGGTCGCTGAATCTTAACGTCAATCGCCGTTTCTTCAATCGAAAACTGACGGTGACGCTTTCGGTCAATGATATTTTTTATACTTCCAAAAACCGATTTACGCTCCAACAGGGCAGTATTTCAGCCTCGGGGTTCCGTCAGGGAGATACGCGGCGGGTCGGTCTGAATCTCAATTACAATTTCGGGATCCGCAAAAAAGAAGCTCAGCAAAACATGATGAATTTTGAGAATTTGGAGAAAAGTGTGAACTGAAAATATAGCCTGAATTTAATTCGACATTCGTCATTCTGCCCTCGTCATTCCAGATGAATTCCCTCCCCAAGCCCCAACACTCGATAAGGTGTTTCGTACTGTTGGGCGTAGTTCTCAAAAATCGTTGGGTCTTCGGTGTTGAACTCAAAAAGATTATAATGATGCGGAATGACGAGTTTAGCGCCGATTTCTTTTCCCAAACGAGCCGCTTCTTCGGCGTTCAGGTTCCCCGCTACGCGGCGTTCGGGTTTGTTGCCGTTGATGGGTAAAAAGGCGATATCCACCGCAAAAGGCTTCAAAGTTTCTACGATACCGTCGTACCAAAGGGTATCGCCGGAATGATACACCCGATAATTGCCGAATTCGGCGACAAATCCCATGTATTTGCACCGTCCCTGCTCATCGCGTTCGAGGGCATTGTGGGCCGCCGGAACACCGTAGAGTTTAAAACCGCCCGCCTTTGTCTGTAGACCGTCATTGAGGCCGATAGGAAATTCAGGGGCACATTGCAGCCGGGCGCAGACAAAGGCACGATTGGCCTCCGGTATGACAAACTGAATCGTAGGGTTAGCGGCCAACAGCGGCAACAGCGTTTCGGCGTCCAAGTGGTCGGTGTGGTTGTGCGACGAAGTGACCACATCCATTCCCGTCAGTTGGGACGGGTCAATAACCCGTTCGCTCATCCGAACGTGCGGTTTGTCGGTTTGGGCGTATTTGACCGTGAGAGAGTCTGATAAATAAGGGTCAAACAGCAAATGACGCCCTTTCCACTGAATTAAAAAACCGCTTTGCCCCAGCCACCAAACCCGAAATCCCTCCGTAAGATCGGTTTTGGATTGAATATCCCGAAGCAGGACTTCGTCTTTTTGAAAAGCAGGAATGAGTGTCATGGATTTGATTACGGTTTGTAAAAAAATGGTTGGTAAAGGGCTGAACTTCCGCTTCTTTTAAGGTGTCACTGATAACCTTAATTTCTTTATCTAACGCCTGTCTGTACCTGAAACTTACGGAAATATAGGCTTTCATGTTTTTGGGGAAGTGATTCTTAAGTGGGGGGACGAAACTTTGCAGGTATCACCTCACCCTACGCGGGCCGCCCTAAATCCCTCCGCAGCGGCGGCCGCTCCTTGCAGGAGAGGGACTTTTTTAACAATCGTGAGGTATTTGAAAAACATCCGCCCACATGCCCAATAAAATTTCAAATTCGAACGGCCGATACTGTTGAGGTCACACTATTGTCGATACGATGCTGACGGTTCGTTGCTTTTTACCCTATTACTTCTCAAGTCTATTGAAAGCATAACCATATCTTTGATTTGTTCGCCATTCTCGTATATGGGTGCTTCATAATTGTCAATAAAGAAGTTTTTACGAATGCCCGAAATCTCAAAACCTGATTTTTTATAAAATTTAATTTCTTTTTTGCATAAGTCACAAGTTCCGACAACTAAGTTTTTAAATTTTCTTTTTATACTAATTTGAATGATATTTTCCAATAAAACAGTTCCGATTCCTTTGCCTTGTTGATTTTCCGGTACAGCAATATTTTTTATTTCGATAAAGTCTTTATCAATCATTTTTAATATAAAGGCTCCAATGATTTCATTGTCGATCTTTGCGGTAAACAATTCACCTTGATGAAGATTTTTGTTGATGGCTTCTATTGTATCGTCAGATAAGAGTAGTAAATCATAGGGTATTTCCTTATTTACAGCTACGGTGCTGATCACTATCTTTTCTTTATTCATTTTCAATGGTTTGTAGTAGTAAGAGTCATTCCGTTCCTACGGTTCGGAGCTTGGCGGAGGCAGTATTATAGCCTTACTGTTGATATGAAGCAACAAAGGTCAAATTTAGTAATAAGTTTTATATAAAGTACTTTTTCTGCCATTAAGCCAAGCCCTTATCGGCGACGGATACTCTTATCATCTTCCCATATTCATTGCCGAAGTTTATGGCAAAAAACAAAAGCTCAATTTCTGAATGCCCTATCACCCGCACAATGGATTTGATTGGCGGAAAATGGTCTTTGCCCATTATTTATGGGCTGATGAAGGGAACCAAGCGTTTCAAAGAGTTGGAAAGAAGTATTGAAGGGATTAACACCCGAATGCTCGTCAAAGAATTGAAACAATTAGAAGAAAGCGGGATTATTTCCGGGAAAGTCTTTGCCGAAGTTCCGCCACGCGTGGAATATTCCTTAACGCCCAAAGGTCAGGCTTTAAAAAATGTTCTTTTAGAAATGCAGACTTGGGGCAAAAAATTTGTCGAGGTTTGAATTATCGGTTGAGGTCTGTTGTGTTTGCCGCTAACAATTCGGGGCTTGGCGTAAGGGTGGACATTTAGACGCGCGTCCTTTCATTAAGTAAATGGGTAAATGAGCAAATGTGCAAATCGCTGCGGCGAATCGTTTGAAAATTAAACACTGTAAATCAACCACTTAAATCAATCTAAAATCCACATTAAATCTGCTTATTTACTTAACCACTGATTGGTTTTAATTATTTTGTTTGATCTGCATTGTTCCAATAAATTACGGTGGCTAAATAGCCCGCAATGCTTGTCAATATTAAAATTCCGTAACTGTACTTATCGAGGGCTTTGTTGCATGGCAGCAGTAAAGCATCACTACCTGTATAAAAAAAGCACTGGAATGGCGAACTTTGAGATCGCCAAACCTCCAAAGCTGCCGCCTTATGGCTTCCAGTGCTATGCCAAAATTACACTTTTTTACCCAAGTCGACAACCAAATTCCCCAAAAACCAAAAAAGGTTAAGAAGTCTCAATCAGCCAAAGAAATCTACCGACTAAGCAACTGGCCTGAATATAATAAATCATTGATTTCCAGAGGATTTGTTACGCTTTGGCTTAGTGAAGATACGTTGGCGAATTGGTATTATCAAGGTCCACGCGATGCCGGCGGCCAGTTTCGCTATTCCGACAAGTGCATTCAGGCTGCTTTGGCTCTTAAAGCAGTCTTTCGACTTGCATTTCGACAAACTCAAGGACTGATTCAGAGTGTGTTAGCCACTATGAAGCTGAATTTACAAGTACCAAGCTACACCCAATTATGTCGCCGACAGGCCAAAGTAGTAGCCTTTTCAGCCCCGGTTCCTTCTGAGGGTAGTATTGTCGAAGCTCTTCATCTTGTCATCGACAGTACAGGATTAAAAGTATATGGAGAGGGTGAATGGAAAGTCAGAAAGCACGGAGCTGATAAACGTCGTACCTGGCGCAAACTGCATTTGGCCATTGATGAGGCCACTAATGACATCCACGCTGTTGAATTGACCACCAATGCCGTTAGTGATGCCGATATGGTCAGACCCTTATTAGATGACATTGAACAGTGTGTTGCTAAAGTAGGTGGTGATGGGGCCTACGACCAAGTCAAAGTATATGAGCAGTTGGAAACCCGCCACATTCAGCCCTTAATTCCTCCTCGTGTGAATGCGGTTATCTGGATAGACCAAACAGGTAACGACTTGATTCATCCTCGTAATGAAGCCATTAGGCAAATAGAAATAATCGGGTTAACCGTTTGGAAACGGCAATGTGGCTATCATCGCCGTAGTAAAGCAGAAACAGCCATGTTTCGATGGAAGGCCTGTTTTGGCGAACGGTTAGCTACGCGATTGTTGACTCATCAGCAAACAGAGGCTCAAGTCAAAGCAGCTTGTCTAAATCAATTCACTAAATTGGGAATGCCAAAGTCGGTTAAAAGGCAACCAACATAGCCATGCAACAAAGCCCTTATCGAGTAATATTTTGTATTCGCCACCTGCACCGCTGTAAAGCCCGGGAACTGACCAAGGGAAATAGGAGCCGTAACCTGTTGCTGCAATAACTTGTGCAAAAACCAAAGTTAATGCAACAAAGCCTAAAGGGGCAAGATACCCCTTGCCCCAAAGAGCAAAAAATGCAATCGGAACACTAAGAATAATTGTTAAAGCGGTTGTAATAAAATAGTCACTTAATGATTGTGTCAGCAAACCTGGGCTCATTGCGGGAAGTTGCAAAAGCGTACCTAAAACAAATGCAACCAATAGGTTTGACAACACAAGGAATAAACACCAAAACACAAACAGCATAAATTTTGCATTTAAAATATGGGTTCGTGATGTAGGAAGTGAAAGCAAGTCTTTGGCTGTTCCGTCAGAATATTCACGTCCGAAAATCCAACTTACGGCAAATCCAAAGATCAAAACACCGCCAACACCAACGGCTTGCGTAAGAATGTCAAAATACGATTTCCAATTTGCTGCAAAATTCATAGCTTTCGCTTTGGCGGCAAGTCCGCCCGCTTTTGCCAACGCTTCCCTGTCTTGCACAATAAGGATGAATACGGCTCCCATAATTGGGGCTAATGCAAATGCAATAAAAGTTGCCCCAATCACCTTTGCGTGTTTTGTTTTGATCAGTTCCGCTTGTAGGGTCTGTATTTGCTGTTTCATCGTTTGTTTTCTTTTATGGTGCGCAGGAAATACATTTCCAGATCTTCGGTAAATAGAAAAATTTGTTTGGGCGGAAGTCTATTTTCTGTCAAAAGTTTTGAGATGAGCTCGGGTTGTTCAAATGCTTCTTGGTTGGTAATTTCTATTTGGTTTGTTTGTGTTGGGGCAACCGAATAATTTAAACTTTTCAAGTGCTGAATTGCTTTTGGATTGTCAGCTGTTTGCACTATTATTTTCTTAATGATTTGGTTTGATAATTCTTGCGCAGCAAGTTCTTTGATCAATTTTCCTTCGTGAATAATAGCGATGCGATTGGCAAGTTTGGAGATTTCGCCAAGAATATGGCTTGAAAGAAAAATGGTTGAACCATTTTTCGCAAGTTCGATCAAGAGCTCCCTCACTTCTACAATTCCTTCGGGGTCTAAACCGTTAATTGGTTCGTCCAATATCAAAACTTTTGGTTTGTGGATGAGAGCTTTCGCCAGTCCTAAGCGTTGTTGGTTGCCAAGTGATAGGGCTTGAGCTTTGATATTTCTGTATTTGGTGAGTTTTAATTTTTCAATAATGTCGTCTATGGCTTTCGGGTTTGTGAGCTGTCGTAATTTGTAAATTACTTGCAGGTTCTCATAAACAGAAAGATTTGGATAAGAATACGGTGTTTCTACCAAGTAACCGATGTCGTTCCATTGATTAAAATTTGACGTTAGTTGTTTGTCAAATAAGTGGATTGTTCCGCTGTCGGGTTTTATCATTCCTAACAACATACGGATTAGCGTTGTCTTGCCCGCACCATTAAGTCCCAAGAAACCGTAAATCTCTCCTTGCCTAACGTGAATGGAAATGTTGTCTGTCGCTACTGTGGGTCCGAAGCGTTTCGTTAAACTATTTGTTTTTATTATTTCCATTTTTCATCGTTGGGGGTTCGTCCGCCCCGATTACCGCCAACGGTTCTCAGCTATACGCAGGCAGGGATTTTAACCACTGAACTTCCTAAGAAGAACTGAACTTTAAATTTACCACTTTCCTGTCCTACGAAGCACGAACCCCCTGCTTGCGTATAGGTGATGTTGGTGGCTGGTGTTCTTTTCGTTATGTCAATT
The DNA here is from genome assembly GCA_046329125.1 of Spirosomataceae bacterium. GTDB lineage: Bacteria > Bacteroidota > Bacteroidia > Cytophagales > Spirosomataceae > Runella. The sequence continues at coordinate 41,791 of JAXLVD010000019.1, read as the reverse complement.
GTCGTTTTAGTTGTTCAAATTCTGTTTCGGTTAATTCTTCCTTGTATAGTTCGTTCACTTGCCAAAGTCCACTTTGTTTAATCTTGTCTTTAGTTGAATAGTTACCTAACCAATTTGTTGAAGGTATCAATTCATTAGATTTTGCAAGCGTTGAAACAATTTTACTCTCCCAAAAAAGTCGTTGCTCTTTCGTATCAACTTGGAAAACGCAAAATGAAAGATTAGTTTGTATGTATTCACTAATTCTTTTTTCTAAATTCTTCTCAAAGTCAAGGTCAAGCAATTTTAAGTTTTTGTCTTTGTCGGCTTTTGATGTAATGTCAAGTTCCCATAAGTCTAAATATTGATTTTTTTCTTTGTTCAAAAAACAACGTCCGATATTTTTTCTAAAAATACTTCTGTTCTTATTTTCTTTTACAAAGTGTTGGTTTAAACGTGAACGAAGTTGTTTTTCTCCTGTATGAGTTCCAACTCTAACAATTCTGTCAATGTCGTTGAATGTTTCGCCTTTTTCAAATATCACATAAATTCCATTGCGTGGAATTTCTTTTTCTCTGTCTTTGAAAGGAAAAGTGAAACGATTTTGTTCGTTGAATAATTTATGTAATCTGAAAGCTAATGATGTCATTTGAGTTCGTTTGTTAAGAACTGAAGTCGTTCGCCAATTTTTTTTCTGTTTAATGGTAGGTCAATATTTGCCAAACTGTTTTGAATTGGTGTCAAATAGTTTTGTCCTGCCAAAATTATGAATTTGTCTTTTTTGATGTCTGCAACTTTCTGTAATTGCTCAATAACTCTCTTGCCCCAATTCGTTCTGTCATTTTTTGACATTTTATTCAAAGTGCGATTATACGGTTCTATTTCTGTGTCAAGGTCAAGTAAATGATGCTGGGCAGAAAGAATATAAATGTTGTCAGGATTTAATTTTTGTCCATAAGCCAAACTTTTTGCAAACAATGGACTTTCGTATAAGTCTTTTGCTTTCGTTTTTCTGCTCCCTTTTTTAGAAACGCAAGATATTAAGACAATTTTTTTCATCGTTTATGTCGTCTGTTGCTGTCTGTTTGCGGTGTCCGTTACACTTGCCACCAACGAGCGAATAGACGCCATTGCCATGGTTTTTATGGCGTCTATCCAACGATATAGAGAAATAGCCGCCAAATCTTTTGAGTAAATAGGGATAAAACTCAACTTCCTCCAACAAAATTCGAAAAAACTTATCAAGCGGGATAGGATGGAGTTTTGAGGAGGATTTCAATACCAAAAAGGGCTGTCGAAATGCTATCCGGCAGCCCTTTTGGTATTCTAAATGGATACTTTCTTCATCCAATCCGCATCCGCCTGCATACTGGCGAGGGAGGAGGCGGGGTATTCTTCCTGTTCTACCAAATAGTACTTCACGCCCGCTTTTTTGGCGGCTTTGAGAATGGCGGCAAAATCGACGGAGCCTTGGCCCAAGTCCTTTTGCGATACTTTCCCGTTGTTGTCTTTGACCATGTCTTTGATGTGGACGAGTTCGTAGCGTTTGCCGTATTTTTCCAAATGAGCCACGGTATCTTGGCCCGCGGCTACGATCCAACACAGATCCAACTCAAACATGACGTATTTGGGGTCGGTATTGGCCAACAGTACTTCGTGCGGGATTTGGCCTTCCAGCGGGCGGAAGGAGTAATCGTGGTTGTGGTAGCCGAATTTCATGCCGGCCTTGGTCACTTTTTCGCCTACTTGGTTAAACAGCTCCGCTTTTTGTTTCCACGCATCCAAGGTTTTTTGCGGCCCTAAATAGGGACAAAGCATGTATTTCAAACCCGCTTCGGCACCGCGCTCGATGTTTTTTTCCAAGTCTTTGTTCATATCAAAGTGAGTGCTGACCATTTTTACGCCCATATCGCCCAAAAACGTTTTGCACTCTTTGGGGGCCATGCCCCATAAAAAATCAGGGCCGCCGTAGCTTTCAAATTGCGTGTAGCCCATGTCGGCGAGTTTTTTCATGGTTGCTTTGGCATCTTTGGGCATTTGGTCGCGTACGCTGTAAAGTTGTACGCCGAACCTTTTGATGGGTTTGGCTTCGGTAAAAAGGCTCGGGGTTAAAAAGGCACCTGCGCCGAACAGCGCAGACCGGTTCATAAATTCACGACGGTTCATTGGTCTATTGGAGGTTTGATTTTAAGGAAAAAAACGGAAAATGTGCTTTCTACTTGCACCAAGGTGAGTATTTTTGCCGAATCAATCAAACGCATCCCTGTGTCTTCTTTCCCGCAAATTGTTCTTAAACCCAATCGCGACGAAGCCGTTCGGCGGTTTCATCCGTGGGTATTTTCCGGGGCCATCGCCCGCGTCAAAGGCCAACCCGATGACGGTGAGATAGTTGAAGTGTGTGACCACCGCGGGAATTACCTGGCTACGGGGCATTTTCACCACGGAAACATTGCCGTCAAACTCTTCAGTTTTGAACAAACAGTCCCGAATGTCGCGTTTTGGAAGCAAAAACTCCAAAAAGCCCGTACCGTCCGGCAACAAATTCTGAAACCTAAAGAAGCATTCGTCACTCATCATTCTGCATTCGACATTCAAAGTGACACGAATTGCTATCGTTTGGTGCACGGCGAAGGAGACGGGTTGCCCGGCCTGATCATTGATTTTTACAACGGTGTTTTGGTGATTCAGGCGCACTCCATCGGGATGTATCGGGTCTTGGAGAATCTGTCGCAGGCGTTGCAGGAAGTGTACGGCGACGAACTGAAGGCGATCTATAACAAAAGTGCCGAGACCTTGCCGGAGCAGTTTGCGCAATCGGTGACAAACGGCTACGTGTTCGGGCAGGCTACGGTACCACACCCCGTCCAAGAAAACGGGCATACCTTTTTGATTGATTGGGAAACCGGTCAAAAAACGGGTTTTTTTCTGGATCAACGCGACAATCGACAACTGTTGGCTCGCTACGCAGCCGGCAAAACGGTACTGAATGCTTTTTGTTACTCCGGCGGCTTTTCCATTTATGCCTTGGAGGCCGGAGCCGCTTCGGTGGACTCGGTGGATGCCTCTAAAAAGGCCATCGAACTGACCGACCGAAACGTATTGGCCAATTTTGAAGCGGGGGCACCGCACCGGTCGTACGCCGAAGATGTGATGAAGTTTTTGAAAGAAACCACCGGAACGTACGATCTGATGGTACTTGACCCACCCGCGTACGCCAAGAGTCTATCGGCGCGCCACCGGGCGGTGCAAGGCTACAAACGACTCAATACCGAAGGGATTCGCCACCTGAAGCCCAACAGTATTTTGTTTACCTTTTCCTGCTCGCAAGTAGTGGATCGTGAACTGTTTTACAATACGATCGTGGCAGCGGCAATCGAAGCCGGGCGGCAAGTACGGGTGCTGCACCAAATCACCCAACCGCCGGATCACCCGGTCAATCTTTTTCACCCGGAGGGAAGTTATTTGAAGGGGTTGGTATTGTGGGTAGAATAAAAAAAGAACGACAGAGCCTTAATGGCCCTGTCGTTACCTCAACTATCCAACCCTTGCGGATAAAATCCGCCCTCTTACTTCTCTTTTATCTTATTGATTGACAATCATCGGTTTCAAGCCTCCCAGCACGCCGAGAAGTTCATTTTTTTCAGTGGTCGGTACGTTGAATTTGTCGAGTGCGGCTACCAAATCATTCACGAGAGAACTAAACTCCGTATCCGTGATTTTCATCCCTTTGTGGGCCGTGACCATGTCTTTGCCTTTATATACCTGCGGGCCGCCGCTCGCCTGCCCGATCTGATCTATGAGGTTGTTGCGTAAGGCGGTCAATCGGGCTGTATTGCCTTTGCCTACTTCCGTTAGCAGTGGGGTGAACGTACGGATCATGTTGGGATCGGCGGCTACGTTAGTAATGAATTGATCTACTACCATAGAGATCGCGTTGACCCCGCCGAGGCGTTCATACAGCGTTTTGGGAGCGGCTTCCTCTTCTTTTTTACAGGAACTCAAGCTAACGGTAAATGCGGCTGCGAGAATAAATAAGCACTTTTTCATGTGGATTAATTGATTTGTTTGGATGGTAAAATAGATTAAATGGGAAATGAGGGGTCGCTTTATTGAGTGATTTGAAAGTTGGGGAAAAGGCTGAATGCTTTATAATCAGTCAGTTATGTGCATATTTCAAATTGTCGGATTAATTCTCTTTTTAGCGGAAACAAAAAGTGTATTTCAAGCGCTCAAAAGCCATAATGTAGGACAGCGGAACGGGACATTGCGGCCCGGTGGGCTCGATACCTGCAAATGAGGCCTTTTGAACCCGCTTTTTCGTCAGCTTACTCACAAATTGACTCAACGACGCGGCGGAGGTTTGGTCCGGGTCGAAGGTGATGCTGACCAATTGAGCGGCCGGATTGGCCGAACAAGCCGTAACCCCCGGGGTTTTTCCGACTTCCTGCCGAATATGCGCGGCTGCTTCCTGCGAGGTCAGCCCGTCGGCTTTCAGGATAGCCATGCTGATGGGTTTGACGTAGGCGTGCATCGGAGCCGGTTCGAGGTTGGCATAACCTACAAAAGCAACAAAAAGCCCTAACAGCCCATACCCGACAACTTTAACGGTTTTTAAAAGGGGTTTTTTCATGGCCGGTGTTTGTTTTACCCTTACTTACGGGTCGGCCTTTGAAAATAGATTTCGTCGGTTAAATTTTTTTTTTCATATTGCACCCTCACACATAACCGTACGCCTACCTTTTTTCTTCCTGATTTGACATTCAAAATCTATTTCTATTATCTGAATGTATATACTTATAAAATGTTGAAAGACGCTAACTGCTTTATATGGGAGTAAAATTGCCTAAATACGATGAGCGCGAACTGGTAGAAATGCTGCGAAGGCAGGACCGAAAAGCATTTAATTATCTCTACGACAACTATTCCGATGCATTGTACGGGGTAGTGTTGAAGGTGGTTCGCACGGAAGAAACGGCTCAGGACCTGTTGCAGGAAATCTTCGTTAAAATTTGGAAAAACATCGCTCAATACGATGTGGGGAAGGGACGTTTATTTACTTGGATGCTGAACATTGCCCGTAATACGTCCATTGATTATTTACGCGTAAATCGCCCCGAAATCCAAGATATTGATTCTGCCGTATATGTAGTAGAATCCAATCAAACCATTTATAACGAATTGGATACGAATGAGCTGCGTGAGGTAGTTTCGCAGCTTAAACCGGAGCAGCAAACGCTGATTGAAATGGTGTATTGGGGTGGCTATACACATGAAGAAGCCGCTCAGCGACTCGAAATGCCTTTGGGGACGGTAAAGACCCGTGTGCGCAGTGCTCTAAGAGATTTAAGAAAATTTTTCGGTACATGATTGACATTAAAGCATATATTGAATCGGGTATTTTGGAAGACTTTCTGTCCGGAAATGTGTCAGAGCAGGAACGGAGAGAGGTAGAATGTCTTTCTAAAATATATCCTGAACTTAAAAACGAGTTAGACCAACTCGGAGAGGCGATAGAACGTCACGCCTTTGCCCATCGGGTAGCGCCCCCGACGGAGCTTAAAGATAAAATTATGGCGCAATTGGAATTTGCTGACGAAAGCCCAACGGATGGTGCCGTCGAAGGAGCGGAGACGGAGGAGGACCAAACACCCGTTATTGCAATGAACACACGGCCATCTTCCTTTCAATGGGGATGGGTGGCGGCAGCTTCGGTGGCTGCCTTGATCGGTTCGGCCGTTTATTTTAACGCCCGGGTGGAATCGCTCGATAATACAGTAGCGCAGCAAGCAAATGAGCTGAAGCGTAAGACGGAATTGATCGCTGATTTAAACAACGCAGATAATCAATTTGTGACGTTGAAAGGGGTTGAAAAATCGCCGAACAGTGCCGTGCGTGTCGTATGGAACCCAAAAACGCAGGAAGTGAATCTGAACGTACTGTCGTTGCCGGTTCCTGAAGCTTCTAAGCAATACCAACTATGGGCCTTGGTAGGAGGAAAACCGGTAGATTTGGGAGTGTTTGATGTGAATACGGGTATGCAAAAAATGAAGGCAATTCCACAGGCAGAGGCCTTTGCCGTGACGCTTGAGCAGAAAGGCGGAAGCCCGACTCCTCATTTGGAACAATTGTATGTGATGGGAAAAGTGGCGGGCTAAGGCGACCGCTTTTCATGGATACAAAAAAGACGCTGCCGGAAGGCAGCGTCTTTTTTGTGGAACATTTATTCAAAAACGGGTTCTGCTTACTTCAGAATATTGGCGTCAATGACCAATTCTTTTTCCCATAACGCCTGATTGTTTTTTACAAACTCCAGATACTTGGGATGGTTCTGAAAGGTGATGATATCATCTTTGGTACGGAAAGTCAGATAGTGCATGGCATCATAGTCTGATTGACCGGCTACATTCAGCGTTTTCCCGCCGGAATAGGCCACCATTTGAGGTATTTCGCGACGCAAGTGAGCAAATTCGCTCATGTGACGTTCTACGTCGGCAGGCGACGTATCGGCTTTAAATTTGATACAGACAATTTTCTGAATTTCTGCATTTTGGCTGGGGGTATATGCTCCGTAAATGATGAGCATAAACACGCAAAGTCCGAAGATCGGTTTGATATAGCCTAAGATTTTTTTCCGGTTCATGATAAATTACTGTAATTATCGATTGCTGCTTGTAAATTGATTTTTAGAATACGGTGCAAAATTAAGGAAATATTTTCAAAAATTGTATATTTTTTATAAAAAATTGTAATAATTCTGAAAAAATATAATTTTGCCAAATCAAATTAGGTACCTCACTTTTCCCGCAAAATAGGATTATGTGCTCGAAATCGACGGTTTTGAGTATAATTGTTTACTTTTTTGCGATTTTTTTACATAAGTAGCTGAGATTGTGAACTAAAATTTTGATATTTTACGAATAAATAAAGGCCTTAATCAATTTTTTAAGCTTAATGAGGCAACTATTACAAAAACGGTACAAGCAGATAAACCAAATTATATTTGGTAAATACCATGGATTTTGGCGGTTAAATACGGCCTTTAAGAAAAATATTTTCCTCTTTTTTTTGTACTCCATCCCTTTTTTGAGCTTCGGAAAAGAAATTAAGTGGGGTTTTTGGGCGCATCAACGCATCAATCGCTTGGCCGTCTTTACGCTGCCGCTCGAGATGCAGGTCTTTTTCAAAAAGCATATTGACTACATCACCGAAAATGCGGTGAATCCGGACAAGCGACGCTATGCCGTAATAGGGGAGGCCCCGCGGCATTACATTGATACCGAAGCTTATGGCGACAGCGCTTTGTACAAATTGCCGTTTTATTGGAGTGATGCCGTAAAGCGTTACGGTGAAGATACGTTGGCTCTTAACGGCACCGTACCTTGGGCTATTCAGCAGTATAAATTACAGTTGACCGAAGCTTTTCGTCAAAAGAACCCCCGTCGTATTTTGCGGGTAGCGGCTGATTTGGGGCATTATATTGCCGATGCCAATGTCCCCTTGCATACAACTCGCAATTATAACGGACAACTGACCGGACAGGAAGGGATTCATGCCTTTTGGGAATCGCGCGTTACGGAATTGTTTGCGGAAGAATACGATATGTTTGTCGGACCGGCCGGGTATGAAGAAAGAGTCGCCTTGCGCGCTTGGCGGGCAGTCAGACAGGCTAATGCCGCCTTAGACAGTGTCTTACGGTTTGAACGGGAGCTGTCCTTACGGATGCGCCCCGAACAAAAATACGTATTGGAAGACCGAAACGGCATCATCGTGAAGACTTATTCGCGGGAGTTTTCTCATAAATATCACCAAATGCTGCATCAGCAAGTGGAGCGACAAATGCGCGCTTCGGTGAAAATGACGGGCGATTTTTGGTTTACCTGCTGGGTAGATGCCGGGCAGCCCGACTTAGGAACGATGGCAGCCTTCTCGCCCGATGCGCAAGCCCAACAGGAAGAAGCCACCGAAAAACAAAGTTGGTTGCAGCGCCTTTTTAAAGTAAGACCGGAAGGGGATAACTGATTACTGAGCCGTTTCAGAAGGTTGTATGAATAATTGAACCACCCACGCAAACCCGATCACGAGCAGACAGCCGATGACGTTGAGCCACAGGAAAGCAGTCAAGTCAAACCACCAACAAAGTACTACGGCGATTTCGGCGACAACCGACCCCCAAAAGGTAGCTTTCCCACCGATGTTTTTGAAATAAAAGGCTACTAAAAAGATGCCCAAAATAACCCCGTAGAACAACGACCCGAGAATATTGACGGCTTCGATCATGCTTCCTAATTTGCCGGCGTACTGGGCTACGGCAATGCAGAAGATTCCCCAGCCAATGGTAGAGACACGCGAGGCGGTCAGGTAATGCTGTTCGGTGGCATCTTTGCGATAGATTCTTCGGTAAATATCTACCACAGTGGTCGAGGCCAGCGAGTTATACGCAGCCGCAATGGAACCCATGGAGGCACTGAATATGACCGCAATCAACAAGCCGATCAAACCGATGGGCAGCCGATCCAACACAAAACGAAGAAATACGTAGTTGACATCGCTTGTATCGGCCGTCGGATTGTTCTTTTTTATGAGGTCTACGGCTTCTTTTTTGATTGATTTTTGGGTTTCATCCGATTCCTTCAACGCTTCTTGCCGGCGTTTGATCTCTTCTTCATTCCCCGCCTCCAACGCCGATGCCAATCCGTTGACCGCTGTTTTTTGGTTATTTACGGCAATCGCATGTTTTTCTTCCAATGCCCGATATTCGGCGGCGTATTGGGAGGTTTTGAGTTTGTCGGTCTCCACTTTATTGAAAAATACGGGAGCCGGATTGTACTGATAATACACAAAAACTAAAACGCCCACCAGTAAGATCAAAAACTGCATGGGTATTTTGAGCATCCCGTTCATGACCAGCCCCAAGCGGCTTTGGCCGATGGATTCGCCGGTCAGATAGCGACCTACCTGCGATTGATCCGTGCCGAAATAAGAAAGTTGCAGAAAGAACCCGCCGATGATTCCGGACCAGATATTATAGCGACTGTTGGGGTCGAAATGAAAATCAATCGTATTCAGTCGTCCGGCTTTACCCGCAATTTTCAGTGCATCGACAAAGCCCACCTCGGCCGGCAGCAAATGGACGACCATATAGCCCGCTACAAACATGGCAATCGTTACGATGAGCATCTGTTGTACGTGGGTATGGGAGATGGCCTTAGTGCCGCCGGAAACGGTATAGATCAATACAATAGATCCCATAATAATGTTGGTCCAGGCTAAGTCCCAACCCAAAATAGTGGCCAAAATGATGGAAGGCGCGTAAATGGAAAGCCCCGTGGACAACCCCCGAGACAGTAAAAAAAGAATAACCGTAAACATCCGAACGCGAACGTCGAAGCGGGTTTCGAGAAATTCGTAGGCCGTAAATACCTTAAGGCGGTGAAAAATGGGAACGAACGTAATACTCAGCACAACCATGGCCAAAGGTAATCCGAAGTAGAATTGGACAAAGCGCATTCCGTCGGCAAAGCCTTGTCCGGGAGCTGATAAGAAAGTGATAGCGCTGGCTTGCGTAGCCATGACCGAAAAACAAACATGGTACCAAGGGAGGGACTGTCCGGCTATCAGGTAATCGTCAATATCTTGCTTGCCGCGGCTACGATAAACGCCGTAAACGACAATGAATCCGAGGGTTGCTACCAGTACAATCCAGTCAATAAAACTCATCAGAGAAGCGGTTAAGGTTTAAGTTAGGGTCAGAGAGAATGGCTTAAGAAAAATAGCGCATCATGGTGTAAAACAGAACGATTAACAGCAGCAGTGTACCAATGACGATGGCATACATTTGCGGCCAATTTTTGATGAAGGGGGGCAGACCGTCACGGTCATTTTCGGGTTGTATTAGGGACATACCTGTATTTTTTCGAGTGGTCGTTAAGGAGAGCGATGAATAAATTTGCTTTACAGGAAAAAAATAACCAAAATGCGTGCCGTAAAATTACGCCTATTCTGACAGCTTGCCTATATCATGGCACAGAAAGTCAAAAAATGTGTCCGGATAGTCAAAAAAGCGGTTCAAATCAAAAAACGCATCAATCAATATTCGCTGATGACAGTTGTTCAGTAGGCAAAACCCGTTTCATTAACCTTTATTGTAAAATGACTTTTAAGGATCAGACAGTACTCATTACCGGCGGGTGTTCCGGTATCGGCCGAGCCGCCGCATTTCAGTTTGCCAAGGAAGGAGCCAAAATTTTTCTGGCGGACTTATCCGAAAAAGCAGGCGATGATTTAGTGGAAGAACTGGAAAAAGCAGGCACCGAAGCGGCTTTTGCCCGTATTGATGTTACCGATGCGGAGGATGTCGAGCGAATGAGAGACGAATGCCTTCGACGGTTCGGTGATATTCAGGTGTTGGTGAACAGCGCCGGTATATTGGGGCCCCGGGCCCGTACGGAACGCTATCCGACCGACGATTTCAGAAAAATATTGGAAGTGAATGTTCTGGGACTTTTTCACTGTATGCAGGCGGTACTGCCGCATTTTCTGAGTAAAAAAAGCGGTAATATCGTCAATGTAGCTTCGGTAGCAGGTTTGGGCGGTTTTGCCGGGCACATTGGTTATTCGGCCGGTAAACATGCCGTAGTAGGAATGACCCGCACGGCTGCGCTTGAATTTGCCAAACACGGTATTCGGATCAATGCGGTCTGTCCGGCGTTTACGCTGACGCCCATGCTCGAAACAGCCATTGTGAACGATGAGACCAATTACCTGGAATCGTTGCAAAATGCGATTCCGATGAAACGTTTCGGAAAGCCCGAAGAAATCGCCGATGCCATTGTGTATTTGGCCTCATCGGCTTCTTCCTTTATGACCGGACACATGCTTGTATTGGACGGAGGACTGACGACCGCTTAAGAGAGTTACGGTCTATAAGCTTACCGTTCATTGTTCTTCTGCCTCAAACTTATAAGCCCTAAACGCCAAACTGTAAACAGTAGAAAGATGCATCCGAACCAAGCCCTTATTGAACGATTTTATACCGCATTTCAGCAGAAAGATTATCAGACCATGCAGCAGTGTTATCACCCTGAGGTACGGTTTTCAGACCCGGTTTTCCCGAAACTGAAGGGAAAAGAAGCCGGGTTGATGTGGGAAATGTTACTGACGCGGGGAAAAGACCTCACGATTACCTTTACAAACGTGCAGGCCGATGACCGCAACGGCCATTGCGATTGGGAGGCCGTTTACACTTTTTCCGGGACGGGTCGCCGGGTGCATAATGTCATTCATGCCGAGTTTTTGTTTCGCGACAATTTGATTGCCCGCCACGACGATACTTTCAGCTTTTACAAATGGGCATCACAAGCTTTAGGCATTACCGGCCGATTGTTGGGTTGGAGCCGTTTTTTGGAAGAAAAAGTACAGGCACAAGCCGCTGCCGGATTGGCTAAGTTTATGGGAAATAAATCTTGAAAACAGCTAACGCGGCGAATAACGACGATTGGTGTTGTTGGGCGAATTGGGCGGTGTGATACTCCTGCGGTTATTCAGGAGTTCGGCTAAATAAAGCCCGTCCTGCGTTAGTACCAAGGTAATTTTATAGTTGGTCTCGCTGATTTTACCGTCAAAAGTCCCCGGGGTCCATTTGGGCATGGTCTTGATTGCATTCGCCAGGGCCTTGCGTTGTTCAAAATCATCCGCTTTGATGGAAGCAACGCGGGCAATGCTGTCGGCACCGATGGAAAGATTCACGTCCATCACTGTCCATCCGCCAATGCCGGCTTTAAGGGAAGCCGGCCATTTATCCCGAAAATGCCGCTGCAAACCATACAGCCCCGGTTTGAACTCCGGCGGCGTTCGAAAAGGGAAATAGGCCGCGGTATTGCCCAACGAATCATAACAATATCCTTCTTTACGAAATCCGTTGCGGTATTTTTCTTTTCGTTTCAGGGTTCCGTCGGGGTAATACACCATAAAAATTCCGTTCTGAACATTGTCACGGTAATCCGACTTCCAGTAGAGATTGCCGTCGGGATAATAAAATTGCTCATAGCCGTGTTTCATTTCATCCTTGAAATTGGCCTCATTGCGCAGCACTCCCGCTTTATCAAAGATCTTGACGGTGGCAAAGCGTTTTTTCTTGTCGTGGAACGTAATAATTTGGTCGTAATTGGCCAATTCCTGTCGGACGTCCGAGCGCCATAATTTGTCTTTTTGCGCCCGAACGGTGTACCCAAAGAAGAAAAGAAAAGAAAGTAAAAAGGCTGTTTTCATCGTTTGGACCCGCTTGGTATGAGTAGAACAGTACCGTCTTTTTTTTTGTTCAGTAAAACACGAGCAGTCCTACCGACAGACAGTTAAAATCCGGTTAAAATTCAATTTTCAAAAGAACAAACTTTATGTCCGAAAGTCAACTTTTTAATTTAGAGGGGCGAGTCGCCCTCATTACCGGCGCAAGCAAAGGCATAGGAGAACAAATTGCGCGGTACTTGGCGCAGTTTGGTGTCAAAGTAGTCATCAGCAGTCGCCGACAGGCTGATTTGGATGAACTTGCCGCCGATATTCGTCTGTCAGGCGGGGAGATCACCGCCATCGAAGCGCGGATGGGTGACGAACACCAAATGAAACACCTGTTTGATAAAACGGTGGAGATTTACGGCGGAATCGACATCTTGGTCAATAATGCGGCGGCCAATCCCTACTACGGGCCTACGGTAGATTGTCCGGACAACGCCTTTGATAAAATCATGGATATCAACGTGAAAGCCCCGTTTCAACTGTGTAAATTGGTGCATCCCGTGATGAAAATGCGGGGGGGCGGAAGCATTATCAATATCAGCAGCATTGCCGGCGAAACCCCCGATCCGGGATTGGGAATTTACAGTGTTAGCAAAGCTGCCATCAATATGTTAACCAAAGTTTTTGCCAAAGAATGGGGCGAAGACGGGATTCGGGTCAATGCCGTAGCGCCCGGCTTAATCAAAACCAAGTTCAGCCAAGCTTTGTGGCAAGACGAAAAAACACTGGCCCATTTTACCAAACGCCTGCCGATTCCCCGTATGGGTACCGTGGAAGAAGTAGCTTCGTTGGTGTTGTATTTGGCTTCGGATGCGTCGGGTTATTGTACCGGCGGGGTCTATACCGTTGATGGCGGAACGACAATCTAAGGAGCATGAAAATCTGCCTTTTTCACTGCCCTTTCGTACACTAAGAACGAATAGGCATACGCGTGTCGGGGGTCGGCGGGAAAATCCTGCCGACTTTTTAATTGGAAAACTTCTTCGGAGAACTCGGGGAAGCGAGCATCTCCTTCAAAAATACCGTGTACCAGTGTTAAGTGGATAACATCGGCTAAAGGCAGGGCCCATCGGAAGATTTCTTCCCCGCCAATCACGAATACTTCGGGGTCGTTTTGACAAAGCGTAAGCGCTTCTTCCAAACTGCCGACCCGAACAAATCCGTCTTCCATCGGGAAATTTTCCTGTCGGGTAATGACAAAATTCCCGCTCTCGGAGGATAACCGATCCGGGGTATCGTAGCTTTTACGTCCCATGATCATGCGACAGCCGGCGGTTACTTTGAAAAAATTGTCCCAGTCATTGGGCAAATGCGGCCACGGAAGAAGACCTTTACGACCGATCATCCGATTTTCGGACATGGCGGCTATCAGAGAAATACGCATGGTAAGAAAGGTTGAATTGTAGGCGGCGAATTAGTGAATTTTCGATTATATAAAAAAACAAAACAGCGGAGCTTGGGCTCGCGCTGTTTGTTTCCTGTACTTCCCTAACACTATAATCCCTAAGTCATTATAAGCCGGACGGATGCGGATACACCCGCCGGCTTTGTCGGTATGTGTCTATTTTCCGGTCAATTCTTCCCCGCCGCCGGTTTTCACCGCCAGAATTTTAAATTCGGTGCGTCGGTTGAGACGATGGTCAGCTTCCGCACAATTTACCCCGTTGCTGCAATCGTTAACCAATTCGGTTTCGCCGTATCCTCTGGCTTCCAAGCGGGCGGGGGCTATGCCTTTTCTGACAAGGTAGTCAAAGGCAGCTCTGGCTCGGCGCTCCGACAAACGGAGGTTGTACGTATCGCTGGCGCGGCTGTCGGTAAACGACCGCAATTCGATTTGCATTTCAGGGTATTTTTTCATCAATCCTACGACTTTATCCAGTTCTCTGGCTGCTTCCGGACGAATGAAAAACTTATCCAGATCGTAGTAGATGTTGTCGAGGGTAAAGACATCCCCGGTACCATACATGCTCAAATCGCTCTCTACGACCTTTTTCTTGTTCTTTTTGTTCTTTCCGATGGTCTGTTCGTTGGTAGCCAATTGGTCTCCTTCGGCCCGCAGCGCGTAGTTGCGGTTAGGATCTACTTCAAATTCATACCCGCCGTCTGCTCCGGTAACCACTGTTTTCTCGTGTCCGGTTTTTTCGTCGCGCAGGGTTACTTTGACTCCTTCCTGAGGCGCTTGATTGACCTCCCGTTTTACCGTACCGCGCAAGATGGTGCTTTCGCTCTTGTTGAGATAAATGGAGACGCTCATTTGCGGTTTGGCCGATTGCGTCATGGTAGAGAAAATGACGTTGTTGGTGGCGTAACCTTCTTTAATGGCTTTGAAATCGTATTCCGTTTGAGCCTCTAAACAGATTTTAGTAGCGCCGTCCATGCCGGTTTGCTGAATATCCTGATTCGAACCGTTTTTCACGATACGTACGTCTGCCCCCTCGATAGGAGCGCCTGTTTTGGCATCCAATACCAGAATATCCAACGGACGGCAGGTACGGCGGAAACTGTAAATGTTGTCGTCAGAAACGCCTCTGACCCGGTTAGAACTGAAGTACCCGGTACCGCGATCTTTATCGGTGATAAGGCCGAAATCATCCTTTTCAGAATTGATAGGAGCCCCCAAATTTTGAATGCCTTTGTACGCAATTCCGTCTTTCAGCTCTGCGTAGAAAATATCCAGCCCTCCTAATCCTTCATGCCCGTCAGACGCAAAATAAAGATTGCCGCTGCCATCTATGAACGGAAACATTTCATTGCCTTCGGTATTGATTTCTTTTCCGAGGTTGACCGGTACGCCCCACTGACCGCCGTTGTATTCTACTACGTAAATATCGGTGCCGCCGTAACCACCCGGCATATCTGAAACAAAGTAAAGTTTGGAATCGTCGGGCGACAAAGCGGGATGACCGCAGGAGAAATCGTTATTATTGAAAGGTAATTCTTTGACATTACCCCAGTCTTTTCCTTTTTGATCGGCAATAAACAGTTTTAATTTATTAATACCATCGTTGCTTTTTCTGGCTTTCCCGCTGTTATAATTGTTTCGGGTGAAAATCACCTTTGTATAATCTTTAAAGAAAGAGGCCGGCCCTTCGTGGTATTTGGTATTGAGAGTACGGCTGAACTTCTCCGCTTTGGTGGTAGGCAGCGGCAAATCCTCTTCGGCAGCAACATCCGGTAATGCCCCCGCAGCCCCTTCTCGTGAGGAAGCACCGCCAAGGGAAGCCGTTGAACTGCGGTATACCTCTTTAATGCCTTTCAACGCGGCGGTATCGGGAGTAAAATACAGGTCTAAGAACGGCGTTTGATTCCAGTTGAAAACGCGTTTAATGACGCCTGTCTCGGCACGGGAGGATACAAAGACCAAACCACCCTTGAAATACATGGGGCTGAAATCGGCTTGTCGTGAGTTGACGGGCAGGTATTCAACCCGGTACATGGCCGAATCTTTGTAAAAACGGTTCATATCCATGTACGTAACCGTAAACTTACGGCCTCGTAAGTCGGCTGATTGCGACTCCGCATACTTGCTGTACATGCGTTGAGATTCTCGGTATTTGCCGTTACTGGCCAGTGCCTGTGCATAATACAGGTAATTACGGCTGTCAGCGTCGGTAAAATTGTCGATCAACTCGCCGTAAACCCGTTCGGCATTACGGGTATCTTGCAGGCGACGATAACTGTACGCGAGCTTTTCGAGTGCTTCTTTGCGTTCGACCGGATCCGTTTTCTTATCGGTTCGCAAAAATTCTTCGTAGCCCCGCACGGCATCGGCGTAGCTGTAATCGTCGAAAGCCCGATTGGCCGACCGAAGCCTGGCACTCTGGGCGAATAGGTTGAGCGTTATGAGGGTTAGAGCAAATCCCAACGCTATTTTAACTACGGTTCTCATTGCATAAAAGTGTTACAGTAGCAGGAAAATAGGATTCTGCCAAACTGTACACCAAATACTGTGCCAAAATATATTTGTGAAGGGCGAGTTGTGAATTGTGATTGATTTTGAAGTGTTGAATTCTGGTAAGTTTCTGATAATCAGTTGTTTTTAGTTAGTGTAAATTTTGTGATTTTTTTTGTGGATTCGGTTGCTTTGAAGCGTTCATCAGACCGAAAGCCAATAATCCAAGCAATTTTGTTATCAGATTCCAATACAAACACCTTTTCTTTTAAGGTTCGGGGTACCTTACAATCAATCAAAAAGTCACTGATTTTCTTCTGTTTCCCCTGCATTCCTGCCGGACAAAACCGCTCCCCGGCTCGCCACGGTCGAAGGGTTAAAGGGAAAAGAAGTTGCTCCGTATTCAAATAGATCACGTTCGGTGTGGTTTTAAAAGCAAACTCCTCCTTTAGCTCAATCGGATGCCATGTCAACCGACCGCCCGGAAAGGAAAGCTCACCTTCCTCCGAATTGATTGTCCAAGTTGTTGAGGTGTTTGCATCGGTCGGGGTAATCAGCCAATGCTGCCGGTCGTTAATGAGAGTGTGGGTGGGGGAGTAGAATTGTTTTCCCACCTGCCCGTTTCGACTTTCCCAAATGAGTTTTGTTTGTCGGTACGAAAAGCCATACGCTTTTAAACGGTACCATAATCGTTCGATAGGGGCTGATAAGGCGATGGTTTTTTCGTAAGAAATACGAACAACACCCCCTTCGGATTGTACCGCTTCGGCCGCGGTTTGCCGTAAACTTTCGGCTATTATTTCCTCGGCAGCAATTACGTGTTCAGCGAGTTCTGCCACTGCTGCCGAAACTTTAGGGTTCATTTCCTGTAAGATAGGAATCACCGCGTGCCGCAGGCGATTGCGCAGATAATCGTTGGTTTCATTGGAACTGTCTTCCCGCCAAGTCAACTTCATTTGCTGCAGGTAGGCAAAAAGGGCAGTGCGCGCAGCAAACAGCAGGGGACGAACCAAAAAGCCGTTTTTGGGTAAAATACCGTGTAAACCTGCCAAACCTGTACCGCGGGTGAGGTTGAGCAATACGGTTTCGAGCAGGTCATCCTGATGATGGGCGGTCAGAATATGGTCATAATTTTCTTCGCGGCGGATTTGCGCAAACCATTCATACCGCAACTGACGGGCCGCCATTTGGGTGGAGATACCATGTTGGGCAGCAAAGGTTTTCGTGTCAAAGCGTTGGGTATAAAAAGGTACGGCATAGGTATGTGCCAAATCGCGCACAAACTGTTCATCCTCATCGGATTCGGAGCCTCTTAATTGGAAATTGCAATGGGCGATTCCGAAAACCAACTTGGAGCGGTGGCACAAATGTGCTAATACGACGGAGTCAATGCCTCCGCTAACGGTGAGCAACAGCCTTGCTGAGGCAGAAAAAAGCTGCTTTTCTTTGATGTAACCTAAGAAATCTTTCAACATAACGGGACCTGTTGACCTTCGCAAAGATACAAGGTTAAATAGAAGAGGCTCGGTGCTTTTATGCAAAGAAATCTCACTAAGTACCCAATCACAACTACTTTATGTTATTCGTTATCTGTTATCCGTTATTAGGGTATTGATTATCAATGGATTGAGATAGACAGATAACGGATAACTAATTTCAGATAACTACTTATTGTTTACTTTATGGCTCTCATGGACCCACTCGCCCGCGAAAACCTTGCTGAATGGAAACGAATTTTGGCTTATTGGGAAAAATATACGCCGGATTATCAACGCGGCGGTTTTCACGGTCGGTTGACTTATGAAAACCAACCCGTTTTGGATGCTCCCCGTTCGGTGATTCTTACGGGGCGTATTCTGTGGACATTTTCATTGGCTTATCGTTATTTTCACCGACGTAAGTACCTGGTGTTAGCCGACCGAGCCTACCATTATTTATACAATCATTTTCGGGATACCAAAAACGGCGGCGTTTACTGGTCCGTTACGGCCGCCGGTGCCCCGTTGGAAACCCGCAAACAACTCTACGGACATGCCTTTGCTATCTATGGATTAAGCGAGTATTATGCTGCCTCTAAATTCAAACCTGCGCTTGACTTTGCGCAGGAATTGTTCAAAACGGTAGATAAACACGGCTACGATGCCCAACGCGGCGGTTATTATGAAGCATTCGACACGGATTGGGCCGTAACGGATGATTTGATATTGAGCAAGCAGCCGTGGAATAAATCCCAAAATACCCATTTACATATCATAGAGGCTTTCACCAACCTTTATCGCGTGTGGCCCGATGCATTGCTTCGCCAACGAGTGGCCCATCTGACAGACGCTTTTTTAGATAAGCTGATCAGTCCGAAAACGTATCGGTTGCGCTTATTCTTTGATGAAAACTGGAAGCCGAAAGACGAGACGGTCTCTTACGGTCATGATATTGAAGCCTCTTGGTTGCTGTGGGAAACGGCTGAAGTATTGAATGACCATAGCCGGAGCGAACGGGTAAAACAGATATGTATTAAAATGGCCGAAGCGGCCTGTACGGGTCTCGGAGAAGACGGAGCCTTAGATTATGAGTTCGACCCGGTTACCAATCATCGAAATCACGAACGAAGTTGGTGGGTATTGGCTGAACAAATGGTTGGATTTCTCAATGCGTATCAATTGACCGGTCTGAAACATTACCGTGAAAAAACGGACAAAAGTTGGGATTTTATTAAAAAATACGTGATAGATAACCAAAAAGGGGATTGGTTTGGTACCGTCAAGCCCGACTTGACATCTGTGAAAGGAGATAAAGTTAATTTTTGGAAATGCCCCTACCACAATAGCCGGGCCTGTTATGAAGTTGTACGAAGGCTTAGCTGAGAGGCGGGCAGTAAGTACAATAGAAATCCCTCCCTTACTTACTGCCCGTCGTCATTTATTGGACTGCCGGTTGTTTGATCGATTCTAAGACCACCACGTCGTATCCGACAGCGCGGCCGCCTTCTTTTTCTTCCAACGTAAATTGAACGCGGTCTCCCACAACCAAATCATTAAAATCATAATCGCGAAGACTGGTGTAATGAAAAAAGACGTTGTTGGGTGGGTATTTGATAAAGCCGAACCCTTCTTTAAGCGATAAAATAAAGCTTTCATGTCTGTTTTCAGCGTCAATGGACAAAGGGTTTGCGTCTTCCTGATCTTCTTCGCCGACGCTTTCTCCCTGTTTTGTAAAGATTTTACCTTTATTACGAGGTACAAAAAGCTGACTGACCAGTTGTTCATTGCGGCTGTTAATGATTTCCTGCATGGCCACCGGGTAAGTTACTTCTGCTAACAAATCCTGCGAAGTGCGTGTATAAAACCGATTTCCGTCTTCATCGGTATATTCAAAATCCCAGCCTAAAACCAAAACGCGGGTTCCGAGTGTATTCAACTTACGTACTAAAGGGACATAGTCGCCGTCGGCGGCAATCAGCACCAAAATGTCAAACCGTTTGTAAAAGGCCATTTCAAAAGCCTCTAAGGCTAACCAAACATCAATCCCTTTTTCGTATTTTTTTCCCAGAGCACTGCGAACGGGTAAATAGTGGGTTGTGACTCCCTCCGACATTAAAATGTCATCGAAAACTCTTTCATAATACAGTAAATCGCCTCGTTGGCTGGCCTCTCCCGCAGTAAGCCGTCCGCGAAAATAATGCGCGTCGACTATTTGACACAAACGCGGCGTATTTCCTTCCAATTCAGCCACTTTTTGGCGGATAAAATCATGCAGGCCGTTTATACTGATTCGGCTGCGGCGTTCGTGGGTGTAGTTATAATAGTTACTTACGTGTAAAAAATAATTTCCGTCATAAAATACGCCGATGCGAGTAAGGGTGTTTGGGATTTTGTTGATCATAAATTTGAGATATAAATATGTAGGGTAGTAAAAAATGCTAAGGAGAAAGGCGTTCTATTTTCCATTCATGATTGAGGTAGTGATAACGTATGCGGTCGTGCAGACGATCGGGGCGTCCCTGCCAAAATTCAATTTCGTGCGGAATAACCCGATAGCCGCCCCAATGCGGCGGACGAGGCACCGGTTGGTCGGCAAATTGCTTTTCAAATGTAGCTAATTTATCGGAAAGAACCTCTCGGTTGGCGATGACCTCACTCTGGGAGGAGACCCAAGCCCCTAATTGGCTGCCGCGCGGTCGTATGGCGAAATAGGCGTCAGATTCGGCTTCGGTGACTTTCTCTACTTTGCCCACAATGCGTACTTGGCGTTCCAGTTCGGCCCACCAAAAGGTCAGGGCAGCCAACGGATGGGCAGACAGATCAATCCCTTTATGACTTTTATAATTGGTATAAAATGTAAACCCCTGTTCATCGACATCTTTTAATAAAACAATCCGGCCCTGCGGGTAGCCATCGGGGCTGAGTGTACTCAAAAACATGCCGTTGGGCTCAGTGACTTCGGCCGAAAGTGCTTCTTCAAACCACTTCCTGAATTGGTCTGTCGGGTTATTTAAAATATCTTCTTCTCCCAATCCGTTAAGCGTATAATCTTTTCGAAGATGGGCAATTTTAGAATTTTCCACTGCCATAGGTACGTTAAATATGAAAAACAGATTTTAAAACACCGAAAAACGGCTTTAATTATTATTTTTGCAAATCTAAGCGATTACCACCACATTTACGATGATTAACGACGGAGCAGAACTAAGCGAAAGCGAACAACTCACTCAAGAGAGTGTTGCGGCCATTGAAGAACTTGAAGTGGCTGAAGAACAGGTAGTTGATTACAGTCAACTCGATAAAAAGGACTTGGTCAGTTTGATGGAAAACCGGTTGGCTGTCGCCAAAAGCGAGAACGCGAAACCGACTGATTTTAAGCGTACTGATGAGCTGTTGAAAGAAGTTAAAGTATTTTTTGACCAAATAAAAAAAACAGAGAGAGAAGAGGCAGAGCGGCGTTATTTGGCAGAAAATGGCTCTGACGAGGGGTTTGAATACAAACCCGACGAACTGACTCAGCGTTTTGAGTCGTTGTATCGTCAGATCAAAGATGTGAAAAATCACTACTTCCAAGACCTGGAGAAGTCAAAAGATAAAAATTTCGCCGTTAAAACGCAGTTGCTTCAACGCTTGCGGGAACTCGTAGATGCCGACGAAAGTAATGCCAAAAACCCCGGAACAAGCTGGCAGGAGTTTAAGAAGATTCAGGACGAGTGGAAAGCGGCCGGCAATATCGCTTCTCCGCACAACAGTACCCTTTGGGCTACCTTCCACGCGCTGATTGATCGCTATTACAGCAATCGTAATATTTATTACGAACTGAAAGAGTTGGATCGAAAGAAAAATCTCCAACTAAAGGCAGAATTGGTTGAAAAAGTAGAAGCTTTGGCGCAATCCTTAGAAGGCCGGCCGCTTACCCGTGCGATATTGGAAGAAGCCAATGCTCATTTCGATGAATACAAACATATCGGTCCCGGTCCCAAAGCCGAACAAGAGGTACTTTGGCAACGATTGAAGGTGGCCTTAGATACGCTCCACGATGCCCGCCGTGCGCAGTCGGAAGATCAAAAACAGGTATTGGCCCGGAATTATGAAATAAAGTCAAAGATATATGAGGCTTTGGTACCTTTTACGGCGTTTACATCGAGCAGCATCAATGAGTGGAATGAAAAGACAAAAGAGGTGGTGGCTCTTCAGGAACAGTGGGTGAATGCCAAAGGCCAAATGTTGCGTGATGAAGGCCGGGAGTTGAGTAAGAAATTTTGGGCTACCCTCAAAACATTCTTCCATAATAAAGGCGAATTTTTCCGCCAATTGGAATCAAAACGCGAGCAAAATCTTAAATTGAAAACGGAGCTTTGCGAAGCGGTAGAGGCAATTTTGGAAACAGGGGAAGATTCAGCAGCTAATACAGATAAAGTGATTGCTTTGCAAAAACAATGGAAGCAGATCGGTCAGGTACCCGAGAAATTCAAAGATACGATTTTTGACCGCTTCAAAAAAGCCTGTGATGCTTATTTTGATCGGAAGCGCGCTAAAAATTCGGAGGTTGAGCGTGAGTTTGTAGAAAACCTGACGAAAAAACAGGCAATTTGCGAAAAGATTGAAGCAGGTGCCAAGTCCGGTGAGGCCAATCTGAAAGATTTGAATGCCTTTAAAGCGGAATGGTCTGCGGTTGGGTTTGTACCTAAGAAAGATATGCAAGCCATCAATAAGCGGTACATTGATGCCGTTAATGCGTACGTGAGTGCGATCGGTAAATTATCCTCGAAAGAGCGCGAACAGGTGATCTTGGAAAATGAAGTAGCTATGGCTACCGACGGAGAATCCGTTCGTAATCTCCAACGAAAAGAAACCGACATTCGTCGTCGTATGACCCAAATTGAAAATGACCTGACAATTTGGCAAAATAATATTGAATTTTTCGGTCGTTCTAAGAACGGAGAGAAAGTACGGGCTGAGTTTGTGAAAAAAATCGAATCAGCTCAAAAGCAACTCGCTGATTTAAAGCATCAACTGAAAATTGTGCGCGAAGCATTGTAGTTTTTTGGTCGAAAAAGTTGTGTGTTATTGAGAAAACGCCTACTTTTGCACCACGAAAATAAGGAACGCCTCCATAGCTCAGCTGATAGAGCAACTGACTTGTAATCAGTAGGTCGCTGGTTTGATCCCGGCTGGGGGCTCTTAATTAACTAAAAGCGTAATCATCTACTGATGATTACGCTTTTTCATTATTGGCTTAACAGCCCTGCCGCTTGTAATCAGTAGGTCGCTGCGGGGTCGCCCCTGCGATTTGATCCTGACCGGGGGGCTCTTAAAGTTATAAGAGATATAACTTATTGCTAATAAATATTGCCTCCATAGCTCAGCTGATAGAGCAACTGACAGGAACGCCTGCCGCTTGTAATCAGTAGGTCGCTGCGGGGTCGCCCCTGCGATTTGATCCCGGCCGGGGGCTCTTAATACACAAAAGCACTTAACATCTCTGCTAAGTGCTTTTGTTTGCCCGACTGTATAATGATTTGATAAATTTATCTTGCTTTTGCTCCGAAAAGTATCCAACTTTCCTTTCGATTTCGGTCGCTCGGTAAATAAACATTCGGTCTGTATGATTTTGGACAAAAATCCTTATTACTTGGAGTATAATCCCGTTTACGGGTGTTGGTACTACAATAACGGAGATTCTGCCTCGGATACCTTCAACTTTCATCGAATTTCCGAAAAGATGGATTGCTTCCTTTTCGGACCGTTTACGGAGTTGATGGACGACAAATACCAAATCAAAGACATACGAGATTTTCCCAATCACAAAAATCCATCGCCCATAACCATGAAAAAGGAGTGGGATTATTTTCTGAAAGTGCTGAATAAGGTAAATTACAAAATCAGCCTTGTAGGACAACGGCAGGAAAATTGAGGAAGACAAAGAGTAAAAAATGAGTTGAAATCTGCCCGATATTTCTGATTGCAGATCAGTCATAACCCCTGTTCACTGAAATTCGTAAGAAAATCACTGAACCGGGGTTTTTCTTTTGACTGCACATAGCTCTGCATATCGGATATGTTACTTTGGAGGAAAAAATCTCTTTTTTAGCGAATATCCTCTTTATAAACAACGAGTTTATGACTTATTGCACCCTTTTGGCCTGTAATTGTAGAAATATCGGTACCTGAATAGTTAATTTCCAAACGTTTGTCATGTTTTTTAAAATAGTTCATCATGTTTTTAACAGAAATAATGGCTTAACCTTATCACATTGTTAAAACAAATTATTTCTTACTAAAACAAGTATTTATGAACCCTTTTAAGACAAAATATACGTGGGTAGCTATCTCCTTCGTATTGACACTCGGTTATAGCCTTAGCTGTACTAAAGATGATCAGGTTTTGGATACAATTCAAACCAATGCATCTACCGATCTGATTTCTGTTAAGGTTTCTGCACCTCCGACGATTGACGGAACCATTGAAGCGGCGTGGGATCAGGCAACTCCGCTGAAAATCAATCCATCTGTACCTGATCCGGGCAATAATCTTTTTACAGGATATATCGGAGAAACCTTTCCTGCCTCCTTACGTTCGATGTATGACGACAAATACGTTTATTTTTTGGCCGAATATGCCGATAACACCAAAAGTGTCAATGTAGCCCCTTGGTATTTTGATCCGACTACCAAAACGTGGGCGCAGGAGCCTACAAGTAAAACGTATGACGTGAATGGGGTATTGACCAGAACTGATTTTGGAGAAGACAAGATAGCCATGTTGTGGAATATTGATTATTCAACGCCTAAATTCAATACCCAAACCTGTTATGCAAGTTGTCACGTCTTTACCCCCTACATGGATTACTCCGTAACGCCTGCTGTACTTAAATCGAATGCCAACAGCGGAAACCATTATACCAATGGTGTGAACGAAAAAATTGATATGTGGTGGGGACACTTGAGTCGGGATATTGTTTTCAAACAAATGGATGATAATTATCAAGACTGGGCCGGCGGTCCTGCGGTGACGAGTTTGGTGGGTGGTAATGCCAATGGACGGCACGTGGATGATATTGTGGTGTCGGGAACTTCTACTACTTGGCCAAACCGACCTACGTATAGTGCTGCTGCCGCTCAGGGGGCGGTCACGAATCGTCAATCTTTAAAATTGGATGGAACAGGGGCGGCCGTGAATGTGCCCTTATGGGTGATTCCCGGTGCAACCAACTATACTTATATTTTGGATGATGATACGAAGAACGGAAAAGCCGTAAAAATTACGGGAGTCAGTTCTACGGGCGTGCTGAGCTACAGTGGCGGTACCATTGACCCGAATACAGACAAAGATTTTCAACGGATTGGCGATGCTGTTACAGGTGGTGTCGGTCCCAAAGCCATTCCAAGTTACATTGCTTCTCCTTTGATTGGTGGCAGAGCCGATATCACCTGTGCTGCAATTCATACAGGTACGGGATGGATCGTGGAGTTCAAGCGTTTGTTGAAGACTTCGGATGTGCTGAAACAGGACGTTGACTTCTCAAGCCTCAAAGATCAGCAATTTGGATTTGCCGTATGGGATAAGTCTAATTATCAGCACGCGATTCAACCGAACTTGCTTCTGAAATTTAAAAAATAACCGTTGGCGGTGTCAGTATCATTCCTACAAAACTCAAAATACCATGTTTCATTCAAGAGTAATACGAATGGTGATTTTAGCAGGTGGGTGCCTGACGTTTCCGGCCGGTTGTTATCAAGACAAAACGGTTCCTTTGGAAGTCGCAGAGGTAACAAGAACGGTAAGTTTCTCACAGGATATCATCCCTATTTTAAACAAAAGCTGCAATACAAGCGGTTGTCATAATTCAGGCGGGCAGGTCCCCAATTTATCCGCATCGGATGCCTATAATTCATTGACGGTGGGCAACTATGTGGATAAAAATGCGGCTGCAACAAGTATTTTATACCTGAAGATGACGGGTAAGCGGGGCATTCCGATGCCGGTAAGCGGGGTCAATAAAGAGTATAATGCCCTCATTTATGCATGGATTAAACAGGGTGCATCCAACAACTAAGCACTAACTGATTTGTTCACAAGTACTTAAAAAAAAGTAACATGAAAAGTTTTAAAAATAATCTGCCGCGGTTGCTTGCAAAACTGTTTCTGCTGATTTTGATGGCAGGAGAGTCTTTTGCCCAAGATACGACCCAAGCGGCACGGGTAAAATCCAAAGTAAAACCTGTAAAAAATACGTTTGGAAGTGTTTGGGTTATGGATAACCAAACAGTCATGGTACCCATAAAGGGTACCTTGGAGTTCGATATACAACACCGATTCGGAACGGTAAATAACGGGGCTAAAGATTTGTACGGAATTTTTGCTCCGTCCAATATCCGTTTAGGGATCAGTTATGCTCCCATCCAAAAGCTGTTTGTCGGGGTGGGTATTACCAAAGAAAGAATGCAGGTGGATTTCAACGTTAAGTACGCATTATTGCAACAAACTCGCGGCAAAATCCCGGTAAGTATCAGTTATTTTGGCAATATGGTGATTGACGCTCGCGATAAATCCAATTTTCGATACGATGTCGATCGCCTGTCTTACTTTAATCAGCTGATTATTGCCCGGAAACTTACTGAAAAGTTCTCCGTTCAGGTTTCACCTACTTTTTCGTGGTTTAACAATGTAGAAGGGTATGTAAACAGTAAGGGCGAAATTCTCAATAAAATGAAAAACGGGCACTTGGCTGTCTCAATGCTGGGACGTTACCGAATCAGTGAAAAATCGGCAGTGATTGCGGGTTATGACCAACCTCTTACCCAGCACCCGGCCAATAACCCCCATCCTAACATTTGTTTTGGGTTCGAAACCACAACGAGCGCGCACGCATTTCAGGTATTTATAGGGAATTCTTTTGGAATTGTCCCGCAGAGTTATAATATGTTCAACCAAAATGATTATACCAAAGGACAATTCCTAATTGGCTTCAATATTACTCGGTTGTGGAATTTTTAAGTAGTTAAGCAAAAGTTTTTGGGTGTTGATTTTTCTATAACTGCTTGATATTTAATAGATAATGATCGGTCTATGTTTTGGCACTTAACACTTTAATAGCTGCCTTAAACGCCAATCCTTACTCAGCGAGAGGGTGTTCTCGCTGAGTAAGGATTGTTTCATTTTAGGTAAGCTAATTAAAAGGGCATTTCCTGATGTATGTCAGAATTTCAGAAGTGCTTTGTCATATTTTTTTCCTGTAGTTACATCTTTCTTATGGCGGTAATCTTTTTTTCTAACCACTAACAATTCCTGTCTTATGAAAAAAGTACTTGTTTTACTCATTGTCGCCTTGGGCTGGGTCAGTGTCAGTTTTACCGAAAAAACGGCTTTGGATAAAAAACCTTGGAATGCCCCCGACAATTACAAAAAAATGAAAAGTTCCTTGGCTGATGCCGCCGCGGCCGCCGCAGATGGAAAAGCTTTGTGGAATACGCATTGTAAGTCTTGCCACGGTGCAAAGGGGCTGGGCGATGGCTCGAAAGCGGCTCAATTGGAAACCGAACCCGGTGACTTTTCAAAAGCGGATGTGCAGGCTCAATCGGATGGTTCTCTGTTCTACAAAACTACCGAAGGAAGAGACGATATGCCTTCTTTCAAAAAGAAAATCCCGGATGAGGACGACCGTTGGGCTTTGGTCGCTTTTATAAGAACATTGAAAAAATAAGCTTGTTTCCCGACGGCTCTTTATTGGGCCGTTCTTTTCTTTCAATTCTAATTGCTTCACCCAATGGAAACACCCCAATTACCTTCTGCACGAAAAAAGTTTTTATTATGGAGTATCGGTACTCTGAGTACATTCACTTTGCTGAAAATCATTAAAAAAGAGGAAAAGAAGCCAATGATAAACAGTAAAAAAAATGATACCGTAAAAGTGCTTACCCAAGACGGAACATTGGTTGAAATAGACCGAAAACACTTGGTGACAGCGGATATAAATGAGAAAAAAATCACTATTGATGAGTTGAAGGAGTGGATAAAAAAACAATCCTAACTTTATGAAAACGAATAATATACCCCGGAGGGATTTTCTTTTGAGCGGCTTGCTGACTACTGCCTTGGGCGGATGCGATGAGAAAAAAAATCCGTTTGTTCAGGATGAGGTAGTACTGACCGGTGAAAAAGTAAAATTACTTTCTGTCGATGGTGAAGTGATAGAAATTGACAAAGCGTTTCTGAAACCCATTCCGGATTTGCCGCATTTGACAAATGCCGAGGAAAGAGAAGGAATTCCCGGCAAAAAATTTGTTATGGTCATTGATTTGGCCCGGTGTAAAAACCTGAAAAAATGCCAAAGTGCCTGCAATCACATGCACCAGGTGCATTCCGGACAGAATTGGATCAAAGTAGTGAGTATGGAAGATGCCGATCATACGGCCCCGTATTGGCAACCTACCACCTGCATGCACTGCGACGAGCCTCCCTGCGTGAAGGTGTGTCCGGTGGATGCGACCTTCAAACGACAGGATGGTATCGTATTGATTGATAATGAGCGTTGTATCGGCTGTCGTTTTTGCATGGCAGCATGTCCGTATTCGGCCCGGGTGTTCAACTGGGAGGAAACACTGATGGCGGCGCAGGGCGCGGAAGAACATCATCATCATCACAATTCGGGCCCGGCGAGTATATCACCTCAGGTAAAGGGAACGGTGGGTAAATGTGATTTTTGCCCCGAAATGACCCGACAGGGGGAACTGCCGCATTGTGTGTCGGCTTGTCCGAACGGCGTATTTATGTTTGGAGATTTGAACGAAGATTCCGTCACCAACGGCGCAGAAACCTTCCGCTTCAGCGAGCTGATCAAAGATAAAGCCGGCTATCGCCTGATGGAAGATTTGGGTACCAAGCCAAGCGTATACTACTTACCGCCGGTCAATCGGAATTTTCCGTATGAAGTCGGTCTGGAAAATGAGAAGGAAGGGAAGTGATTTTGGAGAACCGAGGAATAATGATTAAAACGGTTGTTTACTTCTAAATGTATGACAATGAATAATTTATCTTCTTTAACCCACGAGCGGATCACTAAAGAGCTGGTGCCGCAACCTTTTGGCAAACGCGGGATGCTGTGGATAGGAGTGTTAGTGGCCCTTTGTTTGGTCGGCGCTTTTGCTTACGTCCGACAATTACGCAACGGGTTGGCTGTGACGGCTATGCGCGATTATGTTTCCTGGGGAATCTATATTTCCAACTTCGTTTTCTTTGTAGCTATCAGTTTGGTAGGCTCGCTCATCACGGCCATCTTTCGATTGGCCAATGTGGCGTGGAGTACCCCTTTGACGCGGATTGCGGAAATCATCGCTGTATCAGCCATCACCTTTGCCTCTTTGATCATTATTGTGGACATGGGGCGTCCCGAGCGTTTGTATAATTTGCTGTTACACGGTCGTTTGCAATCGCCGATTACTTGGGATGTGATTGTGATCACTACTTATTTCTTCATCAGCCTTTTACTGTTGTAT
The DNA here is from genome assembly GCA_046329125.1 of Spirosomataceae bacterium. Classification (GTDB taxonomy): domain Bacteria; phylum Bacteroidota; class Bacteroidia; order Cytophagales; family Spirosomataceae; genus Runella. Next base: position 12,652 of record JAXLVD010000019.1, on the reverse strand, counting down.
CTGCCGCTTTTGCCTGATTTAAAAATCATGAGCGGCCAAAAAGCAACGAACTTACCTTGGCAAAATAAAATATACACTTTTCTGGGGGCTTTTTGGAAAGGAACGGCCGAGCAGTTTAAAATCAGTGAAAAAGCCATCAGTATATTGTGTATCATGATTATACCCGTCGCTTTTTGTATTCACACCGTTACATCCTGGTTGTTTGCCACTACCTACCGACCCGGTTGGGACAGTACCAATTTCGGCGCTTATTTTATCTCAGGAGCCTTTTTGGTAGGATCGGGGGGAGTGATTGTGGCTATGTACGTTTTCCGAAAATATTATCATCTGGAAAACTATATTACGGAGTTGCATTTTGAAAAAATGGGCCGAATTGCCGTCATGCTTTCGCTCATTTACCTTTATTTCAACGTAAATGAATATTTGGTACCTGCTTTTAAGATGAAAAAATCCGAAGCGGCGCACTTAGAAGAATTATTTACGGGTGAATTCTCACTGATGTTTTGGTTTGCCATTCTGGTAGGGATGATTATTCCGATTTTTGTCATGCTGTTCAAAGCCGGAAGAAAACCTTTTCCGATGTTTATTACGGGGATTATGATCGTCGTAGGAGCTTGGTTTAAACGGTATCTGATTGTAACTCCGACGTTGTTGCACCCGTTTTTGCCCATGCAAAATGTGCCCGAAAACTACAAACACTATTTTCCGACTTGGGAAGAATGGGCCATTACCATTGGCTCGTTGGCGGGAGCATTGCTCATCATTACCTTTTTTGTCAGGATATTCCCCATTATTCCTATCCACGAAACCATTACCGAACAACATGAAAAAGCTGAGCCAATTTCCGCTTCAAAATAAATCGACGTTTCTGCTCTTTGTTATGGCGTGGGCATTCCTGACTGTCCGGCTTGCGGCGCAGGAAGAGGGGAAGAAAATCGTCAGGCTGCACTACGTAAACTCCGATAATCGCGTTCAGTATCTCTTACTGGAAAGCACGTTGAAAAAAGGAAAAGTGTTGACCCCGATTGTCAATCAATCGTATAAAATTTACCTGGACAGTGCAGGGACAAACCTCATTGCCAATCTGACTACCGATGAGACGGGGAAAGCCAAGGCGTTTATCCCGCCGACTTTAAAGGCAGTTTGGGATGCCGCCGCCCAACACACCTTTATTGTTATGGCAGGGGAGGAAGAAGTGATTTCTGATTTTTTGATCACTAAAGCAAAAATTACGCTGGATACTTCCCATGCAGACGGAGTCAGGAACATAACGGTTGCTGTCAGGAAAATGGAGGGGAATCAATGGATACCTGCCGCCGATGTAGAAATGAAAGTGGGGATTCAACGGCTGGGAGGAATTCTCTCAGCGGGAGAAGAAGATAATTATACGACAGATTCGAGCGGTACGGTTACGGTTGAATTTAAACGAGACAAACTGCCGGGTGATTCAAAAGGTAGCCTGTTGTTGGTGGCTAAAGTCGAAGACAATGAGTCGTTTGGTACGCTTATGGCGGAAAAGAAAGCCTTATGGGGCGTGGCTACGCAAGCGGATACTGCTTTTTTTGACCGTCGTACCTTGTGGTCAACTCGTTTCAGAACACCCTACTGGCTGCTGTTTATGGCTTATTCCATTATTTTCGGAGTATGGGGGACGTTGATTTATCTGATTCGACAGATCATTAAAATAAAGAAATTGGGAACATAGATACATCCGGTTCAGCCGTAATTCCATTCTTCAGAAAAGCCCTCTGTCAAATACGAAGGACAGAGGGCTTTTTATTGGATCATAAGTAGTTAAGTAGTACAAAGATTTTAGTATTAAGTATATAGTAATTTGATAATATATTGATTATGAGTATTTTGTGAGTTAAAAGAGTTATACTGAATACTATTAACTAAATACTTGGTACTACTTATCTGAAATTAGTTATCCGTTCTAAACCAATTAAATCCAAATCTGCCTGTTTACTTAAGTAAATAAGCAAATTTTAAGTGGATTTAAAATAGATTTAAGTGGTTGAATTTCAGTTAAATCCACTTAAAATCAATTAAATCCAAATCTGCATAATTACTTATTAGGATTCGTTTAGGTTTTGATAGCCTGAGCAGAGGTATCTGAAAGCTCAATCTTACTCACCAAACCCCGAATCATCCGAATAAGTTTTGTTTTTTTGTTTCCCGGAAGTATCTTGCCTTACCATGAATCAATTAGTAAAAAGGATGAAAGCGATAGGAATGATACTGATAGTGGGTATGGCTGTAGGATTGGGCGGATGTTGGTATCGGCAATGCCCGATCAAGGGGTGTAAAGTACGCTATAATCACAGCCACGGAGGAGGGGTAGTGCGGGGGCGAGGTACGTGGCCTAAACCTTATTTTTTCGGAAAGCCCCGCAGTGCTGCCGAAAAGCGGGAACAGGCCAATGAAAAGCGCCGGAAACGGGGCTAATTTTGCCTATATGAAGTATTTGGTGTATTTTTGTACAAAAGCATTTAAATTCAGTTTATGTCAGAAAACACCAGTAACATTATCTCGATTAATATTGAGGACGAGATGCGAACGGCCTATATTGACTACTCAATGTCGGTCATTATTTCGCGTGCTTTGCCTGATGCCCGCGATGGCCTGAAGCCTGTTCACCGTCGGGTGCTGTATGCCATGTTTGAATCAGGCTTCCTGCACAACCGACCCTATAAGAAATCAGCCCGTACCGTTGGCGATGTGATGGCAAAGTATCACCCGCACGGCGATGCGTCCATTTATGATACTATGGTACGTATGGCCCAACCGTGGTCATTGCGTTATCCATTGATAGACGGGCAAGGGAACTTCGGCTCTTTGGACGGCGACTCCCCCGCAGCGATGCGTTATACAGAGTCACGTTTGAAGCGAATTGCAGAAGAAATGTTGGTGGACATCAATAAAGAAACTGTCAATTTTCAGCCTAACTACGACGATTCTGACTCTGAGCCAAGTGTGCTTCCGGCCAAACTGCCCAATTTATTGCTGAACGGTTCTTCCGGGATTGCCGTGGGTATGGCCACCAATATGGCACCTCATAATTTGACGGAGGTTATTGACGGGACTATTGCCTACATTGATAATAATGACATTACGGTACAGGAACTGATCCAATACGTGAAAGCCCCGGATTTTCCTACCGGTTCAATCATTTATGGTTATCAGGGAGTTCGCTCGGCTTATGAAACCGGCCGCGGACGTGTCATTATGCGCGCAGTAGCTACGTTTGAGCAAACCCGTACCGGGCGTGAACAGATTGTGGTAACCGAAATACCGTACATGGTCAATAAGGCGGATATGATCAAGCGAATCGCTGATATGGTCAACGAGAAAAAATTGGACGGTATCTCAGCCATTCGTGACGAATCAGACCGGGAAGGAATTCGGATTGTTTTTGAGTTGAAAAAAGACAGTATCCCGAATATTGTTCTCAACCACCTGTATAAATATACCCCACTTCAATCTTCGTTCAGTATCAACAACGTAGCGCTTGTTAAAGGGCGCCCGGCCTTGCTCAATCTCAAAGATCTGATCAAGCATTATGTGGAGCACCGAATAGAGGTCATTACCCGTCGTACCCAGTATGATTTGAAAGAAGCGGAAAAACGGGCCCATATTTTGCAAGGTTTGCTGATCGCATTGGATAATCTGGATGCGGTTATCAGCCTGATTCGCAGCGCACGTGATCCGGAAACGGCCCGTAACGGTCTGATTGAACAGTTTGCGTTGAGCGAAGTGCAGGCACGAGCCATTTTGGATATGCGTTTACAGCGTTTGACCGGCATGGAACGCGACAAAATTGTGCAGGAATACGAAGACTTGATGAAGTTTATCGCTGACCTGCAGGATATTTTAGCTAACGAACCGCGCAAGTTTCAAATCATCAAAGAGGAATTGGCCGATTTGCGGGCGCGATACGGGGATGCCCGTCGTTCCAAAATCGAATATGCGGCAGAAGAATTTGCCGATGAGGACATGATCGCGGACGAAGACATGCTCATTACGATCTCTCATCAAGGCTACGTGAAGCGTACTCCTTTGAGTGAATATCGGACACAGGGTAGGGGAGGGGTCGGCTCTCGCGGGGTGGTTACCAAAGATGACGATTTTACGGAACACTTGTTCTCGGCAACCATGCTCAACTATCTGCTGATATTTACCGAATTCGGGCGTTTGTATTGGCTAAAAGTGTATGAGATACCCGAAGGTTCCAAGGTGTCGAAAGGGCGTCCTATCCAAAACCTGATCAATATTGAGTCCAATGATAAAGTACGGGCCGTAATCAACGTACGGACCTTGAGTGATGCAGATTATATTAACAATAATTACCTGATTATGTGTACCGAATCAGGGACCATTAAAAAAACACTCCTGGAAGCTTATTCCCGTCCGCGAGCCAATGGAATTATTGCCATTTCCATCAATGAAGGTGATCGCCTGTTGGATGTTGCGCTTACGAATGGCGACAATGAAATTATCATAGCATCACAAGCCGGAAAAGCAGTTCGTTTTCACGAAAGCCGCGTTCGTCCGATGGGGCGTACGGCAGCCGGGGTGAAAGGGATTGAATTGGGGGAAGAAGAGACTTCCAACAAAGCCATCGGCATGCTTTGTGTCAGCGGTGAAGACAAACAATTGCTGGTTGTTTCGGAAAACGGATACGGAAAACGCTCCAGTATCGGCGATTATCGGGTGACCAACCGAGGAGCCAAAGGCGTTACGACCCTTAACATCACCGAAAAGGTCGGAAATTTAGTGGCGATTCGTGAAGTGGGTGATAATGATGATTTGATGATCATTAACAAATCAGGGATTGCCATTCGAATGTCTGTGTCCGAGATTCGCGTAGCCGGTCGAAATACCCAAGGGGTCAGATTGATCAAACTGAATGAAACGGATGAAATTTCATCCGTGACCCGAATTGAGAATGAAGAAGCCGTAGCGGGAGAGGAAGGAGGACAGCCTCAATCGGAAACCCCTGCAACGGAAAGTAATCAAACTGCAGAATGAGTAAACGGGGAGTGAGAAAGTGTTTCTTCTTCATTCCCCGTTTACAATTATAATAATCCCAACAATTTGCCGTTATTGGCACAAATTTTAAACTAAACAACGAATTTCAAGATGAAGAAGCTGTTTTTATTATCTGCTTTTGGCTTTTTTGCCGTTTCTGCCTCAGCACAGGTGGATAAATTAATATTGGAGCAGAAAAAAAAGGACAAAGAAAAAAGTGATAAAGCGATTACCGATCCAAAGGCGTCGGCAAAACCTGCTACCTGGTTAGATCGGGGTAAGCTATATGATGAAATCGCCCGCTTGTACACTGAAATGGATTCAAGCGCCGCTTTAGAGGCTTATAACTCATTTAAAAAGGTAATTGAAGTAGAAGCTGCCAAGCCCGGTAAAGCAACGAAGGATGCCCAAAAATATTTGTCAGGTGGAACCGATGAAACCGGTACCAATTTAGGGACGGCTTTAGTGAAACAGGGAGCGGAAAAGTTCCAAATCAAGAAATACGAGGATGCCATCAAATTTTTCAATGTAGCACAGGAAGTAAATCCGAAAGATACATTGGCACCGTTGTATGGAGCTTACAGCGCTATGCAGATGCAAAAAAATGACATTGCGGCTACCATGATGGAGAGTTATGTGGATAAAGGCGGTAAAGATGCCGGCAACTTTGCATTGTTAGCGCAGTTGTATCGGGTGGAAAAACAAAATGATAAAGCCTTAAAGATTCTGGATAAAGGGATGGACGTTTTACCGGCCAGTAAGGCTTCTTTTAAAGCAGAGCGAGTCAATGTACTGTTGGATATGCAACGTTTGGAGGAAGCCAAGACAGCTCTGAAGGAATTGATTGATCTGGAACCTAAGAATGCACAATATGCCCTCAATTTAGGTATCTTGAATGATAATGAAGCGGGACAATATACCGGAGAAATACGCAAATTGAAGGATGCCTCTAAAAAAACGGCTTCTATCGAACGTAAGATCAAAGATGCGGAAGAAACGGATAAAGTATATGCGGATGAAGTAAAACGTATCGGAGGACTGATTGCGAAACAACCGAAAAATGCGGATTTAAAACGTCAGAAAACAGAAGTAGAAACCAAGCAGAAAGAAAATAAAGTGGCTTGGGAAGAAGCAAAAACAGAGTTAGCAAAAGCCAAAGAAGAACTGGCTAAATTGGGTGATCCAACGGCAAAAATTGCAGAGTTAACGACGAAGCAGAACGCCGCACGTGAAGCAGCAAAAGAGGCTTATAGTAAGGCATTAGCGGCCGATCCTAATAATTACGATGCCTTATTTAACATGGGTGTTTTTTATTTCAACGAGGCCGTAGAAATGAAAGCAGTGGTAGATGCGATGGATATGAAAGATTACAATGCTAAAGGAAAAGACATCGAGTCCAAGGTTTGTGGCAAGTTTAAGCAATCACAGCCTTATTTCACTAAGGCCAAAGCCATCAAAGAGGAGGAGCAGGTTATTGAAACCATGAAACAATTAGATACGGTGTTAAAGCAATTTGAAGAGAAAAAGATTCCTTGCGAAGAGACTAAATAATCAAAAAAGGAGCAGGTACAACGCTTGCTCCTTTCTTTTTAAATGTTTTATTTAACATAATGTAAATTATAATACATTTTATTTTTTCGTCAAAGGCAATAAAAACCCGTAGGTAGGCAAATCAATGAAAGAGAAAGGCTTTATGATTTGGGCCGGAATCATTATCTTGGTATGATTTTAGCGGAACAGCACGATAAATGGTTTAAATAAAATCGCTATGAATAAAGAATTTACACCTCCTTTGAAAAAGAATCTCCGCGTAAAAAAGCGTCGTCAGCAAATGCCGATGCCGACGGATATTCAGGATTACTTATTCAGCAGTGAATCGGCGGCTTTGTGGGAAAAAGCCCAGGAAGGATTTATGGTCGGCCAAAACCATAGCTTGCGGCATCTGAGCGGTAAATATGAACGGTATTATTTAGAGGAAGACCGCAAGCTCATTATGAAGGATCTGGTTAATATCAATGCCGACGGTCGAATCATTGTGCGTTCTATGGCCGGTATTCAAAAAGGATTCGGTATTTATTTCATGAATGCGGCGTTGGCCATTCATTTGTATTCCCTGAACGATAATGAAACGCTCTGTGCTCAATTGTTGACTTATGTAGGCCGATTTAATTACGACGATATCGAATGTCTGTTTGCGGTCGGCTCTACGGTTGATGCTCATAATATTCCCGTAGCGCGGCCGGAGATATTGATTCCCTCCGATACCTTCGGACTATTGCCGGAACAGATTAAACCGGATTCACAGGCCTTTTTTAAACTGAACTTCAAATACCCTCATCTGCTGAAATCGCTTCAATCACGCCAAATTCACTCCCTAAACCGGGTTGTTTGGTCCTGAAAAGCATCATTGGCCTCCACTCCTTTTGTGGTATTATTTAAGGTGCTGATAATTAAGCAGTTATCAATTCACGTGGAACAGTTGTGGAACTTTTGTGAAACATTTTACCATAGTGACCTGACTTATAGTAATTTAATGAGTCATAAGTGTTTCACGGGGAGATATCGGAGAGAAAAACATCAAAAAAGAAACCGGTAAGAAAATCGGGATTCGAAAAGAGTAATTCCCGATCTCCTCCCCTATTTACTGTCCTAATAATTGATTAATTTTTGAATTCGGATCCACCGGAATCACCTGCGAACTGCCATCGTCATAAACAATAGTTATAAGAACCGCACGGCGCGGCTTCATGGAATCGATCGTTGTGTTGACCGATGACGTTTCCTGCTTCATTGCCGGTGTGCGAGATTCGATTGTAGGTGAAGACTTAGTCACCACCGGCTTTTCACGCGACTCCTGAGCCGTTGGGTTTTGCATTTTAGCCCCGCCATAACCCTGACTTTCAATAAGTTGTGCTATTATTTTGGCCTCTTCCGGAGTTTGTGTCCGGAACCAATCAAAGCTGTATTTGTCATTCCAAGCGACAATTTTCTCCAAAATGTCCTGACTGGGCCGATTTCGGTAGGCTAAAATATGAGAGATCGTAGAACGCTGTACTTTGATGGCATCCGCAAATTGAGAAGCGTTTAAATGATTCTCGTCAAGGATGACGCGTATTTTGTTATTTTTCAAATAACGTGAGTCCGTAAAATCAGAGTAAATAGCCATATCTGTAAACAAATAAATATGTTACAAATATAAACTTGTTTACAGATATAATCCAAGTGTTTACGTAAATAAATTTTATTGTTTACTATAATTTACATAAGTTAATCAAATGTTGATTTGAGTTTACATGTATATCGCCTTGAAATTAATATTGTAAACAGCAGTAAACAAGGTTTAATGCCCTGTAACAGTGGTTTTTATATTGTTTTGGAATAAATATTGCAGATTTGTTGTTTGAAAATATTGTTTGAAAAAATATTGTAAAAAAAAGTGAACAATTATTTGGTAGTTTCGTAAACATTATGTTACCTTTGTAAAGTCATCGAGAGAAACAAGTCATTGAGCGATAGATGTCATTAAGAGATTCGTGTGCGGATTTTGCTCTGTGATTTGAGTTTGCTGACGACAGTAAATTTTATGGGGTAAAGTAAAGCACGTAAAAAAGCCACCCGTTATGAGTGGCTTTTTCGTTTATGAATCCGTTTAATTGCCTTTAAACAGCAACATTATTTTCTCGTAATGCTTCGTTTAAGGAGGTTTTCAGATCTGTACCGGGCTTTCGCTTCCCAATAATGAGGGCACAAGGTACGTGAAATGTGCCTGCCGGAAATGATTTGGGATAACTTCCCGGAATAACCACGGAATTGTCGGGTACGTATCCTTTATATTCTACCACTGCTTCACCCGTAACATCCAAGATTTTTGAGCTTCCCGTAATGGTAACTCCGGCACCGAGTACGGCGCGTTTTCCTACATGCGCCCCTTCAACTACGATGCAACGGGAACCGACAAATGCTCCGTCTTCAATAATTACCGGTGCGGCTTGCGGCGGCTCAAGCACCCCTCCTATCCCAACCCCACCGCTTAGGTGAACGTTTTTTCCGATCTGAGCGCAGCTTCCTACGGTAGCCCAGGTATCTACCATTGTTCCTTCATCTACATAAGCACCAATATTTACATACGAGGGCATCAAGATGACTCCTTTAGCAAGGTAAGCGCCGTATCTTGCTACAGCCGGTGGTACGATCCGTACGGCTAAAGAGTTATAGCCTGTTTTTAGTTTCATTTTGTCATGATACTCGAAGATGCCTACTTCTTTTAGTTCCATCTTCTGTATGGGGAAATAAAGCAGTATGGCTTTCTTGATCCAGTCATTTACCTGCCACTGATCTCCATTAGGTTCCGCTACTCGTATACTGCCTTCATTCAGGGCTTCTATGACGTTTTCTACGGCTTTGATTACTTCCGGTTCCTTGGTAAGTTCTCGATTGTTCCAGGCAGCTTCTATTTGTACTTTTTCTTTCATTGGTTATTAAAGTAAAACTTGATTTATTTAACTATAACTTACTGATGTACTATCTTTTGTAAGTTGCTTTATGATTTCGCTGTCTTTCTTTGAAAATGTACTATTTATGGCAATAGATTTATTTTGCGATTAAGGCTTCAGTTATTTATACGCCGGTTCTTTGCGTATTGATTGAATGGTTGCCTTGTTTCTTCTTTTTCTATGGGTACTTCTCCCCTATTGTATGAGTATAGGCTTTCTTTCTTTATGTAATTTACTAATTTCCGGCCTTAATTCATAGCATCCCTTTGTTTTTGTTCTGTATTACTAATTCTTTATCTATTAGTATTTTAATTTTCATAAATTACTGCCATTTATCATTTATTTAGTATTGAGCACCTCTAATTGCTAAATAAGTAAGTATATTTAGTATATGTATACTAATAAAGATGACTTAATTAGCAGGAATCTGCTCAAAAAACTAATCGAATACTAATATACTAACTATTTACTAAAAGCAAACCTTCTGCTTCATTGAAAATACTAAATCCAATGCAACGAAAATCCATTATTCATAAGGAAAATATATAGTATATTTGTCCGGAAATAAGATAAGATGTCTCATTAAACCACCAAAAAAACACATGACAAAAGTAAAAGTAGCCATCAATGGTTTCGGACGTATAGGCCGACTTGCCTACCGACAAATTTACAACATGCCTGACATTGATGTAGTAGCCATTAATGACCTGACAAGTCCGTCGGTACTGGCTCATCTGTTAAAATATGATACCGCGCAAGGCCGATTTAATGAAACTGTAACGTCAACCGACAACAGTATAGTAGTCAACGGAGACGAAATCAAAATTTATGCGCAAAGAAACCCGGCAGAAATTCCTTGGGGAACCCATGAAGTAGATGTAGTATTAGAATGTACCGGCTTCTTTACCGATAAAGCCAAAGCCGAAGCCCATTTAACCGCGGGTGCTAAACGGGTTGTCATCAGTGCTCCGGCTACGGGAGATCTGAAAACGGTCGTATTCAACGTAAATCATAACATACTCGACGGTAGCGAGACCATTATCAGCTGTGCCAGTTGTACCACCAACTGTCTCGCTCCCATGGCCAAGGCTCTAAATGACGCTTACGGTATCGAAATGGGCGTAATGACTACTGTACACGCCTATACCAATGATCAAAATACCTTGGATGCGCCACATGCTAAGGGAGATTTGAGACGCGCCAGAGCTGCTGCCGCCAATATTGTTCCTAATAGCACCGGCGCCGCTAAAGCCATCGGATTAGTATTGCCCGAACTAAAGGGAAAATTGGACGGCGGAGCCCAACGCGTTCCTACCATTACCGGCAGTTTAACTGAGCTTACTACTATCCTGAATACAAAAGTAACTGCCGATGAAATAAATGCGACCATGAAAGCCGCCAGCAACGAAAGCTTTGGCTATAACGAAGATGAAATCGTAAGCAGCGATATCATCGGAACCTCTTTCGGGAGTTTGTTTGATGCTACTCAAACCAAAGTGGTGACAGTTGGGGATAAACAATTGGTGAAAACAGTAAGTTGGTACGATAACGAAATGAGCTACGTAAGCCAATTGGTTCGTACTGTGAAGTATTTTGCTACGCTGATTTCTGCTTAACCTTATTGATATTCGGAAATTCATTTACTGCGTATAACCACTTATACGGTTTTTATTTTAAAAGCCCTTCGCCTTGAAGGGCTTTTTTATGCGCAAGTATTTTCCCTACCCCTTTTTAAAACACTGATTATCAGCAATTTACTCAATTAAATGATTTTTTATTCATTTTTGAACATTTATTCATTTTATAATTACAATAAGTCACCCTTCTGAAAAATACGATTTCAAAGTGCCCGTTTATATGGAAAAACGCCCTCTCAGATAATGGACGGGAAACCCTTTTTCGGTGAAAATTTTCTCAAAACGGGTCTTAATTCCATGATGATCATCGTGAAGTTCGGACTGATACAAGTCAAAAGTGACCACCAAATCGCGAAATCCAAACTGCTCCAGTTCCTCAATTGTGAAATCGAATAACTCCCGATTATCAGTTTTCAGGTGCAATAACCCTTCTTTTCGCATCACAGAACGGTATTTTTCCAAAAAGAAAGGGTGCGTAAGACGACGACGGATGCTTTTTTTGATGTTGAAGGGATCAGGAAACGTGATCCATATTTCGGACACTTCCCCATCAGCAAAAAAATTTTGGAGAAAAGTAACATTGGTCCGCAGGAAGGCCACATTGCTCAGGCCCAAGGACGAGGCCTGCTCACTGCCCACGCCGAGGCGGTCACCTTTTATATCAATGCCGATAAAATTTTTTTCGGGGTAAACCTGAGCCAAACCTACCGAATATTCTCCGTTTCCGCAGGCCAATTCGAGGACAATAGGGTTTGAGTTCAAAAAATAGCTTTCGTTCCATTTCCCTTTAATCGTTTCGTAGAGGGGTTTTCCTATCTCTAAAACATTGTTAGCCAATGCATTATTGGCAAATCGGATGAGTTTCTTACGGCCCAAGAGTTAATTATTTTCGATGATTCTGTAGGGAGATACGCTCCACTCAATTCTGAGCGGGTTACAAAAGTACGAAATTTGACCGGAACCCATTTTTAGGCTCTGCTTTATTCTGACTTTTCCGGACTCCCACAACGAAGAACCAAAACCATGTCGATCCCCTTTTTATCACGTTGCGTTTGATGAAGCCCTTGCTCAAGGGTGAGTTGAGTAACGATGGCCTAAGTTTTACTTTACCGAATAGAAACTACACCTTCTGAATCCAATGCCCCATAAACCTGCTCCCGAATCGCGCCGTGCATTTTTGGTCAAAGCGGCCACGGCTGCCTTGACCACACCGCTTTTGTTCAGTAACGATAAGGAGGCTCCCGCCAAGCTTCGTCATGCCTGCATTGGTGTAGGCGGAATGGGCTGGGGGGATCTGCAACAATTTAAAAAACACGACAATGTAGAAATCGTTGCGCTGTGTGACGTGGACGAAAAAAATCTGAAACGCGCTGCGGAGTTTGTTCCCGGTGCCAAAACCTACATAGATTGGCGGGAATTATTCAAAGCCGAAGCGACCAATATTGATTCCGTCAACGTAAGTGTACCCGACCACAACCACTTTCCCATTGC
>JAXLVD010000018.1:0-168687 GCA_046329125.1 Spirosomataceae bacterium | reverse complement strand
CAATTTCGACGTCCTTGTCGGCCAAAAACTGCTCGTATTCTTTGATTTTGGCTGTGTATTTGGCAATTTCGAATTTGCTGCTTTTCCGTAAAGCTACTTTATCTGCTTCCAGTTTCGCTTTTACTTTCATCAATTCGTCAACATTACCCCCCAGTTGCTGAACTTCGGCAATTTTAGCGTCCAAATTTCTGGATACCGAATCCAACTTTGTTTGGGTGAATGCCAGCTCTTTTGCCTTTTCTGTGATCGCTACTTCTCTGGTTTCGGTTTGTGACTTTTGGTCAAAGAACATTAATCCGAATGTACCGGCGGCCAACGTCATGATAACCAGCCCTACCCAAGCAAACGTGCTTTTCTTCGATTGATTGCTTTCCATAATTGTAATTGTTTGATAAGTGAAACATGAGTTAATAAGAAGGTAAAGCAATGTTTCATTTTGTCTTTAAGTTACAGTTATGTTTTGTGTTTAAAAGGTACTTTTTTATTGAACGTATTTAACTCTTAAAATTCTGTACCATATCCCAAAACACCCCGATTTCTGTTTTTGAAGGGAGATTAATTCCCCACATTGGGGAATTTGCCCTTGTTTTTGCTACAAAGCCTGAAAGATTGGGGAAGTGCAGAAGAGAAAAAGCAGCAAAACCGGCCCCGGAAGAGGCGGGAAAAATAAGAGCCGGAAACGGAAAGGCAGGGAATCAGAAATACCCTTGTGTGTCGCTGATCTCCGATACCAAGGTATATCCAAACAATCCCGCAGGCGTATGATAGCCGGCTTGGTTGCCGGAAGCCGTCACCTTTTCTACAAGGAGCAAAGAGGCTTCGGCGGTGAGTTTATAGCCCTCTGATGTAATCAATCGTGCTTCGAAGGTTTGACCCGCGGCATTGGTGACTTTGCCCCAAATGAACGACTTTCCTTTTTGGGATTGGCTTTCGGAAGGACCGGTTATTTTTTTGTCTACGTAGTTTTGCAGTTGTCGTTTGACAAAACCGGTTCGTAAAATGGGGTTAAATAAAAATTGCCATTTCATCAGGTAATACACCAATCGCGGTACCCCGACGTAGGTTTCGATGTTGGGAATCCCCGTAGTATGATGTGCCGTAGAGACATCACCCCACGGAATGGTCATGGCGAAGTGCCTTACCTTTCCGAAATCAATCATTTTTCCTTTATCCCCGATGGGTTTGGGAACGATTTTTCCGTTTTCCCGCGCGGCTCCCGTATTTCCCAAATTTTCAAGCAGTGTAGTCACTGTACCGTGCGAAATACTGCCGCCCACGTTGGCAAATGCCAATTCCAAATGCGTGGCATCGGGGAGTTGGGTGTGAAGGTATTTAGCCATGCAATCGGTCGGGACCACGTCAAACCCAACGCCGGGCAGCAGGATGATGTTACTTTCAATTGCCTTTTTATGGTAAGATTTTATTAATTCAAACACTTCGATTTCTCCCGTAATGTCCAAATAATGCGTTTTGGCTACCAAACAAGCTTCTACGATGGGTTGAGCGGTTCGGCTGAAGGGACCCGCACAATTCAATACCAACGGAAATTTCTTTAACTGTCGGATAAGTTCGTCTTTATCGGCTAAGCCGAAGGTTAAAAACTCCAAACCGTATTTATCGGCGAGGGGTTTGATTTTAGCCTCACTTCGGCCGGCAATGACAGGTTTTACCCCTTTTTTTACGGCCAGATCAACAATGAGCGCGCCCGTATATCCGTTGGCCCCGTAGATAAGAAATGACATGCTGAGATCGGTTTAGACCCTAAAGATAACGACTGAGGAGCAGTTTCTCTACGGGGTCTCAAAGGTCAGTTTCCAAGCCCCTCTCAATTCGCCCATGGCATAACCCGTGGCTTTATCAAAACGGTAATGGCGTTGAATGGTTTTCAGCGTAGCGGTTTCGATATCTCGGTTAGGCTTACCGTGGCATTGCAGGCAAGTCGGCATTCCGATTTTAATGGGTTTGTAATACACGTATCCTTTGGAAGTGCTGACCAGCGTATCTTTCAGCGAACCGGCGTTGAAAAGGTCCAACATTTTTTTGTCAAACGGAGAGGCGGTATTATTCGGGTTACGGTTTTTGGCCGAAATTCGCTGAATAGCTACGTTATATTTTTGAGAAAGCGATTTGGTCAACGGGGCCGCATTCTCGTTGCAAAAATCCACGGCATAGGCCGCCCCGCCTTTCTCCACAGCGCTGAGCAAGTTTTTGATCAGGGCTTGTTGGGCCTGCAGACTGAGAGAGTCACCCAATTGGCGGTAGTCGATCATGCCCTTATTTTTTGATGGAAAGGCGGTAGTGTAAATCGCCATGATAAATAACAGCCCGGAAACAAATACCGCTTTCATAGAAGTAAATCAGTTTGAGTTTTTTTTCGAAAATGCGATTTTGTAAAGTACCCAACCGAAACCTGCAATCAAATGCAGCATAACGATACCAAAGAAAAAAGCAGCCATTTTGACAGTTCATTTAGTGATTGACAAAAGTGGGCGGTTTAAAAGAAAGAAACTGTGACCAATATCACAGTTTCGGGAATATCATTAACAATTTGAATAACTATCGGAATCAAGTTTTTAACAAAGATATACAACTTAGCTGTAACGTTCAAGGTTAGCAAATACCCATTTCATCTCCGTCGCAATCTGCCGGCAACGGGCGTCGTAAACGGCACTTTCTTCCCGGGTATCATCTGCTGCTTTGGGGTCAACGTACATGATAGGCAGGCGTTTCTCGGCACCAGGAATAAACGGACAATTGGCTTCGGCGTGGTCGCAGGTCATGATGGCCGCAAATCCTCGGTCGGGATTGGGTGCTTGATCGTAGATTTTGGAAAAAGCCATAATAGGTTGGGACGATTCATCAAATCGGATTTCGTAAACGGGGTTTTCCGAGTCGGCAGTTTTTGTCACTTCCAATCCGGCACGCCGGAAAGTTGCCACCGTGCGGGGATTACAGGCGGTAGCTTCCGTGCCTCCCGAAAAACAATGTACTCGGGAAACATTAAAATAAGCCGCCGCTACCTGCGCCCATACCTGCCCCAAATGACTGCGGCGGGAGTTATGGGTGCAGATAAAGGTCAAATTGACCGGTTGTTGTGCCGCTGTTTTTGATTTTATATATTCCGCCAAGGGTTGCAAAACGGCTTGGCGTTCAACGGAGACGCTTTCCGGGTTGAGTGATTCAAAGTAGTGATTGACAGCAGTAAGCATGGATTGATACCGTCCGCCGGGTCAGACCCAACGGACGAAATTGGTTTTTATTTATCGTAAAAATACGATGAAAACCTTTGTAAATAAAAAAACCGGCTCCCCTTTTCGGAAAACCGACGTTTGACAAACATTATTTTTTATTGCTTCGTCGGACAGGTATTCAACCCGAAAATGGCATACAGCGGACAAAAACTCACAAGACTTGTCAGGGTAAAAATGGCCGCGACCACCAGGGCAATGATGCCGAGGGTACCGGTGAGTGTTCCTGTAAAATACAAAACAATAGCGATTGCCGCTACAAGGAGGCGAATAATGCGGTCGGTGCCGCCCATGTTGGTTTTCATGATAAAGATGTTGTTAGTGTTTACTACCTTCAATAATGAAATACAGGCCTGCCAAAAGGGCGGCGCAAAGCAGACATACCGCGATGAGTTTGGAGAGGTTGGATTTCATGGTGTAAAGGTCGCACGGAAAACACCTTTGAGTCAGTAACATAAGTTACAACCGCACTTCAATCCCGTCAGAATATTGCGCTATTTTCTTTTCCTGTTCCAGTTTTTTGGTAACACGACTGACCACCTCGCGGGAGGTACCCATGGCATCGGCGATTTCGCGATGGCGGATTTTGAGGAAGGGAGCGTCCTGAAGACGGGCTTTTTCGCGGAGAAAAGTCAGGATCCGATTGTCCAGGTTATCAAACAGCAGGGCGTTGATGGTTTGGAGCAGATCGGTATAGCGCAAATTATTGAGTTGATGAAAAAAAACGTTGAATTCCGGGTAGCGGGTCGCCCAGTTTTTTACTTGATCGGAAGGCAAAAGGAGTAATTGAGTATCGGTTTCGGTAAGAGCGTAAATTTTACTTGATTCATTGCGAATCACCCCAAAGAAAGACATGATACAGCTCTCGTTGGGGTGAATATAATACAATAAAAATTCACGCTCTTCGTGCCGCATGACCACTTTGACCAATCCGCTCAATACAATCGGTACTGCCTGAATGTATTGGCCCTCGTGGACGATCTCAACACCGGCCGGAATAGACTTGACGATGCCTTTTTGAAGCATTTCCCGACGAAGTTCTTCCGAAAAAACAGCAAATGAAGCAGGTAAGGTCATTTAATAGGTTTTCGCCGTCAGTTGATTGATCACCTGTTCCAATTGGCTTTTTTGGATGGTGCCCGTATGACGCCACACGACTTTCCCTTTTTGGAAAATGAGGAAGGTGGGCATACTTTGGATTTTGTACGTATTCGACAGTTTTTCGTTTTTATCCACGTCTACTTTCAAGACCCGCACGCGGTCGCCCATTTGGGTAGAAAAAGCTTTCAGAATCGGGGTCATCATTTTGCAGGGGCCGCACCATTCGGCAAAAAAATCGACTAATACGGGCGTTTCTCCCTGAATGATCTCATTGAAGGTTTCTTTCTTTTCCATGTCTGTTCACAGTGAATGTATTTATTGAAAACGTTACCGGTTCACTGACCGCCCCGGGCTTACGTTTCTTCGTTGTCTTGGCGACCAAACGATATACTTTGCAGTAAATCACCGCCCAAATACCCCAACAAAGCTCCATAGGGAACCATTGTTTGCCACTGTGATTTGATGGGGCAGGTACCGGTCACGCAGCCGATCTCTTTCCAATACCAATAGCCGCCGAGCGCCCCTGCCGCTACTCCGATCCATGCCCATTTTAACCTACTTAACTTCTTCATAATGAATTTCTTCGGCTTGGCTCGGCTCAGTACTCACATTTCGAACAGGGGTAGCACAGCCTCCTGCGGCGCAGCAACCGGTATTGGTAAGGGCTTGTAAAACGAATAGCCCGCCCAACAGTCCCAACAGAGGCTGTCGGTCAGCAAAAGCTGAATAAATGACCCAAAAACCCATGCCAAGCCGTAAAAGCCGCATAAAATTCCAATTTTGAAGCAAAGTTGTCATCTTTTTCTGCTGTTTCGATGATTTAATACGGCCAACTCATCATACCTCCCGAAAGATTGTAAACGTGTTCAAATCCGGAATCGCCCATAAATCGGCAGGCCTGACCGCTGCGATTGCCGCTCCGACAGTAAACAAAATACGTTTTATTTTTGTCCAATTTCGCCATTTTTTGTTGAAAATCCACACTCATGATATCGATGTTGACGGCACCTTTGATACTGCCTGAACGTACTTCGGCGGGTGTGCGTACATCCAAAATAACGGCATTGGGCGTTTCTTCCATTAATTGTTTAAACGTAGCGGCAGATACGTTTTCGTAGTTCTTTTTTGATTTTAAAAAGCTGAACATAAGAGTAAAAATATAGGATTGTGAATGAATGGGACAAAGTTGGGATATTCTTCGCTTTCAGTTAGTGATATTTATCACACAGCAAACTCGTTCAGGTAAAAATTAAACGGAGTTGACAGCAAACTCAAAAGATTTATCCATCTTTACAGATGTACCGGACCCATTATCGTTTTTAAAGAAATTGTCCTATGGAAGAGCCCGAAAAACCGAAAGAGAAACCCAAAAAAGATAAAAAGAAAAAACCGAGTCGCAGTGTTGAAACCCTGTTTCGCACCACCTTGTCCGGGCATCTTCAACTCAGTGCGATGGCTGATCAAAAGGCGGCACTGATGGTGTCGACCAATTCCATCATTATCTCCATCATGGTCACTTTTTTGGTACAGGAGTTCAGCAGTAATCCGAAGTTGTTTATTCCAACGGGCTTGATGGTGGTCGTTTGTTTGCTTACCATTACGTTTGCTTTACTCTCAACACGCCCTTCTGTTAAATCGGAAAAAGAACGGCGCGGACTTAAGAAATCTAAAATTGATCTGCTGTTTTTCGGGGACTATTTGGCGCTGTCGTCCGACGAATACAAGGAGGCCATGAAGGCCATGCTTCCTAACGAAGAACGTCTTTATGACAGTATGATTGACAATATCTACACACAAGGACGGGTAGTGGAGCGCAAATACCGACTGCTGAAGATTTCTTATTCGATTTTTATTATCGGTTTTCCTTTAGTATTGTTGAGTTATTTGATCGTGCTTTATTTAGGCTGATCTAACCCTTTGATAACGGCCGTGGCTTTTTTGCCTCCTCCGTACACAAAGACCCTTTTTACTTCTTTCGGATTGTCGATGGTCTCGTAAAATTCATCTAAATAGCGCAGCGTTCGCTTGATATACCCCGCATTCAACTTCGGATTGTTTTGATAGAGGGTATATATTTCTGATTTAGCTTTTTTGAACCGCTCAAATACTTGTTGGAATATCTCCGGTGAGTAGGTAAGCCCGCGGTAGAGGCGTTCTCTGACCGACGCCAATTCCAATTGCTCTGCCGGCCGAGCGTATTTAGCCTCTACAATACCCGAATGGTCGAAATCATAGGGGACCGGAATCGGAGATTTTCCTCCCTTTTTGGCAATCAACTTGATGTTGTGCAAATAAGGTACCGACCAGTCGGTATTGCCTATCAGGTATTCAAATACGGCAACGGTAGCCATTTGCAGCGAATCTACGTACAACATCGGGGTTTGCTTGATGTTGTAGTTTTTGGCTTGATTTCGTTTAGACATATCATCGTCGTCCTCCAGCAAAAAAGCGTAACGGGTTTGCGGCTCTTTTTTTCCGGCCGAATCTTCGTAGGTGACCTGTGCCAATCGCGCCCGAAAACTGCAGTCGGTGATCAGATTGTACATTCGATACACTAAATATTCTTGGAAAATGTATTCTTCATTCTGACAGTGCGTGACGAGTTTCAGACGATTTTGCCGTTCAAAAATGGAGTTTTTGTCTTTTTTCTTAGGCAGGTCCAAGAGCAAGGGAGGAAAAACGCAATTGGTGGTCAAACGTCTGAAATTGCCCCTTACTCTCAGTTTGATGGGTATATTGATGTACCCTTTTTTCTTGCGGGCATACAAAAGCCTGCCCCAATGATTGACGGGTTTGTCGCCCCGGTCTTTTTGCAGGGCTTTGAGGTTGGTAATGATCTTGAGTTGAATAATATCTTCGTTTTTGAATAAAGGCCCGAATTTGGCCAATTTGACGGCTTCTGTCGAATCGCCGGCGGGAGGAGGCGCCTGACCGAAGCCGGAGTGACAGAAAACGGTCCAAAAACTTAGGATAAGGATTCTTTTCATGAGGTGGCAAGAAATGGGAAATAAGTAATCATTTGACAGGATTAGGCGGATTGAGATAAGGTGCTAAAAAACGGTATACTTCTTCGCGTGATTCACGGGCCAACTTGGTGTCAATGCGGTTGAAGGTATGGCCGCCGGGTGCGTCTTGGTAGATCTTGTACTCAAACTTTTTGCCGTTGGCTTTGAGCGCGTTGATCAGTCCTTCCACTTCCAGTACATTGACATCCTCATCGTTGGTGTTGGTGTGAATCAACAGGGGTGTTTTGAGTTTATGGGCATTCCACATCGGCGAGCGGCGACGATACTCAGCTACATTCTCGGAGGCATCTTTCCCTAAATGGGTCTGTGCCGAAAACTCATTGCGATAGCTTTGGGTTTTGTAGCCCATCCGAGCGATTAGGTCACTGACGGGTACTCCGGCATAGGCCACTTTATAATCTTCCGGATGGTCAAAAATATTCATCAGGGTAATCATCCCGCCGTGGCTCCAGCCCATGATGCCGACACGCTCGACATCGGCCTGCGGCATATTTTCGATGGCCCAGCGCTTGCCGGCCAATACATCGTCGTTTTCATAATCACCGTAGTCAATTTGTCGGTAAAATGTGCTGCCGTAGCCGGTACTGCCTCGATACTCGGGGGCTATGATAATGTACCCTTGGTCGAGCAGTTCGCGCACGATATGGGCGTAAAAGGTATTAAAGTCCCCGTGGACCCCGCCGTGAATCAGCACCATCAGCGGCAGTTTTTTGGCAGTCGCAAATTTTTTGGGAACAAACGTATAAGCCGGAATGATAACGGGATTGTTGGCTCCTTGTCCGGTTGGATTACGCACTGTGTGTGGCGGTTTACTTGTATATTGAACTTTATCAATGAGGGCCATATCGCCCAGTTTTTGGTACCAAAGCAAGTCGTCGATGTGTTTGGTCAGTCCCTGCTCCACAAATTGAAGTTTTTCTTCCAAGGCTTTGAGGCGTTCGGTAGGGTCGGTCGATTGGGCGCAGACGGTACCGGAAAAAAGACAAAGGAAACAAAAGAAATAAAACAGACGCATGGAGGGATGAAGTTTAGGGTTTCGTTGGAGCAAGTTAGGCAAAAGAACAAGGAGTACAAACTTACTGTGTCGTCTTTTTGCCTTTTTGGCGGCTGTTTCCAAACCGAAAGTGCAGAGGGAGATCAGAAAAAGTCAAACGGTTTTTTTTGTCAAAAACAGTAAATTCGGTTCACACCATGCATAAAACTCCAACGGAAATGTAGGGTAAGTTTCGATGAATTTACTTAATATCCATGAGCACCGCTCCGGCGACGCGTGCCGGACCTTGTGGTGAATTGAATGGATTATCGCTATTTAAATTCAGTGCAATCAATACTAAGTACTCAATCACAAATACTTTATGTTATTTGTCATTAGTGTATTGATCATCAATGGATTGAGTTTGGCAGATAACGGATAACTAATTTCAGATAACTACTTATCGGATAAAATTCAAATTAATTTTAAAATTATCCGATATTTTTCAAGAAACAGGCAAAGTCAAGGTAAATGTCGTTCCCTGCCCTTCTATACTCTCCACTTCCAAGGTGCCGCCGTGGCCTTTGGTCACAATGTCATAGGCCAAACTTAACCCTAAGCCGGTGCCCTGTCCGGTGGGTTTGGTAGTGAAAAAAGGTTGGAAGATTTTGGATTTGATATTGTCGGGGATGCCTGTTCCGTTGTCTTTGATACGTATTTCAATAGTATTCTCTAACCGCTTAGTCGTGACGGATACTGAAGGAGTATAATTTTCATCATTCGAGAGGTGCTTTCGTTGATTTACAGCATAAAAAGCATTATTGATTAAGTTCAACAATACCCGACCGATATCCTGTGGAATGACTTCGATATTGGGTAAGTTTTTGTCCGCAATCAGCTCATAATCAGCATTAAAAAAGTTGTCTTTCGCTTTTAAACCATGAAACGATAAACGCAAATACTCATCCGTCAATTTATTAATATCAGTAAGTTCTTTTACACCTGTACTTGCTCTTGAATGTTCGAGCATCCCTTTTACAATACTGCTCGCTCGCTTGCCATGATAATTTATTTTATCTTGATTTAAACTTAAGTCGCCTATCAATTCTTTGACATATTCTTTGTCCGGTTCAGATTTGTCCAGTTCTTCGTTGATCTCTTGAGCAAGCCCGACACTCAACTCTGAAAAATTGGTAACAAAATTGAGCGGATTCTGAATTTCATGCGCAATTCCTGCGGTGAGTTCGCCGAGGCTTGCCAATTTTTCCGATTGAACTAATTGATTTTGTGTTGCTTTTAAATTGTCCAAGGATTTAGTTAACTGCTGGGTTCTCTCTTTTACTTGCCCTTCGAGCGATTGATTTATTCGGGCAAGTATTTCTTGTTTTTCTTTTTCCTGTCCTAAACGTAATTGTCGTTCTTCATTTATTTTAACACCAATGATTAATGCAAAAATGGAATCACCTATAAGGCAGGAAATTTGCGAAATCGTAATTGGCGAAAGGTTATAAATAAAAGGGGGTAATATTTGATGAAATTGCAGAACAGTAATATCGGATCCCACAATGAACAGGATAATTGAAATAAACATCATAATACTTGGCAAATGTTTCCTTCTTGCCATTTTGATGCAAAAAAGTAGAATAGTGGGGTATTGAATTGCGAAGACAAGGTTCATTAAAATAGTTGTCAGGCCGCTAAGAGGTTCAATAAAAATGGTAACTAAGCTAACTATAAAAACTGCTAAAACAATATTCAGTACCAAGTGAATATTAGGATAATATTTTTTTATTTCCAATAGTTTTTGGCAAAATAAATTATGGAAAATACCTGTCATGAGCCCAAAAATTATTATTGGGAAGCCATTTATTTCAGTATTGCCAAAATACTGAATTCCAAAATAAGGGATAAGGCCAACTATAAACAAAAGATTGGAAGTAATGAATGCAAAGAAGTAAAAATAGGCTTTTTCACGAGTAATAACATATAAAATAAAGATTGAAAACAAAAGGAGAAATGACGCCCCCAAATACATAAAAGTAAAATTGTCCGGGCGCTCATAACTCCCATGAAATTCAGTATTTTTGATAATTATAAAAGGAAGCCTAAACCTTAAAAGTATAGAGGCGTCAATATTGATCGCTTTGATAAAAATTTTAACAGACTCCCCTTTTTTTAAGTTGATTTTAAAAAAAGAATAACCTACTGCCGGAACAGCCTTTGTTTGATTTGGAAGTTTTTGGCCACTTTTAAAAGGCCCCTGCATAATAAAACCTTTTTTTACCCAACAGCTTAGAAAGTCGTACTCATCTGACCCTAAATAGAATTCATCTTCAAGTGAAGCGGTATTTATCAGTTCAATTATAAACCAATTGAAATTCTTCTTGCCTTTAATAAATTTCTTATCAAAACGTGTAAAACGATTGTCTAATTTACCTGCTAAAATGTCTTCGTCTTTAAAAATAGTGGTATCAGCCATATTTAAAACCAGCAAATCTTGCTCAATAACTTTGAGAGGGGAATCATCAATTTGAACTTTCTGTGCTTTTGCATCAAATGAAAAGAAAAGAAAGAGCATCAAGAATGTTATACAGCCATATTTTGCCATCTTCTGTAAAATTTATTCATAACCATAAAGGTCATAAATCCCTGATTAAAAACAAACTCATAAAATGTAACTCCACTAAATGTAAGCAAATAATTATCTGATAGGCTCTATTGGCGAGTTAGTATAGTGCTTAAATAAATATATATATAAGCTATCCAGTACGAATACGATTATACACATAGTATGCACAAAATGATTGTTTGGATAAAGTAAAAAAGCACCGATAGAAACCATCCCCGTGCCAATGAATTTACCCCAAGCAGCCAAATAACTAAAGCCTTTCCCTCGGTATTCTGAAAAATAAAGCAGTTGATAAATATAAGAACTCCCGATAATTAAACATATAAAATAGGACGAAATAATCCCTACTCCATCATCAACATGAGTTTGTCTGATAAAATAGGTAATACAACAACCTGATATTAGAAAAAAAACATAGATGATTAGATAGTATTTTTTTATGAAATAGTGCGTTACTAATTTTCTCCCAAATTTCAAGACATGAAAATTGATATAGCAGTCCATAAAAAACCATAAAATGCAGAAGTAACTGAAAATGGCTCCATAATCACTCTTCAACAGAAAGCCCCAACAAAACTCCCAAGAAAGATTAAAGGCCGCTGCAATGGCAGGGATTTCGACTATTTTGTATTTGCGGATGCCAATAATGGTAACAACATAGGTAAAAATCCAACTCCATGTTCCGGTCATGAACAATACAATGACCGGAACACTATATTTTACGGTGTTTATTTTGAGGGTATTGGTAAGAAAATCTAAAAATGATTCCATTATTTTATAGGTTTAGGAGTGAAACTATTTTTAGGTAACTGGAAGTGAATATCTTCGGCGTTTTGAACTCGTCCCAAATATATATAGGACAATTTGAGTAAGAATCGGTCTATAAGCTGAAGCATAAAAGCAAACAGAAGGTAACGTTCGAGTTTTTCACGTACCCGCACATAACCTGTGATAAACTTTATAAACTTACGGGTTCTATTCTTTTCATCGGAATGTACACCAACCATATCGGCTAATTTATCGCCCATTAGGTACCGCAACATACTGCTATGAAAAGCCGGATTGACAAACCAAGGAGCTTTCTTTACACAGAAATTGAGCAAAGCTGTGGTTAGTGTTTTTCCGGCAGGACTCTCTTTCATTTGGTCGTTGATGATAGCATGGCCCAATGCAATGGCATCGTCAGCATTGACGGGTATGAGCTCGGGATGAACACCCATGAGAAAGCCTAAAACTCGCCAGCAATGAATATAGGATTCGCGTTGGGCGATTGTCATCGGTACGCCAAGTATTTCCAGCCCTTCGAGTACCAATGCCGAAAAGGCCATCAACGTGCCTGCCATGTCTTCTTGGTTGACAGGCAAGCCGAAAAATTCGGTTTTCCACTCCTGCTCCGTACCTTTGTGTCGATTCTGAATATAAAACCGGGCTGCGGCATGAATCAGTCGGATTTTTTGGGTAGCTATAATCCCACCGCTTTGGGGCTGTAATGCACCCGGTATCATTGCCTTATAAATGTAGGTGCCTGTTATGGCAAGTCTCGACGACAGTTTGTCTAAATTGCCGGACCTATCGCTCAACTGTGCGGTTTTTAGTAACACTTCGGCTCCTTTTGCCCCTGTATAGCATTCGGGCAGTGATTTATAAAAAAGGAGCATCCCTACCAAAATGCCTTGACTCAAATAAAAATTATGTCCAAACTCTATCAAATCTTTGTTTGCCCAATCGGGCAATTTGGCCGATTCTTCAAAATAATGCTTAATAGCAGGGTGGACATCGGTGGGCAGGTGTTGGTCATTGCTTGTGAGTAGGATAAACAACTTATTCACTTCTGCTTTATCGTTCCCGTCTGTTAAGATATGTGCAATCGCTTTATCTGCCAATGTGTCTCCCTGCATTCGTTTTGATTGTAGGTAAGCGGCGTCCCAATTGCTGCCTCTTTGCTGAGAGACCGGCCGGGCTTGGGCAGTAGCTCTTTTCTTGAGAGGGAGGTAGTGTTTCCGGTAGTTATAAAAAGCAATCAGAAACCAAGCCAACAGCATGGCCATGGTTATCCAAATAATAGTTTGCAGCATGGTAGGGTAAAGGTTAAGTATTTAGCAGCCACAATACTATTACGAATAGTTTAGGCAGATATAATAAATTGTGGTTGTAAAATAATAAGTTGAATGACAAAGGTTTATACCGCAATATACTTTCTTTCGGAATAATATCCCAAAAGCAAATAGGTTATTTATCGGGAAATTTGATAGTAAATGTCGTTCCTTCTCCCTCTACACTTTCCACTTCCAAGGTGCCGCCGTGGCCTTTAGTGATAATATCATAGGCTAAACTCAAACCCAAGCCCGTGCCCTGTCCGGTGGGTTTGGTGGTGAAGAAAGGTTGGAAGATTTTGGATCGTACTTCTTCCGGGATCCCGATGCCGTTATCGCGGATAGTGATCTGCACTTCATTTTCTGTTTTTCGGGTAGTGGCCCAAACCGTCGGTTCGTAGGTGGGTGGAGTTGTGAAATCGGAAGCTTCCGGTTGGGCCTGTTGTTTCTTCTGCACCGCATAAAAAGCATTATTGATCAGATTCAGCAAAACACGCCCCATGTCCTGAGGAATTACTTCGATTTTGGACAGATTCGAGTCAAAATCGGTAATGGTTTTGGCATTGAAAGATTTGTCCTTGGCCCGAAGTCCGTGGTAGCTCAGTCGCAGGTATTCATCGGCCAAAGCGTTGATATCGGTTAGTTCTTTTTTGCCCGTACTTGCCCGCGAATGTTGCAGCATCCCCGTGACAATACTGGCAGCCCGTTTGCCGTGGTGATTGATCTTTTGCAGATTTTGGACGATGTCGTTTAAAATTTCTTCTTCCAACCCTTCGTCCCGTTCTTCTTTTTTCTTTCCTCTTTCTCCTTTTAACTCGTCCAGCAATTCGACCGATACTTCCGAGAAATTATTGACAAAATTGAGCGGATTCTGAATTTCATGCGCGATTCCTGCCGTGAGTTCACCTAACGACGCCAATTTTTCTGACTGAATTAATTGTTCCTGCGTTTCTTTCAAATGTTCGAGGGCTTCCTGAAGTTCTTCTTTTTGACGGGTGATTTCAGCCGTTCGTTCGGCCACTTGGTATTCGAGTTCTGATTTTTTGGCTTCGAGGATTCGGTTGTTTTCTTCTTCCTGAATCAGTTTTAATTGCTGTTTATTAAACTCCTTCTGCTGATTGCGTGCCATGATGGCCAAGACAAAGCTCGTGACCATGGCGATTCCTTTGGCTGAATCGAAATACTCGTTATTTTCTTCGTGAAAAGTATGGAACCAATAATCAGCTAAGTTATCAATCAGAAATACAATCCCTAAAGGCGCGATCATCCATAACAGTAAACGGGCATTGGGGACGCGATCTTTCAACAGATAAGCCGGGGTGGCCGCTACTAACAGCAACAGAAAAAAAACAGGGGGAGAAATAAACTCAGAACTTGTAACTACCTGAATTCCCAACAATCCGAAAGCAAGGAAGCGGGCATATTTAAGCCGTTTGTCCCACTCCGGAAGATGTTGAGCGGTTTGCAAAAATTTTTGGGTAAAAGGAAGCAAAGAAAAGGCAACCAGAAACGGGACAACGAAGTTCATAGCCTTGAAACAGTAAGGTTTTAGGAAGAATCCGGTTTATGAAATAGGGTTCACGTTGTTTTTTGTCCAATATCCGTATTTTTGTCCAATATTGCTTATTTTTCTATGTCTTTTCACCCACTTTATCGTTCGTTAGGAATCCGGGCCGATGAAGTCCGAACGGTCGGGCTGTTTTTTTTGCATCATTTTTTTCTGGGATTCGGCATCATGCTGATTTACGTCTCAGCCAATGTGATCCTTCTCGAAAATCACCCGGAAACGGGCTTACCGTTGGCGTATATGGCTTCGGCCGTCGGAATGATGCTGGTGGGTAAGATCTACAGTTATTTTGAGCATCATTTGCTGTTAGATCGTTTGGTGATACGAGTGCTTTGGACGGTCATTGCCCTCACGGCGGTTATTTTGATATTGGTTAATTTCGGCCATTCCATCGCCTCCGCTGTGGCCATCATGGTAGGGTTTCGGGCTATTTATTTGCTTACTAATTTGGAATTTTGGGGGGGTTCGGCCGTTGTGTTTGATGTACGCCAAAGCAAGCGCCTTTTCGGGGTGATCAGTGCGGGCGATATGCCTGCCAAAGCCTTAGGCGGTATGTTGGCTGTACTGGTTCACGGTCATACAGAGTTGCTTCTGCTTTTGTTTTTAGCGTTCGGCTTTTTTTGGGCAGCCATGTACACGGCGGTATTGACGTTTCGTTCGCATCAGGTAGCCCCTTCACACGCCGCAGCTCCGCTGCACCGTAAGCCCATGCCGCGTCTGATTACGCAATTGTTCGGAGGGAGTGAATTGATTTTTGCCATGTGTTTGAGCCTCACCGCCGTAGCCACCATGGCAACGGGCGTGGAATATGCGTTTTTTATCAATGTTAAATATAAATTGCACAGTCAGGCAGAGGTGATGACCTACCTCGGCGGGGTATTGACGCTGACCTATTTGTTGGCCACTTTTGTCAAACTCATCGTTTCGCGCCAAACCATCGAATATTTCGGAATCAATCGGGTATTGGCCCTGCTGCCCGCGGGCGGTTTGGGAGTAGCTTTAGGGTTGAGCGGCGTTTTCTTTTGGCAACTCGACGAATCGGTTCAACTCATTGCTTACTGTTTTGTTTATTTGGGGTTTGAGGTCGTACGGCGGGCTTTGTTTGACCCGGTCTTTCTGGTCTTGTTTCAGCCGCTTTCCACGCACCAACGCCTGCGCGGACATACTCTCGCCAAAGGGTTTTACGAACCTTTAGGGTTAGGTATCGGCGGATTGATGTTGTATTTAAGTCACCATTTGTGGCAAGGCGGGTCTTGGTTTTTGGTAGAAGAAATCGTCATAGGGGCCATTTTTGCCCTGTGGTTTTTACGACGTACCTACCGTCAATACGTTCGTACGTTGCAGGAGGCCCTCAGTCGAAGATTTATGGCCGTGGAAGATTTGGCGATTCCCGACGAAGCGGTTCATGCCGTTTTAAAAAACCTGCGCAGTGATAAACCTAAAGAGGTCATCAACGCCGTAGAATGGTTGGTGGCCAACCGGCCGAGTAATGTTTCGTCCAATCAACTTTACAATTATATCACGGATTTGGTAGGGCACTCTGACGCTCAGGTGCGGCTTCGGGCGTTGGAAACGGCCGAAAAATTGGCGATTCAACTCAAACCGGCCCAATTGCGAACCTTAGCAACGCAGGATTTTTCGCCCCCTGTTTGCGAAATGGCCGCTTGGTTATTGAGCCAACAGTCAGAGCAAGCCGGGCGGGAGTTGCTGTACAATGGTGATTTGATGGTCAGAAAAGGGGCTATCCGAGGATTAATGCGTACCGATCCGGAGCACACTTCTGCCAAGACCTCTTTGGAAGCCATGTTTCAAAATCCGCACCGCAACAGTCAATTGGCGGCCTTAGACATTATTTGTTCGCTTCATTTGGTGCAGTATGCCGATGTGGTCATTGACAAGTTTGATAACTCCGATCCGGAAATTGTGACAGCCGCCATCCAAACGGCAGGAACTTTGTCGCAGCCGGTTTTGGCCGAGAAGTTGGTTGAACTTTTGGACGACAAACGTTTTTGGCGCGAAGCGGCGCGGAGCTTAACCCAATCAGAATCCATTGCGATACCGCTGTTGCGTAAGTTCGGTGATGTCCGTAAATCACTCACAACCGACCGGCGAGTGATTGCCGCTGTCAGTCAAATGAAGTCAGAAGCGGCACATGACCTGTTGACAGAATTGGTGCAACGCCCCGATGTGTCGGTGCGAACGGCTGCTTTGCAGGCACTGAAAAATTATCCCAATTCCAAACGGAATGCGGCCGTATTTAAAAAATGGCTGCAGGAAGAGTTTCAGTTGTCGCAACGACTCGTACTCGCACAGACGGAATCCATTGACCAAGACCTGAAAAACAGCCTTAACTACGAACAGGAGGTAGCGATTCAGCGGATTTTCGGGCTGTTGATGCAGCAGTACGACCAAGATATTATTGTCAGCACCCAAACCAGTGTACTGCACAGTTCGCGGGAACGGCGAGCCAATTCGCTCGAATTACTGGAGAATCTGGTACCGCGCCAAGTGTACGGCGGTTTGCACGCGTTGCTCGACAATGTTTCGGATGCCGAAAAAATCCGTCTGATAGATGCCCAATGGGGCACCATTACGACCAAAGAATCCATCAAAGACTATATTCTTCAAAAAGGGACGCAGCATTTTACCGACTGGACCATTCGCTTGGCCTTGCGGGGCATCGCTCCCGAAAAATTATTTCAATATCCTGATCTGCAACTCATGAGTCACTCTACTGCCACCGCTACGGTTTCGATCACGGAACGGGTAATGGTACTGAAAAATACCGATCTGTTTGCCGAAACTCCCGAAAATGTATTGAGCAGCATTGCTCCGATCATGAAAGAGGTCAGTTACCTGGAGGGGCAAACGATTTTTGAAAAAGGAGATTTAGGAACCAGTATGTTCGTGATTTACGACGGAAAAGTAGGGATTTACGACGGACAGGTGCAATTGGCCGTGTTTGATCGCGGTGATGTATTCGGAGAATTGGCCCTGTTGGATGCCGAACCGCGTTCGGCAGCGGTCATCACCCTCAGCGATGTGCAACTGTTTCGGATCGACCAAGGGGATTTCTATGACCTGATGGATGAACGCGGCGAAGTATTGCGCAACATCATTCGTATTCTTTGTCAGCGCATTCGTAACCAAAATACCAAGTTGCGGATGTTGTCAACGAAATGACCGCTTCCTGAATAAGTTTCCGGGATATAGACAGAAAGGTTAATCGGTAAGAGGGCTGATTAACCTTTCTGTTTTTTCGACCGGTTGGGTCAAATCCCGAATTGGCCAAAATGATAGTCTAAATGATTCCAAGTGACTTTGCCGTATTCTTCGGCCGTCATCTTGCCGAAAAAAGGGTGGTCCTTGCCTTCCAAAGAAGATTCGGCTTCTTTGACTCGGTGCATGAGCTGCATGATTTTTGCTTTTTCTTTCTCAAAATCCATCACATTGACCGGCAGCAACTCCTTGGCTGTCGGACTGTTCTTTTTAGTGGGTTTTCCCGCCAGGATATTTCGCTTGATCCATTTACCGAGCAGGCGAAACAGAAAATTGCTTTTCAGGGTTTTGTCACCCAGTATGATTTCTATCTGAGAAGAACAATGATTCAGCATTTGAGGGGCGTTCATTTTTCCCCACTGCGGAGAAGTAGCCGCGGTGAGTTTATCCAAACGATTTTCTAAATCGGCAATAGCCTGAGGCTCAAATAAGGATTTCGGTAGCATAGTAAAGATAGATTTATAACAGGGGGATAAATTAAGGGAACAATGCGATATGTGCAAAGGGGATGGGGAGATTCTGCAAAAAAAGGGCTGGGCAATGAGCCATGACTGAATAAATGTGCATGTCCGGGATTGGACAATAATTTGTCCGTTTCCGGACAGTATTTTTTGGGTATTAGCGGCTCTCAGCCCATTTTCGATGGTTTTTATGGCCGGCATACTATTTGATTTAATTTATTGTATCTAATCAATTGACCGACAAGTTCATGAAAAAGACCATTCTGGGAGAGTTAGAAGAATTGGTATTGCTGGTGGTAGCTTCCGGTAGCGGGGAAGCTTACGGCGTGCCGGTCATGGAGCAACTCCAACAACAGACCGGCCGAAGTTTTACGGTGAGTGCAGTCCATACCACCCTTTACCGATTGGAAGAAAAAGGGTTTTTGTCTTCTTCGGTGGGAGGAGCTACGGCCGAGCGGGGAGGAAGGCGTAAACGCCTGTTTACTCTTACCGCCGCCGGCGGGGAAGTATTGTTGGAAATTCAACAGACCCGCACTCGGTTGTGGCAGGCTATGCCGTCGGAAACGCTTCAGTTAATGGGTTTATCCGTCAATCCCTTTTAGACCGGTTATGACAAAGCGATTCCGAAACCGCACCGACGTCCCCAAAGAGCCGCCACGCTGGGCTGACCAACTCCTGGAATGGTTTGTAGCTCCTCATTTGCTGGAGTATGTGCAGGGCGATTTGCACGAAACCTTTCATAAACAAGTGGACAAAATCGGCGTAGCGCGCGCCCGACGCGATTACGTATGGGCCGTACTGTACTGCCTGACTCCCTTTTTTGCCAAACGGCAAAGGGCTGAACGGGCCTTGAATTACACTGATGATTATTCCAAACCCCGATTTACCGATATGCTATCCAACTATTTGACCATCGCTTTCCGCAACTTATGGCGGCATAAAGCCTTTACGGCTATCAACATCGTCGGCTTGGCCATAGGGATGGCCACTTGTCTGCTGATCGTTCTTTTTGTACTCCACGAACTGAGTTATGACCGTTACCATGCCAACGCCGACCGAATCTATCGCCTGACCATGCATGCTCGAATGGATGCAAAAGACATCCATTTGGCCTACGCAAGCGGACCGGCCGGGCCTGCTCTGTTGCAAGATTGCCCCGGCGTGGAGGCGGTCACTCGCCTGCGCCGAGAAGGGACTTTTACGGTGAAATACGGTCAGACGATGATCAAAGAAGAAAAAGTGGCTTTTGCCGATTCCAACTTCTTTTCGGTTTTTTCTATCCCCCTGCTGAAAGGCCACCCGACCCACGTACTCACAGAGCCTAATACCTTGGTGATGACGCAGACAGCGGCGCGTAAATATTTTGGGGAGGCAGATCCTATCGGAAAATCGCTTTCGATGGAACATTTGGGGTTGTTTCGGGTAGTCGGCGTCTGCGAAGATGTTCCTTCCAACACTCACTTTCATTATGATCTGTTTGGCTCTTTATCATCGGTCAAGAACGGCAGTAAATGGCTGGCGAGCGGTGCCTACACCTATTTACGCCTTCGGGATGGCTACTCCGTTCGGCAGGCAGAAGCGATCAGTCGGGGATTTGTGAATAAGTACATTGCATCCGAAATCAAGGAGTTTTTCGGGATGGACTTTACGGAATTTCAGAAAAAAGGTAATCGGTTCGGCTTCGGTTTTCAGCCCGTTACCGATATTCATTTACATTCGGAACTTGAAGATGAATTAGAAGCTAACAGCGACGTCAAATACGTCTATATCTTTTCGGTCATTGCGTTGTTTATATTGCTGTTAGCCTGCATCAATTTCATGAACTTATCCACGGCCGGCTCCGTCGGGCGTTCCAAAGAAGTGGGCATTCGCAAAGTGCTGGGCACGGTTCGCACGCAGTTGATCGGCCAATTCCTGACCGAATCGGTTTTTCTGAGCAGTTTGGCATTCGTGGTGGCGATGATACTGGTTTATCTGCTTTTGCCGGGCTTCAATGAGCTCTCAGGGAAACAGTTTACGGCCGAAACGCTTTTTAATGGCCGGTTACTTTTAGGGATGACGGCCGCTTGTTTGGTCATCGGCCTGTTGGCCGGCAGCTACCCCGCCTTTGTTTTGGCCTCTTTCAAGCCGGTGACGGTGCTGAAAGGCAAATGGCAGGGGGGATTACGAAGCGGTTGGCTGAGAAATGCGTTGGTGACGGTTCAGTTTGTGGTATCGATCGGTATGATCATCGCTACGATTGTGGCTAATCGGCAGATACAGTTTATGCAAAATAAGAAAGTGGGGTTTGACAAAGAACAAGTGTTGATCCTGCACGATACGTACCTATTGGGGGCCAAAGCCGACGCCTTTAAAGCCGAGTTGGCCAAGTTGTCGTCGGTAGTTCGGGTAGCTTCGGCCGGGTTTCTGCCCGCCGGGCCTTCCAATCAAAGCGTAGACGGAATTCAGTTTCAGGATGGAGCGCGAACGGGGACCCATCGTTCAAAAAGTTATGTAGTAGATGAAGATTACCTGCCCGCTTTAGGGATTGAGTTGGCGCAGGGTCGTAATTTTTCAACGACTTTTTCGGCCGAAAGTTCATCCGTCTTGCTGAACGAAGCGGCTGTTCGGGCCTATGGTTTTAAAAAACCTTTGGGTCAACAAATTGCTACGGTGGGCGACGGAACCGAAGGCAGTAAACGTACCTACACGGTGGTAGGGGTGGTGAAAGATTTTCATTTTGAATCCATGCATCGGCCCATTGCGCCGTTGGTTATCTTCTATGGCAAACAAAACGGTCAATTGGCCTTACGTATTCGAACCAACGATTTGCCGGCGTTGCTCAAAACCGTGGAACAGCGCTGGAAAGCGGAAATTGATCATCTTTTCAGTTATTCTTTTCTGAACGAACGCTTCAATACCATGTATGCCTCTGAACAGCGAATCAGTCAATTGTTCGGGGTTTTTGCCGGGTTAGCCGTGCTGATCGCCTGTTTGGGTTTGTTTGGCTTGGCGGCCTTGACGACGCATCAGCGAACCAAGGAGATCGGAGTCCGTAAAGTGCTGGGCGCTTCTGTCTCCGGTATTGTGACGCTGTTGTTGACACATTACCTCCGTTTGATCGTGATTGCTATGGTCATTGCTTCGCCCATTGCCGGGTACATGATGAGTCGGTGGTTGGGAGATTTTGCTTACCGGGTGGATATGGCGTGGTGGTTCTTTGTCTTGGCGGGCGGATTGGCGACCGGTGTGGCCGTGATCACGGTCAGTTACCAAGCCATTAAAGCGGCGTTGGTTAATCCGGTGAAGAGTTTACGGAGTGAATAAGCTTATACATGAATTGGTTTGTTAGGTTGTGCACAACCCCACCCTAAAAAATCCCTCCCCTTTCAGTGGAGGGACTTCTTGCAGCTCCCTTTCTCCTGAAAGGGGCCGCGGCGGCGGACCGCAAGGGCCGGGGATAGGGGTTAAAACGATAGGTACAACTTTGTAAACCAATTCAGCAAGAAAACAAAAGCGGTGGACTCAATATGTCTATCGCTTTTGTTTTCTTGCTGATAAACTATGCCGCTTCTGCAATTTCTTTGACTTTGTCGAGGGCTTGGGGGAAGGTTTTCTCAAAATAGTCTTTATGTTCACCCGGGGCAGCAAGCTCGACATCCAAGGTGGTTTTGCCGTCGTTTTCTTTCAAAAAGTAACTTTCGGTGGCTCCTTGCCAATCCATGTTTTTTTCGACACCGTTCTGCACTTCACCCAAATGCTCAAATACCATGGTTTTGTTTTCATCCAGTGTTTTGATCTTACTGAACATACCACTGCCTTTACCGTCCGTGAACAAAATTTTGCTGCCTTCTTTCCAATCAGATTCGGCGCAGGAGCCTTCGGCAAAGACAGCGGTCCATTGGGGATACGTAGCGTCGCTCCATAATACATTCCAAACAGTTGAGGCAGGAGCGTTGATGTCAAGGTTGAATTTTAGTGTTTCCATGGTTTGTTAGCTTTAAAATGTTTTCATTGGTTGTCTGTTCTGACATTACAAATTTACTATGAATTCGGTCATGACCGGCAGTGTAAAAACGACAAAGTAGCGGGCTGTTTACGACATGATTTTTGTTTAGAAACAGTATCTCTGCTTTGTGAATGAGAAAACTATAGTCGTCAAGGTAGGATGCGTCGCAGCGGTAGTAAACGTATGTTTTAAATGCGTAATAACGATCATAGTATTACGATGCGCTGCACCTGATGAAATGATTTTCTGCTACAACTATGCTAATCGGGATTTCAAATCCCGATTCAGTTGGCTTTCGGATTTCAAATCCGAAAGAGCGAAGTTAGTCTGAGGATTATGATAAAAAGACCTGCAAAGGCACCGAAAGAATCCTATTTTTGTGAAACGATTTTATAAAACAGAACTCTGTTTCAAAAGTATGACTACTTATTTTTGGATAAATATTCACTGTGAAAAGTTTTGGATAAAGGCATCAAACCAATTGTTAGATGAATGGGATAAACCCATGAATTATACACAAAACCTGTTTAATCGGTCGTTTCAAAATTTTAAATTAAAGACAAAAGGGATCAGGAACTTTAGTGTCCTATTTGCAGAATCAGAGGAAATCAAGACATCCTTGCCATTAAATCCATTAGGAGATACTGCTTGGACACATCATAGATATATTGATGAAGTGATTTTGAAAAGCTTTCCCACAATGAATCAAAAAATGGTTTTTATTGCTGATGAAGCCTATGCGTCATTAAAACTACTATGCCTTCAGAAAGATATTCCAAAGGATACTTTTGAAGATTCTGTCCGGTGGGTTAAAAATCATTTAGCTATTCAATAAACAGCCTTTAACCCAACAATCCCAATAAATCTTCCTTAGAAAAGGATTTCAAAATGGATTCATCCGATTTCAATAAATCGCCTATCAATTTGGTTTTGGATTGCTGCAATTTCATCACTTTCTCTTCAATGGTATCGGGGCAGATCAGCCGCACCGCCACTACATGTTTGGTTTGTCCGATGCGGTGCGTACGGTCAATCGCTTGATTTTCAGCGGCAGGGTTCCACCACGGATCGATCAGATACACGTAGTCGGCTTCGGTTAGATTCAGCCCTATCCCGCCGGCTTTTAAACTGACTAAAAACACCCGAACCGTATCGTCATTCTGAAAGGCATGGACGCGGGCCGCGCGGTTGCGGGTTTGGCCCGTGAGGTATTCAAAGGCAATGTTTTTAGCTTCCAACGCTTTTCGGACGAGGTCCAACATCCCCACAAATTGAGAAAAGACCAATATCTTGTGTTGGGACGAGCGGTTTTCAATATGTTCCATCAACACCTCCAATTTGGAAGAATAGTCTGCCTGAAAGGCTTCTTCTTTCAAGAGGGCGGGCGAATTACAGATCTGTCGCAGTTGGGTCAGACCCGTCAGGACGTGGATGCCGTTGCGTTTGACTTCATCGGGTGAAATACCCGCAATGAAATCCCGCAGTTCTTTTTCATAGATAGTATATATTTTCCGCTGCTCTTCGCCCATTTCGCAGTAGATCACCATTTCCGTTTTTTCGGGAAGTTCCTTCGCTACTTGTTTTTTGGTGCGTCTCAGAATAAAAGGTTGTATCTTTTTTTGGAGTTCGGCCGCTTTTTTAGTGTCCTGAAACTTATCAATGGGTGTGGAATAAAGGGCGTTGAAAAATTGCTTGCTGCCCAACAGCCCCGGGCAGGCAAAAGACAGTTGGCTGTAAATATCGAAGGTGTTGTTTTCGATCGGCGTACCCGTCAGTACGATCCTGTGGTGAGCCTGCAACAGCCGAGCGGCTTTATACCGCTGCGATTCCAGGTTTTTAATGGCCTGTGATTCATCCAAAATAACGCAGTTGAACGGGAAGGTCTTCAGAAAATAAATATCGGAAAGCAAGGTGCCGTAGGTAGTCAGAATGACCTCATAGCGGTCAAAATGGGCCATGTGCTTCAGGCGGCTTTGACCATAATGGGTAAACAACTGAATAGATGGGGCAAACTTGGCCAATTCTTCCTGCCAATTGAAAATCAGCGAAGTAGGAACTACGATCAAGTGCGCAGCGTGAGTGTGTTTATTGCGTTGCGAAAGCAAAAAGGCAATGATCTGAATGGTTTTGCCTAAGCCCATGTCATCGGCCAAACAAGCCCCGAAGTGATGCTCTGCCATGAAATTCAGCCAATTCAGCCCCTGTTTTTGGTAGTGGCGCAGGGTTCCGTTCAAGGCTTTCGGAACGGGCACTTTTTTAATTTTTTCGAGCGAGGCAAACATAGACGTATAAAACGCAATTTCGGCTTTTACTTCGTCGCTCAATACTTCTTTTTCGAAGAGGCTGTCAATGTCGGCAAAATTGGTTTTGGGAATTCTCAAAATTTCGCCCGATACCTCTCCCGTTTGAAACAGGGCTATAATTTTACGGAGCCATTCATCGGGTAAAATACCCAGTGTCCCATCGTCCAATGTGACATATTTGCTTTTGTTTTTTACGGCTTTGTGCAATTGTTTGAGCGAAACTTTTTGCCGACCGTACTTTATATCCACCGACGCTTCAAACCATTCCATCCCGCTCCCGACCCGGATAGACACGCGTGCCTTGTGGGCATTGAGGCGATTGTTGGTCAATTCATTGAAACCCAATAGCGTAATACCTTCGTTTTTCCAAGCCTCAAAAGCGCTTAGAAACCACGCTTCGTCCAGAAATCGGTCTTTGTGAAGGTAAAATAAGTCCATTTCGGAGAGTTGTTCTTCAAAATCGGGATGCTGCTGCACGATCAGGGAGGTAAAACGAACTTCCAACTCATTGTCGCGCTCTATCGGAAATACATTGCCGTTTTGGTCGGTGTCAAACAACTGCTTTTTGGAATAAACGGGCACTTCAACGGTGCCGTACTTCACCACCGGTGTCAGAATGACGTATTGATTGCGTTCTGATAAATAAAGGATCAACTCAGTAGTCAATGCCGGTTCCTGTAAGTTGACGGGTTTGGGAGGCGCCGGTCGGAGGTAGGCATAACGAATCGTGATTTGGTGTTCGAGTTCGGCGAGGATCGTTTGTTTGAATTCCTCGTATTTGGAAGCGTGGATCAGTAAGATCGGATTGCTCTTTTTGAAAAACTGAATGACGCGCAGTAAGTTCGGGTTGGTTACCAAATACAGCGTGTTTCCCAAATGAATAAAACAGTCGTATTTGAGATTCAGCGTTTTCAACGGGTAAATTTTGTCCTGCAACAGCAATTCGCCCGTGATCTCGTAAAATTGCTTTCGTTGGTCAACTGACAGCGTAATGTCGATGGGGGCTTTCTTCAGCTGAATCGGTACAATGGAGTGGGCCGTGATATTGTCCGAAACATTGGTATCATGGTAATAGGCGTCTAAATGCAGCGGATTTTTCACCAGCATTTTGAGAGCTTCGAGGGTAGATACCGTTTTTTCGGTGGTAAAATGCTGCTGAAATTTGGAAACGGCCGTGTAGAATTTGGCTTCTTCGAGCACTTCGGTTTTCCAAATGAGATTCAACGGGTCTACCGTAGTGATCGGGTTTTTGAGTTTTCCGTCTTTTGTGACTTGACCTTCGATCAATTCTACGCCGAATCGGTCGTAGTATTTATGTTTCCGAAGCACAAGTGCCATTTTTGTATTCGGTAAATCACCGGCTTTTTCGGGAAATAATGTATGAGCCTGAGGTAACAGGTGCTCTCGAAAGTAATCGTTGGAGGCTTTATTGAGCGGAAACAGATTTTTTAGTTTAGGCTTGATCTCTACCGATTTATCCAAGTATTCCACGAAAAAAAAGTCATCTAAATGGTCCTCCTTTTCCAAACCGTACTCTTTGGCTACCGGCAGCATTTTAGCCCGACGCAACATAGGGTCAAAGAAAATACGCAGGTACGGAAGGTCCATAATATTATACAACACTTGGTTTTGGTGTTCGCACATTTTCTTTTTTGAGCCGTTGCAAGGGCAGGAAACAATAATGGCATTGTCGGTTTGCGATACAGACACTGTCGGAAAACTGCTTTTGGAGAAAGCATGGGTAAACAGCCCGACGTTGACTTCAATATGGATGGGCCGGATATCAAAAAAGCTTCCGGTTTGGGTATCTGCAAAATCTGAACTGTGCTTGATCAGTTCAGAATAAGTCAGTGTGGAAATGGAGGTATGCTGAAGAATGTATTCGTGGGGATGCTCTCTCATGAATGGAAACAGATGATGAACCGGCAGTAGCTTTATTTTGCGGAAAAGATTCGGTAAAAATGGCTTATTCTCCGTTTATTCCTTTAATTATTGCCTTTTCTACGGGGTTATAGTTGGCATCCGGGCGAGAAAGTTGAAAATCTTTGGCGGTCAAAAGCGGAGGCTGTGCCATAAATTTCGGCCGAGTGCCGCGGTGCGCTTGGGCTGCATGAACCAAAAAAGGATGACACAGATAGACCGTACCCGCTTTTCCGGTAGCTGATACCTCGGTGCAGGAGGCCGTAACATCTGATTGCTGTGCCAATTCCATAAACGGCACACCGGCTTCTCCGGCGGGGGCTAACAACCGCGCTACCTCCAAATGAGAACCGACACGAATACGGGTAGGGGCATCCGCTTCCTCTACGTCCGAAAACAGGAACAGCATCAATAATGCCCGGCCTTTAGAATGTACGTTGATACGCCAGGAAAAGTAATCGTAGGGGTTCTCGCCCGCAAAGCCGGCATCTACGTGCCATCCAGTATCGTTGGGGAGGGCATCGCTCGGAAAACGAACCGGGAACGTGCCGAGACTAAAGCGAGGAAGCCATCCGCCTTTGCCGGCCAATTGGTCGAAAGCGGCCTGAAGCAAGGGAGAATTGGCAGCTTTCCGAAAAGGCTCGTGGGCATACTCTCCCAATCGAATCACCGGTTGTCTCCACGTAGTCGGGTCGTGCGGGTCACATCCGGTATCTTTCCATAAAATGGCTCGTGCTGCTTCGGCGGTTTCTTCCGAAAAAGCATCGTTTAATCGAACATAACCATGCTGAATGAATTGTTGGATTTGGCGGTCGTTCAAGGCGTTCATATTCAATGGTGTTTTAGTCAGAAACCGATCAAAGTGAACGAATATCGCATTCCATCCGGTATAAATCAAAGCCTTCTGCCCAATAGTTTTGAACTACTTCCCGTAGTTGAAAACCCTGTTTTTCGTAGAAAGGGTAGACGAGTTGTGACGTTCTGACCACAATCGTATTGACTCCTTTTATGGTTTTGATCTGTTGTATTCTGAAGGTCGTCAATTCTTTTCCTAACCCTTTGCCGTGGTATTCCGGATGAATGATGTCCCACGAAATTCGTATTGTTTCGGGCCTATCAGAGGTGTTAAAACCGCCGCATCCCACTAATTGGCCGTCCGTTTCAAGGACAAAATAGTTTTCCAAATGATTATCCAAATAATAATGCAAGTCCTTTTCTTCGTCGGGCGCGAAATACGTCGGAGTATTTAATCGAAGTAATTCAATAACCTTGTTTCGATCAGCAGATTCATATTTTCGAATATGGATTTCCCTCTGCCTCATTTGATCTTAAAGAGAGTTGCCGTCAGGGCATAAATACCGCCTTTCCGGTAAAGAGACGGCCGTTCTCCCAATTTAGTAACCGAGGTAAAGCCGGTACTTTCCAACAGCTTTTTGAGCGATGAATAACTTGTCGGATAGGGAACCCACCGATTAGGCACGTCGGTATTATATTCGATCAACAGGAGATGTCCCTGAGGTTTAAGACATCGTTGCAATTTGGACAGGAAAGGGATTTTATCATTCACAAAATGCAATGAATTGGCCATCAGGATGCCGTCAAGATCTCTGAAATCAAGCGGGTCATTGATAAAGTCCGATTGCGTTTTTTGGATAAATACCCGATTGGGATTAGGCAAGTTGTCCAAAACGACCGGGCTTTTGTCTACGGCAAAAATCACACTTTCGGGCGGGAGCCGGTGCGCTAAAGCAAAGGTAAACAGCCCCGAACCGCAGCCCAAATCTGCCCATTTCTGTTGGGCACCGGGCGGGTCGAGTCCGTTGATAACTTGAGTGGCTTCCTGTAATTCCATACCCTGAATCTGAATGGTTTTCATGGTCTGCCTCACGGGCGACCATCGGTTTGGCACATACGCCTCACAGCGAGCGGAAGAGGAGGAGGTTCCCCCACTTGCAAGCAAAGATACCGAAAAGAGAGAGAAAGAAGAAGAGAAAAACACCCTTGGCCGGCACTGCCCGGCCGAGGAGTATTATTCCAACACTTCGTAGATCATCAAAGGGTTGGCCTTATTTTTCAGGGTAACCTCTCCGATGGGACGACAATTAAATGACTCTTTTACTTTGTCATAGGCACTTTGTCCGATGACGATCTGATTGGGTTTGGCTACGGACTGAAAGCGTTGCGCTACGTTGACCGTATCACCGATGACCGTATAATCCAAACGGCGCAGCGAAGCCGAGCCGATATTGCCCGAAATCATCTCTCCCGAATTGATACCGATGGCAACACGCGGCATGTAGGTCGTGTGGTTCAACAGGGTTGCCTCAATGGATTGAATATGGCTGCGAACGGCCAAAGCGGCTTCAATGGCGTGATCTAAATGGTATTCTCCCCGGAAAACCGCCATCACGGCGTCACCCATAAATTTATCTACGTGTCCGTTTTGGGCAATAATTTCTTTGACCATGACGTCAAAGTACTTGTTGATCAGTTGGACGACGGTGTCGGCATCCACGTTTTCGGTGATAGCCGTAAAACCGCAAATATCCATAAAAACCACCGTAGCTTCCACTACTTCATTGGCCATCAGAGAAGATTCAAATTCCCGACGATTCATGAAACTGAGTACGTTTTCGTCAACGTACATCCGCAGGATATTATTTTCCTTGATGGCTTGCAGGGTCTCGCGCAGTTGTTGAACGTGCTGAATGGTTTTCTCCACGGTCACTTCCAAGTCTTCAAAATTGACCGGCTTGCATACAAAATCAAACGCCCCGCGATTCATGGCCGTACGGATATTGTCCATGTCGCCGTAAGCCGATACCATGACCACTTTGATCAACGGACTCAACTCACTGATTCTACTCAGCAGCGTTAATCCGTCCATGATAGGCATATTAATATCACTTAACACCAAATCAACATTCGGCTCTTTTTGCAGCAACTGAATCGCTTCGGCACCGTTGGGGGCAAAGAGAAATTCGTAGGAGCCTTCTCGGATTTTTCGTCGAAATTTTTGTTTGATCAACAATTCCAAATCGCTTTCATCGTCTACGACGAGCATTTTGGCTTTAGTCATAACGATTCGGTGAGTTTTTGTTTCAAATTTACAAAATCAATGGGTTTGTTCAGAAAATCATCGGCCCCGTATTTTTTGGCTTGATTGTAGTTTTCTTCGTCATTATAAGCCGTGATCATCATCACCGTCGGCGGCGCAGTGGGGTGCATGGTGCGAATGCGCCGCAGCAGTTCGATGCCGCTCATTCCCGGCATATTAATATCCGACAAAATCAGGACAATTTCAGAAAAATGGCCGTTGATGTACGTCAGGGCTTCTTCTCCCGAATGAGCAAAACTGAAATTTAATTCGCCATTCCGAATCTCCCGTCGGAAACGTTGTTCAAAAAGCGTTCGGATGTCTGTTTCGTCATCAACTACCAGAATTTTCATAGAGAGTAAGGTAATAAAGGGTAATTTGAAGGTGTAATTATACAAAAAAAAGCGTTGTTTTTCTCACTACTGACCTGCAAAAATAACCTTTTCGGATTGTCTTATAGGGAAACTAAAGCCGAATGGGATTAGTTCTTTACCCATAAAAAAGACATAACATTCACCACCTATGAACAACTTTCAATATCATAATCCGGTAAAAATTGTATTCGGCAAAGGACAAATTGCCCAACTTTCCCGCTTAGTTCCGATGGATACCCGTATCATGCTGACCTACGGCGGAGGGAGTATTTTCAAAAACGGGGTGTATGAACAGGTAAAAGCGGCCTTGGCAGGCAGAGAAATTGTCGAATTCGGCGGCATTGAGGCCAATCCGGTCTATGAAACGCTGATGAAAGCAGTGGAAATCGCTCGTGCCGAAAAAGTGAATTTCCTGCTTTCTGTGGGTGGCGGCTCGGTGTTGGACGGCACCAAATTCATTGCGGCGGCGATTCCGTTTACGGGGCCCGACCCTTGGCAAATTGTGGCAAGCCGGGCTAAAATTACCACGGCTGTTCCTTTGGGGGCGGTGCTTACTTTGCCTGCCACGGGCTCGGAAATGAATTATTACGCTGTGATCAGCCGAAAAGAAACTCACGAGAAAAAAGGAATGGGCAATCCGCTGGTTTATCCTCAGTTCTCCGTACTTGACCCCGAAACGACCTTTTCATTGCCTCCGCGTCAAATCGCCAACGGGATCGCCGACGCCTTCACCCACGTCATGGAACAGTACATGACCTACCCCGTGCGGGCCGAAATGCAGGACCGGATGGCAGAAGCGGTATTGATGACATTGATCGAAGAAGGACCCAAAATGATGGAAAATCCTACCGATTATGATGCCGCAGCAAACGTAATGTGGGCCGCTACGTTGGCCCTCAACGGCCTGTTGGCGGCGGGTGTCCCCACCGACTGGGCGACGCATCAGATCGGCCATGAACTGACGGCCCTGCACGGGATTGACCACGCACGCACTTTGGCCGTAGTATTGCCTCATTTACTGGAAATTAAGAAAGAAGCCAAACGGGAAAAATTGATTCAATACGCCAAACGCGTGTGGCAATTAAACGGAACCGATGACGAATTGGTAGCGGGAGCGATTCAAAAAACGGCCGATTTTTACGAGTCTCTGGGTATACCTACCAAAGCAAGCGCGTATTCAGTGAATACCGATACCGTTGGAAAAGTAGTGCAGCGTTTTGCAGAGCGCGGCATGAATTTCGGAGAGCATGCCGACATCACACCTGAGGTGGTAGGAAAGATTTTGGAGTTGAGCCTGGGGTAAGGTTATTTGCTTTTTGGTTGTATTTTTGAAGGCTTGTCGGGCAACTGCCTCGACAAGCCTTTTCTGTTGCTGAAGCGAAATAAAAACGTACTCAGTGAAAAAAACTAAATACGATTTATGAAATACCCCCGTCGCCTTTCTTCCGGTGCAAACAATACGGTCATTGTGCTTTCGGATACAGAAGTTGCTAAATTGTTTACGGGCGATACACGCTCGGACATTGGCTCGGAAGCCGAAAAGATGAAGTTCGCCAATTCTGTTAACCACTTAATTGTGCGATTTATTCGATTGGATTATGATGATAAACTACAGGCTGAAATGCTGGTG
The DNA here is from genome assembly GCA_046329125.1 of Spirosomataceae bacterium. GTDB lineage: Bacteria > Bacteroidota > Bacteroidia > Cytophagales > Spirosomataceae > Runella. Next base: position 136,998 of record JAXLVD010000018.1, on the reverse strand, counting down.
ATGGAACGTTTGCGTCCGATGGATTACCGTGCGTATGAGGTCGAAATACGCGAACTGTGGCTGGATGTATTTGAGGAGGAACTGCGTGCTCTCCATCTTGCGGGGTTTGTCCACCGCGACCTTAAACGACCTTCCGGCATTGGTGGATTAACTTTTGATAATATTTTACTGACGGAGCAGGGATTACGCCTCATTGATGTAGGAATTTCTGCGCTGCGTTCACAAGTAGGAGATACTATTTTTTCAAAATACGTAGCTATTGAATTACAGGAGATGCAGCTGTTCAGGGAGTTTTTTCTGAATAGATAGATCTCAGGCGTTGAGGGTAAAATGCTGAATAAAATTTTGTTATACACCCTATTATCAACACCCTATATTTGCAGAAAAAACACAACTATGCCCAACTGGATCACGGCCAAAGAATATACCGATATTACGTACAAAAAATGCGACGGAGTCGCGCGCATTGCTTTCAACCGACCCGAAGTGCGCAATGCTTTTCGACCCAAAACTACCTTTGAATTGCTTGATGCCTTTGCCGACGCTACCCACGACCCGAAAGTGGGGGTAGTCCTGTTGTCGGGTGAGGGTCCTTCTCCCAAAGACGGAATTTGGGCCTTCTGCTCAGGCGGAGACCAAAAGGCCCGTCAAAAAGGCGGGTATCGTGCCGAAGACGGCCGCGACCGACTGAATATTTTGGAAGTACAGCGGCAGATTCGTTTTATGACCAAGCCCGTCATCGCGGTAGTAACCGGTTGGGCCGTAGGGGGAGGGCATAGCCTGCACGTAGTGTGTGACCTGTCGTTGGCCAGCAAAGAACACGCGATCTTCAAACAAACTGATGCTGACGTAGCGAGTTACGATGCCGGGTATGGTTCGGCCTATTTGGCCCGCATGATCGGTCAAAAACGGGCACGCGAAATTTTCTTTTTGGGACGTAATTATTCGGCACAGGAAGCTTTTGAAATGGGGATGGTCAATGCGGTCGTACCGCATGAAGAGTTGGAAGATACGGCTTTTCAATGGGCTCAGGAAGTCCTCGGAAAAAGCCCGATGGCGATTCGGATGCTGAAATTTGCTTTTAACCTTGTGGATGATGGTTTGGTAGGTCAACAACTTTTTGCGGGCGAAGCCACGCGCTTAGGCTACATGACCGAAGAGGCTCAGGAAGGACGTGATGCTTTCTTGGAAAAACGAAAACCCAACTGGGATAAGTTTGAACGGTTTTCGTAAATAACAAGTGAACAAATAGTTTGTCGTATTTTTTGTCATTCCGAGGTACGAGGAATCTGATAACGCTATAGATTCCTCGTACCTCGGAATGACAGAAGTGGTTTAAACTATCAGCATTTATCTTTAGTAGCGAGTGCTTAATACCGAGTGGGGTAATTTTAGCTATTTAGTCTTTTTGCGGGAACACAGGTCTGACCTTCGGTCTGACCCGCCCGGACAGCGCCCCACCCTGCCGGAAATTGATGAACAGAATGCCTAACGCAGTTTTTTCTGTCCTTCCGACGCAGCAGGAGTCTATGTCGGCCTCCCGCGTCGGAAGGCCAAAATCAGTCTATATCCCTCTTTCCCATGAAACCGCCCGTTTTCTTTTTGCTCGTTTGTGCCGTTTTCTTCAGTGAGTCCTTACTCGCCCAAAGCTCTTGGATTCGTATCAACCAATTGGGGTATTTGCCGCAATCGGTCAAAGTAGCGGTATTGGTCAGTAAAGAACAACCGAAGTTTACCGACTTTGAAGTATGCGACGCCCTCACAAATCGAGTGGTATGGAAAGGAAAATCGGGGAAAGATTATGGCCCGTATGCGGCCTTTCAATCGGGGTTTCGTCTCCATTTCTCGGCCTTAAAACAATCCGGGGCGTATTTTATACGGGCAGCGGGTGTTCGCTCGCCCAATTTTCGAATCGCCTCCGATGTCTATGACGGTACGGCCGATTTTGTGTTGCGTTACATGCGTCAGCAGCGCAGCGGATACAATCCCTTTTTGAAAGATTCTTGCCACCGACAGGACGGGTATCGCATTTACGAACCTGATTCTACCCGAAACGGTACCTTTATGGACGCCTCCGGCGGCTGGCACGATGCCTCAGATTATCTGCAATACGTGGCTACCTCGGCCAATGCAACCTATCAGATGCTGTTTGCCTATCAACAAAATCCGACGTCTTTTGGCGATAAACATGATGCGGCAGGGCATCCTAAACCCAACGGCATTCCCGATATTTTGGACGAAGCCAAATGGGGTTTGGATTGGCTGGTCAAAATGAACCCGGAAAAAGACGTCATGTACAATCAATTGGCCGACGACCGCGATCACTCCGGGCTGCGTTTGCCCAACAAAGATTTTGTGGTGTATAACCCGCAATGGGGATTAGGGCGGCCGGTCTATCGGGTGACCGGAAAACCGCAGGGGCTTTTCAAATACAAAAATCGAACCACGGGCGTGGCTTCTACTGCGGGCAAATATGCCTCTGCGTTTGCGCTGGGAAGTCAACTTTTGGCGAACTTTTATCCTGATTTTTCCAAAAAATTAGTGCAAAAGGCCTACGATGCTTACGATTATGGAAAACGTTTTCCGGGCGTTTGTCAGACGGCACCCGGGCGTGCTCCCTATTTTTACGAAGAAGACAATTATACCGACGATATGGAATTGGCAGCGGCACAGTTAGCACAACTTCCCGTTGCCCCGAACGAGTTGTTCAAAGAGGCTGCTGGTTTTGGCCGCATGGAGCCCACTACGCCCTGGATGGGAGCCGATACAGCCAAACATTACCAATGGTATCCCTTTGTGAATTTGGGGCATTATTGGCTATCCAAACAAAAAGATACTTCTCAGGAAGAATTTCGGCGGTTAATGAAACTGGGCATTGACAAAGTAAAAGCGCGTGGACAAAACAATCCTTTTCTGAATGGAGTCCCTTTCATTTGGTGTTCCAACAACCTGACCGTCGGGATTCTAACTCAACTTCATTTGTATCGTTCGCTTACCAAAGATCGGCAATACGAAGAGTTGGAAGCAGCCATGCGCGATTGGCTGTTTGGTTGTAACCCGTGGGGAACAAGCATGATTTGCGGCTTGCCCGATGGCGGCGATTGGCCTACAGACCCCCATTCGGCGTTTACGCATTTGCACAATTACCGCATTGACGGTGGATTGACAGACGGCCCGATTTACGGCAGTATTTTTGGAAAGTTGATCGGTATTACTCTCTACAGCCCTGATGAATATGCTGATTTTCAGTCAAAATGGGTGGTTTATCATGATGACTATGGTGATTATTCGACCAACGAACCCACAATGGACGGAACGGCGAGCTTGAGCTACATCTTGTCGGCTTACCAAAAAGAAGGAAATACGATTGCTGAAAAAACGCTGAAAGAACCGCAAGGGGCGATTATCCGCATGGATACAACGCAAAAACAAGTGTATCTGACGTTTACCGGACACGAGTTCGGTGAAGGAAACCTTGCGGTGTTAGATGCTTTGAAACAACAAAATATAAAGGCGTCTTTCTTCCTGACGGGCGATTTTTTGCGAAATCCTGACTTTCAACCGGCCATTCGGCGAATGATTTCCGAGGGGCATTATGTGGGGATGCATTCCGATAAGCATCTGCTCTACTGCGATTGGGAAAAACGCGATTCGTTGTTGGTGACTCAAGCCCAATTTGAGCAAGATATTACCACTAATTTGGCGGCCTTGTCACTCTTTGGGATTCGCCCCGGTCAAGCTTCTTTTTTTATGCCGCCTTACGAATGGTACAATACCGCCGTGCACGATTGGACTCGAAATATGGGTCTAACCTTGGTCAATTTCACGCCTCAAACGGGTACCAATGCCGATTATACGTGGCCTGCCTTGCCTAACTACCGCTCAAGTGAGCAACTGTACGAACGCCTGATGCAATTTGAAAAAACGGCCCCCCAAGGTTTAAAAGGAGCAATTTTGCTCATTCATGCCGGTACAGACCCGCGGCGAACGGATAAATTCTATAACCGCTTACCGCAATTGATCAAGGAATTAAAAGCAAAAGGTTACCGTTTTGGGCGGTTTTGAAGCGAATCGTTCAGCTAAAAAGCTCTTTGAGCAAAGCCGGTAGCCCGATCAAACTGAAAACCAAACCGAATCCGCCTAAAATCGCAGTAAGCAACCACTCGTCTTTTCCTTCCATCAGGATTTCATCGGGCTTGTCTTTTTGGTACCAAATCGTAATGGTTTCTCCCACGGCAAACAGGGGGGGAGTAGTGTAGGTTGTGGAATAATAGACTCGGGGCTGATTCTTTTCATACATATACTGCACCACCACGGCGCTTGCCGTAGAAGGGGTAATCTGTCGTTTTTTATGATGGGCAATCACCAAACCCGTCGTTTTGATGCCCGTAGCTTTGAGTTTTCCGGTTTTATTCCAAAAAAAGTAAGCGAAGCAAAGACACACAATGCCCACCAAAGAGAAAACGCTGCAGAAGATGACCCAAGAGGTGATTCCGTTTTTCATAATTTTAAAACGGGTGTTTCATTTTTGGCCCCGTTGGGGTCAAAAATGCAGGATAGAAGCGGGCTTCATCCATTTTATTTAGGTAAAGCGTTGAAAAGGAAGGGTGAGGCGTGGCATTTGATGGAAGGAGTAACACTATAAAGATTTCTTGGCTTATTGTGAGCGATTTTGAATGTACCCTAAAAATCATTTATTCTGTCAAACCTAAGCGGTCAAGTCTTTCTAAGGCTTCTTCAATATTACAATGAATCCAATCAGGTCGTATGCTTAAGTCGCCTCCTTGAGGTGTTATTACAAAGTTTTGAGAGGTTCCTAAATCGCGTATTGACTCCGTGGAGCCGCGTTTGAGGGCAGGAATAAGCGAAAGTTTGATTTCAATAGCGATGATAGGTTTTATCCCTTCTACTAAGACCAAATCCATTTCAGCCCCATTGGAAGTGCGATAAAAATACGGCGATACGCCGTTTTTGAGTCTTCTGATAATTTGTTCAATGACAAATCCTTCCCAAGATGCTCCTGTAATAGGATGTTGGACGAGATTTGTTGGGGAGCGCAAACCGTGTAAAAAGTGCAAAATGCCACTATCAATCAGATAAAGTTTTGGACTTTTTACTATTCTTTTTGAGGTGTTTACAAACCAAGGCTCAAGTCGCCTCACAATATAGGCTTGTTCAAGGATGGCGACATAACGTTGTACAGTCGTATGAGAAATACCGAGCGAGTTACCGAGCGTAGTATAATTGAGTAATGAACCGTGATTGTGAGCCAGCATTCGCAGAAAATTAGTAAGCAAGATAGTGGGGGCATTGATACCGAGGGCAGATAAATCCTGTTCAACATACGTTTTGATAAAGTTTTGTTGCCATTGATACCAAAAACGATCATCCGGTGCCAATAAAGCATCAGGGAAGCCACCCCTGAACCATAAAGTTTGCGCTGAAATTCGAGCACTTTGCGCTTCTTCAATTTGCAATGGCATAAGTTCATGATAAGCAATGCGCCCTGCCAAAGATTCTGAACTTTTTTGCAGAAATTGAAGCGAAGCCGAACCTAAAAGTACAAACCTCCCTGCTTGTCGGTCGCGATCAATAAGTCCGCGCAGTTGAGGAAAAAGGGGTAAAAACCGTTGTACTTCGTCTATAATGATTGTTTTGTCACGGTTGTTATCTATGACCCACGCGGCATTTTGGCTAAGCGTTTGAAAATCATCAAATAACTCCAAATCAAAATATAACGATGGTTTTGTCAGTTCACGGGCTAATTGCTTCGCTAATGTAGTTTTACCTACCTGTCGAGGTCCGAGAATGCCCACTGCGGGAAAAAAACTAAGCGATTTTTGGATAATTTGTTTTGTATATCTTTCTATCATTATTCATGTAATTTGCACATTGATTATGCAAATTACATGAATAATTTTTGCTTAAACAAATGAATAATACCTATCAATTCTTCGGCTTGTAGAAAATCAGTCCAAACAGCAAAATGACGACGTAGCAAATAATAGGAGTCAGGTACGATTGAGCTACGTTGATGTCGGCGACTTTTCCCATGATAGGAGGAAAAACCGCCCCGCCTACTACTCCCATGACGATGAAGGAAGAAGCCCGTTGCTTATGCTCCCCCAAATTGCGTAACCCTAAACCGAAAATGGTAGGAAACATGATACTCATGAAAAAGTTGAGCATCATCAGGGCGATGAACGACACCCAGCCCCAGGTTTGCCAAATGATCAAACACATGACAATATTGGCTCCCGCAAAAATGGCCAACAATAGGTTGGGCTTAATAAAGCGCATTAAGAAAGTACCTACGGCGCGCCCGGCCAATAACAAGACCATACTGAATGAGAAGTAATATCCCGCTTTTTCGTCGGTCATGTCCGGCATGTATTTGACGGCGTAGTTGATAAAAAAGGCCCAAGTAGCTCCCTGCGCTGCTACGTTGAAAAACTGAGCAACCGCTGCCCAAATAAAGTGACGGTGTTCAAACAATCCCTTTTTGGGACCGGTACCGGTGCCCGATGTCTCTTCGGATGATTCCGCAGTAAGCGGCGGTACTTTGATGAAAGAAAAAGCGACGGCCACACTCGCTACTACCACGCCGATGGCAATATACAGGTATTTGACCGGGGCCAAGTCATGGACAATGTCACCCGTAGGTACGTTGCGTAAGATAATATAGGAACCCAACACCGGCCCGAGAATCGCTCCTACGCCATTGAAGGTTTGGGAAAGGTTAATACGCTGCTCGGAAGTATCTTCGTGTCCCAAAGCGGCCGAAAAAGGGTGGGCTACTGTTTCTAAAGTGGCTAAACCACACGCTAAAATAAACAGGGCTAAACGGAAAAAGCCGAAGGATTGCGACTCGGCAGCGGGGTAAAACAAGAAAGCCCCGAAAGCATAAAGGGCTAATCCTAAAAGTACTCCGTTTTTGTAGCCGTATTTTTTCATGAATAGCCCCGCAGGAATCCCCATGACAAAATAGGCACCGAAAATAGAGAACTGAACTAAGCCGGAATCAGCTAAGGATACATTCAAAACGGTCTGAAAACGACGGTTTAATAAATCTCCCATCGTAATGGCAATGCCCCAAAGCAGGAACAGGCTCGTTACGAAAGCGTAGGTAGGAACGTATTTGGAAGTGAGTAACGGGGCTTTTTTCATTAATGAATCAGTATAGTTGAAGGGATAGGGTTGGCTTAAAAAAGGATTTTAAATGGATTTAAGCGGTTTTACATAGCTTTATAATTCTGAAGGCAGTACCGGTTTAATGTAGCTATCGGTTTCATTTTTAGAAAATCAGTTCAGAAACCACTTTAAATCCACCTAAAATCTTTATTTGATCAGTGTTTGATAATTGATCGGTCCAAATGCACATAACCGCCGTCAACGTGAATCAACTGCCCGGTGGTGTGGCTTGATTTATTGGAAAGCAGGAACGTCACCATGTGGGCTATCTCGTCGGTAGTTGTCATGCGATTGCCGAGGGGAATACGACTGTTGATGTCGTTGAGGGTTTCTTCGGGGTTAGACAGCGTTTTGATCCATTTCTCATAGAGCGGCGTCCAGGATTCGGCCACAATCAGGGCATTGACCCGGATACCGTATTTGAGCAATTCCACGGCCCATTCGCGGGTCAGGGCGTTGCGGGCACCGTTGGCCGCCGCATAGGCCGAGGTGTTGCCTTGCCCGGTTTCGGCTACTTTAGAACTCACGTTTACGATCGGCCCTTTGGTTTGGATGAGATAGGGGAGGGCATGGTGCGCCAACAAATAATAATGCACCACATTTTTGTGCAACGAAGCCATAAAAGCCTCATAACTGCCGTTTTCGAGCCCAACCCCGTCATTGACCCCGGCGTTGTTCACCAAGCCGTCAATTCTTCCGAAACGCTCTGCGGTCAAACGGACCGCTTTTTCACATTCGGCGGGGTCGGTCAGTTCGGCCTCAATGCTGTAGGCCATACCGCCCAAGACTTCGATTTTCTCCACAACCAACTGATTGTCGGCGGCACTGCGCCCAATGATAACGGGAATGGCTTCTTCAATGGCTAAGGTGCGGGCAATGGCTTCGCCTATGCCTTTGGCGCCGCCCGTAACGAGGATGACTTTTTCGCGAAGATTTAAGTTCACAGAGTATATGCTAAGAATAAAGTATTGATTAACGTGCTGCATCCATAAGACCGGTTGCGGCAAAATCTCATGCAATACTACTAAAAAGTCTCGAAAAAGGACCTTTGGCAAAGACAACGAACAGGCTGAGGTTTTAAGCAGCCCCCCCCCCTAAATCTTCCGCTTCGACCGGGGCCGTCATTGACCCCGGCGTTGTTCACCAAGCCGTCAATTCTTCCGAAACGCTCTGCGGTCAAACGGACCGCTTTTTCACATTCGGCGGGGTCGGTCAGTTCGGCCTCAATGCTGTAGGCCATACCGCCCAAGACTTCGATTTTCTCCACAACCAACTGATTGTCGGCGGCACTGCGCCCAATGATAACGGGAATGGCTTCTTCAATGGCTAAGGTGCGGGCAATGGCTTCGCCTATGCCTTTGGCGCCGCCCGTAACGAGGATGACTTTTTCGCGAAGATTTAAGTTCACAGAGTATATGCTAAGAATAAAGTATTGATTAACGTGCTGCATCCATAAGACCGGTTGCGGCAAAATCTCATGCAATACTACTAAAAAGTCTCGAAAAAGGACGCTTTGGCAAAGACAACGAACAGGCTGAGGTTTTAAGCAGCCCCCCTAAATCTTCCGCTTCGACCGGGCCGCCTTTAGATTTGTGTGATTGAACAAAACCAAGAAACTGGTAAGTTTACTTTTCAGTTGTTGAGCAGGATACAGGCACTTTAGGTGGCGCATGGGTAGAACCCACCACGGGATTGAATCCTATATCCTGTCTTTATCCAAACATAAAATAGAAGTCTGGGTAAAACCCATTAGCCAAGGTGATTATGAAGGATAAAATCTCAACAACAGAATGTAAAAATACACAAACGCTTAAAAGCAATCATCATGGAAACGCAGTATTTTATCGGTATTGACATCTCCAAAAAGAGCTTGAATTGGGCTGTTTGTAGCGCCAATAAGATTATTTTGGAACAGGTTTCGGGCAACGACATAAAGAGCATAACCAAAACAGTATTAAACATACAGCGAGAGTTAAAGTTCAAGATTGCATCTGCCGTTTTTTGCATGGAACATACCGGCATATATCACACTCGCTTACTAAAATATCTGCAAAGTCGTAAAGCATCCATTTGGCTGGAGTCGGGCAGTCAAATTAAGTACTCTATGGGCGATGTCAGAGGTAAGAGCGATGTGGTTGATGCCCAACGTATCGCCCGTTATGCTTACAAAAATCGTGACGAAACCAAGCTCTATGTCCCCCCAGAGCCATTGTTGACCAATTAGACAACCTACTTGACATCCGTGACAGATTGGTCAAAGTGCGTCAAATTTGTCTAACAGCCTTGAATGAACAGAAGTCTTGTGAAGCTAATAAAACCCTCACAAAAGACACGAAAAAATACTCTGCTCATACGCTCAAAGGAGTCGAAACCGATTTACAAACCCTCGAAAAGCAAATCAAAGAACTCATTGATTCTGACTCAAAACTCAAATCACTCTTTGAAAATATTACCTCTATCCCTGGAGTTGGGATTGTCACTGCTGCTAAATGTATTGTTATTACCGATGAGCGGCCGCCGCAGCGGTTTAAAAAGTTCGATAATGCTAAACAACTGGCCTGCCATGCCGGGGTGGTACCCTTTGAAAACTCTTCAGGTACCAGTTTACAATCAAAGCCCAGAGTCAGTAAAAAAGCTCACAAGGGGATTAAAGCTACTTTGTCAAATTGTGTTATGTCTGCCATGAGGTACAACACTCATTTTAAGGCCTATTATGAGCGTAAACTCAAGGAAGGAAAAAATAAGTTTACTGTCTTCAATGCTATGAAGAACAAATTGGTTAGGCTTATTTTTTCTTTAGCCAAGCAGGGCAAAAAATATGACGTAAATTATACATATTCTCTTGTTTGAATCATAGAAATCCCGAGCGGGACCGCCCTGAGAGGGGAGACTTTATTTGGTTGATAATCAAAAGCATCATACCGGTTCAGCTACTTAAAAACTGTTGCTTGACTGCTTACAACTGAGGTTGGGTTTTGATGACTTCTTTTTTTACAAATGGCTGAACTTTCAGGAAAGTAAGCGACCGCCAAGCCCATTCTACGGGGCCATAGTAAAAATGATTAAGCCAATAGTTGCTGAAAACAATTTGCAGGAAAAACACCCCGATGCCGATAAGGTAACCCACGGCGGGGGAGACACGCCCCAATAAGTCAAAACCGAATCCGAAAAAGATAAACCACCCCAACAGCGTTTGGGTCAGATAACTCGTCAAAGCCATTTTGCCGATCACAGCCAAGGAGGAAAGCACTTTATGCCAACTTTTCTTTGCCAATAAAAAGGAAATTCCGGCTACGTAAAACAGCACGGTGGCGGCATTCAACAAATCAAAAAGCGTCGAAAACAGCGCATTGAGCCACAGCGGCGGTTGCTTCTGATTGTTAAACACTCCGCTTACCTGTATGATGATAGCAGTAGCGACTAATACCAACACAATGACCAAGCTGTAAATCAGGGTTTTTCTGAAAAAGAGCCGCTCGTTGGCAAAATTTTGCAACAGGCGTTTGCGGGCAAACCAAAAGCCCAACAAAAAGAAACCAAAGGTGATATAAATGCGTCCGCTCAATACCTGAAACTGCATTTTTTTAGAGAATGCGGCCAAATTGTCAAGAACAAATGGCAGATAATCCCCGTCACGAATGAGTTGTAAATAGCGCTTATTGCCGGGTTCATCAAAAATTTGTCCCCACAGGGCTCCGGTATCTATTTTATTGAGTGCCATGTACGCATCCTGAAGGCGGGCAGGGATGTTCAGTACCAACAGAATACCGACCATCAGCAGCACACGGTCGGGAACATTGGCAAACAGCAGCAGCCCGAATCCGGCTACTGCATAAATGCTCAGAATATCGCCGCGCCAATGCACATGATGTACAAACCCGATTCCTCCTAAGATAATCAATCGCCAGGCGAAACGAAGCAAAAAGGCTCCTTTGTTTTCGGCAGTGCGCAGCAGCATCAACCCAAAGCTGACCCCGAACAAAAACGAGAAAAAGGCAAAAAATTTGCCGGTGACAAAGATGCCGTCAAAAACTTGGATGATCTGACTGGGGGTGTCCGATTGATAAGGAGTATAAACTTCCTGCGGCAACGACCAACCGCTGTGCCAGCCACCGTAGTGCGCTAAGATAATACCGAGTAGGGCAAAGCCCCGAAGCCCGTCAATCAGCGGGACGCGTGAAGTGAGAGAAGTGTTCATTTGTTTTCAAAAAAGCTGTATGGTGAAAGTCTTATTTAAAGACACCTTTGTTAATAAAATACTCTTAAACGGCAGGGTAACAAATAAAGGACAATTTAGAGGCGGGGTCCCCTTTTTATTTCTTAAATTAATTTATTAATTTGGTTGCCTGTTTTGAAAGATGGATACCGGAATGAATTGAACCGTTTCAAATCGACATTTTTAATTAACCTTCAAACCCCTCCCCGTTGCATGAAAAATTTTTTAGAGCGCCGTTCTTTTTTGAAAGCTACGGCCGCTATAGGTTCCGCTTTGGGACTTCCGTTTGTTTCCAAAGCCAATAACAATTCCGTTGAAGCACAGATTGCCCGTTCCAACGAAGTCCCCAAAGCCGTCGGCAAATCAGTCATTGGGCTTAAAAGTGCTCCCATTGCCCAAGTACGCGTCGCTTTTATCGGGGTTGGAAATCGGGGTTCCGGGCACGTGAAGTTAGTACACGCCTGCGGTGCAAAAGCTAAAATTGTGGCCGTGTGTGACATTCAGGAACGTTATACCAAACGAACCAAAGATTGGTTGGAGTCAAAAGGGGTAACGGACGTGGCCTATTACCATACCAAAGTGGATGCGTGGAAAGAAATGTGTCGTCGGGATGATATTGATTTGGTGATCATTGCCACCCCTTGGGAAGATCACGTGCCGATGTGTGTCTATGCGATGCAGCAGGGCAAACACGTTGCTACCGAAGTGCCCGCGGCGTACACACTTGAAGATTGCTGGAAGTTGGTGAATACCGCCGAACAAACACAGCGCAACTGCATGATGCTCGAAAACGTTTGCTACGGCGATGAAGAACTTTGGCTCCTCAATATGGCGCACCAAGGGGTTTTCGGTACCCTTACTTACGCCGAGTGCGGTTATATTCATGACCTGCGCGAGTTGCTGTTTTCCAAAACAGAATACTACAATATGTGGCGGATTCGCCATAACCTGACCCGCGACGGAAACCTGTATCCGATGCACGGTCTTGGCCCGGTATCGCAATACATGAACATTGACCGCGGCGACCGCTTCAATCATTTGGTTTCGATGAGCAGTTTGGAGGCAAGTTTAAGCGAAGATTCGGCTACGATGACCGACCCGACCAATGAGTTTCATAATCGTAAAGGTTTCAAGCATGGCGATATGAATAATACGCTCATTAAGACGCACTTAGGCCGTACCATTTTGGTGCAGCATGATGTAGTCACGGCTCGCCCTTACAGTCGTATCAATATGCTGGCGGGTACGAAAGCGTTCCACATGGGGTATCCGAGTCATTTTTCCAAAAAAGGACAGGGGCACGGCTTCCTGAAAGACGAAGACTACAAAGCCCTGAGAGAGCAATACAAACACCCGATTTGGAATAAAATGAAGGAGGAAATTGAGCGCAACGGCGGTCACGGCGGAATGGATTTTGTCTTGATCTATCGCCTGATTGATTGCTTCAATCGCGGTACAGCCTTGGATATGGATGTGTATGATGCGGCTTCATGGTCGTCGGTCACTCCACTTTCGGCACTTTCTATTCAGGGGGGCAATGCTCCGGTCAAGTTCCCTGATTTTACCCGCGGCCGTTGGAAAGAAGAACGCCAATTGGGAATGTTGGTGAATGTATAAAAATAAGTAAAATCGTTGGCTTTCTGCGTTTTGTATAAAGTACAACGGCGTCCATCGCGAAATCCCATTGCGTCTATTGCGGTTAAAAGAAATTGTTAACAGCGATGGGCGCAATAGATTTTTTAACTCATGACATTCCTCAATAAAGCATTCATCGCTACCGCCTCCTTATTTATTCTAGGATACGGTTATCACACTTTTTTCAGCGAAAAAGTGGACTTCAACACGCAGGTAAAACCCATTTTGAACAAAAAGTGTCTCTCCTGCCACGGAGGTGTAAAAAAAGCCGGCGGGTTCAGTTTATTATTTGAAGAAGAAGCTTTCGGTAAAACTAAATCCGGCAAGCCGGCGATCATTCCGGGAGAGGCCGACGGGTCAGAATTTATTGCCCGTCTTCGACACTCGGACCCCGAAAAGAGGATGCCCAAAAAAGGAGATCCGCTGACCGATGAAGAAGTACAACTACTGACGGATTGGGTCAATCAGGGGGCTGTATGGGGGAAACATTGGGCCTATAAAACCGTAGAAAAACCCTCCGTTCCATCAGCTTCTCTGTGGGAAAAACTGACCGGGGGTGCTACATGGGCCGTGACGGATATTGACCGTTTTGTCGAAGAAAAGTCAAAACAGCAAGGTCTTGGACATACCAAAGAAACGGACAAAGCGACGTTATTGCGCCGGGTAAGTTTGGACTTAACGGGTTTGACCCCGACGGAAAAGCAATACCGACAATTTTTGAATGATACCTCGCCCAAAGCCTACGAAACCGTAGTAGATTCACTGCTTCAATCCACGGCTTTCGGTGAACGGTGGGCGGCCATGTGGTTGGATCTGGCGCGTTATGCCGATTCCAAAGGCTATGAAAAGGATGACGCTCGAAATATTTGGCGCTACCGCGATTGGGTCATTAAGGCTTTCAACGACAATATGCCTTATGACCAATTTATTACGGAACAATTGGCGGGTGATTTATTGACTAACCCCAATGGAGAACCTCCCTCCGAAAATCAGTTGATTGCGACGGCTTTTCACCGCAATACGATGAATAACGACGAAGGCGGTACGGACGATGAAGAGTTTCGCACCTCTGCCGTATTAGACCGGGTCAGTACCAATTGGGTGGCTTTCAACAGCACTACATTTGCCTGTACCCAATGCCACAGTCATCCGTATGACCCGTTTCGGCAGGAGGAGTTTTACAAATACATGGCGTTTTTCAACAATACCCGCGACGAGGATGTGATGGATGAATCGGCACATTTGCGGTTTTTTGACGAAAACGACCAAAAGAAGCTCGACGAATTGGCTGAATGGTTGAAAACCAACGTTTCTGAAAAGAAATCAAGGGGAGTTGTTCAATTTTTGAGAACGGTTGAGCCAAGGATTTACGCCCATAATTTCGACAATTTTCAGAAAGGTACTTCCGAACCCAGCTCGTACATGGGAATGCAAAATGGCGGCACTTGCCGCTTAAAAAGTGCGCCCGTGGTTGGTAAACAAAAAATGCTGATTTCGTATGCCACGGCCCAAAAAGGGGGAAGTATCGAAATCAAAACCGATAGCCTCAACGGCCCGACGCTTGCCGTAGTGAAACTGGATACAGCAAAAGGTCGTAATTTTTGGAATGGACTCACTTTGCTCAAATGGGTAGATTTACCCAAATTCAAGACTCGAAAAGACCTGCATTTCATTTTCAGAAACCCAACCCTCAAATCCGAAACGCAAGACGTTTGCCTGATGAATTGGGTGATGTTTTTGGAAGAAGACCTGCCCGGAAAAGGAAAACCGGAGTATGAAAAGCAACTTCGTACCTATAACGATTTGCTGTTGGCCAAGACCGACAATGTGCCTATTTTGTTGGAAAATCCCGCTGATTTGAAGCGAACTACGCGCATTTTTGAGCGAGGAAGTATGTTCTCCCCCACCAAAGCCGTGGAGGCAGACGTGCCGCGTTCACTGCATCCTTTTCCCAAAAACGCCCCGCGCAATCGCCTCGGACTGGCGCAGTGGATTGCATCTAAAGACAACCCGCTCACGGCCCGAACCATGGTCAATCGGATATGGGAACTACTGTTTGGTACCGGTTTGGTCGAAACTCTCGAAGACATGGGTTCACAGGGCTTTGCCCCCACGCACCAAGAGTTGTTGGATTTTCTGTCGTATCGTTTCATGCACGATTGGAAATGGCAACTGAAACCGTTATTGAAAGAAATTGTGCTTTCAGCGACGTATCGTCAGGACTCCCACGCTACCGACGAATTGTTGGCCAAAGACCCTTCCAATCGTTACCTGGCGCGCGGCCCTCGGGTGCGTTTGACGGGAGAGCAAGTGCGCGATCAAACCTTGGTGGTAAGTAACTTATTGAGTCGAAAAATGTACGGAAAACCCGTCATGCCGTACCAACCGCAGGGGGTTTGGCAGGCCGTGTACAGCGATGCCAAGTGGCAGTTGAGCTCGGGCGAAGATGCGTATCGCCGTGCGGTTTATACCTACATTCGACGTTCGAGTCCGTATCCGAGTATGCTTACCTTTGACGGCTCTACGCGCGATGTGTGTTTGGCCAGAAGAATCCGAACCAACACGCCTTTGCAGGCATTGGTAACGCTCAACGACACGGCTTTTGTGGAAATGGCGCAACGCTTTGCGCAACGTATGGAATTTGAAGGGGGTAAAACCGTAGGAGAGCAAATCAAAAAGGGCTATTGGTGGATCACGGGGCATGACATTCCTCAACCCAAACAACGCATTTTTGAAAAACTCTACCGGGAAGCGCTGGTCCGTTTCAAAAAAGACCCCAAAAAACGAGAGGCTTGGATGTGCAACTCCGCACCCGAAACGGCGGCGTTGGCAGTGGTAGCTAATATTATGCTGAACATGGATGAATTTATAACGAAGGAATAATATGAAACTCCAAGATGAACTTCGGCTCGAATCGGCTTTATTGGAAACGCGGCGGCATTTTTTGAAACAATGCACCTCCGGCCTGGGGATGATGGCGTTGGGGGCGATGTTCGGAGGGTGCGGAACGGAGAAAAAAGCAACCGGGCCTATCATTGCCAATCCGTTGGACCCCAAAATCACGCAATTCGCCGCTAAAGCGAAGTCGGTGATATTTATGCACATGTGCGGCTCTCCGTCGCAATTGGAATTGTGGGATTATAAACCCGAACTGTCAAAATTGGACGGAAAGCCCTGCCCGCCCTCGTTTTTGGAAGGAAAAAAATTTGCCTTTATTCGCGGCGTACCGGATATGCTGGGTTCGGTAGGGAAATTCAAACAGCATGGTCAATCAGGCGCTTGGTTGTCTGATTATTTCAGTTATTTACCTTCGGTTGCCGACGAAATCTCGTTTTTGAAGGCCATGTATACCGACCAGTTCAATCATGCTCCGGCGCAGTTGTTCATGCATACGGGCAGTGCACGTTTGGGTCGTCCTTCGATGGGCTCGTGGGTAACGTATGGTTTAGGCTCTGAAAATGCGAATCTTCCCGGATTTGTTGTACTTACTTCAGGAGGAAAAGCACCGGATGCGGGCAAGTCAGTGTGGGGAAGCGGTTTTCTGCCTTCGGTGTATCAGGGCGTGCAATGTCGTTCAGAAGGCGACCCGGTGCTTTTTCTGAGCGACCCGGGCGGCTTAGATCGCAATTTGAGAAAAAAAGCCATAGATGCTCTTTCGGAAGTCAATCGTCAGCAATACGAAGAATTTAAAGACCCCGAAACCTTGGCCCGCATTGCTCAATACGAGATGGCGTTCAAAATGCAGGTGTCGGTTCCTGAAGTAATGGACATCAGCAAAGAGCCGGAATACATTCATCAACTGTACGGTACTGAGCCGGGAAAAGCCTCTTTTGCCAACAACTGTCTTTTAGCCAGAAAGTTAGTCGAAAAAGGGGTTCGGTTTGTGCAATTGTATGACTGGGGGTGGGATACCCACGGTGACGGTAAAGGAACGTCGCTCGAATTCGGCCTTCGTGATAAAGTCAAGCAGATTGATAAATCCATGACGGCTCTTTTGTTGGATTTAAAACAACGAGGAATGTTGGAAGAAACTTTAGTAGTATGGGGAACGGAATTCGGTCGAACACCGATGCAGGAAAACCGCAACGGCAAGAAAATGCCTTTCAAAGGGCGCGACCATCATACTGATGCTTTTACCTGTTGGATGGCCGGAGGCGGCGTTCGGCGAGGATTCAGTATGGGCGAAAGCGATGAATTGGGGTATTTCGGCATCAAAGACCGAACGCATATTCATGATTTACAGGCCACGATTCTGCACCAATTGGGTTTTAACCACGAAGAGTTTACGTATGAGTTTCAGGGAAGAAATTTCCGTTTGACGGATGTTTCAGGGAAGGTAATTCAGAAAGTAGTTGCCTGATGGCAGAGTCGGCGAGGTTATAAAAAGATAAAGCCCCGCTATCGTGAGCGGGGCTTTATACTGACTATTCCTAAACCCTTAACCTTTTCTACATGAAAAAACTAATTTTCTTTATCTTTCCATTTCTTTTAAAAACCATTCAATAAAGGGATTGGTTCCCCCGGATTTTCGACTTCTTCTATGGGTGTCAGACCGTTCCAGTCGAGGTTCCAAAGAAAATGGATATTATGTGATGTCTTCTTTAAATGACTGAGCCAAGCTTTTGCATTTGCATCGTTGCCGGTACTCAGGGCATGACTCAGTAAACTGACAGCTCCTTTGAATTGCTTTTGCTTTTCAGCATTTACATTCAAAAACTTAGACGGATCATTGTTGTAATAAGTCACTACTTCTACAAAAACTTTCCATTCATCCTGCTCTGTAAAAGGGGTGTATTGTTCGTTGATGTACAACTCAAAATCCTTTTGCAGTGCATTTACTCGGGCAACTGTCTTGTTATTATTGCCGGATTTACTGTTTTCCGACGTTTTTGCTTCGGTGTTTATTGCTGTAAATCCGAATGCAATGGCAAATATAATTAGGTAAACCTTAGATTTCATTATAAAGTTCAATTTGCTTTTGCTTATTGAACGGTACAAAGGTCGGGATAAATTTTATATATCCAAATTTCGAGTTCTGCAAATTCGGAATATTGTTTTGTTTAAAGTTCTAAAACGGGATTGAATTTGCATGAATAATCCAATAGAATTCTTGAAATGCGAAATTATCTTTTGATTAAAATAATACTATCTGAATAAAATTTTTTTTAATAAAAAAATAAAATTCTTTAAAAAGTACAATCATTGATTGAAATTATTCATCGCTTGATTTATGCCTAAAGTACAAAAACTGAGTATGGCATCGCCGGCGCGGTCCAAATCAATGAGTAATTCTTCGAAACTATCGTCCGGAAAATTGCT
The DNA here is from genome assembly GCA_046329125.1 of Spirosomataceae bacterium. GTDB lineage: Bacteria > Bacteroidota > Bacteroidia > Cytophagales > Spirosomataceae > Runella. The sequence goes on along the minus strand of JAXLVD010000018.1, from coordinate 118,637 downwards.
TAAAACATACTTAACCTGCTGACCGCGCGGGAAATCACTGCCGACTCCAAAGCGCAAACGGGCGTATTCCTGCGTGCCCAATAACTCTTCAATATTTCTTAATCCATTATGGCCGCCGTTAGACCCTTTCGGTTTGATTCGGAGGCTGCCCTGCGGGAGTTGGATCTCATCCGTAATAACCAATACGTTTTCGACCGGTACTTTGTAGGCATCCATGTAATAGCGGAGTGCTTTGCCGCTCAGGTTCATGTAGGTGGTCGGTTTGATAAAATAGATTTGGCGGCCTTTGTACTTAAACTCGGCTGTATAGGCGAGTTTTTGCATGGTGAATTTAAAACCGTACTGAGCGGCCAACCGATCCAGTACCATAAAACCGACGTTATGGCGGGTAAAGGCGTATTCCGGCCCGATATTCCCCAAGCCAACAATAAGGTATTTCATTGATAAAGGTTTATTTTATTCTTTTACTTTTTCTACTACCAAATTGTGATTGGTATAGATGCAGATATCTGCCGCAATATGGAGACTTTCGCGTACCATTTCTTCGGCGGTAAGTTGGGGGGCGTGTTTTTTGAGCGCCAATGCCGCGGCTTGTGCATACATAGAACCGGAGCCGATGGCGGCTACTTGATTGTCAGGTTCCAGCACATCCCCGGTGCCTGAGATAACGAGCATTTCACCTTTTCCGGCTACAATCATCATGGCTTCGAGACGACGTAAAAAACGGTCAGTACGCCAATCTTTGGCCAACTCAATGGCGGCTCGTTTGAGGTTGCCTCCGTAGGCGTTCAGTTTTTCTTCAAAGCGTTCCATCAGGGTAAAGGCATCGGCCGTAGAACCGGCAAAGCCGGCAATGACTTTTCCGCCGGCTAAACTGCGCACTTTTCGGACATTGCTTTTGGCTACGGTATTTCCCATGGTCGCTTGACCGTCGGCTCCTACCACTACTTCTCCGTTATGAATGATGCCCACTACAGTAGTGGCGTGAATTGCTTGCATAATTTTGTTGAAAATGTTCTGATTGGATAAGGAACAAAGGAACAGCCATAAAAAATCCCTCTCCTAAAATCGGTATAGGAGAGGGATTAGAAGTAAGTTTATATCAGACTAACATTCCGAGCGGATTTTCCAGCAACTTTTTGAAGGTTTGCAGGAAGGCCGAGCCTGTTGCTCCATCCACAACGCGGTGGTCACAGGAAAGCGTTACCTTCATGATATTGGTCGGGTAGATAGTACCGTCTTCTTTGAAAGCGGCTACTTTCTTAATGCCTCCCACGGCCATGATACACGAATCGGGCGGGTTGATGATCGCCGTAAATTCGTCGATACCGAACATGCCTAAGTTAGAGATAGAGAACGTATTTCCTTCCCAATCTTTAGGTTGCAGTTTTTTGTCTTTGGCTTTGGCAGCGTATTCTTTTACTTCACCGGCAATGAGGGAAAGTACCTTTTTGTCGGCATCGCGTACGACGGGTACCAGCAATCCTTCCTCTACGGCAACGGCTACCCCGATGTTTACGTAGTTATAACGACGGATTTTATCGCCCAACCAAGCGGAGTTGACAGCCGGGTGTTGTTTCAGTGCCAATGCGGCGGCTTTGATCACCATGTCATTGAAAGATATTTTCACGGGGCTGACCTCATTGATCTTACCGCGCAAATCCATGGCTTTGTCCATGGTAATTTCCATGGTCAAGTAGAAATGCGGAGCGGTAAACAGACTTTCGCTCAAACGGCGGGCAATCGTTTTGCGCATCTGCGAAACAGGCATATCTTCGTATTCGCCTGCCGGTGCCGCTGCCGCCGGGGTTGACGCAGGTTTTTCTGCTTTTGACTCCTGTGCAGCAGGTTGTGCTGTCGGTTGCGGAGCCGCCGCCGGAGAAGCCTGAGCTGCATCAATGTCTTTTTTGACGATGCGTCCGCCTTCGCCGGTACCGGTAATTTTAGTCAAATCAACATTTTTATCTTTTGCCAAGGCCTTGGCCAAAGGAGAGGCTTTAATACGGGAAGCCCCCTCTGCCCCCAATGGGGGAACGGAATTATCAAAGGAAGTATTATTTTCGGTAGGCTGAGGACTTACAACCGAAGCCCCCATTGGGGGTTGGGGGGCTAATAAGGCTTGGTAGTCGGCGCCTTCTTCTCCTACAATGGCAATGATGCCATCAACAGGTACGGCTTCCCCTTCTTTTGCTCCTAAATAGAGTAGGGTACCGTCTTCGTAATTTTCAAGCTCCATCGTAGCCTTATCGGTTTCGACTTCGGCAATGATATCTCCTGATTTAACTTTGTCTCCTACCTTTTTCAACCAGGATACCAACACGCCTTCGGTCATGGTATCGCTCATTTTAGGCATCCGAACGACGGTCGCGTTCACGTTGGCTGCGGGAGCCGCCGGGGCGGCCGCCGGTACCGGGGCGGCGGGTTGCGGAGCGGGGGAGGCAGGAGGCTCACTTGGAGCAGGCGCGGGGGCCGCCGGAGCAGCACTGCCGCTGTCAAGGAGCGATTTATAATCTTCGCCCGGAGCACCGACAATGGCCATAATGCCATCTACAGGTACTGCGGCACCTTTTTCTACTCCAATGTATAAGAGCGTACCTTCTTGGTACGACTCCAAATCCATAGTCGCTTTATCGGTTTCTACTTCGGCAATAATATCGCCTGATTTGATTACATCTCCTACTTTTTTGTGCCAAGCTGCAATGACCCCTTCGGCCATCGTGTCAGACATCTTGGGCATTCGGATTACTTCTGCCATATGAGTGAGAATGAATAGGGAATAGTTCCGTTACGTTTCGGGCGTCAAAATTAGTAGAAACGCTCAAAAATCATTATTTTCTTATTGAATTAGTTTCGTAATTCTTCATCGAACGTTACACCGCTGTAAATTTCTTCCATCAAAATTTCAGCTTCAATGGAATTCAACTGAACCGTTTGGTCTAATTGTTCATACACCCGGTATTGCCAGGTTTTTTCGTCTATTTTAAAAAATACTTCTACCAACGGAAATCGTTGCTCTATGAGTATATATTCACGGAAAGTTACAATCTGACGGTATTTTTTAAATTTTTCGCCACGGTCGTATGATTCCGAACTTTCTGAAAGGACTTCTACAATCAAGGTAGGATTTTTGGCTGCTTCGGGATTCTCATCGTAGTATTCTACCGGGCCGCAAATCACTGAAGCATCAGCATACCGATATTTTTCTTCGTTAATAGCGATTTTCAGGTCGCTATTGTATTCATTACAAAGTGTTCTCTTTAAAACCTGTCGTAATTCTCCCGTTACATTCGTACTTATTCGGCTGTGCGCGGCAGTTCCTCCTGCCAAAGCAAATACCTCTCCGTCTTCATACTCGAACTTGATCCCTGTTTGTCGTTCCAATGCGAGGTACTCAGGGATGGTATAGAATTGATGATTATGTTCAGGCAATCCCATAATTCTTATAAATTAGTTGATCTTTAATACCGCCATAAACGCTTCTTGCGGAATCTCTACGCTGCCGACCTGGCGCATGCGTTTCTTTCCTTTTTTCTGTTTTTCCAACAGTTTACGTTTCCGCGAAATATCCCCTCCGTAACATTTGGCCAATACGTCCTTGCGCATGGCTTTGACGGTTTCACGCGCAATGATCTTCTGGCCGATAGCTGCCTGAATGGCAATCTCAAACATTTGACGCGGGATTAATTCCCGCAATTTCTCGCAGAGTTTTTTGCCCCATTCATAGGCCTTGGTACGGTGAACAATGGCCGAAAGCGCATCTACGCCGTCGCCGTTAAGCATGACATCCAATTTGATCATATCCGACTCACGGTAATCCAATAATTCGTAGTCAAGCGATGCGTAACCGCGCGAGATCGTTTTCAGTTTATCGAAAAAGTCAAATACCACTTCGGCCAACGGCATTTCGAATACTAATTCTACACGTTCGGCAGTGAGATAATGTTGGTTTTTCAAAACACCTCGTTTATCCATACACAACTTCAAAATAGGTCCGATGTATTCTGACTTCGTAATGATCTGGGCTTTGATAAAAGGTTCTTCAATCCACGAAATATAATTGGGTTCGGGCATGTCGGAAGGAGCACTTACTTCCAATTCTATTCCTTTGGTGGTAACGACTTTGAATTTTACGGAAGGAACCGTCGTGATCACAGTCATATCAAATTCCCGTTCGAGTCGCTCCTGCACAATTTCCATGTGCAACATACCCAGGAAGCCGCAGCGGAATCCAAATCCCAACGCTGCCGAAGTTTCGGGCTCCCAAACCAAAGAGGCGTCGTTGAGCTGGAGTTTCTCCATCGCCTCCCGCATTTCTTCAAACTCACTGGTTTCGACAGGGTAAAGCCCCGCAAAAACCATCGGCTTTACTTCCTCAAATCCTTTGATGGGTTCTTTAGAAGGTTTTTCTACGTGAGTAATGGTATCACCCACTTTGACTTCACGGGCTACTTTTATCCCTGAGATGAGATACCCTACGTCGCCGCACTCAACCACGTCTTTGGGTTCTTTTTCCAAACGGAGGGTGCCGATTTCGTCGGCGTTATATTCTTTGCCCGTGGCCACAAATTTTACTTTATCGCCTTTGCGGATACTGCCGTTTTGTACTCGGAAAATTACTTCAATCCCACGATAAGAGTTAAAGACAGAGTCAAAGATCAACGCTTGAAGTTCTGAATCGGGATTTCCTTTGGGCGCCGGGATGCGCTCGACAATGGCGTTTAATATGTCTTCGATCCCGATACCGGCTTTGCCCGAAGCGGGAATAATGTCGTCGCGGTCGCAGGCAAGGAGGTCTTCCATTTCGTCTTTGACCTCTTCCGGCATGGCGCCGGGCAGGTCAATTTTATTCAAAACGGGGATAATGACCAACCCCTGATTCATGGCCAAGTACAAATTGGAAATGGTTTGGGCTTCCACCCCTTGTGACGCATCTACGAGCAGCAGCGCCCCTTCGCAGGCAGCGATAGAACGGGAAACTTCGTAGCTGAAATCCACGTGGCCGGGAGTATCAATGAGATTAAGTGTGTATTTTTCGCCTTTGTACAAATAATCCATTTGGATGGCGTGGCTCTTGATGGTTATGCCGCGTTCACGCTCCAAATCCATGTCATCAAGCAATTGCGCCTGCATTTGACGGTCAGAAACTGTTTTGGTAAACTCCAACAAGCGGTCGGCCAAGGTACTTTTGCCGTGATCAATATGAGCAATAATGCAAAAATTGCGAATGTTTTTCATTCAAAAATTAATATTAAGTAACGGGTATTGAGTAGTGGGTGGATTGGAACAAAAAACTGTACGCAATACTTTAAACTAACTGCACAATACCAAAGTAATTTGCAAAATTACGTCAGATTAGCCGAATAACAGCGTCTTTATCGGGATTGTTTGCTCAACACCGCCTGCAAGCCTAATTTTATGGTTTTAGGCCATTCTTGATAAGAATTATTTTCAGTACCTTAGTGCCTGATACTCATTCCTTCAACAGGAACGCTATGATAGATAAAAGTGAAATTTCCGCCAAACTTCCCGCTGCTTTTGTGGAGCCTGCACTTCGGCAGGAAATGATTACGCACGGAAAATTTATCACTGTCAATAAAGATGACACACTTATTCGTGAAGGACAATATTTGGACTATTTACCGATTGTCCTAAAGGGGGAGATTCGAGTCTTTCAACAAAAAGAAGACCGAGAGATTTTACTCTATTACGTTCGGGAAGGACAAACCTGCATGATGTCGCTTTCGGCGGCTTATTTCAGTAATACCAGTACTTCTTACGGTGTGGCCACTGAACCCTCCGAGTTATTTGTTTTTCCGACCCGCCTCGTGAACGAATGGCAACTCAAATACCCCTCATGGAACAGCTACCTCATTCAAACCTTTCGGAGTCGTTATGACGAGTTGCTCGGTTCCTTTGAAAGTGTGGCTTTCGATCCTATTGATAAACGATTGATAACTTATTTGATCAGCCGGGCCACAAAAGAAGTCACTAAAAAAATAACTATCTCTCACCAGCAACTCGCCTATGAACTGGGCACTACCCGCGTTGTGGTTTCCCGCATTTTAAAAGGATTTGAGCAGGAAGGTAAGCTCAAACTGTTTAGAGGCTATATTCAACTGAAATAAATATTTTGGCTTATGTATCTTTTGATACCGTTTTCCGGCGGTAGTGTGGTTTACTTTTGCTCAGACTATAAAGCAGACCGTATGAAAAAGCTATTTTTTGCATTTATTGTTTTATTCTTTGCCAATACAACCCTTTATTCACAAACTCCTCCTAAAATGAAATTCCTCATTCATGTTACCCAAACAGATTCTACGGTGGCGGCCTTGGCTTTTTTAGTAGCTAAAACGGCTCTGGCCGAAGGACACACAGTAAATCTTTTTTTAGCAGGAGATGCCGTCAAACTCTTACAAGACCCTATCCTCAATACACTGACGGGTTTAGGGACAGGCAAACTCCGTGAGCATTATGAGGACATAGTAGCGGGAAACGGGCGGTTTTATTTGTCAGGTAACTCTTCCAAAGCAAGAGGGGTAACCGAGGCCGATTTAAAAGATAAACCTGCCGAATTTGCCCTACCGACAGTATTGGTCAAATTGGCTGCCGAAAGTGACCGTGTATTTACGTATTAAATCCTATAAACCAACAAAACTCATGAAAACACTCCATTGCCGCGATGCAGGCTTTGATTGCGAAGGGGTAATCAAAGCTACTACCGAAGAAGACGTCTTAACCTTGGCTGCCGAGCACGCTCAAAGTGTTCATGGCGTGAATGTTACGCCCGAACTGGCGGATCAATTAAAGACCTTGATTAAAGAAGAAAGTTAGATGAACCGGTAGTACACACAGGTAGGCAACAGTGCCTGTGTGTATTATAGTAATTCTACATTTTTTAAAAAATCAATGACTTTTTCTTCCGGCATTTCGCAGGGTTTCAATAATTCGTTTTGAGCCGTGAGGTAGTAGTTCAGGCTGACAAAGTCATTCCCTCCCAATTCATCTCCGTAGATTTTATAGGACCTTCCTTGATTGAATGTGGTTTTGGTGATGCCGTATTTTACTCCTTTATAGAGCCCTTCAGAATAGCCTTCGGGAAGTTGTTCGATGTAGGGGAGAAGCATGAATGATTAACTTTTATCCGTAATACGTTAGTGAGCTTGCGCAAAACATCTCTTTGTAAGAATATTCGGGAGTTTTTAAAAATCAACGATTTGTCGACCGGGCGGAGGAATGTTTGAATATTGACGAATAGAGCGATATTGGTCACTGCGGGCCGTGATTTGAACTTCGTTTAAAACTTGGTATTCGTTTGAGTAATATTCTTCAGGGAGCATATTAGTAGGATAGTGGTTGATATTGTACTGAACGTTGGTATAAGCAAAGGCAATCGGTAAAATGTATTTGCCTTGGTTCCTGTTTCTCAAACGCGGCGTCTTAGATAGTCCTGCTTTGATTTCGTGTTCAAAGCCCAAAAGCCTCGTTATCCTTTTATTCACAATCGGATAAATGACTTTTATATTCCGGATATACCCTAAAGAATCAATGTCAAAAGAAGCATAGAACCGACCGTAAACACTGTTTCTGATGGCACCTACGGGATAATGGATATTGGTTGAGGCAGCTGCCGATATGATGGGGTCATTCAGCGTCGCCAGTCCCTGAGAAAACGCTTTAAACTCCATCATTGCTATAAGTAAGAGCGATAAAAGAAGGCCCTTTTTCATCTTCTAACAGTCAGTTTGACAAGCTTGATTGTCAAATAATTTATCTGATTGTACTCGTTTTTAAAAATATTCCTACAAATTAAACCAATACGTCAGCTTGGCCTGAATGGAGCGGTTGCGGGATTGACCGTCGGCGGTGTTGTAGTTATCAATATAGACCAAAAAGAAATCGGAGATCGGAGTAAATGACCTATTGAAGTTGTTCCTGTCTGATCTTTTATGAAGCAAAGCTTAGGCAATCGGAAGCAAAAATGCAATAACTATGCAACTGCAAAACCTGAAAAATGACGGGCATGAGGCGGAACAAACCCTAAAACAATATCAGATTTTTCCACACCGTTTGCCATCAGTTCATCTACCACTTCGCGCTCAGTGTTGTTGCATTGTATCCAAATTTTCCCGTCAATAATGTCAAAATGAAAGATGGGGCCAAAGATAAAATGGTTGCCGCGCCACCCTACTGACAGTAACTGGAAACTGTTATTTTCTCTATCGGCAATAATACGGCGCGTTACTGACTCTTGTGGGCTGCTGCCAACCGTTTGCTCATTATAATGTTTAAGAAAACGGAGAATAACATTTTGGTAATGAGTTATTTTATCCATTGTACAACCGTGTTTGAAGTGGGATTATACACTAAAATTTTTGCTCCAATTCGTTCTAAGGACAGTTGAATGACCCGTTTTTGAAAAAAACGCCACCAAATATCTTCAGGAATGGCCAAAAACAGAACTCTTTCAGGATCTTGGATTTCTAATGCTACATGATAATCATTAAATTGCCCAACTGCTTTATGAAATTCATTGATCGTAGAAGGACCAATAAAACTTTTGACCTCAACAGCGATCCTCAATGTATCTTTTTCAGCGGCAATCAGCAATTCTGCGCCGAAATCAATTTCATATCCTATGTCTTCTATTTTGACAGGATAGGGGTCATGTGTAATAGACTAACCATCTTTTTCAAGTGCTAAGCGTACATTTTCGTGGTAAAAATCTTTGGCCATAACGACTTTTATACAAATTTATCAAGTCTAAGAGAGATAATCAAGGCAAATAACCAACGGTATTTTCCTACAAATTGAACCAATACGTCAGCTTGGCCTGAATGGAGCGGTTGCGGGATTGACCGTCGGCGGTGTTGTAATTGTCGATATAGACCAAAAAGAAATCGGATACCGGGGCAAAACGCCACTGAAAACGGGCATTCACGTTCATGTTTTCAAACTGACTGTTGTATTGCAGGTAAGTAGTTAAAAATACCTTCTTGGAGAACGTCCAGTCTAACCGAGGACCGAGCAAAAAAACGTCATTCTTTCCGATAGGCAGATCAATGTGATTGTAAGTGAAGTTCATCGCCAAAGCAATGTAGGGTTGGTAGCGGTAGTTTACAGCACCCGCCAAACTCACGATATTACCGTTGTAGTACTGTCCGATGAGCGGTTGGGCAAAGATCCACCATTTTTTGCGTTGGTCAGAAAAGTAATTGAGTGAGGCGTTATAATAGGTATATCCTTCGCCCTTTTTCAGCGGCGGCAGTTTGTTATTGCTGCGCAGGGCATCAAAGTCAGAAAACAGATAGGTGTAGTTTTGATTCACCGAAAACAGCATTCGGGCCGAACTGTTGAAATACATAGAAAGAAAAGGCCCGGCAGTGCGATCTGTCGTACCTACACCGGGCATGGTGTATTGCTCCAACGAAACCCCGACACTGTACCGATTGACCAACTTGGTGCGCGGATAAAACGAAAAGCCGAAAGTCGGATTGATTCTGAGAAAATCTTTGCGGGGTACAAAACCTACTTCGGCATCGTAGCCTTTTCCGACCCAATCGTGGGCCCAACGAAAGGTGTATTTCAGCACGCTGTACATGAGCGAAAAACCGTTGGCAAAAGCATCTTTTTGCTTGGTTTCGCTGAACGATTGATGATAGTAGGCTTTCCCCTGCCAACGACTGTCTTTGGAGGTGAAATTGTACTCCAAACCGCCCACGCGGTTGAAATCAGTCAGCTTCGGGCTCAGTTCGGGGTGAAGGGTATGTTTGTTGACAAAAATCCCGGCGATATTGGAACGGTGGAAGATCTTTCGCTGAACGGAGGCTACCGTAAAATTAGCGCCCGAAATACCCTTAAATTCATCGTCGGCGGTTTGGGCATTGAGCAGACCTACCCGCCAATTATCATCAATTTTTCCGCTCAAACGCGCTCCGTACAGGATGCGATTCGGAACCCCTAAGCCTGTTGTGGAATCTTTGGCAATGCCGATCTGTCGGGAAAAAAAAGGGCTGATGATTTGATTGCCGGCACCGCCCAAGCCTCCTTGAGGCGGCAAAAACGGATTGATCACGTAGCTGCCGAAACCCGAGAACAGGTCGGAGTTTTCCAGGAAAAATTGACGCTGTTCGGGATAATTGATGTCAAAACGCGATAGGTTGATGACTTGTCGGTCGGCCTCTACGTTGGAGAAATCGGGATTGACGGTCAGGTCCAAATTCAGTCCGGAGGTGATTGCTACTTTGGCATCGCCTCCGAAATTAAACCGGCTGCCGTTGTTGGGATTTTTAGGGTTGACAAAATCTTGGGCGTTGCCGGCTGAGATATAGGGAATCAGGGAAATATTGGCGCCTGATTTTTTTAACGGTTTTTCAAATTGGATAGGGACGGCATAACCCAAATTCATGATGATCTGATTTTGCGGAATGCGTACCAACGTGCTGTTTTCGTTGGTTTGGGTCTCAAAACGATAGCTTTTAAACATCATTTGGGTTGTCCCTTCCTTGAAACGCAGCGTGGTCAATGGAATGGCCATTTCGGTAGTCCAATAATTGTCGTAAATTTTGGCTTCTCCGATCCATTTGTTATCCCAAAACTCGCTGAAAAAAGAATTGTCAGTACCGCCATTGTAAAGCAAGGCTTCGCGCATCACACCTAATGGATTCATACCGAACAAAAAAGCATTGGTTCGGTCATTGAACGTATCAAAGACAAAGGAAACATTATCATTACCGCCTGCCCGATAATCGCGTCGGTAGGATAAAATGACGAATTTTTTATTTTTTGTATAGCACTTCGAACTGACGTAAATGTTCTTGTTGTCATACGTAATTTTGACCTCTGTTTGATAAACTGCTTTCAACGTGTCGGAGGGAAAATACTGCCAAAAGCTGCCCAAAGAGGCGCTTTTTTCCCATGCAGACTCGTCTAAAATACCGTCAATTTTGATTTTTTCGGTTGTGAAATTGACTTTGTAAGGTGTTTCGGTTTGGGCAAAAGCAACGAAGGGTAACCAAAAAAGAAGTAAAATTATTCTCATAAGGGTCAGTTAGGGTAGCGATACATTTCGGGTAAGGACAGCAAAGATAAAACGTTTATCGGTTTGGATGCAATGAGCCCTTTTCGGGCTCATTGCCGCTTACTGTCGAAATCAACGGGTGGCTATAAAAGGTGCCTGTCGTAAATAGGTTTTATCAGACAATTGTTCGATAAGAAAAAGGGCCAAGTCGGTGGCACTGATTGTATCGCCGGGACAATCTTCCAAGCTGACCATAATGTCTCCTTTTTCGTCCGTTTGCTTGATCATGGGCAACCGAACCAAGGTCCAATCTAACCCACTTTTTGATAAAAGCTCGTATTCTGATTGCTTATCGGAGGTGGTCAACGGAAAGTTCGTTTTCATCCAATCGGTGGCCCCTTGGGTTTTGGGGCTTTTGCGGTCAAAAGGCGTATCTACATTCAAACCGGTAATGACGATGTAACGAGCCGTTTTTCCAAGCTCAACAGCACGAAGTACGTGCGCAGTGGCTTGGCTGAAGATGTCAGTTTCGCTGTTGGGTTGACCTAATCCTAACGTACTGATAATCGCTTGGCATCCTTCCGCTAAACGGAAGACGGTGTCCTCATCACGAACATTGCCGTAAATAACCTCAACAAGCGGGCTTTGAACTTGAAACCGTTCCGGATTTCTGACCAGCAGTTTGAGATGAAATCCCTGATTGATTAATTGATTGACGAGATATTTACCCGCTTTTCCTGTACCGCCGATGACGGCTATTTTGGTGGAATTTTCCATGGAAGTCTTTATAAAACAGTGAATTTTAAGTTTAAACGATGTTTGGGGTTAGGCCAAACATCCAACCGCAGCACTCGGAAAAGTGCTGTCAGGGAATGAGGGTCACTATTTTATAAAGAGAGTTTAATGAGTCAAAGATACATAAAATCTGCTTTGAGGGTTAGCGACAAATGTTTATAATTACGGAGTGAAACCGGAAACACCATGCCTCGCAACGTTCTCTTAATTATTGAAACCCTCACCGTATTTGCTGTCATCAGTATAGCCGCCGTAGGGTTGCAGCGTTTGCCTATGAATGAGACGCTGCGCTATGTTCTTTACGCACCTCTGTTGCTTTTTCAAGGATTGTGGTTTTATCGCTTTTACATCGTCGGGCACGAAGCTTCGCACAAAAAACTGTTTCCCGATAGTGAGAAGAAAAATGATTTTTGGGGTACCGTCGTATTGTTGCCGATTATGGTGCCTATCAATGTGTACCGCAAAATCCACTACTTCCATCACGGGTTCAATCGAAAAGACGTCCATACTTCTGCTTTGGATACGTTTGTGGTAAAAAAAGAACCGACTGCTTTCCAAAAAATCTATCACTATATCGTGTGGTATTTGAGTGTCTTTTTCGGTGGTTTCTTTCTTCATTCGTTGGTGTCGGTCATTTTGTTTTTGTTCATTCCTCCCCAAATCACTGCGAAGATTTCGCCGGCTTTCAAAAACTGGTCTTGGCGCGACCAATTGAAAGCCATTGCTTTGTTTTCCATCGGGGTGTTGTTGCACGTGTCTGTCTATTATGGCTTCGGGAAAGATGTTTATTGCTACACTTTAGGCTATCCCATGTTATCGTTTGCGTGGGTTTTATCGTTGTTGGTTTACATTTTTCATTATGATACCACGATCGGCGACCAAGTGCGCTACAATGTACGTTCTGTCAGGCGTGTCCCGGTAATGTCGTGGATCCTGATGAATTTTAATGAGCACGCTACGCACCATCAGTACCCGAATATTCCTTGGTATGAGTTGCCCCAAAAACACCGCGAATTGCCGGAAGAGTTTGCGGAACGAAACCAACAAACCCGTAATTTTTTCATGGCGATTCTGAATCAATTGAAGGGCCCTAACATTGTCCATGAACACCCTCATTAGAAAAGCCGTACCGGAAGATGCTTGGGCGATGGTAGCCATCAAAAACCAACTCCCTTTGAATTTTGCCGACGGAAGTGTGTCTGCCGGCGGATTTTTGTTGGGGACAGATGCCGCTACTTATCGTAACTACATCGAGGAAGCCTATTGTTTAGTGGCAGAAGCTGATGGTGCAGTGGTCGGATTTGGGATTGTATTCCCCGACGCCCTATTGCGTACCTCAGACGTTTGGCAAAAACGCTATGAGGTAGATTGGCTGATTGATTTGGCTGTTTACGAGCCCCATCCGTTGTGTTATTTTGAACAGTTAGCGTTTTTAAAGGGTCATAAAAGAGCCGTATTGGTCTTGGCCTATAACTTGGTAAAATGGCTGTTTGACTTAGGCTATGCCGCTCTGTTTACCACAACCGTCAATAAACCCATTCTCAATTTGGCAGCCGTTCCGTTTATTGAGGCAGTAGCAGGAAAAAAAGTAGGGAATATTGATGAAGTGTATCCCGTTGTGGGGCAAATCAACTCGGATATTTATTTGATAGAAGCGGCCCATTTTTATCAAGAAACAGAAGCTCATTCGCTTTATCCGTTTTTTAAGGCAAATTCGATAGCACTATAACTTCTCTTTTTTATCTCGCAGGCGGTACTTTATGATTTTACCCTCGTTGGTTTGCGTTTGTAACGCAAACTATTGAGCTGTGCGTTGCAAACGCACAGCTACAAATACTTCCGAAACTGCCATGCTTTGCGCGTTTGGAGATAGGCTAAATTTTTGTCATTGGAATAGGCTTCGCGCTCAAAACTGATATTGAGATAAGCTTGGTAGCGACGGCGGTATTGCACCCAACGAACCAAAAACTCCAACCCGTACCAAACATAAAACAAAAGCAGGCCCAATTCAACCTGTTGGCGCAAATGAATCCGTTCGTGATTGATGAGCCGGGCGGAAGGATGGGCTTCTTTAAAAAATACCCATGGAAACAGGGTGAGTCCGCCTACCCAAAGGTAAGGAACGTGCACTGCTATCATGGGTAAACGAAAGCGGTTCAGCATGGGTTTCGGTCAAGCTAAGAAATCGGCGCTCCGGACCACACTTCTTTGTGCGGTTGCAATAACGACAGGCTGCCGTCGCGGTCTTCGGCTATCAGAATCATGCCGTTAGACTCCTGACCCATGATCTTGCGCGGGGCGAGATTGGCAATGAACGTTACCTGGCGTCCAATCATTTCTTCGGGCGTAAAATGTTTGGCAATGCCGCTCAGGATCGTCCGTTTTTCGAAGCCGTCGTCCACTAAAAATTTTAATAATTTATCACTTTTCGGAACACGCTCGGCTTCCAAAATGGTACCGATACGGAGATCTAACTTAGAAAAATCATCAAATTGGACCGTAGGTTTCAGTTCCGGTACCGATTTGGTGGCTAACTCATTCATTTTTTTGGCGTCGTGTAATTTTTGGATTTGTTTCTCAATGACGGCATCTTCTATTTTTTCAAACAATAAGAATGCTTCGCCGATTGCCTCACCGGTGAGCAGTAAATCGGCCCGGCCCGCATCCTGCCACAAGTGACTGAGCGACTGATGTTCGGTCACTGATTTTTTCATGCCCAGTTGTTGGCACAGTTTAGCCGTGGTGAAAGGCAGGAACGGTTCGCTCACAATGGCCAAATTGGCCGCAATTTGCAGCGCAATATTCATGATGGTATTTACTCGCTCCGCATCCGTTTTGATGACTTTGCCACGGCTGGGTTTCGGCCAAGTATTTATTTCCCAATCGCGCAAAATCCATCAGCAACGCCAACCTTCGCGTAGCGATAGTTTTCAATAGCTCGCCGATCTTAGCGGAAATTCAGCTAAGGCGGCCAAAGTTTTTTATCAAACTCGGTCAATTCGCCGCGTGCGGGCACTTTACTGTCGCAGCATTTGTGAGTCAGCCATAGCCGTTGACAAAATTGCCGTAAATCGCTACCAGCTGCTGTTATTACGGGTCTGAAAGTCTTTCCACGTAAACTCACTGTCTTGGTTTCGGGGCGTTGGCGGTCATCAATACATAACGCAGCACATCCTGCTTGCCGGCAGTTCTTCTAAATACTCGTGCAGCCAAACGGCCCAATTGCGTGAGGTCGAAATTTTATCTCCTTCCAGATTCATGAACTCATTGGCCGCACGTTTGCGGGTAAGATATGCGCAACTGCCTTCCGCCATCAGTGTAGCCGGAAAATAATGGTGAAAGACAATGTTATCTTTTTTTCCGATAAAATGCACCAATTGAGCATCGTTGTTTTACCACGTTTCCCACCCGCATCGGTGCCGTTTTTCTGCATCAACCAATCTTTAAGTAGTGGCCGATATGTATCCGATAGGCGCTTCAAACCAGACATACAGCACTTTCTCCTGTCGGTATCGGGCAAAGGCACTTTAATTCCTTAATCCAGATCACGGGTCATGGTGCGCGGACGGAGTCCTCTTCTTTCAGCCACGATTGCATTGTCCGAAGACGTTGGTTTTCCACTGCGGCTATTGACGCATTTTTCAATTTGAGCCGCATTGTGTCCAGTGGCAAAACCAGCTTTTGGTAGAGCGCAGTACAGGCTTAGAACCGGACAAAGTCGAGTGTGGCTCTTTCAACTCCATCGGACTCAGCGCGGTACCGCAACGCTCGCATTGGTCGCCGTAGGCATTGGGGTTGGCACAAACGGGGCAAGTACCCACAATGTAGCGGTCGGCTAAAAACTGTTGAGCCACTTCGTCATAATACTGCTCGCTGACCTCCTCAATGAAACCGCTTTTGTCGTAAATAGTCTTAAAAAACTCCTGCGACGTTTCGTGATGGACGGGCAAACTCGTACGCGAATACACATCAAACGAAATACCCAAATCGGCAAATGATTGCTTGATTTGAGCGTAGTATTTGTCCACGACCTCTTGGGGCGTAATGCCTTCTTTTTTGGCACGAATTGTAATGGGCACACCATGTTCATCGGTGCCGCTTACAAAAGCTACTTCGGCGCCTTTGGCCCGCAGATAGCGTACATAAATATCGGCCGGTACGTAACAGCCCGCCAGGTGGCCGATGTGAATGGGGCCATTGGCGTAGATAAGCGCGGCTGTGACGGTGTATCTCATAGGGAATGTCAAATTTAGAGGGCAGAGTGTCGAATTCTGCATTACAAATGTTAAAAGACGGATATTATACAGATATTATAAGGTGCAAAATTAGCAAAATAGCCCGGGAAAGGCACAGGATTTGTAAGGTTGACTTGTGTTTTTAGTGCGAATCGTCGTAAGGTGCGTTTCAAACGCACGGCTCGGGGTTTGCGATGCAATCGCAAACTAACCCAAATCAGGAGACGGAAGGAAGTGAAAATTATCAATCATTGCTGAAAGCCCTTCGAGTTCGACAAGCCCCGGATTTTGTGAAGATTGAAGAGTTTTTGAATCAATTTTTCTAATGCTTGGGGCAGACACAAGGCCTGCCCCAAGCATCATTCCCGCGTTTGAGTGGGGCAGACGCAAGACCTGCCCCTACTCATCATTTCCGCGTTTGAGGTCGCGCTCTTTGATGGTTTCTCGCTTGTCGTAGAGTTTTTTGCCTTTAGCCAAAGCAACATCCACTTTGGCCAGCCCGTTTTCGTTGATGAAAATACGGGTTGGAATGATGGTCAACCCTTGATCTTTCAGTTTGGAGGCGAGCTTTTTCAGTTCTTTTTTGGTCAGTAAAAGTTTACGATCCCGTGTCGGGTTATGGTTGGCGTAGGTCCCCTTTTCATAGGGAGAAATGTGTAAATGGTGAACCAACAATTCGCCGTCCTGAAAAATGCAATAAGCATCCGTCAGGTTGACTTTTCCTTCCCGAATAGACTTGATTTCGGTGCCTGTCAGCACGACGCCGGCGGTGTAGGTTTCTAAAAAGAAATACTCAAAGGAGGCGCGGCGATTACTTATATTGATAGTTCTGCTCATTTTCTAACTTTCTTGCTTCTTGCTTCTTGCTTCTTGCTTCTTGCTTCTTGCTTCTTGCTTCTTGCTTCTTGCTTCTTGCTTCTTGCTTCTTGCTTCTGATTTTTTGGGCTGCGAAGTTAACACTTTTCAGACGGAAAGTTTCACTGATCGTTGAGCAGACCCTTATCCGTGAATCCGGTTCCGTCAATTGGCTTATTCTCTGAACTTCACGTAGATGTGTTCATCCCACAGGCTGTCTTCTTTATAAACGGACTTACGGAGAATAGCTTCAAAATGAAAGCCCGCTTTTTTCAATACCTGCATAGAGGCCGGATTGTATTCGAAAACTCCGGCGTACAGGCGATGAATGTTAAAATGGCAGAACGCATACTCCGTCATTTCTTTGACGGCTTCCGTTGCAATTCCCTTTCCCCAATACGGTTCGCCCAACCAATACCCGATTTCGGCGTTTTTGCGAAAAATATCTTTTTGGAGGACAATGCCGATACCGCCCGCTACCTCTCCGTCTATGTCAATGGCAAAAACGGTGGGTTTGGTTTCACTTTTACAAATATCGATCCATTGACGGGCGTTTTCTAACGTGTAAGGATGCGGGAAAATATCCCGAACGTTTCGCCAAATTCGATAGTTGTCGGCGTTTTTGGCGAGTGACGTTTCATCGCCGTCGCGATAGGGGCGGAGGTGGAAAAAAGGGGTAGTCGGCATTTCTATTAACTGTTATTTTCAAGCTCCTTCAGTAAGGTTAACAGTTCCTTATTACTTATATCGTCTTTTTCTGATTTATCGTAAATCGTTAACAGTATGACATGATCATCAATAATTTTGACGCAGGTAATGACCCGTGCCCCGCCGCTCTTTCCTTGATTTTTTGAAGAAACAGCTACTCGGATTTTGTAACAATCCTGCCCAAGCGGAGTACCGAGTGTGGGGTTTTTGCGAAGGGCTTCAAACAGATTGGCAATATCATGTCCTATCGATGCATACTTTTTAGCTAATCGTTTAACATCACGATTGAACTTTTTGCCGATAATTATTTTCATAAAAATCCTTCCTGCTTGAGTTCTTCTAAGAATTCCTCCGCAGTCTGTAACTGTATCTTACCTTCGCGATACAGCTTTACTTCTTCAACCGCTTCTTTCAGATTGGCTAACACCTCAGCTTTGGTAAAAACAGGTTTATCGTCCTCTTCTTCCTGTAAATTGAGTGCCTTTTTATATTTTTCCCATTCTTTTATAGGAATAATAGCCGCTTTTTTACGCCCTTTTTTATCGGTAATATATTGAATGGAAGTCATAGCCTTTCTTTTTTACAAAAATACAAAAAGGAACGATTTTCTTTCAATTCCGACACTCATCTGCATCTATTGCCTTTAATCCTAAAAACAAGCATCTAATTCATGCCTTTTTGCTATTTTCGTAAAATTCCAATCCTTACAACCGCTTTATGAAACTAACGATTAACAACCTTTCAAAAACCTACTCAAATGGGGTTCAGGCGCTCAAAGACGTCTCCTTAACCATTCATCAGGGAATGTTCGGTTTGCTTGGACCGAACGGCGCCGGTAAATCGTCGTTGATGCGCACCATTGCCACTTTGCAGGAAGCCGACAGCGGCAGTATTCAGCTTAATGACTTGGATGTATTACGCCAAAAAGAGGAAGTAAGAAAAGTCTTGGGCTATTTGCCGCAGGAGTTTGGCGTTTACCCGCGGGTCAGTGCCGAAACCATGCTCGACCACATTGCAGACCTCAAAGGCATTGCTAACAGCCGCGAACGCAAAGAAATTGTAACGGCACTTCTGCAAAAAGTGAATTTGTACGATGCCCGTAAGAAAAACCTGGGAACGTATTCGGGAGGGATGAAACAACGCTTTGGCATTGCTCAGGCGCTGATCGGTAATCCCAAATTGATTATTGTGGATGAGCCGACGGCCGGTCTTGACCCTGCCGAGCGCAATCGTTTTCATAATTTACTCTCCGAAATCGGCGAAAATACGATCGTCATTCTCTCTACCCACATTGTGGAAGATGTGACCAATCTTTGTTCCGACATGGCCATCATTTGTTTGGGAGAAGTGGTAGCCAAAGGTAATCCTAACGATTTGGTGGCCCAACTTCAAGGAAAAGTCTTCAAAAAGCTGATTGAAAAGAACGAATTGGATGTTTATCGTGCCGATTATCAAGTCATTTCAACTTCCCTGAAAATGGGCAAAACTCAGATACGGGTTGTTTCTGATGAGCCTCTCAGCAGTTTTGAGGCGGCTGAGCCTGATTTGGAAGACGTCTACTTCTCAGAAATTACGGCCCGTCAGGGGTTGGCTGTGTAATTTTTGTCATGTCAATATTTTTTGTCATCCCGACGAAAGGTGGGATCTAAATCCGCATAAGGTCCGGACCCCTCCTGTCGTCGGGGTGACAGAAATAAGTGATAATAAATAGAATTAAAGTCCAGACTTATGAGAGACCATAACTACTATGTATACATACTGACAAATTTTACTAAAACGGTTTTATACGTAGGTGTGACAAATGACTTGTTACGCAGATTAAGTGAACATCAATTGGGAGTAAGTGCTTTTACAGCACGATACAATTGCTTTTATCTTGTTTATTGGGAACACCAACAGTATGTGAATAATGCCATTGAGCGTGAAAAGCAAATCAAAGGTTGGCGACGTTCAAAAAAAGAGGCACTTATTAATGAATTTAATCCTGAATGGAAGTTTTTGAATGAAGAAATACAAGGATGAGCCTTTGGCATTCCGACGAAGGAATGGTAAGCCGCTGCGAGAATCTGAAGCGGATATAGATTCCTCCTGTCGTCGGAATGACAAAAAACGTCGATGTGATAAGGAAAAATTAGTTGTATAAACTTGAAAACCGATACAAACAAATGTTCTCAAAAATACTCAAATTTGAACTCAAATACCGATTCAAACGCCCTGCTACGTGGGGCTATTGGTTCGTCATGTTATTGTTCTCGCTGATATTGGCCTTGTTTGGTTCCGTCAGTATCAGCGGAGGCGGCTCTTCCGAAAAAGTCTTTATCAACGGCCCCGCGATGGCCGGGATTTTCATTGCTGTGATGTGTGTTTTCGGTATCATGTTGGCTACGGCAGTCATGGGGGTACCGGTTTATCGCGACATAGAAC
Organism: Spirosomataceae bacterium; assembly: GCA_046329125.1. GTDB lineage: Bacteria > Bacteroidota > Bacteroidia > Cytophagales > Spirosomataceae > Runella. The sequence goes on along the minus strand of JAXLVD010000018.1, from coordinate 98,603 downwards.
ACAAAACCCAAGCCTATTATTTCAGTTATCCCATCAGTGAAAAAGGCTACCTCATGGGGCGTTTTATGGGCTCGTTCCTCACTTTGCTGTTCATTGGTTCAGGCATGATCGTAGGTCACATGTTGGGCTGTTGGATCGGCAAAACCTTTGAGGTAGGCGATAACACTGAACGGGTCGGTCCTTTCAGTTTGCTCAATTATTTATGGCCGTATTTAGTAGTGGGAATTCCTAACTTATTTTTTGCCGGAAGTCTTTTTTTCAGTTTGGTAGCTCTGACCCGTCGGGTCTTTGTGACCTATGCCGGCGGTGTGGTGTTGTTGGTGGGCTATATGGTGGCTACTTCTCTGATGTCGGATTTAGATAATAAACAGTTGGCGGCTTTACTCGACCCCTTCGGCCTGAATGCCTTGGATGATCTGACGCGGTATTGGACCGTAGCGGAACAAAATAATCGGTTTTTCCCCTTAGAAGAGAATTTGTTGTACAATCGTCTCATTTGGATCACCGTAGGGCTTTTGCCGTTGGTGTATTTGTTGTGGCGCTTTGATTTTCAGCGTTTTTTAGCCCCTGCTCCTCAGAAAAGAAGCAAGAAAGAAACCAAGGCACCGCTGCCTTCCATTTCGTTGTCACAGTTGCCGGTGCCTTCCAAAATCTATTCGACCGGTCGGTTTTTGGGGCAGATGTTCAGTATGGCCAAAATAGAGTTTCGCAACATCGTTCGTGATCCTTTCTTTATCGCTATTTTGTTGGCCGCAGCCCTGTTTTTGTTCCTCGACAGCCAATACAACGGCATGATGCTGGGTACTGAATCATTGCCCACTACCTACCTGATGTTGGAATCCAAAGACGGGACTTTTTATTTCATTGTCATCATCCTCATTATTTTCATTACGGGCGAGGTAGTGCACCGCGACCGCACCGTCAATTTCCACCTTATCGGCGATGCTTTGCCGTTGCCCAATTGGTTGGTGTACGGTTCTAAGTTTTTGGCTATGTTGGGGGTGATGTTGTTCATTCCGCTCATCGGGATTTTATGCGGGGTGGTTTGGCAAACGTTTAATGGCTATTTTGATTACCGTTTCGGCCTGTACCTGCAAGGGTATCTGGTGCCCGTGTTGCAGTGGACGTTTTTGACCATGATCACCTTTCTGATTCATACGTTGGTCAACAATAAAATGACGGGGCACGTGGTGAATATTGCGTTTTGGGCGATTTTATACGGTACGCGTGCCTTTTCGGAATACAAATATGCTTTGCTCTATTTTAATGCCGTACCTACGGGTACCTATTCCGATATGAACGGGTTCGGGTTTATCAATAACACCTTTTGGTATTTGTTGTGCTGGGGCGGCTTGGCTTCCGTGTTTTTGATTATCGGTAATTTGTTTTGGTCGCGCGGGACAGAAACTGACTTTAAGAACCGTTTTCAGTTGATGAAACAGCGCTTTACTCCCCTCACGGGCGGTTTATTGACTGTTTTTACGTTGGTATGGCTCGGCGCGGCGGGGTACATTTACTATAATCAAAGTGTATTAAATATCTACCGCACGGCCGAAGAAGGCCGCGAGCGGCAGGTGGCCTATGAGCAAAAATATCGCAAATATTACCTGGCACCTCAACCGAAAGTTACGTCCGTAAAAGTGGAAGTAGACCTGTATCCCAAACAACGCATGGCCGACGCTCGGGGGCATTTTGTGGTCAAAAACAAGCATAACAAACCCTTAGACTCGCTCATTCTGAACGTAGGCAGCAGTTTCCCGCATTATAAAATGAGCCTGAAAATCAACGGGACAGAGCCGAAACGTCTCCTGAATGATACGATGCAACGATTTTATATCTACAAACTGCCGAAAACCCTTTTACCCAACGACAGTGCGGTGATTGAATTCGTATCGCACGGAGAGTTTAAAGGGTTTCGTCAGGGTGGAGAAGACCAATTTACGGTGGCCGACAACGGGACGTTTCTCAATCAGGGGGATTTGTTCCCGAGCATTGGTTACAACGTACAGGGGGAATTGCAGTCGGAACGCTACCGTAAAAAATACAAACTGCCTATTCGCGAATTTGAAATGCCCGCACGGCAAGATTCGGCCGGTCTGAAAAACTTCCTGTTTACGCAGGAAGCCGATTGGGTGACTTTCGACGGAACGGTAAGTACAGATCCCGACCAAATCGCGGTAATGCCGGGGGCTTTACAAAAGGAGTGGACGCAAAACGATGCGTTGGGGCGCTCGCGCAAGTATTTTCGGTATGTGCAAAACGAGAGCATGGACATGTTCTTCAGCGTAGCTTCGGCCAAGTATGCCGTGCATCGGGAGACCATTAAAAATTCGGACGGAAAAGACATCAAAGTGGAAATTTTCCATCATCCCACGCATACTGCCAACATCAAACATTTTGTCGACGGTCTCAAGGATGCGTTACGCTATTGCTCTTCCAATTTTACGCCGTATCAGTTCAAACAAATGCGGATCATGGAGTTTCCGAGGTATCAAACCTTTGCTCAATCGTTTCCGAACACGATCATGTATTCCGAAAACTTCGGGTTTTTGGCTGATTTCTCCGACCCCAACAAAACGGATTATGCGTATTACGTAACGGCCCATGAAGTGGCCCACCAATGGTGGGGGCATCAGGTGATGCCGAGCTATACGCGGGGCAGCAACAACATTGCCGAAGCCCTGGCCGAGTACAGTTCGCACATGGTGTTGCACCACGCTTACGGTCCGGATGTGATGCAGGAGCGCCTCAAATACGCCCTCGACCAATACCTGCGCGGACGCGGCACCGAAAACAAAGGCGAGCAGCCGCTGTTGGACAATGAGACCGGGTCTTATATATGGTACGGCAAAGGCACGTTGACCTTTTATGCCCTGCAAGACATGATCGGGGAGAAGAAATTGAATGCTTTTTTGCAGGAATATGCCAAAAACACCGCCTTCCGCTCTCAAGCGCCTTATACCACCACCGACGATTGGTATGGCTACATTCACCGCAATACGCCTGATTCACTGAAGTATTTTGTGGAAGATTGTATCAAAAAAATCACGCTGTACGAAAACAAGGTTACCAAAGCGGAGGCCACCAAACTCCAAGGTGACCAATATAAAATACGTCTGACAGTGCAATCGAAAAAACTGTATTATAACAAAAAAGGAGAAGAGACCGGCTCGGGAAGAACGCCGAATTACATTGAATTGGGCGTCTTTACCGATGAAAGTACGAACAAACTCGGGATGAAAAAAAAGGTGCCGCTCTACCTCCAAAAGCACAAATTGACTCCCGGTGAACACGTCATCGAATTGGTCGTAAAAGGCAAACCGGTCAAAGCCGGTATAGATCCTTACAACAAACTCATTGACCGAATTTCGGATGATAATGTGATGAAAGTGGATGTGTTGTAGATTAGATTAGCACTTCCCGCATGGACAGTCCCGTGTGGGAAGTGCTACAAAACTTACTCGTTTGTAAATATCAATGCCTTAAACTCTTGAAGGGTAAGGGCTTTAACTTTAGGGAAAGGAATACGCTCTAATACCTTAAAGTGTTTATCATTCGTAATGATGCAATCAGCATTTGAAACAATAGCAACATCAACGAATTTATTATCGTCAGGGTCTTCTTCAATGAGTTGCCATTTATAATAGGCTTCTTCTTGGTTGGTTAGAGGCAGGTTCAGTAACTCATCTAAAACTATTTCGGCAAAGTATTCTGAATAAAACCAGGTTAGTTTTTCCTCGTACTCTTCGACAATTTCATTGGATAAAATCACCCCAATTTTGCCTGAACGCAACATATCATAAAGCCATCTTTCGGACGAGCGTTTGGGGACAATCGCCAATAAAATGTTTGTATCTATCAATACTCTCATTGGTAGGGCGAGCGCAGATGGGCATTTAGTAGATCGTCAATACTTTGTTGGCTCATTCCTTTTTCTTCCCAAAGTTTTTCCGATTCGGCATCTACTTTTTGGGCATAGTACTCCGACAGTAAACCTTTGATAGCTATCAAGTCTTGCTCATTCATGGGGCGAGCAAACATTTTGAGCAGGTGCATTTGCACGGCGTTGAGTTTGGTGGGTTGTTGGGTTGCTGCCATTGTATTCGGATATTTTTTACAAATTTATTATTTTTTGGGTGAGATTCAGCGTATCTACGTAAAAGGCAAGCCTGTCAAACGCGGCATAGAGCCCTACAACAAATCATTGACCGAATTTCGGATGATAATGTAATGAAGGTGGATGTGTTGTAAAGGATTTTTTAGGATGTTTCTAAACTTTGACAAAGTTTTCGAACTTTGTCAAAGTTTAGAAAACCCCGTCAATTATGCTCAAACTCGGATTTGTCAGTGCTATTTTGGCCGATTTCGGCTACGAACACGTAATAGATTTTGCGGCCAATCACAGTTTTTCCTGCGTCGAAATGATGTGCTGGCCTACGGATAATGCAGACGCCCGTCGCTATGCCGGTGTGACGCACATTGATGCAGACCGTGTACTCACCGATACGGCCTATGCGCATCACATCGTTCAATACGCCAAGGCAAAGGAAATAACGATCTCAGGGTTAGGCTATTATCCGAATCCTTTAGACCCCGATACAAAAAAAGCCGAATACTATCGCGAACACATCAAACAGTTGATTCGGGCGGCGGCTAAGTTGGGACTGCACAATGTCAATACCTTCATCGGGCGTGACCCTTCCCAAAACATCACCGAGAATCTCAAAACCTTCGGCAAGGTGTGGCCGGATATTGTGAAGGTAGCCGAAGAAAACAACGTGAAAATCGGGATTGAGAACTGTCCGATGTTTTTTACCGATGACGAATGGCCGGGCGGCAAAAACCTGGCTACTACGCCCGCCGTTTGGGATCGTATGTTTGAGATCATTCCCAGCCCGATTCTGGGGCTTAATTATGATCCGTCGCACATGATCTGGCAAATGATGGACGAAGCCAAGCCCATCTATGACTACAAAGACCGCCTGCATCACATCCACCTCAAAGACGCCAAACTCTACAAAGACAAGCTCGACCGCGTGGGCATCATGGCCAATCCGCTCGAATACCACAGCCCCAAACTTCCCGGGCTGGGCGATGTGAACTGGCGGAAATTCTTTGCGGCACTCACCGATGTGCGCTACCGTGGCCCCGTCTGCATCGAAGTAGAAGACAAGGCCTACGAAGGCAGTATTGAAGATGTAAAATCGGCTATTTTGACGAGCCGAAACTATTTGAGGCAATTTTTGGGTTAACATACAAACCTCACAGGTTTGATAATTGTCGCAAATCAAACCTGTGAGGTTTCGCAACAACCATGAATCGCAACTTCACAGACGGACTTAATTTCTTTTCTAAACTTACTCGGAAACGTGTTTGGAATGCGTTGAAGGTACTGTATAGCTACTATGAGTCCAAAGCCACGGGACGCGCCACGCACCGTGGATTGCCCATGAGTATTTCCTTTGAACCTACCACGTCGTGCAATTTACGCTGCCCCGAATGCCCCAGCGGACTGCGCTCTTTTACCCGCCCGACGGGTATGTTGGAGGGTGATTTGTTTCGTCGTACCATTGATGAACTTGCCGATACGCTGCTCTATCTTATTTTCTACTTTCAGGGCGAACCCTATTTGCATCCTAAGTTTTTAGAATTGGTGAAATATGCTTCTCAAAAAGGGATTTATACGGCCACTTCCACCAACGCCCATTACCTGACCGATGCCGCCGCCCGCCGAACGGTGGAAAGCGGCCTTGACCGATTGATTGTGTCCATTGACGGCACCACGCAGGAAGTGTATCAGCAATACCGGGTGGGAGGAAATCTGGAAAAAGTATTGGATGGGACGCGGAACATTTTGAAATGGAAACGTGAATTGAAATCCAAAACGCCGCATGTCGTGTTTCAGTTTTTGGTGGTTCGTCCCAATGAACATCAAATTGGCGATGCGGAACAACTGGCCAAAGAAATCGGTGTAGACGAAATAGGTTTTAAAACGGCCCAAATTTACGACTACGAGCACGGCGACCCGCTGATTCCGACCCTTGATAAATACTCACGCTACACCCAACAGGCCGACGGAACGTATCAAATTAAGAACGGCCTCGACGGCCACTGCTGGAAAATGTGGCATTCGTGCGTTATTACCTGGGACGGTAAAGTGGTTCCCTGTTGTTTTGACAAAGATGCCCACTATCGCCTTGGCGACGTATCGGAAACTTCCTTTAAACACTTATGGCAAAGCGAATCGTATCAGCAATTCCGTCAATCGCTGATACGCTCCCGTTCTGAAATTGAAATGTGTAAAAACTGTACCGAAGGCACGCAGGTGTGGGCGTAGAAGAAGATTGATGATTACCGAAATAACTCAATCAAATCTAACTCAATACCGAGCCGGTCGTCTGTTAGCTTTTCTCTCGTAAAAGTACGGTATTGGCGTTTGCTGCTGAAAACGTGAATGGTTTGAAAAGTGGGTATTACAATCCAACAAGATTTAACACCGGCTTCAAAATAGATGTCTAATTTATCTACCATTTCCTGATCACTTTGGCTGGGAGACATAATTTCGATAACTCCAAAAGGTACTTGCGTAACACGAATTTCATCTTCCAACCAGTCGCTGGGGGTAATTTCGCAAATAGCTACATCCGGAACAGCCCGACCCGTAGGAAGTTCTAAGCTAAGCTCAGGCAGGATTTCATATTTTTCCTGGTAGTTGACACTTAGTGCAATAACGAGTCGCTTTTCTAATTTCGAGTGATTTTTACTGGGCATAGGCTTTCCTCTTTCCATTTCATAGGCCGTTAATTCGCGTTCGATGACCGTTTGCATAGTTGTGAAGGCTTTTTACAAAAATAGTAAATACTGCAAGGAGATGCAAACCGGTTATATGGGTGACTTTTTAGCAATGATTCAAGTGGAGGGAAGTTGCCTATAAAATGGTAGCTGATCGGAACCGACGCATTCTTAAACAGCTCGCAACTACCTCGATTTCTTATTTAGCCTGATAAAACTTCACATTTTGTTGCCGTAAAAAATCTTTGATTATATCCGCACTGATGCACACCCCTACGTGCAGAAAAGGGTGATTGGAGACTTTGGCGCGGTGCGTACCCACCCACACATCCCGATTGACCATGTCGAAGCCCAGGTGCAGATGTCGGGTTGATTGCTGCATTCCGTACACCACACCTTTGGTATCAAACAACGGTCCTCCGCTTTGTCCGACCAAGCCCGGTGTACTCATTTCGAGGGCGAACGCCTGCCCGGTTTCGTCGCCGATGTAACGCGTGATGATACCGTCAATGGGAAAGGAGGGCGTTACTTTGGGCATGGTGCCGTCCCATTCAATATCATCAAGCTGCGGATTATAGCGATAATTGGTAAACTCGGCAAAAGGGAAGCCCAACCGACACAGGGTTTTACCCTGCTTGGGAATCTGTCCATCGGCTATAAACTCTGCCGGGCGTCCGTAATACGCTTTTCCATTGTTGCGAAAATGCAATAAGGCCAAATCGTATTTAGGATGATAAGTCACGTCAATGTGGGTGAGATTTTCGACGCAATTGATGAAATCCATTTTTTGCCCGATAACCGACCCTAACCCCAGTCCGAATTGCTGTTCGAGACGTTTGAGGTGGTGCTTTTGCTGCGGATCACGCATGAATTTGCGGTATTCTGCCGCAAAGAGGTTATAGTTTTGTCGTACAGCGCTCGCATTGACAATGATTTCGGCCACGTGCCGACAGGTAACGGCATAGCCGTTCTCATTGACAAAAAACAAGGTAGCCGCACCCGGCAATATTTCGGCTTGGTGATAAAGACGGGTAATGATATGGATGGGTCGAGTAAACTCGCTGGCGCGCTCAATGGCTTCTACAAACATTCGGTTAAGTTGATTGGAGGTTTTGGTGGCACAATGATAGTGCAATTCTCGTACCATAAAACGAAACCCCCGTAGAAATCTATTCACGGGGGTTTCGGTAAATCAGGTAATTGACTTATGATAAACGGTTTAAACCAACGGGCCGCCCGCAATGATCTGCGGACCCGCCAAATCGGCATATTTGGCAAAGTTGGTTCGAAACAGGTCGGATAAATGAAGTGCCGCGTGGTCGTACGTCTCCGGGTCGGCCCACGTATTACGCGGATGAAGCAGTGTGGCGGGTACGCCCGGGCACGAATCAGGCATTTGTACCCCAAAAATCGGGTGTTGGGTGTAGCTGACGTTGTCCAGTTCTCCGTTGAGGGCTGCCGTGATCATGGCACGGGTATATTCCAATTTCATCCGGGCACCTACGCCGTAGCCGCCGCCTGACCAACCGGTGTTGATCAACCAAACATTGACTTGGTGTTGCCGAATCTTCTTGCCGAGCATATCGGCATAACGGGTAGGATGAAGCGGTAAAAATGCCGCTCCAAAGCAGGCCGAAAATGTGGCTTGGGGTTCTTTGATGCCCATTTCCGTACCGGCGATCTTGGCCGTATAACCCGAAATGAAATGGTACATGGCCTGTCCGGCAGTCAGCTTAGAAACAGGAGGCAATACTCCGAACGAATCTGTGGCCAAAAAGAAAATGTTTTTGGGTGCCTCGCCCCGAGACGGCTGCATGATGTTGGAAATATAATGAATCGGATACGCAGTACGGGTATTCTGAGTGACTGAGATGTCGGTATAATTGACCGTACGTGTGCCTTCGTAAAAACGGGTATTCTCGACGATGGTCCCGAAGCGGATCGCGTCAAAAATCTCCGGTTCTTTTTCGCGGGTGAGATTGACGGCTTTGGCATAGCAGCCCCCTTCAAAATTAAATACGGTATCGCCGGTCCAACCGTGTTCGTCGTCGCCGATAAGCGAGCGATTCGGATCGGCGGAGAGGGTGGTTTTTCCCGTGCCCGACAAACCGAAAAAGATAGCGGTATCGCCGGCCTTTCCTACGTTGGCCGAGCAGTGCATCGAAAGTGTGCCTCTTTCGTGCGGAAGTTTAAAATTCAATACCGAAAAGATGCCTTTCTTCATTTCCCCGGCATAGCCCGTTCCGCCGATGAGAATCACGTTTTTGCTGAGATTGATAATGGCAAAATTCTCACTGCGGGTGCCGTCAATGGCAGGGGTGGCTTTAAATTCAGGAATATTGATGATGGTGAATTCCGACTGAAAATCGTCTGCTTCGCTTTCAGCAGGGCGCAGAAACATATTGTGACAAAATAAGTTATGCCACGCCCACGTGTTGACCACGGTGAGATTCAGGCGATAGTCCGGATGGTCGCAAACGTAGCCTTGGCGAACGTAGACAGTTTTATCGGCCAGATAATTCAACATTTTTTGGTGCAAAGCCTCAAATTTGACGGCATCAAACGGGATATTGATCTCACTCCACCAGACCGATTGAATTGTTTTTTCGTCACTGACGATGTATCGGTCTTGGGGCGAACGGCCCGTAAAAGCTCCCGTATCGGCCATCAATGCTCCGGTGTCGGTAAGATATCCTTCTCTGTTGAAAAGGGCCTGTTCAACCAAAGCGGAAGGAGGTAAATTCAAATGAAAATGCTTGGTCTTTTTTAGCCCTAAAAGGGCTTTCACCTCGTCGCCGTTGACAAGGATTGGTTCCGATAATGCTGTCATGTGTTTGAATGCTGTTGATGAAGAGAGTACCGTCGTTCGGTTTCACAAAGGTACGTGCCGAATTGAATTTTAAAAATAACCGTCGGCGATTTTTGTAATTTTTATTGGATTATTTTTAGGGAACAGCCCGTATAACGCAAGTTTATGTGTTTTGTTTTATAAATCTTCGACGACAGTTGGCGGGGAGAAGGAAGAAGCCTCACCAAAGAATGTCTGTGTGACGTTTACTCACTTTTGGTTACATTTGCCAAAAAACACACGTCCCCGATGAAACCTATGTCCCGTTATTTGTTTCTGTTGCTTTATTCAATATTTTGCACTTTGACATTTGCGCAGCAAACGACCCCTCCTTTTCTCCAACATCCCAACCAACGGTGGGTTGATTCGGTCTTTAACAGCCTGACGCCGGATGAACGCATTGCGCAACTTATCATGGTCGCGGCACACGGGTATCCGACCAATCCGAAACGTGTGATCATTGATACCACTTTTTCCAACCCGCGTGTAGTAGCGCAGTATATCCGTGATTACAAAGTAGGAGGGGTGATTTTCTTTCAAGGAGGACCGGTACAGCAGGCCCAACTGACCAATTATTACCAATCTATCTCAAAAGTGCCGCTGTTGGTGGCGATGGATTCGGAGTGGGGATTGGCCATGCGCTTAGACAGTGCGGTGCGCTTTCCCTACCAAATGACTTTAGGGGCCATTCAGGGCAACGACGAACTGATCTATCGTATGGGGCGGGCATTGGCGGCTCAGAAAAAAAGATTGGGGGTACATATCAATTTTGCGCCTTCGGTGGATGTGAACAACAATGCCAATAACCCCGTTATTAACTTCCGTTCCTTTGGAGAAAATCCGCAGAAGGTGTACGAAAAATCGTACGCCTACATGAAAGGGATGCAGGATGGAGGTATTTTGAGCTCGTTGAAACACTTTCCCGGCCACGGCGATACGGGCGTAGATTCTCATTTTGAATTACCGGTCATTCCGCACAATCGCGCTCGCTTGGATTCCGTCGAGTTGTATCCGTTTCGGAAATTGATTGAAAAAGGGGCTGACGGCATCATGATGGCGCACTTGGCCATCCCTATTTTGGATACGGCCAAAAATGTGCCTTCCACGCTTTCCAAACCCATTGTGACGGGTGTATTGAAAGACCAATTGCATTTCAAAGGTCTCATTTATTCGGATGCCATGAACATGAAAGGGCTGACGAAGTATTTTCCCAACGGTACCGGCGATGCCAAAGGCTTGGAAGCCGGCATGGATGTATTGGAATTCAGCCCCAATGTCCCTGCTGCCATTGCCGAGATCAAAAAATCCATTGCCGAAGGCCGCATCAGTCAGGCAGAAATAGATGCACGGGTCAAGAAAGTATTGGCGGCGAAGGCGTGGGTGGGATTGGATAAATTCAAACCCATCGAAACCAAAAACCTGATCGCCGACATCAACGATAAAGAATCTGAATTGCTGAATCGGTTGCTTACCGAAAATGCCCTGACCGTATTGAAAAATGAAGGCTATATTTTGCCCATCAAGCATTTGGATAAAGTGACTGTCGCTTCGGTTTCGCTTACAGACTCTCCCCTTCCCCAAGTGGGGAAGGGGTCGGGGGATGGGGTTATCGCCCTCGGCACCCGGAATGAAACCGCCACTACGGGCGAACTTACGGTGTTTCAGAAAACCCTTTCCTTGTACACCAATGTGGATCATTTTGTGGTTCACCCTAAGACTTCCGACAGCGTTCAGAATGCTATTCGTGCCGCATTAAAAAGATACGACGTAGTATTAGTAGGAGCCCATTTGAACAACATTCGCCCGGGTACCAACTATGGCATTACACCTACGACAGCAGCTTGGGTGAAAGAACTGGCCGGCAACGGCAATGCGGTCATTACGGTATTTGGAAATGCGTATTCACTTAATAAACTGGAAGGGGTGGCCAACGCCAAAGCGCTGGTGATGGCGTATCAATTAACGCCGTTTACGGAAGAACTCTCCGCTCAATTACTGTTCGGCGCTATTCCGGCCAAAGGCAAGTTGCCGGTGAGTGTCAATGCGCAGTTCGGTTACGGGGCCGGGTTGGATATTCCGGCTATCGGCCGTCTCAAATATACCATACCGGAAGAAGTGGGACTGAACAGCAAATGGCTTTCCTTTAAAATTGATTCCATTGCCAACAATGCCATTGCGCAAAAAGCGACGCCAAGCATTGTGGTGCAATTGGCCAAAGACGGTAAAGTGTTTTACCGCAAAGCCTATGGTACCCACGTGTTTGCGACTCCGTTGAGTATGGTCAATGTGCCGCCGCGTCCTGCCCAACTGACGGATCTGTATGATTTTGCTTCCGTAACTAAAATTGCGGCCTCAACCATGGCTTTGGCGCGCTTGCACAGCGAAGGAAAATTCAACTTGGACGGTACGATGAAGGATTACCTGCCCGGTTTTAAAAAATCCAACAAAGCGGATTTGGTATGGCGGCAAGTGTTGACCCACCAAGCCGGCCTTCGGGCGTTTATTCCGTTTTGGCGTAATGCCAAAAATCCCGACGGCACTTGGAAAAAACGCACCTTTGTGTGGGGTAAAGAAGCACACGGGCCTTTTAAAATTCAGATAACGGATAGCTTGTGGTTGCACAAAAAATATTATAAAAAACTGTTTAAGGCTATCATAGACTCTCCGCTTAACGAACGTTCTGCCGTTGCGGAGAAAAACTACGTTTATTCGGATTTGTCGTTTATGTTGTATCCGCAAGTAGTGAAAAACATCACCGGTGTGCCGTTTGAAGACTACCTGAAAACCAACGTGTATCGTAAGATCGGAGCCAATTCGCTGACGTTCAACCCGCTTCGTTTTCATGATCCGAGTACGATTGTTCCGACAGAGCGGGACACGTTCTACCGCATGGCCCTTGCTCACGGACGCGTCCACGACGAAGGGGCCGGGATGCTCGGCGGCCTCAGCGGTCACGCCGGGCTGTTCGGCAATGTCAACGACCTGATGAAAGTAACCCAACTGTACCTCCAAAAAGGCAGCTACGGCGGTGAATCGTTCATTTCCGAAAATACCATGAATGAATTTACAAGCTATCAATTCCCCGAATCGCGCCGGGGTATCGGGTTTGATAAACCCTGTCGGGGAAGAGATTGCGGCAACGCGCCGAAAAGCGCCACGGGACAAAGTTACGGTCATACGGGCTATACAGGCATCATGATCTGGAACGACCCGGCCTATAATCTCAACTACGTCTTTCTCTCCAACCGCGTCTATCCCACCCGCGACAACAACAAAATCTCGACGCTTAACGTCCGCACGTCCATCATGCAGGTGGTGTATGAGGGATTGGGGAAATAAAGCAGTTCACACTTTCCAAGACTCACAGTCTCGGAAAGTGTGATTTTCGATCTAAACCTCTTCATAAAATGAATCAAAATACTGCTTTCCGACTGTTGAATGTGTGTTTAGTTATCGGTGTAATGGCCTGTCAACCTGCTGAAGAAGAAACATTCGCCCCCAAATTCAAACTGATTCCTGCCGATACCGTACTGTTTAACAACTTTGTGGATTGCAATATGGCCGAAGCGTGGGTGGGGGACACGTTTCGGATTTTTCCGGGGAAATACGGCGAAGACCCGTTATGGGGAGAGTCGCACGAGTTAAAATTTGCCGACGGGCGTCATGCCGAGGAAGCGTTTCACCGCAAAGCCGAGGAGTTTAGCGAACCCAAAATGCCGCCGAATGTACCTGTCGGGCAGGAGGGACTGCACGGGGCTGCCTGGTTTGAAACCGTGTATCAGGACCCGAAAGATGCTTCGGGCAAAACCCTTTACGCCGTTTATCACAACGAAAACTACCCCATGACCCTGCCTTATGATGTTAAAACGGGGCAGGGTTATATTGATAAAAAATGGCCCGAAGGCTTGACGGGACCTACATCGCCGGCAGCGGTGTGCCGTATCGGTATTATGAAGTCCGTAGACGGCGGTCGGAGTTGGGAAAACAAGGGCCTGTTTATTGAAGATTTACAACCGCGCATGATTTTAAAGCCCCGCAATACCTCCAAGACCTTTGCCGGCGGGGTAGGTGACCCTTCGGCTGTGGCGGTAGGAGATTATCTGTACTTATTTTTTGGAGAATACGGCTTCCCGGGCATTTACAACGAAGCGGGCTATCGACCCGAAGACGAATGGAAAGGACAGTGCATCAGTATGGCACGAATTGCCCTCAGCGATTTGGAAAACCCCGTTGACAAAGCCAAACGTTGGGACGGCAAAGGCTTTCACGCACCTTTCAATGGAGTGGGGGCACCTATTGCGTCGTTGCAGATTCCAATCAGTGAAGGAGGCGGACCGGCTTCTTCTCCCGCCGGCGGTTTTCATTGGGGGCCGTCGGTCAGTTGGAATACGTATCTCAATTGTTGGGTAATGCTCATGGCCAAAGCCGTCGGGCCGTCGTGGAAAGGGAGCAGCGTGTATATTTCGTTCAACAAAAACAAGGAGTTGGGCGAAGGCAATCATTCGCAGGAATGGACCAAACCACAGCTTTTGTTGGATAGCCCCGGCTTTATTATGTGGTATCCTTCTCTCCAACCCATGAACATGCCCGAAGACATCGCCCAAAAACATACGTCGCTGCGCTTAGGCCAAAAAGCCCGACTTTACATCAAGTACATCAAACCCGAAAAAAGCGTGTATATGTCGCAGTATATCATTGAGTTTGAGAAGTAAGGTGCGCTTTTATCACGCGGAAAGCGTCTGCTAATTTGCTGATAAACCTGAAAAAGCCGATTTGTGAATTTAATAGTATAATTTGGCTGTATTTAGCATTGTTTAGAAAGTTAAATCCATTACATAATGTTATGAAATTTTATAAGTTGATTTTTCTTCTATTATTAGCAACAATAATTTTAAGTTGCAACGATAAACCTGAATTGTCATCGAATTCAATAATAGGAATTGCGCCAAACCCGGCAACCCGTAATGTAATAGTTGGAGTACTTGATCAATCCGGTCAATCCTATATAATCAAAATATTTGATACAAAAGGTAAACAAATGCTTGAGCAAAAGGCCACAGGTACTTATAGTATCCTTATTTCCCTTGAAGATAAACCAAAGGGTACTTATGAAGTTGTCTTAATTATTGGTGAAAAGAGTATTTACAAAAAATTTGTTAAAATATGAAATTACAATATTGCCTATTTATTTTCTTCACCTTTAGTTTTTGGACACCTATAATAGGGCAAAATTCGGCTAATGAGTGGTTTATAGCTCCTAATTGGAATTTATATTTGCCTATAAAAAACCCGTCTAAAGGTACATACCCAATTATAGGGTATGATAAAGAAAGTAGACCTAAATTACTCATTGGAGGATATGGAATAAGTGCTTCTGTATTGAAAATGACAGAGAAAAAAATAAGCTGGAGAGGGCAGGGAAATTTTTCACGATATGTTTATTGGGACGAACCTTTTGTTGTGACAAATGTATTTGGAGTGCCGATTGCTGCTATTACAACGGGGACGGTTGACTATTTTATGGGATTTACCGGAGCTGTAAATTATAAGCTTAGTAAGAAAATTATTATAGGTTCAGGTTTAGGTGGACAAGTTCTGTTTTATTCTTTGTCAAAATTGCCTCAATTTGAAAATAATGCTCGTCTTAAAGATTTGATTGCAGTTAATCACTCCTACAGAATTTTTCAACCCATAATTCCCGTAGAATTATCTTTAAAACATAAAAAGTTTTTATTCAATTTACGATATGAATATGCTTTGCTAAATCGATTTAGAGGAGACTTGGCAAATTATAAATCAGATAAATACAGCCTGTTAAATTTTGAAATAGGACTCAAACTAAATTGATAAAGTAAGGTAAATGACCACGAAAAAAAAAGTCTTATATACGATTCTTACCTTTATCCTCGCAGGCCTCGCCTACGCTGCCAATTATGCCTACCGCTACGCGCTCATTGGCGCGGGGTACAATGCCAAAACCGTTTGTTCGTGCGTATATGTATCGGGACGGAGTTTGGAATCGGTGGTGGCTGAGGATTTATACGGGATTCCTTATGGTACCCAAACGATTGACACTGTGGCCAAAACAGCTACGGCGACTATCTTCGGAATAGCGTCTAAAACAGCTATGTACCGCCCCGGATTGGGCTGTACCATTTTGAATGAAATAACCGCTGATGCACTGCAAAAACAGCCGACGGTGGCTGCCATGACTGCTTCTGCGGAAGTGTCGGCTGATTCTGTATTACCGCCGGCTCAACAACAAATCCTCCAAAAAACGTTGGATTGGGCTTTTGCCGAACCGGATCCCAAACACCCCGTTCGGACACGGGCGGTGGTGGTCATGCACAAGGGGAAAATTGTTGCGGAACGTTATGCCAAAGGTATTACATCCACTACGGCACTGACGGGCTGGTCGATGACTAAAAGTGTGACCAATGCCATGATTGGTTTATTGGTAAAGGACGGAAAACTGAACGTGAATAAACCGGCACCTGTCGTTGAGTGGGCTAATGATAATCGTAAAGTCATTACGTTGGACAATTTGCTCAGAATGAGCAGCGGGTTACAGTTTGCCGAGGTGTACAGCGGTATCAGTGATGCTACAAAAATGCTGTTCAGTGCGGAAGGTGCCGGCAAATACGCTCTGCAAAGCCCAACGGAAGTTCCTCCTGCTACCCAATGGTATTATTCCAGCGGAACAACCAATATTTTGCAGGAAATCGTCCGTCGGCAATGGAAAACCCACGCCGAGTATTTGAATTTTCCACATCAACGATTGTTTCAAAAACTGGGAATGAATACTGCAGTTCTTGAACCGGATGCTTCGGGGACCTTTGTGGGTTCTTCATTTATGTACGCCTCCGCCCGCGATTGGGCCAAGTTCGGGCAACTCTACGCGCAGGATGGTGTTTGGAACGGAGAACGGCTGTTGCCCGAAGGTTGGGTAGCCTATTCTTCCCGCGAGACTCCTCATTCCGATGGGCGTTATGCCGCCCAATTTTGGACGTATGTACGGAAAGAAGGATTACCTCCCGACAGTTTTACCATGAATGGTTTTGAAGGACAATTTGTACTCATTATTCCTTCCAAACAACTCGTTGCGGTACGTTTGGGTTGTTCTCCCGAAGAAAAATATTTCAATGAAGTGAAGTTCTTTAAAGAAATCACAGCGGCATTTTGATAAAATCGCAGAGACGCAACATGTTGCGTCTCTACTTTTTAAATTTCAGCGTTAATTTCGTCATACGCGGCGGATCATAAACGGTACTGCGGGTTTCCATTTCAAAATGGTCTTTGTATACATTGCGGGGGTAGATGTTCCAACCGCCCGTCTTGGCAACGGTATCGCGCAGAGCAATTACGTTTTGTTTAGTATAAAGCTCCCATTGAAATTTTTTAGTGTCGATGGCATCCTTAAAATGCCCTTCAAAGGTTCCGTCGGGTAAAAAACGGACCCAATCCATGTAAGCATCAAATTCTACCCCGCTGATGTGCGGAATGTGTTTTCCGTTTTTAAACACGGGGGCTTCGTCCATCAATATTTCCTCAATTTGCCATTTAGCAACACCCGTCAGGCGGTCCTTGGCTTCCTGTACATTGTCGGCGGGCCGTTGACAGGCCGTCAATCCAAGAAGAATACTGACAAAAACCGGAAGAAAGAAGCGTGAAGTCATGGTTTTTTCTGAATTTTGAAAATCATACCCAATACTATAACGGAATCCGCAGTTTGCAAAAATTGCGAAGCTGTTTTGTAGATTGTTTGTTCGAAAAAAAGGGGAAAGTCGAAAAAAACGAAAATCAGCCATTGAAAATCGGCACTGCTTATGAACCGAATTGACCGCCTTACTGCCATTTTGATTCAACTCCAATCCAAACGGGTGGTGAAAGCCCAGGAAATCGCTGACCGTTTCGGCATCAGTTTGCGAACAGTGTATCGGGATGTACGGGCGTTGGAAGAAGCCGGTGTACCTATCGGAGCGGAAGCCGGGATCGGCTATTTTTTGGAAGACTATCATTTGCCGCCGGTTATGTTTTCCAACGAAGAAGCGAGTGCGCTTTTGTTTGGAGCCAAGCTGATCGGTAAAATGGCCGATGAATCGCTGCGAGAAGGGTTTGAATCGGCTTTTTACAAAATAAAATCAGTGTTGAAGCGCTCAGAAAAAGAGCATTTGGAGGATTTGGAAACGCGCGTAGCCGTGTTGGCCCGTCGTCGCAATGAGCCTTTTTCGATGAATTTGCTCAATCAGATCCAACAGGCTATTGTACGTCAGCATGTCTTATGCATTGATTATGTCCCCAATTTTCAAACGCAAAGTTCACGGCGCGAAATAGAGCCCATCGGATTGGTCCATTACAGTTCACATTGGCACCTGATCGCCTTCTGCCGGCTCCGCAGCGATTATCGAGATTTTCGTACCGATCGTATTCAGCATTTGGTGAATACCGAGCAGTTTTTTCCGAAACAAAACCTGCTCACCCTGCAAGCCTATCTCGACCGATTGCGCGTGCAGGAGCACCTCGAAGAAGTCACGCTTTGGGTACATAAAGGAGCCGCCGTATTTATGCAGGAGCAGCGCTATCATTGGGGATTCATCTCCGAAGAATCGCACGGTAAGTACGTCAAAATGAAATTTATGACCCAGCACTTTGAAGGAATGGGGCGTTGGCTGATGACCTTTGGCAAACACGTCAGCGTCGAAAGCCCGTTGAAAATGCAGGACATGATGCGTATGTTGGCCGCCGAAATTCAGGAACATTATCTGCAACCCTACTGACATAGGGCTGACACCGGAGGTAGCTATATTTGTATCAGTTAAATCAATTACTTACCTCTTACAAAAACCAATAACAACATGTCAGCTATCAATCCTTATTTAAACTTTGCGGGCACCACAGAAGAAGCCTTTAATTTTTACAAATCGGTATTTGGCGGAGAATTTGCCATGCTCCAACGTTTCGGTGAAACTCCCGGCTGCGAGCAGATGCCCGAAAATGAAAAGAATATGATCATGCACGTCGCTTTACCGATCGGACAGGGCAATGTATTAATGGGCAGTGATGCGGTAGAATCTATGGGACAATCCACGACCTTCGGAAACAATTTCTCTTTATCCGTTGGCACCGACAGCAAGGAAGAAGCCGACAAATTATTTACCGGCCTCGCAGAAAGCGGTAAGGTAGAAATGGAATTGCAGGATACATTTTGGGGCGCTTATTTCGGCATGCTTACCGATAAATTCGGCATTCGTTGGATGGTCAACTACGATTACCCTAAAAATTAATTATAACACTTTACTTTACCCCTTTTTACAGTCATGACGATCAAAGAGACACCGCCTTTTTATGCGTTGACTTACGCCGCTCAAACCACTTTAGCCGGCTTGAACCAATTCGGACAAGTCATACAGAGCTTATGCACAGAAGCTGACCGAATGAAAGTAACTCAAGCGGGTGACCTGCAATGGAATTACTACAACATTGACGGCAAACCCGAAACCGTTTTTACCTTAGAAGTGGCGTTGCCGATTGCCGAAAAAGACGCAGAGAGCTCGGAGTTTGCCTTAAAACAGATCCCCTCTTTCAAATGCCTTTCGCTGATCCACGAAGGTCCTTGGGAGACGCTCCCTCAAGCGTATGAGAAAGCCATGGGGTATTTGACGGCCAATGGCCTGACAATGACCAATGAATGCCGAGAAATCTACAGGACCATGAATGGGGATAAAGGTGCCGACAACATCACTGAAGTGCAAATAGGCATTCACTAAGTACCTCACTATTTTTAACAGCCATCTGTCCCCTTAAAATAAAAAAGGGCGAAGCAGGTTTTCCTGATTTCGCCCTTTTTGTTTACCGAACAGGTTATACCAAAGCCATGGCTCTCTCCTCGGCTTTTTCTTCTTTCCAATGTTTCCAACGCGGCCCCAATACTTTGTTCATTCCTTTGTCAATGGCAAAGTGACGGGCGATATTCCACAGACCGCGCACCCGCGTATAAATATTGTCATTGGAACGCAGTGCTATGGAAAAACCGCCGTCAACGTAATGGATAAAATGCCAAAAAGTAGAAGGAATAAAGATGGTTTCGCCATGCTCCAGCGTAGTATCCCAGCCCTTTGCGTTCTTAAAAGCCGGATAGTGCTCATAGTCGGGTTTCAACACATTCATGTGGCTCTGCACCGTGAACGGATGTTGATATAGGTAAGGACTTTGATCAGGAGCAAAAAGAACGACTCGCTTACGGGTCTGAAACTGCGTCAAAAATACGGAAGAGCAATCAATATCATAGTGTAAATTCACTACGGCATCTTGCCCGCCGAAAAACATAAACGGATATTCCTTTACAAAACCCTTCGTAATCGTTGGCATTTTAATATCCTTCACCAGCTCAGGGGCATGTTGAAAAATATTGTACAAAAACATCCGTAATTCAGTAGGCCCGGCCTGAATTAAGTCCAAATACTCTCCGAAAGGCATGTGTATTTTAGGGGCCATGTAGCCTTTGCCGGCATTATGGAAATCATTTCCGAAAAGGGGGACTTTTAAATGCCCGTAATTTTTCTTCAGGTAGTCGAATGTCCACTTTTGGGTGGCGGGCCAATCGGCGGCCAGATCACGGAAAACAACCGGACGGGAGGGTAAAAGATATTCTTCTCTGAACTCTTTCGGGGTAAGTCCCGAGCGTTTTTCTATAGGCTGTAATTGCATTTTTTAACGATAGTTTATAGTGAAGAATACATATATCATAATATACGGAAATTGCTGAAAAAATCGTACCGATACGTAATAATTATTATGCCTTTCAGGCGATTGAGGCGGCTTTGCCCTTCTCATACGAATCGGTGTGGTGAACTTGACTATAAAACTTGAAGAAACGGCCTATTTGTTCCTTAAAAGAGAATTAAAAATTTTATAAGCCTCAGAAAAACGCCTGTGGAAAAGAAATGCATTCGCCACTGATTTCCGTAAAAAACGTTTTAACGCAAACATAAACTTGGAAGATTCCGGCGAGTTAGTAAATTTGGGGAATTAGAATCTTAATACTCTTTGATGAACTAAACTACGCTAACTGACATGCTTGAAGCTGCTGTACAATCCAAAATAGACCAATGGTTGGGTGGGAACTATGACGCCGAAACAAAAGCTACTATTCAACAACTCGTTGACCAACAAAGTTTTACTGAACTGACGGACTCATTCTATAAAGACTTGGAGTTTGGGACGGGAGGCTTGCGCGGGTTGATTGGTATCGGTTCCAATCGGATGAATCAATATACGGTAGGGGCTGCCACACAAGGCTTGGCCAATTACCTGAATAAAGCGTTTCCCGGCGAGAAAATAAGCGTAGCCATCGCACACGACAGCCGGATCAAGTCCGATGAATTTGCTCAGGTGATCGCCAATATCTTTTCGGCCAACGGTATTGAAGTATATCTCTTTGAAGGGCTCCGTCCGACCCCTGAGCTTAGTTTTGCCATTCGGTTGCTGGGCTGCAAAAGCGGCGTGGTCGTAACAGCATCGCACAACCCGAAAGAATACAACGGTTATAAAGCCTATTGGGACGATGGCTCGCAAGTGGTAGCCCCGCACGATAAAAACATTATTGACGAGGTCAATGCCATTACTTCGATTGATGCCATCAAATTTGAGGGAGATTCCTCCAAAATTCACGCCATCGGCAAAGAAGTGGATGACAAATACATTGCTCAGATTTTGTCGCTTTCTATTTCAAAAGAGGCGATTGCCCGTCAAAAAGACCTCAAGATCGTGTACACCCCTATCCACGGCACCGGGGTGACGCTCGTACCGACGTTGCTGTCGCGCATGGGCTTTGAAAACGTGACCGTCATTGCCGAACAGGCCGAACCCGGCGGAAACGGTCAATTCCCGACAGTAGTGTATCCCAATCCCGAAGAGTCGGAGGCGATGTCGATGGCCGTGACAAAAGCGAAAGAAATTGATGCCGACTTGGTCTTGGGAACCGACCCGGATGCCGATCGCGTTGGCATTGCCGTGAAAAACCACCACGGTGAAATTCAATTACTGAACGGAAATCAAACGGCAACTTTATTAATTTACTATCTGCTGCAAGCTTGGCAAGAAGCAGGCAAGTTGACCGGCAAAGAGTTTGTTTGTAAAACGATCGTTACCACCGATCTGATCGATAAAATGGCAGCCGGCTACGGGGTGCATTGTTACAATACCCTGACCGGATTTAAGTACATTGCACAGGTCATCAGAGAGCTGGAAGGGCAGCAGCAGTTTATCGGTGGAGGTGAAGAAAGCTACGGGTACCTTATCGGTGATGCCGTTCGTGATAAAGACGCCATCGCCAGTTGTGGCATGATCGCCGAGCTGACGGCCTATGCCAAAGATAAAGGGCTAAGCCTGTTTGACATGTTGATGGAAGTCTACAAACAATTCGGATTTTATTACGAAGGGCTGATCTCACTGACGAAAAAAGGAAAATCGGGTGCTGAGGAAATTCAGCAAATGATGGCTGATTTCCGAGCCAATCCTCCGAAATCATTGGCAGGTTCGCCGGTGATCCGCATTGATGATTACAAATTTTTGAAACGCACCGAAAACGGCACTACCGTCGATATTCCGTCCGGCAGTATGGGCATTGAGTCGTCCAATGTGCTGCAGTTCTTTACCGCCGACGGTACCAAATTTACCTGTCGCCCGTCGGGTACGGAGCCTAAAATCAAGTTTTATGTAGGCGTAGTGGGGGTGTTGGAAAAGAACGAAGATTTTGATACCGTCTATGAATCGCTCAAACAAAAAGTGAAGTCGATCGGAGAAGAATTGAATCTGAAATAGGTCGATTTAGTAAATTTTTTAAAAAAATATTTGTTTGAACGGAATAAAAAGGCGTATATTCACGTTACGTTTAGAGTCCTGATGAAAATCAGGGCTTTTCATCATAGGTTAAGTGTGAGAAAAGCCATTAGCTGATAGCTAAATGGCTTTTTTGTTTTGTGTCTCTTCCGTAATTTTACATCTGATTTGTACCTAAAAAAGTATACTGTCAATGATTGTAAGAATTTTAAAAGTGAATCCCCTTAAATTCTCAGGTCAGGGCACACTGCTTTTTATGCCTAACCCTATTCTAATGAGGAAAGTTAAAGCACTGGTTTATTTTTTCCCGCTTTGTATCGGGATTATGGGCGTCTTGGAAAGTTACGCTCAGGATGCCGATTACGAGCGGGACTACAAACGCGCCGCAGCCCTGTACAAAACCGGGGAATACGCCTTGGCCATGAATGATTTGATGCCGCTTACTTCACGCAAGCACCAAAATGGCTTAGTACCGTTTGCCCATTATTACTATGCCTTAGCCGCTTATAAAACCAATCGGCCGGCCGAAAGCCGTCAGATGTTGCTTCAATTGCGGGAGCGCTACCCCGATTGGAAAAAAATGGACGAAGTGGCTTACCTGTTAGCTGAATTAACGTTTCGGGACAAGCAATACGGTGAGGCGTTGGACTATTTAGGAGAAATTACTAATGCGTCTGTTAAAAAAGATGCCGAAATGCTGAAAAAGGTTTACATCAGTCAACTGCAGGATCTGAAATACCTGAAAAGTCTTAATCGGCAATTCCCTTCTGACCGATTGATCGCCGTTACGTTGATTGATCTCATTCAGAAAACCTCCAATGATAAAGCCGATTTGGAGTTGTCTGATGAATTGACCAATCGTTTCGGCGTGACGCCCCCTTCTAAAACAACGTCGTCAGAAGTAACCCCGATTCGGAAAAATGCCAATAATCTTCAAAAAGGATACTACAACGTAGCGGTCGTTCTGCCGTTCAGAATGAAAGAGTTCAGCGGCAATCAACGCGTTCGTTCCAATCAGTTTGCTTATGATATGTACGAAGGTATGAAGTTGGCAAAAGCCAAATTACAGCAGGAAGGAATTTTGGTGAATATGTTTACTTATGATGTCGGTAGTGATCCTGAAGATATGTTGGACATTGTGAACAACACCAACTTTGCACAAACAGACCTGATCTTGGGCCCGGTATACAACGAACCGGCCAAATTGGCAGCCGACTTTGCCGAAACCAACAATATTTATTTTGTCCATCCCACTACGCTGACCACCGACATTCTGACCAATCATCCCAATACCTTAATGCTTCAGCCCTCGTTTGAGCGGCAGGCAGCTAAGGGATTTGAGTTCATGCGCAGTTTACCTTCCGGCGTGGGTCGTAAAGTGGCTATTTATTACGGTGCAGCTCGGCGCGACTCCACTTTAGCGGCTGCCTATCGCGCAAAAGCGACAGAGGCAGGCTATCAGATTGCAGATTTTCGTAAGACGCGGGAGAAATTAGATTCGACAGCTTCTATTACCGAAATCAATAAACCCGGTCACGTAGCCGTATTCAGCAGTACAGAAACCGACGGTAATAAAGTGATGGCTATGTTGACCAAGCGACGGATCACGTCTCCTTTGTTGGCCAATGCCGCCGTTTTTAATTTGCAAAATCTCCAACCTTCATCCTTGACAGGAAGGGAAGTGTATTTGATGGATACTGAATTTATGGATACTTCAAAGCCGCAAGTGCGTGATTTTCAGAATCTATATTTTACAAAGCGCAATACCGTACCTTCTGTTTATGCTTTGCAGGGATACGATGCCTTACTTTTCTTCGGACGGATGCTGCATAAATACCGCAATCAGCTTCGGACCGGTTTGGACGCTAAAGCTTATACAGACGATTACCTTCTTTCAGGATTCAATTATCAACATTCGGGTGATAACCAAGTAGTTCCCATTATTCAAATGGATGATATGAGGTGGGTACGGGCAAACGGTCAATAGTCGAAAGTCGGCAGATATACCGTAGGGGCGGGGCTTGCTTCCGTCCCTATTCTATTTTTCACCCTATTCTTCCCTTCATTTCTATTCAAATTTTTAAACTCAACTGAATTTTTCAAATGACAATTACAGAAAGTCAACAGCTATTCGAAAAAGCAAAGCAATACATTCCCGGGGGGGTGAACTCTCCCGTCAGGGCATTTCGGGCCGTGGGTGGCTCACCGCTGTTTATTAAGTCAGCGAAAGGTCCCTACATCTACGACGAAGACGGAAATCAATACCTGGAGTTGATCAATTCTTGGGGGCCTATGATCTTGGGGCACGCCCACGAAGTGATCGAAAAGGCGGTGGCGGATGCCATTCAACACTCCTTCTCATTCGGTGCGCCAACCCGTAAAGAAGTGGAAATGGCTGAATTGATTGTCAGTATGGTGCCTTCGGTGGAAAAAGTACGCATGGTCAATTCGGGTACTGAGGCTACGATGTCGGCGATTCGCGCCGCCCGCGGCTTTACCGGACGCGACAAGATCATCAAATTTGAAGGATGTTACCACGGTCACGGCGACAGTTTTTTGATTGCCGCGGGCAGCGGCGCGGTCACGATGGGCGTTCCCGACAGCCCCGGGGTGACCAAGGGGGTGGCCAATGATACGCTGACGGCTCCTTTTAATGATTTGCCGGCGTTAGAACAACTGATTGAAGCTAATAGAGGCCAAGTTGCCGCTTTAATATTAGAGCCGGTAGTAGGCAATATGGGCTGTGTCTTACCTGCAGAAGGTTACTTGGAAGCTATTCGGGCATTGTGTACCGAAGAGGGCATCGTTTTGATCTTTGATGAAGTAATGACGGGCTTCCGCTTGGCGAAGGGCGGGGCGCAGGAGCGTTTCGGTATTTTGCCGGATATGACTACGATGGGGAAAATCATTGGCGGCGGGATGCCGGTAGGTGCTTACGGCGGTAAACGCGAAATCATGGATTGCATCTCTCCGGCCGGGCCGGTGTACCAGGCCGGTACATTGTCGGGTAATCCTATTGCCATGTCAGCCGGTTTGGCCATGTTACGTTATTTGGAGGCGCATCCCGAAGTGTACAGTCGATTGGAAGCAATCGGTACCCAAATTACCGAGGGGTTTACAGCATCTCTTACGAAATTAGGGCTGCATTTTACCATTAATCAGATCGGCTCGATGTTCACACTTTTCATGAACGACCAACCCGTTACGGATTTCAGTTCGGCCAAAAGATCCGATTTGGCGTTGTTCGGTCGTTATTTTCAAGCCATGCTTAAGCGCGGTATTTATTTAGCTCCCTCACAGTTTGAAAGTTTATTTTTCTCTTACGCTTTGGAAGATGCCCATATTGCTCAGTTGATTGAGGCCAACGAAGAAGCATTGCGGGAGGTGATTTGACCTTGATATTACCAAATTACTTTCAAGCCTTCACTTTTATATTTGTGCACATTTTCGTCACAACTTATGAAAGTGAGGTTTTGCTGAATAGCCTGCCAAATAAGCATTTTATCAAACGGGTCACGATGGTAAGAGGCTTTAAGTCTATGATAAGTACCGGTGATTTCTGCCGTTAAAGAAACAATTTTGAATCCCGTTGCGATAGCTGCTTTTGGGAAATCTTCAGGCAAATAATCTTCTAACGTTAATTTGCCGATAGAATATTTCAACGAGATTTCCCAAAAGCTGAGAACGCTCACTAAAATGTCATTTTCCGCATTGATGAGTATCTTTTTTGCCGTGGGAGATAGCTTGTTCGGTTCTGTTATCGACCAAATAAGCGTATGAGTATCAAGTAAATAGCTCATAAACTTAAAAATTCCTCTTCGGTAATGGTGAAATCTTTTTGAAAAGTAACTTTCCCTTTATTTGCCAAAATACCCAGCGTACGTTTAGTCGATTTGCGAGCTGATTTTGGAATGAGATAAGCGATAATTTCCTTTTTTTTGCCAAAAGCAACAGCAATTTCTTCTCCTGCCTGTACCTCCTGAAGCACTTCAGAAAAGCGTGCTTTTAAGTCTCCAACAGTCATTGTTTTCATTCTAACCTGTTTTTTATTCAAATTTATATTTTTCTTGACAACTTGTCAAGAAAAATATAAATTTGAACTTCGTAATTAATTCATCCCGATCACAAATCCATACTTTCCTTTTTGCGTCAATGCCTTGTTGGTCAATAGAATACGCTGTACGGGGTGGTTGTCCCACTTCGTTTTAAAACTGACGTATTCCATTCCGTCCGTAGAAGGAAAATCGGTGGAAATGCTCCAAAGTTTAGGATCGTATTGAATTGTAACGGTTTGATTTTTCCACGTTTTCAGTACTGCCTTTCCCGGAACAGAGGTATCGACGTCACAAACGGTCATAAAGACTTGTTGGAGCGAATTCGGTTTTTGGTTCAGTACATAATCATCGGTGATTTCTACAGTATTTTTCGCCCGATTCAGTTTTACCGTCCTGTTCCACGCAGCAATGCCCGCGGCTTTGTCATAACTCGGTGCAATGTTCATTCGCAGGGTAGATTCCTTGTCGTTGACGGTACTCTTGACCTCTGCGGCTTCATAACTCCGCCCCGCTACTTGTCCTAAGCCGTTGATAATGGGTAAGTTGTGGTATTGCGATTGCGTAAACCACAGTTCATAGCGCTTTGACGAAAACGTGCGGGCCGTATAATTGCCGCGACCGGCATCAATAATGACCGGCTCTCCGTTGGCATACAGCAGAAAATCACCTACATCGTTGTGGTTATGACTTTCCGCATTATGCCCGCCGTGCGTAGCCATGTAAAACCCGTTGTCGGCCCGGGCAGTCAGTACCTGAATGTCGCCGAACCATGCGTTTTTAACCGGCTCGTATCCGTTTTTAGTCGGTTCAATGTGCTTGACGGTCAGTAGGTTTTGAATTCTGCGCATTCGATGAAAGCCGTTGTTGGAGACGGCGGTCGGGTAGGTCTCTACGGCCCATTTGCCGAATTGCGTCAGTTGCGGGTCTTTGATTTTTTGCCCAAAGCGATACAGCATGATGCCGTCGGGTTTGAGTTTCGGGTCAGCGTCGGCAAAGTTGACAAAATAGTCGTTGGTAATGTGGGTTTTGTACACGTACGAGGCCATTTTTTGAATCAGCGATTCGTCGTAAATGTTCACTTTTCCTTTCGTGGCTTCATCGAGCAATTCAAGACAGTCAAACACACAGGCACCGGCTGCAAACCAGTAGCTCGGACCTTCGTCACAACCGCCGTCTTCACCCAACCCGTTTAAATAAAGGTCTAATCCCGACATGGCTGCATGCAGTGATTGGGCGCGACGGGTCTCGTCTTTTTCAAGCAACAGGGTCGCAGTCATCCAATTGGACATGATCCACGGATTCCAGTTGTTGACCGCGTTCTTTTTGCTCATCCAGCCGTAGCGATCCGGATTTTTAAGCATCGGTTCCAAAAGGCGCTGATTGGTTTCGTAATAAATTCGTTTGCGGACGAGTTTATTGATCTTGTCTAATTTTTCTCCCGTAAAATAATCAGTTAAGGCTAAAACAGAGGCGGTTTCGGCGGCAAAAAGATCCACGATGCGATCCTCTACATTGGGCAATCCGGTACCGCCGATATGGGCCGGCACTCCCCAAAAACTTTCTTCACAGATAGACCAAACCCCGTTGAGAATAGCTTCCGTAAAACGGCCTTTATCTTCAATACTTTCGGCCAATACTAAATCAATCAGTGCGTTACGCTTTCCGAAAGAGATTTTGCTGTGGCGTTCGCGGTCGCCGGAACGCACGAAATCGAGCGAAAGAGAAGCGGAAATAGGCTCAAATTTATAATCTAAAACCGCCTCACCGGCTTGGACAGTACGGAGAAGCACAGAGTCGGGCAGGGCAGCTTTCCATTCAGTGACTGTTTTGGGATAGGGCTTGAACTGATTTTGCGGAATTAACGATTGCCTGATGGTCTCCAAAGAGTATTTATTACCCAAGATGTTTCGCTGTGTCACTTGAGTGAAACCAAACGAAGCGCCGAAGGCAGTAAGGAGAAGGGCAGTAATGAAAACAAGAAACTTGGTCATGACTTGATAAGGGGTTTGAATCACTAACTAAGGACAGATAGCAATAAAAGCATTCAGATACTCCGGTTTGCTTTAAAAATCTGCTGAATTTTATTCCGAACAGGAAATTTAGTGCGGATAGCGAGACCGGCTTTTACTGTTGAATGATAAAACGGAAGAGGTTCCTTCTAAAAATATTCACTGCTATAAGTAAAAACCGCCAATTGACCGTTTTACTTAATCAGTTCATTCATTGTTCTCTCTCAAACAGCAATTACAAATATTTTATACTCATGCATCTCAATAAACAGACAAAGACGCAACTCGCAGCGTCGGTTGGAGTGGCCTTTTTGGTGATTTCGTGTATGAAGATGCCGCGCAGCAGTCAACCCGTTATGGTCAAAGAAGACCCGACCAAGGCATTGGCCAAAGCCAAGGAGATTCGGGAAAAAACGGCGGTAAAATTGGCAGATGGCCTTCAACTCAACCTTTGGGCTTCCGATTCGTTGGCCCCTGACCCGGTGGCAATGGCCATTGACGATCAGGGAAGAGTTTATCTCAACCGCACCAATCGTCAAAAAAATTCTGAATTTGATATTCGGGGCCACCGCGATTGGATGACTGAGTCTATCGGCTTGCAAACGGTGGAGGACCGCCGTGCTTTTTTACGGAAAACCTTTGCACCCGAACGCTCCGCCGAAAATGCTTGGTTAGATGATTTAAACGAAGACGGCTCCCACGACTGGAAAGATCTGGCCGTCGAAAAAGACGAAATTTGGCGCTTGGAAGACACCGACAACGATGGAATTGCCGACGTATCGTTGCGCATTTTGGAAGATTTCTACGACGAAGTAACCGACGTCGCCGGGGGCATGTTGGTGCGGGCTAAAGATATTTTTGTGGGTATTGCTCCCGACCTGTGGCGCTTGGAAGACCGCAACGGCGACGGGATCATTGATAAAAAAACCTCCATCAGCCACGGATACGGCGTGCATATCGGTTTCAGCGGGCACGGCATGTCGGGCGTTACCGAAGGACCTGACGGACGAATTTATTGGAATATCGGTGACATCGGGGCCAATATCACAAGTGTGGACGGTAAGCGATTTGAAAATCCCAACTCCGGTATCATTGCCCGCTCTAATCCCGACGGTACTGATTTTGAGATATTTGCTACCGGCTTGCGTAACACCCACGAGTTTGTCTTTGATGAGTACGGCAACCTGATATCCTCCGACAACGACGGCGATCATCCGGGCGAAAGTGAGCGTTTGGTGCACGTGGTTCAGGGCTCGGATGCGGGTTGGCGTTCCAATTGGCAGTATGGAAAATACACCGATCCGCGCAACAATAACTATAAAGTGTGGATGGATGAGAAATTGTACAAACCCCGTTGGGACGGGCAGGCCGCGTACATTATCCCGCCGATCATGAATTACCATAACGGTCCGACGGGAATGGTCTATAATCCGGGTACGGCCCTGGGTTCTGACTGGAAAAATAAGTTTTTCTTAGTGGAATTTGTCGGAACCCCGACTCGTTCGCACATTTGGTCGTTTGGCCTGAAACCCAAAGGCGCTTCTTTTGAATTGGATGGTGAAAAAGACGTACTGAGCGGCATCCTGCCGACGGGTATTAAATTCGGCCCTGACGGAGCGCTGTACGTAGCCGACTGGATCAACGGTTGGGGTACCAAAAACTACGGTCGTGTTTGGAAAATGGATGTCACCAAAGATAAAAATGATCTGGCGGCCGTGCGTCAGGAAACCAAACGTCTGATTCAATTGGACTATCCGGCGCAATCCAACGAGATGCTGTATTCGCTTTTGTCCAATGTTGATATGCGGATTCGGCAAAAAGCACAGTTTGAGTTGGTCAGTCGCGGCCAAAAAGGATTACCTCAGTTGACGAAAGCCATTGACCAAACCCAACATCAATTGGCGCGGGTTCACGGTATTTGGGGTGTGGGCCAATTGGCTCGTCAGGACAAAGCGTATGCTGCCTCCTTGATGCCTTTGTTGAAAGACAAAGATGCGGAGATCGTTACTCAGGCAGCAAAAATGCTGGGAGATGCCCGAATCACAGCCGCCGGCAATGACCTGATTCCGTTGCTTAAATCATCGAATCCGCGCGTTCGTTTTTACGCAGCGGAGGCTTTGGGACGTATTGCTTACGGAGACGCCGTTACCCCGTTGATTGAAATGATTGCCGCCAACAACGACGAAGACGTTTACCTTCGCCATGCCGGCGTGTTGGCTTTGGCCAGGATCGGAAAAGCCGAACCCATGATTGCTTTGGCCAATAATCCAAGCAAAGCGTTACGCACGGCTGCCGTGTTGGTGTTACGTAAACTGAAAAATGACAACATTGCCCTCTTTCTTCAAGACAAAGATGAGTATATCGTGGCCGAAGCCGCTCGTGCTATCAACGATGATTTGTCTATTCCGGGCGCATTGCCGGCCTTAGCGGCAGCTTTAAAAGAAACCCGTTTCACTTCGGAGGTAATCTTGCGGAGAGCGATCAATGCGGCTTTACGCGCAGGTGGCGATAAAGAATTGGAAACCTTGATTGCTTTTGCTACCCGCACCGATATTAAGGACGATATCAAGGCCGAAGCCTTGGCCGCTTTAGGAACGTGGGCTTCTCCTTCGGTCATGGACCGCGTTGACGGCCGGCACCGGGGTAAAATAGAAAGAGATCCTACCGCCGTCAGAGCAAAGGTTTCTCCCTATGTCGCTTCCTTTTTGAAGGAAAAAAATCCGGCTACCTTGATTGCCATGGCGGGTCTGTTGGCTGATTTAAAAATAACGGACGCCAATGCCCAATTAGCTGACATTTATGATAAAACAGAAGATGCCAAAGTGAAAGGGGCGATTTTGCCGGCGTTGAACCGGCTGAGCTACGCCCAAATGGATGCCATCATCAAAAAAGGCATGGACGATAAAGACGAAAGTGTACGAACGGTAGCATTAGGATTGCTGGATAATAAAAACGTGACCAAAGAAAGCCTGCCGGGAATTGTCAGTTCTATTTTCACCAAAGGCAGTGTACGAGAGCAGCAAAAAATGCTGGAAGTGTTAGGCAAAATGGAAGCCGACAAAACCCAAGTGATCTTGAATAATTTAATTGATCAACTGAGAGACAAAAAGCTGTCGCCGAACCTGTCATTGGAATTGAAAGAAGCCGTAGATGCCTCGGGTGTGGCCGCGTTGAAAACCAAAATGGCCTCACTGAAGCCCAATACTTCGGCTTTGGACGAATATGCGGAAACGCTTTTCGGAGGCAACCGATTTGCGGGGCGCAATATTTTTAATAACAATTCGACGGCCCAGTGTGTACGTTGTCATGCAATCGGAGGTACCGGCGGAGCCGTAGGACCGGCATTGACGCGTATCGGCGACGAACTGACCCGTGAACAACTCCTCCAAGCGCTCATTGAACCGAGTGCGCGTATCGCGCCCGGCTTCGGTTCGGTTTCGCTGACCCTCAAAGACGGGCAAGTAGTAAACGGCACCTTGGCTAAAGAAACTGCCGATGCCCTCACCATCAATACCTCTGACGCCGAACCGTTGGTCATCCCCACAGCACGTATCGCGAAACGGGAGAATATGCCTTCCGGTATGCCGCCGATGGGCTCCCTGCTTTCTAAACGCGAGATCCGTGACGTAATTGAGTTTTTGGCGAATTTGAAGAAGTAGGAGAGCCGTTGTCGGTTAATCGTTATCCGTTTTTATAAAGTAACCGCCGCAGAGCTTGGGCTTTGCGGCGGTTGTCAGTTTATATTGTTCTTTTATCGGCTTTAGCGTCTAACTTTTTTGATTGATAATCAGCAGCGATTTTACTACCCTCACTTTTAGTTAACCATGCACAATTTTTCGGGTAAAAACCTTCATTCTTATCTAATCTGGAAAACATCATTCCTTCGCTTGGAGGAAATCCAACATCTTTTAGAAACGTATGAAAGTCCTTCCAAGGCTCATAAACAGTTACTCCTGCTAAATACTCCTTAGATTTAGGGTTAATAACACCATGAACTATGCGACTCCAAACTTTATATGGTTTACTTTTAACTAAGCTTTGCCCGGGTTTAGCAGGTGTTTTTACATCTATTCTTCCCAAACTTAGTCTTTTTTTTGCAGCCTCAACGCTAATACTACGAGTCTCTGAAATATATAGGCTGGCTTTTTCTATACTTTCAAAAAGTATGCTATCTACATAGATACTTTTCTTATTTGAACCGCCACTAACTCCTCCCGTTGAAATATTATAGCCTTTGGGAATTAAGGTTTGCAACTCTTTAATCCAATATTTTTCTTTTTGTTCTAAGTCTTTTTTTGTAGTACCTGTATCAATTATTTGCATTTCGAAGGCATCAGATCCAAATTCGCGAATTGCAAAATGTAATGAATTATCGTTTTTTATGTGACCCGCAAATGCTTGGTCCAAATGGTATTTCCAACGCCGTTCTAATGTTTGAATTGTCAGCCCTACGTATTGTTTCCCTGATGCTTTGTGAGTTATTAAATAAATCAAACCATTAGCGTATCCCGGATTTGGAATTCGTTCAAAAGCTTCTTCCGGGCTTAAGCCCTGCTTTAACCATCTGCTTATTGTATGACTGCTTGCCGGAGAATTTAAATTTCTAGCAGCTTCTTCAAGATTTGGGTATTTGACTCCATAAACAGTAATTGATTCAGTTTCTCTACTATGTCGAATATACTCTTCATTGAATATTTTATCGTCAGGTAATCCTGCTTCTCTCCGTTTAAGTGCCCTCCAATAATTTATCCCCAATTCTTTGCAGCGTTTTTTGAAAGTTTTTTCTTTTAATTTTTCCTGGGCACATTCAGGGCAATTGCTGCCACTTAAATGATTGCTTGGACTTTGCCAAAAATCGCCATGTTTGGGACAACCTATTATCCCTTTAACATCTGTTCTAATATATTGAAAGTTATCATAAATATATTTTTCTCCGTGAATAGCCTTGGCTTTCTCAATAAATTCATTTTTGAAATCAGTACTTTTTCGAAAAGTCCCTATGTTTTTTCTTGAACCCGTTAATAGTAACGGTTTACATTCAGGGCAGCCTGTATGTCCCCTCATATGTGCTCTTGCTTCTTGCCAAAATTCTATATTGTGTTCTCGACATATTATCTTTATTTTCTCTCTTGCTTTTGGAAGTTCATTAAAAAGAGAATAATCGTACCGATTTTTAAAGTGCTTTTGTGAGCGAATAATAAATTCCTCTTTAGAAAGCTTTTGAGAATTAAAATAGCATTTCCTACAACCACTACCTATTTTGTGAGCTTTTGGAGGTACTTCAAAAATTCCATGAATTGAGCAGATTACTTTGATTTTAGTTGAAGAGTTCTTATAATCTACTAAAGAGTAATCATATTTATCCCCATGGGTTTTTCGGAATGCAGCGATTACTTCTTTATTCGTGTCTTTTAATGGCATAACTTTAGTATAACAAAATGAGTTTGTAGGAGGCATTTATCCTATTTTATTTTAAAAGCAAGATTTAAAATAAATGCCATAAAATTAAATTGGTACTTTAAAATAATGAAGATAAGTAGGCTTTTATTACTGAAAGGTTACTGCGGAGAGCGATGAAAAAGGTTGCCTGAAAATACAATTGGACACAAAAAAGGCTCCCGCAGGAGCCATTTTTGTATAGGATGAGTCCGATTAAACAGTGGGGTAGCCTTCCAACTCTTTCAGGCCTTCTTTGAGTTCGTCGTCGGTCAGGAAGTGATCGGAGAGTTTACCGTCGAAGTAATCGGTGTAGGCTTGCATGTCGAGGAAGCCGTGGCCGCAAAGATTGAACAAGATCGTTTCTGATTTGCCCTCTTCTTTGCAACGTTGGGCTTCGCGGAATACCTGCGCAATGCCGTGGGTCGCTTCGGGGGCCGGAATGATTCCTTCCGCTTTGGCAAAGGCGACACCGGCTTCAAAACATTCCAATTGTTGAATGGCATTGGCTTCAATGAGACCGTCTTTCAGCAACTGTGAGCAAAGTACCGAAGCCCCGTGATAACGCAGTCCGCCCGCGTGAATAGCGGCCGGGCGGAAATTGTGGCCTAAGGTGTACATCGGCAGCAACGGAGTAAACCCAATCGAATCGCCGAAGTCATAGCGGAATTCGCCTTTGGTCAGTTTGGGGCAGGAGGCCGGTTCTACGGCAATCGCGCGGACTTTCTTGCCTTGGGTGAGGTTTTGGTGCAGGAACGGAAACGAAATACCCGCAAAGTTGGAACCGCCGCCCAACGGAGCAATCACAATATCCGGGAAATCACCCGCCTTTTCCATTTGGACCAAACACTCTTGTCCGATGATGGTTTGGTGCATCAGTACGTGATTCAGCACACTACCTAAGGCGTACTTACAATTTTCATCCTGTACCGCACATTCAATCGCCTCCGAAATGGCAATGCCCAAACTGCCGGGAGTATCAGGGTATTGTTCCAAAATCTTACGCCCGGATTGGGTCAGTTCCGAAGGAGAAGGGTAAATCTTGGCACCGAAGGATTCAATGAGGGCTTTTCGATACGGTTTTTGGTTATAGCTGATACGTACCTGAAATACTTCACATTCGATACCGAACATTTGGCAGGCAATCGCCAAGGCCGTACCCCACTGTCCGGCCCCGGTTTCGGTGGTGATACGCTTGACGCCTTCCATTTTGTTATAATACGCCTGGGCTACCGCCGTGTTGGTCTTGTGGCTTCCCGAGGGGCTTACTCCTTCGTATTTATAGTAGATCTTGGCCGGAGTGTCCAGCATTTTTTCCAGACGGTGCGCTCGGAACATAGGAGTGGGGCGCCACAATTTATAAATCTCGCGTACTTCTTCCGGAATGTCAATGTAGCGTTCTTGGGAAACCTCCTGCTTGATAAGTTCCATCGGAAACAAAGGAGCCAAATCGCCGGGGCCTACCGGCTGCTTCGTGGCCGGATGCAACGGCGGCAGCGGCTTGTTCGGCATATCTGCCTGAATGTTATACCATTGTCTCGGAATCTCGTTTTCGTTTAAAAGGATTTTGTACTGTTTTTCTGACATGATGATTAAGGATTAAAGATTAATTTGCCTTAAACTTAGAAAGGATTTCAGTCACTCACAATGAACATTGTCAGTAAAAATTTGGCTTATTTTTATGAAAAACTTAATTTTAAGATACTTTCGCAATGTGTTTTGGGTAAATACCGGTTTCATGGCTGCGTTTTCTCATGGGGTATAGCCCCAAAATGCCCATTAACTTCCTGATTATTAAACCTTTTGGCCTTTATGCGTTTTACTGCTAATCTCCTCAATGTATTTGATCATGTCATTACCTGCGCAGAAATAGAAATCGAACAAAAACGGATCGTCGGCATTAATATACTGGGAGGGGAGAAAGTGGGGGCACCCTATCTGATGCCGGGGTTTATCGATGCACACGTACACATCGAAAGTTCAATGCTGACACCGGCTCAATTTGCTCGTTTAGCCGTGGTTCACGGTACGGTGGCTACCGTTTCCGATCCGCATGAGATCGGTAATGTGTTGGGTGTCAAAGGTGTAGAGTACATGATAGAAGATGGAAAACGCGTGCCGTTCAAGTTTTGTTTCGGAGCGCCGTCCTGTGTTCCGGCTACCACCTTTGAGACGGCAGGAGCGGCTATTTCGGTAAAAGAAGTGCGCCAACTGTTGGCTATGAAAGAGATCGGTTATTTAGCTGAAATGATGAATTTTCCGGGCGTGTTGCACGAAGACCCGGAGGTGATGATGAAAATTCAGTGGGCAAAAGCATTTAACAAACCGGTAGACGGTCATGCGCCGGGCCTGCGCGGTGATGCGGCAAAGAAGTACATTGAAGCAGGTATCAGCACCGACCACGAGTGTTTTACCTACGAAGAAGCCCGGGATAAATTGGAATCCGGGTTAGACTATATTCTGATTCGGGAAGGCAGTGCGGCCAAAAATTTTGAGGCCCTTATTCCGCTTATGGCTGATTACCCCGCGCGGCTGATGTTCTGTTCTGACGACAAGCACCCGGACAATCTCGCCGAAGGTCATATCAATCAATTGGTGAAACGCGCTTTAGCCAAAGGATACAAACTTTTTGATGTATTGCGGGCGGCATGCCTCAATCCGGCACTGCATTATCGCCTGCCCGTAGGCTTGTTGCGGGAAGGCGATCCGGCCGATTTTATTGTGGTAGATAATTTGGAGGGTTTCAATGTGTTGGAGACTTACATCAACGGCGAGAAAGTAGCCGACCGAGGAGTGTCTTTACTGCCTGATCTGCGGAGTCCGATGGTGAACCAATTTGATTGCCTGCCCTGCCAAGCGTCGGATTTTGCAGTGAAAGCAACGGCTCCAACGATGCAGTTACGAGTCATTGAAGCCTTGGACGGTCAATTGATCACAAATGTGTTGGAAGTACCTGCTCGGATAGAAAACGGTTATGTAGTTTCGGATACGGCAAACGATGTACTGAAAGTAGCAGTGGTAAATCGCTATCGACAAGCTCCTGTAGCTGTGGGTTTTATCAAAAACTTCGGCCTGAAGCAAGGCGCGATTGCTTCATCGGTGGCACATGATTCTCACAATATCATCGCCGTAGGCTGCGACGACGAAAGTTTGGCTTTGGCTATCAACTCAGTGATTGAAGTCAAGGGCGGAGTCAGTGCCGTAGGGGGTAAAGAGCAAGGGGTAAATCGGAAAGAAGAAGGAGGTGACGAAGTCAATGTCAATACTAAACAGGCGGCTGAAAACGTTAGATTGCTTCCGCTGCCGATTGCCGGACTCATGTCTGATACAGACGGATACGAAGTGGCCCGCCAATATACCGACATTGACGAATTTGTTAAAAAAATATTAAAATCGCCGCTGACTTCACCGTTTATGACGTTGTCGTTTATGGCACTGCTTGTGATTCCTTCGTTGAAAATGAGTGATTTAGGATTGTTTGATGGGCAAAATTTTACTTTTACCAAATATTATTTTGAAAATTAATTGTAAAAAAAACACTTTTTATTTTGCAACTTATTATAAAGAAAATTACATTTGAGTCGTGATTGTTTCTCAACCCCAAACCCCTTCACTCAATGCCCCGGTTTCATCTAACTACCCAAGAAGAGGTAACTCTCTGGAATCAATTCCGTCAGGACGACGAGACCTCCTTTGCAAAACTTTACCAATGCTATGTTCAGTTGTTGTACAATTACTGTACTCAGTTCAGTGCAGACAAGGCATTGATTAAGGATTGTATCCACGATCTATTTGTGGAACTTTGGCAGCATCGCCATACCCTTGGCGATACGACTTCGGTGCGTTATTATTTGATGGCCTCTATCAAGCGCAAGTTGGTACGCCACCTCAATGCACAACAAAAAAATACGAGCAGCGAAGAAATTCCGCTCGAGTACCACCACTTGTACACTGCCTCGGCTGAGTCGTACGTGATTGCGCAGGAAGAATACCTGCAAACCAACCGCAACCTCAACGAAGCGATGGAGCGTTTACCGCGCCGTCAGCGCGAAGCGATTTTCCTGAAGTTTTATGTGAACATGACCAACGAAGAGATTTCTAACTTCATGAAAATCAACATCCAATCGGTCTATAACCTCGTATTCGGGGCGTTGACCAGTATGAAAAAACAATTGACCGTTGAACACGTGATCGTGTAAGAATTAAGAATAGTACATCCGAACTGTCAAAAAGCCCGCAATATTCACTTGCGGGCTTTTTGTTTGCCTCTTCAGCCCGGCCTTGGGTTGGAGTGGTCCTCATTTGACGGACACTTTACGGATCAAGACCAAAAGATTCCGTCCCCCGTGTAAAAGAAAAAATCCGCAACTATCTGACTTTTAGATAATTGCGGATTACAGATGTTGTCTGGCAAGGACTCGAACCCTGAATAAAAGAACCAAAATCTTCTGTGTTACCATTACACCACCAGACAATCCAATTTTGGTGGTGCAAAAGTACGGTTTTAAGCTTTATCTGTCAAGCTATCTTTTAAAAAGTTTGTTCAAATCTGCTTCTATTTTCCAATTTACAGCTGACAATCAGTCCCTTTCCCGAAAAGAAAATTTATTTCAGCAAAAGAAAAAACAGACAGATTCAGACCGAAACACCCGAAGTTACCGCATCCGAGGCAATTTTCTTTACTAAACCTTGCAGTACTTTGCCCGGGCCGCACTCTACAAACTCAACAGCTCCGCCGGCTACCATATGGTGAACCGATTGGGTCCATCGAACGGGAGCTGTCAACTGAGCAATTAAGTTTTTCTTGATAATCTCAATATCAGTAGCCGCTTGTGCGTTTACGTTTTGATAAATCGGACAACGCGGCGCAGTGAAAACGGTATCAGTAATAGCAGCGGCCAACTCTTCGCGGGCCGGTTCCATTAACGGGGAGTGAAACGCTCCTCCTACGGGCAGAGGCAGTACGCGCTTGGCCCCTGCTTCTTTTAACTTTTCACCTGCCAAACGTACTCCCTCGTGCGTCCCGGAAATAACGACTTGCCCGGGACAGTTAAAATTGGCAGCTACTACAATTTCATTTTCTACCGAGGCACAGATCGCTTCGATTTTGGCATCATCCAGCCCCAAAACGGCAGCCATAGTGGAAGGATGTAACTCACAGGCCCGCTGCATTGCATCGGCCCGTTTAGCCACCAAACGCAGGGCATCTTCAAACGAAAGGGCACCTGCCGCTACTAAAGCCGAAAATTCACCCAACGAATGACCGGCCACCATATCAGGCTTAAAATCATCAACAGTCGAGGCCAAAATAACGGAGTGAAGAAAAATAGCCGGTTGGGTTACGTTGGTTTGTTTGAGTTCTTCGTCGGTACCTTCAAACATTACTTTCGTAATTTCAAACCCCAAAATGGCATTGGCTTTATCAAAAAGGGCACGCGCTTGGGCATTGTTTTCGTATAAATCTTTACCCATGCCGCTGAATTGCGAGCCTTGACCCGGAAAAATATAGGCTTTCATTGAATATCAGAGTCCCCTGCCTCCGAGGAATTTTTAGTTTTGACAGTGGAATGAGGCAATTGATTGCAAACTTACAATCTCGCCGCTTAGCGTCAAACTTTCAAACAAGAAACAATGAACGTTCTTCCGGCGACGGAAGACGGCAACTCTCCGATTTTCCGAACAAACGATAACGATTCTTAGCTACAAGGGTATAGACTGCATTGCGAAAGAGGCGGGGTAAAAATCGAAAAACATACAACCACGACCACCCGCGCAAATAACGGGCAATTTCCAGAGCAGCGTCTGACTTTTCATATATCTTTCCCTCACGGAGCAACAATACAGTATCAAAATCAGTCGTAGAACGGCTGTTTTCTGATAAGATTTGACGACCGATGTCTGATTGTAACGAAGCAAATCGGAAACGTCGCTCCGTATCACGCTCTATGATAAAATTGATGGTAGCATTGCAAAAATTACATACTCCGTCAAAAAGAATGATATCGGGCATGAGCAGTCACGGTTAAATTAACGAATCAATTGGACCCACCCTTTCAACGTCACCGGTTCGGAGTCACGTTGCAGCGTTTTGTACTTGACTATGGCCTGATAAAAATAGGTGCCGGAGGCCACTTCCTGTCCATCCGTTGTTTTACCGTCCCAATTGATCGCCGGGCTGTTGGATTCAAATATCTTATTGCCCCAACGATTATACACGACAAAGGTGACTGACTCTACAAAAACAGAACAGGTCAGCGGTTTGAAGAGGTCATTTTTTCCATCACCGTTGGGGGTAAACACATTAGGGAGTTTAAAGTCAGCGCAATTGTCATTGCAAACCACATTGCTTTTGGCGCTTTCGGTGCCGAAACGGGAAATTGCCGTTACATAATAACACCCGGCATAGGAATCCAACCCCGTATGAAGGTAGGTGGTGACCGGAGCCGTTGTTTGTCCTACTTTGGCAAAGGCATCCTCAGGGTAACGCGTAAAATACACGTTATACGTAACTACGGGAGCACATTCCTGATTATTACCGTCTTTGGCCGGATAGGTCCAATTTAAGGTATTGCTCACTTTTTCGGGACAATCACCGGAAGTAAGGTTGGCACAATCCAAGGCATCAATTTTCAATACCGGTGGGCAAGGCTTGGTACTGTCGGCGGGTACGGCACATACAATTTGGGATAGATTGAACAATTGTCCTACCTGAATCCGCGGGTTATCGTAGGTCCCTACGGTTTCCACTCGGTAGCAGTAGGTAGAATCGGTGCTTAATTTAACCGTTGCATTCCCGTCGGCAAGAAAACGGTCGGTTCCGTCATCAACGTACGTAAATGTATTGGCTCCCTGAACGGCCACTTCGGCAATGAGATTGAACGTACCCGGACGGCCGCGTACTTCGCGATACACCCGGTGGCGCTGATTTTCATTGCGCCAAGGCACCACCGCCTGCCAATTCAGACGCAATCCCTGAGAAGCAGGCACTACCGCCAAGCGCACACTGCTTGCCGCTTCGGTGACTCCCAAAGTGGTAAGGGTTCCGTTGAAAGTATAGAAAAACTCTACACGATAGCGATAGGCATTCTGAACCGTATTCAGATTGCGGTCCACAAAAACGGTATCAGGTGCATTGCCCAAATCCGTATTTATAGTAGCAATCACACTGAAGTTAGTACCGTTCAAGCCGTCAGCTCGCGAAAGACGATATTGGTAAGGCCCCGGCACCTCCCCTGCTTTGAACGGAGGACGGGTCCAACGCACCGTAATTACCCCCTTATTGATACTTGTGGTATCGACGGTTACGTTGGTCAATACCGGAATTTGAGCGGGTAAATCCAAACAGGTTTCGTCAGACAGTGGACTATTTCCTCCCTGCGGTAAGGCGAAAATCACTCGAATGCGATAGCTGTACTGGACTCCTCCCTGTTTCAGTCCTCTTCCATTGTTATCATCCGTAAAGGTAGTAACAGTTACCGGTACCCGCCCTACCTCAGTATATCCCAAAGCAACGGGGTCACCCGGATTGGTACATCCGCTGAAAGTCCCTCCCGTACAGCCTTCTTTACGATAAATCACCACTTGTGCCCCCGGCAGTTGGCAACGATAGGCGGTCCAGGTAAGCGTAAACCCGGGAATGGCCCCCGTCGAAGCTTTGGCCGTCAGTCCGACCGGTTTGGGAGAGACTACACGAATAGAAAAAGATTCCAGCGAGGCCAATTGCACACTGGTACGGGCCGGTAAATCTTCCACTTTAAATACGACATCATACGGTGCCTCACGCACATGATTACAATTGGTCAACCATCGGAAGGTACCTATAGCCGGAGAAGTTTGCGCTTGGGTGGAAGAGGGAGTAAAGGTAGCATAGTCAAGAGAAATAATAGGAGGTACAATGGCTTTGCCTTCCGGATCTAAGTTAAATACACCACCATAGGCGGATAACAACAAACGATTATTATCCGGGTCCATGGCGCGCACTGTCTGGGTGACCGTCTGCCCCGCCTCGACACAAACATTAGCAATGGGGTCAATAAGAGGCCTTCGATTCACACCGTCGGCTACCACAATCTGCATATCACGCACCACTTCCCCAATTTTGACACCGTCTCGCCATTCTTCTATAATAAAGGCCACGTTATAAATACCCGGCGCCGCCGGAGCATCCCAACACAAATCACCCGTAACGGCATTAATGGTAAAAGTGGCAGGCCCGTTCTGTAATTCATTTTGAGCATCGGGAATGATACCCAGTGCCGGATCACGATACCCGTTCACATTTCTATTAATACAGGTTCCCGGGGTTCCCTGTTTCGGGATAGAAAGGCGATAAGCCAAACTGTCGCCGTCGGCATCGAAAGCCGCAGGGTTATGACAAAATTTCTGTCCTACCCGTGCCGAATCCAAAGGCGGATTCAGCATGACCGGTGTACGATTCAATCCTAAAGAAGCATTGATCACCAATACCGTTTCAACGTAAAAAGGCGTATTGACCGAGTTAGACATGTTGATCACTCCGTCATTACGGTTTTCTATCCCAACCGAAATGACGTAAACTCCCGGGGAAGAGAACGTAAATTTTTCGGTAAAAACGTTCAACGAAGTACCGACGTTGATCGTTGCTCTTCTTACTCTTTTTGCTAACAAGGTAGATCCCGTCCCTCCGCTGAACGGGCGAATACAGAAGGTGACGTCGTTTTGCCCGTCGCTGGCCATCCGGCCGCCGATCTCGTCATGGTACGTATTCAACGTCAATTCATAGGTCAGATCCTTATCTGAAATACGTTTTGCTGTAATCTCACCCGCGCGAACGTGAGTAGCATAAGAATAGTATGCACTGCCAATGCAAAAAAGGGAAAGAAGGATACGTAATGATAGATGCCTCATGGGTCAATAAGAGTAAATAACGGGGTCAAAAGCAGGTTGCAGCAAGGATACTGCAATTATTAATTAAAAAACGAAATATTTCATCAAATGGTGTAATTTTTATAGGTTTTTAAAAGAAAGGCTCCTTTTTTGTGCTGTTTTTCTCACTTTTTGCTAAAACAAAAAACAGACACACCGGGTTACAAAATTATGTACGCAAAAACTATATCCGGTTAGCAAAAAAAGTTTCATTTTAGATTGTTTCTAAATTGATTGAAGCCTACTTTTGACCGCTGAAAACAGTAATAATCATCGTTTTAATCTAACAAATTGAGATATGTCTTGGGTTACGCAAACACTATCAAGTTCCATCGGAAAAAAGTTGGTCATGGCCCTCACCGGCCTATTTTTATGCTCTTTTCTGATGGTTCACATGAGCGGAAATTTACAACTGTTCAAACAGGATGAGGGCTTGGCTTTTAACGTCTATGCCGTTTTTATGACCACCAACCCACTCATCAAAACGATTTCGTACGGCTTGTATGCGTTTATTTTGCTTCACGCCTTCGAAGGGTTGTACTTAGCTTACCAAAATCGTCAGGCACGCGGTGACCAACGGTACGTCGTTTATAACGGCAAAGCCAACAGTACTTGGTTTGCCCGTAATATGGCCGTTTTAGGTACGGTGCTTCTGGTATTCATCGTTGTACACATGTCCAATTTTTGGTTTGAGTACAAATTCGGTTACGTGCCTTACACCCAATACGAGCAAAACTTGGTGACCGGCGAAACCGTAGCTACTCCTTATGAAGGACAGATCAAAGGCAAAATGGAAGAATACATCCGCGAAGAAAGCAATACGCGCGTGGTAATTGCCAAAGACCTGTATCGCAGTGTGATGGAAGGGTTCAAAAATCCGATTTTGGTATTTTTCTACGTACTTTCCATGTTTGCGGTATCGTTCCACTTAGTACACGGATTCCGAAGCGCTTTCCAAACGTTGGGTCTCAATCACCCCAAATACAACCCTATTTTCAACTTCTTAGGAATAGGTGTGTTCGGAATCCTTATTCCCATAGGATTTGCCCTGATGCCCCTTTACTTCTATTTCAAGAGTATGTAGTTATCAGTTAATTGTTATCCGTGATCAGAGCCCCAAAAGAGTCGGTTCGGTAACCCATAACAGTTACAAATCAATACACTAATAACAGATAACGTTTAACGGACAATAGTAAAATATGGCAACATCACCCAAATTGGACGCCAAAATCCCCGACGGGCCCTTGGAAAACAAATGGACGAAATATCGTTCTACGGTTCCGCTCGTCAACCCCGCCAATAAGCGGAAATTAGATATTATCGTCGTCGGAACCGGTTTGGCCGGAGCTTCGGCCGCCGCTACTCTGGCCGAATTGGGCTACTCAGTAAAAGCTTTTTGTTTTCAGGATTCGGCCCGTCGTGCGCACTCGATTGCCGCACAGGGGGGAATCAATGCCGCTAAAAACTATCAAAACG
The DNA here is from genome assembly GCA_046329125.1 of Spirosomataceae bacterium. GTDB lineage: Bacteria > Bacteroidota > Bacteroidia > Cytophagales > Spirosomataceae > Runella. Next base: position 54,243 of record JAXLVD010000018.1, on the reverse strand, counting down.
ACGGTGACTCTACCTATCGTCTGTTTTATGATACCATCAAAGGGGGTGACTACCGCGCTCGCGAAGGAAACGTGTACCGCTTGGCCGAGGTATCTGCCGGCATCATTGACCAATGTGTAGCGCAAGGCGTACCCTTTGCCCGCGAATACGGCGGTTTATTATCTAACCGTTCTTTCGGCGGAACGCAGGTACAGCGTACCTTTTATGCAGCCGGACAAACCGGACAGCAATTGTTACTGGGGGCTTATTCGGGCCTTCAGCGTCAGGTGGGATTGGGAGCCGTCAAAATGTACACCCGCCACGAAATGCTGGATGTGGTCGTGATCGACGGCAAATGCCGCGGGATCATTGCCCGTAACTTAGTGACCGGTGAACTGGAACGTCACTCGGGACATGCCGTGTTGCTGTGTACGGGAGGCTATGGTAACGTATTTTACCTTTCCACCAATGCTATGGGCTCCAACGTAACCGCGGCTTGGAAAGCCCACAAAAAAGGAGCGTTTTTCGGCAACCCCTGCTTTACTCAAATCCACCCCACTTGTATTCCGGTTTCCGGCGATCATCAATCCAAATTGACATTGATGTCAGAATCGCTTCGTAACGACGGACGCATTTGGGTGCCTAAAAAACAAAACGATACCCGTCCGGCCAATCAAATACCCGAAGAAGAGCGTGATTATTACTTGGAGCGTCGCTATCCGGCTTTCGGTAACTTAGTACCGCGCGATATCGCCTCCCGCGCTGCTAAAGAGCGTTGCGATGCCGGTTATGGGGTAGGTACATCTAAAATGGCCGTTTATCTCGACTATGCGGCAGCTATTGAACGCTACGGAAAAGGGGAAGTCAATAAGCTCAACCTGCACGATGCTACCCCCGAAAAGATCACCGAATTGGGTAAGGCCGTTGTCAAAGAAAAATACGGCAACCTGTTTGATATGTATAAGCAAATCACCGGTGAGGATCCTTACGAGGTACCGATGCGTATTTATCCGGCGGTACACTATACCATGGGCGGTCTTTGGGTGGACTACAATCTGATGACCAATGTACCCGGCCTATATGCTCTCGGGGAAGCCAACTTCTCCGACCACGGTGCCAACCGCCTTGGTGCCAGCGCTTTGATGCAGGGCTTGGCCGACGGCTACTTCGTCATTCCTTACACCATCGGTGCCTACTTAGCCAATGAGATCCGTACCACGCATATCTCGACCGACCAAGCGGCATTTGTAGAAGCAGAAAATAAGGTAAAGGACCGCATTTCTAAATTGCTTTCGATCAAAGGCAACACCTCGCCGGAAGCCTTCCATAAGCGCTTGGGCAAAATCATGTGGGACAAGTGCGGCATGGCTCGCAACGCCGAAGGATTGAAAGAAGCTATCCAAGAGATTCAGACCTTGAAAAAAGAGTTTTGGTCGGATGTCAAAGTGATGGGTGAGGCTGATGAGCTTAACCCTGAGTTGGATAAAGCCGGTCGTGTGGCTGATTTCATTGAGTTGGGCGAGTTGATGTGCCGCGATGCCCTCAATCGCAATGAGTCCTGCGGCGGTCACTTCCGCGAGGAATACCAAACGGAAGAAGGAGAAGCCATGCGCGACGATGAAAACTACATGTTTGTATCAGCGTGGGAATACAAAGGCGAAAGCCAATGGGAACACCACCAAGAAGATCTGATTTACGATAATATCAAGATAGCCCAGCGAAGCTATAAATAATGACGTTAACCGTTAATTGTTATCAGTTATCCGAAAATGGATGAAATTCGCTCTTTTCGAGATTTAAAATGTTGGAAAGAGGGCGTAGCGCTCCGAAAAATGGCCAAACCGCTTTTGAATGAATTTCCTTCAGATGAAAAATACAGATTAACGGATCAGCTTATTCGTGCTTTGCGCTCTGTCACTAATAACATTGCTGAAGGTTTCGGAAGATACAATTATCAGGAAAACATTCAGTTTTGCAGAATTAGCAGAGGCTCTCTTACAGAAGTTCAAGATCATTTTATGATTGCGCTTGAAGAAAACTATATAGCTGTTGATGAGCACCAATCCATTGACATACAAACTGAAAAGTGTATTGCTCTCATTAATGGTTATATCAATTATCTTAAAAAGCGTAAAAGTTCAGATAACAGTTAACAGATAACGGATAACACAAAATGGAAGGAAATATGAGTCTCACCTTAAAGGTTTGGAGACAGAAAAATAAAAAAACAACGGGTAAAATAGAGACTTATCAACTCTCTGGTATCTCACCCGACATGTCATTTTTGGAAATGTTCGACGTGTTGAACGAGCAACTCATCGGCGAAGGCAAAGAACCTATTGCTTTTGACCACGATTGCCGCGAAGGTATTTGCGGGATGTGCAGCATGTACATCAACGGTCGCCCGCACGGTCCCAAGGGGGCCATCACCACTTGTCAACTCCACATGCGCAGCTTCAACGACGGAGATACCATCGTGGTAGAACCTTGGCGTGCCAAAGCCTTTCCGGTCATCAAAGACCTGGTGGTTGACCGTTCGGCGTTTGACCGCATCCAAGCCGCCGGAGGCTATATTTCAGTTAATACCGGAAATGCCCGCGACGCCAACAGTCTGCCCATTCCGAAAGATGATGCCGACGAGGCTTTCTCGGCAGCCGCTTGTATCGGGTGCGGTGCCTGCGTAGCCGCGTGTAAGAATGCCTCGGCCATGCTCTTCGTTTCGGCGAAAGTATCGCAATTGGCCTTACTGCCTCAGGGACAACCCGAACGCAAAATGCGGGTAGAACGCATGGTTGCTCAAATGGACGAAGAAGGCTTCGGGTCCTGTACTAATACCGGGGCTTGTTCGGCAGAATGCCCGAAAGAAATCTCCCAAGAACACATTGCTCGCCTTAACCGCGAGTATTTGGGAGCCAAAGCCTCTTCTGACCGCGTGTAAGTCCGGCAAATAAGCGACCGAATCATCATCCTGCAGACTCTTAAGATAAGCGCATCCCATTGCCGCGCAAATCTCAAAGTATCTGCAGGATTTTTTGTAAAGGCTCGGCAGGAAATACACCGTTATTTTTATTACGCGTGCTGCTTTTAATCGAAAAACATCACTATGGCTCGCTCACGTTATTCGTCGTCGTCTCGCCGCTCTGATCAGGGAGGTCCCAATCTGATGGGTGAAATGTTTCAGAAAACCCCTTGGTGGGTTTGGATTCTTGTTCTGATTGTTCTGGTGTTGCTTTTTAAATTTTTAGGGTAACAATCCGGGGAAAAAAAAGTACAAAAACAGCCATCCCGCTTCCGGCACAATTTCTTCCGTTTCAGGGCAGTCACTATTAGATAATAGCCATGGAAAGGAACGAACGACGCTTCTCCATCAAGGGAGTTGCTTTCAACTTTTATAATAACACCCCTTGGTGGGTATTGCTCATGCTCTCTGTCTTCTTTATGGTAATGGGCAGAATTTTGGGTCAATAACCACCTATCGCTTAAAGCGTAAATTCTTCTTCCTGTTCTTCAAAAAACAGGTAGTTCAGAAAATCGCAATACGGCTTGATGAGGCGGCAGCCTTTAATGACTTCGGCGGCAAAACCCGGAGAAGTAACTTCTGTATCCGTATACTTATGCATAAAGAAAAGTTGCTTCCGCTTCAGCAATTCGATATCCGGATGGTTTTCCGGGTAGCCTTTCGGCATCCGTTGCAGACTTTCGCCCCAAATTTCCGGAAAATAGGTTCTGAATTCGGTCGCTTCGATGATTGATTTCAATTCCTGTGGATTAAAATCAATTTCCTGTCGAAACTTAGCTAATTGTTTAGGCGTAGGATTCCACATTCCTGCGCCTAAAAACGACTCCCCGGCCTGAATATGCAAGTAAAAATCAATACGTCCCGAGTGGCGCCCGCCCGGGCCGACCGCCGCGCTGAACCATTGCTTGTAGGGAGATTTATCTTTAGAAAATCGTATGTCGCGATTGATACGGAAGATACAGTCTTTTACTTCGGTATTGGGCAGCGGCTCAAACTCTTCTATTCCTTTGAGCAACACTCCCACCAGTTTTTCAACTTCTTTTTTGGCAGCTTCATAGCGTTTACGGTTTTCAGTAAACCATTCACGATTGTTGTTTTCGGCTAAGTCTCTCAGAAAAATAAAGGTGGCTTGTGTCAACATAAGGTTTCGTATTTTGGCTTAAAAATAGCAATTTTGTCGCGTTTTTCAGGAAAAGTTAAAGGTAGGAAAACTGTAAACTGTACATTGCACACCTTAAGCTTTCCGTTTCAAACTGTAAACTGAGAAAAATGTCTCGTATCTTAACCGGTATCCAAAGCAGCGGTAAACCGCATCTCGGCAATATTTTAGGAGCTATTTTGCCGGCTATCCAACTGTCAGAACAATCCGGTAATGAATCATTTTTGTTCATTGCCGATCTGCACTCTTTGACCAGTGTCAAAGACGGTGCTGTTTTAAAAGACAATACCCGCGCCGTAGCCGCTGCATGGCTGGCCTGCGGATTAGATACCGATAAAGTTGTTTTTTATCGTCAGTCGCGGATTGCCGCTTACCATACCGAGCTGACTTGGTACCTGTCGTGCCTGACTCCGTTTCCGATGTTGGCTAATGCCCATTCGTTTAAGGACAAGGCCGATCGTTTGTCAGACGTGAATGCGGGACTTTTTGTCTATCCGGTGTTGATGGCTGCCGATATCTTATTGTACGATGCGCACTACGTACCGGTAGGGAAAGATCAAAAACAGCACTTAGAAATGACCCGTGACATGGCCGAAACCTTCAATCGAACCTTCGGGGAAACGTTTGTGATACCCGAAGGGCGAATTGATGAACGCCTGATGGTCATCCCCGGGATTGACGGGCAAAAAATGAGCAAATCTTACGGAAACTACATTGATATTTTCCAACCGGAGAAAGAATTACAAAAGGTTACTAAAAAAATCCTCTCCGATTCTACCCCCCTCGAAGCACCTAAAAACCCGGATATCGATATTACTTTCAAGCTTTTTTCGCTCATTGCACCCGAATCAGAGGTGGAAATCATGCGGCAAAATTACCGGAACGGCGGCTACGGCTACGGACACGCCAAGCAGGCACTTTTTGAAGCCTTAAAAACGCGCTTTGCCAAAGAACGGGAGTTGTTTAATTACTATTATCAGGAAAATCCGGCGGCGTTGGAACAAAAGTTAAAGGAAGGGGAAGAAAAAGCCCGGGCTATTGCGGCAAAAAAAATAACAGAAGTAAGAGCAAAACTCGGTCTGGATTAACCTGTATTACTGCAAGGAATACTTTATGCTTCATCGGGTTCAGGAAGTAGATACGCAACTTTTTTTATTTCTCAACGGTCTTCATGCGCCTTGGGCCGATACGCTCATGTATTGGGTCACGCAGCGCGATACGTGGATTCCGCTGTATGCTGTGCTTATTATTTGGTTGATTCGGGAATATAAGCAGAAGGCTGCCGGTATGATTTCAGCCTTGGTTCTAACAATCATAGCAGCCGACCAAACCGCCTCTGCTTTGCTGAAGCCCAACATACAGCGACTTCGTCCCTGCCACGTAGCCTATTTGCAAAACAAGGTTCATTTGGTGGTGGAAAGCTGCGGAGGCACCTATGGCTTTGCGTCTTCGCACGCGGCCAATAGTTTTGGGTTAGCAATGGCCGTTTGGTTAGTTTGTCAAAATGCCTCTCCGCACTCCCGTCGTCCTCAAAAATACATTGTATGGTTTTTTCCTTGGGCCGTTGCTGTCTCTTACAGTCGCATTTATGTGGGGGTTCATTATCCTTTTGATGTTTTGGCCGGGGCACTCATCGGCTGCGGAGCGGCGTATGTATGCGTTTGGGTCATCCGAAAAATCACGTCACTGAGAAAAGTGGCTTAATCACCGGCCGACCAAAATTTAAAATCCAATCGCTTTTATCAAAGATTATCCGTACTTTTGCGGAAATTTTTATCAGGGCATGGCCTCATTCAATCCGATTAAACTATTTTCCGGTTCTCAGTCTAAATACTTGGCCGAAAAAGTGGCTCGTCATTACGGCAGAGACTTGGGCGGTTATAATTTACGCCGCTTCAGCGACGGTGAATTGTCGCCGAGTTTTGAAGAATCATTGCGGGGATGTGACGTGTATTTGTTGCAATCTACGTTTGGCTCTTCCGACAATTTCATGGAATTATTACTGATGATTGATGCGGCTAAACGTGCTTCTGCCCACGAAATTACGGCGGTTATTCCTTATTTCGGGTATGCCCGCCAAGACCGAAAAGATAAGCCGCGTGTACCGATAGCGGCCAAATTAATGGCCAATTTGTTGACTGCTGCCGGTGCCGAACAAATCATGACCCTTGATCTGCACTCAGGGGCGATTCAGGGCTTTTTCGATATTCCGGTGGTGCATCTGGAAGGAACGAGCGTCTTTGTTCCTTACATCAAAAGCCTACAATTAGAAAATTTAGTCGTAGCTTCACCTGACGTGGGCGGTGCAGCCCGCGCCCGTAACTTTGCCAAGTTCTTTAATGCCGACATTATTCTTTGCGATAAATACCGCAAACGTGCTAATGAAGTAGCTTCTATGCAGGTAATCGGTGATGTCAAAGATGCCAATGTGGTATTTATTGATGACTTGATAGATACGGGCGGGACAATATGTAAAGCCGCCGAGTTGGTCATGAGCAAAGGCGCTAAATCGGTACGGGCGATTTGCTCTCATCCGGTAATGTCGGGCGATGCCCATGCACGCATTCGCGGGTCAGTGTTGGAAGAATTGATTGTGACGGACACCATTCCGTTGCGCGAAGAAAACGAGAAAATCAAGGTACTGTCGGTGTCAGAATTGTTGGCAAAAGCCATCGGCCGTATCCGTGATCATGAATCTATTAGCTCATTGTTTATAAATCCGACGTAGTTTAATCGCTGCGTTATTAACCGCATACCTTTAACACCCCAAGGTATGATTCACTCAAAACTTCCCTAAGGGGTGGGGGGCCAAACAAATATGAAAAGTACAGAGATTGTAGGGTATAAAAGAGCGAATCTCGGCAAACAGGATGCTCGTGCCTTGCGCGAAGCAGCTATGGTTCCATGTGTATTGTACGGCGGTACCGACCAAGTGCATTTTTCGGCACCGATGTACCTGTTCCGTGACCTTCTTTTTACACCGGATGTGTATAAAGTAACACTGAACATCGAAGGGGATATTTATTACGGCATTTTGCAGGATGTGCAGTATCACCCGGTAAGTGACATCATCTTGCACGCCGATTTTTTACAGATTGACGATCAGAAAGAAATCAAAGTAGAGGTACCTGTACGTTTTATAGGAACGGCCGTTGGGGTAACCAAGGGTGGTAAATTGGTACAGAAACTCCGTAAGATCAAAGTGCAAGGCTTCGCGGCCAACATCCCCGACTACGTAGATGTTCCGGTGGCTGACCTTGATCTGGGCAAGTCTGTAAAAGTAGGAAATCTGAAAGTAGAAGGATTCAAAATTTTGAACAACGGTTCTCTGCCGATTGCCGGGGTCGAAATCCCGAGAGCATTGCGCGGTACGTTGAAATAACTATTGCGTTCTTACCGGCTAATAGACAAAAAGTCCCGAGATACCTCGGGACTTTTCTTATGAAAACCAAGTGTAAAATCCTTACTATGCACTCACTGCCATTTGGGCTTTGAGTTTATCTTCCAATACTGATTGAGCGGCAGCACCTACTACCCGATCCACCAATTGTCCGTTTTTGAAGAATAACAGAGTAGGAATACTGCGAATACCGAATTTCATGGCTGTTTCGGGATTCATATCTACATCTACCTTACCCACTACAGCCTGTCCTTCGTAAGCTTCCGCAATTCTTTCCACTACGGGACCTACCATTCGGCAGGGTCCGCACCACTCTGCCCAAAAATCAACCAAAACCGGTTTATCAGAATTTGCGACTAATTCGCTGAAATTTGCGTCTGTTATTTCGAGAGCCTTTCCCATTTTTGTAATATTGACCGGGTCGCCGGTACGATGAATGAATGTTTCAATTTCCCTATAAACCTCCCCGCCTATGGCAAAAGTTCCCGATTTAAGGTCATTATGAATTTCTTGTTTTACAGATTCATTAGTGTGGTTCCGGATGTTCTATTTCAAATACGAAAGCCTCTGCCCCGATTCGCATGCCGCGCACCTGAAGCGCCTGTGCATAAGCATTCGCGACAAATCCCACAATATTGCCCGAGTTGAACGGAAAAACGGGTGAACCGCTGCGCCACTGCAACGCATTAACAAATAAAACGCAGGTAAGGTTGTTGGGCAATTTCATCCAAATCGTACGAAGCCCTTGCGCATTGGCAGAGAGACCGGAATACCACCATCCATCGTGATAATAATAGGTACCCGTTCCCGAAGTTACTTTGTAACATCCCAAGTTTTTGGTCAACAATGAATCCGCCAAAGCGCCGGTCATAACAGTATTACGTCCTCCCGATAAGGCTTCTGCATAGATTTTGCCCGCTTCGGTGGCGGTCAGGTACATGCCGTATCCCCCCAAGGTTTGAGCAAAATTTCCGGGATTCCATCCGGTTTGAAAATCACTGATCGGCACATTATACGTATAGGTCGGGTTTCCGGAGGGGTGGGTAATTGTGGCATTACTAACACCCGCCTTTTCAAAAATTTCCTGTTGCAAAAAAGCCAAATATTGTTTCTCAGTAGCTGAAGCATCCGCTGTTTCATTACCCGTAAACGAATATCCCAAAATGCTCGGCACTAATACCCTGAACAGTCCGAAATTAGCATTTTGATAACAATAATTGCCCCGCGAAGTCACTCCCTTGGCAATCAGCTGACGCAAGCCGGAATAAATATTTTCGGTAAAAGACCCATTCTGACAATTACTTCCTAACCCGACGATCCCGCTGCGGTGCGTTAGCAAATCGCCGAAAGTGATTTGATTCACGCCCGCTCCCTGCGCCCAAGCCGGAGGCAGGTACTTTGCAATGCGATCGGTAGTGTGCAGTCCTTTCTGCTGCGCCAATTTCAAAAAGGCCATCGCTGTCAGCGTTTTGGTCATGCTGGCAATGTGCAGTTTGGTATCGGGCGTAAAGTTTTTTTTGCCTTCCGGATCTGCTTTCCGCGATTGAAATCCCCCGCTTCCCTTAGCTATCAGTTCCGTTCCTTCGTAAATCGTAAAGGCAAACCCTACGTCTTTTGTCCGTAAGGTATCTTCCAATTTTTGGGCCATCAATGCCGGCAGTGTCGGCTCAACGGGCTCGTTCTTTTCCGGGTTACAACTCCAGATAAACCCTACAAGGGCAGTCATTCCCAACAAGCGCCGGCAAAAAGGTCGATAGTACCAAGCCATTTTCTTTTCGTTTATCTTGTGATCTCCGAGTTCAATATCCGGTCAATAAGTTCTTCGGTAGGAAGGAGAGCATCCAACCAATGAATGGTAAGACCATCCCGCTCCATTTTTCGGAAAAACGTCATTTGTCGTTTGGCAAACTGATGAATCGCTACGTTGAGGCGTTCAACCATCTCATTGTACACTAACGTCCCCAAGAGATATTCTGTGATAAATTTATACTCCAAACCGTAATAAATCAATTTTTCGGCAGGAATCCCTCTGTCCAACAGCCCCTTGACTTCTTCTATCATCCCGGTTTGCAGTCGTTCATGCAAACGTCGGGTAATGCGGGTGCGTCGCTCTTCCACGGGCAGATCTAATCCGTAAATTCGGTACTGAAGAGGCAAACGGGGCGAATCAGGTAAGGGATGGTCTTGTAAATAAACCGCAATCTCGATAGCACGGATCAGGCGCTTGCGGGTAGAAGTATCAGCAAAAGCAGAATAGTTGGAAGCGATAGAATTGAATTTTGTCAACAATTCATCGTCAGTACAGGCCGCTAATGTTTGTCTCAAATCCTCATCGACTGGGACAGCCGTAAATCGGTGGTCCTGCAACACGGCTTCAATGTAAAGTCCGGTACCGCCGCAGAGAAGGGGGATATTCCCTCGGGAAGTAATCTCATCGAAAGTTCGGTAAAAATCCTGCTGAAATCGGAACACATTATAGGCGTCCCCGGCCTCAATTACGTCTATCAAATGGTAAGGAATCTTGCGGTCAAGAACAGTATATTCCTTCAGATCTTTCCCGGTTCCGATGTCCATTCCCCGATATACCTGTCGCGAATCGGCGCTGATGATTTCGCCGTTTATTTGGTAGGCCAAATGGGTAGCCAAATGGGTTTTTCCACAGGCAGTAGGGCCAAGAATAACGATTAGGTTGGGGTTTACAGTTTGCAGTTGGATGATAAGTACAAGTTTGTGAAAGAAATAAAAAAGCGTTGATAAAGTTCCGCACCTTATCAACGCTTTGGAAAACGGATCATTAAATACTTTGTTCGGCTTCAAGCACTTCGGTTTCCATCATTTGCTTCACTTCCTGTTTTTGACGGGCATTGGTCAAAGCCGCTTTCACAAAATGGACAAACAACGGATGCGGTGCCATTACGGTGCTTTTCAGCTCGGGATGGTACTGAACACCGATAAAATAAGGGTGATTCGGCAATTCAATGACCTCCACCAAATCATTTTCAGGATTGATACCCGACAATAACATTCCGGCCTTTTCAAAATCTTTGCGATACGCGTTGTTAAATTCATAACGATGACGATGCCGCTCACTGATATTGCTTTTGCCGTAGATCTTATGGGCCAACGTTTGCGGTTGTAATTTACAGGCATAAGCCCCCAAACGCATCGTACCGCCTTTGTTGGTGATACTTTTCTGTTCTTCCATCATTCCGATAACGGCGTGATCGGTTTCGCTGTCCATTTCGGTGGAGTGCGCATCGGCCCATCCCAGCACATTGCGAGCGTATTCGATCACGGCCATCTGCATACCGAGACAAATGCCGAAAAAAGGAATATTGTTTTCGCGAACGTACTGCACCGCCGCAATTTTCCCTTCAATACCGCGCTCTCCAAAGCCGGGAGCTACCAATACACCATCCAATGCCGCCATTTTTTCAGCGGCATTTTCGGGAGTAAGGTGTTCGGAATGGATCCATTCGATCTCTACTTTACATTCACTGACGGCCCCGGCATGAATAAATGATTCGGTGATGGATTTGTAAGCATCGTGCAATTCGACGTATTTGCCGACCAAACCGATACGAATCGTGCTTTTCGGATTTTTGAGTCGATCCACAAACTCCTGCCAAGCGTCTAAATCAACGTCCTTGTCGTCGTAAATATCCAGCATGTACAACACGCGCTGGTCTAAACGCTCTTTTTTCATCAATAACGGCACATCATAAATGGTGGATGCATCCATTGCTTCAATGACCGATGCCGGTTGTACGTTGCAGAACAAGGCGATTTTTTTACGCATTTCAAGCGGCAACGGGTGCTCAGTACGACATACCAAAATATCGGGCTGTATCCCCGATTCCTGCAACATTCGGACGGAGTGTTGGGTAGGTTTAGTTTTTAACTCACCCGCTGAACTCAGATACGGAATTAAGGTAAGATGAATCACGAGGGCGTCGTTTTCGCCTAATTCAAACTTCAACTGACGCACTGCCTCCAAAAAAGGTAACGACTCAATATCGCCCACGCAACCGCCGATCTCAGTAATGACAATATCATACTGACCCGACTCCCCCAGCAAACGCATTCTTTTCTTGATCTCGTCGGTGATGTGCGGAACTACCTGCACGGTCTTTCCCAAAAAATCACCGCGACGTTCGCGCATGATGACATCATAATAGATACGTCCCGTAGTGACATTATTTGACTGAGAAGTACGTTCGTTCAGAAAGCGCTCATAATGACCCAAATCAAGGTCTGTTTCCGCTCCGTCGTCGGTCACATAGCACTCTCCGTGTTCGTAGGGGTTAAGCGTTCCGGGGTCAACGTTGATGTAAGGATCGAACTTCTGAATAGTGACCGATAATCCGCGTGATTGGAGGAGTTTGGCAAGTGAAGAAGCAATAATGCCCTTGCCTAACGAAGATGTTACACCGCCGGTAACGAAGATATATTTTGCGGTTTTTTGCCCGTGAGCAGCCATGACTTTGTAGTTTGGTGGACTGATTACGGGATACAAAGGTACAGAAAATTCGACGGGAGTTCCTATTTAATTTTCAGCCGATTTCGGTATTCCTCGGTAAAGTGCTGATTGCCAACAATTACCCAACCGCTAAAAATTCAGATTAAGTGGTGACTATCGGGTTTTCGATACACATTCGTTCAACTTTCGTAATTTTACCTCACCAACTTTCCTTTGTATGGCCTCGACCCTGCGTTTGCTTCTCCGATTACTGATTTTTGCGATTTTGATCTTCGGAATTATCTCTGTTTGGGAGACTTATCGAACCGGCAAATGGTTTTCCTTTGGGGGCGACACTGAGTTGCAGACCACCCACGCCATGGTTTTGGAAGAAATACAGGCCTTGGGAAAGCTGGAGCTCGTTCGTTACAACTTTAAAGATATTGTCGAACACGAACAGATTACTCGGTGGATGCCCAATCCGAAAGCCGTTTTGATTGTACAAGGCGAAGCAATCGGCTGCATTGACCTCACCAAAATCACTACCTCCGACATCACTTCTGAGTCGGATACGGTGGTGGTGCATTTGCCGGAGCCCGAGCTGTGCAGCTACAAAATAGACCATTCCAAATCGAAGGTGTACAATACCGAATATGCGTTTATGGAAGAAGCCCAATTGGTGCAGGAAGCCTACCGGCAAGCCGAAAAACAAATCCAAAAATCGGCGCTGGAAATGGGTATCTTGGACCAAACCAAACGCAACGCCGAACAAATCCTAAAACCTGTTTTGGAAAAAGTATCCGGAAAAAAAGTGGTATTGCGTTATCGCTTGAAGGCCACTTTGCCAAAACCAAGATAATTTTACCGGGTTTCCAATACTGTCGGTATTCCTTTGTTTACTTTGTAAAAAAATACTTAACCTATGATGAAAATGAATAATGCCTTTAAAATCAGTGCTTTTTTCGGAGCGCTGTTGCTGCCATTTTGGGGAAACGCTCAAATCTCCTTTGCCGTCAGTTCTCCCGACAAGGCTATTGTATTGAAAACCTCCGTTTCGGCAAACGGTACCTTTCTATACAGTGTTTCCTACAAAAAAAGTACCGTTCTTGAACCTTCTTCGCTTGGATTCTCGCTCAGCCGACCGCAAGTCAAATTGACCCAATTTTCGGTAGTAGCGGTAGACTCGTCTGTATCAGATGAAACGTGGCAACCGGTTTGGGGCGAAGTAAGCCGCATTCGTAACCATTACAAAGCCCTGACTGTCACCCTCAAAGATAAAGCAGGTATTATGGTCAAAGTGGCTTTTCGGTTATTCAATGAAGGGGTGGGCTTTCGGTATGAATTTCCCAAACAGGAAAACCTGAACCATTTTGTCGTAGCCGACGAACTGACGCAGTTCAATTTGGCAGGAGATCACAAAGCCTTCTGGATTCCGGGCGACTATGACACCAATGAATATCTTTATAACACCACCCAACTCAGCGAGGTCAACGCCGTGGCAGCGGCGGCCAAAGAACCGGACATTGCCTTGAAATCCGTAATCGGAGCTAATTTTATCCAGACTCCGCTGATGTTGAAGACCAACGCGGGTCTTTACATCAATCTTCATGAAGCGGCGCTGGTCAATTACCCTGCTATGAATTTACAGTTGGACAAGAAAACCTTTACGCTTACGTCCCACTTGGTACCGGATGCCGTTGGCAATAAAGCTTATTTGCAAACGCCTTTCAATACGCCGTGGCGCACCGTTAACGTCAGTGATAAGGCAACTGATATTTTGACCTCCAAACTGATCCTGAACCTGAATGAGCCTTCCAAACTGACGGACATATCTTGGATCAAGCCTCAAAAATTCATCGGGATGTGGTGGGAAATGCACGTAGGAAAAGCTACGTGGGAAAAGGCAAGCGGCAAACACGGGGCCAATACCGCCAATGTAAAAACCTATATAGATTTTGCGGCGCAACACGGCTTTGACGGAGTATTGGTCGAAGGTTGGAACGAAGGTTGGGAAGATTGGTTCGGCAACTGGAAAGAAAATGTGTTTGACTTTATTACCCCTTATCCCGATTATAATTTGGATGAATTGACGGCTTATGCCAAAGCAAAAGGCGTCAGAATCATCATGCACCACGAAACGTCGGGATCAGCTACCAACTACGAACGGTGGATGGACAAAGCATTTAAGTACATGAACGACCATAACATGAACACCGTCAAAACGGGGTATGTAGGGAAAATCATTCCGCGCGGGGAGCATCACGACAGCCAATGGATGGTCAATCACTACCAACGCGTTGCCGAAAAAGCGGCTGAGTATAAAATCATGGTGGAAGCCCACGAACCCGTCCACCCAACGGGCCTGCACCGCACCTACCCCAACTGGCTGGCCAACGAGGCGGCACGCGGCAATGAGTTTAATAATGCCCCCAAACTCGGCCTTGTTCCCGAGCACGAAACCATCCTGCCCTTTACCCGGCTCATGGGCGGGCCGATGGATTACACGCCCGGCTTTTTTCATTTCCAACTGAATCAGTACGATGCCTCGCGTACTACGCGCGTGAAGACCACCCTTGCCAAGCAATTGGCGCTGTATGTTACGATGTACAGCCCCTTGCAAATGGCGGGTGACTTTCCCGAAAACTTCAACAAGCACTTGGATGCTTTTCAGTTTATCAAAGACGTACCCGTAGATTGGCAAGATACCAAAGTATTGGAAGCCGAACCGGGCGACTATATCACCATAGCCCGCAAAGATAAGAAGACCCCGAATTGGTTTTTGGGAGCCATTACCGATGAAAACAGTCGAAACACGCAGTTATCGTTGGATTTTCTGGAAGAAGGGGCTACTTATCAGGCAACGATTTATCGCGACGCCGATAACGCCGATTGGCAAACCCATCCGGAGGCTTACTTCATAGAAAAAATGACCGTTACCTACAAAAACAAGCTAAATTTACGTTTGGCTAAGGGAGGCGGCTGTGCCGTCAGCTTTATAAAACAATAATTCATCTATATCCATGCAAAAAACCGTTTTAAAAACCGCACTATTTATTATTGTTAATTTATGTGTTACCAACTCGTTTGGGCAAATGGAGAAACTCCGGCAAAAACTGCAGCAAATCGCCTCTTCAGCTGATGGAAAATTAGGGATTGCCGTGTTGGATTTGTCAGGAAAAGATACCTTAACTTTGAATGGAAAGGGGCATTTTGCCATGCAAAGTGTCTATAAATTTCACTTGGGATTGGCCGTTTTAGACCAAATAGACAAAGGGAAATTCAAATTAGACCAAAAGATATTGGTCCGAAAAAAAGACCTGTTGCCGAATACGTGGAGCCCTTTGCGCGAAAAATACCCCAACGGCGAAGTCGATATTCCGTTAAGTGAACTCCTTCAATTTACGGTAGCCCAAAGTGATAACAACGGGTGCGATATTTTGTTCCGACTGGTGGGCGGCCCGGCTTTTGTGGACAAATACCTCAAAAGTATCGGTATCAAAGAAGTAGCGATTAGTACCACCGAAGAAGAAATGCACAACGATTCCAAAGCCCAATTCACCAATTGGAGTACGCCGTGGTCGGCCGTGACATTGTTACAAAAGTTTTACCAAAAGAAAATGCTCTCAGCCGCCGGTCATGAGTTCATGTGGAAAACTTTGGCCGAGGCCACTACAGGAAGTCAAAAGCTCAAAGGATTGCTGCCCAAAGGAACAATCGTCGCGCATAAATCCGGTCTTTCGGGTGCCGATAACAAAGGGATTACCGCCGCTACCAACGATATCGGGATTGTGACACTTCCTAACGGAACGCACTATGCCATTGCGGTTTTTTACGGCAATACTAAAATGGCGGATAAAGACAGCGACCGAGTGATTGCGGAAGTTTCTAAAGCCGCTTGGGATTATTTCATGGCAAAATAAGCACCGGCAACTCCTAATGATTACCTTTGTAACATTCACAAAATCACTCATTCACTAATCGCAGCGGCGAACCGCTCACTCCTTAAACCCGTGCGTATCGGAATCTTTTTTGGCGGCCCGGCGCGTGAGCGCGAAATTTCTTATGCAGGCGGTAAAACAGCCTACGAAAACATAGATAAAGCGTTATTTACGCCGGTATTGGTATTCGTGGACAGCCTCGGCAATTTTATCCTTACGGACGAAACAAAACTCTACCGCGCCGGCATTCGCGATTTTTATCCGGGCCCCGCTTTTCGCGAAGGAGGCTTTGAAGTCTATATTGAATCCCTCCAACAGCAACTTTCAGAGGGGGAGTTGGAAGCTCTGATGCACGGCATCGGCACCTCTATTCAACCGCAGGATTTCAAAAAATATTTTGACTTTGCGTTTATTATTCTCCACGGGCCTGATTGCGAAGACGGAGCCATTCAAGGACTGTTGGAATGGTACAAAATGCCTTATATGGGCCCCGGTTTGCTGGGTTCGGCGGTAAGTATTGACAAAATTCTGCAAAACGAGCAAATTGCCCGCGCCAACGGACAACAGAAGAGAATGCAGGTAATTCGCTGGGAACAGTGGAACGGCGCCGACGTTCACCAAATCTTTGAAACGGCCAAAGCCGAACTGGGACTTCCCATAGTGGTTAAAGCCCCCCATCAGGGTTCCTCTATCGGGGTATCTATTGTGAAAGAAGACAGTTTGGATGCGTTTGTCAAAGCCATGAATCAGTGCTTTTTCTCGTTGGAAGTGAAAACAGACGATTGGAAAAGTTGGTCAGACGTTGAAAAACATACGTTTGCCCAACGGATTGCCAATTTGGATGAAAGCATTGGTTACCCCGTAGCCATCCAGGAAACCGGCGAAATCATTTACCATCCCGTCGATTTACTCGAAAAACTGGATGCTCACTGTAAACTGCAAACTACAAACTGTAAACTTCTTTCACTCAACGCCGAAGACCAAGTTTTGCTGGAAGAATTTGTGAGAGGGCAGGAATTTTCGTGCGGGGTGATTCAGGACGACGACGGAACGGTGATTGCTCTCCCTCCCACCGAGATCGGAAAACCGGAGGAAGGACAAACTTTCGATTTCAAAACCAAGTATAAACTGAACGTTACCCGAAAATACATTCCCGTCAGAACGACTCTCGAAAACAATCAAAACATTCAGTACAACATTGCTTTGGTATTCGAGAAGTTGGGAATGAACGCCGTAGCGCGAATCGATGGTTTTCTTACTCCCGACGGGCGCGTACTTTTGCACGACCCTAATACGCTGCCGGGAATGTCGCCTACCTCACTGATTTTTAAACAAATGGCCGAGATTGGTTTGGACGTTACCCACGCCATTACGTATCTGATTCGTCAGTCCTTGCGTGAGCGAATTCGTACCGGAAAAGACACGGTACATTTACGCGTACTTTTGGCTGATTTGGATCAAAGCATTGAAAAACAAGTAGCTGAGCTTGTCTCGCAAACGGTTGAATTTGAAGCTACTCAGGAAGCGTACCTCAATGCCCGTAAAACAATTGCGCAACTTTCCGCTTCCGGAAAAGTGAAACCCATTGCCGTGCTGAAAGTAAACGAAGAAGAAAAATACCCACTGCCCGTTAGTTTGCTTTTCAAAGATACCATTGAAGATGTATTGGAAATGGTTTCTCAACCCACGCATCCGCTCATTGAAGAAACCAGAGAAAAAGCCAAGAACGTAACCAAACGGTTTGTGGGCTAAAACACCTCGCCTATCAAGAGTGACTTAAAAATACTGTGCAGTCAGTTTCTCCAAACTGGCTGCATTTTTTATTAATTTTACTTGGTAGCGAAACACTATAAAGGGCATAAAAAACTATATGAACAACCCGTTATTTAATAAACAGCCGAATTTAAAAATAGGATTGATTAATATTTTCGTGCAATACCTACTATTCTCGTGCAGCTCTGAACAGCTAAAAACTGTAGAATTTGAAGATATTCAAATAACTATTCCTAAAAATTGGAATTTAAAAAAAGGAGAGGGTATAGATTCAGGAATTTGGTTTATAACTTCAACCAATAATGACACCATCTTTATTGACTATGGGAAATATGCAGATTCATTCGAGGAAGTGATTCAGGTAAGAGATATTTCAAGAAAAAAAGAATATGATTCGCTGGGGATTAAATATCCTAAAAAAATGGTCTTTTCTGAAACATCGGCAATAGACGAAGCACAGGGATTGTATTTAAAGGAATACTTTTATTATGATACAATTAGTGGAAAGAAAGCTAAACTAGGTTTTCCAAAGTTTGCTAAAAAAGGGAGATGTTTATTGCATATTCCTAAAATAGATAATCAAGGAAACAAATTAAGTATTTACATTAGTAATGCAGATGAACCTACCCAAAAACAAATACTTAATATTTTCAAATCGATAAGATTTAAGTCATCTAAACAAAATTTCCCATAGCCTAAAAGTTACAAGCACATTATTGAGGCAACTACTGAGAATTTTCTCAACGGGCAGAAAAGCTATCGACTGCACTTTTTTATAGTAGGTTTGCTCCAAATTCTCCATTTATAAAAAACACCTTTCCGCCCCAAACCTCCATGTTGAGACTGTAAATTAAACTCTGTCCAAAGGTTTTTTAACTTTACGACAGAACAATGGAAAAGACAGAATTTGAACAGATGCGCGATAAAGCGCTAACCCAGTTGATGAATGGACAATCGTTAACGGGCAAAGATGGAGTGTTCGCTCCCTTACTCCAACAATTTTTAGAAAGTGCTCTAGAGTCTGAAATGAACGCACATCTTGATGAAAAACAGCGAGAATTAGGCAACAAGCGTAATGGCAAAGGCAGCAAGCGTCTAAAAACAACCTCAGGTGAGATTATTTTAAGCACACCTCAAGACCGACAGAGCAGCTTTACTCCTCAAATCGTCAAGAAACGCGAAACAGTACTAGCTGATAACTTAGCCCCTCAAATCATCGGCCTCTACAGTAAGGGGATGAGTTTTCGAGATATATCCGATCATATCCAACAAATGTATGATGTGGAAATATCTCATGCTACTCTTTCTGAGATTACCGAACGAGTAATTCCGCAGGTCAAAGAGTGGCAGAGTAGACCTCTGGAAAATCTCTACACCATTGTTTGGTTGGATGCCATGCACTATAAGGTAAGGGAAGGCGGTCGAGTTGTTACTCGTGCTGTTTATAATGTATTGGGAGTTAATCGACATGGGTACAAAGATTTGATTGGTATGTATGTATCTGAAAGTGAGGGGGCTAACTTTTGGCTGTCAGTGCTTACGGATTTAAAATCCAGAGGGGTAAAAGATATTTTGATAGCCTGTACGGATAATCTTACGGGTTTTTCAGAGGCAATATTGGCTTGTTTCCCTCAAGCTGAGGTTCAGACTTGCATTATTCACCAGATACGGAACTCACTTAAATATGTGGCTTCCAAAGACCAAAAGGCTTTTATGCAGGATTTAAAAATGGTCTATCAGGCTCCCACAAAGGAGAAAGCTGAATTGGAACTAGATAAACTCGAAGCAAAATGGGGGGTAAAATATCCAGTTGTGCTCAAATCATGGCAGAAGAATTGGCATAAATTGTCTACCTATTTTGCTTATGATGAGCACATTAGAAAGTTAATCTATACCACCAATGCTGTGGAAGGGTTTCACAGGCAAGTTCGTAAAATCACTAAGACAAAAGGTGCTTTTCCCAATGATATGGCCTTGCTTAAATTGATTTACCTGGCCGTTGAAAATATAAGTCAAAAATGGACTTCTCCGTTGCAGAATTGGGCACTTACGGCTCAACAATTACACATCAAATTTGGCAATAGAATGCCAATAGATTTGTAATTTTTTCTTTCAATTATAAAACGCAAAAATAGCCTGTTATTAAATTTGTCAAGGGTATATAAACGGCCTCGTACCTCAGCCGCCCTTGACAAATCCAATAACAAATCAAAAAAGCATTTGAAATCGAAAGAAAAAACTAAATTTGGCCAAAACTAATCATTAGACAGAGTTTGTATTACACTCCCTCCATGTTCAAAGCCATTTTTCTATTTTCTCTTTGTATAGCCGTCAACGCTTTTGCTCAATCCGATACTACCATTTCGTTGCAGGCCATTACGGGTTTACAGTATGATTTGGCGCGATTTGCGGTCAAACCCAATCAAAAAGTGGCTATTGTATTCAACAATGAGGACGATATGGCGCATAATCTGGTATTTACCTTACCCGACAAACGCCTGTCGGTGGTGGAAGCAGCCATAAAAATGGGAGACAAAGGTCAAGCCGCCCATTATGTTCCTGCTTCGTCGGATGTAGTAGCTGCAAGTAAAATTTTACTTCCCAATACCACCGAAAAATTTTCCTTTACTGCGCCCGCCGTCGAGGGCGTTTATCCCTATGTTTGTACTTACCCGGGACACGGCTATGTCATGTACGGCGCTATGTATGTAACAACAAAACCGTTGCCGCCTTTGGCTACGGATACCCATATTCCCCCTTCCCGTCAGGGATTGGAACGCATTGTCAGCTCTCCGCATCCTTTTCCGTTGGAATATCCGTTGCTTTATCGAACATTTATGCCTGATTGCAGCCCGGCCGCCATTGCAGTGGCTCTCTCCCCTACTCATGCCTACTGTTTTGATGCCGGAAAATGTTATTTGCGTTATGCCTGGACAGGCGGGTTTGTGGACAATACCGACCACTGGAAAGGCAATGGAAACGCCTTGGGCAAAATTCAGGGAACGATTTATTTTAAAGACAAAGTGAGCTATCCGTTACGGGTCGGAAAAGCGGACAAACTGCCCGAAGTCGATTTTAAAGGATACCAACTCGCCCAACGTTTACCTACGTTTCGCTACACCCTTGACGGAGTCGAAGTCCGTGAAACGTTGAAATCATTACCCAACAACCACGGCTTAACCCGTACCTTTTCCTTCACAAAACCTACGGCAATCTCGCTCTTTTTTGTCACCGATCTGCAGGACGGAATTACCTATACCTCTTCCGCAGGAAAGTGGAAAAACGGGACGTTGACCCTTCCAAAAGGAACGACAAAATTCGTCGTAACCATGACATCTGCCCAAAATCATCACTCAACCACCCATACCCATTGACCATGAATCGGCATCTGTATTTACAAAAGACAACGAAGAAGCTATGGCTGGGGGCGGTTTTGTTTACTCAATCACTCATTGGCTCCTTCCCACATTGCCACGCGCAGCGCGACACCATCACGAATTATTACCAAACCGAACACATCAAACTCCCCAAAGGCCTCCGCGCCGAAACGGGCGGAATGGACTTTATGCCCGACGGGCGCTTGGTGGCGTGTTTTCACTTGGGTGAGGTAATGACTTACCACCCGAAAACCAACGTTTGGAAGAAATTTGCCGAAGGCTTGCACGACCCTTTGGGGGTTGTGGCCATCAGCAATACGGAAGTCTTAGTCATGCAACGACCCGAACTGACCCGCATTAAAGACACAAACGCTGACGGGGTAGCCGATGTGTACGAAACCGTCACCGACGATTTCGGGATGTCGGGCAACTATCATGAATTTGCCTTCGGGCCTTTGAAAGACAAAGACGGCAATTTGTTTATTGCCCTCAACGTAGCCTCCAACGGTGCCGGCATTCGGCCCGAAGTCCGGGGGCAATACGACTCGCTGGGGCGTCCGGGGCGTATGTACTCCTGTGTTCCCTACCGAGGCTGGGTGATGAAATACAACGTCAAAACCAAAAAATTGGAGCCTTTTGCGTCGGGGTTTCGCTCTCCCAACGGTTTGGGGTTTGATGCCAAAGGTCGTTTGTTGGTCTCTGACAATCAAGGCGATTGGCGCGGAACCAGTCCTTTGTATCACGTTGAAAAAGGAAAATTTTACGGCCACGTATCCAGTTTGATTTGGGAAGAGGGTTTTCCTGACATTGATCCACTCACGTTGCCCGTAGAGCAACTTGACAGTATGCGTACCCGAGAAATCATTGCTTTTCCGCATACCGAAATTGCTCACTCCGTTACGCAACCGTTGTTAGATCATACCGGCGGAAAATTCGGACCTTTTGCGGGACAACTGTTTATCGGCGAAATGGACTATCCGCGGTTGGTGCGATTGCTGATGGAGGAGGTAAACGGACAACTGCAAGGAGCCTGTATTGCCTTCGGTGAAGGCACCGGATTATTAAAAGGCAATAATCGGTTGGTTTTTGACAAAAACGGAGACTTGTGGGTAGGACACAATGACCACGGTTGGGTGGGCGATGAGGGGCTATCCAAAATTCACTGGACCGGTAAAATACCCCTCGATATTTTGGCCATGCATCTCACCGACGATGGTTTTGAGTTGACCTTTTCCCTACCGGTAGATGCCAAAATCGCTTCCAATCCTGCCATGTATCAATTTCAGCGGTATTACTACAAATACCACCGTCCGTATGGTTCTCCCAAAACGGACGTGGCGGATGTGCCCATCCGAGAAGTAAAAGTATCGCCCGATGGACGTAAGGTATCCTTCAAACTCGCCGAACTCAAAGCGGGCTACGTTTATGACCTCAAACTGGGCGAGCTCAAAACGCCCGACGGCAAATTGCTGATGAATCGCGCGATTTTCTATACGTTGAATAAGTTGAAGAAGTAGTTTTTTCAGGCGGGGATTTACCTAACTTTGTTTTTTAAAATTCAAATAGCATGGGATTTGCACAAACTGAAAAGAAATACTATTCCGTTGACGAATATTTTGAATTAGACAGGAATAGTGAAATTCGCTATGAGTTTTATAATGGCGAAGTCTTTGCTATGGCAGGAACCACCAAAAATCATAACCTGATCACTGATAACATCAGAGATTTCCTCAAAACAGTTTTCCGACCTAAAGGGTGCGATGTTTTCAGTGAAAGTGTCAAATTAGAAGTTATTAAAAATACCTATTATCCTTATCCTGACGTCATGGTCAGTTGTGACGATCGCGATAAAGAAGATGAATACATAGTAGCCTTCCCCTGCATTTTAGTGGAGGTATTATCTAAAAGTACAGCGGAATATGACAAGGGTTTTAAACTGAAAAAATACAAAAAAATACCATCCTTACAGCATTATCTTTTGGTATCGCAATACGAATGCAGCATTGAATTATACAGCCGTACAGACAACCCTAATCTTTGGCTCTATCAAACGTATGAAGAGCCGACAGATGTTATTTCTTTTGAAAATCTGCAATTTACAATGCCTGTATCTGCCGTTTATGAAGCCGTCACCTTTACTCCTCCGACAGAGCCCTTGCGTCGTTATTTTGAGGAATAAAGTGAATTCATATCTATCGTCACCACTTGAGTTTACCTTTCAAAAATGTTCTCTAAAACAAAAACTTACTCAATTCGCAATCCACCGCTTGACAATAAGACGAATTTTCAGCATAATCAAGGTTTTCAAGCAGATAACGATGCCACAGATTAAATTTGTAATCATACACAAACCCTTCTTTTACATCATACGTTTGCATCAATTCTTTCAGTTTTTGAGTATCTTTCTTAACGCCTTGTGTATGGGTTATCTCAATAATAGTCTCCGTAAGCTCCGTTTCAGAATTCACTAACATAATATCGGGCGTCGGGCCGGTCTGACCTTCATCAATCATCGTTTCAGGATAAGCAAACAGAGAAGTTTTATCCTGTAAATACAAATTTGTCAAACCCGTAATCAACTTTGCAATAATCGCCTGATGGATGCGCGGCGCGTTAACTTTCACATAAACAATAGTCTCATTCATAATAAGTTAGGCTAAGAATCAGCAATCTACTCATTTTTGATACACTCGCACATAATCAATTTCATATTTCACCGGAAATTGGCTTTTGGAAGGGTCTCCGCCGTTGTCGCCGCCGATGGCGAGATTGAGCATCATATAGTGAGGTTGTTGAAAAGGGTTTTTCCCGGTACCGTCGCGGTTGATGGTTTGCGAAAGTTCCACAAAATTGAGCAACATGCCGTCCACGTAAATTCGAATGGCCTTTTCGTCCCAATCCATACGCCACACGTGAAATTTCTTACTCCAACGGCGGTCTTCAAACGATTCAATGGGCTTCTTGGGATCGCTCCAAACGGCTTTGAAGCGCGTTTCGCTGCCCCAAGCTACGTTGGCCAGCAGCATTCCTCGGTAGTATTCCATAATGTCTATCTCGCCGTTGCGGGGCCATTCTCCTTCCGTGCCCAGTGTCCACCACGCCGGCCACAGCCCCGGGCTGATGTCAATGCGGGCCCGCATCTCAAAGCGACCGTATTTCCAACTGTGCAGCCCGGCGGTCTTCAGGCTTGATGAGGTGTACTCGATGGCCGGGCGATTTTTTTTCCAATCCGAGCTATTGGCGTCGTAATTGGGATTGGGGCGATTTTCGCGCCGCCCTTCAATGATGAGTTTGCCTTTTTTGCAATAGGCATTTTCGGGCTGATACCATTGATGTTCGTGATTTCTGACAAACCCTTTCTCAAACTTCCAGTTAGCCGCCTCGGGAACCCCGTCTTTGTTGAATTCGTCGGCCCAAACCAACGCCCAGCCTAAGTATTTATCTTTTTTCTGAGAAAATGCCGGTCGGCTTATTCCGTATAAACAAAAAAAATAAACAAGGGTCATCACTCTCAGCAAATTCGGTGCGGCTTTCATCTTTCTAATTTCGAATAATTTATTTGAGACAAAGTGGTTACTTTTTTTAAAATTTGCGTCCGGAAATCAGCAAAAGGTGTACCGAACCATTCATTAACCTAAGCCTTCTCATGAAAAAGACCCTGCCTTTACGGTTGTATTTTATAGCCATTGCTGCCCTGACGCTGCAAAGTTGCTCAAGAAATCCGGTGACCGGTAAGAAAGAGCTGATTTTTATGTCGCAAGAGCAGGAAATCGCTCTGGGAGCGCAATCTCACCCCTCGGTAGTAGCCACGATGGGCCTGTATGACGACACGAAATTACAGAATTTTATCAACGAAAAAGGCAAAGCCATGGCGGCGATCTCTCACCGTCCTGACCTTCCTTACCAGTTTTACATTGTCGATTCGCCGGTGGTCAATGCCTTCGCTGTTCCGGGCGGGTACGTCTATTTCACCAGAGGAATTATGGCACATTTTAATAATACTGCCGAATTTGCCGGCGTACTGGGCCACGAAATCGGACACATTACGGCCCGTCATTCCGCGCGTCAACAAACGACCCAAGTCCTCGGCACGGTCGGATTGATGGCCGGTATGGTTCTCTCTGACAAAGTGCGTCAAATGGGCGACCAAGCCGTGCAGGGATTACAAATGGTTTTATTAGGATATAGCCGCGCCCACGAATCAGAATCGGATAAAATCGGCGTGGGTTATTCGGGTAAAATCGGTTACGATGCGCGTGAGATGGCCCAGTTTTTCGGTACATTAAAACGTTTGTCCGACAAAAGCGGCCAAGCCATTCCTACGTTCATGTCAACCCACCCCGATCCGGGTGATCGTATGAACAACGTTCAGCAAATGGCACAGGAATACCAAAAAGCCAATCCGGGCAACTACTTGGTAGAAAGAGACAGTTACCTGCGCATGGTCGATGGTATTGTTTATGGAGAAGATCCCAAACAGGGATTTGTAGAAAACCGCATGTTTTATCATCCCGAACTGAAATTCCAATTCCCCGTTCCTCAAGATTGGCAATACGAAAACTCACCGATTCAGTTTCAGATGGCTGCCAAAGACGGTAAATCCATGATGATGCTTACCGTAGCCGAGGGAAAAACATTGGACGAAGCTGCGCAAAGTGTGGTAAAAAACTATAATTTCAAGGTTTTGGAAAACAAAACGACGACCATCAATGGTATTCCGGCCTTAGTAATGGTTTCGCAAATCCAACCGCAGCAACAACAGGGCACTCAAACAACACAGACTCAAACACAAGCCCAAGATTCCAACACCGTAGTACAGGTAGGGACTTGGCTGCTTCAATACAACGGCATGATTCTGGCCCTCCACGGCATGGCCTATGCTCCTGCTTTTAACACCGCCTACGGTACTTTCCGGGGAGTAGCGGAAGGCTTTAAAGCCTTAAATGACCCGGATAAACTCAACCGCAAACCGGAACGGATTCGTATCAAAACAGTGACGCGCTCGGCTCCTTTCAAAGACGTAATGAAAGGGTTCGGCATGCCCGACAGCCGATTGGATGAATTAGGAATTCTGAACCAAATGCAACCCACCGATAACGTTGCTCAAGGTACACTGATCAAGGTAATCAGTAAATAAATACAGGGATTATTGGACTTTTTCGGTGTCCGCTTTTTTTGCAAAAATTTACAGGTTAGATTTGGGATAGAATCCTAAACTAACCTGTATTTCTGCATGAAAAAAATCATTACACTTCTCATTACTCTATCCGTTTTCTCCTCTGTTTGGGCGCAATCTCCGACGTTTCCCCGAAACGGCGTTTACGATGAGCGCCCTGAAATGTACGCATTTACCAATGCCACTATTTACACCGATGCCCGTACGATGCTCGAAAATGCTACTTTGCTCATCAAAAACGGCATTGTGGTTGTGGCCGGAAAAGACGTACAAATTCCGGCCGGAACCGTTGTAAACGATCTGAAAGGGCGTCGTATTTACCCGGCACTGATCGACATTGAATCCGACTACGGAATGCCCGAAATAAGACGAACACCGGGCCAAGGCGGCGGACGCGGGACGCCTCCTCAATTGGAGTCGGCCAAGAAAGGGGCTTTTGGTTGGAACCAAGCCATCAATGCCGAAACGGATGCCGGCAAATTGTTTACGGTCAATAACCTGAAAGCCGACGAAATGCGCAAATTAGGGTTTGGGACCGTACTGACACATCACCACGACGGTTTGGTACGCGGCAACGGCGCTTTGGTAAGTTTGGCTACGGATACCGACAACAATGTGGTAATTAAAAATCCGGTTTCCTCCCACTTCTCTTTCAGCAAGGGCACTTCGACGCAACAATACCCCAATTCTCCGATGGGAGCCATGGCCCTGCTGCGTCAAACGTATTACGATGCTGAATGGTACAAAGTCACGGGAAAAAACGTAGAGCATAACCTTTCCTTAGAAGCTTTCAACGCCCAAAGTGCCTTGCCTGCCATTTTTGAAACCACCGACAAATGGAGCCTGCTTCGAGCCGATAAGTTGGGAGATGAATTTAAAATTCAGTACATTTTTCGCGGGTCGGGTGATGAATACCAACGAATTGATGAAATAAAAGCCGCGGGCGGTTCACTGATCGTTCCGGTCAATTTCCCGACTGCCTTTGATGTAGAAGATGCTTGGGACGCTGACAATGTAAGCCTTGCCGAAATGAAGCACTGGGAAATGGCCCCGGCCAATGCCGCCGCCCTCGAAAAAGCAGGCGTGAATTTCGCCATTACTTCCGCCTTACTCCGGGCTAAAACCGATTTTTGGCCAAACCTCCGCAAAGCCATTGAACATGGCCTGTCAGAAACAAAAGCCTTAGAAGCACTGACAACTGTTCCCGCGCAACTTTTACAATGCAGTGACAAAGTCGGCCATCTCAAAACCGGTGCTTGGGCCAGTTTTATCATCACTTCCGATAATTTATTCAGCGCCGACAATATCATTCTCGAAAACTGGATACGGGGTAAAAAATACATCCTCAACACACTGGATCAGGCCGATTTACGCGGTACCTATCAATTGAGTCTGAATGCAGAAAAAGGTAAGCTTGTTATCTCCGGCAAACCTGAAAAACCTGATTACCAAGTCATTTTGAATGATACTGTAAAAATAACGCCGAAAGTAACCTTCCTGAATGACGTTATTTCACTCAATTTTCAACCCGACAGAAAAGCCCCTAATGCTACTACCCGTCTGACCGGTTATCGGGAAGGCAATACCCTGAAAGGAACGGGAGAAAATGCAAAAGGGGAAGTAATTAAATGGACGGCTACCCTGCAGGAACCGATGAAAGCAGCGGAAGCACGTCGTGATACTGCCCAAAGACCGGCACCCAATGTTGGTAAACCTTTGTTTCCGTTTGTCGGATTCGGGAATCCCGAAAAGCCAAAATCAGAAACGCTTTTAATCAAAAACGCAACCGTATGGACGAGCGAAGACGCCGGTATATTGCAGGGTACTGACGTATTGGTGGAAAACGGTAAAATTGCGCGCATCGGCAAAAACATTACGGCGGCCAATGCCCGAGTGATCGACGGAACGGGCAAGCATCTCTCGCCCGGTATCATTGACGAACACTCCCATATTGCGCTCTCTTCAGTAAATGAAGGCGGCCAATCCAGTTCGGCGGAAGTACGCATGAGTGACGTCGTCAATCCGGACGATATTAATATTTATCGCCAATTAGCGGGAGGGGTCACTATGTCTCAGTTGTTACACGGTTCAGCCAATTCCATCGGAGGGCAATCGGCCGTGGTCAAACTGAAATGGGGCAGCAATGTCTCCGAAATGCTGGTTCCGGAAGCCCAATATATCAAATTTGCTTTAGGGGAAAACGTAAAACAGGCCAACAGTCCCAATGCAACGGTGCGCTATCCGCAAACTCGTATGGGCGTCGAGCAGGTCTTTTTTGATCATTTTACCCGGGCTCGTGAATACGACCGCGCTTGGGATGCTTACAATTCAATGAAAAATAAAATCGGTGTCCCTGCCCCGCGTCGTGATATTGAATTGGATGCCATTGCTGAAATCCTGAACGGTAAGCGCCACATCACCTGCCACTCTTATGTGCAGTCCGAAATCAACATGCTGCTGAAAGTAGCTGACTCTCTGGGCTTTAAAATAAACACGTTTACGCACATTTTGGAAGGCTACAAAGTAGCCGACAAAATGAAAAAACACGGGGCGGCAGGTTCCTCTTTTGCTGACTGGTGGGCTTATAAGATGGAAGTAAAAGATGCCATTCCGTACAATGCGGCTATCTTGGCCAAAGTAGGGGTGTTGACAAGTATCAACTCGGATGATGCCGAAATGGCCCGGCGCCTCAACCAAGAAGCAGCCAAAGCGGTAGAATACGGAGGTATTGCCGAAACCGAGGCTCTTAAAATGGTCACTATCAATCCCGCAAAGATCCTTCGCCTTGATAAACGTACCGGAAGTATCAAAGTAGGAAAAGACGCCGATCTGGTCTTGTGGAACAACCATCCGCTCTCTATTTATGCCCGACCCGACTACACGATTGTAGAAGGCACCATCTATTACTCTACGGAAAATGACGAAAAACGACGCAGTGAGGTAGAGAAAGAACGCGCCCGTTTGATCCAAAAAATGATTTCGGCTAAAACCGGAGGGGTAACTACGGTACGCCCTCCGTTCCGTCGTCAACGCATGTGGCACTGTGAGGATGTGGAAGGTATTATGGCGGAGGGAGAAGAACAAAAGTAGATTCTTTTTGTCGTCCTGAAAGGACCTGAAATGTTGCAAAATGATTTTAGACCCTTTCAGGGTGACAAATAAGGCGGACAATCAAACTTTAAAGAAAAATGAAAAAACTAACTATATTTCTAAGTCTCATTTCTCTCGGCGCTTGGGCCCAAAATCCTGCTCCGGCAAAGCCACAGACCAAACCCATTGCCTTGGTAGGAGCAACCGTTCACGTCGGAAACGGCACTGTGATTGACAAAGGTGTCATTGTATTTGATAAAGGCGTTTTGACGGCGGTTGGGGATGCCAACACGACCTTTGACCGCAGTAAGACTGAGGTTATTGATGTCACGGGCAAACACCTCTATCCCGGGCTTATCGCCATGGGAGCCACTACGGGCTTAGTCGAGATCAGTTCGGTCAGGGCTACGACCGACAATCAGGAAGTGGGGACACTCAACCCGAGTGTGCGCGCTTTGATTGCTTACGATACCGATTCGGAAGTGATTCCTACCCTTCGTAACAATGGGTTGCTGCTTACCCAAGCCACCCCGCAGGGCGGTACGATTTCCGGCTCTTCTTCCGTGATGGAATTGGACGGGTGGAACTGGGAGGATGCCGTCTTGAAAAAAGATGACGGACTTTGGCTTACTTGGCCTCCTTACTTTGCGCGTGAATTCAATTTAGACAACTTTTCACTGAATCTCCAACGGAATACCCGTCGCCAGGAAATCATCAACGGCCTCACTCAATTGTTTTCTGATGCCCGTGCTTACAGTCAAATCAAAAATCCGAGTGTCACCAACCTCAAATTGGAAGCATTGCGCGGGCTTTTCAACGGAAATCAAAGTCTTTACGTTCGTGCCGACAACAGTAAAGACATCATTGAATCTGTAAAATTTGCGAAGCAACAAGGCGTACAAAAAATCAACATAATAGGAGCAGAAGACGGGCTTCGTGTAGCTGAGTTTCTGAAAGAGAACAACGTAGCAGTCGTATTAGGGGAAACCCATCGCTTGCCCAATCGACAGGATGAGCCGGTCTATCAGCCTTATCAGCTTCCGTCGCTGTTAATGAAAGCAGGCGTAACGGTAGCCCTCAGCTACGGCGATGCCTACTGGCGTACCCGTAACCTCCCGTTTGTGGCGGGTACCGCCGCCGGTTTCGGCAGCCTCGACCGCGAAGAAGCGCTGAAAATGATTACCTCCACGCCCGCCAAGCTGATGGGCATTGACCGTCAAGTGGGCACGATTGAAAAAGGGAAATTGGCCACGTTGGTCGTCTGCAAAGGAGATATTTTGGATATGCGCTCCAACGGCATCGAATTGGCCTACATCAGAGGGCGTAAAATTGACTTGGACGATCGCCAAAAACGGCAATACCGTAAATATTCCGATAAGTACGAGATCGGAGATAAATAAGTGAGCAAGGGGCAAATTTTCTAAATAAGCAAAGGGCAAGAGGTAAATCGTTTAAATAAGCAAAAAGCAAATCAGTAATTATTTAAAAACGTCAGTTATAGCTTTTTCTTTTGCTTTTTGCCCTTTGCCTTTTTGCCTTTTGCCCTTTTTGCCCTTTTATCTGCTACTGCTGCTTTCCTCCGTATTGTTTCATCATTTCTTCCATGACCTTCCGTCTTTCGGCGGGGGTCATGTTTTTCATTTTTTCGGGGTCGATGGAGGCCCCTTTTTTGTATCCTGCCGGAATGTCAAAAACGGAAGCCGCGACCGGTTTACTGTCGTGTTTGACCAATGCCATGGTCAAACTGCCCGGAATCTGCATTTTAACCACAAAACCATCCGCACCTGCCTTTTTCAGTTCATTGAATACCTGCGTATTACCGCTGCTTAAGCCGGATTTCCAATAAGCCAACATATTTTCGTAACCGCTGATGTCTTTGGTGGTCCACAGATCCATGGGGCGATTCTGCACCGTAACTACGACATGCGTACAATTAAAATTCAGCACTTTCTCTTTTCCCACTACTTTAAGTGTCACTTTATCCATTGTTTTTTGCGACGTACTGAGTTCGCGGTAGGTCTTTGACGTCTCGTCCAACAGCGTAATGACGTTGGGTTTCTCCGGCAACATCAGCATTACCTGATGCATCGAGGCACCGCCCATGTTTATTCGAGCTTCTACGCGTACTTTATTTCCCGAAAACATCATTTTGCTGTCAGATACCATGCCGCTTCCCTGCCCTCTTCCCGACATAGTCATTTTATACTCCAACGTTCCCTGTTGTGCCCATACTCCTGCGGCAAAGAGCAGATTCAAGGCCAAAATCACCGAATTTCTCATTTTCAACTCTGCTTTAGTACTGAAAAATAAACGTCCTGCCCGAAAATTCTCAGGCAGGACGTTTAACGATGACAGCCGTCAGGATATTGTCAATACGTGACCCAAGTATCTTTTCCGCCACCACCTTGCGATGAGTTGACCACCAACGAACCTTTACGCAAAGCTACACGGGTCAGACCGCCGGGAATGACATTGATACCGTCGCCATAAAGAATATAAGGGCGCAGATCCACGTGGCGGCCTTCGGCGTGATCGTCAATAAAACAAGGCACACGGGAAAGGGAAATCACGGGCTGAGCAATGTAATTGCGCGGGTTGTCCTTAATTTTATTTCGGAAAATCTCGTGTTCTTCCTTGGTCGCTTTCGGGCCGATCAGCATGCCGTAACCGCCCGCCTCATTAGCCTCTTTGATCACCAAATTTTCTACATTTTCCAATACATACTTCAAATCATCGTCTTCGCGGCAGATGTAGGTACGAACATTGGGTATGATAGCTTCCTGATCCAAATAATATTTGATGATGCGGGGAACATACGCATAAATTACCTTGTCATCGGCTACCCCCGTTCCGGGCGCGTTGGCCAACGCCACGCGACCTTTTTTGTAAACATCAAAAATGCCCGGAATCCCCAAAAGCGAGTGCGGATTGAATACCTGAGGATCAAGGAAGGTATCATCCAAGCGGCGGTAGATCACATCAACTATTTCAAACCCGCGGGTAGTCCGCATTTTTACATAACCTCCCGACACCACCAAATCCCGCGCATCTACCAGTTCGACCCCCATTTGTTGGGCCAAGTAAGAATGTTCAAAATAGGCTGAATTATAAATACCCGGCGTCAATACAACAATGTTAGGGTCGGGACGGTCGGCAATGAATTTGAGCATTTCAAACAAACGGGCCGGGTAATCGGAAACAGGGCGAACCCCCGTACGTGCCAATACTTCCGGAAAGATTTGTTTCGACAATTCCCGGTTTTCGAGCATGTAGGATACTCCCGACGGACAACGCAGGTTATCTTCCAGCACCAGAAACTGCCCGTCGTCCCCGCGGATCAGATCCGTACCGGTAATGTGGCACCAAATGCCCTTCGGGGGTTTGAGGCCGCGACAGGCTTCCAAGTAGCATTTGGAGGTTTCGATCAAATCACGCGGCACGACGCCGTCCTCCAAAATCTTTTGATCGTTATAGATATCATCAATGAACAAATTCAAGGCCGTAATCCGTTGGATCAACCCTTGTTCCAAGCGGTTCCAATCATCCCCGGAAACAATACGGGGAATAATATCCAACGGCATGATACGTTCGGTACCTTCCCCCTCCGAATACACGTTGAAGGTAATGCCCATCGACATCAACGCCCGTTCGGCCGTATGTTGTCGATTGGAAAGGTCCGTTTGGGTCAATTGTTCAACGCGTTGCCTAAAAGCTTCATAACCGGGACGTATCTTACCGTCCGGCATAAACATCTCATCGTAGAACTGCTCAGTGTCGTAGTTTTTAAAACTGAATTGCATAATGGTGAAAATCGTTGGTGAGTTATCTGTTTTGCCGAACAAGATATGGACAAATTAGCAAATTAGCCAAATTTTCTGCGGAGATTTATTACAATCACCGGCAATTGACCTCTCTGTTTTCTAAATTGAAAGATAATGTCGTACTTTATAAGTTCATTTATCGTTATCATTCCAACGAAATGTTTTGATAACCGTCTGAAATTTTTATTGGCTGAAACGCCTGTTTTCTAAACACTTAATTCTCCATTTTCGGAATGCTGCATCGTTTCTTGATAGTTTGTTTCGGCTTGATAAGTTTGCTCCCGGCGCAGGCGCAACATTGGTTAGGAATCTCTTCCGGAAATTATGCCGGCACCAACGCCCTGTTTCTGAACCCCGCCCATGCTGCCGACTCACGTCATAAGTTGTACATTAATTTAGTAGGAAACGACTTTTTTCTCATTAACAATTACCTGCGCTACGACGCCCCTTATTCTTTTTTGAGCCTTATTACCAACAGTGTCTCTCAAAAATACCGCAGTGAACGCGGGCTCATCATTTGGCGTGACACCTACTATGCCGAACGCCTCAACGGGCAAAAGAAACACTTTCACATGGGGGGCGATCTGCGCGGACCCTCGGTATTGTATTCCTTTAAAAATAACCGTTTTGCCATCGGCCTTACGAGCCGCGGGCGTTATTTGCTGAATATGAACGATGTCTCGGAAGAGACCGCAAGAATCATTCGCTACGGCACTGACTTAGCAGAACTCCAGAACCGGCGCTATACCGGGCAAACGGCCAAACTTTCTACCAACGGTTATATTGAATTAGGAGCTACGTTCGGCGCGGTTGTTATGGACAACGACGAAGACTTTCTCAAAATAGGGGCTACTGTAAAACGCGCCGTCGGGGTTTATAACGTCCATGCCAATATGGAGAATACTAACTACCGAGTACAGGTGGAAAGTCTGAATCGGGAGCGTGAGTTTATTTTATCCACCCAATTACAGGCCACGTATGGCTATACCACCGACGCCGCTTTCAGTAAAATGAGTCTTTCGCCCGGCTTTCTGTTCGGTAAACAATCAGCCGGAGCCGGTTGGGGTATGGACATCGGGGTTGTCTATGAGTATCGCCCGGAGGTGAATAAATTCAGAAGAAATGCGCCGCGAGGAGGAAAAGAACCCGATCCCAACAAAAACAAGTATAAATTTCGCCTGTCAGCGGCGCTGACCGACGTAGGAGCGATTCGTTATAAAAACTTAAACTACGTCAGAGAAATTGACGTAAATCGAACGGCAGCTCAATTTTCTTATGTCAATTTTGACAAAGCCAATACCACTGCTAAGGCTGTCGGTGCCGTAAATACTTCGCTGCAGGT
The DNA here is from genome assembly GCA_046329125.1 of Spirosomataceae bacterium. Classification (GTDB taxonomy): domain Bacteria; phylum Bacteroidota; class Bacteroidia; order Cytophagales; family Spirosomataceae; genus Runella. The sequence continues at coordinate 19,710 of JAXLVD010000018.1, read as the reverse complement.
CAACCCCGATCAAAATGCCCGCGCTTTTACGGTAGGTTTGCCCATGGCCACCAATATCAGTTTTGATTACCATCACAAAGGCAACTGGTACGTTAATGCCCTTTTGGTGCAAAATTTACGGGGAAAACGCTACTTAGACGTTCAAACCCAATCGGTATTGGCCGTTACGCCCCGCTACGAAACTCGTTGGCTCGAAGTGTCGATGCCGTTATCTTTGATTGACAATTACCGTGTTTTTGCTTTTGGACTCGCTGCCCGCGTCGGCCCGGTATTTATCGGTACTGACCACCTGGGCGGACTCATTGACATCGGCAAACCGCAGGGCTTGGATTTTTATTTCGGTCTTTATGCGCCGTTCTTTCACCGCAAACCCAAAGACCCGAACAAGTGTTGGTACATGCCCTACGAAAAAGCGGCACGCCGAAAAAGATAATTCAAAAATGGAACCTTACGTTACTGCTGAAATCTCCTCGGAGGGAGTTGCGACCGTTACTTTTTTTCATCCGGCCCAAAATTCCATGCCCGGGCAGTTGTTACAGTGGTTGGCAGAGACCATCGAACAAATGGGGCAACATCCCGAAGCTAAAGTGATTCTTCTTCAAAGCGGCGGTGAGCGCACCTTTTGTTCAGGTGCAAGTTTTGACGAATTGGCCGCGATTCAAACGGAAGCCCAAGGACAGACCTTCTTTTCCGGTTTTGCCCAAGTGATCAATGCCTGTCGTCGCAGTCCGCTATTGGTAATCGGGCGAGTACAGGGGAAAGCCGTAGGCGGGGGCGTCGGATTGGCCGCTGCTGCCGACTACTGCTTTGCTACGCAACACGCCGCCGTCCGTCTCAGCGAATTATTGATCGGTATCGGACCGTTTGTGGTAGGTCCGGCCATCGAACGAAAAATCGGAATAGCGGCTTTTTCCCAAATGACCCTCCATGCTCCTGTTTTCTACGAAGCCGCTTGGGCCAAAGAAAAAGGGTTGTACAATGAGGTTTATGCTACGACCGAAGCGATGGACGAAGCGATCGCGAGATTTACAAAACAACTGGTCGGTTATCACCCGGAGGCGCTAACGGAACTGAAAAAGGTTTTTTGGGAAGGTACAGCGCACTGGGATGCGCTTCTTTTGCAACGAGCTGCCGTAAGCGGTCGTTTGGTTTTGTCGGAGCAAGCCCAAACCGCTATCGCTCAGATAAAGCCGAAGAAGCCGTAAAACGAAGATCAATGATAACGGGTAAATGATCGGATTTGGTGGGCTTTCCGAGGCGAAAAGCCACCGTCTCGAGTTGTCTGCTGACCAAACAATGGTCGATCGGTATCATCAAAGGAAAAACCCACGCAGGCCACGTAGGTTGTAACCCGAATCCTTTTCGGCAGTTTTGAAGTCCCGATTCGCGAATAAACCGGTCATAAAAAACCGACCAAGGCGTAATATTCAGATCTCCCGCCACCACCACCGGATCGGTTTCCTGCCTTACCCATTGGGCTATTTTTTTTAACTGTTCATTTCGCATGTTAAAATCGCTCAATACCAAAGGATTATACGCATGGCAGGCTATGACGACCAATGGCTTGACTTTAAGAAACACCTTAAATTTGACCACTCCTTTTCCGGAAAACGTAGCTGTTGAATCTAAAGCAAAGGGATAACGTCCGGCTACCAGCACTTTGGTTTTGTTTTTGGCATCTACGTAAACAGAAAAGGGATATTCTTTGGCAAACGCCTTCCTGAAGTGTCGAATGAAAGGAAGAGTCGCTTCATTGATCGAAATAAAATCGGGGTTCTCCTGCCTGATTTGTGCCGTTACGGGGCCATAATCTAAGTTTTTAAAAAGAACATTGGCGTGAAAAATGCGAAAATTGGCCTTTGTATGATTTCCCGTTTGAGAAGCATCAAGCCACGGCACCACATACCAAGTATTCAACAATAAACTTACTGCGCTTACCGCTACTCCGACTCGTTGCTTTTTGACGATGAAATAAACCAACAACAAGCCGCTTAGCCATAAGTATTGAAAGCGAAAAGCGGAAAAATGATCCAACCAACGGCTATATTCTCCGAAAAAAGGAATGAATGAAGCGACTAAAATCCCCCAACCTGCTGAAATGAATGCCGGTTTTAAATAACCCCCACTAAATCTCCCCCGGTAAGGGGAGACTTTATTTACTTGAGATTTATTCAAAAATTTGAAAATTTTACTTGATTGGCTTAATAACCGTACTGCTCTCCCCACCATTTCTGCAATTGTTTACGTATCTCGTTTTCCCGCGCATTCAGCCCCGGTTGGTACAGCGTCGTTCCTTTCAATTCGTCGGGCAGAAAATCCTGCGGGGTGAAGTTGCCTTCAAAATCATGGGCGTATTGATAGTTTTTTCCGTAACCGATTTCTTTCATCAGTTTGGTAGGGGCGTTGCGTAAGTGGAGCGGTACGGGCAAATGCGCTGTTTTTTCGGCCAAAGCCAAGGCATCTTCAATCGCTCGGTAACTTGCATTACTTTTAGGGGAAGTGGCCAAATACACCACGACCTGCCCCAACACAATGCGGCATTCGGGGTAGCCGATCGCCTTTACCGCTTGCAGGCACGCATTGGCCATAATGATAGCGGTGGGATTGGCATTACCGATGTCTTCCGAAGCCAAGATCAACATTCGACGGGCGATAAACTCAGGGTCTTCTCCCGCTTTTATCATGCGCGCCATCCAATAGAGGGCCGCGTTGGGATCACTGCCCCGCATGGATTTGATAAACGCCGAGGCAATGTCGTAGTGTTGTTCGCCGGATTTGTCATACCGTGCCAAATTTTGTTGTGCCACTTCGGTTACGGCTTCGTCCGTAATTATAATCGGGGATTCGTGAAAGTGAGCATTGACCACTAATTCCAGTAAATTCAACAATTTGCGCCCATCCCCGCCCGACAAGCGCAACAACGCATCGTACGAATCAAACTGAATGGACTTGGTCTTGAGCAATTCGTCTTTTTCAACCGCCTGATGCAGCATTTGAATCAACTCTTCTTTGCTTAATTCCTCCAAAATATACACCTGACACCGCGACAACAACGCCGAATTGATCTCAAAAGAGGGGTTTTCGGTGGTAGCCCCGATCAGCGTAATTTGCCCTTTTTCCACTGCGCCCAGGAGTGCGTCCTGTTGGCTTTTGTTGTAGCGATGGATCTCGTCAATGAACACGATCGGCGAAAAAAGTCCCGACGGCCGAACCAGCACTTCTCTCAGTTCTTTGACTCCCGAATTGATGGCGCTCAACGGATAAAATACTCGTTTGGTTGTTTCGGCAATGAGCAGCGCCAAGGTCGTTTTTCCCACGCCGGGCGGCCCCCACAGGATCAGAGAAGGCACCAAATTATTCTCAACAGCACGCCGCAATGCTCCATGAGGCCCCAAGAGTTTTTTTTGACCGATAAAATCATCCAATCGGCGCGGGCGCATTCGTTCGGGCAGGGGAGCAGACATAGTTTGGCTTGTTAATAGTGACCACAAAAATACCGCAATTGAAATTACATTTAACGAAGAACTTTTCCGAAAGAAGAAATTTAAAAGCATCCCGTTTCGAAATGTTCCACGAAATCCATCGTCATTTCACGGGTGGATATCGTCATTTCACGGTTTTACCTCTATCCTTTATATACCGGAATAAAAAATTATATTCCCAATGTATAAAATTGCCATTTCTTGCATCTTTCCAAGAGGCTATTGACTTTCTTACTTTTCGGCTGAAATATTTGTGCCGTTCCTCTCGCCAATTTTTTCTTTATGGATCAGCCAAAACAAATTTCGCCGCTATTTATCAGATTTGTCAAACCGTTGCAGACAGTCAAAATCAATTATCTGATTGCCTTTTACCCCCGTTGGTTTGCGTTTGTAACGCGAACCATAGAGCAGGGCGTTTATAACGCCCATGATTAAAATAACTATCCGCCTCTCCGGCGCGGATTTGTCATCCATCCAAAGAGTATATTGAAGTATAACTACCAAACCAATGAAAATCATTAAACCTATTCTTATGGCTTGCTTTATCCTGAGCGGGGTTGTCTCATTGGCCCAAAGTGCGCCAAGCGATACCGCCGCCCCCAAGCCCGTTGTAGCTCAAAATTTGCTCGTCAAAGGCCAACGCGATGCCGAGCGGTACTACCAAAAATACCGAGGCGCGGGTACGGGTACCTTGGTGGCGAGTTTGGTCTCGCCCTTGGTGGGCCTGATTCCCGCCATTGCCTGCTCAGCCACAGCTCCGAAAGAAACCAATTTGGGGTATCCCAAACCCGAGTTGTTTGCCCAAGAGGAGTATTACCAAGCATATACGAAGAAAGCCAAGAAAATCAAGCAACGAAAAGTATGGATGAATTGGGCGATTGGCTTTGGGGCCAATATCATAGCTGTAGCCATCATCAGTGCCGGGCAGCGATAAGGGCAATGGCGATTGCTGATTTTCGATTTAAAAGGATATTTTAATTAGTTGAGTAAAAGTTTTCGAGTACAATGAAATTTCGTAATGATTTAATTTTCAAACGGATAACTATTTTCTAATAACGGATAACGAGTGCTTAAGCAGTTAAGATCATTTACTAAACCATACAAAACCATGAAAACAGCCCTCTATTTAGTGTTTTCAATAGTAGTAATTCAGAGTTGTTTCGTTCTAAATGACCACAGAGTAGAAACAACACTGCCCAAAGAGTATGAATCCTGCTGCGGTGTACAGCCCGTGGATTTTAAATTGAGTAATGGGTCCATCTATATGCCCAATGTTTTTACACCTAACAAGGATGGCATTAACGATTTATTTTACCCTTTTATTAGTGCAGAGATTGCGGAAATCCAAAGCTTTACCATTTTGAGTGCGATTGGTGATACGGTTATTTTTTCCCGTCCTACTATTAGTTATGATAGACTCCAAGAGTTTGGCTGGAATGGTCTAAGGAAAGATGGCTCCCTTTACGAAGGTCGGTTCAAATATGGGATGAGAGTAGTGAGCAAAGATATAAAAATAAGGCTTTTAGAAGGGGAGGCGTGCAGTGTACTTTGCAAGCCCGGCACGGCAGAGTTAAAAACCAAACGAGGCTGTTTTTATCCCAGCCAAGCGGGGAAACAGGAGAAAGCGGGAAAAGTGGACAGTACCGCCGCCAACTTAGAAAAAGATTGCCTAAAATAAATTATCCATTCTTCCTCGGCTCTGCCAACACAAATAAAAATCCTAAATACCATCCACTACAAAACCATGAAGATATTCCTTTATTTATTGTTATCAGTTATGGTACTTCAGAATTGTTCCGTTCTAAATGATCATAGAGTAGAAATAACACTGCCCAAAGAATACGAAGCGTGCTGCGGGGTACAACCCGTGGATTTTAAACATAGCAATGGTTCTATTTATATGCCCAATGTTTTTACACCCAACGGTGATGGAATAAACGACTTATTCTATCCTTTCATTAGTGGAGAAATACTGGAAATACAGGGCTTTACTATTTTTAGTGCCGTAGGAGATACTGTTATTTTTACGCGCCCAACGGTACTTTATGACAGGTTAAAAGAGTTTGCCTGGAATGGATTGCGCAATGACGGAACAGTATACAAAGGGCGTTTTAAATACGGTATGAGAGTGGTGAGTAAAGATTTGAAATTGCGGTTGTTAGAAGGCGAAGCCTGTAGTGTGATATGTGAGCCCGGCACGGCAGAGCTGAAGATCAAAAAAAGTTGTTTCTTCCCCAGCCAAGCGGGAAAACAGGAGAAAGCGGGAAAAGTGGACAGTACCTTATCCAACTCTGAAAAAGATTGCTTAAAATAACCGGCTATGAAAAACCTACTCACCTTGGGAACAGTGCTGCTGTGGGGAGCAGTCAATGGATATGCACAAACAACCAATTGCGGGGTCTATTCTTACGATGCCATGGGCAACCGCATCAGTCGGGGCAAGTTTGAGATTACGCCCATCAATATCGGCAGTTCGCAGTCGGGCATCAAACCCGGCACCAACGTACAAAAGTCGGCATGGAAAGACCAATTTTTAACAGCCGATGCCGGGCCTTTATTGGAGCACAGCACACAGGCAAACCCGACGATCTACCACACCGAAAAAACCAACAAAACCGCTCCGCGCTACTGGACCATCGCCATCGAAACCTGTCTCTCTACCAATGGCGCCATTTCGTACGATATGCTGGTTACAAAAGAATCAAACGTTCAGCAGTCATTCAATACCATCGAAAACAATGCCGCTTACTTAATGTATGCCAATCGTGACAATTACACAGAGTTATACGCTCAAAACCATCCTTATTACGGCTTTTTTGCCAATAATGGCAGCGGAGGCAATTTGTATGATGCAGGCTTACCCAAAGGGCTGTACAAAGTCAGTATACGTTATTGGGATCAAAAAGGTCTGGGGGCTACTCCCACTACCCGAACTCCCCAAGGAAATCAATTGGCCTACCAAGAATACTGGTTTCGGATTCAGTCCCAAAACGGGATTGGTACGGGAGCAGCAAAAATCGCAGCGAATTTAGATCCCTCCGGGATGACAAAGGGATTTGCAAAAGTGTTGCCCAACCCTGTCACCCGTACGCTTACTTTGTCCATCAACGGAGCCGCCGGGCAGGAAGTACAACTTCGATTAGTAGATGCGGAAGGGCGAACGTGGATGGAAAAAAACGTCGTTCCTACCACCGATCAACACCGTGAAGAAGTGGACATGAGTCGCCAAAACACGGGCGTTTATTTCATGCAGGTGGTTTCATCCAAGCAACATGCCGCCTTGAAAGTGTTAAAAATAAGCCCGGATTAGCCCAACAGATTTGGTTAATCCTGCTTATTTTTGGGGATAGCTAACTAAAAACATGGAACCCTGCAAAACCGCTACTCCGGAAGACATTGAAATCATTGCTCACCTGCACACATTAAGCTGGCAAACGGCCTATCGCGGTATATTATCGGAGGATTACTTAGACCATCACGTTCGGGCTGACCGAATGAAGGTATGGACCAAACGCCTCAATGCGCCGGCCGACAATCAAATCATTTTTCTTCAAGAGATGGACGGAACAGCCGTCGGTTTTGTATGCGCTTACGGAAGTTCTGCGGATGAATTCGGGACGTTTATTGATAATCTTCACGTGCTTCCCGGTTTCAAGGGAAAAGGGATCGGGCGAGCGTTGATGAGCCAAGTCTCTCAATGGAGCCGCGAACATTTCCATCAACCGAAACTTTACCTGAAAGTCCTGAAAGACAACTACCCGGCACGCCGTTTCTACGATAAAGTAGGGGGCAGGCCGCAAGCGCTGTTTTCAGAAACGATGCCGGGGGGGGCCGTCACTGATGTGTATCGGTATGTATGGGATGAGTTTGCGTTCTGACCGTTTATTGTGCCGATAGTTATTCCCTTCCGCCGGCGCGGATTTGCAATCCGTGCCAAAAGAATAGAGGATTTGTAATCCACCCGTTGGTTTGCGTTTGTAACACGAACCATGGAGCAGGGCGTTTATAACGCCCATGATTAAAATAACTGTCCGCCTCTCCGGCGCGGATTTGTCATCCATCCAAAGAGTATATTGAAGTATAACTACCAGACCAATGAAAATCATTAAACCTATTCTTATGGCTTGCCTTATTTTGAGCGGGGGTGTCTCATTGGCCCAAAGTGCGCCAAGCGATACCGCCGCCCCCAAGCCCGTTGTAGCTCAAAATTTGCTCGTCAAAGGCCAACGCGATGCCGAGCGGTACTACCAAAAATACCGAGGCACGGGTACGGGTACCTTAGTGGCGAGTTTGGTTTCGCCCTTGGTGGGCCTCATTCCCGCCATTGCCTGCTCAGCCACAGCTCCCAAAGAAACCAATTTGGGGTATCCAAAACCGGAGTTGTTTGCCCAAGAGGAATAGTACAATGCCTATACGAAAAAGGCCAAAAAGATCAAGCAACGGAAGGTATGGATGAATTGGGCCATTGGCTTTGGAGCCAATATGACAAAAGGGTATTTTAAAATCATTCATTAAACCATAAAAAACTATGGAAAAGGTCTTTTATCTATTGTCAGCAGTTGTGGTACTTCAGAGTTGTTCTTTAAATGATTATAGAGTCGAAGTAACGTTGCCCAAAGAATACGAAGCCTGTTGCGGCGTACAGCCTGTGGAATTCAAACATAGTAATGGATCAATTTATATGCCTAATGTATTTACTCCGAATGGCGACGGTATCAACGATTATTTCTATCCATTTATTAGCGGAGAAATACTGGAAATTCAGGGATTTACAATTTTTAGTGCAACAGAATTGCCCATTCCAAAATTAGGCATTGTTTCGCCGTAGCTCTTACCGTCAATGTTGCATAGACCATCCTTTTGGTAGCAACTGCCGGTAGTGTACAAACAATAACTTACTTTTTTGCCTTTGGCTACTAGCTCCCTGTATCCGTTATCCATTTTTACTAAGCGAAATTCCACCCAATTGTCAACGTGGTAATGATTATGCCCGGGCAGATTGTCAATGTACATTGTACCGGCCTCCGACTCTCGGCTCATCAATTGATTTCCAATTTTCGAATAAATTTTCTGCTTTACCTTCAACCGACTCATACTTCCGTCCGAACAAATACGGCACGTATCGACCCGTTGGTCACCGCATAGCCACTCATTAGTCCCGACGACTTCCAACGGACCCTATCCGATGTTAGCAATAGATGCAGCAAATCGCAGTTGACCGGGGTAAGTTTTATGATTCCACGGATACTCCTGAATCTGATTATAAGTAAAAATGGGTACAATAACCAAATCGGGCAGTAATTCACAGTTCTCTTTTCCGTCCGGGCAGTCACACAGTCCGATAGTGTCTAATGAACATTGCCGAGCTTTTATCAAAGCAGCCGGTCGATTACTGAAGATAAGCTGAACCCGGTCTAATGTTCCTGTGATGCCCTCTTTCAGATCCTCCACCGAAATTTTCCAAAGACCGTTAGGGTTTTGCCCGTTGTTTATAAATTCCAATCGACCATCGGGTACGAAATCACCTGTGAAAGGGGCGGTAGCAGCACTAATTTGACCTTTCTTCCCAAATTGCGAAAAGCGGGTATTCAGATAATGCTTGCCGGTATCTTTGCCGTTCCGGTTAGTTAGCCAAACACTCGTACCGTCGGGTGCTTCAAGCGTAATTTTAATATCACTGACTCGATCATGATGCAACGTTATGACAACCGCTTCTAAGCCATAGTTGCTGTCAGCGTGGTTCGGCAGTCCGTTGACTGCTATTTCAATCTCCTGTTTTTTATATCTTCCGACATAGTCATCCAACCTTCCTCCTTTTACTGCAACCGTCTGTGCTTTTGCTGCAATCCCTCCAATCACAAAAAAAATCAATGGTCATTTTCGTACATTAATCATTACTCAAAAGTGTTCATTCTCACCGCCATTTATTCAACAGCAAGTAAGAAAAGGGAGGGGCTCAATGGATTTTTATTGTTTATCAGGCCAGATCCCGCCACAAGAGGTAATCAGCCTAACTTTAGCTAATGACGATCTCATAACGCATCCCGTTTTTTCCCGGGCCGATAGGTACCATAAAAAGAGACAACTCACCAATCGTAGGATGAATCAGAACAAATATTCCCTGTAAGTAATAATTGGGGGTTAGTTCGGTTTCCAACTCCAGCGTAAAAGGTTGACGAAACTTGTCTGTTTCACTTCCCCAAGGTGTTATCCCGGTAAGCCGGGCGGGTTGAGTCACTTCTGATGTAAAACGGATAGATAGAGATTGATTCAAATATGGTTGAAAATCGCTAATGGTAATTTTTTCCAGCATGAAGGTTGAAAGATTATTAAGCAGTTACGAAAGGTTTCCATTCGTATAAGTAATAGACCGAATTGAATTCTCCGATCTTTCGGAAACCCAATCGTTCATAAAGGTGTAACGCCGGATTGTTAAATTCTACATGGATGGTTACTGTTTTGCCTAACGCGCTGCCTTTTTGGAGAACAGCCGAAAGTAATTGGCTGCCAATTCCTTTTCCGCGATGACCGGGTAGTAGTGCAATATCCATAATTCTAACTTCTTTGGGACTGTAATTCCAATGAATATAAAGACGACCGATCGGCCTCTCGTCCCGGACAATCATTTGCAACTCAGCCCCTTGGTAAAATTCACGGTAATACTGATGTTGAGCCATGAATTGTTGCGTAATAAAACGCTTTTTATCTTCATCGCTCCACTCCGGCACCAAAGCCAATTCTTCGGCTCTGGTGCCGGCATATATTTCTAGCAGATAAGGCAAATCTGCCTCAGTAAGGGCGCGTAAGCTAACCATCATATCCGTATTCTTTGAGCAAGCGTTACGTTCGCGGCGGGAATACCCCCTGAAGCGCAATATTGAAATAAAAGGTTAGGTAAGGCATCATGTTATTGTGGGGTTGATCGCCGCCGGCAGGAGCCATTGCATTGACTGACATGGAAGTAAAGTTACCTCCCGGCGGTGATGAATTGTATATGTTGGCACGAGCGACGACAGCACCACTCGGATTGGACTGTAAACCACCGTCATTGGTTGCCCGCAAAATATGATTATGAGACGGAATCTCACTTTCCAGCAAAGAGACCGTTTCACTGCCTCCGGTCTCACCCAGATCATGTAAAGACAATCCGGGACCTTGTCCCGGATGCATAGGTGCGCGCCCTTGTAAATCCGGGAGTGCAAAATTGCTTTTGCCATTCCCTCCATACGTAGTACCCAACAGAGAAAATAAGGCTGTATTTTGAGAAAGAGGCAACAACTGCCCGTCACACCATGCCCAGCCTTTGGGAGCAAAGTTAAAAGGGAATATGCGTATTTCCGCAACAAATGGATCCATGATAAATATCTATTTTTAGGGTAGAACTCGCGCGTATGCGGCTAAGCTTTCTACCAATGAATGAAAAAACCAATTTTGAATGTACTTGTAAAAATAAAGTTTACGTAGGCGAAGGAAAAATACCAAACAGAGATATAATAAAATTGACACACAGATAAGGTTGAAAATTAGTGTGCGGTTGGGATCCTCCCACTAAACTTACTACCTGTACTGGCAAATTCACTAACCCGCCCGAAGTATCCGAAGTATATGCATCGGCCGAAGCATTTCGGGCAAACGTGGCTCCTGCCGGACTGGTACCGCCTCCGGGAGCATCTGTGCCCAAAAAAGGATGAGAATGAGCCGGAATTTGTTGAACCGTTAGCGTAATTTCCTCAGCTCCACCTGTTTCAGCCAAGATAAATCCATTGCCTTGGTGAATGGGAATTCTTCCCCGCAACGCAGGCATTGCAAACGTACTTTGCCCGTCGCCCCCATACGTAGTACCAATCAAATTAAAGAGTGTTTCATATTCAGAGATAGGCATCAATTGCCCCTCACAAAACTGCCAGCCTGCCGGGGCAAAATTTCCGGCAAACATTCGTATTTCACCAACATAAGGTTGTGCCATAATCGTTGAGATTTAAGGGTTGAATAAAGAATAGTAATGAATGCGTCAACTTAAGACTTTAAGTAAAGTTGATTACCGTATTTAAAATCAAAAGTTATAGAGCCAACAGTCAGATTAAGTAGGACTTGGGAAGATTCCCTGCAATGCAATCGAAAAGTTTAGGGTAAGAAAAGGTTGCATGTTGAGGTGAGCCTGACTGCCCCCTGTATTGGTCACCATCCCTGCATTCATAGCGACGTTAGCCGTTCCGGAATAAAATTCGGAAGGAGCTGTATTGGCAAAATAAGTGCCGGTAGTAGGGACAATCGTATTCTGAGCCGCCGTTGTAGCCGTAGGTAGATGAGTATGCGTAGGCAGTTCCGAAATGGATAGCGTATGTGCCTGCTCACCGCCACGTTCCCCAAGAGTATGCCCCGAGCCAACGTGGATAGGGGTACGTCCCCGCAGATCGGGCAAGCTAAAGTTGACCCGGCCATCACCGCCAAATGTAGTACCTAAAAGGGAAAAAAGCCCCTGATTTTGGTTGATTGGCAGTAGTTGCCCATCACAAAGAGCCCAACCTTTGGGAGGAAAATTGAAACTCATGATCCGAATTTCGGACAAAAAAGGTTCTGCCATAACAGTTGAGAGTTTAGTTGGATAATAAATTTAGTTGAATAAAAGAGAATACTAACCGAAAACAGACCCGGATGCTCCAATGGTCTCTGAATCTTTCATAATGCGGAAATTGGTCACTACAGTCCCGTTTGATTGGACATAGGAAATAAGCTCTACTTGCCCTTTCGCACTCAGATAAGAGTTAAGATGGGCCGGTTGCAAAGGCAACAAATAGTCTGAGGCATGGGCTGAAAATTCAGAAACGGCTTCGGCCAACGCTTTCAAATCGTATAGAGACCAACAAGCCACTTTTTCCCATCCCTCATTGGCAGCCCGTTTCCAAAAAGGGATCAACAGTTCCAGCACTCCCGCGCTTGGGTGTTTTTTTTCAAAAACCTGAAAACAATAGTGTTTTTTTTTATAAAAATATATCTGCGGACCGGTCTTAATAAACTCGCCTGATTGTACCGCCGTTGGGACAGCAGGAAGCGTTCCCAAATAGTATAATGAATGAACCGTCTCAATCTGACAAGCGCTTATCAACGGATTTAGCCATTGTTCCCATTGTGTTTGTACAGTAAAACTATCTTCGATAACGGGCAAAAAAGGAAGACTGCTTAAACTTGAGCCCAATAGCTTGATAAACGGTCGTCGTTGCATGATGTTCCTTGTATATTAATGAAGGAGGAGAGGTCTTTAATAACGTTGAAATACGCTCAATGGAAAATAAAGCTAAGTTAATTTCCATTGATTGACAAAATTATGGAAATCCCCGTGAATCCCAAATCCCGAAAGACTTATTTTATTAAAATCGGTTTTAATCGAAAAATAACAACTTGTAAAATATATTGTAAATCAAATTATAATAAATCATCAATAATTAGAGATTATATCTATAAAATATATATAATAAGGTATAAAAATGGAATAAAGAGAAACAGAAATTAAATAAACAGCCCAATTGAAGAATCGTCATTAATTGTCTATTATTTTTTATATGCTTTTTATTTTATATGAATTTAAGGTATAAGGGGAGAAAATTTTAATAAAAAATAATAGAACTTTCCGATTATCAACACATTGAATTTTTTAAGATAAAATTTTTACTGATTAAATAACTGAATGGTATTCCATTACCTGAAATATAAATTTTGACAGTAGCAGTTAATGAATTGTGGGTATAAATAAGAAATAAAATTTATTTTTTACTTATAAATTATTGATATTAAGCATATTATATAAAAAACTTGTAAGCGATGATAGAAAAATATCGTTATTTGATAGTCAACAGCAATGCTTTATGACCTTACTTTAAGTTTTTTTGTAAAATATGTCTTTTTTCCTTACCCCGTACCAAAAACCAAAAAAATAATTATAATGCCAAAAAAACGACGAATTTCTATATTTAACTTTTTGATGCATTTATACCTATATATTCTGTATAGATAGTTTTATAATTTCTGAAAATTTTGCCTTCCGTAACTTACTATTAAGCAGAAAACTATTGCTGAATAGTTTTCTGCTTAATAGTTTTTTCTCTAACTTTGAAATATGTATTCCCGAACAAAATCTGTTCCCGTGGATGACAAGGAGATGTAGCCATTTCGTCTCTTAAAGAATCACTCAACTTTTTGAAAACCTCTATTGTATGAAATTTACCTTTCCCTTCTCGGTGAGTATTCTGCTCAGTTTATTTATCGGAATGTTGAATCGGTCAGATAAAACCTTCACTATTCCTGATGAAACACAACAGTCATCGCCCTATAACTCTAAAGCACCGGCTCTTGCCTCAGTGGCTCGGCCTTCCCCTTTTCTCGGGCAACCTAACGGGCCGGCTGCCTATCTGACTCAGGGAACAACTGCTTTGTTGGCTCCTGCCATTACAGCTACTAAAACCGCCGTACTGGTAACAGACAATGGAACTGCCGGTGCTACACCCACGGACGTCATTGAATATACTGTCACGGTCAATAATACCGGACCGGACGATGCCACCGGGGTTGTTTTTACAGATACGGTTGACCCCAACACAACGTTGGTCCCGGGTTCGGTCAAATCTGCCCCGATTGCGGTCAAAGATGCCTATTCGACTGTAGGGAACGTTTCTATTTCTGTTCCTGCCGGGTCGGGACTTACTTCCAATGATGTCAACTTAGACGGTGACGTCCTCACAGTAACTGCGGTTGATGTGACGGGTACGGCAGGACAGGTTACCTTTGCTGCCAACGGCAGTTTTACTTTTAATCCCAATCCCGGATTTACCGGCCCTACTACTTTCACTTATACGGTGAGTGACGGTACATTTACTTCAACCGGTACAGTGACTGTCACGATGACCGGCATGATTTGGTTCATCAATGCTTCGGCTTCTGCGGGAGGTGATGGACGCCTCGGCTCGCCCTTTAATACCATGAACGCCTTTAACGGCTCATCCTTGGATGATCCGGGCGATAATATTTTTGTCTATACAGGAACATATACCAATACACTGGCCACCATTTTATTGGATCAACAAAAATTGATCGGACAAGGTGCAGTTGGAACGGACCTTGCTGCTTTGGCCGGGGTTACTTTTTCTACCCATCCCCCTATTTCCCCCGCGACTATTCCTACCGTCAATGGTACTCGTCCAATCATCAACCAAGCTGCCAATAATATCAACATGCAATCGCGAAACCAGGTACGTGGGGTTAACATCAACAACACGGGTGGTACGGCGTTGTTGGGCAGTAACTTTACCTCTGCTCTGGTTCGGGACGCAAACATCACCAATACGGGTGGGGTGGGGCTTAGCTTTAACAATGGTGCCCTGGATATGATTATCCCAAAAGTTGATGTTTCCAATAGCAGCACCGGGATTTTCTTGAGTCAGACCACCGGCTCCTTCGAGATTACAGGTTCCGGTACTACCGATGCCTCCGGAGGAACATTGACCAACATTTCCGGTCGAGGTATTGAAATCAGAAACGCTACGAACATCACTTTGCGAAACATGAGTCTGCCTTCTGCTAACTCTGTCAGTGATGCCGGTTTTGATACTCAATGTGATGAAGACGATGTGAATGCCTGTTTTGCGGCTATTTATATGAATATTGTTAATACAGTGGCACTGCATAATATAGACATTGGAGCGACTAAAGAACATGGGATTATGGGCTTGAGTGTGAGCAACCTCACCATGGATAACTGTACTGCCACGAACAATGGTGATGCTCCTTCTGAAGATGAAAATGCTCTGAAGTTCCGCAACCTGAGCGGCACCTGTTCCATTACCAACTCTACGTTTCAAACCTCTGCCGTTCGGATTTTCCACCTCATCAACAATACGGGGTCACTTAATTTGACAGTCAATAATTGTATTTTAAATGACCCAACCGGGGCAGATTGTTTTGAAGCCCGTACCCAAGGGTCGGCTACCGCCACCATTAACCTTACGAATAGCCGTTTTCAAAGAGCGGGCTCCAAAGGAATACAAGTCATTGCCGAGGGTAGTTCTAACCTGACCGTTAATATTAATAATTGTAAGGTTGAACGTTTTGGAAATCCTATGGCAGGAATCGAAGTGGGATCAGTAGGCACTGCTACCATCAATTATAATATTGTTAACTGTACGGATATTGAGGCTGCTAATGAAGTAGCCGTACTCAGCTCTACTTTTAATACTTCTACGCTGAATGGCCGCTTAAACAACAATACCAATATTACCCACAACCATACGGCTGCTACTATTTTCAGTACCATTCGGATGTTGCACGAGCAAAACAGTTCAGCCAAATACGAAATCCGCAACAATAACAACATCGGCCTGATTAATGGCGATGCAACCATCCAGGGGATTTCCCGGGTTGCTACAACTTCAGCCGGCCGCCTCGATTTTTTTGTAGATGACAACAACCTTACCAGAGATGCAGCTAGTTCAGAAGGTATTGAGATCAGGCTAGGCACAGGTGGGGCCGATGATGAAACAAACATATTCTGTAGTGATGTATTAGCCAACAGTGTAACGGGGCCTTCAGGCACGCGAGCCATCCGAGTTAGAGATCTTGAACCTACCGCGGGTGATTTGCGCCTGCAAGGAGATAATGGCCCCGATGTTCCCACCTATTGGGCGGATAGAGGCAACACGAACTCAGCAGGTATGTTGCAAACCGAAACCGGTACACCTACCTATTTTGTAAGTACCGCGACGTGTCTTACACCCGGCCACCCCACTGCCCGGATAGCTGCCGAGCCTCTCGCTATATACGAGCCAAAGACGGAGATGGTAGAAGTAGCCCAAATAATTGAAGAACCGAAACAGGAAGTCGAAAACCAAACAGCTACTCCAAGTACCGAGGAGATTCAAAAAGCGGCAGAAGAAGCTGCTCGCCGAGCTGTAGTGCTGTCCGGCGAAACCGTAACGGTGGGAGGCATAGGAGGATTTTTGCTCCCTGCCGGGCAAAACATTATTATCAAATTCCGGGTAACGATCAATGATCCTTTACCTGCGGGTGTATGCCAAATCTCTAACCAAGGAAGTGTGAATGGCAGCAACTTTAGCACCCTTCAGACGGATGATGTAGCAGGAAATCCGGTTAGTCCAACGGTGACTCAACTCAGTAAACACAGTTTGGGCAATCTGGTATACCGTGATAACAATAAAAACGGCACTTTTGATGGAGGCGATGTAGGTATTGACGGAGTAACCGTCAACCTCTACCTTGATAACGGCAATGGTGTACTTGATATAGGCGACGGTGCGTCTGTTGCCACTACTACTACTGCCGGCGGAGGTTTATACACTTTCAGTAATCTTTGTTCAGGAGACTACATTGTACAAATTCCCGCTTCCGAGTTTGGCTCAGGTCAGGAACTGAACGGTTTGATCTCCAGTCCGGGAGGACCGGCACCTGACCCGGACAACAATACGAACAATGACGATAATGGCCAAGATGCCATTAATAGTTCTATCGCCAGCCAAGCAATTACTTTAGCCTACACCGGGGCAGATGTCGAAAATAATATGACACTTGATTTTGGTTTCAGAACACCGACAACTGTTACCATTACCGATGTAACCATGAACGAAGGTACCGGCAGTGGCCCCACCGCTTTTACTTTTACGGTAAACCGGAGCGATACCGATCAGGCCTTTAGCCTAACGGTCAATACTAACGCCGGCACGGCTACCTCAGGTACGGATTATACTTCCATCACCAATGGATCGGTCGTTTTCACGGCCGGTGGTAATTCCTCAGAAACGGTCACTGTCAACGTCACTCATGACAATATCGTCGAGGCAAACGAGACCTTCACGGTTTTGCTTTCAAATCCGCCGGATGGAGTCATTATCAGTGACGGATCAGGCACGGGCACGATTACGAATGATGATGCAGCTGTGGTCACGCTTACAGGCACTGCTTCTCAAAACGAAGGAACAAGTTTCACCTTCACGGCCACCCTCAACAACCCCGTGCAAGGCAGTTTCACTGTCCCCTATACGACCAATAACGGCGTGACCAATCCCGCCACCGCCGGCACAGACTATACCGACAACGACGGTACGCTGAGCTTCGCGGGCACAGCCGGCGAAACCAAAACCATCACCGTCAACACTGCGCCTGATAACACCGTTGAATTGGATGAGACCTTCACCGTGGCCTTGGGAACTATCTCAGGGGCACCGGCAGGCGTGACGGTGGCCGGTTCTCCTCAAACGGGCACCATCACCAACGATGATGTGGCCATTGTGGCCCTTGCGGGCAGCGTCAGCCAGTCCGAAGCCACCACCCCGCAGGTCTTCAGTGTCACTTTGAGCAACCCCGTGGATGTGAATGTGACGGTACAATTCTCCACCACCAACGGTACGGCCACCACCGCCGATTTGGACTATACCGGTATCGGAGGCCAAACCGTAACCTTCACCGCGGGAACCACCACGACCCAAACTGTTAACGTTTCCATCGGCAGCGACAACAAAGTGGAGGCCGACGAAGTCTTCAATGTCTCCATCGGGACCCTGAATGCCTCGGGACGAAATGTCAGCTTCGGACCGACGGCCGCCACGGGCACGATTCTCAACGACGATGCGGCCACAGTGACCCTATCGGCGGCGGCTACTCCGCTGCAACACCCCGAAGGTAACAGCGGCACCACCGACTTTGTCTTCACGGCCACCCTCAATAATCCCGTTCAGGGCGGCTTCACCCTGGCTTATACTACCTCCGACGGACTGGCTACGTTAGCGGACAACGACTACCTCGACAACGACGGCTCCCTGAATTTCACCGGCACAGCCAACGAAGTCAAAACCATCACCGTCCAAGTCAACGGTGATCTGAAGGTAGAAGCCAACGAAGATTTCGTCGTCGCCCTAGGAGCTGTTTCTTCGGCTCCTGCCGGGGTGACGGCTAATACCGCCCCGTTGCAGGGCCTGATTGTCAATGACGAGTTGGATTGGGGGGATGCCCCGGCCAGTTACGGCACGCTCAGTGCCAACAACGGGGCCCGTCATAACACCTCCCTCATCTTCCATTTGGGAGCCACCGTCGACGGGGATCAGGATGGCCAACCCACCGCCATCGGCGACGGCGATGACATTGATGCCGAAGGCGACGATGACGACGGAGTCACCCTGCCCTCGGCGCTGATCACCGGCACGACAGCCTCGGTGACGGTCAATGCGTCGGGAGCGGGCTTTTTGAATGCTTGGGTGGATTTTAACAACAACGGTAATTGGAGTGATATGGGCGAACAGATCTTTTCCAATGTAGCCGTGGTGACGGGTAATAACCCCTTCACTTTTGCCGTGCCGGCGGGAGCCACCCCTTCGACGACCTTCGCCCGTTTCCGCTACACCACGGCTTCGGTGGGTTCGCCTTCCCCTTTGGGTTTGCAAACTACCGGGGAAGTGGAAGATTATCAGGTCAATATCTTGGATAATCAATACGCCATCAGCAGCCCCACGGTGACCGAAGGGGCTTCCCCCAATACGGTGACCCTGACCTTTGCCGTCAGCCGCACCAACGGCACCGGCACAGGTTCGGTCAATTACTCGGCACCCACGGGCACGGCTACATCCGGCACCGACTATACGGCCCTTGCCGCCGGGACGGTCAACTTTGCCAACGGCGAGACCTCTCATAACCTGGTGGTGAGTGTCAACGGCGATAATGTGGTGGAAGATAACGAAACGGTCATCATCACTTTGTCCAATCCGGTCAACGGGGGCATCGGTTCTTCGGGCGTGGGTACGGGTACGATCACCAACGATGACCAAGCCGGCCTGACGCTCTCCGGGGGTGTGGCCCAAAACGAAACCAACAGCGGTTCGGTAGCCTACACCTTCACGGCTACATTGTCGGCTCCCGTTCAGGACGGCTTCACCATTGCTTACACCACAGGAGGCGGCACGGCCACCGCCGGCACGGACTATACCGACAACGACGGCTCACTCGCATTCACAGGAAACGCCGGTGAAACCAAGACCTGGACGGTCAATGTGGCCGGCGACAACACCGTCGAATTGGATGAAACTTTTCTGGCGACTCTGGGCAGTATCACCATGACCTCGGCGGTGCAGGCCGCGGCCATTTCCTTGACCAACTCTCCGCAAACGGCTACGATCACCAACGACGATGCGGCCGTGGTCAGTATCAGTTCCGTGAGCCAATCGGAAGCCACCAC
>JAXLVD010000017.1:0-177314 GCA_046329125.1 Spirosomataceae bacterium | reverse complement strand
TCTTTCTTCCGAAACGTTTTCGGACATTTTATTGCTATTAATGCCCCTTAGGACTTGCTAAGACCGATTGTTGTGGTTGTGTTTCCAACACAATGAGCCGTTCGGCGTCTTCGGACGTTTAAAATCGCCTCCTTGTCGAGGTGTATTTCACTATTCATTTTCTTCATTTATTCTATTATTTATCAAACAATGCAAAACAGACTTGGCATTTGGATTTTGACGGTAGTGGTTGCTTTATTGAGCATCTATTATCTGTCGTTTACATTTGTGGCGCGCGGTATCCGCAAAGATGCGGAAGCCTTCGCTACAGGAAAAGACGGTATCGTTGATGTTAAAAAGAAAGAACGTTATCTCGACTCACTTCGCCGCGAACCGGTGTATTTAGGCTCAACTTACCAAGAAGTTACGCAACGCGAATTGGGTTTAGGTCTTGACTTACAGGGTGGTATGCACGTAGTTTTGGAAGTGGCTCCTACCGATATTATGCGAGGTTTGGCCGGTGGAAATTCCCGCAACAGCCAATTCAACGAAGCACTGAAGAAAGCCGTAGAAGCACAGAAGTCAAGCCAATCCAACTTTGTGGATTTGTTTGTGTCTGAATACAAACAATTGGCTCCTAACACCCAATTGGCGCAGATTTTCTCCAACAGCACCAACCGTGGCAAAATTAACAACAGTTCTTCGGACGGAGATGTAGTGAAATTTTTGAAAACGGAAGTAGACGGGGCTACCAGCCGGGCGTTCCAGATCATTCAGCAGCGGGTAGATAAATTCGGGGTAGCTAACCCTAACATTCAGCGTCTTCCCGGCTCAGGTCGTATCCTGATCGAGTTGCCGGGTGTTGACAACCCGGAACGTGTACGTCGTCTTTTGACCGGTTCGGCTAAATTGGAGTTTTGCGAAGTGTATACATTAGACGACATTTCTCCTGCCCTTAACTCTTTGGGTGCTTATTTGACGCAATTGGACCTCGAAAAGAAAATCGCGGCTAAAGGTGTGGCTAAAGCAGACACCGGCAAAGCCGGCGGAGATTTGGCCGCGCAATTGGCCAAAGGTGCCAAGGCGGATACCACAAAAACGGATACAACTGCTAACCAGACAGGCTTAGCGAGTTTGTTTGTTCCGATCTCACAAGGCCAATTAGGGGTTTATGCCAAAGATACAGCCCGTGCTAACGAAATTTTACGTCGTCCGGAAGTAAAATCCATGTTCCCTTCTGATGTCTATATCCTTTGGGATCGTAAAGGAATCGAAACTACCGATAAGCGCAATGAAATTGTAGGGATCTACTTCATCAAAAAGACAAACGGGGTAGCTCCTTTGGAAGGTGACGTGATTGTAGATGCCGGTAATGACTATGATGACCGCGGACGTCCCGAAGTGAATATGCGCATGAATGCCGAAGGTGCCCGTAAATGGAAAAACCTGACAGCGGCTAATGTCGGTCGTCCGGTAGCGATTATTTTGGATGACTTTGTTTACACAGCTCCCAATGTACAAAATGAAATTCCTAACGGTAACTCAAGTATCACCGGTAGCTTCACCGTAGAAGAGACCAAAGATATGGCCAACGTACTGAAAGCCGGGAAACTGCCTGCACCTACAACGATCGTAGAAGAAGCAGTGGTAGGGGCAACGCTTGGTTCTGAATCAGTCAATGCCGGGGTAATTTCCTCACTCGTCGGTTTGTTGGTCGTACTTATTTTCATGGTCATTTACTACAATAAGGCCGGTATGATCGCCGATGTGGCGTTGTTTATCAACTTGTTTTTCCTGATGGGGATTATGGCCTCCTTGGGAGCCGTGTTGACATTACCGGGTATTGCCGGTATCGTATTAACCATCGGTATGGCCGTTGATGCTAACGTGTTGGTGTTTGAGCGTATCAAAGAAGAGTTGGCGTTGGGTAAAGATATAAAATTAGCTATTTCGGACGGTTTCAAAAACTCCCTGTCTTCGATTCTTGACTCCAACGTAACTACTTTATTAACGGGTATTATCCTGTTCTTCCTCGGTACCGGTCTGATTCTCGGTTTTGCTACGACTCTCGTTATCGGTATCATTACTTCTTTGTTTGCTGCCTTATTTGTATCTCGTCTGATTTTGGAGTGGTGGGTAGGTAGCGGCCGTAAAATTGAATTCTTTTCAAGTTGGTCACAAAATCTGTTCAAAGGAGCTGATTTCGACTTCGTTTCGCGTCGTCGTATGTATTACATCATTTCTTCGGTGATTATCGGGGCAGGGATCATTTCGATTATTTTCAAAGGATTCGGTCTTGGCGTTGATTTTAAAGGAGGACGCAGCTATGTAGTTCGTTTTGAGAAGAGTGTCAATACAACAGAAGTTCGTGAAGCATTAACAGGTGTATTTGAAGCGGCACCGGAAGTAAAAACTTTCGGCGGTGCGGGGATCGGTGCCAATGAACAGGTAAAAATCACTACCAGTTATTTGGCAGATGCTACTTCGGCAGATTCTGACAAACAGGCAACCGCAAAACTGAACGAAGGTCTAAGTAAACTGAACAATAAAGCCACCGTTCAAAGCTCCCAAAAAGTAGGGCCAACCATTGCCTTTGACCTGATCATGACCTCGTTAAAAGCACTGTTATTGGCTATTTTGGTTGTATCGGCGTATATATATCTTCGCTTCCGTCGCATTGCCTTCGTATGGGGTGCGGTTGTCGCTTTGTTCCACGATGTTCTTATCATCTTGGCCGTGTTCTCTATTTTCAACGGTTTACTACCTTTCTCATTGGATGTTGACCAAGCATTTGTCGGTGCGGTATTGACCATTATGGGTTATTCGATGAACGATACGGTGGTAGTATTTGACCGGGTAAGAGAATACTTGCGCGACAATCGGAACAAAAAAGAATCCATTCCGTCGATTATCAACAACGCCTTGAACAGTACCTTGAGTCGTACAGCCGTAACGGGTCTTTCGACGTTGTTTGTACTGATCGTGTTATTCTTCTTCGGTGGTGAAGTGATTCGCGGATTCTCGTTTGCGATGCTTCTCGGGGTAATCGTAGGGACTTATTCTTCCTTGTTTGTGGCAACACCCATCGTAGTAGATTCCTTGACTCGTGCGCAGGAGAAAAGCGATGCTTTGCCGGCAGAGACTAAAAAAGAAGCCCCTGCCCGTCTTATTTCTGATTTCCCCGATGCCCCGCGCGGCGGTTTGCAGCAATTAGACATGCCGCAAGAGGAAGCACCCGAAGAAAAACCTAAAAAAGAAAAGAAAGCACCTTTGATCAAGCCTTCCTTGAAGAAATAGGTTATAAATAATACAACAGCGAAGTTGCTGAACTTCGCTGTTGTTACAGGCATTATCGTTCTGAAAACAAAAAGGGGAAACGTCTATGGACGTTTCCCCTTTTTCATTCGGCCTCGCAGAAAATCTAAATTTCTTTGTGCAGTTCGTTATGGTATCCGGCAAAAATAGTGCCCTGAATAATGATCCCGACAATAGCGGTAAGGGTATCACCAAAGGCAAACAGCAGGACAACAATCAACAAAAAGAAGGCAATCAGCCAGCCCGAATTTACTTCCTGTTCTTTATGTGCTTCCATTGAAATCAATTTTTGAATGATGACAAAAAAATAACGCTGCAAGTTAGGCAAAAAAACTTTTTATCGAATTTGAAACTCCGGAAAGTTTCAATCCTTATTCGCTGATTTCCTTCTTCAACGACGATTCCCACCGGGTGTAGGTGTCCACATACATTTCCTGTAAATCGGCTTGCGGAGCAAAAGTGGAAATTTGGCGGAGTCCGGCAAAGGCCGATTGAAAATCATACACCCCTACGCCGATACCGGCAGCCCGGGCCGCTCCCTGTGCCCCGTCGGTATCGTACAGTTCGATAGTAGCCCCGGTCGTGTTGGCAAAAGCCTCACGGAAAAGCGGACTTAAAAACAAGTTGGCATGGCCGGCCCGTACTGTTTGGGTCTGAACCCCCATTTGCTGCATGACCTGCAACCCGTAATTCAGCGCAAAGACAATGCCTTCCTGCGCTGCCCGAAACACGTGGGCGGGTGTATGGATATTGAAATTGAGCCCTTGTAAATGACCGCCCACCAGACGGTTTTCAAGTACGCGCTCGGCGCCGTTGCCGAAAGGTAAAAACGATAACCCGGCGGCTCCTATGGGAGTTTGGGCCGCTTGTACATTCATCTCATCGTAACTGATACCTCCGGCAAAACGACGTACCCAACTGTTGAGAATCCCGGTTCCGTTGACACAAAGCAATACGCCGTTGCGTTGGGCTTCGGGCGTACTGTTGACGTGGGCAAAGGTATTCACCCGCGAGAGCGGATCGGCAGTTGCTTGGGCGTTGATACCATACACCACACCTGAGGTACCGGCTGTAGTGGCTACCTCTCCCGGATTAAGCACATTGAGTGAGAAAGCATTGTTGGGTTGATCGCCGGCTCGGTAAGCGATGGGAGTGCCTGCTTTTAAACCTAACTCGGCAGCAGCAGATGATGACAGTTGGCTCTGCGAGGCAAACGTGGAAACAATTTCGGGAATGAAGGAGGAATCAAAACCGTAAAAATCAAGCAACGTTTGCGAAACTTTTTGTTCGGCAAAATCCCAAAATATTCCTTCTGAAAGTCCGGAAACCGTAGTTTGGGGAGTGCCGGACATGCGCATTGCCAAATAATCGCCCGGCAACATAAAATAACGAATGCGCTTATAAATAGCGGGTTCATTGTCTTTTACCCACTTCAGTTTGGAGGCAGTAAAGTTACCGGGAGAGTTGAGCAAATGCCCTAAACAGGCAGCTTCTCCCATCTCGGCAAAGGCTCGATTTCCGATCTCAACCGCCCGGCTGTCGCACCAAATAATGGAGGGCCGAAGTACCTGTAAATCTTTATCGACCACTACCAAACCGTGCATTTGGTAAGAAATACCGATACCTGCCACTAAGGCGGGGTCAAAAGTATATTTGGTTTTTAATTTATGCGTAGCATGGACGGCCTCCTGCCACCAGCTGTCGGGGTGCTGTTCGGCCCAACCGGCTTGGTGAGCTATCATACTCATTTCGTGCTCGGGAGAGGTGGCCGTAGCTACGGCTTTTCCTGTTTCGATGTCTAATAAAGCAACTTTTACGGACGAGCTGCCTACGTCATAGCCTAAAAGGTATTTCACCGGTATATCAATGGTTTATTGTTTACAATAAAAAGGTAAAAATATACGATTTTACCTTGCCTTATAAATTTCTCACAGCAGTCTTCTTACTTCTCCCGTCTTTATTGTTATTTTCGTAGAAAAAATTGTCTTAAATAAATGTTTGATTTTCTCACGACCGAAAGATTGATTTGGATAGGGGCGATTTATGTGATTTTATGCCTGATTGCTTATTTTATTCAGCACAAATTTATCTTTAAACCCGAGAAACTTCCGCAAGATTTCGTGTACAAGTACGAAGATCTGTTTGAAGAGTTATTTTTTGATCCCGAGCCTAATGTCCGTATCAATGCCCTGCGGTTTTATCAGGAAGAAGCGTCGCGGGGGTTGTTGATCTATTTTCACGGCAATACGCGCAGTATCAAAGGGTGGTCTAAATACGCCAAAGATTTTACGCAACACGGCTATGATGTACTGATGATTGATTATCGCGGTTTCGGTAAAAGTGTCGGAAAACAGACGGAAGACGGCATCAAAAACGATGCACAGTATGTGTATAATAAAATGCGCTCCAAATACGGTTATACTGAAGAAAAAATCATCATTTACGGGCGCTCGTTGGGTTCCGGGTTTGCTACCAAATTGGCCTCGGCCAATCATCCGAAAATGCTTATTTTAGACGCCCCCTATTACAGTTTTACCCGCCTTACCACTCGTTTTCTGCCTTTTTTGCCCGTTTCTTACATTCTCAAGTTTTCTATTCGGACGGATGTATGGATAAAATACGTGAAATGCCCCATCTATATCATTCACGGTACCAAAGATTTGTTGATTCCGTTTCGTTCCAGCGTACGCCTGATGAATTTGATTCCTCAATCCGCTCGCCTTATTCCGATCTATGGAGGCGGCCATAACAATCTGCCTGATTTCCCCGAGTACCACACGCACTTAGCCGATATTCTCAACGACCGCTTTGATCTGATTTTTGACAAATACGAGAAGCGCTATGAGTAGGGAGCGAATATTAAACTAACCGAAATCGGTAAACCAAACCGTTATTTTGAGTTTAAAAAAATGAAGACTTGAAAAAATTTAAGTTCTTCCGGTAATGTTTTTTCGGTTTTAACCGGTTTATTTGTACTTCGGTAGTAGTACCGTTTTTATACACACCATTTAGTTTTAAACAATAGAATGCGTCTCTCATTACTGCGTCTTGCAAGTATCTTTTATTTGTTGTTTCCTAATCTGATTTTTGCAGCTGCTTGGTTTAGAATCGAAATCGCTGTCCCGATGATTATCAGCCTTGGTTTGTTGTTTTGGTTAGAAATAAAAGAAAGTGATATACCAAGCAATAAACCGTCGTTCCTCAAAAAAGAATTGCTTATTTTAGCTCTGATTGCTTTTATTATCACCGGCCTAACCGGTATCAGCGGATATTCGTATCAATTGTATGATTATTGGGCAGAAAATACTAAATTTTACGACCTGTATAAAAGCGATTGGCCCCTTTATTTTAGGGAGACAGGCAGGTATGCCTGTTACTATTTCGGCTATTATTTGATTCCTTCTTTTATTTCAAAATTATCAGGAGAATTGTGTTTGCCGGCTTTATTTATCTGGTCTTGGGCAGGGGTTTTTATTGTAACGGTTTGGCTCTACTTTTTAACCGATAAAAAAATCGGAAATATCTTTATTGTATTATCGGTCGGCGGCTTAAGCAGTCACTTAAAGTGGCTATTGACTAAGCTGAGGGGGGTAGAGGTTATTTATAGTTCCGAAATGGGGCCGGCTGTCATTACTCCGCTTTTTCATCAATTACGCTGGGCACCCAATCAGGTCATTGCCTGCCTTATAGCAAGTTCATTGTTACTTTATTCGCTGTTTTGGGAAAAGAAATATACTAAGGCTTTTTTCGCAATTTGCCTCTGTTCGATCTGGTGCATTTTCCCAACTTTAGTATTATTTATCGTGTTTGCCGGGTTTGCTTTTTATGCGTTATTCAAAGAAGGGTTTGCTGTGTTTTTTAAACACAATACGCTTACTTTTATATTGTGTTTATGCTTCATGCTTCCTATCTTAGTTTATTTTTCTTCTTCTAACGGCGATGCAATACGTCATTTTTTTCTTCAGGTACAACGCCCGGGCTCTGCTGTACCCAAATTACTGCTTGATATAGGTATAGATGTCGGCCTACTTTTTATCGGTTGTTTTGCCGTTCGTAAAACGGCCGATAAAACCTTTTATTATTCGGCAATAATCAGCCTTTTTTTTCTGTTTCTGCTGCGGACGTATCGTTTCGGAGCGCAAAATGATTTGTTTATGAGAGGGCAAATTCCGCTCTTATTTATCGTCGCTATCTTTTTAATCCGTAATTTTAATTTTAAAGCTATCCGCTTTACCCGCAAATCAGGAACAGCCTATTTATTGGTAGCTTGTTATCTTCTTTTAAGCCCCTGGCTGTTAACTTCTGAGTCACTTATCCGATCCATTCAATACAACAAACTGACGCAGTTATTGTGGCCGACCGAAGCTTCCTATACTCCGTTGCCTTTTGATGCCTACAAAAATACCTACCAAATGCTGTACGACCGCTACTCGCCTGCCGAGGCGAAGCAATACTTAGGCAAAAAAAATTCGGTTTATGAACGATATTTAGTTCGAAAAAAATAAGCAAGTTAATACTATTACCATCAATTGAATTTATTTTATATTAACTTGCAACATCCCATTATTTATTAATTTCAGTGATTATATTGATTTTGACAAATAAGAAACAAAATTTGCGTTAACAAAAATAATATCTTGATTTGTAAAATGGAAAATTCAAAAATAAAAGAAAGAGTTATTGAAATTTTTCAGGAAATGAGGTCTAATCCTAACGATTATTTTGATGAAACTCATTTTTTAGATTTTCTCGTTACTCCAAATATGAATAAAAATACTATAAAAAACTCATTTAAGGGGGCTAAAAAATATTATGAATTTATAAGAAAAATAGAACTTGAATATAGTATTTGCTTTTCAAGCGCAGATGAAGATAGATATTATAGTTTAGATAAATTTATTGCTAAAATTGAAGAACGTTTAAGTATGAAAAAAGGAAATATTATGATTGTAAAATCAAGAAAAAAGAAAAAAGAAAGATTTCTTTTTGAAATTATACTCACAGTTTTAATAGTCAGTATGAGACTGTAAATTAAACTCTGTCCAAAGGTTTTTTAACTTTACGACAGAACAATGGAAAAGACAGAATTTGAACAGATGCGCGATAAAGCGCTAACCCAGTTGATGAATGGACAATCGTTAACGGGCAAAGATGGAGTGTTCGCTCCCTTACTCCAACAATTTTTAGAAAGTGCTCTAGAGTCTGAAATGAACGCACATCTTGATGAAAAACAGCGAGAATTAGGCAACAAGCGTAATGGCAAAGGCAGCAAGCGTCTAAAAACAACCTCAGGTGAGATTATTTTAAGCACACCTCAAGACCGACAGAGCAGCTTTACTCCTCAAATCGTCAAGAAACGCGAAACAGTACTAGCTGATAACTTAGCCCCTCAAATCATCGGCCTCTACAGTAAGGGGATGAGTTTTCGAGATATATCCGATCATATCCAACAAATGTATGATGTGGAAATATCTCATGCTACTCTTTCTGAGATTACCGAACGAGTAATTCCGCAGGTCAAAGAGTGGCAGAGTAGACCTCTGGAAAATCTCTACACCATTGTTTGGTTGGATGCCATGCACTATAAGGTAAGGGAAGGCGGTCGAGTTGTTACTCGTGCTGTTTATAATGTATTGGGAGTTAATCGACATGGGTACAAAGATTTGATTGGTATGTATGTATCTGAAAGTGAGGGGGCTAACTTTTGGCTGTCAGTGCTTACGGATTTAAAATCCAGAGGGGTAAAAGATATTTTGATAGCCTGTACGGATAATCTTACGGGTTTTTCAGAGGCAATATTGGCTTGTTTCCCTCAAGCTGAGGTTCAGACTTGCATTATTCACCAGATACGGAACTCACTTAAATATGTGGCTTCCAAAGACCAAAAGGCTTTTATGCAGGATTTAAAAATGGTCTATCAGGCTCCCACAAAGGAGAAAGCTGAATTGGAACTAGATAAACTCGAAGCAAAATGGGGGGTAAAATATCCAGTTGTGCTCAAATCATGGCAGAAGAATTGGCATAAATTGTCTACCTATTTTGCTTATGATGAGCACATTAGAAAGTTAATCTATACCACCAATGCTGTGGAAGGGTTTCACAGGCAAGTTCGTAAAATCACTAAGACAAAAGGTGCTTTTCCCAATGATATGGCCTTGCTTAAATTGATTTACCTGGCCGTTGAAAATATAAGTCAAAAATGGACTTCTCCGTTGCAGAATTGGGCACTTACGGCTCAACAATTACACATCAAATTTGGCAATAGAATGCCAATAGATTTGTAATTTTTTCTTTCAATTATAAAACGCAAAAATAGCCTGTTATTAAATTTGTCAAGGGTATATAAACGGCCTCGTACCTCAGCCGCCCTTGACAAATCCAATAACAAATCAAAAAAGCATTTGAAATCGAAAGAAAAAACTAAATTTGGCCAAAACTAATCATTAGACAGAGTTTGTATTACACTCCCGTCAGTATAATTTATTGGAGGAGAATTGATATAATCACAATTATTTTTTTTATTTTTTATCTTCTTATAATGCGCTGGATTATTGTCAATCGCTTAAAGGATAAAAAACATACAGAACGACTTTACAACAAAATAATTAAAGATTCATCGGACTAAAAGAATTTGGTAATATCTTCAGCCGTATTTACATTCGTCAACCATTCCGGATGAGGACATTCAAGCAGGTTCACATTCGCATTTTGTAATACGCGCAGCGGAGAACGTTGTCCTTTTTTTCGGGCCTCGCTTAAAAGAGGATAGGAAGCCGGCTCCCAAACGGTGAGCAGCGGTTCGGGAAGGTGAGTTTGGGGATTTTGAAAGGCCGTGGCACTCTTTGAAACATCACGATTGCGGTATAGAAAATCAATGGTTTGCTCGTTCACCGAAGGCATATCGCAAGCCACAACCAACCAAGCTTCGTCAGGGCATTTATCAAAAGCGGACAGAATTCCTCCCAAAGGACCTATCACATAATGATCGATCAATAACTTTTCCGGCGGAAAATGCAGTGTTTGTTCAGCGCGACAGGAGAAAAACGTTTTTGGGCAAAAAGGCACCAATAAGTCGCAGAGGTATTGCCACTGCGGTTTTTCGTGATACACGAGTTGGCTTTTGTCCGTGCCCATGCGTGTACTTCGCCCGCCGACAAGAATCAGCCCGTTCATACCTCCTGCAAGAAAGACAAAGCTCTCAATTCTGACCAATAGGCACCTTTTCGGGTGAATTTTTGCGGCCGATACCCGCAATGTCCGCCTTGTTGGGTTAGTTCAAGCCATACATTAGGCAAATCGGCAATGATCTCTGTCGGCAGGCTTTGGTAAGGAACAAGCGGGTCGTTTATGGCATTCACAATGAGCGTAGGAATGGCAATCTTTTCCGCAAAGTACTTCGAACTGCTTTTTTGATAGTAATCATCTGCTCCTTCAAATCCGTGTAAAGGCCCCGTATAGACGTGGTCAAAATCCCAAAATGTTTTCACTTGGCTCCATTGCTTCGGGTCAAACCGTTCAGGGTATTGCGAGGCTTTTGCTTCAATCTTAGGTTTTAAAGACTGCAAAAAACGCCACAAATAAATCTTGTTTTCGGGCTTTTCAATGTTACGACTGCAAGCCAACAGATCCATCGGTACGCTGAAGGCTACGGCTTTTTTGACCGCCGATCGAATGTTTTTTCCGGATTCTCCGACGTATTTGAGCGTCACATTCCCGCCGAGGCTGAACCCCATTAAACTGATCTCGGTGTATCCTTTGGAAATCGCATACTGAATCACAAAATCCAAGTCGGTTGTTTCGCCGCTGTGATAAAAGCGCAATTGACGGTTGATCTCGCCGCTGCAACTGCGGTAGTTCCACGCCAGGCAATCGTAGCCGTTATCGGTCAGCAATTGAGCCATCCCCGTGATGTATTGCCGGGTACTGTTGCCTTCCAACCCGTGCGACAGAATGACCAACGGCCGTTTCAGAGCATCCGCCGACTTCTTTTTTACGGCAAAACTCCAATCCAAATCCAAAAAATCATCGTCCGGGGTGCTGATTCTTTCCCGAGTATAGTTCCATTTTATTTTACGAAACAGCGCCGGATAGATACTTTGATAATGGCCGTTGGGCAGCCAAGCAGGCGGTTGGTGGGTATCGGTACGAAGGAGGGGCATAAGCAAGGCAATAGTTCATCACAAAAATAACGCATCCTGCCCGAATTCGCGCCTACAGTTTGTTATTGCTTGATAAAAGGTTTGGAAACAGCGCGGCGACCGTCGCTTACCCGAATGAAATATTTGCCCGCAGGGAGTTCAGAAACATCAAATTGATTGAGAAAAACGCTGCCGTTATCGTACAACAATTTGCCCGAAAGTACCTCCCCGTTTAACGTAACAATATGGGCATCTAAGTTATAGGTATTGTCCGACTCATAAGCTACGGTCAAGGTATTTTGCACAGGGTTGGGATATAGCTGAAGATTTTGTCTGACAATCAGGATTTCAGGCGGTGTAGGTTTTATGGGGCTGTTGGTCGGGTAAGGAATGTTGGTCAATTCTAAGGTTTTGGAAGTAATCGAACAGCCGTTTTGGGTCACTTCTACCATGTATTTGCCCGCTTTTACCGCTACAAGCCGCGGACCTGTGGCGGTCGGAACGATCTCATCGTTGAAAAACCAGCGATAAGTCATGTCTTCGCCGGGATTGGTGGTGAGGCGTATGCTGCCGTTGTTGGGAATCACAGTGCCGCTGTTACTGGAAATAACCGGTCGTTCGAGAGCAGAAAGAAGTTGAGTCGGTTTGGAAACAGCAGTACAATTTCGATAAGCAATGGCTACTGTATAGCTGCCGGCTTCGGACGGATTCAATACGGCAGTTGTGGCACCGAGAATGTTTTTTCCGTCGCGTCGCCATTGATACACGTAGCCAAAGCCCGAATTTGCCTGTAGTTGAACGGGTTTGCCCGGGCAAACGGCCACACTGCCTTCCGGGCTGACTTTGGCTGTCAATTCCGAAACGGCCACATTGACCGGAAATGATTGAGCCGAGCATTGGTAGCCGATCGCTTTTACCGCATACTGCCCCGACTGTGCTATTTCTAACGTCGGCACTGTAGTGGTGGTCAATAGGGCTCCGTCCTTAAACCATTGGTAAGTCAGTGCATTATCGCCTTTGATTTGCATTTGCAATTTTCCGTTCTCACACAGTGTCGTGTCTCTCCCTTTCAGGATTTGTACGGCCTCAGTACAATTTTGCGGCTTTACCCCACTGATAATCAGAGAGTAGGGCTGTCCGCTGTTTTGTAAGGTACGTTTATGACGCACCGTGACGGTATATACTTTTCCAGTAGGAGGAGCAGCCATGAAAACCTGCTCGACATTATCCCGAATATTATCGCCGATCACAGCGGCATTCGCCGGATTGGCCGGGTCCAAAACCCAAGGAAACCAGGTGTTATTGTTTTCGTCTGTCAGGCGTATATCTAAGTCGTTAATCAATTTGGGAGAAGGGTCGTTCACGGTTTGCGTACTGACCCGTGTAGCATTACTTTCCGGGTCTGTCCAGCAAAGGGTGACGATCAAAGGCTCATTGCCGGCGGCAATGATTTTCTGTTGATAGGTTTCATTTTGGCGCAATGTACTCTCCCAAAGAACGTGGTTGTTGTCGGTATTAAGCAAAACCTGTGCTGCTTTTTCGGCATTCAACAGCCCCCAACCATAATCATAAGCCGGCCCCGGTTTGCCGTTCGGTTTAGTGGCAGTGTGCAAAACTAAGCCTTTGAGGGTAGCCGAACGCATAAAATAGGATTGGCGCCGATAAAACAACTCTTGCAGTAAAATAAGCGAGCCGGACACATTGGCACAAGCCGTGGATGTACCCGACATAGTGGCATAGGCGTTGTTACTTCCGGCAATCGACGAAATAATGTTGGTACCTATGCCTAACAAGTCCGGTTTGATGCGGCCGTCGTCAGTAGGGCCCCAGCCGCTGAAATCGGCTACTGTAAAATTTCCCTGTGCATTGACGTTGGCCCCACCGATGGTCAGAATATTTTTGGCATTTGCTTCGGCCGGAATCACGTCATATCCATCGTTACGTTCACGGTCAAGAATACTGATTTGGTTAGTATTGCGTAAAAAATATGGGGTTCCGATCGGCGGGCCGGTTTCGGCGTGTTTATTATCGGCCGATTTGACAATGAGATAATAAGGGCTGTTGAAAGCTAATTTATCTAAATCCTGCGCTTTTTCATCATAAAATCCGAAGCGATAGTCTTCCATAATACTGACGGCCGTATTTCCCCACCATTCCCATTTGAGTTTGGGGTCATTGCCCGGGCGGCTTTCATTGAACACCCAGCCGACCACGGGACCGTAGGCATGGTTAGAAATCAGTATTTTTGAGCCATTTTGAGCCATTTCTGTCAAATCATCGGTATAATCCCACACATCCAACTTGGCCCCGTACGCCATGCCTTTTACTTGCGGATTGACCCCGGCAGCTGCCATCGTTCCTGATAAATGAGTAGCATGGTCGCTTAATATATTGTTGTTATCTTTTTGACGGATTCTTCCTCCGAATTCAATGTGCGATAACCGCGGCATACCACCGTCCCAAATACAAAGTCGTCCGTCTAATTCGGGCAAATCACCTTTCAGGTCGATACCTAAACT
Organism: Spirosomataceae bacterium; assembly: GCA_046329125.1. Taxonomy (GTDB): domain Bacteria; phylum Bacteroidota; class Bacteroidia; order Cytophagales; family Spirosomataceae; genus Runella. Next base: position 163,363 of record JAXLVD010000017.1, on the reverse strand, counting down.
CCCACCGCGGTACAGATTGGTCGTATGCGTACCTGTAGAAGCAACAATATTGTGGGTAGAATAATAAACGGGCAATCCAAAAGAATCCACCCCCTGTAAAGTCAAAAATCGGCCGTTGGCATATTTTTTGCTGACAAACCAACCCTGTTTTTTGGCCAGCCGAAGGGCTGATTGCCGATTATATGTATAGCGGTTTTGAAGATAATCCAAAAATAGACTGTCCGGCTTCCGAAAGGAACTCGACAACGAATCGGAAGTCTGGGCATTTGCCCAAAAACAAGCAACTGACAAACAAACTGTTAATAGTCTGTTTATCAGTTGCCGCATCGAAAAAAATGAATTAAGGGGTAAAATAATAGCCATGCCTCTCAGTACAAAACGCGCGCCCTAAGGCTTAGTGATGGCATGCACCCTGCGCGTTGATGTACCCTCCTCCTGTATTATTGCAAAAAACGTACCGCTTTGCAAAGAGGTAAGATTAAATTGAGTACGAAAAGTTTTTTCTGTTCTTTCCATAGGCTGACGCTCCAAAAGACGCCCGCTGACATCCATGAGGAAAGCTGTCACATTTTGAGGAACACTGCCGGGAGCATAGTACTCACATACTACAAAGTTTTGGGCCGGGTTAGGATAAACACGGGTAAGACTCGTTTGCAGTGTCGGGTCTTCTTCCACAGCCGTAATGGTAATGCGGGTTTCATCCGAAACCACTTCGCCGCAACCGCTCACGTTGGCTCGAACTGAGTAATTGCCCGTTTGTAAGACCGTAAAAGCAGTACCGGTCGCTCCCGGAATCGGGAGCCCGTTGATTAGCCATTGATTACTTGTCTGAGCGTTGGAGCGCAGGACAATCCCGTCTACCGTAATCACCGGCTTTTCGGGCTTTCGGGTCGTTAGGACGACCGGCGCTGATAACGTAGGCAAACAATTGTTTACAGACGTACTGACGGTATAACTGCCGGAATTCATGGCCGAAAAATCGGCACCGGAAGCACCGCTGATCGGTTGATTATTCAAAAACCACTGATACACCCCGGCATTGGCGGGGGCTTTGAGGTTGAGAGCAGCTCCTTCGCAAATATTCGTGCTTCCGTCAAACGAAATGACGGGAGTAGATTTGGTAGCCGTTTGCGTCGTAATGGCGACCCGTTTGCTCGGACAGCCCAATGAGCGTACCTTGAGGTCATAGAAATAGTAGTAGGCATTGGTGAGGGTATCTACCTGATTGTTTTGTGTAAAAAGGGCACCGCGCAAGGCAATGACTCCCGGAATGGCAAACGGAAAGCCGTTTACTCCCGCATTACTGCGATAAATAGTGGCTCCGTTTTCGTATTCAATCCCGATCTTGTAATCTCCGGCCAACGGAATGGAAAGATTAAGCGGATAAACCCGCCCCGGGTCATTCGGATCATCAGCTACCTGTCCCGACGGTGCGCCCGTATTAGGCGCGTTCGGATTCCGGCTCGCCGTAACATCAATCGTTGTACTGGAAATAAACTTATCGTCCAACCCCAAGACGGTAAAGGTCAATCGGCCGGGGGAAGAAGTATAAAGGCGCGCACTCTCCAGAATAAGCGGCACTTGGGTACGAATAAGCGGTACAGGACCGAAATTGCCGGAGTAGGTCCCGCCCGTAAAGGCGGATTTGGAAGCAAGACCGACCGATCCGCTGAAATCATTCAGGCTGACGTAAAATGTTCCGCCGGGCAATTGTACCGGACTGCTTGCCAAGTTTCCGATAGCGAATGGATTGGTTGCCGCAGGGCTGTCATACCAAAAAGCAACGCCGTTGTCGCGTGAAATCAGTGACAACGGGTCGGCGCCGCAGTAAGTTGCAGTAGCCGTTGTGATCGTTGGTACAGCAGAGACCGTACGGGTTTGACGCAAAACGCTGTTAAGTGTATCCTGGTCGCCTTCCAAAAGAGTTCGAGAGACAAACTGATAATTGACTCCCGTTTTTAACGTGCTCAAAAACGCATCGGACAGCGAAAGAACAGCTTCCGAAAAGGCCGGTAACGTTTGAGTGAGACTTCCTGTCAATGTTCCGACTACTGTACCCGACGGCTCCGAAACCTGTACTGAGACAGGAATATTTTGCAACGTTTCTGAGCCGACATTTCGTACCCTTACGGTAACATTGGCCAGTTGACTGCTGCAAAAATTGTTTTCCGGCGCGACCAAAGCAGTAACACTGACATCGCGGGCCGGGCGTACAAATCGGACCAAAAACTCTTGGGTTTCGCCTTTGCCATACGTGCCGCAAGCAGCAACCGAGGTCGGATTATTGGTTTCGACACAGACAATCCTTACGCGAACTGCATTTCCGATGATAAGACCGGAAGGAGCCTTGATACCGGCTTTAAATGTACCGGCTGCCGAAATTACCTCAGAGGTGGCCGCCAATTCGTTAAGGTCGTCAAAATCGCCGTCTCCGTTCCAATCCACAAACGCCTTGACCACTTTGGCAAAATCACCGCCGCAGGAACCTACGCTTACTTCCAAGGGTAAAACTTGCCCGGCAGCAACAGAGGCGACCTGTGTCATAAAATCACTGTAGTCCTGACAGCCGCTTTTGGCAACTTGGGTGATGTTCCCTAAGATCACTTGCGTGATTTTGGAATCGGCATTGGAGGTCGCTTTGGATTCACAAAAGGCCTTCCCGCCTACGCCGCTTACGATGAGGGCGTATGGTTGGGCATTGTTGGTAAGGGTACCTTTGTGTTTGACAGTAATGGTGTACGTACGGCCGGGCACGGCGTTGGGAATGATGACCTGTTCCACATTGTCCCGGATATTATCACCGCGAGTGGCATTGGCGGCGGGTTGGTTCGGGTCTAAAATCCACGGTAACGATTCGTTGGTTCCGTCACTGATTCGCAGATCTAAGTCATTCAGCAGTTTCGGAACTCGGTTGTCAAAATTGGCCGCATTGGCTGCCGTCGCTGTTGCTTCCGGATCCGTCCAACAGATCGTAGCAATCAAAGCTCCTCTTCCCGAAGCAATTACCTGCGTAGTATAAGTTTCGTTGGGGGCCAAGGTACGCTCAGCAAGCAGATGGTTTTGGTCGCGGTTTAGAATCACCTCGGCGGCTTGTTTCATATCCAACAACCCCCAACCGTATTGGTAGTCGGGACCGGGATTACCGGCATCATCGGCTGTGTGCAATACCAATCCTTTCAGCGTGGACGAACGCATAAAATTGCCGGTCTGTTTGTTATATAATTCCTGCAATAAAAACAACGAACCGGCTACGTTGGGTGAGGCCATCGACGTACCGCTGAGGGTGGTGTAGGCATTGTTGGAAGTCGAGTTGGTTGAAAAAACACTGACTCCTACCCCTACAATATCCGGTTTGATACGGCCATCGTCGGTAGGACCCCAACTGCTGAAGCTTGAGATACGCGGGTCAGATAATTGATTGTAACCGTTGGATAATACACTGACTGCACCGACCGTCAATATATTTTTGGCCGTACCGTACGTAGAGATCAAATCATAATCGTTTTGGAGCGCGCGGGGAGTACGGCTTGTTCGATTACTGTTCCCGAAAAAATACGGTGTTCCCTCGGGAGGGCCGTTGGTACCTCGGGCATTGCCGGCGGCTTTTACTATCAGGTAATAAGGGGCATTATAGGCAATGCGGTCCCACTCCCGCGTACGAGTATCGTAGAAGCCGAATTTATAGTCTTTACGGTCGTTGATCGTGGTATCGCCGTACCATTCCCATTTAAGGTTATTATCGGTGCCGGCTCTTCCCGAATTAAAACGCCACCCGGATACCGTCTCATAAGAGTGGTTGGAGATGAGCAAATCAGCCGCCGCATTGATCATTTCGGGGCTGTCGTTATTGAAATCATGGGCCAGTAACGAAGCCCCGTTGGACATTCCCCTTGCCCGCGGGTTAATGCCTGTCGCAATCAGCGTCCCGCTCACGTGGGTAGCGTGTCCATCTACCGTAGCGGCATTGTCCACCTGCGTAACGCGTCCGGCCAATTCACTGTGGGTGTCCAATACTTTTCCTCCGTCCCATACGCCTAAGCGGCCTTTCATTACGGCACTGCCTCCGGTAAGATTTAGGTCCAGCCCTCCCCCTTCGTACAAGGCATTGGTTCGGGTAGTAAGAGCCGCACCGCTGTTGGTGGTAGTGACATCATAAAGCGGTTGTCCGGTTTCGCTTACGCCGCTCAGGATCATCACGCTTCCGTCGGCGAAAGCTTGCCTCAACGGCCAATTGTTCAGCCGTGCCAACGTCTGAAGCTGAGTCTGAACAAAACGGGATTGATTTTCAATGGATTGACGCGTAGCTTGTATTTTTTGTTGTTGCTCGGCAGAATACAAAGATTGGACTTGCGCGTAGGTTGTGAAGGAAATCAAGCCCAAACTCAGAGTTGCTGCAAGTAAACGATAATGCATGATGAAGATTCTTTCCTTTTAAACGTAAAAACAGGGGCTGAAGTTATATGAAAAAACGCAGTAAAATAATTTTTAGAAAATCAATAATTAAAGACTATGGATTAATCTACAACCTTTTATAACTCATATTTTAATTTGAAGTGCTGTTTAAAACCTGCCGCAACTGCTTCGCTTCCAGCACCCCTACCCTTCTGCTTTGGAGTTGAAGATTTTGGTCAAAAAATACGGTGGTGGGGTAACTGAGTTTTCCGTTTTCTGCCCCCAGTACTTCGGCCAATTCCTGAATGCCGGTATTCACTCCCGAGGGCTTGAAGCGGTAACTTTTGTTGAGAAACGGTAAAGTACGCGCCTCCTCCGCATCGAGGTCAAGACAGTAAAAACGGTTATTCAACGCTTGTACTACTGCCGGGTCGGAGAAGGTTTTCATCTCCATCATTTTGCAATACTTGCACCAATCGGTATGGATAAAGATCAACAAAGGGCGCCGCTCTTTGCGCAAACTGTCGGTCAAATGTTCGAAAGAAGTCCAGCGCAAAGTTTGGGCTTTCACCTCTGACCGGCACAGCCCAACCCAACTGAAGATCAATATCGCGACAAGTTTTCTCATTTGAACAAATTATAACGCACCCCTGCAAACATCCGAATGCCCTGATTGGGGGCATAGACGTACGAGGGGTCGAAAGTTAACGCATACGGGTTATTGGGTGTAGGTACCACCTGACCGTTGGCATCAAAAGTGACCTGTTTGTCAAACGGATCGAAAGCGCGGGCAATCGCCTCTTTGGTCGGCGTGAAATTGAGCAGGTTTTTGACCCCACCGTAGATTTCCAAGCCGCTGTTAAACTTCTTGGTCAACTGAATGTTTTGCAAACTCCACCACGGCGAATACGTTGGACGAGGATCTAAAGGCCCCAACACAGGTAATTTCATGGGACCATAGAGATTTCCCGTATAATCCACCGACAGACCGATTTGGGGGAAGGTGTACGAAACCGACCAAACCCCGGTAAATTTCTCCGTCAACAATTGGGTTTTCTTTATCAAATTGCCGCGACCGTCATCTTCCCGTTGAAAGACATTCATGGCCGTTGCACCGGCCATCAGCTTCAGGCCGTTGGTCAACGAAAAATCTACGTTCAACGAAATACCGCGTGATACGGCATTCCCGTTTAAATTACTGTAAATGATTTTGTTAGGATCCGTCAGGTAGTCCGGAATGATGCGATTGTTGAAAAATGTATAAAAAGCAGTAGCGTCCAAGCCGACGAAGCCGCCGTTGGACAAAAAGAATTTACGAACATAGTTCAGATTTCCGTTCCAAGAACGCTCCGGTTTGAGTTCTTCGGTAAACTCCACTTTTCTCGCTCCCGTCAATGCTGCGTGGTCTTCCGTAAAGACATTGGCTACCCGATAGCCGTTTCCGAAACTGAGGCGCAATACATTTCGCTTATCGGTAGAGGTCCATTTGTAATTAAAGCGCGGCGTAAAAATGCTGCCGTGAATCGAATTATAATCGTAACGGAGTCCTAAAAGTAACTTATGGTTGGCGCTAAGTGCAATTTCGTCTTGGGCAAACACGCCCGGAAGGGTGATTTTGGAAGGAGCGTTTTTATTATCTGCCGCCGTAGCCGGGGTATTATCGTCGTAATAGGTATAGCGTAAGGCTGTCCCGACGAGCAGGTCATGACGATCGCCTATTTTTTTATCCCACGTAAATTGTCCAAAGCCAATGTATTGTTGAGCCTTGTAAGGAGTCGTTCCGTAATAAGAGTCTTGGTTGTGGCCGTTGGCTGAAAACTGAAAGGTAATTTTCTCTTTGATCGGCAGTTGGTAAGCCCCGATCACTTCCCAACGTTTAGTGTAAATACTTTCCGCATAAAGTTCATTACTTCCGCGGTATTTAGGGGTCCATTGGGTTTGTCCGCCCCAGCGGTTTTCGTAAACATAACGCCCTCCTAAAGTAAATAAGCGATTATTTTTTCGATCAATGCTGAATTTATTAAAAAGCGAGATACGGTTTTGAAGGGTAATGTCGGTAAAACCGTCGCCGTTTTTGTCGGTAGGACGCTGAAAGTTGAAATAATTCAACCCGAAGAGCGATTGTACTTTTTCTCCCAGTTTGTATTTCACGCCCAGATCGGTGTTAAATTCTGACCAAGAAGTTCCCATCACATCGGCCGAAACCAAAGGCGCTGAAGAAGGCTTTTTAGTGATGACATTGATCAACCCTCCCACGGCTTCTGAGCCATAGAGGGTAGAAGCCGGACCTTTGACTACTTCTACGCGCTCAATCAACGCACTCGGAATCCCGCTTAAACCATATACCGTCGAAAGTCCGGATACAATGGGCATCCCGTCAATCATGATCATGGTGTAAGGCCCTTCCAAACCATTGATGTGAATATCACCCGTATTACACACATTACAGTTCAGTTGGGGGCGAATTCCGTTAATATTTTGGAGCGATTCAAACAGATTAGGTACGGGATTCCGTTTAAAAAACACCGGAGTATAAATCTCTACGGGAACGGGGCTTTCGAGTTTAGACACTTCTTTCATTGTGCCTGTCACCACTACCTCGGCCAGTGAATTTTCCAGTTCCTCGGTTTGGAAAGTTAATTCCTGAAAAAATTTAGCTTCCGAAATCGTCACCGACTTGGTGACGTTACGATAACCGATGGCCGAAATTACCAATTGATACGTACCGTATTTAACGTTTTTAATTTCAAAAACACCCTGTTCATTAGTAGTGGTGCCATACTGCGTTCCTTTAAAAGCGGCAGTAGCAAATTCAAGCGGTTTTCCTTTGACCGTAACTGTTCCGCGAATACTTCCCGTTTGAGCTAAAACGGAAATTTGCGCCAGCAAAAATGCCAGCAATACGTACATTTTTCTCATGGATTCTCAGTACTTTTTAATAACGATGCAAGAATGATTAGGATAACCCATACCGTACGCGCAGGCGGGTTTGAGTCAAACACGGTAATTATGACATTCGGTAATCCGAACAGCTTGGAAGTAAAAAAACAGTACTAAAGAGCAGGAGGGCCTCGATGAGAAAAATCGCCGAAGAAGGGCTTATGATAGGCCGTTAATAGGTAGAAGGAAGACGAGGGAGTAAAGAAAGCTATTTGAATGCGTTTTACCGCGACCAAAGCGACCGTCAGCGTCAGTCCGACAAAGACAGCATTACTGACCGTATCCAACAAATAAAGCTCATTGTTGGTATGATCGTTGGGCTGAAAAGGTGAATTGGAATTGGAAGATTTATAAGGGTGAGCGTGCGTAATGATTTTGCCGCTCGACAGCTTGTGAGCATGCCTGAAGACAATACCGTTAAGAAGCATCAAGGTAAAAAGTACCAAGAAGCCCTGTGCGATGGATTGTCGTATTTTAGGAGCAGATAACAAGCTGAAATTGTGCGAATAAGGATTGTTCTGAAAGCAAATCTAACTCTAATACCGGATTCAACCTAAAAATGTTCCGAAAAATGATTTTTCTCTCAAAGATAATGCCCGTTTTCGCGAGAAAACACGCCCATAGGGCTATTTTAAAAAGAAATCACCTACTGTATCCGTTTGTTTTGAATTCGATACGCATTCAGAATAGCCAGTAAAGCCACGCCTACATCGGCAAAAACAGCCTCCCAGAGCGTAGCAATACCACCGGCACCAAGCAGCATTACGGCGATTTTTACACCCATGGCCAATGAAATATTTTGCCAAACCACTGAGTTGGTCATCTTCCCGATTTTGATGGCCGATACAATTTTAGCGGGTTGGTCATTTTGAATGACAATATCGGCCGTTTCGATGGTAGCATCTGACCCTAAGCCGCCCATCGCGATACCCACATCGGCCAAAGCAACTACGGGCGCATCATTGACCCCATCCCCCACAAAAGCCAAATTTTTACCCGAACTTTTGAGTTCCTGTACTTTCGTAACTTTATCTTCGGGCAACAAATCACCGTAAAACTGAGCTATTCCGAGTTCACCGGCTACTTTTTGGACAACTGCGGTTTTATCGCCGGACAGCATGACCGTCTTGATGCCCAGTGCTTTCAAAGCAGCAACGGTTTGGGCTGCATCTTCTTTAACTTCATCGGCGATGGTAATGTAGCCGGCATATTGATTGTCAATAGCTACCGCGACAATGGTGTCTACAATTTTTCCCAATTCAGCCGGAAAGTCAACCGAATATTTTCTGAGCAACTTCAAATTGCCGGCCAACACCGTTTTTCCATTGACTTTCCCCTTTAATCCGTGCCCGGAAATCTCCTCTACTTCTGTTGCCTTTGTATTTCTCCAACTTACTGCCTGTTCATCAGCATATGTCACAATAGCTTTTGCTGCAGGATGTGTTGAGTTATTTTCCAAGGCAGCTACTACTTTAGTCAACTCAAACGGTTTTAAACCCCCGTTGGGGGCTTGGGGGCTTCCCTGTACTTTAAAAACACCTTTGGTCAGCGTACCCGTTTTATCGGAAACTAAGGTATCTAACTTGGTAACTGTATCTAAAAAATTGGAACCTTTCACCAAAATACCGTTGCGGGACGCCAAACCGATACCCCCAAAATAACCCAGCGGAATCGAAACCGTAAGCGCACACGGACAGGCGATCACCAAAAAGACCATTCCCCGATACAGCCGGTCATTGAAAACATAAGGCGAAACAAACAAGTAGGGCAAAAGGCATATGGCAATAGCCAAGAAAAATACAATAGGTGTATATACCTTTGCCAAACGACTGATTAACAACTGTGTTGGGGCTTTTCGGGCGGTAGCCTCCTGAACAAGTTGGAGAATTCTTGACAGTTTGGAATCTTTAAATACGGCAGTCACTTTCAATTCAATGACCTTATCCAGATTAATCATGCCTGCCAACACAGCATCGCCGGCGCGTTTGGTATCGGGTTTTGATTCGCCTGTAAGCGCTGCTGTATTGAAGACGGCGGTATCTGTCAGCAGTTCACTGTCTAAAGCAACTTTTTCCCCTGCTTTGATTTGAATAGTCTCGCCCAACTTCACCTCATTGGGATGAACGGTTGTAGTTACTCCATCTCTCAGAACAGTCACTTCATCAGGGCGAATGTCCAACAGTGCTTTGATGGAACGTTTGGAGCGGTTGACGGCCAAATCCTGAAATAACTCTCCGATTTCGTAAAAAATCATCACGGCCACGCCCTCACTGTATTCGCCGATATAAAAGGCACCCAAAGTGGCGATGGACATGAGGGTAAATTCATTAAAAAAATCCCCTCGTCGCACCGACCGAAAAGCACGTTCAAGGGTATTATATCCTGCCAACAAATAAGCAATCGTCATCAGGCCGATTTCCAACCATTTCGGAACGGCTAACTTCAAAAGGTAATTCGCTATGACAAAACCTACCAAAAGAAGCAAACTTAGCCATAACCGCCAACGGCTTTTCAACAGGCTTTCTTCTTCTGATTCACCGTGACTGTGGCCGTGGGTATGTTCGGTATGGGCTTCGGAAGGTCTCTTCTGAGATGTATGTACGGAATCTGTATTTTCCATAAGTAAACTTCGTTTCAAGACTCAATGAAGAAATTGAGAACAGCTAAGCCAATGAGAGTCAGCCCTGTAATCAGATTTTCGTTATGTTCAAACCAATGGGCATTGATGAGTCGCAAACCATGGCCGGCCACCCACACCATCAGCAACATTCCCGCCAACGTAATGAAGTTGTAAATCAAAGCCACCATGCCCAATGCCTGCCAACCCAAGGCTCCTGCACTCAAAAAGTAAGCGTTGATTTCCATACAAGGCGACAGAAACATCCCCAGACAAAGGGAGAACAAAAGGGCGGTAAACGATTTTCCCTTCTGTTTTTGGGCATCAATGTGTTCGTGGGAGTGCTGATGCCGCAGGTGTTGCATCAGGTACCACAATCCGAGCATCAACAACACCGCAGGGATGACACTTTCGGCGAGTTCGTGGTAGTTTTCAGAAAGCTCATACCCTGCCCGCCCCACGATCAGCCCTAAAATAGTGGTGCTGACCGTATGGGCAAGACCCGCCAATGCCGTCACGGTCAGTGTACGCGACTCGCTCCAATGCTCTGTTTTACCAATTGTTACAAAAGGCAGCCAATGACTGGGAATCAGCGCGTGTAAAACGCTCAGGATGAGGGAACCGACGATGATTTGATTCATAGTTTTAGCTTAAAACTTGCGATTGTACCCCACTCGTATCACCTGTGTTTCGTAGTAGTCCGTGCTTTGCAAAGTGAATCCGTTACCCGTAATTCTTTTGTTTATCTGCATGGTATTCAACAAATCCGTAGCGTTGATAAACACATCTCCTTTGCCTTTTTGGACATTTTTCTTCAAACCCGTATCCACCGAAAAACGTTTTTCAATCCGTCCCTGCGGGATAATATCGGGAGCCAGATAGACAGCAGTAAGCTGCCAATCAAAGCCATTGGGCAAATGAGCCAAACTATTCAGCTTGACATTGCCTGACATCAATTGCTGTTTATCCGCCTTATAATTGGTCGGAACGGGGTATTTGTTCGTAACTGAAAACGCATTGATTGTATTTTGATACACATTGACACTCGCATTGACCGAAACCTTTTTTGTCAACTCCTGCTGCCACACCAATTCTATGCCGGTGTTATAGCTGCGTCCCGCGTTTTGAAATATATTGTAAAGCAACACACTCCCCGGTACCTGTGTAGCAATGCGAGTGATTGTTCCGTCAGTAATCCGATGATACAGAGCCGCATAGACATTGCCTTTCAGCCAATTGTTTTTATAACCCAACTCCATCGAACTTGTGAATTGCGGTTTAAGCGTTGGATTTCCCACTTTAATCAACTCAGGCTCATCATACTTGGGAAAAATCCGAATATCCACTTCGTTAGGTCGGTCTACTCTTCGGTTGAAAAAGAGGGAAATTTTATTCCTGTCATTGAGTTTATAGGCCAACCGAAGATTGGGAAAAGGCTGCGTGTAGTTGTAGCCATCGCTTTTGTAGGTATTATGATTCGGATTGACCTGATAGTCCACTTTCACATATTCAACCCTCAGTCCTCCTTCCAATTCCACTTTATCGTTCTCATAAACGTAGTTTCCGTACAAAGCCGGAATGGTTTCGTAGTAATTGGCCCAACCGCCGGCGTTGACATCTAAAGGCGAGTTTACGCCCGGAAAAAACTGCATATTGACGGGAATACTGCGTCTTCTGAGCTTCACCCCTGATTCCAATCGCCCGTGTTTGAGCGGTCGAATGTAATCCATGTTAAGATCAGACACCTGCTCGTCCGACAGCAATTTGAAAGAATCCGTTCCCGTAGAAGTGGGCAAGGTATTGGTAAAGAAGTATTTTTCGTCTTCGCGGTGAAAGGTATAATTGTAGTTAATGTTCAGTAAACGGCCCGGTTGCTTAAATTTATGCACAAATACCGCCGTAGCCATAGCCGTATATTTGACCTCATCTTCCAAAAATTGCCACAACCGATACCGATTGGAAAAGTCGCGGTTAAAATAAGGATTGTCTCCATTGTCCAATATTTTTTCTCGATTGAATAATCCCGAAACCGACAAAGTATTGCTCGAATTGAAGGTATAATCTATGCCGGTTTTTACAGTCGCATAGGTGGTCGTTCGGTTGCGTTTGATTTGCTGAATGATGTATTCGCCCGTATCATACGTCCTGTTCGAAAACTCATTTTTATTCAGCGTTTGAGTATACAGCCAATCTCCCTGTAAGAAAATATTGGATTTTTGTTTCCGGTGATTAACCGAAAAAGAGGGGTTTATTTTAGGCGTATTTTGAAACTGCGGGCGAATCCCGGGCAGATTTTCGCGCTTTACCCACAAAGCGCCTAACCCTGCCGCCATTCCGACTTTGCCATTCCAGCCGTATTGTTCATTTTTCTTAAAAATAATATTGATAATACCGGCATTGCCGTTGGCGTCGTATTTGGCCGAAGGATTATTGATGATTTCAATCTTCTCAATGGCCGATGCCGGCAGATTATCCAGCCCGGTTTGGCTGCCGAAACCCGTCAATGCCGTTTGTTTTCCGTCTATCAACACTACTACTTTATCACTGCCGCGGAGTTGGAGTTTTCCTTCCTGCGAAACCGTAACGCCGGGCAGGTTGTTCATCAATTGCAGCACCGAACCGCCGCTTTGACTGATATTATCTGCTGCCAAAAACGTTTTTTTGTCCATTTGGCCTGAAATTCCCTGCTGTTGCGCCGTTATCTTTACTTCTTCCAAAACCCGACGATCTTCAGTCAGATTGAGGCTGCCCAAATCCAAAAAATCGCTCAATTGGCCTACCAGAATGGATTGTCTGAGGGTTTTATAGCCTAAAAACGACGCTTCCAATCGGTACTTTCCTTTTTTTATGGAAACCAAAGTGAATTGCCCTTCTTCATTGGTGATTGTTCCCGCTACAAAAGCACTGTCTGACTCTGTTTTGAGCAGGATATTGACATACGGCAAAACGGCTTTGGTTTGAGCATCCTGAATTTTTCCTGAAAGCGTTACGCCTTTATTTTGAGCATAGAGCGTATCATTTTCCAATAAAAGGAGCAAAAAAGTTAGTAATAAAAGACGAAAGCCGTTTTTAAGCAGGGCAGTATCGACCACACGACTATTTTGATTTTGCATATTTAATTTTGTTTTTTGTAATTTTGTTTTCTTAAACGAAAATTCTACTGGTCGTCATTTCTAAAACAATCATTCGTGAGTTTGGACTAAAACACGCTGATGCCAACGATGCTTTAAACGATTGGTTTGATACTGTATCAAATGCAGACTGGTCAAATCTGTCTGATATGAAACAGACTTTTAACTCAGTTGACTACGTAGGTAATGAGCGATACGTTTTTAACATCAAAGGCAATCGCTACCGACTTGTCACTATGATTTTTTTAGACATTCGTACTGTTTTTATTCGTTTTATAGGTACCCATGCTGAATATAGTAAAATTGATGCAACCACTATTTAAACAATGACAACGATACTGAAAACTGAATCTGAGTACAAGCAAGTCATGGCTGAAATTGAGGTTTTATTACAAAAAGCCACTTATAATGGGGGCTTTGCAAGCCTATCATCTGAGGAAACAGAGCAACTTCGGACCTTATCTTTACAAGCGGAAGCCTACGAAGATGCCATTCCGATTATGCCTTTACAGGTTCCCAAGCCTCAAACGCTTTCTGAAATGCTGAGTCTTAAAATGTTTCAGTTAAAATTGAAACAAAAAGATTTAGCGGCTATGCTTGACATTACGCCTACCCGACTCTCCGAAGTGATGACGGGCAAGCGCAAAGTCAACATGGATTTAGCCAAACGCCTGTATCAAAAACTATCTATTGATCCTGCTTTTATTTTGGAACACGCTTAAAATTCGGTCCGTTTTTTCTTGGTTTCAAAATACGTCTGCAATGCTTTTTCGCCAAAAGTATAAAACACCGCGGGCGTCACAATAATATCCAGTAATGTACTGGAAATCAAACCGCCCAAAATAACCGTCGCTACCGGATAAAGAATTTCTTTTCCGGCAGCCTGTGGGTCAAGAGTAAGCGGAATCAAGGCCAATGCCGCTACCAAAGCCGTCATCAATACGGGCACAAGCCGTTCGAGCGAACCTCGGATAATCATGGGTTTTCCGAATACTTCCCCTTCATGTTCCACCAAATGAATGTAGTGCGAAATCATCATGATACCGTTGCGACTGGCAATCCCCGCCAAGGTAATAAAGCCTACCAACGTAGCTACCGAAAATGTACCACCCGTTAGAAATACTGCAACTACACTACCAATAAGTGCCAACGGAACATTGAGCATGATTTGCAACGTCAGGCGAGTTGACTTGAAGTGACTGTACAATACCAAAAAGATACCCACCAATGAAAAAACCGCCAAAAAGCCAATCAAAGAAGCAGCTGATTCCTGACTTTCGATAAGCCCGGAATAAACTACAAAATAGCCCGTAGGCAACTGCATTTTGCCGATTTTTTCCTTGATTTCTGCCACCGTACTTCCCAAATCCCGATCCTGTACATTCGCCGAAATCACCATCCGACGTTGCGTATTTTCGTGCATGATTTGATTCACAGTACTCGTCAGTTCTATGTCGGCAATTTGATACAACGGAATCAATTGCCCATCGGGCGTACTGATTTGGGTGTTTCGAATGGCTTGCAGGTTGCTGCGCTCCCGGTGATTGGTTCGGAGCAAAATATCAAACGATTTTTGGCCGTCATACATCTTGCCCGTTACCTTACCGTTGTAAAATACCTCTAAGTCTTCCGCGATTTTACCGGCCTGTAATCCAAATCGTTGCAGTGCATCACGCCGAATCCGAATCAGCAATTGCGGAATCATGGTTTGACGCTCTATTTGCAAATCGGTTACACCCGTTACATTTTGCATTAAACTTTGGATTTTTCCCGCAGTACTGCGCAATTCCGTCAAATCATCACCGTAAAGTTTGAGTGCAATTTGGGCCTGTACTCCCGAAAGCAGGTGTTCGATACGGTGCGAAATAGGTTGACCGATACTGACCGAAACGCCTTTCATTACCGCTAATTTTTTGCGCAAATCAGCAATGATCTCGGCACGACCTCGCTCCGCTCCTGCCCGGATCTCCACTTCTATTTCGGACCGACTGACCGGCTCGACGTGTTCATCCAATTCGGCCCGCCCGGTACGCCGGCTGGCATATTCCACTTCGGGCACCTGCAACATCAGCTTCTCGGCAAGCGTCCCCAATTTGTTGGATTCTTCGAGTGAGGTTCCCGGCGGTGCAATCAGATTGACGGTAAACGAGCCTTCATTAAAAGCCGGCAAAAACTCAGTTCCAAAAAACGGAACAGTTCCCATTGAAACTACAATCAGGACACCGGCAACCGTAATGATCGTTTTTGGATGATTTAACGACCCATTTAAAAGTCGTGCGTCTTTGTTCTTGAGCCATTTAACCAGTGGGGTATCAAGCCCCCTAACCCCCAATGGGGAAACAGTACCGGTTCCCCCATTGGGGGTTAGGGGGCTTAAGTAACTGCACAACACAGGAGTAAGCGTGAGCGAAACGACCAAAGAAGCCAGAATGGAAGTAATGTACGCAATGCCCAACGGAGCGAAGATGCGCCCTTCAATGCCCTGCATGTAAAACAGTGGTAAGAAGACCAAAACGACGATAACGGTGGCATAAACAATCGAATTTCGCACTTCCGAACTGGCTGAATAAACGACCTGCAACGTCGGTTTGGGCTCCGGTAACAGTCGATTTTCACGTAATCTGCGATACACATTTTCTACATCTACAATAGCATCATCCACCAATTCTCCAATGGCGATGGCCAATCCACCGAGAGTCAGGGTATTAATGGAAATATCAAAAAATTGGAAAACAATGGCCGTAATTACCAATGAAAGCGGAATCGCCGTCAGGGTGATGAGGGTTGTTCTCAAATTCATTAAAAACAAAAACAGTACAATCACGACCAGGATAAAACCATCGCGCAGGGCTTCCGTTACATTGTTCAGCGAGTTGGTAATGAACGACTTTTGTTGAAAAATCTTGGGATTCAGTTTAATGTCTTTGGGCAATGATGCCTGTAAATCGGCACAGGCTTTTTCAACTTGATCGGTCAACGCTACCGTATTAGCTCCGGGCTGTTTCTCAATGGCCAAGATTACGGCCGGTTTACCGTTAATGCCCGCATCACCTCGTTTGAGCGCCGCCCCAAATTTCACCTCCGCTACCTGTGAAAGCAAGACCGGAACACCGTTTCGATTAGCAACGACGGTACGGGCCAAATCATCCAAGGTTTCGGCCCGACCTACGTTTCGAATCAATACTTCTGTGCCATAATCGTTGTAAAAATTCCCCGTTGTGTTTTGAGTCGTTTGTCCAAGCGCTTTGTCCACATCGTCCACCGACAAATCAAATTGCTTGAGTTTATCGCTCGAAATCAGCACTTGAAATTGACGTCGTTCTCCCCCTATCGGAATCACTTGAGCTACTCCCTTGATACTGAGCAATCGGCGACGAATGGTAAAATCGGCAAGTGTGCGCAGTTCGGTGGGCTTGGTCGTGTCTGCCACTACCCCCACGTACATGATTTGCCCCATAACGGACGAAATCGGCCCCATAACGGGTGTAATCCCATTGGGTAAACTAACCGTTTGCAGCTTTTCAGCCACCAGCTGCCGGGCTTTGTAGATTTCAATATTCCAGTCAAATTCAACAAAAACCATTCCCAGCCCAATGGCGGAGCTACTGCGAACTACCTCCACGCCGGGAGCTCCGTTCAGAGCGGTCTCGACGGGCAAAACTACCTGTGTCTCAATTTCTTCAGGAGCCAAGCCGTTAGATTCCAAAAAAATGGTAACACGCGGGCGGTTCAGGTCAGGCAATACGTCAATAGGTAAACGTAAAGCCGTGTAAACCCCGTAAACCAATACCAATGCGGACGCCGCCATCACCAAAAGGCGATTATGAAGCGAAAATTTAATGAGTCTGTCGAGCATCGTTACTGATTTAAATACATCATTTTCAACTGATAAGCCGAATTAATCACTACTTTTTCGCCATTTGCCAAACCTTTTGTAATGGTGGTATGGTCTCCGTTGTTGCTTCCTGTAGCTACATAAACGACTCGAAATGTCTCGGGGCTTTCTTTTACAAACACCGCAGGCTTGCCGTTTACCTGACTGATAGCAGCATTAGGAAGAGACAAAGTCCGGTTTGTCTGGCCTGTCTGTAAACGTACTGACACAAATTCACCAATTTTGAAAGCTCCGTCAGAATTGCCTAATTCAAACAGCAGTTTATGAGATTGATTGGCATTCACTTCCTGTGCCGATGACAACAGGTGAATTCGGTCGCTGCGTTTTTGGATTCCCCCTGCCGTACTGACTACGTCTAATTTTGAGCCGGCTTTGATTTGCTCGGCATCATAGCCAAACGCTTGTGCTTCTATATACACTGTGGAAAGGTTGGTGATGGTGAAGATAGTTTCTCCTACTCCTACCGTAGAGCCAATCGCTACGCTGAACGGGGCCATAATGCCCGAAATAGGGGCTTTAAGCGGCACCATACGTGTATTTCCTTTGCTGCCTTTGGCAATAGGGGTGAATACTTTGAAATTTTCTTCGGCTTTTTGCAAACGGGCTTCGGCTTCGGCAAGGTCTCGTTTGGCTACAATATCTTCGATTTTTTTAATGCGTTCGTACTCTTTGCGAGCAGCGGTCAATTCCGCTTCGAGGCTGTTGCGCTCGGCCTGTAGTGATACCTGCTCGGTAGCATCCAACGTTTCTTCCAACATCGCCAAGGTCTGCCCTTTGCTGACCCTTTGTCCCACACGGGCATTCAAACTGACTAACCGCCCTGTCTGAGGGGTTTGGACTACGGCCTGACCCGTCGAGCTTGGGACAATTGTACCGTGAAGTTGAGTTGTTTCGTCAAATACTCCTTCACGAATGGGCTGCGTCAGAATTTCGAACAAAAACTGCGTTTCTTTGGGTACTTCAAACTCGTTGGAAAGATTGGCTTTCGGCTTCCCCCCTTCATCACCGTGATTATGTCCTTCGTGTTGGGCATTGGCAGGCAGATCTTTGGAAAGGGGTAAAAAACAAAAAGCAAAAAGCAAAAGGCAAAACAGTGTAGATTTCCTTTTCATTATCAAAAACATAATCAACAGCCCCAACGCAATACCTACTCCGAATAAAACCCAAGTTTGCCAATTGCCGATTTGCCAATTTGCCGTGCGACGGTCCGACTCTTGCTCACTTGTTTCTTCATGCTCGTGTTCCGATTCATCATGCCCTACCAAAACCCCTTTCAGCATCAATATATCCGGACCGTTGACTCCCTCCATTTTGGCCGTAAGGGCAAAGGTGCGTTCTTTCGTAAATTTGGAAGTAATCTCATAAATCCCTGCTTCCTTCGGTTTTATGACAAAGGCAGCTTTGCTGTCCAGAGAGGTACTGAGCGTAATTTTTGCCCCGCTGATAGCTCGGTTCGTAACCGGATCAGCTACGTAAAGCATTAATTTTCCATCTTCGCCGGCATGAAGGTGTTCGTATTTTAAAACCAATTCGTAACGTTCCGACACCGCTTCCGATTTCTTCATTTTGATTTCCTCCGCCGCCGGTTCAGCTTCGTGATCATGGTCGTGATCATGCTGAGCGTAAGTTGCAAGCGAGAAAAAAAAGCCCCCTAACCCCCAAAAGGGGAATAAGAGTAGGTTTTTTATAGTGGCTTTTTTCATAAAGTTCCTTTTAAATAATTGATAGTCAGAATGGATTGATTATAGCTTCGCAGGGTTTCCACGTAACGCAATCGGATTTGATAGGCATCGTTGGTGGTACGGAGAAAATTGATGTAATCCGTTTGCCCGCTTTCAAACAAACGCCGCGCCGTACTGATGATGTCACCTGCCTGCTGCAAAGCAACCGTTTCGTAGAAATCGAGTGAATTTTGAAATTTAACCGCCTCTCCCTGTGCCGCCTGTAAGTCTACCGATAGTACCTGCGTCTGCGCTTCCGTACGTTGACGGGCGACCTCCTGCCCCGTTTGGGCCGCAGCAATGCGGCTTTTGTACTGTCCTGCCCACAATGGGATACTCACCCCTACTCGCCAACGATACGCCAAATGGGTTTCTCGGGCACTTTGATTATAATAACCCACCATAAAGCCGGGCAACGCATTGGCTTTTTCTACCTCGATGATTTTTTGATTAATCACTTCCGATTGTTTGGCTACTTCAACCAGCGGGTTTTTAGAGAGTTCCGAATCAGTAAGCAAAATGGCAAAAGACAAACGGTCGGACTGTCGCACAGTAAGAGGCAAAAGGGCAAAACCTGTTTCTTGCCCTTTGCTCACTTGCAAACTTGCCCCTTGTTGGTTATTCATAAACAGCATCAATTGCCGCTTAGCCGTTGTTAACTCCTGCGACGCAACAGCGGCTTGATTTCGTACATCTGCGGCTTGGGTCTCGGCAAAAATCAACGCGAGCTTATCAATAGTACCGGCCTCAAAATTTCGCTTGGCAGCCACGGCGATCTCAGCATACACACTGTCTTGACTTTGTAGCTGTTTAAGATAAGCCTCTGCGTATTGGGCATTCAGGTACAATGTTCTGATTCTGAAGTTCAGGTCATTTTCAGTAACAATTTTTTCTTTTTGGGCCAACACTGTTTGTTGCTGCTGCAATTGGGCCTGTTGGGTATAAACCGTTGGGAATCGGAAACTTTGCTGAACACCGAGCGTGTAAAAGGTTCCGGAGGGACTGTCAAAGGTTACATCAGGGTTGGGAATAGTGCGAGCCGAGCGTACTAACTGTTCATGTTGCCTTACCACTAAACCCGAAGCCTTTACGGCAGGGCTGTTTTTAAGAGCAGTGGCTACGGCTTCATCGGCCGTCAGTACATTCTGAGCCAATGCCCATGTTCCGAATGCCCAGCCTAACCCGACCGTAAGGGCGGCTCTTTGCCGGTATTTTTTCATGAAGAAGGAGAATTAATGGGGAGAAAAAGAGAAACTGAACGCTGATTCAATCAGCGAATTTCTGCCCATTCTAAATCAAGAAAGACTGCACAAAAGCCAGAAGCGAACGCCCGAACGTTCGTCGAAAAAGAGGAATGTGGAAAACCGAAGAATGAATTTCGGAAGAAAATGTAAGCGTTTGAAAAACAAACGAAGGCAATAAGTTCGCTTGAAAAATCGGGATAAAGGAAGGTAACTCAACGGATGTTTTCAAAAGCGTTTCCGCTTCCAAATACACAAAATTGACCTGTCCCTCAGAATGGAAAACATCAAAGCCTGAATCAGTGTGCTCGTGCTCTTCCACTGCTGAATCATGGTGATGTTCGTGTTCGCATGATGTATGCACCCAATGGGAAAGCAGATGATGATGTTTGCCGTGTTCCTCGCACGAATGCTCCAGCACGCCATAGCCGTTACCCGCCCAAAGGACGAGTAGTGCCATCACAAAGGCTAAAAATCGATTGAGGTTTTGTTTCACTGAATTTGATTTTCAACAAAAGTAAATGAAAAGAGTGTGCAACAGGGTTTCAAGAGGTAAAAAACACAAAATAAGCCTTTGTATTTCAAAAAAATACGTAATTCGCATCTCCAACCTAACCTTCAAAGACTCATGGAATTACTCGGATTTCCTATCTTATTGCTCCTGAAACTTTTGTTCGCGGCCTTCAACGGTATCTTATTTACCCAGTCGGGATTAGACAAAGTCTTTCACTACCAAGGCAATTTGGATTATTTTAAAGATCATTTCAAAAAATCCCCCTTAGCCTCTACTGTAGGTTTGTTAATGCCGGTCATTACGTTGCTTGAAACTTCAGCGGGTTTGGTTTCTTTGGCAGGTTTGGTGTTGCTTTTGACAGGAAGCGATTCGGGCGCTGTAACAGCCGCTTCAGGCATGGCTTTAGGAGGTATTTCATTGACCTGCCTGTTTTTCGGTCAACGGGTAGCGCAGGATTATGCGGGTGCAGCTACTTTAGTGCCTTATTTTTTAATGACAATGGCAGGTTTAGCACTGTATGCTTTTTAGATTAAGGTTAAAGTGTAAAGGGCAAAACTGATTTAAAATTACACTTTTCCCTTTACACTTTAACCCCTCTTTTATCTCCAATTAGCCCGGTTGGTTTTCCAATTACTTTTTATTGATACCATATCAGCAGCCGCAGTGTGGGCAGGTTGCTTGGTTTGCTCCATCAAATAACCCACCAAAGCCGCTGCAATCTTAGCTTCTTCTTCGTCAGGTTCTTTTTTCAATACCTCGGGAGTATAGTAGTGTTTTACAAAGTGGGTATCAAAATTGCCCGACGTAAATGCCTCATGCAACATTACAAACCGACAAAAACCCAACGTAGTCTGCACACCGGTAATGTCATATTCATCAATAGCCCGCACCATCTTATCAATAGACTCTTGGCGCGTGGCGGCATGGGTGATGAGTTTGGCAATCATAGGGTCATAATAGATCGGGATGGCCATTCCCTGTTCAAACCCATCATCTACCCGAACGCCGTTGCCTTGGGGACGAACGTAGGTTTGTAATGTACCTACATCGGGTAAAAAGTTATTGGTTGGGTCTTCGGCATACACCCGAATCTCCATGGCATGTCCGTGTATTTTCAGGTCTTCC
Organism: Spirosomataceae bacterium; assembly: GCA_046329125.1. Taxonomy (GTDB): domain Bacteria; phylum Bacteroidota; class Bacteroidia; order Cytophagales; family Spirosomataceae; genus Runella. The sequence goes on along the minus strand of JAXLVD010000017.1, from coordinate 141,787 downwards.
TGTTTGATCTGCAACTCTTTTCCTTCAGCAATATAAATCATCTGACGCACCAAGTCTACTCCCGTAATCATCTCTGAAACAGGGTGTTCTACCTGTAGGCGCGTATTCATTTCCAGAAAATAAAAGTTCAGTTGATCATCCACGATAAACTCTACCGTGCCTGCGCCATAATACCCGCACGACCGTGCCACATCCACGGCACACTTACCCATAGCCTCTCGTATTTCGGGGGTAAGGCACGAAGAAGGGGCCTCCTCTACTACTTTTTGGTGACGACGCTGTACCGAACACTCCCGTTCAAACAAATGGATAATGTTACCGTGTTGATCCCCTAAAACCTGAATTTCCACGTGGCGCGGAGAAGCTACGTATTTTTCAACAAACACCGCTCCGTCTCCGAAAGACGAAATCGCTTCGCTGACGGCACGCTCCATTTGTTCCTCAAACTCTTCTTCGTTTTCAACAATCCGCATTCCTTTTCCGCCGCCGCCGGCGCTTGCTTTGATTAAGACCGGGTACCCGATTTGACTCGCAATCCGCTTGGCTTCGGCCCGGTCAGTAACAGCATCCGGCGTACCGGGCACCATCGGAATATTGTATTTGGCTACTGTTCGTTTGGCCGACAGTTTATCGCCCATCACATGAATGCTTTCTGCCGACGGGCCGATAAAAATTAAGCCCGCGTCTTTGACCATTTGCGAAAATTTGGCATTTTCAGACAAAAACCCATAACCGGGATGAATGGCATCTACATTCAGTTTTTTACAAACAGCAATAATCTTATCCCCGCGAAGGTATGATTCTGCCGAAGCCGCCGGGCCGATACACACCGATTCATCAGCGTAGCGTACGTGCAACGCGTGCCGGTCGGCTTCACTGTAAACGGCTACTGTCTTAATACCCATCTCACGGGCTGTACGCATGACGCGTAGCGCAATTTCGCCCCGGTTGGCAACGAGAATTTTTTTAATAGAAGGCATATTTTTTACTTAAAGGCACCGAAAGTTACAACTTATCGTTTATTGTAGTAAATTTATATTGGTAAAACAGTATAGCCTAAATGAAAAAAATCGGTCAGATTTTAGCATTAAGCTTAATCGTTGGCAAAACGGGTCTGTGGGCACAACAAGTAACGGTTGTCAAATGGCCTGAAGTCCAAAAAATTTTAACCCAAAAGTCGGATACGACCTATATTCTTAACTTTTGGGCAACCTGGTGCAAACCCTGCATCACAGAATTGCCTTCCTTTGAACAGGTAAAGGAAAATTTCAAAGAGCAAAAGGTGCAGATTATATTAATTAGCATGGATTTTGCAAAGGAATTAAATACAAGAGTAGTTCCTTTTGTAAATCAACGAAAACTAAAAAGTACAGTTTGGTTGTTGAATGAGCCGGATGCCAACAGTTGGATTGATAAAGTAAGTCCGGAGTGGTCAGGAGCGATTCCTGCTACCTTACTTATTAATAACCAAAAGAGCAAAAAACAGTTTTTTGAACAAAAATTAGAGTATAGCCGTTTGGTAAAGGAACTCACTGACTTTCTGTGACTTTTTTTATTATTTTCGTCCAAATATCAAATAAATCAACGACCATGAAAAATAAGTTTTGGCTGTCATTAGTGGCTGTATTGGCATTAGGTACAGCTACTACTTTGTTTTTTCAACAACAGAAAGCCCAAGCCTTTCCTAAGGGCTATCCCATAGGAGCTGCAGTAGCCGATTTTAAACTTCAAAACGTAAATGGCGCAACCGTCAGTTTATCCAATTACAAAGACAAGAAGGGAGTCATTGTCGTATTTACCTGTAACCATTGTCCTTTCGCCAAAGCGTATGAAGAAAGAATTATGGAACTGGACAAAAAATACGCTCCTCAGAATTTTCCCGTCTTGGCCATTAACTCCAATGACGGAGCGGATTATGAAGAAGATTCGTTTGATAATATGAAAAAACGCGCCGGTGAAAAAGGCTATACTTTCCCTTATTTGCAGGACTCTACCCAAGCCGTAGCGAAAGCATTCGGTGCCACTCGGACACCGCACGTTTTTATTTTACGCAACGACGGCGGTAAATTTACGGTACAGTATATTGGTACCATTGATGATAATTACCAAGACCCTGCCGGCGTAACCAAACGTTACGTGGAAGATGCGGTCAGCAATATTCTGACGGGAAAACCCGTTGTAGTGACGCAAACCAAAGCCGTGGGTTGTGCCATCGGCTGGAAAGATGCTTAGGATATTTGGTAGTCTATATGTTTACAGTCGGCGGTAAACGAAAGGGTCAGCTTCGTCTGACCTTTTTTATTTATTCAGCAAATCCCATTTCCATATTCCCAATTTTGCCAGACAATATCGGGCAGATACTCGTAAAACCCCTAAGCCGTATTTCATACTACGCTGAAAATTGATGGATGAGGCCTCTTCAAAATATTTGGTGGGACAAGTAACTTCGGCGATTTCGTACCCTTTCCAAAAGATTTGGGCAATCATCTCATTGTCAAACACGAAATCGTCATTGCATTTATGAAAAGGTACATTCCGCAATACGTCGCCCGAAAAGGCCCGATAGCCGGTATGGTACTCCGACAATTTCTGATTCATCAATATATTCTGAGTTAAGGTCAGAAAGCGGTTAGCCAGGTATTTGTACATCGGCATTCCTCCCTTCAAAGCCCCTTTTCCCAAAATTCTGGAGCCGAATACGACTTGGTAGAGGCCGTTTCCGATGATGGAAATCATGGCTGTAAGCAACAAAGGTGTGTATTGGTAATCGGGGTGAAGCATGATCACAATATCCCCGCCGAGTTCAAGTGCTTTGGTATAACACGTCTTTTGATTACCTCCGTATCCTTTGTTTTTATCGTGCCGGATCACGTGTTCTATTCCTAAGCGTTCCGCTACTTCTACGGTATTGTCGGGACTGGCGTCATCTACCAAAATAATTTCATCCACCAAATCAAACGGTATTTCACGGTAGGTTTTTTCCAAAGTCAATGACGCTTTATAAGCGGGCATGACCACAATTACTTTTTTGCCTTTGTACATTAAATATTCACAGTTTCAGGCCCGGAGTTGTATAAACCCGAACCTATTTCAACGGCAAAGTTAGGTCTGCCCGACAGGATTTCCAACCGTTGCTGCAACTTCCGCCCGCACCGGCACTCCTACAAAGGCCGCATTTCCTGTTAAATCATCCAAAAATAATTCATCTGTCAAGTCATTAACACTCGCGCCGGCATGGGTTTGAGCAATAGGCATTTTCACACCGATGCGGTCGTGACCGTAGCCATGCGGTAAACTGACCACACCGGGCATCATTTTATCCGATACTTCTGCAGTTACCTGAATTTCTCCTACACGAGAGGAAATCTTCACCGTCTTTCCTTCTTCTATGCCTCTTTGGGCGGCATCCCGCGGGTGAATCAATAGGGTACAACGATTACGACCTTTGACCAACCGTTCCGAATTATGCATCCAAGAATTGTTATCCCGCAGATGACGACGGTTAATCAGAAGCAGGTCAAAACCGTCACTGAACGGTCTGTTATGAAGCGTCTTCTCTATACGCGCTACATCTTTAAGCAATAAATCCGGTGCTAAATGAATTTTCTTATCTGCTGTTTGTAATCTTTCGGATAAACACGGACGCAAAGGGCCTAAATCTATTCCGTGAGGATGTTTTTTCAAATCATCTAAACTTAGTTGATAAGCTCCCGTTTGCAATCCTATATCGACTTTCGCATGCGGGTCCTGAGGAATAAAGTCGGCATCATACTTACCCGTTATACGGGCTGTCAATTCCTGCAAAATTTCCCAGTCATACTTTCCTTCTTTTGATTTCGGAAAAAGAGGCTCTGAAAATCGAGTGACATTTCGAACAGCCAAGGCATTGAATGTCAAATCATAATGACTTACCTCCAAACCGGTAGCGGGGGGTAGAATTAGATGAGCATGCCGGGTAGTTTCATTAATATAAATGTCAATCGACACCATAAATTCCAATTTCTCAAAAGCCGTATCCAACTGTCGTCCGTTAGGAGTGGAAAGAATCGGATTACCGCAACTGGTGATCAATGCCTTTATTTGGTCATTGCCCTCGGTCAGGATTTCTTCCGCCAATACGGAAACAGGTAACTCTCCCATAAACTCCGGCAATTGCCGAACCCGACTTTGATACCGGTTGTATTTGTCATACAACCCTTTAGACGCGGTTAAAATATCCATCGCAGGTTGGGTGAACATGGCTCCCCCAACTTTATCCATATTTCCGGTGACAATATTCAGGGCATTGACTAACCACTGACAAGCTCCTCCGAAAGCTTGGGTGGAAAGACCTATCCGTCCATAAGCAACTGCCGACTTGGCATGAACAAATTCGTACACAAGTTGCCGAACAGACTCTGCCTCCATTCCGGTTTGTGTTGTTGTTGTTTCAGGAGAAAATTCCTCAACAATCGCTTTGAGGGTTTCCAATCCGGTCACATTTTCCGGTAATTTGCTCCAACCTTCAGCAAAAACTACGTGGAGCATCGACAACAGCAAAAACACATCTGTCCCCGGACGAATAAAGTGATGTTTATCCGCTTTAGCCGCTGTTTCGGTAAAACGCGGGTCAATGACAACTACTTTTCCCCCGCGCTGTTGAATCGCTTTAAGACGATTGGCCACATCAGGAACTGTCATCAAGCTGCCGTTCGAAGCAATCGGATTTCCACCCATAATCAGCCAAAAATCCGTACGGTCAATATCAGGAATGGGTAATAAAAAGGGATGGCCGAACATCTGCCAAGCGGCAAAGTGATGGGGAAGTTGGTCAGTTGAAGTAGCTGAAAAAATATTCTTTGTTTTTAACGCCCGCATTAATCCGGTTCCCGACAAAAACGTCCCTGAATTGTGTACGGAGGGATTGCCGGCATACATAGCCACTGCATTGTAGCCGTATCGGTCTTGAACGGATCTTAATTGAAGCGCCACCGTTTCCAACGCTTCGGCCCAACTGATGGTTTGCCAACCCGTATCGGTTCGTTTTACGGGTTGACGCAAACGGTCAGGATCTTCATAAATATCTTTCAATGCCACCGCTTTAGGACAAATATGTCCGCGGCTGAAAGGATCCTCTTTATCTCCCGCAATAGAGACAACCTGTTGGTCTATGTATTTGATTTCGAGTCCGCAAATAGCTTCACATAAATTGCAGGCACGGTAGTGTACACTTGGATTTGTCATGTTTAGAATTCGTATGATGCAATTTAGATATTTTTTATCAACTTCTTCTTTTAGATACTTTTTTGATTTTCAAAAAGTTACTATCTTTGCGTCCCGTTTTGAAACAAAGAATCGTACCATCATAAAGAGTTGATACAGAAATGAAAAAAGGCATTCATCCGGATTACAGAGAAGTCGTATTTTGGGATTTAGCAACCGATGACAAGTTCGTAACACGTTCTTGCGCTCCTACCAAAGAAACCATTGAATTTGAAGGTAAAACTTACCCTGTTTTTAAAGCCGAGGTAACTTCAAAATCGCACCCGTTCTATACAGGTAAAAACACATTGCTTGATACGACCGGACGCGTTGATAAATTCCTTAAGAAATACGGCAAGAAATAGTCGTTGATTTATCAATACTGATTTATAAAGCGGGAAATTGCTCAGGCGATTTCCCGCTTTCTTATTGTGCCTGTTGATAAAGTTTCACGAGTTGAACAAGCGCCAAGACAATAAACAGTACTCCTAAAAAACGATTTACATTCAGTCTCTCTAACTTCTCCAATAAACTCTCCCGAAAACGCGAGGTAAGGGCAGCTACAGTCACTAATAAGCCTAACGCCCCCACTGCCGTCCCTATTATAAAGGCAGCTTGTTCCGGTAATGTTTGAACGTGTAACTTTCGGTACATTTTGAATTGTACCAACATGACCAACCAATAAGGAAATAATTGAGGATTAAGTAAGCCGAGGGTTAAACCTTTAAAAAAAGAAAAAGATTGCGGAGCATTCTCAAGTTTAACCGGCCGATTAGGAGTAAAAAAGACGACAATGCCGACGATAAATAAGGCAGGAACAGCGCTCCATTCCAGCAACTTCCACAAACTTTCCTGCTGCTCCAGTCCCGCCTCTACTCCTATTGCCGCAGTGGCATACATCATTTCGGGTAAACAACCGCCAACGGCAATCCAAAGCCCTGTTTGAAAATTACGTCTCAAAACCGCTCGAATCACCATCAAATTTACGGGACCCAATTGCAACGAACCTGCAAAACTGATCAAAGCTGTTACCAAAAAAATGAGAATCGGTTTTTCCATCCGGAATCAGATATACACAAGGATTATTGGCCATAAGGAGACGGACTGACCGCAGTCCATCCTCCATCTACGACCAATGACTGACCGGTGATATGCCCTGCTGCCGGAGAAATCAAAAATAAGGCTGCATGAGCAATATCCTGCACCGTAGCAGGGCGGCCCGTGGGTGTAATCCTACCCCACGTTCCGGCATAGTCAGGGTCTTCAGCGGTGCGTTCGGTCATGGTCGCTCCGGGTGCTACGGCATTGATAGTGATACCATAGGGAGAAAGTTCGATCACTAAACTTTTGGCCAGCATTTCCAGGGCAGCTTTAGTCATTCCATAGGCCGCCAAAAATTGATGCGCCTGATGACCGGTAACTGACGACATCAATAAAATCCTTCCGCCGGTACCTTGCAATCTCATTTGACGGGCTGCCGCTTGGGTCAGAAAAAAACTTCCTCTAATGTTTAAATCCAGCAGTTTTTGCAACGATTCAGGCTCATATTCAAAAAAATCACCAAAAGTAGTAATACCCGCATTAGCAATAATCGTGGTAAGGCTGCCGAATCGATTGACGGTTTCTTCCACCATTTTTCTCACAAAATCCACGTCAGCGGCATTACCCGGATAGGCGATACATTTTCCTCCCGCATCTTGAATCGAAGCGGCCGCGTTTTGCGCAAATTCCGGTTCAATATCGTTAAGCAATACCGCCGCTCCCTTTTGGGCTAATTGTCGGGCTATTTCCAATCCTATACCCTGTCCGGCGCCGGTCACTATGGCTACCTGATCCTTAAATTCCTGTTGAATCATAAAGTTGATTATAGTACTTACTTTGAGCGCTCTGCCGGAATACTTTCGGGGGTGGTTTGAGCCGTATCTACGGGCTTTTTACTCCACCAACTTGCCAATAATGATCCGGTAATGTTCATAATGGGGCCAAACAGAGCAGGAGCGAGCCCTACGGTAGCTACCTTCCCCATCTGTAAAGCAATTCCCGACGCTAATCCTCCATTCTGAAGCCCTACTTCAATTGCTACTGTTCGACAATCCTGCTCGGGGAGTTTAATAAGTTTTGCTCCCCAATACCCTAATAAATAACCGCTGATATTATGAACCAATGTACAAAGTACCAATACTCCCCCTACTTTTAACAGACTCTCTCGGCCTGCTGCTGTAATGATACAAATTATTAACGCAATACCTGCCATAGAAACTAAAGGCATGTAATTGTTCAAAAAATCAGCCTGTTTTCTGAAAATTTTATTCACCGCTAATCCAACTCCAATCGGTAAAATAATAATTTTCAAAATTTCAATCATCATTTTAAAAAAATCCACTTGTATAAAAGCTCCCCCTAACAGCTTCATTAGTAAAGGGGTTAATACAGGAGCAAGCAGAGTAGCACAAGAGGTAATGGTAAGTGATAAAGCGACGTTGGCTTTGGCTATATAAGCCATAACATTGGAGGCCAAACCACTGGGCGAACATCCGATCAAAATAATACCTGCGGCAATTTCAGGTGAAAAATCAAAGCCGGTAGCTAATGTAAATCCTATTAACGGCATAATTGTGAATTGACAAATAAGACCCACTATTACACTTTTCGGTGATTTTACTACGGCTTCAAAGTCTTTGGGGCTCATTGTAGTACCCATACCGAACATAATTATTTGAAGTAAAGGAATAATAAGCGTTTTTAGTTGAAAATTGCCGATTTGAGTAAAAAATTGCGGAAAAAACATAGCTGCTACTGCACCTATAATGATAGAAAATGTATAGAGATAATTTTTCATAATGGAAAGGTTTAGCCACAAAAGCCGCACTCAGTAAAGCCGAAGCAACTTCGAAAATACTGCACTTATTCCTTTCATATCCTGAAATGCAATACCTGAAGAAACAGATAAGGCTCCTTAAGTAAACTTAAGGAGCCTTTCTAAAAAGAATTACATTGATGCTTACGCTTCAAATAATTGCATAAAATCGTCAAACAAGTAGCGGGAGTCGTGCGGTCCCGGCGATGCCTCGGGGTGGTACTGCACCGAGAAGGCCGGTTTATCTTTTCGCCTAATCCCTTCAATTGTTTTATCATTGAGATTAACATGAGTAACCTCTACATCCGGATGGGCTTCAATTTCATCCGGACTTACGGCGAAACCGTGATTCTGAGAAGTTACTTCACACAAACCCGTTCTGTGGTTTTTGACGGGATGATTCAATCCTCGATGGCCATGATGCATTTTGTACGTTGATATTCCGCTGGCCAAACCTAAAATTTGATGACCTAAGCAGATACCGAAAAGCGGCTTATTCGTTTCCAAAAATTGTTGCACCGTTTGAATAGCATAAGGCATAGAAGCGGGATCTCCCGGCCCATTCGAGATAAAAAAGCCATCCGGATTCCAAGCCAGTACTTCTTCAACCGGTGTTTTAGCCGGAAATACTTTGCAGAAACAACCGCGTTGGGTCAAATTGAGGAGGATACTCTTTTTGATACCATAATCCATCACAGCAATACGACGAACGGCCGTTGATTCGTCTCCCATGGTATAAGCCTCCTTTGTACACACCACCGACGACAATTCCAAACCGGCCATGTTAGGTATTTCTTTCAGTTGTTGCATCAGCTGTTTCTCATCCAATATTTCAGACGAAATTATGGCATTCATTACGCCTTTTTGGCGCACATGCCGTACCAATTGACGCGTATCCACTTCGCTGATACCTACAATATTGGCCCGTTCAAAATAAGTTTGCAACGAAAAATCAGCCGTTTTGCGGGAATAAATCCGAGAAAATGAGTTGCAAACCATCCCACTGATCTTAATGGAATTGGATTCTTCCTCACTTTCCAACTGAATCCCATAGTTACCGATGTGCGAATTGGTATTGACCACAATTTGGCCAAAGTAAGATGGGTCGGTATAAATTTCCTGATACCCCGTCATACCGGTATTAAAACAGATTTCTCCGCCCATGGTACCGATTTTGCCCAAGGCTAAGCCTTTTAAAGCTGTCCCGTCTTCGAGAAGTAAGAGTGCCGGTTGTTGAGAACTCATTTTGCGTTGGTATTGATTGGTGTTGACATTAGTACTGCAAATTTCAAAAAAAGGGGCTAAACTTTCGTTTAACCCCTTTTGTATTTTAACTTTTCTTTCAAAGTTTCAATTATTTCTGAGAAAAGTTATTCCTGACCGGCGTTTAATTCGTCTTGCCAAGCTTTCAATTCATCGAATTTGCCATCACGAGCAAGGGCGGCTTGTTGTGGCCAGGTAGCGGGGCTTTTAGAACCGATGCCTGCAGCTGATACTATCTCCTGAATAGCTTCGGGAGTCATATCTGCCAACTGTGCAAAAGTCGTTACTCCTGCTTCTGCAAGTGCTTGGGCAATTTTAGGACCGATTCCCTCTATGATTTCAATATCATCGGCAGGTGCTTCAGCAGCAGTGTCTTCCGCAGGTACTTCTTCAATAACAGTAGCTGCTTTAACTTCAGCTACAGGAGCTTCAGTAGCGGCTGTTGTGCTTTTCTTACCGCCACGACGACTGCGGCGTGTTTTAGTTGCTTTCTCTTCGGCAGCCGTCAACAACGTTTCGTTGAAGTCTACCAACTCCATCATACACATTTCAGCAGCATCACCTTGACGAGTGCCTAGCTTAATAATGCGCGTGTAGCCACCGGGACGAGCCGCAATTTTATCGGCAATCGTGCTGAACAATTCTTTCACTACATCCTTTTCAGGAATGTAAGAAAAAACAATGCGACGGTTGTGCGTATTATCTTCTTTTGCTCTTGTCAAAATAGGCTCAACGTACTTCTTGAGCTCTTTTGCTTTAGCCAGAGTAGTTTCAATACGCTTGTGCAAAATCAATGACGAAGCCATATTACGGAGCAAAGCACTGCGATGCGATGCGGTACGCCCCAAATGGTTGTCTTTTTTACCGTGTCTCATTTGTTTGAGTTTGTGATTAGCTTCGAGCGGCGGCAATGCGCGCTTCAGAATACTAACCGGTTGAACAATACATAAAAAGACCTTTCCCTGAAAAAGGAAAGGCCTGAAAAAAATTAATCTTCGTCTAAACGATACTTAGTTACATCCATTCCGAATACTAAGTTCTTCTCAGCAACCAATTGTTCCAACTCGGTCAGTGATTTCTTACCGAAATTGCGGAACTTCATCATATCAGCTACTTCTAACTTAGCTAAGTCGCCCAGCGTCTTAATATCGGCAGATTTGAGGCAGTTGTAAGCACGTACCGAAAGGTCAAGATCGGCAAGCGGTGTTTTCAACAATTTGCGCATACGCAGCATTTCCTCATCTACTTCGCTCACTTCGTCGTTTTTCTGCGTTTCAAACGTCATCGTTTGGTCAGAGAACAACATAAAGTGTTGAATCAGGATATAAGCGGCACCTTTTAATGCTTCTTCGGGATGGATTGATCCGTCAGTACTTACTTCAATCAACAATTTTTCGTAGTCCGTTTTCTGTTCTACGCGCGTATTTTCTACGCTGTACTTTACATTTTTAATTGGCGTATAAATCGCATCAATCGGAATATGACCAATCGGCAATTCCATATTACGCGGTTCGTCTGCCGGCACATAACCTCGGCCTTTTTCGATGAGAATTTCCATCTCAAAGGTAATTTGGTCGTCAATATGACAAATAACCAAATCAGGATTCAAAACCTGAAAGGAAGACGTAAACTTAGCGATATCGCCGGCCGTCACTACTGACTGATTTTTAACGCTGACAGTGATTTTATTGTCAACCATTTCCGAAACTTTCTTAAAACGAACCATTTTCAGATTCAGAATAATTTCGGTAACATCCTCCACTACCCCTTCAATAGAAGAAAATTCATGGAGTACACTTGGAAATCTTACGCTGGTAATGGCGTAACCTTCCAGCGATGAAAGCAGGATACGACGCAACGCATTTCCAATGGTTACACCGAAGCCTTTTTCCAGCGGCTTGAACTCAAACAACCCGTGAAAGTCGTCGGCCTTTTCCATTACGACCTTGTCAGGCATTTGGAATGCTAAAATAGACATAGGATTAGCAGTTTTTTTAGAGTCCGAAGAGCGGCTGTTAACCGCAAAAAAGTATGTTTTACTAAACATACAAAACAAAACCCCTGAAGCGGCTAACCGCTTCAGATGGGTTTTGTACTGATTTAAGATTACTTAGAATACAATTCGACGATTGCCTGCTCATTGACATTTTCCGGAATTTGATCTCTTTCCGGATATTGTACAAATTTGCCGGCCATCATATTGCTGTCCCACTCAAGCCAATTATAACGCTTTGTATTGGCAACGCGTGATGCCAAACTGTCACCAATGGCTTCGAGTGATTTTGATTTCTCACGAACCCCTACTACTTGGCCGGGGCGTAATGAGAATGAAGGTACGTTGACTACTTCACCATCAATAGTGATGTGTTTGTGAGTAACCAACTGACGGGCAGCCCGGCGGGTTGGAGCGATGCCTAACCGATAAACTGTATTGTCAAGACGCGCTTCACAAAGTTTAAGTAAGTTCTCACCCGTAATTCCTTCACGTACGGCTGCACGGTGGAACAAATTGCGGAATTGGCGTTCCAAAATTCCGTAGGTATATTTTACCTTTTGTTTTTCCTGCAATTGAAGTGCATATTCTGACTTCTTGCTGCGACGCCCCCGACCGTGTTGGCCCGGAGGATAATTTTTTTTGTTCAGCGCCTTGCTGGGGCCCATGATGGCCTCACCAAAACGACGCGAAATCTTTGACTTTGGACCTGTGTACCGTGCCATTTGATATGATTTATTTTAAACACAAAAATTACCGTAGGAACAATCCTGCAACCCCAGTGTCCAAATTGCAGATTGTTCTTACGGCCTTATAAAAAACTGGAGATTAAACTCTTCTACGCTTGGGAGGGCGGCAGCCATTGTGTGGCAACGGCGTAATGTCTTTGATGGTAGTGACTTCAATACCTACATTTTGAACCGTGCGGATAGCTGATTCACGACCTGAGCCGGGACCTTTCACGAAAACTTCTGCTTTACGCATTCCCAAATCGTAGGCTACTTGAGCACAACTTTGGGCAGCTGTTTGAGCAGCGTAAGGAGTATTCTTCTTAGAGCCTTTAAAGCCCATTTTACCTGCCGAAGCCCAAGAAATGACTTGGCCTGACAAATTGGTAACTGAAATAATAATGTTGTTAAAAGAAGCTCTGATGTGGACCTGTCCCACTTGCTCCACCTGAACAACGCGCTTTTTTGCCTTATCTTTACGCTTATTTTGAGCCATTGTTTTTACCGTTATCTGTTATTAATTATCTGTTATCCGAATCTAACATCAACGAATAACGGATAACAATTAACGATTATGAATTACTTAGTAGCTTTCTTTTTGTTGGCCACTGTCTTACGCTTACCTTTACGGGTACGGCTATTATTCTTAGTTCTCTGACCACGTACGGGCAATCCTTTCCGGTGGCGTAAACCGCGATAGCAACCAATATCCATCAAGCGCTTGATGCTCAGTTGAACTTCTGAACGCAATGCACCTTCTGTATTAAATTCACCGTTGATGATTCCCCGAACGGCATTCGCCTCTTCGTCTGACCATTCAGTTACTTTCTTGTCATAGTCAATCCCGGCTTTCTCTAAAATTTTGCGAGCAGAACTGCGTCCGATCCCATAGATATAGGTCAATGAGATTTCACCGCGTTTTTTGTCCGGAATGTCAACACCTGCAATACGTGCCATATCTTAAATTATCCTTGTCTTTGTTTGTACTTGGGATTTTTTCTGTTGATAACGTAAAGTTTGCCTTTCCGGCGAATTACTTTACAGTCAGCACTGCGCTTTTTAATAGACGCTTTTACTTTCATTGTCGTATTTGATTTTGAAATCCCGATTTCCGGTTCAGAAATCAGGATTTAGATGATTATCTTTTTCTGCAATCCAATGACTACTTATAACGATAAATAATCCGAGCTTTAGACAAATCATACGGCGACATCTCCAACTTTACTCGGTCACCCTGCAAAATTTTAATGTAATTCATTCGCATTTTGCCGGAAATGTGCGCAATTACCTCGTGCTTATTTTCAAGCTGTACTCGAAACATGGCGTTGGAGAGTGCTTCTACTATAATTCCGTCAACTTCGATGAGACCTTGTTTTGCCATATATTGCTTTTGCGGTAAGTGATTTTAGACGCTTACCATTAACGTCGTATTTTCGGTTACTTCTTCAATATACTTAAATGTTGTCAAAATCTCCGCTTTACCTTTTCGTACAAGTACGGTATGCTCAAAATGTGCCGCGGGTTTTCTGTCATTAGTCCGAATTGTCCAACCGTCTTTTTCCTGAACTACAGCTCGCTTACCTAAAGTTATCATCGGCTCAATGGCAATAACCATTCCTTCTCTTAAAGTCGGTCCTTGTCCGCGTTTGCCATAATTCGGCACCTCAGGGCTTTCGTGCAAATTGCGACCCACCCCGTGGCCTACCAACTCTCTTACAACTCCGTATCCGAATCGCTCCACATAGGTTTGAATGGCATACCCGATATCTCCTACCTTCTTTCCTTCTGTTGCCTGATCAATACCAAGATAAAGCGATTGCTTGGTTCTTTTCAATAAGTTTCCTATCTCCGGACTTATATTACCTATGGGATAGGTATAAGCACTGTCGCTATGAAAACCGTTCAATTTTACACCGCAATCAATCGAAATAACGTCGCCCTCTTTTAATTGATACTGATTCGGGAATCCATGAACGACTACTTCATTCACTGATATACAAAGGGCAGCGGGAAATCCGTTATATCCTTTAAAAGAAGGAGTACCTTTATTATCACGAATAAATTCATCGGCAACTTTATCCAACTGCTTAGTCGTTACTCCCGGTTTAATCCACTTTGCTACTTCGGCGTGTGTTTTGCCCAAAACTTGAGCACTTTCCTTGATCAGAGATATTTCTTCCTCTGATTTAAGAAAAATCATCTTTGCCATTACACAGCCACTGTTTCAGTGCGTCCTTTTACTCGGCCCGACTTCATCAAGCCTTCGTAACGCTTCATTAATAAGTAGCTTTCTACTTGTTGTAAAGTATCAAGAACAACACCGACTAAAATTAAAAGCGACGTACCTCCAAAGAACTGGGCAAATTCGCGAGTCATACCTGTCATACTGGCTAATGAAGGCAAGATTGCTATTACAGCTAACAAGATACCGCCGGGGAGAGTAATACGGTCAAGAACAGTTGCAATAAAATCTGAGGTTGCTAATCCGGGTTTTACTCCGGGAATAAAACCGCCGCCTCGCTTCATGTCATCAGAAATTTGCTGAGGACTGATCGCAATTGCTGTATAAAAGAACGTAAAAACAATGATCAAGGTTGCAAACAAGGCATTGTATTGCCAAGTAGTATAATCATTAAAAGTGGTAGCCACTGAATTGGCAAAATCACTTTTCTCCGCAAAAAGACCGGCAACTAAAGAAGGAATGAACATCAATGCCTGAGCAAAAATGATAGGCATTACTCCTGAAGTGTTCAGTTTTAAAGGCAGATATTGTCTTTGGCCACCCATCACTTTATTACCTACAACTTGTTTTGCATATTGAATCGGTACGCGACGTACTGCCTGAGTTAAGGCAACGGCAAACATGACGACAATAAACAAAGCTACAATCTCAACGACGAAAATCAATAATCCTCCGCTGCCGCGAGAAGATGCTTCTTGAATGATTGCTTTCGGGAATCGAGAAACAATACCGATCATAATCAGCATAGAGGTACCGTTACCGACTCCGCGCTCTGTAATGCGCTCACCCAACCACATACAAAAAATAGTACCTGCAGTCAAAATAAAGACAGAAGATATCGTAAATGCAGTACGGCTGATAAGCAATGCGTCTGTTGAAATGGTGGTTTGTAAATAACTGACCGATTGAGCAATCGTTACAAAAATGGTCAGAACACGGGTAATTTGATTCAGTTTTTTACGCCCGGACTCTCCTTCCTTCTGCATTTTTTGGAAGTAAGGCAGCGCCATTGTCAATAACTGGATGGCGATAGAGGCTGAAATGTAGGGCATAATCCCTAAAGCAAAAATAGATGCTTTACTGAATGCACCCCCCAAAAAGGTATCTAACAAGCCTAATAGACCCGCTGTATCGATATTAAGTTTGGAACTATCCACTCCCGGGAGCACAATATAGTATCCTAACCGATAGACCGAAATCAAAAGAAGCGTATAGAGAATGCGATTTCTCAACTCTTCAATTGAAAAGATATTTTTTAAGGTCTGTATAAACCGTTTCATGCGTTTTTTGATTTACCGGTGAAAAAATCAGGCAAAGTTACAAAAAATCTTTTGCAGATTACATAGTAACTGCTTTACCACCCGCTTTTTCGATGGCTTCTGCTGCTGTTTTTGAGAAAGCATGAGCCTTCACTTCAACCGCAACTTTTAATTCGCCACGATTAAGGATTTTCACTAAATCGGTTTTCGATACCAATCCGTTATTATACAAAACTTCTGCATCCACTACTGTAGCACCTGTTTTTTCTACCAATGCCTGAACAGTATCTAAGTTGAGGGCTTTGTATTCAACACGATTAATGTTTTTGAACCCAAATTTAGGAACACGTCTTTGAAGAGGCATTTGTCCGCCTTCAAAGTGGCTTTTTTGGCTATATCCGGAACGTGATTGCGCCCCTTTGTGCCCACGCGTAGATGTACCGCCCATTCCTGAACCATGCCCTCTACCAAGGCGTTTTTTTGTTTTTACCGAGCCTGCGGCCGGTTTCAATGAGCTAAGATTCATTGCTGTATCGCTGATTAAATCTCTTCAACTTTCACTAAATGGTCTACCTTGCGAATCATCCCGATAAGGGCAGGATTTGCTTCAACCTCTACACTGCGGTTGATTTTACCCAGCCCCAAAGCGGCTAAAGTGCGCTTTTGGTTTTCGGGGCGGCCAATCATACTTCTAATCTGTGTTACTCTTATCTTTGACATTTTCTCAAAAGATTATCCATTAAACACTTTGGCCAACTTAATTCCGCGCTGAAAGGCGACTTGGTGAGGAGCTCTCATTTTTAAGAGCGCATCGATGGTTGCCTTTACTACGTTGTGCGGGTTTGACGACCCTTTTGATTTCGCCAATACGTCGTGTACTCCTGCTGCTTCCAAGACGGCACGCATGGCACCGCCGGCGATCACACCGGTACCCGGGGCTGCAGGTTTCACAAACACTAATCCTCCGCTGAATTTGCCGTGCATTTCGTGAGGAACCGTTCCTTTCAACAGGGGAACCTGTACCAGGTTCTTCTTTGCATCCTCAATTCCCTTCGCAATAGCATCAGTTACTTCATTGGCTTTTCCCAAACCATAACCTACTACACCTTTGCCGTCGCCGACAACTACAATTGCGGAGAAACTAAAACGACGTCCACCCTTTACTACTTTGGCAACACGATTGATAGCAACTACCTTTTCTTTAAGGTCGGCTTCGTTGTATTTCAAAGGTTTGATACTGTTTGACATATCTTTTTAGAATTTGAGACCACCCTCACGAGCGCCGTCTGCTAATGCTTTTACTTTACCGTGATACAAATACCCGTTGCGATCAAAAACTACGACGCTTACACCCGCAGCAATTGCTTTTTCGGCCAATTTCAGTCCAACTTTTTTGGCATCTTCCGCATTAACGCTTGCCTTAGCGGCATCCAGTTCTACAGAGGAAGCCGAAACTAACGTTTGACCTTTTGTATCATCAATTACCTGCGCATAAATACGGGCGTTTGATCTGAATACCGATAGTCTCGGTTTATCAGTAGTACCGGCTACTTTCTTCCGGATACGGTATTTAATACGCTGTCTTCTTTCACTTTTTACTGAAGCCATGATTGCTTACAATTTTTCAGATTACTGATTACTTCTTAGCAGCAGCTTTACCGGCCTTACGTCTGATCTGCTCACCCACAAAACGGATACCTTTTCCTTTGTAAGGTTCTACCTTGCGGAATGACCGAATTTTAGCTGCAATTTGCCCCAAAAGCTCTTTGTCAATACATTCCAAAAAAACTTTCGGATTTTGTCCTTTCTCCATGGTAGCTGACACCTTCACTTCTGAAGGTACAGCGAAGAAAATACCGTGCGAATAACCTAAGCTCATTTCGAGTACGTTGTTATTAACGGAGGCTTTGTAACCTACCCCAACAATCTCTAATTGAGCCTTATATCCTTCGCTCACTCCGGTAACCATGTTACTGATAAGCGAACGGTATAATCCGTGCAGTGCTTTATGACGCTTTTGTTCGGTTGGACGCACAACTGTCAATTCACTGCCATCTATTTCTACCTTAATATCACGGTCAATACCGCGAGTCAGGGTGCCCTTTGGACCTTTTACGGTAAGGACATTATCATCCGACACAGATATTGAAACGTTTGCCGGCAGCGTAATCGGTTTTTTTCCTATACGAGACATCTCTTTTCAGTATTTTATCAGTAAACGTAACACAGTACTTCACCGCCCACATTCAGAACACGGGCTTCTTTGTCAGTCATTACCCCTTTTGAGGTAGATACAATTGCAACACCAAGGCCGTTAAGAATGCGAGGCATATCAATGGCACCGGCATACTTACGTAAACCCGGCTTACTTACACGTTGCAAATCAACAATGGCAGACTGCTTTGTTACCGGATTGTACTTTAAAGCAATCTTGATTATACCCTGCGGGCCGTTATCCTCAAACTTATAGTTTTGGATATAGCCTTTATCGTAGAGTACTTTAGTAATCTCCTTCTTGATATTAGAAGCAGGTATTTCCACAACCCGGTGCTTCGCCCTTATGGCGTTTCTGATTCTCGTCAGATAGTCTGCTATGGGATCGGTTATCATTTCTCTACTAATTTGTTGCGACCCTTCTTCAAAAGGGCTGCAAAGTTACGGAATTGATTTTGAAAACAAAAACGATTTACCAACTTGCTTTGGTAACGCCGGGAATTTTTCCCTGCGACGCCATTTCACGGAATACAACGCGGCAAATTCCAAATTTGCGCATATATCCCCGCGGACGGCCTGTTAAACGGCAACGATTATGCAAACGAACTGCCGAAGAACTACGCGGCAATTTGTCTAAACCTTCCCAGTCACCGGCTTCTTTCAAAGCTGCACGCTTTTCAGCATACTTAGCAACCAGCTTTTGCTTTTTCAATTCTCTTGCTTTTACGGATTCTTTCGCCATTTCCTTATTTCGTTGAAAAAGGGATTCTTATTTTTTACCTTTTGTAAAGGGCATACCAAGGGCTTTCAACAGTTCGAAGCTTTCTTCGTCCGTTTGGGCTGTAGTAACAAACGTAATGTCCATTCCTGAAATCTTATTTACTTTATCAATCTGGATTTCAGGAAAGATAATTTGTTCTTTAATACCAAAAGTATAGTTGCCGCGCCCGTCAAAACCTTTATCACTGATTCCCTGAAAGTCACGTACGCGTGGCAGGGCGATGCTCGTTAAGCGATCCAAGAATTCAAACATTCTGTCGCCGCGAAGCGTTACTTTAACACCGATCGGCATTTTTTCGCGTAACTTAAAGTTTGAAATTGCTTTCTTTGAAAGAGTCGGTACTGCCTTTTGACCGGCAATAAGGGTAATCTCTTCCAAACCGGCGTCCACTAATTTCTTGTCAGCCACCGCTCCGCCAATACCTTTGTTAATCACAATTTTCGATAAACGAGGCACCTGCATCGACGACTTATATTGAAACTTGTCTTGCAGAAGCTTAGCGACATCCTTTACGTATTTTTCTTTTAATCTCGTAGTTGCCATCACATTTATAGTTTTGTGGATTTCCGACCCACTTCATTAATAGTTACTGTAAGCAGTCAACGACGCACGTTTATTTGGAATCGGCAATGAATTTGCCGGTTTCTTTGGAATAACGCTGTAATTTACCCTGCTCATTGAGCTTACGTCCTGTACGGGTAGCTTGACCGGTGGCAGGATCAATAAGCAT
Source organism: Spirosomataceae bacterium (assembly GCA_046329125.1). Classification (GTDB taxonomy): domain Bacteria; phylum Bacteroidota; class Bacteroidia; order Cytophagales; family Spirosomataceae; genus Runella. Next base: position 122,479 of record JAXLVD010000017.1, on the reverse strand, counting down.
CAAATTGCTGATGTGAATCGAACCTTCTGTCTTTTTGAGCTCTCCCTGAGGATTAGCAGCTGTCGGCTTTACGTGTTTGGTAATCATATTGACACCTTCCACAATGGCACGTTGCTTTTCTACCAGTACTTTGACAACTTTGCCGGACTGGCCTTTTGAGTTACCGCCAATTACTTTCACCGAATCTCCGGTACGAATATGTAATTTGGGTTGTTTGTTGGATTTTCTTTCCATTGCTTCTACAATACTTCAGGTGCCAATGAAACAATTTTCATAAAGTTTTTCTCACGCAACTCGCGAGCTACGGGGCCGAAGATACGGGTACCGCGAGGCTCATCCTGATTGTTGAGCAATACGACGGCGTTATCCTCAAATCGAATATAGGAACCGTCTTTACGGCGAATTTCTTTCTTGGTACGAACAACTACGGCCTTTGAAACTGTACCTTTCTTTATGTTACCCGAAGGAATTGCCTGTTTAACTGCCACAACAACTTTGTCTCCGATTGAGGCATAGCGCTTTCCTGTTCCGCCTAATACACGGATAACCAGTACTTCCTTAGCGCCGCTGTTATCGGCTACAGACAGTCTTGATTCTTGCTGTACCATCGTTATTTTGCTTTTTCAATGATTTCAACTAATCTCCAACGCTTATTCTTACTGAGCGGGCGGGTTTCCATCACGCGGATAGTATCGCCGATACCACACTCATTGCTTTCGTCATGCACCATCAACTTGGTCGTTTTTTTCATGAACTTACCATATTTTGGGTGCTTTACTTTACGCTCGACCGCGACAACGCAAGATTTTTCCATCTTGTTGCTTACTACGCGACCAATTCTGACTTTGCGTAAATTTCTTTCTCCGGTTGTTTGTGCTGCTGCCTCCATTGTGTCGGTTATTTTACAATTGGGGTCTCCTGACCATTATTACGCGCTTGCGACTTTGTTTTTAGCCGACAATTCCGTCATCAACCTGGCAATCAGGCGGCGCGTATTACGAATACGCATCGGATTTTCAATCGGAGATACCGCATGAGCAAACTTCAATTTAAGAAGACGATCTTGCTCCTCAACGAGGGTTTGCTGCAATTGCTCTACCGTCAGCGCTTTTATTTCACTATTTTTCATTTGACTAATACTTATTCTGCTTCTTCTTGATGATCGCGACGAACTACGAATTTAGTCTTTACGGGCAATTTTTGGGCCGCTAAACGAAGGGCTTCGCTGGCTAACTCGAGTGATACACCCGTAGCTTCAAACAAAATGGTACCCGCTTTAACAGGAGCTACCCAATATTCAGGAGCACCCTTTCCTTTACCCATACGTACCTCAAGCGGCTTTTTAGTAATGGGTTTATCGGGAAAAATCCGAATCCATACTTGGCCTTCACGTTTCATTGCACGGGTAACAGAGATACGAGCTGCCTCAATTTGGCGAGCTGTAATCCAGCCCGGCTCAAGCGATTTAATAGCAAACGTACCGAAAGCGATCTGGTGGCCGCGAGTGGCCATCCCTTGTTCAGATCCTTTGCTTTTTTGTTGTTTGCGGAACTTGGTTCTTTTCGGTTGTAACATGGTTCAGCAGTATTAATCGGTGTCAATAAAGACCCGTTGCTTTCGATAATTACTTTTTCTTGTTGCGGTTGTTGTTCCGATTCTTGCCGGCACCGGGACCGTTTCCTGCTCCGCGACGATCGCCACCTCCGTCACGATCACCCCCTCTGCGACGATCTCCGTCACGGTCTCCGCCTCTGCGACGGTCTCCGCGATCACCGCCTCTTTCATTGCCGCCGGTACGCTCTGCCGAAGCAGCACCGCCACTGATTGGTGATAAATCACGTTTACCGAATATCTCACCTTTGAATACCCATACCTTAATACCTATCTTGCCATAGACAGTCAAGGCTTCAGAAATGGCATAATCAATATCAGCACGCAAAGTGTGAAGAGGAACACGTCCTTCTTTATATTCTTCTGTACGAGCCATCTCAGCACCGCCTAAACGTCCGGATACCCGAACTTTGATACCTTGAGCACCGACCCGCATTGCTGACGAGATTGCTTGCTTCATGGCACGGCGATAAGATATACGATTCTCCAATTGTTGGGCAATGGATTCACCTACTAACTTCGCATCAATTTCAGGACGCTTAATTTCGTAGATATTAATCTGAATATCTTTCCCTGTGATTTTCTTTAATTCTTCCTTAATTTTATCAACCTCGTTTCCGCCTTTACCGATTACAATACCCGGACGTGCCGTATGAATGGTGAGTGTAATACGCTTTAAAGTACGTTCGATTACTACTTTGGAGATAGCTCCTTTCGGAATACGGGCTGAAATATATTTACGAATCTGTTCGTCTTCAATCAGCTTGTCTGCAAACTCACGTCCACCGTACCAGCTTGATTCCCATCCACGGACAATACCGAGTCTTAGACCTACAGGATTTACTTTCTGTCCCATTCGTTATGAAATTTTAGGCTTCTTGTTGGATTACTTCTGCTGCTGCGTCATCTACCACAATTGTGATGTGGTTTGAGCGCTTACGAACGCGATAGGCACGTCCTTGGGGAGCCGGGCGCAAACGCTTCAACATCGCACCACCGTCCACAAATACCGTTTTCACGTATAGTTCAGCATCCTCCAATTTGGCACCTTCGTTGAGTTGTTGCCAATTGGCTACGGCCGACATCAAAACTTTTTTCAGAACCGGAGCGGTCGCTTGTGGTTGATATTGCAAAATTGCCAGTGCGCGGCTCACTTTCTGACCTCGAATCATATCGGCAACAAGCCGCATTTTACGAGGTGAAGTGGGTACGTTTCTTAATATAGCTCTTGCTTCCATTTTCTTTGTGACTATTACTATCGCTTACCTTTATCCTTTTTGGCAATGTGCCCGCGGAAATTGCGAGTAGGCGAAAATTCACCCAATTTATGCCCAACCATGTTTTCGGTTACATACACCGGAATAAATTTATTACCGTTGTGTACTGCAAAAGTATGACCAATAAAATCCGGGGAGATTGTACTGCGTCTTGACCAAGTCTTAATGACTGACTTTTTACCTGCACCATTCATGACGTCAATCTTGGTTTGCAGACGAAAGTCAATGTATGGCCCTTTTTTTATCGAACGTCCCATTTATTTTCGATTATTTTTTGCGCTTGCTAATGATCAAACGGTTAGAATACTTTTTAGGAGTACGGGTCTTTTTACCCTTTGCGTACAAGCCTGTGCGTGAGCGTGGGTGTCCGCCTGAAGCACGACCCTCACCACCACCCATCGGGTGATCAACGGGGTTCATAGCCACCCCGCGAACTCGCGGACGGATACCTAACCAACGTTTACGACCTGCTTTACCAAGGCTCACGTTCATGTGGTCTGCATTAGATACAGAACCCACAGTAGCCATACAAGTGGCCAATACCATGCGCATTTCACCGGAGGGCATACGTAATACTGCGTATTTACCGTCACGAGCTACTAATTGAGCATAAGTACCTGCACTGCGAACCAATTGGCCGCCTTTGCCCGGATGAAGCTCAACATTGTGAACAATTGTACCGATCGGCATCGCGCTCAGCGGAAGTGCATTTCCTACTTCAGGGGCAACACTTTTGCCTGCAATCACGGCCTGACCTACTGTAATACCCTGAGGGGCAAGAATGTAGCGCTTTTCACCGTCGGTGTATTCCACTAATGCAATACGTGCTGAACGGTTGGGATCGTATTCTACAGACATTACAGTTGCAGAAACATCCAATTTGTTACGCTTGAAATCAATAATGCGATACATGCGCTTGTGACCACCGCCAATATAACGAGCTGTACGACGTCCCTGACTGTTGCGTCCGCCTGTCTTTCTGATAGGGGCCAACAGGCTTTTTTCAGGCTTGTCGGTCGTAATTTCGTCAAACGACGGAGCCGTACGAAAGCGCTGACCCGGAGTTGTTGGTTTGAGCTTAATGACTCCCATTGTTTTTTCAGTTAGTTGCTACTTCAACGATTTTAAACAGTATCGGCGTAGATATCAATCACTTCGCCTTCTTTCAGGGTCACAATGGCTTTTTTATACGTTGAAGTAATACCACTAATAGCCTTACCACGTGACATTCTGGTTTTCTTTCTGCCGATAGCACGCATAGTATCTACGCTTACTACATTCACGCCATACATTTTTTCAATGGCGCTTGCAATTTCAATTTTATTGGCAGTTTTAGATACCTCAAATACATACTTACCCAAGTTGCTGAGTGCAGTAGCTTTTTCGGTCAATATCGGTCGTTTGAGTACACTCATTGTCTTAATTGTTCAGGAGATTTTCTAACTTCGACACGGCAGTCTCGCTAATCAATAATATGTCTGCATTGATCAAGTCGTATGTATTAACCTCATCAGCAGTGGTAATATTCACTTTCGGAATATTACGTCCTGACAGAAACACATTGTTGTCATAATCAGGCAAAATGAGAAGCGTTTTCTTGCCGACAAGAGCAAGAGCTGACAACATTGAAAGGTATTGTTTCGTTTTAGGGCCTTCGAAAGTAAAATCCTCAACTACTGAAATACCGTTTGCTTTTGCTTTTGCAGAAAGTACTGACTTACGAGCCAACACTTTTACTTTCTTATTAAGCTTGAAGCTATAGTCACGCGGTTTAGGACCGAATACACGTCCGCCTCCTACAAATACAGGTGACTTAATTGAACCTGCACGGGCACCGCCTGTACCTTTTTGACGCTTAATCTTCTTTGTCGAGTAAGAAACCTCGGCACGCTCTTTGGATTTGTGCGTTCCCTGACGTTGATGGGCCAAGTATTGCTTTACATCCAAATACACTACGTGCTCGTTTGGCTCAATGCCGAACACTTCATCAGAAAGAGCTACTGTCTTACCCGTAGCTTGTCCTTTTATATTTAAAACTGAAAGTTCCATTGTCTTGATTCGCCGTTGCGATTGATTACTTTTCAATGATTACAAACGAATTCTTCGCACCCGGCACCGAGCCGCTGATAACGACGAGATTCTGCTCAGGAATTACCTTCAACACTTTAAGGTTTTGAACCTTTACTCGGTTGTTACCCATGCGACCGCCCATACGGAGTCCTTTAAACACGCGTGAAGGGAAAGAACAGGCACCGATTGAACCCGGGTGACGTTGGCGGTTGTGCTGACCGTGCGTTTGGCCGCCTACTCCTCCGAATCCATGGCGTTTAACCACCCCTTGAAAACCGCGACCTTTTACAGTTCCTACAACATCCACAAAATCTCCTTCAACAAATACATCATTTACTGACAATGACTGGCCGAGCGCGAGTTCATCTACAAACTCCTTAAACTCAACCAATTTACGCTTTGGCGTTGTACCTGCTTTTTTGAAGTGACCCATGAGCGGCTGGGTCGTGTGCTTTTCTTTTTTCTCACCGAAACCGAGTTGTACAGCTTTGTATCCATCAGTTTCTTCGGTTCTGACTTGTGTTACTACACAAGGACCGGCTTCAATAACTGTACACGCCAGAGCCTGCCCGTCCGCAGTGTACACGCTTGTCATACCGATTTTTTTTCCTATTAAACCAGACATCTTTTTGATTTACAGCAGGTTATATAATTTATTTTTTAAAACGGACTGCAAAGGTCGGCAATCTGTTTTAGGAATCCAAATTACCTTGACTTTTTATTTTTTAAAACAATAAAAAAAGTCAGATGTCGGAACACCTGACTTCATTATACACAACAGAGCTGATACGTTGCTGCTGCCGGTAGTGAATTCAGATGCGGTTTCCTTAACGGACCTTCATCCAAGCTATATTTTGTTTTGAAAAAGTATAACTGTCTTTAAAAAGGCTCGCAAAGGTCTGAATTTTTTGTTAAAAAAGCAATATCAATTCGGAAGATTTTTTATAAAATAATTTTCCGTTTCTAATTTCGGCGTTTGGAAGTCCAAATAAAGTATTCATAAAATATAAACATTGGCACTATTTTCGTTTATTAGGAAATACGAGGACTAACCCGTAAAATATGACAAATCTACGTGTTCGATTGGCAATTATTTTGGTATGTGGGATTGCTTGTCAATCTGCCTTTACTCAAACAAGGCGATCTAATCATCTCTATCGTAATGTCCCGGCACTCGGTATTCTCAAGCTTAGCGTTGGGACGGGAGTTTCCTATTATATGGGAGATATGCGGGCAAAAACCGATCTGCGTTTTATACAGCCCCATTTGGCCGTAGCTCTCAATTACCGCTTGGCAGAGCGTTTTTCGTTAAGAGGTGAAGTAGATTTGTATCGTATATCCGGCAAACAAGCCGGCGGACCTATTTGGTACAATAATCTCTCTTTCCGTTCGGATAATCCGGCCGGATTTTTAGCACTTCAAGCAGATGTTTTCCGGTATAATGATGATCGCTTGTTAAAACCCTATCTGTTTGGAGGATTGGGTATAACGGGTATTAATCCGAAAGCAAAATACGAAGGACAATGGCAAAGTTTACCGCCGCTTATGACGGAGGGCGTCGCTTACAAACGCAGCACTCGAATCGGTGTCATTGGCTTCGGCGTTGCCCGGAGATTTACAGATCGCTGGAATTTTGCCGTAGAATTAAGTGATAATTTCGCTAATTCTGATTATTTGGATGATGTAAGCACCGTGTATCCTGACCCGTCAGGAATGTCTGAATTGGCCTTAAAACTTTCTGACCGTCGCCCTGAACTTGATCCGACTACCTTGCCTGTCGGATTCAATCCCCGTAATGACCCCGGCAACCAACGCGGCAACCCTAAAGTCAAAGATTCATACGGTTTCCTATCTTTTAGGGCTGAATACTTATTGGGTACTCAAGTAAAAAGAGCTGAGCGCAGAAAATTAAAATGCTATTATTAGTCATATAGGTTATTTTACAAAATCAGTTGCTGCTTGGTTTCGGCTGATGATATGTTGCTTCAGGATTGGTAAAGCTGCAGTAAAATTGGACAGATTTGTCAAATTGGAATAAGGTGCCTGTTCTTTTTCCGTACCGTTTACATACGGGGTTATTAAAGCAGTATTTTTATCAAATAATTCATTCATTTTGGCCGTCGAAAAGACCGTCGTGTTAAATTCCTTCACATAAGCCTTGTATTTGGCGTAATAAACGGCATCATCAGCCATGTAGCGGATAAGCGGCCAATTGGTTCCAACACCTGCCAACGATAATTGCACACGGATATTGGACGTAAGTGCTTCATTATTATCCCACGGAATCCACGTCAATTTTTTCGATGAATGGTTGTATAAATAATGGTTGTGCGCCATGGCACCGTAGGTATCCCAGTTTACGATTGTGCTGTTGACCGCCAACCACTTAATAAAATGATCTACGTTGAAAGTTTTTTCTAAATTAGTTCTCCATTGAGCAGCGTTTGAGGTTCGAATCGGGTCATTTAAGGCAGTAATTGCGGCTTTTATATCATTCCAATCCGCCGCTTCTTCGTTGTTTTTCTTTTCAAATTGATTTTGATTAAACGCCTGAAAAGTTGATTCCGGTTTATAAACATTACCCTTATCTTCTCCGAACTGAGCTTTCAGCATTTCGTCTTCAATCGTCTCAAGCATGGTATAGACGCCGCAGTATTTGAGTCCATCCCCGAAATCAATATACATTTTATAAAAAGCCGTTTGAGCGGCCGGAATGCCGGCCATCCGAAAAATATCAGCCGTTACTTTTTCCCGAATCAGTGAGTTATCTTTAAAAGCCGGAGATAAGGAAAGTTCTTTAAACCCATAAAAACGCTGGTCCTGAATCTCAGGGTACTGGTCTTCAAATTCATCCATTTTCAGTCGTAACGGCAATTTGTAAATGCCCGCTCGCCAAATAGAGTTTAAACTGGAATTGCCTTTTAAACGAAATCCTACTTTATACCATTCTTTTCCGTTGAATTTCATCGAAACAGCAACATACTTTGGCTCAGTTGTAGTGTTTACACCTCCGCCTCCGGTCCCTCCTGCCCCGAAATCACTGCCTTTCAAAGTTTTCATATCGGCTCTGATGGCCGTCCAATCCTCCTTGGTCATCCGAATTTCAAGGGTATTCACCTGATTTTGCGGAAAGACAACGCTGTAATTCGGGTCGGCTTCTTTTCCATGAGTCGCTTCTGTCCAATCAGCCAAATCGGCTCGGTCAGGAGTAGCCTCTTCTTTATCTTTACAAGCTACTACACTCAGCATCATCCAAAAACAGATCACAAGGCGGTTAGCTATTTTCATATCGGCAGAGTTTGATTATTAAAACATCGTAAGTAATATTCACAGATTTTATCTATAATCGTGCCATAAGACACCTCAGGTCAGAAAAGCTTTTTATCGTTTCAAAGCTATATCGGTTACTATACGTTGACAAACTGCTTTTCGATGCAATTATTTCACAGAAAGGCACGTTTTTCAAAAATGCCGTTTATTCAACCGAATATCTGCCTTTATTTACAATCTCTGCTATTTGATAACCTGCCAACATAAATTACAAAATGAAACATATCCTTCTTATGGATGGACCTGATCACAAAGGCCTTATCTATCAAGTAACCCATGTGTTGTATAACCACAATCAAAATATCCTTCGTCAAGACGAGTACGTCAGCCCTTCAGGGCAATTTTTTATGCGTACTGAGTTTGAGGGAGAAGGTGAACCCAAACAAATTCTGGAGGATTTGATCCAAATGTTGCCCTCGGGGTTGCATCTCCGCCTAAATCCCAAAAAGAAAAAAGATGTCGTTTTGTTTGTAACCAAAGAACACGACTGTTTGGGAGAATTGCTGATTCGCTACACATTTGATGAATTGGATGCCACGATTCAGGCCGTCATCAGCAACTACAATACCTTACAACCTTTGGTCAGTAAGTTCGGAATCCCTTTTCATTTTATTTCGCATGAACATAAAACCCGCGACGAACACGAAGAGGCCATTTTGCGCACCTTAAAAATCTATCAGCCTGAGTTTTTGGTTTTGGCAAAATACATGCGTGTGTTGACCTCCGATTTTGTCAACTTTTACCCCAACCGAATTATTAATATCCACCACTCCTTTTTGCCGGCCTTTATCGGTGCCAATCCTTATCGACAAGCCTACGAACGCGGGGTAAAAATCATAGGAGCTACGGCGCATTTTGTGAATGATAATTTGGACGAAGGCCCCATCATAGCTCAAGATGTCAAGGAGGTAGATCACCGATTTACCGCTGCTGATATGGCTACTTTAGGGAAAGATACGGAAAAATCGGTTTTATCGAAAGCGCTCAAATTAGTGTTCAACGACCGGGTTTTTATTCACGGTAACCGAACGATTATTCTGTAAAATAACAATAAAATCGTATTTATTCTACGTTTTTACACACATTTAGGTATCTTGCACCCTATTTTTAACCCTAACACTTAACCTTCCGTTTGCACTATGCAAAAGCTTCAAACCCTTGATTATTTAGTATTTCTGTTTTACTTTATTGTAGTGGCCGGTTACGGTTACTGGATTTACCAAAGAAAAAAATCCAAAGTAGCCAGTACTACCGATTTCTTTCTGGCTGAGGGCTCCCTCACGTGGTGGGCTATCGGTGCTTCGCTGATCGCTTCCAATATTTCTGCGGAACAGTTTATCGGCATGTCAGGAAACGGATTTTTGATGGGTTTAGCCATTGCTACTTATGAATGGATGGCGGCAGCTACGCTTTTGGTGGTCGGCATTTTCTTCATGCCCATCTACCTGAAAAATCGCATTTTTACCATGCCGCAATTCCTGAATCAACGCTATAACACAACCGTCAGCCTTATTATGGCCATCTTTTGGTTGTTTTTGTACGTTTTGGTGAATCTTACTTCTATTCTGTTTTTAGGCGCTTTGGCGGTTTCTACCATTTCCGGTATTGATTTTACAGTTTGTATGTGGGGGCTGGCCATTTTTGCCGTTTTTATTACCATCGGGGGAATGAAAGTAATCGGTTATACCGACGTGATTCAGGTTTTCTTTTTGATTTTGGGCGGTTTGGCTACTACTTATCTTGCCATGGATCTGGTATCGCAAGAATTCAATGTCCCCGGATTGTCAGGTGCTTTCAGTACCATGCTTGAAAAATCAGAAGACCATTTTCACATGATTTTCCAAAAAGGGCATCCGCAATACATGGCGCTGCCCGGCCTTACTGTATTGATTGGTGGAATGTGGATTGTAAATCTTAACTATTGGGGTTGTAACCAATACATTACTCAACGTGCGCTGGGTGCCGACCTCAAAACAGCCCGTGAGGGTATTTTATTTGCGGCATTTTTAAAATTATTGATGCCGATTATTGTGGTTCTTCCCGGAATTGCGGCTTATACCTTGTATCAGCACGGCTTGTTTCAAACCGAAATGTTGGACGGAGGTGAACTCAACCAAGACCGTGCTTATCCGGTATTGTTGAATCTTCTTCCGGTGGGTTTGAAAGGGCTTTCTTTTGCCGCGCTTACCGCGGCAATTGTGGCCTCATTGGCAGGTAAAGCCAACAGTATCTCAACCATTTTTACTTTAGATATTTACAAAAAATACATCTCCCATGAAGCCGACGAAAAGAAGTTGGTTTGGGTAGGCCGCGTAACCATCTTTGTCGCCATGATTTTGGCCATTGTAATTTCGCCTTACATGGGAATAGACAAAAAAGGAGGCTTTCAGTTCATTCAAGAAATGACCGGACTGGTATCGCCGGGGGTATTTGCTGCCTTTATTTTGGGCTTCTTTTGGAAAAAAACCAACTCAGTCGGTGCGCTGTTTGCTATCGTAGGAGGCTTTTTATTGGCGTTCTCCATGCATAACAATTGGCTCCCGGGGGCTGACTGGTCAACCGTTCCTTTCTTAGATCGAATGGGAATTGTCTTTTTGATCTGTGTCGCTGTGATGGTTGCCTTGGGACTTTGGCAACCCAGTGATAAAGGACTGCAAATTGATGCTTCTATGTTCCGCATAAAAGGGACATTCGCTATTGGTGCTGCCATAGTAGTAGCGGTTATTACAGTGCTTTATACCGTCTTTTGGTAACCTATTTCATCTTAAATATCCTATAACCCCGTCAACGAGTTGACGGGGTTATTTTTTTGCACTGTTTTAAACCTTATTCTGTCATTATGACTCTAACCTGCAAACACCGGAAAACAACACATGGACGCTACCCAACATCAACGACACATACAACATCTTTTTTGGAGAGCGGGGTTTGGTGCTTCGCCGTCAGAGGTGCAGGAGGCTTTATCAAAGTCACCGCGTCAAGTCCTAAAGAATCTGCTGTACGACAGTCGTGAAGCTCAATCATTTGAAATCGTAGAAAAAACACCTTATAAGGCACTGAAAAAAGTAATCAAATCGGCCGCAACTGACCGTGAAGACATGAAGGCGCAATTGAAAGATATGGCGCAGGAACGTCGCGAGACGATCGGCAATCTGAACGATGCCTGGGTAGCGCGAATGGGACAGGGACAAGGGGTGCTGAGAGAAAAAATGACCCTTTTTTGGCACAACCATTTTGCGTGTCGGAGCAAAATGGCAACTTTTATTCAACAGCAAAACAATACGTTACGTACGCACGCACTCGGCAAATTCGGGGATTTGTTAATGGCTGTTTCTAAAGATGCCGCCATGCTTCAATTTTTGAACAATCAACAAAATCGCAAAAAAAGCCCGAATGAGAATTTTGCCCGCGAAGTAATGGAACTGTTCACCTTGGGCAGAGGCAATTATACGGAAACTGACATCAAAGAAGCGGCTCGTGCCTTTACGGGATGGGGATTCAACTTACAAGGTGAGTTTGTATTTCGGGAATTGTTTCATGACGAGGGTGTAAAGACTATTTTCGGTAAATCAGGTAATTTCCAGGGGGAAGATGTCATTGAAATGCTGCTTGCCAACCCGCAAACGGCTCGGTTTATTGCTGCCAAAATCTACCGATTTTTTGTGAATGAACGCATCCATCCGGAGCATGTCGATATGATGGCCAAACGCTTCTTCCGCAGTCATTATGATATTGCCGATTTGATGGAATATGTTTTTACGTCCGATTGGTTTTATGACCCGATCAACATAGGCGCCCAAATCAAATCGCCCGTTGAATTACTGGCAGGATTACAGCGGACGTTGCACATGGATTTTGTCGATAAAACACCGGTTCTCTACACCCAAAAAGCATTGGGTCAAATATTGTTCAATCCTCCGAATGTGGCCGGGTGGCCGGGCGGGAAAACTTGGATTGACAGTTCCAGTCTGTTGACCCGAATGCAATTACCGAAAGTACTTTTTCGCAACGAAACTCTGAATGTGAGCGTAAAAGACAGTGGGGATGCTAACGAAGAAACCGTCAAACGTAAAAACAAATTTGAGGTAGCCATGGATTGGAAAACTTTTGCTCAGGCATTTGCCCAAGTCCCCGACAAAAACTTAGGAAAAACATTGGCATCCTATTTGTTACAAGTACCTATTAACAGCTCTTTACTTAAAACTCTTGAGAATCAGGTAACCGGCAACGACCGTCCGGAGCAAATCCAGCAGCTTTCTGTGGCATTGATGAGCCTGCCTGAGTATCAAGTGTGTTAAAGAAACTACCCAATACCCAACCAAAAGTAACCACATGAAACGCCGTGAATTTTTAAGAAACTCCGCTTTTACCACTGCCGGTTCACTGCTGATCCCGCAGTTTTTGAAAGCCTACGAACGCCAATATTCCGATCAAAAATCTCTCAATGAAAAGGCTGTCGTCATCATCCAACTTTCGGGCGGCAACGACGGGTTGAACACCGTTATTCCGTTTCGTAACGATATTTACTACCGAGAGCGGCCTTCTATTGCCATCAAACAGGAAAACGTCCTGCGCCTTAACGACGAAATCGGCTTTAACCCGGCGCTCGAAAAGATAAAAGAACTGTATGACAACGGACTGGTGTCGGTCATTAACAATGTGGGCTATCCCAATCCTGACCGTTCACATTTTCGTTCCATGGATATTTGGCAAACCGGCAGCAGTGCTGATCAATTTCTGACAACGGGTTGGGTCGGTCGTTATTTGGATGCGCAGTGTACGGGCAAAAGTTGTTTGCCGCATCAGGCCTTGGAAATTGACGATACCTTAAGTTTGGCCCTGAAAGGACAACAAGTAAACGGACTGTCGCTTCAAAATCCTGAAAAATTGTACGCGCAAACAAGGGGAGCATTGGTCAAAAACATTACCTCCGCTTCGCCGGCAGATGACCACGACAGTGTCGCGTACTTATATAAGACTTTAGCCGAAACAGTGTCTTCTGCCGAATACGTACACAGCAAAGCCAAAGTGAATAAGTCACGGATGATGTACCCGACTACTGAGTTGGGGAAAAGCCTGAAAACGATTGCTGAACTGCTTACCTCAGGGGTGAGCACGAGTGTGTATTATGTCTCTCTATCGGGTTTTGATACGCATATTCGCCAAAATGACCAACAAGACCGACTGTTGCGCCAATATGCCGAAGCCGTTAATGTATTTGTGAATGATTTGGCCGCAAATAACCGCTTGGATGATGTCATGATCATGACTTTCAGCGAATTCGGACGTCGGGTCAAACAAAATGCTTCCAACGGGACCGATCACGGAACCGCCAATAACGTATTTTTGATAGGAGGGCCTAAACGGACTCGCCCTATTTTAAACGAAGCGCCTGATCTTACGGATTTAGACAACGGCGATCTGAAATACAAATTGGATTTTCGTCAAGTGTATGCTACGCTTTTGGATAAGTGGCTGAAAACCGATTCATCCTTAGTCTTGGATAAGAAATTTGAGCCGTTATCTCTTTTTTAACGGCTCACCGAAAGTATTTTACAGCACCATCACAAACGTAGTGCCTTTGCCAACTTCCGACGAAACGGTCAACGAACCGCCGTGTTGTTGCAAAATTTGGCGGGAAAGGCTGAGACCAATGCCCGAACCCGTCTTTTTGGTGGTATAAAAAGGAATAAATATCCGTTCTAAGGCTTCGGGTTCAATACCGGAGCCGTTGTCAGCAATCTCAATGTATGCCCGTTGATTCATATCAGAATACCCCCGAATATGGATGGCAGGGTGAGAATGCCCCTGTAACGCTTCAATGGCATTTTTTATAAGATTGATGAGTACCTGCTCAATTTGATCAGCATCGGCAGTAATCAGGAGCGAATCAGGGACAATCGTCACAGTAGTAGCAATAAAGGCTTCCTGCAGGCTTTTTTGAAACAATTGGAGAACGCCGTTAATAAGCTCTTTGGCCGGCATTTCTACAAAAACAGGTTTGGGCAATGTTGTAAAATCACGGTACGCATTGACAAACTGAATGATTCCCGCACTTCGTTTTTCCAACGTCTGCAAGGCTTCTGTCAGGTCTTTTATTCCCTCATTTTCAGGAATTTCGGGAGTAATATCCAGTTGCACGATTTCTTTCATCGTTCCGACCAACGACAAAATCGGTGTCAATGAATTCATGATTTCATGCCGAAGTACCCGTGTCAGGTTCTGCCATGCTTCAATTTCTTTTTGTTGCAATTCGGACTGAATATTTTGAAGAACTACAATCCGCAGCACTTTGCCGCGTAATTGTATCTGCGTAGCCTGAACGGATAAGGATTCATCATCGGAAGTTTGGTACAGTTGCCGAACACCTGTGCGAAGCGTGGCAATCAACAAATAGAGTTGCGGATGCGGGTCTCTTAAATCGTCCAATTGACGCAGTCGGTAAATACCCAACATTTTGAGGGCGGCACTGTTGACCAACTCTACCCGCCCGTCGCTGCCGAAACTGATAAGGCCCGTACTGATTTGCTGAACGATGGTATTAAGGTATTGTAAATTAGCCTCTTTTTCGGCTCGTGCTACACGGAAAGCTTCCAACACTTCATTGAATTGTTGGTTGATTTCCCGAAAACTTTCCCCCATTTTATCGTCAGAACGAAACTTTACCGCAAAATCGGAGTAACGAACAGATTCAAAAAAACGAGCCAATTTACGATTGACATTGGTTACATAATGGTACAACTGCAACGTAGCAATGCCGCTGAGCAAGCCCAACAGGCTGACCATGGTCCATTGTTGTTTGTCTCCGAAATAAACCGCGGCTCCTACACAGAGTACCAACCACCCGACGCGCCAAAGCACGCCGATTGAAAAATGCTTCATAATCCGTATTTCTCCATGCGCCGATACAACGCCTGACGTGAAAGTCCCAATTCGCGCGCTACTTCGGTAATATTACCGTTATATTTTTTCATAGCCTTGACGATCAGCTGCTTTTCCATTTCTTCCAACTGATACGTTTCGGTAAATTGAGAAGTTTCGGTAAATGCATTCTGAAAGAAATCTTCGGGTTGTAATGTGTTCTGTTGAGCCAAAATGACGGCTCGTTCTACCGCGCTTTTCAATTCACGCACATTTCCCGGCCAATTGTAACGTTGCAATTGCTTCACCAAAGCGGCACTGAAAGTGGTAACTACCCGCTTATACTGATGACGATATTGTTTCAAAAACAACTCTGCCAACGGCACAATGTCTTCGGGGCGCTCGCGCAAAGGCGGCAGGCGCAGTTCAATGGTATTGATTCGGTAAAGCAAATCCTGTCGGAACGTACGTTCGGCTACCATTTGTCCGATGGGCTGATTGGTAGCACAAATAATACGGACATCTACCGAACGCGGTTTATTGGAACCTACCCGCGTAACGGTTCTGCTCTGTAAAACCGTCAGCAATTTTGCCTGCATTTGTAAAGACAGATTCCCGATCTCATCCAAAAACAGGGTTCCGCCGTGGGCTTCTTCAAACCGGCCGGCTCTGTCTTCTTTGGCGTCGGTAAAAGCCCCTTTAACGTGACCGAACAATTCACTTTCAAATAAACTTTCGGGAATAGCTCCCAAATCTACAATCACAAAGGGTTTATCGACACGATTTGATTTTTGGTGAATCAGATGAGCCAAATCGCTTTTCCCGGTTCCGTTTTCGCCTAAGATCAGCACGGTAGCGTCGGTCATAGCCACTCGTTCGACGGTATCATACAGTTGCTGCATGACGGGACCGGAAGCGATAAAAGCGGGCTGTGCCGAGCGGCTTGCAGGAGTTTTGGAAGGAACAGCTACGGGTTGTCCACCCCCGGCCTGTGTTTTGCTCTCCGCTCTCTTCTGAACCGCAGCCAGCATGGTAGCCAGTAATTTATCATTTTCCCAAGGTTTCAACACAAAATCCATGGCTCCGGATTTCATGGCCCGAACGGCCATTTCGACGTCGCCAAAGGCAGTAAACAAAACCACTACGGCCAAAGGGTCAATGTCCAGAATACGATCCAGCCAGTCGAAACCCTCTTTCCCGCTGATGACATCGCGGGTAAAGTTCATATCCAGCAAAATAGCGTCGTAGTTACCGTTCGTGACTAAAAAAGGAATACGTTGTGGATTTTTTTCGATGTCCACCTGACTGATATGTCGTTTGAGCATTAACTTGGCGGCACTCAAAACGTCCACGTCATCGTCAACAATAAGAATTTTGGCTGTCAGCATTTGAAATAATTGTGAATGAGCGAATTAGAGAATCCTGCAAATAAAGGTTCTTTTTCTCAATAATTTACATTACCCAATAAGAGTGCCAAAATACAAAATATCTCATTATCAACCCCTAAGCCGAAACAGTGTTTTTAATCTTGTCCAAACCCGTACAACCTTTGTCCGAAAACGGACAATTTCAAATTTTGCGCAACACAACAATCATCTAATAACCAATTACTTACGTTTCCGGCACGGGTATTGGCAGAATACAGAATCAGAACGCATACAGCCATAAAAAACGAATTTAGAATTTAGTTAGGTTAGAGAAGCGTGAGCCGGACAAGGCGTTGTTTTTAACAGCCATTTTGTTTGAAATTTTTTAAATTTAATCGGAACAAATTTATTAATCATGGAAGTCAGGAATCCACTTATCGGTCAACAAACAAACAGTAATGTCCAAGGGTCAATGGACCGAGTACGCAAAAAGAAATTTTGGAACACGCAACGTATTGCCATATTTGCCGGCGGGGGTGCCTTGTTGGCCTTTATTGTCTATCAATTATTCTTCGCAGATAAGCGCTCAAAACTCAACGTTGAAGCCGAAAAATTAACCGTTTCTCAAGTAACTACCGGTTCATTTGATGAATTTATCGTTGTCACCGGGGTAGTGCAACCTCTGAAAACCATCCGTTTGGACGCCATTGTAGGGGGATATGTAAAGGAAAAAATTGTAGAAGGCGGTAGCATGGTATCGCAAGGGCAAGTATTACTCAAACTTGAAAATCAAAACCTGAAACTAAACTTTCTGCAATCGGAAACCGAAGCCAGCCGATTGGTAAACGACCTTCAAAATACCCGTCAACAGTTACGAGTGGCCCGATTTAATATCCGTCGTACGCTGAATGAACTTGATTTCAGAATCGATCAAGCCAAAGATATTTACGACCGTAATCAAAAATTATTCAAAGACAAAGTGGTGCCGGAGTCTGAGTATTTGAAATCAAAACGCGATTATGAGCTTTTGGTAAAACAACGCGAAATCGAAACCGAATCGCAGACCTATCAGGAAGAAAACGCCAAAATGCAAATTACCCAACTGGAAGGCACGCTTTCCCGCACTCAGAAAAACGTGGAACTGTGGCGTCAAACTCTCGACAACTTGGTAGTAAAAGCGCCCGTAGGCGGTATGCTTTCCTCCATTGATGTAGAAGTCGGTTCCAATATCAGTCAAGGCCAAAATATCGGGCAAATTGACGACTTAAACGGATTCAAAATGCGGGTCGCGATTGATGAGCACTATATCTCACGTATTTTCTCGGGATTGACCGGCAGTTTTGATTTCAACGGAAAAGAAAATGCTTTGGAAATCACTCGTATCTATCCGGAAGTGCGTAACGGGCGTTTTGAAGTAGATATGCGTTTCCCGAAAGGGGCTCCCGAAGGTATCAAGCGCGGACAATCAACGCCTATTCGCTTAGAATTAGGTAAAGCTGAAAAAGCAATCCTTTTGCCGGTAGGCGGCTTCTTCTCCGATACCGGCGGCAATTGGGTCTATGTCCTGGACAACAGCGGCAAGCGCGCTATCAAACGCAATATTACATTGGGCCGTAAAAATCCTGAATTCTATGAAGTCTTGGAAGGTCTTCAGACGGGAGAACGTGTGATTACAAGTTCTTATGCCAACTTTGGCGATAAGGAAGTATTGGAAATGAAATAAAGACAAACTGCAAAAGCCATATTAAAATCCATAATTCCGTTAACAACAATGATAAAAACAACCAACCTTCAAAAGATCTTCACTACCGAAGAAGTTGAAACTACAGCCCTGAATGGTATTGACTTACAAGTTAACGATGGAGAATTTGTCGCCATCATGGGGCCCTCCGGTTGCGGAAAATCCACCCTGCTCAATATCTTGGGCTTACTGGACAATCCCTCTGAAGGCAGCTATGATTTTCATGGCACAGAAGTCGCTAAATTATCTGAACGCCAACGCGCTCAGCTTCGTAAAGGCAACATCGGCTTTGTGTTTCAGAGCTTTAACCTCATTGACGAATTAACTGTTTACGAAAACGTCGAATTGCCTCTTTTATACATGAAAGTACCTGCTCAGGAACGCAAAGAAAGCGTCGAAGCAGTGTTGACCCGCATGAATATCATGCACCGCCGCAATCACTTCCCGCAACAACTCTCCGGCGGACAACAGCAACGTACCGCTATTGCCCGAGCTGTTGTAGCCAAACCTAAATTGATTTTGGCGGATGAGCCTACGGGAAACCTTGATTCGGCCAACGGAGAAGAAGTAATGAAACTCCTTACCCAACTCAACGACGAAGGTACGAGCATCATCATGGTAACGCACTCACCGTACGATGCCGGTTTTGCCCACCGCATTGTAAATCTGTTTGACGGTAAAGTCGTGACAGAGAAAGTACGCGTATAAATACAACCCATACAGCAGCCCTATACAGCCATTTTCCGGTTCAAAGCAGAGGGAGCGAAACAGGCAATGATCCATTGAAAACTGTTTTCGTTCCCTTTTGCCCATAGGCCTTTGAAAACATACAACACCCCTGATTCTCAGCCTTCCGGGCTATGAAATATCTTTATTTTGCTCCGTTCACTTATTAAGGTTTCTGCTTCAACCGGACTGATGCTAAATTTAGCAAAACTGCGGCTGAAACAATAAGTCCGCTTCGGTCGGTTACTCCAATTTGACCCGATCACTAAGTCGGAGACAAATCCGTTCAGCTTTTAAAACAATGTCGTCATGCTCAAAAATTACTTCAAAATAGCCATCCGAAATCTTTGGAAAAACAAACTTTTTTCCTTCATCAATATCATAGGATTAGGTTTAGCTATTCCCTTTGCTTTGTTGGCTTTGATGCATTTACAGAGCACTTTTGAGTTTGATAATTTCCATGCTGATTCCGATCGTATTTTCCGAATCATTACTGATGAAAAGACGCACGAAGGCGGAAAATTGAGTTATGCTTCCTCTCCGTTTTTGTTGGCCGACAACCTAAGAAATGATTATCCCGGCATTGAAAAATCAACGAAAGTCGTGCGCGATTTTGGGTGGGAACTCAATAATCAGTTGAAAGTATTGAGAGTAAACATGATTTATGCCGAGCCTTCTTTTTTTGAAATCTTCAATTTCGGATTAGAGAAAGGGAGCTACCCCCTTGAACCTTACTCGTTGGTATTGACGCACGAAATGGCCGAAAGATTCTTTAATGAGGTCAACCCCATCGGCAAAACACTTTCTCATCCTACTTACGGAGCATTCAAAATTACGGGTGTGTTGAAGCCTTTTAAGAAACAAACACAGTTTAAAAGCGATGTGATGGTTTCGATGGCTACCTACCCGGCTATCAATAAAGAAGCCGACAATGTGCAATCTTGGGCGGAGTATAAAACCCACACTTTTGTCAAATTACGGCCCAATGCCAAACCTGAGTCATTGAATTCGGCGCTTCAACAAATCGCACAAAAAACGAATCAACACATTGCTTTTGCCAATAAAAAGAATGCTTTCCGTAAACAGGCACTTGCCGAGATTTCGCCCGGCATGGAAGATCTTCGCTACAACCCTTATGTAGAAAGTTGGGATGACATTAGTTTCAACTTCTCCATACCGCTGATGATCTTACTCTTGGCGGGTTTCAATTATACCAATTTGACTTTAGCCCGCTCTCTGAGCCGATCCAGAGAGGTAGGTGTTCGTAAAGTAATGGGAGCCGTGCGCCGACAATTAATCATTCAGTTCATCTGCGAAGCTGTCGTCATTTCGCTTTTGGCCTTCTTTATCGGCACTCTCGTTTTGTATGTCATGAAGCAAACCATTCGTGTACCCTGGCTTATCTGGGAGGTAGAAAATCAAACAGTAATTTGGATTGTTTTCATTGCCTTCACCCTGCTTTTGGGTATTGCTGCCGGCAGCCTGCCCGCTTGGATCCTGTCGAGTTTTCAGCCGGTCAAAGTACTGAAAGGGGAGCTTACACCGGCTACTTTCGGCAAAATTACTTTTCGTAAAAGCCTGACAGTCATTCAATTTGTGGTCACTATGGGCTTTATTTTTCAGATTGGGCACATGTATAATCAATTTAATTACATGGCTACTGAAAACGACAATTTTAATCGAAAAGGCATTTTCAATCTGACCCTCAGTGATAAAAACTACTCGTTGTTGATTGATGAAATCGGCAAGAATAAAAGTGTGGAGAAGATAGGTTTGGCTTCTATGCCTTTCGGAGGTCTGCCCGCCGAATTTGCCATAAAAGCTAAAAAGCAGGATGAAAATCAATCGGTTTATTATTACTCAGCCGATCGAAATTTTATTGAAAACATGAAGCTAAACTTCGTGGCCGGGCAAAATCTGCCTGTTTCCGCTTCTGATTCAGCAAGCCGATTTGTGGTTATCAACGAAAAAGCAGTTCAAAAACTTCAATTCGGTACACCTCGGGAAGCTATCGGAAAAACAGTGTTCATCAATAATCAAACGGAAGTACAGGTGGTGGGAGTAGTCCGGAACTTTTGCCATTTCAACTATCAATTTCAGATACAACCTTTGATCTTTCAATACAATCCTTCCCGCTTTCAAATCATAGCTTTAAAAACAACCCAAACTACTGACCAAGACAAATTTTTGGAAAAAATGAAAGCCATTTGGAAAAAACAATACCCTTATCAGGAAATGAGCTATTCGTGGTATGAAAAGGAAATGTATGACCGCTACTATCCCGCCGAAGACATGAAAATGATGGGAATGGCCTCGTTAGTCATCTTCGTCATTGCTATCATGGGTCTGCTTGGAATGGTCATTTACACTACCGAAAAACGCATCAAAGAAATCGGAATCCGGAAGGTAATGGGGGCTTCGGTTTGGGAAGTGGTAGAGATACTTTCTCTGAGTTTCATGAAGTTACTGCTCATCGCCGGGGTAATCGCTCTTCCCCTCGGCTACTTAGGCGGACGGCTCTTCAACAGTGTTTTTGTCTTTCATACAACCCTGAATTACAGCCTGATGGCGCTGTTTTTTGCGATGGTTTTTATGATTGCCATTTTCACTATCGGTTATTATGCGATGCGCGCTGCTTTAATGAATCCCGTGACAAGTTTAAGAACAGAGTAAATCTTACTACTTAAATACCTCAGTCAAACTTATCTCAATGTTCAAATTAGCGTCTTTAAGCGTTTCCGCATTATGAAAAAATGTATAATTAAAAGGATTATCATACACTAAAATGGCCTGTAAATCAGGGACAACAATCCAACATGATTTTACACCAAAATAAAAGTAAGGTTCTAATTTACTCACCATTTCTTTAGTGCTTTGTGAAGGAGATTGGATTTCAATGGTCAATAAAGGCGCATCAGTTCGGCGTGAAGGGTCATTTTTATAATCCAAATCACTCATGGGGTATAAAACCAAATCGGGTGTACTGCCATCAGGTTTTGTATCTAAGGTAACTTCACTCGCAATTCGATATTGGTTTGGATACTTTACAGCAAGTTGAACAATCAAATTAGCTTGAATAGCTCCATGAATCAAAGTAGGCATAGGTTTTTTTCGTTCAATTTCGTACTGCGAAAGTTCTCTTAACTGCAATACAGGTTCCGGTGATGATCCCATAATAATTTATTTTTTACCAAATATAACTAAAATCCATACAGCTATGATAAGAAACTACCTTAAAATTGCCCTCAGAAACCTGCTGAAAAACAAAGTTTACAGCTTTATCAATATTACCGGCTTAGCTTTGGGTATGGCATGCAGCCTGATGATCATGCTTTGGGTGCAGGACGAAGTAGCCATGGATGCTTTCCATACCAACGGTCCCCGCCTGTATCGGGTGATGGAAAATCAATTTTATTCGGGCAAAATTGAAACCTATGCTTCTACGCCGGGGATTTTGGCTGAAAACATCGTCAAAGACATTCCGGAAATCGAAAAAGCCAGTCAATTTTTGTGGGAAGAACAACCTCTTTTTACCGTAGGCAACAATTTTGACAAAGAAAAAGGCCGCTATGTGCAAGGCGATTTTCTGACCATGTTTAGCTTTGAGCTTGAAAAAGGAGACCCTCGTACTGCCCTTAAGCGCCCTGATGGAGTTGTGATTTCCCAAAAATTAGCAAAAAAATACTTCCCCAATCAAGACCCGCTGGGAAAAACGATTCGGGTAGATAATACGGCAGATGTGATGGTAACGGGGGTTTTGAAAGAAATTTCCGCTCACTCCTCTGTCAAGTTTGATTTTCTGATGAGTTTTGACAATTGGCTCAAAAGAAACGAATGGGCTAAAGAATGGGGTAACAACGGCCCCCGCTGTTATGTTCTGCTTTCTAAAAATGCTTCATTAGCCAAAGTAAACGCCAAAATTAAAGGGTACATCAAGTCCAAAAACAAAGACAGCAATGTAGAGTTGTTCTTGCAATCGTTTCCTGAGTCCTACTTATATTCCAATTGGGAATCCGGCAAACAAAACGGGGGACGAATTGATTACGTAGAGATATTTTCCATCATCGCTATTGTCATTTTAGCCATTGCCTGCATCAATTTTATGAATTTGGCCACGGCCCGTTCCGTCAAACGGGCCAAAGAGGTGGGGGTACGAAAAGTGGTCGGAGCAGCCAAGCGAATTTTAGTCGGTCAATTTATCGGTGAGGCCGTTTTGATTGCATTTTTTGCCTTACTGTTTTCCATTCTGATTGCCTTTTTGCTATTACCCACCTTCAACAAACTTACTGAAAAACAATTGTCTCTGAACTTTGGCGATCCGAGTTTCCTTCTGTTGCTGGTAGTTTTTACGCTTATCACCGGTATCGTAGCAGGCAGCTACCCGGCCCTCTTTATGTCGTCGCTGAATCCGGTGGTTGTCTTGAAAGGTTCGCTTAAGTTCAAGCCCAATGCCACTTATTTTCGAAAAGGATTGGTCGTATTTCAATTTGCGCTATCCATCATTCTCATTGTAGGTATGATCATTGTGTATCGTCAAATAGAATATATCCAAACCAAAAATATCGGTTTTGACCGTGAAAACTTGATTTACCTGCCCTTAGAGGGCAATTTGTCCAAGAGTTTTGCTTCTTTCAAACAAGATCTGCTGAACCAACCCGGAATTAAAACCGTAACTTGCTCTCAATCAAGCCCGCTGGAAGTAGGCTCTTCTACTCAAGGCGTGCGATGGCCGGGAAAAGACACGACGCAACTGTTACTTTTTGCCAATAATGCCATCACGTACGATTATATCAAAACCATGGGTATCACCCTGTTGGATGGACGGGATTTCGGGCCGGAATATGGTACAGATACAACCAATTACCTTATCAACGAAGCCAGTGCCAAAAAGATAGGTTACAAAGACCCCGTAGGAAAAGAATTAATCATGTGGGGACGGAAAGGAACTATCGTCGGACTGATGAAGGATTTTCATTACAATACTCTCCATTCGGCCATTGAGCCGTTGATCTTGCGGTTACAACCCAAAACGGAGAATTGGGGCGTAGTGATCATTCGGACGCAACCGGGGCAAACGAAAAACGCCATTGCCAATACCGAGAAAGTGTATAAGAAATTTAATTCCGGTTATCCTTTTAATTACCTCTTTGCCGATCAAGAATACGCCAATCAATACAAAAGTGAGGCGGTGGTCAGTAAGTTGTCGAACTACTTTGCCTTCTTGGCTATTTTTATTTCCTGTCTGGGCCTCTTCGGTTTAGCAGCCTTTACTGCTGAGCAACGTACCAAAGAAATAGGAGTACGCAAAGTACTTGGGGCAGGGGTTGTCAACTTGGTAGGTATGCTTTCCATGGATTTTGTCAAGTTGGTATTGATCGCTACGCTCATTGCCTTTCCGGTAGCGTGGTATTTCCTGAAAAATTGGCTCGAAAAATACGTCTATCGAATTGAGATTGAATGGTGGTATTTCGGTTTAGCCGCTTTGGCAGCGGTAGCTATTGCGCTGCTTACCGTCAGCTATCAAGCCATTCGTGCCGCTCTTATGAATCCGGTCACTTCGTTAAAAACAGAATAACTATGCTGTTTAATTATCTCAAAATCGCTCTGAGAAATCTTTGGCGGCACAAATTATACAGTAGCCTTACTGTCAGCGGTTTGGCAGTAGGTTTAGCGGCGTGTTTGCTCATGTTTCTTTACTTCAGGCATGAGTTGAGCTATGATACTTTTTATAAAAATGCGGACCGGATTGCCCGAATCACAATCAAATTGAACACCCCGGAAGCCCCGGTAGATGTTGCACTTAGTCCTATTTTGTTGGCACCTTTATTAAGCAAAGACTATCCGGAAGTAGAAAAAACCGCTCGTTTGATGTCCATGGCGGCTACTGTCAAATACAAAGACAAGTTGCTAAACGAGCCTGAGGTGTATTATACCGATCAAGATGTCTTTTCGGTTTTTTCGTATTCCTTTATCCACGGAAGCGCCCGTGAGGCGTTGAGTCGCCCCAATACTATGGTAGTAACTGAAAGCTTTGCTAAAAAGTATGCAGGACAGACAGACATTGTAGGCACGGCTATGCAAATCAACAAGGAATTTTACCGAATTACGGGCGTAATTGCAGATTTACCTTCCAATACTGACCTGAAAATCAACGTCTTATTGTCTTACGATTTTTCAAAGCCAACAACTTGGTTAGGCGATTTGGCGTCTGTATACACGTTTGCACTTTTTTATCAAACACCTAACTTACCGGTATTGCTGCAAAAACTGAATAAATTCAGTCGGCAAACCATCCAACCTGAATTCAAAAAAGCAGGAGAGGAAGATTATTCGCTTGAGTTTAAAAGCGAAATGCTTGCCGATGTTCATTACAGTCAGGGAAATATCGAAGATACGCCTAAAGGCAACAGGCAATACGGCTATTTGTTTCTGTTTTTGGGTCTGTTTGTATTGGCAGTTGCCTTACTCAATTATATCAGCCTGCTTACGGCCCGAGCTACCGAACGGGCGAAAGAAGTAGGGGTTCGTAAAGCAACCGGCGCCCAACGTGTTCAACTTATAGGACAATTTTTGTTTGAATCGCTCCTTATCAGCTTTTTTTCAGTCGTCATCAGTCTCTTGTTAGTAGAGATTTCACTCCCTGTATTAAACACCGGATTGGGAATCCATCTGCAAATTTCAGGGAATGAAACCGGAGTATTGTCCGGTATGGGACTGCTCATTACTACTTTATTGGGAGGAGCCTATCCGGCTTTTGTCCTATCCGGCTTTCGCCCTATGGAAGTGCTTCGTGGTGCAATCAGCCGAAACGGCCGCGCGCTCGGATTACGACAAGTCATCACCACCTTTCAGTTTGTACTGACAGCCGGTATGATTGTGGGCGTGTTGGTTATTTATCGACAAATGAATTTTCTGCAAAAACACTATTTAGGATTTGACAAAAATCAGGTGTTAGTGGTGTCATTGCCGGTTGATTCATTGGCCCGAACGAGAGGTATTGCCTTGGCTAATTCGTTACGGCAGCGCAGTGAGATCTCAGACATAACCGTTGGTTCAGGATTGGAACCCGATGCGATGGGTAATGTTTTGTTTTCCGGCAACGGAAAGAAGCGGGAATTGATGACCCGTTTTGCCTTTATTGACGACCGATTTATTCCGCTGTTGGGCATGAAATTGGCTACGGGGCGCAATCTTTCGCCCACTAATGTCTCTGACAAAAATGCGGCGTTTTTGGTCAATGAAGCTTTTGTAAAGATGAGTGGTTGGAAAAACCCCATAAGTCAACCCATTGAAGGGTTTGGCCGTAAAGGGCAAGTAATCGGCGTAGTGAAAGATTTCAATTATCACTCTCTTCACAATGCCGTAGAACCTTTAGTGATGGTCTATACTCATTTCCCGCCCAACAGTCTGATGCTGAAAATGATACCGGAGCAATTGCCGATGGTCAAAGCAACTTGGCAAAGTCATTATCCGGATTTTCCGTTTGAGTATCATTTTTTAGATACGGTTTTTGATGAGCAATACCGCAAAGACCGGCTGATGATGCAGTTGTTTAATGCGTTTGCCTTCCTAACCATCTTAGTAGCCTGTGTGGGACTATTCAGTTTGGTCACCTTTACTACCGAAATTCGTACTAAAGAAATCGGTATTCGGAAAGTACTGGGGGCGTCCGTTTTAAGCATTACCGCACTTTTATCTAAAGATTTTTTAAAGCTTGTGGTGATTGCCGTGGTCATTGCTTCACCGGTGGCTTGGTACGCCATGAATCAATGGCTTGCCGGTTTTGCTTATCGGATTGAGATCACTTGGTGGGTGTTTGCGGTGGCAGGAATCCTTACTCTGCTGATTGCCTTGTTAACCGTCAGTTTGCACAGTATAAAAGCAGCCCTGATGAATCCGGTAAAATCATTGAAAACAGAATGACATTAGGAGAATGTGTGTTCCTTTTTCCATTCTTCGTGTTCCACAACTCCTTATTCCTTTTTTCCTATAAAAACCCATGATACGCAACTACTTAAAAATCGCTTGGAGAAATCTTCTCAAAAATAAAATGTACAGTTTCATCAACATCGGCGGTTTGGCGGTCGGTATGGCAGTAGCTATGCTGATCGGACTATGGATGCACGATGAATTAAGTTACGATAAATACCACCAAAACTATGACCGCATTGCGCAGGTAATGCAGCATGCTACCTTCAATGGTAAAGTCGAAACCCAACAATCGAACCCGGCACTGATGGGGCCGGAGATTCGGGAAAAATACGGGAGCAACCGTAGCGACGGACCGTTCAAATACATTGTGCAGGCTTCGTGGCAAGGCACGTATGTATTGTCGTTAGGAGATACGCATGTGAGCAAAAGCGGAATTTACTTTGAACCCGACGGCCCGGCCATGCTAAGCCTCAAAATGTTGCGAGGAACCCACGCCGGTTTGAAAGACCCCTACTCTATTATGCTTTCACAATCGGTGGCTGAATCTTTTTTCGGCAACCAAGACCCCTTAGGTAAAACCCTGAAAATCAACCGATCGTACGATGTTAAAGTAACAGGTGTTTATGAAGATTTGCCTTATAACACTTCCTTTCATGACCTGAAAGTCATCATGCCTTGGTCACTTTGGCTGATTGATAACCCTTGGGCCACCAAAATGCAGAACCCTTGGGGCAGCAATTTCAGCCAAACCTTTGCCCAAATTGCCGACAATGTGACGATGGAAGACGCTTCAAAAAGAATCAAGAATACAAAGCTGAATAATGTGGGTAAGGAAGAAGCCAAATACAAATGGGTAGTATTTCTGCATCCGATGAGTAAATGGCAGCTTTACAATGAATTCAAAAACGGCGAGAATATAGGCGGACAGATCAAATACGTTTGGATGTTCGGTATCATCGGTTTGTTTGTCTTGCTCTTAGCTTGTATCAATTTCATGAACTTGGCCACCGCCCGTTCCGAAAAACGGGCTAAAGAAGTAGGCATCCGAAAGGCAATCGGTTCCGTACGGACACAATTGATCAATCAGTTCTTTGCCGAATCCTATTTGGTCGTCTTTTTTGCCTTTACGTTATCTATCCTGTTGGTAATGTTATTGTTGCCGTTGTTTAATGAAGTAGCTGATAAAAAAATCGAAATTCCTTGGACAGGCCCGCTTTTTTGGATAATAAGCTTATCCTTTATCACCATCACGGGCTTGTTGGCGGGCAGCTATCCGGCCTTTTATTTGTCTTCTTTCCAACCGCTCAAAGTACTGAAAGGCACCTTCAGAGTAGGTAAGTGGGCAGCTATACCTCGTCAAGCACTGGTTACGATCCAATTTACGGTTTCTGTCATCCTGATTATCGGCACCATTGTCGTGTTTCAGCAAATTCAACACGCGAAAAACCGCCCCATCGGCTACAGCCGAAACGGTTTAGTCAATATGGGTATGGAAAAAGAGATCCGGGAGCATTTTGACGCTTTCCGCACCGAACTGAAATCAGCCGGAGTCATTGAAGAAATAACCTCTTCTAACAGTCCGCTGACGGGCGTGTGGAATACCAACGGCGGTTTCGATTGGGAAGGCAAAGATCCCAACTTAGCCGTCGATTTTCCTAACAGCAACGTTACGCCCGAATGGGGCAAAACCGTAGGGTGGAAAATCATTCAAGGGCGGGACTTCTCGCGGGATTTTGCCTCCGATTCTGCTGCATTTATCATCAATGAAGCCATGGTTGGATTTTTAGGGTTTAAAAACACGCCCGTCGGTAAAGTTTTGAAATGGAACGACAAGCCCTATACGATCATCGGCGTTGTGAGCGATATTATGCAGGAGTCGCCTTTTTATCCTGTCCGACCCTCACTGTATCATTTGGGCAGAGACAGCAATCGTTTCAATATTACCACCAAACTGAATCCCGCCAAAAGTCCGAGCCAATCTATGGCCAAGTTAGAGCAAATTTGGAAAAAATACGTGTCTAATGTGCCTTTTGAATATGAGTTTGTGGATCAACAATACGGCAACAAATTCAAGGCCGAAGAACGCATCGGCAAATTGTCTCTCTATTTTGCCGTCTTGGCCATTTTTATCTCGTGTTTAGGGCTTTTCGGTATGGCAAGCTTTACTGCTGAGCAACGAACTAAAGAGATTGGTATCCGAAAAGTATTGGGAGCTTCGGTTTCTAATCTTTGGGGCTTATTGTCCAAAGATTTTGTGGGCTTGGTCCTGCTTTCCTGCCTGATCGCTACTCCTATTGCCTATTACTACCTCAATGATTGGCTCAAGGGATACGATTACCGTATTGAGATTTCTTGGTGGATATTTGTAGCCGCAGCGATCGGGGCCCTCTTCATTACCTTATTTACGGTGAGTTTTCAGGCGATTAAAGCGGCCTTGATGAATCCGAGCAAAAGCTTAAAAACGGAATAAGCCAACCCTATCTCTCATCCGTCATTCGGACATTTTATCCTCCTATTTTCTGAATGTATGATACGCAATTATTTAAAAATTATCGGCAGAAGTCTCTTAAAAAATAAGGGCTACTCCTTTATCAATATCTTTGGCCTGGCCATCGGTTTGTCTTCCTTTGCCTTTATTTCGCTGTGGATAGCCGATGAATGGAGCTATGATCGATTTAATGAAAAGTCTGAGCGTATCTTCCGGGTTTCAGGAAAGGTATTGAGCGACAACGAATCGTTTGAACACGCCTGTTCGGCGGTACCGATGGGCCCTACATTGAAAGCCGATTATCCCGAAGTTGAAAATTTTGTACGCTTTGACCCCAACGGCTGCGTTATCAAAAAAGGAAACCTGATGTTTGATGAAGACGGGGTTTTGGCTACGGAACCTGCTTTTTTTGATGTCTTCAGCTATAAACTGACCGCAGGCAATCCCCAAACAGCCCTCAAGGAACCTTATACAGTGGTTTTGACCGAAAGTATGGCTAAAAAATATTTTGCCAACGAAAACCCTATCGGTCAATCTTTACATATCATGGTGTATGACCCCGACGGCAAAGGAATGGATTACCGAGTTACGGGTATTATGCCCGACCCACCCAAAAATGCTCATTTTACCTTTAATTTTTTGGTGTCGTTCGAAAGCCTCATTGCTTCTGACAAAGCCACCTATTTGTCGGAAGCTGCTTGGGACAACAACAGCTTTTACACGTATATTTTGTTAAAAGAGGGGATGAATTACCGAAATTTTGAAAAAAAGCTACCCCAATTTTACCAAAAACACCTGATGCCTTTGGTACGCGCTTTCGGCGGTACTAAACCCATGGCCGAATTTTCGCTGATGCCGTTGACGGACATTCACCTGAAATCGAACGTTCGCTATGAACTCAGCCCAACCGGCAGCAGGAACAATCTTTCTGTTTTCGGGACTGTGGGGCTGTTTATTTTGCTCATTGCGGGTATCAATTACGTGAATTTGGCCACGGCCCGTTCCGTAAAAAGAGCCAAAGAAGTAGGAATTAAAAAAGTAGTGGGAGCGACCAAAAACCAATTAATCAATCAATATTTGGCCGAAGCCGTTTTGTTATCGCTTATTTCATTGGCCCTTGCCATTGTCATGTGTCAAGGGCTTCAACCTGTTTTTTACCAAATTACGGACAAAAATATATCCCTTTTCGACGCTCCCGGGTTATTGGCCTTCTTGCTCATCAGCAGCATCGGTCTTGGCGTTCTGTCCGGTATTTATCCTGCTTTTTTTATTTCCTCTTATCAGCCCGTTGCTGTCCTGAAAGGTGTTTTTGCTTCCTCTTCAAAGGGAATTTGGCTGCGCAAATCGTTGGTAGTGTTACAGTTTACCATTACGGTTATTTTAATGATCGGTATTGTGGTCATTCATTCTCAGATGACCTTCATCAAAAACAAAAATTTGGGATATGACAAAGAAGCCTTGCTGAATTTAAAAGTCAACGGTGAAATTGAGGTAATTCAAAAATTTGAGTCCTTCAAACATCAGTTGCTTGAAAACCCGTCGATCAAAAATATTACCACAAGCAACAGTATTCTGGTCGGAAGTATGGGAAACAACGGCATGACGACCATGGATAAAACCGGTAAACCTATCCGATCCAATATCTACCGCCTCAAAGTGGACTATGATTTCATTCGTACGTTAGGAATGAAAGTAGCAGCGGGCCGAAATTTTTCTTTGAACTTTCCGAACGATATTCCCACGGACTCCACTCAAAATTATATACTGAACGAGGCCGCTGTGAAAGCCTTCGGCTGGGGAAAGCCCGAAGATGCCCTCGGAAAACCGTTTACGATGAGCGATAGAAACGGCAAGGTGATCGGTATCGTCAGTGATTTCCATTTTACTTCTTTACAACATAAGGTTGAGCCTTTGGCGATGGTACTGCGCGACGGGAATTTTTCACGGATCATTCTGAAAATAGATAGGACAAAGACGCCGGAAACCATTGCCTTTATTGAAAAAGAATGGAAGCGCTTCTTTCCGAATGCTTATTGTCAATACGATTTTGTGGACAAAAAATTAGGGGAACAATACATGGCAGAAGCTCGCTTCAGCAAAATTTTCTTTTATTTTTCTGTCATTTCGGTCTTGATCGCCTGTTTAGGACTCTATGGGCTGACCTCGTTTGCGACGGAACAACGTACCAAAGAAATCGGGATTCGGAAAGTGTTGGGAGCAAACCTGTCCGGTATCACTGTATTACTGACGGCAGACTTTCTTAAATCAGTCCTCATCGCCGTCATTATTGCCGGTCCGATCGCCTATTATGGGATGGATAAATGGCTGCAGGATTTTGCCTATCGCATCACGATTGAATGGTGGGTATTTTTATTAGCCGGCGCGTTGGCTTTATTCATCGCTTTCCTGACGGTGGGTTATCAGTCTGTCAAAGCCGCCTTAATGAACCCGGTAAAATCATTGAAAACAGAATAAAATCTTACTATCAATCAAATAAATCAATCCCTACAACCATCCGTACAGCAAGATGAAAACGATTGTCCTTCTCAGTTTAGCCTTTACCGGTTCGTTGGCTGTTGCCCAACATCGTTCGATCAGCAGCAGTACCAATGACGACGGCAAAACCATGTCTATCAGCATTCACGGTACTATTGACGGGCGCGCAATTGACTTCAACCGCACGTATGATGTTGCTCATTTGAGTAAAACCGAGCGAAAAGAACTGCGTGCCCATATTTTGGATTCTTTGGGTCTTGAGATGCCTGTGCCGCCGGTTCCACCCGTGCCGCCGACTCCGCCCACACCACCGGTCCCGCCCGTACCGCCAACTCCTTCCACTCCTCCGATACCACCGACACCCCCTGTCCCACCCGTGCCGCCAACCCCACCCATTGAATATTCTGACGAATCATTACGCAGAATTCACAAACCGATAGATTTGGAAGGAGAAAAACCCGTGAGCAAAGAAGTAAACTATAATTCGGGTACAGGGCAGCTCTTTATGCGGTATCGATTTAACAAAGACGGTGAAGAAGTGATCTATGAGCGTACGGTCAATGCCGGTGATAAATCAGAAGCCGAGCGCAAACGAATGGTAGAGGCCATCGAAAAAGAATTAGGAATAAAAAATTAGGAATTCGCCCCGCGGCAGTAATTGACCTATAAAAAAAGCCTCCCGAATCGTTTTGTCTCAGGAGGCTTTTTCTTTCAGCAGCTGAAATAGGTTATCGCAGGGTTACTTCCCCGTATTTCGATACGATCTTTACTTTGGTACCGTTGCCTTTCCCAAATTTACCAATGTACTGCTTAGCCGTTCGGGAAATGTACCGTTGCGCTGCTTCGGGCCGGTTATCGTCATTTTGCGTGAAAGTTACGTTTCGATCGTTGGGATACTTAAATCCGGCATAAACCACCGTCACATCAAAATGACAGTCGTTGTTTTCGGTAGGAATGACTACGGCCGAATGAACCGCTTCAATAGCTACATCTTCCGCCAATTCTTTGAGTTGCTCAAACCGAAAACCGCCCGAAAAGCTGAGTTTGATCTTGCTTGAGCCTTTTAAGGTGCCGATGCGTCCGCCCGAATAAGCAATCGCTACGTTACCGTTCAGTAGTTGCTGAATATCGGCTTTACCGAAAGCAACGTCAATATCATTTTTGCTTCCCGACAAATCAGTGGCAATAAAGCTGCCGTGCTCGGATTCTACCATCAAAGGAGCCTTAAAAACGGGAATAGTAATCACTCCAAAGCGATTCTTTACGTTCAAAGGGGTATTCTTGGGCATAAAAACCGCATAATCAATATGCACAAAGTTTCTTTCTTTGCTGTTTCCGGCATTTCGATTCATTCTTTCATCTTTATTGATAATAGTACGAATACTGATTTGCCCTCCTTCCTGCTTATCTTCAATATCAACGCCGTTCAGATAATGCTGCGCGCGGTCATCGGTATCCGAATTGGCTGTAATCCTGATATCTACGCGAATTTCATTTTTATCCCACAGATTCACTTTAACCTGCCCGAATTGATTATCTATGAGCAAATTGTTTTTAGAAGTAACATCATATACTTTAATGACTGACTTCTTTTTTTCGATCTTGTAGACTTCGGCTCGAACGGGCGCCGACAGACTGCACAGGAAACCGACGGCAAGAGCCCAATACCACCGGCTTGTTCCTGAAATTATAGGCTGTATCATTGTTTTCATGTTCCTGATTCGAATGACAGGGATTAGCACTATCGGCACTCAACCTGCATTTTCAAATTAATGACACATGCCCGTTAAAGATGTTGCATTCTTCGACAAAAAGAATTTCGGCAATCGGATTGAAAGAGCCGGAAGTGAATTGTAGATTCTATGAGAAGGAAATTAAGTAAATGAGCAAATTAAGCACTATAAATCAACCTAAAATCTACTAAAATCATTTTTGCGTTAATACTTATTCCGGCTGTGATCGAAGATTTTGTTCCAATTTCAGAAGCGTAGAGGCATAATTGGACGGTTTCAGCTCGCAGCCGTAAATCGTAATGATTTTCCAACCGGTCGCCTGCAACTTAGCGCAGTTTTCCAGATCTCGGCGGCGGTTACTGTTTATTTTTTCTGCCCACCATTCTGCCCTTGTTTCCGGAATGGTAGCGTAGCGGCATCCCTCATGGCCGTGAAAAAAGCACCCGTGGACAAAAACCGCCGTTTTATATTTCGGCAACACAATGTCCGGTTTTCCGGGTAATTTTTTATCATGCAACCGGAAACGAAACCCCTGAGCAAACAGAAACTTACGCACCATCAATTCGGGTTTGGTATTTTTGCTCCGCACCTGTGACATATTGTAACTGCGCTGCTGAGGAGTGTGTTTATCCGCCATAAATCTGCTGCTTTTGTTTGTTTTCTTATTGCTCTTCTGCCTCTTTCCGCCCATTGGTAAACGCAAACGGACACTTATTTCTTTTACTCACTTTGGGGAATATCCCAATGAAAAATACAGAAAAAAATATCGTTCCGGCAGCCTGGTTCTTACGCCTGTTTCCTGTACAGTTCCGGACAGACAGTGTACGATTTCGGACAATATTTCTTCCAACAATGTCCTCTATCGGCTTATAAATGCGTTTTCTGTTACCCGGCAAAGGATTTGTTCTACAAATGTTAAATATATATTTTTTTATGAAACGAACTTACCTGGGCGAATTTGAAGAAATTGTACTCTTGACCGTAGCCGTTCTTGGGCAGGGAGCCTACGGAGTAGCGATTACCGATGAACTTGACCGCCAAACGGGACGTACTGTCAGCATCAGTGCCGTACATGCCGCCCTGCACCGATTAGAAGAAAAAGGAATGCTTTCCTCCCACATGGGCGAGGCTACTGCCGAGCGCGGCGGGCGCCGTAAGCGCTTGTTCAGTGTCACGGTCTTGGGCAGTCGCACCTTACAGGAAGTACGTGAGCAACGCAATCGGCTTTGGGACTCGATTTCGCCGCAGTCCTTACCGGCCTTCGGCATGTAAACATACACGCCTCAAATTATCAATCTTATGCAAAAAGTATCATTGCCGCCCCGTTGGGCCGATCGTTTGTTAGAATTGTTTTGTGCCTCTCACCTATTAGAAGAAATACAAGGGGACCTGCACGAGCGTTTTCAACGGCAAACTTTGCTTTTCGGGGAGAAAATCGCCCGACGGCACTATGTGTGGAATGTACTGAGTTTTATTCGTCCGTTTACCTTAAAAAGACAATCCTCCATTTATCCATCCACTTATTTATACAGCCCTCTTATGTTACGAAACTATTTTAAAATCGCCTTACGCAATCTCGCCAAAAACAAAGTCTATTCATTCATTAATATCGGCGGCTTAGCCGTAGGTATGGCCGTAGCGATGATGATCGGTCTATGGATCCATGATGAATTGTCGTACGATAAGTACCATCAGCACTATGACCGACTCGCGCAGGTCATGCAGCACCAAACGTTCAATGGGCACAAAGGAACCGAAAGCTCGATTCCGATGCCTTTGGTCACGGAACTCCGCAACAAATACGGAACTGATTTCAAGCATCTTGCCATGGCCACTTGGGAAGGTGATCGGATTCTCACTTATGGTGAAACAAAAATCACCCGCTCCGGCAACTACATGGACATAGATATCCCTAAAATGTTGTCGCTGAAGATGTTGAAGGGAGACTATGACGGTTTGAAAGAACTGAATTCCATTTTACTCTCCGCCTCTACCGCCAAAACCCTTTTCGGAACGGCTGATCCGATGGGTAAAATGATGCGAATTGATAACAAACTGGATGTAAAAGTAACCGGAGTGTATGAGGACCTGCCTTTTAATACCCGATTTCGGGAGTTGAATTTCATTGCTCCGTGGAAACTGTACGTTTCTTCCCAAAAATGGGTACAACGGGCGTTGGATGAAAACCAATGGGGAAACAATTCCTTCCAATTGTTTGCGCAAATTGCGGAACATGCCGACATGGAAAAACTGAGCGCCAAAATCAAGAAGGTGAAATGGGATAAAGTTGACGCCGAAGAGAAAAAGTTCAAGGCCGAAATTTTCCTGCACCCCATGAGCGATTGGCACTTACGTTCTAATTGGGACGAAGGGGTAAAAACGGGCGGTTTTGTTCAATACGTGTGGTTATTTGCCATTGTCGGGGCCTTTGTATTGCTGTTGGCCTGCATCAATTTCATGAATTTGAGTACAGCCCGCAGCGAAAAACGTGCCAAAGAAGTAGGGATTCGCAAAGCCGTCGGCTCGATTCGGGCACAGTTGATCAATCAGTTTTTCAGTGAATCTTTCTTAGTGGTACTTTTCGCTTTTGCCGGAGCGGTGATCTTCACGTTAGCCCTGTTACCTTGGTTTAATGAAGTGACTGACAAAAAGATTTCATTTCCTTGGGCAGAACCTGCTTTTTGGCTCATCAGCGGCGGCTTCATCGGACTGACCGGTCTGTTGGCGGGGAGCTATCCGGCCTTGTATCTTTCTTCCTTCAATCCTGTCAAAGTGTTGAAAGGTACCTTTCGGGCAGGTCGCTTTGCG
The DNA here is from genome assembly GCA_046329125.1 of Spirosomataceae bacterium. Lineage (GTDB taxonomy): Bacteria > Bacteroidota > Bacteroidia > Cytophagales > Spirosomataceae > Runella. The sequence goes on along the minus strand of JAXLVD010000017.1, from coordinate 86,039 downwards.
TCCGTTCCCCGTCAGGTGTTGGTGGTCATTCAATTTACCGTTTCGGTAACGCTCATTATCGGTACCATCATTGTCTATCGTCAGATTCAGCATACCAAAGATCGTCCCATCGGCTACGATAAAAACGGCCTGATTATGATTCAGATGATGTCACCTGATTTTTACGGAAAATACGATTTACTGCGCACTGAACTCAAAAACAAAGGAGCCATTCTCGAAATGACGGAGTCTTCCAGTCCGCTCACGGGCGTTTGGTCCAACAACGGAGGTTTTGACTGGAAGGGCAAAGATCCAAGCCTGCAAGCGGAGTTTGCTACGATTTGGGTCACCCACGATTTTGGGAAAACGGTCGGTTGGCAGTTCAAAGAAGGGCGGGATTTTTCGCGCAATTTTTCGACCGACACAGCGGCCATTGTGATCAACGAAGCGGCGGTCAAATTCATGGGACTGAAAAACCCGTTGGGAACCGTTGTACAATGGGGGAAAGGCAAGGGAGCCGAATATTTTACCATCGTAGGTATTATCAAGGATATGCTGATGCAATCTCCCTATGAGCCGGTGAAACAGACCGTTTACCTTATGGATTATGAGAATGTCAATTGGATAACAATCAAACTCAATCCGGCCAAGAGTGCGGGTCAATCCATTGCAGATATTGAGGCTACCTTTAAAAAGCACATTCCTGCTGCCCCTTTCGACTACAAATTTGCGGATGAAGAGTTCGGCAAGAAATTCACCTCCGAAGAACGTATCGGAAAACTGGCGGGAGTATTTGCGTTGTTAGCCGTTTTTATCTCTTGTTTGGGGCTGTTCGGATTGGCCTCTTTTGTGGCCGAACAACGCACCAAAGAGATAGGCGTACGCAAAGTGTTGGGTGCTTCGGTGTTCAATCTGTGGGGATTGATGTCCAAAGATTTTATTGTACTGGTCGTTATTTCGTGTCTGATTGCGGGGCCGATTGCTTATTATTTCCTGAGTGATTGGTTACAGGATTATAAATATCACACCGAAATTTCTTGGTGGATCTTTGCGGTATCCGGCGTGGGGGCGTTGGCCATTACCTTGCTGACGGTCAGCTACCAATCCATTCGGGCGGCTTTGGTCAATCCGGTAAAGTCGTTGAAGTCGGAATAGATGCAACCACATAGATACATAGTTCACATAAGATAACGAAACTCTAAAAAAAAGGAGCGAAACTCAATAAGACGCTGTGTCCTATGCGTCTGTAAGGTTGCAAGAAATGCACTATGAAAACACCGCCTCGCTTCGCTGAAAAACTACTTGAATGGTTCTGCGCTCCTCATCTTTTGGAAGAGGTGCAAGGGGATTTGCATGAGCGATTTCAGCGGCAGGCAGCGCTTTACGGGGAAAGAATCGCCCGGCGGCAATATGTATGGAATGTGTTGAGTTTTATTCGCCCTTTTGCTTTGAAACGTTTACCCGAAACCTATCCTTCAACTCCTTTTTACAGCCTTGGTATGATCCGGAATAATCTTAAAATCGCTTTCCGCCATTTGGCTAAAAACCGTGTTTTTTCAGCCATTAACATCGGCGGCTTGGCCATTGGGTTGGCCTGTTGCATGACTATTTTGTTGTACGTCCATTTTGAATGGTCGTTCGATCAATTTCACTCCAAAGCCCACCGAATCTACCGGGTAAATAAAACGGTGACGGAGGCGGGAAAAAACACGGAACTGCACGCTATTACCCCGGGAGCAATGGCCCCCGCCCTGACGGCCGACTATCCCGAGATCGAAAAGGCCGTGCGAGTCCGGCCGTGGTTCAACGACATGTTGGTCAGTTATCAAAACACCCATTTGAAAATCAGCGATGTGGTGTATGCCGATGCCGCTTTTTTTGAGATCTTTGATTTTCCGTTGGTGCAGGGAGACCGAAAAACGGTTTTAACCGAGCCTTATACCGCGGTAGTAACCGAAGAAACAGCACATGCCCTGTTTGGGAATGAATCGCCGATCGGTAAAACGCTCATTACCCTTTACAATATTCCCGTTAAAGTGACGGGTGTGGCCAAAAACAGCCCGGAAAATTCTCATCTGAAATTTAAAATGTTGATCTCCTGGTCAACCACTACCTCTACAGCTACGGCCAATGCTTTTGGGTGGATGAACAATTGGATCACACAAGTGCTTTTTACCTACGTATTGGTGCGGGAAGATACTCCCATCAAAGCCTTGGAAGCCAAACTCAATCCGGCACTTTTTACCAAGTATCTGCCTGAGCGAAAAAACAACTATTTCCCTTATTTGCAGGCGCTTAGCGACATCCATCTCAATTCGGAGGTTGTTCAGCAAAGTGAAATGCAACTCAGTAAGCGCCAAACGGTATATGCTTTGGCCATTATTGCTTTTTTTATATTACTCATTGCCTGTTTCAACTTTATCAATCTTTCTACGGCCGGGTCCTTGCAACGTGCTAAAGAAGTAGGAATGCGAAAAGTATTGGGCGCTATGAGTCGGCAATTGCTCCGACAATATTTTTCCGAATCGTTGCTTACCTGTCTGCTTGCTGCCTGTTTGGCCGTTTTGCTCACTCGCCTGGCTTTGCCCTATTTCAATCATTTGACCGAAACCCGGCTTACTTTAATTCCCGACAAACGACTCTTGGTTTGGCCGATTTTATTGATTTTGACGGTAGCCGTTTTAGCCGGTTTATACCCGGCCCTCCACCTGACCGATTTTCAGGCAACGGACACCTTCAAGAGTACGTTGAAAAATAAGGGGGGGGCATTTTTGCGCAAAAGTTTGGTGGTGGTACAATTTACGCTTTCTATTTTACTGATTGCCGGTACGATGATCGTCAGTCAGCAAACCCATTTTTTGCTCACTAAAAATCCGGGGTTTGACAAAGATCAACTCTTGGTACTGCGCATCACAGACACCGATGTTGAAAAGCAAATACAGGCTTTTACGAACGACATCCGTGCTTATCCGTCCATAACCCACCTGACCTTTTCCAACCGAGTACCCGGGCAGGGCATGCCCGGCTACGGCATTATCCCCGAAGGGCATTTGGAAAGTGAAGCCCTGACCTCGCAGGTACTTAATGTGGATTATCAGTTTTTTGACACTTATAACATCAAAGTACACGAAGGACGCACCTTCAACGAACGTTTTAAAACCGATTCCAATAAAATCGTTGTCAATGAAGCTTTCGTTCGCTTTTTAGGGTGGAAAGAAGCCGTCGGTAAAAAGTTGGAACTGATCGGCGAGCTCAAGGGAGAAATCGTAGGAGTAGTGAAAGATTTCCACGTCAACTCGGCCCATTCGGAAATCAAACCGTTGGCAATGTTTCTGAAACGCAACCCGCTGTATGCTACTCTGAAAATCCGCACCGACCAAATTCCCGGTACATTGACCTTTCTGGAACGAAACTGGAAAATCTACGACCAAAAAAATCCGTTTGATTACTTCTTTTTGGATGATCATTTTCGACAATTCTATAAAAAAGACCTCAAACAGCTCAACGTCTTAGAAATCTTTACGGGCTTGGCGATTTTGGTTGCCTGCTTAGGATTGCTCGGATTAGTGATCCATACGGCACAGCAACGCACCAAAGAGATCGGTATCCGAAAAGTACTGGGAGCAACCGTGGTCAGCATTATCACCATGCTTTCTACTGATTTTATCAAATTGATTGCGGCGGCTACGGTAATTTCCCTGCCCGTGGCGTGGTGGGCTATGAACGAATGGCTACTGAATTTTGCCTATCACATTGAGGTTGAATGGTGGATATTTTTAGCAGCGGGTCTCTCGGCTACGCTCATTGCCCTGTTGACGGTGAGCTATCAAGCCATCAAAGCTGCCTTAGCCAATCCGGTGAAGAGTTTGAGAACAGAATAACGGTAAAAGAAAAGCTTGTAAAAGGCAAAAAGCAAATCAGCAAAAGACAAGTACAAACAATTGCCGAACTGTTGCTTGCCCACTTAACCACTTGCCGATTTGCCTCTTGCTTATTTGCTCCTTACTATGAATCGACAAAGTATCCGACCGCCCCGTTGGGCTGACCGCTTATTGGAATCTTTCTGCGCTCCTCACTTAATAGAAGAAGTACAAGGAGATTTGCATGAGCGCTTTCAGCGACAAGCGATGCTTTACGGAGAGAAAATCGCCCGACGAAACTATGTATGGAATGTGCTGAGTTTTATTCGTCCGTTTGCCTTAAAAAGAATACCTTCTGAGTATCCAACCACTCCTTTATACAGCCTGATTATGCTACGCAATTATTTTAAAATCGCTTTTCGCAACCTTGCTAAAAACAAGGTGTACTCCTTCATTAACATGGCCGGGCTGTCGGCCGGGATGACCGTCGCGCTGCTGATCGGACTCTGGTTATGGGATGAAGTATCCTTCGACAAATACTATTCCCATTACGACCGCATTGCGCAGGTCAAACAGAATGTGACTAACAACGGAGAGGTACAAACGTGGAATACTACCCCTTTCCCGCTGGCGGAAGTCCTTCGTAAAGACTACGGCGATAACTTCAAGTACGTGGTTTTATCGCGCGAAGACGGGGACCACCTGCTGACCCACGGCGAGCGAAAATTTACGAAGCGGGGGCGTTACTTCGAGCCGCAAATTACGGAAATGCTCTCCCTGAAAATGCTGAAAGGCACCCGCGACGGTTTGAAAGAACCCGCTTCCATTCTTTTGGCAGCATCGGTGGCCAAAGCCCTCTTTGAAGAGGAAGATCCGTTGGATAAGATCGTCAAAATAGACAACAAAATCGACGTAAAAGTGACGGGGGTTTATGAAGATTTTCCGCATAATACTTCCCTCAGCGATGTGACCTTTATGGCTCCTTGGCAACTCTATTACAACAATAATGAATGGGTGCGCACCGCCGCCGACCCTTGGCGTCCCAACGCGTTCGTTACGTACGTCCAACTAACCGATAAAGCCGATTTTGACAAGGTTTCTTACAAAATCAAAGATGCTAAACTTAACCGGGTCGGTAAGGAACTGGCGAAGAAAAAACCGGCGCTGTTGCTGCATCCGATGAGCCAATGGCATTTATATTCCGAGTTCAAAAACGGAGTCAATGCGGGCGGTAAAATTCAATACGTATGGCTATTCGGGATTATCGGCGTGTTTGTGTTGTTGTTGGCCTGCATCAATTTTATGAACCTGAGTACGGCTCGCTCCGAAAAACGCGCCAAAGAAGTAGGTATCCGCAAAGCCGTCGGCTCTGTTCGAGCGCAGTTGATCTATCAATTCTTTTTTGAGTCGTTGTTAATGGTGCTTTGCTCCTTGGCCGTTTCACTGCTCTTAGCCCAATTACTTTTGCCTGCTTTTAACGAAGTAGCCGACAAACAGGTATTTATTCCGTGGGCCCACCCGGCGTTTTGGTCGCTTTGCCTTGGGTTTAGCCTGCTTACGGGTTTGGTGGCGGGAAGTTATCCGGCATTTTACCTTTCTTCGTTCCAACCGGTCAAAATCCTAAAGGGGACCTTTCGTTTGGGACGATGGGCCGCCGTGCCGCGTAAAACACTGGTCGTCGTTCAGTTTACCGTTTCGGTGACGCTCATCATCGGTACAATCATTGTTTTTCGTCAAATCCAGTTTGCCAAAGATCGCCCTATCGGGTATGACACCAACAGATTATTGGTTGTGCCGATGATGACTTCCGAAATACATAACCATTTTGATGCCGTCAGGAATGAACTTATTAAAACAGGAACCATTACCGAGATGGCAGAGTCGGGTACCTTGCCGACCGAAACATGGTCGAGCAGCAGTACGTTCGACTGGAAAGGCAAAGATCCTAACCTGTCTATTGACTTTTCGGTCGTTGATATTTCGCACGATTACGGAAAAACCATCGGTTGGTCCTTTCGGGAGGGGCGCGATTTTTCACGCCAATTCATTTCTGATTCTGCAAGTTTGATTCTGAATGAGGCTGCCGTAAAATTTATGGGCCTGAACGATCCCGTTGGGGAGACCATTAAATGGTACGGTGCTCCCTTCAAAATCATCGGAGTCGTGAAAAACATGGTAATCCAATCGCCTTATCAGGAGATCAAACCCTGTGTTTTCACATTGGCCAACTATGCCGGGGTTTTTACCATACTAAAAATCAATCCTTCGCTCAGTGCCTCCGACGCCCTGAGCAAAATTGAAACCGTTTTCAAAAAATTCAACCCTTCGCAACCTTTTGAATACCGATTTGTGGATGAAGATTATAACCGAAAATTTGACAACGAAGTGCGTATCGGAAAGTTGGCGGGCTTCTTTTCCGGATTAGCCATTTTTATCAGTTGTTTGGGCATTTTCGGTTTGGCCTCTTTTGTGGCCGAGCAACGTACGAAAGAAATCGGGATTCGCAAAGTATTGGGAGCGTCGGTGACAAGCCTTTGGCAATTGCTTTCTTTTGACTTTGTGATTTTAGTGCTCATTTCGTGCGTGATTGCTGCCCCGCTTGGCTATTATTTCTTACAGCAATGGCTCCAAAAATATACCTATCATACCGAAATTTCCCGGTGGATTTTTGTGGGTACGACCCTCTTAGCCGTTAGCATCACCTTAATTACGGTCAGCTTTCAAGCGATTAAAGCGGCTTTGATGAATCCGGTCAAAAGTTTGAAAACCGAATAAGGAAACGTGTAAAGTGCAAAGGTAAAAGTGTAAAAACAAAAGCAGAAAGTTAACCTTTGCCCTTTCCACCTTATCGACCGATCTGTCCATCGCCGAACAGCGTTTGTCCGTTTGCGGACACCGAAACGCATTGATCATTAGCAAAAACGGCCTCCAAGTTCATTTGGAGGCCGTTTTTATTGACCGGCAAACTATTTGTACGATAAAATAGAAACTAATAATACTCAAACCCAATGCGTCGAACCTACTTAGGTGAATTTGAAGAAGTTGTTTTACTCATGGTAGCTATACTCGACGGCGAGGCCTACGGCGTTACGGTGAGTCAGGCACTGGAAGAACATACGGGTCGGATCGTCACCTTCGGTACGGTACATAATACCCTGATCCGTCTGGAAGAAAAAGGGTTTGTGAACTCAAAACTCGGAGGGGCTACCAACGAGCGCGGTGGCCGTCGGAAGCGTATGTTTGAGGTGACGGCCTTGGGCAATCGGGCACTGCAGGAAATTCAACAGTTGCGTCAGGAACTTTGGCAGTTGATGCCTCCGACCAAACTTCAACTCAGCGGAATATGAACCTGCCGAATCTGCCTCCGCCTCGCTGGGTCCGCCGCTTGTTGGTTTGGCTGCATCCTGAAGAAACTCTCGAAGAAGTAGAAGGTGACTTAGAGGAGTTGTACACTTATTGGTATGAACGAGCCGGTAAACGACAGGCAACTTGGCGTTATCTGCTCAATGTCCTATCGGTATTACCCCCTTTTGTAAAACGTCGTCAACGAAAACAGGAATATCATCAAACTTCTATCCTATTTACAGTTATGTTTCGTAATTATCTAACCATCACCCTCCGCACCTTAGCCCATAATAAGGTGTATTCAGCCATCAATGTCATTGGGCTGAGCATCGGCTTGGCCGCTGCCATGCTGATCATGCTTTATACCAAAGATGAGGTCAGTTATGATCAATTTCACGCCAATAACCCCAACATTTATCGGATAACGAGCACTTCCATTACCCCTGCGGGCATTGTTGAGCAGAAACAAGGCAATACAGGACATTTTCAGGGACCTAAGTTCAGCGCAGGAGTTCCTGAAATACAGGCCTTTGTTCGCTATAAAGGACATCACAACGATATGAAACGAGGAACGGAGATCATCAGCCAAGAATCATTTGTCGCCGACAGCAGCTTCTTCTCCGTATTCTCCTTTCCATTGCTCCAAGGCGACCCGAAAACAGCCCTGAAAGAGCCCAAATCGGTGGTGATTTCGGAAGAACTGGCCGAAAAGCAATTCGGTACTGCCAATGCATTGGGCAAAACGATCTATTTTAAAGACTCCTACGGAGAATCTACGCAATTTGAACCTTATAAAGTAACAGGTATTGCCAAGAAATGTCCTCAAAATTCATCCATTAAGTTTGAGGTGCTTTTTCCCAATGTGGTCAGCGCGCAGGAAATGGGGCGTAACGAAAACTGGTTCAACATCTTCCAGAATACGTTTGTGGTGCTGCAACCCAACGCCGACCTGAAAAAAGTAGAAGCGACCATGAACCGCATCTACCAAAAAGATGCGAAGGAAACCATCAAGATGGTAGCTGAAAAATACGGAGAGAAAAACAAAGTCGTCTATGCATTACAGCCTTTTACGGAGATGCACCTAAGCAAAGAATATCCGGCTCAAAACGGATTGCAAGACGGCAGTAATCCCATGTTTTCTTACATTTTATCGGGTATCGCGCTATTTATCCTCCTGATTGCCTGCATCAATTTTGTAAACTTAACCGTAGCGCGCTCGCTGAAACGGGCCAAAGAAATCGGCGTACGTAAAGTGGTCGGCGGCGGCCGAGGGCAATTGATCTTTCAATTTTTGGGAGAGTCCTTTATTTTGTGTTTTGCCGCATTCGCTTTTGCGCTGGCTTTGCTGCAATTGGTTTTGCCTACTTTCAATGAGCTTTCCAACAAAGCCTTGTCTTTCTCTTATCTGTTTGATGTTAAGTTGGTGATTGGCTACGTCGGCTTATTCCTTATTACCGGTCTATTGGCAGGCTTTTATCCTGCTTTAGTTCTCTCCAATTATAATCCGGTGCAGACCCTGTACAGTCGCTTTAATCTTTCGGGTAAAAACTACCTCCAAAAAAGTTTGGTGGTTCTCCAATTTTCGTTGGCCTCTTTTTTGATCATTGCTACGCTGACCATCTATTCTCAGTTCAATTATCTCACTCATAAAGACTTAGGGTACAGTGACAAAAACGTAATCACCATCAATAAGTCGCAGATGAGTCGTAATGAGGCCAAGCTGTTAAAAGAAGAATTATTGAAAAGCCCGCATATTGTAGATGTAGCCCCAAAAAACGGCGGCATGTGGGGCACCGTAGCCAAAGTAAACGGTGATACCCAACAATCATTCGCCTACGAAACTGTAGATGCGACCTATTTCCCGCTGTTACAAATCCCTATCATTAAAGGGCGCAATTTTTCGGCTGACTTTCCAACGGATTCTACCAAATCGGTACTGGTCAACGAAGCGTTTGTCAAAAAAGCGGGATGGAAAAATCCATTGGGGCAAGTCGTTGATTTCTGGTACAACGACGGCGAGAAATACACGGTTATCGGTGTGGTAAAAAACTATCATTTTGAGTCATTAAACTTAGAGATCAATCCGCAATTGTTTACTATGAAACCCGGTAACGGTTACGGTAGGGCTTTCATTAAAATCAAACCCGGCACCGCCACGGCAAGTTTAGGGCATATTGAAAAAACCTATAAAAAACTATTTCCGATCACTCCTTACGAATACAAGTTTATGGATGAAGTAAACCGGAAACAGTATGAGTCGGAAGCTAAATGGAAGCAGATCATGCTGTTTGGTGCCATTTTGACCATCTTTATCTCCTGCATCGGCCTGTTTGGATTGGCTACGCTTTCGGCCGAACGACGCACGAAAGAGATCGGCATTCGCAAAGTACTGGGCGCTTCGGTAGCGAGTATCACCACCCTGCTTTCAACTGATTTTCTGAAATTGGTCAGTTTCTCCTTTATTTTTGCCTTTCCGGCCGCTTATTATGCCATCAAAGAATGGTTGCAAAATTACCCTTACCGCATCGACATCAGCGCGTGGACGTTTGTAATAGCAGCCGTTTTGTCCATCCTGATTGCCTTTTTAACGGTCAGTTTTCAATCTGTCAAAGCAGCGCTCGGCAATCCCGTAAAGTCGTTGAAATCGGAGTAATATCGGAGGAGCGGAAACCGGAAAAACGGAACACGGAGGTCATTCTCTGTGTTCCGTTTTTCCGGTTTCCTTTATCTTCTTTTCCAACTTTTTACCGCTCTAAGGCGTCTGTTGAGAAAGGATACGGTCTTATGAAAATCATTTATAGCCTCCCGGCGCTTTGTGTTTGTTTGGTGGGATGTAAAGACAAGTCTGTTTTGCAAGACAGGCTTGGTAAACCGCCTGTGATCAGTGAAATCAAGGTAAACGGCAAGCGGCAAACAGAATTTATTTATAATGCTGAAAATAAGCCGATTGAAATCAGAAAATACTTTGACGACGGCAAAAACATTTGGGAATCAAGGCGTTATACTTATGTCGGAGCGCAAGTGATACGAGAAGAGTTTTGGTCTTCCCATCCGCTGTATCTGAGTTCATGGCCTGTGCCCGGTAAGCCGCTTACCCTACAGGCATTGACCGGTTATGAATACGGCCCCCAACCTTCCCTTCCCGTAAAAGAATTACATTATGCCGCCGACGGCAAACAAATCCTGTCTTATACCTTGCATACTTATTCAACAGCGGGCAACAGAACCAAAAGTCAGACGTTTGCCCCTGACCGTCGCGAAGTGTTGGCCAATACCTACGACTATGATACTCGCGGAAACGTAACACAGTGGGCAACTTCGTATTGGGAATATGATACGCATTACAATCCGTTTCAACAATTACCGCTTCCGTTTACGAACCCAAGTTGGGGAAGCCCTAACAACGCCACTGCCAATTTTGGTAAAGATGCAGCCGGTAACAAGGTCAATGTTTGGAGTTATGAATACACCTACGATGCCCAATGGGATTTTCCGCTGACCCTAAAAACATTCGTTGACGGAAAATTGATGAACCAATCCGAATTCAGTTACCGGCCATGAGTACCGTAGTTTTGTGCCGTGTTCACCTCCGAACAGTAACTGTCCGAAAATGGACACCCTCTCCGCCTACCAATCCGTAACCTCTTAGAAATCAAACCCGTTGTAGGGTGGCATAAAGTGTGCGGTTAAAAATCCAAACCTTACTAATCACTCTCATGCTCGTCAATTATTTCAAAATCGCACTCCGAAATCTTTGGAAAAATCGCCTCTTTACGGGTATCAATCTGTTGGGCATGTCGGTAGGGATGGCCTGCGTGGTCGTCTTAGTGCTTTTTGCTCAAAAATGCCTCACCTTTGACGAATTTCATCAAAACGGAGATCGACTTTACTACGTTCAGACGGAATCCAACGGTCGTAAACACAGCCACACGGTTTATCCGATTTTAGACCAACTGCGGAAAGATTATCCTGAAATTGAAACCGGTACGCATATTCAGACATGGTATTGGCCTTGGATTCATTATGGGACAAAAGATGTTCAGGAAAGCACTGTTTTTGCAGATTCCACCTTTTTTGAGGTGTTTAGTTTTCCGCTCAAATACGGCAATGCTGCCACGGCTCTTAAAGGGCGCAATTCGTTAGTAATCAGCGAAAAAATAGCGTATAATCTGTTCGGCGATATGGATCCCGTCGGCAAAACAGTCACCTTAGACGACACACTCCCATTCAAAATCTCAGGAGTATTAGCCAAAATTCCCGCCAATTCGTCGCAACAATTTGAGGTACTGATGCCTGCCGCCTTCCTTACGGCTAACCCCAAATTTCAGGAAGGGGCTGACTGGTACAATACTTTCGCGTCGGTTTTCGTGTTACTGAAAAAGGGTGCCAACAAAGAGGCACTGGAAGCAAAACTGCCCCAATTGGTCAAAACCCATTTTTCACCCGAATCCCAAAAGCAGGTCATACACCTGAGTTTGTTTAAAAACTTCATTCACGACCAAAACCCGACATTTATCGGTCTTATTTACGGGGCTATTGCCATTGCTGTTTTTTTGTTGCTGATCATCAGTATCAATTTGGTCAATCTCAACATGGCTTCGGCCTTACCGCGTATCAGGGAAGTAGCCGTAAAACAGGTAGTTGGGGCCACAAAACGCATCATTTTGAATCAATTTTGGACAGAGTCAGGCATTGTTATGGCGGTTTCATCGTTGCTGTCGGTATTTTTTGCAGTCTATTATCTGATTCCTTCGTTTAATCAACTGCGCGACGGGCACATGCAGTTGGATATTTCATTTGCCAACGATTACCCCACTATACTCATCGTGTTCGGTATTTCATTGTTCGTTGCACTGATAGCCGGCACCTACCCTGCATATTATCTGATGCGACTGAAAACTACTGATGCCGTAAAAGGGAAAATTTCAACCGATCCGCGCCGGGGACGTATGCGCCAAAACAGCCTGATCGTGTTACAATTTGCGTTGGCAGTTATTTTAATTGTCGGCACAATCGGCTTACGGCAGCAGATCCATTTTATGAAAACTGCCGATGTTGGGTATGATAAAAACAATGTGCTGATTTTCAATACCGACTTAGCTTACCGTAACGAAAATGCGGCGGTTTCGGAAGGCCAAGTCATTCTGAACGAACTTCGACAAAATCCGAATGTGGTATCTTTTGCCGTTTCTGAAATTACACCCATACGGTATTGGCAAAACTTTAATAACTATTTTCCGGAAGGCAACGAAGCAAAAAAGATAATTCTGCGCCACGTAAGTGCCACTGAAAATTATTTTGAAACGTACAAAATCCCCTTTCTTGAAGGCCGAGGCTTCTCCGACAACTCCCCCGATTCGGTCAATCATTCCGTGATCATCAATGAAGCCGCCATGAAGTCCTTCGGCTGGACTGCCGGTGTGGGCAAACGCTTACGCCAAAACAACGACAACACAATTTATACGGTCATCGGTGTGACCAAAAACTTCCATTATCAAAGCCTTAAAGACGAAGTGGAACCGCTTTTACACTGGTACGCCGGCAAACAACAACTCAGCAACTTTTTAACCGTTCGTTTGACGGATGAATCAAAAGGGAAAGCGCTGATAAGCAGCATGGAAAAACGTTTTAAAAAAATCCCGTCACGCAGAGCCTTGGGACATTTTTATCTCAGCGACGAAGTGGCCAAGTCGTATCAAGCCATTGACAACATCTGGCGCATGACCGGCTTTGTGACCATCCTTGCTATTTTGATCGCGTGTGCGGGTATTTTTGGGCTGATCTCGCTCGTCGCCAAACAACGCACCAAAGAGATCGGCATTCGTAAAGTATTGGGCGCGAGCGTCAGCAGCATTGCGGCCATGCTTTCGGGAGATTTTTTAAAGCTGGTCGGAATTGCCCTGCTCATTGGTCTCCCCATCTCTTATTGGCTGGGCCAAAAGCTCCTGCAAACATTTGCGTACCGTGTCGAGGTCAAATGGTGGTATTTGGGCTTGGCGTCTGCCTTTGCTTTAGGTATTGCGTTGTTTTCGGTCAGTTTTCAAGCCATCAAAGCCGCCTTAAGCAATCCGGTAGAGTCCCTGAAAACGGAGTAGGGTAGAGTGAAAAGAGGCAAGGTTGTAATGAGAGTGTAAAAAAGATTAACCGATATTCGTTCCACTGTCTTTACAATCTCCCCTTAACCTTTACATGAATTGGTTTGTTAGGTTATACACAACCCCACCCTAAATCCCTCCCCTTTCAGTGGAGGGACTTCTTGCAGCTCCCTTTCTCCTGAAAGGGGCCGCGGCGGCGGACCGCAAGGGACGGAGATAGGGGTTAAAACGATAGGTACAACTTTGTAAACCAATTCATTTACACTCTACCCTTCAACCTTTTTTCGCCTTCGTCCACCATCGTACGAAACCTGTCCGTTTTTGGACAATTCTATTTTTCAGATTTTCCCAAAATCGGCGATTTCTACTTCAAATCGCCGATTCAATTTTCCGGCAAAGTATTTTATATACAGAAATAGATATAATAAAATCAGCGCTTAACCAACCCTTTATCCATGCGACGGAGTGATTTAGGTGAATTTGAAGAAGTAGTCCTTTTAACGGTAGCAGTACTTGCTCCCAAGGCATATTCCGTATCCATAGCCGAAGAACTGGAACAGGAAACCAAACAGACCGTCAGTACCGGTGCTGTTCATGCCGCTTTGCAACGGCTCGAACAAAAAGGCTACGTCACCTCTCTTTTAGGTGAAGCTACGGCCGAACGGGGCGGTCGCCGCAAACGGATGTTTACGGTGACGGCCTTAGGCGGTCGGGTATTGAATGAAGTACGACAGGTACGGAATAATCTCTGGGACCGTATTGTACCGCAAGTGACTTTAAAATGGAGCTAAACTATTTTTCTATGAGCCCCAAACCCGTAAAGCCGCTTCCGCCCCAATGGCCCGATAAGATGATTTATCGACTGATCGCCCCGCATTTGCGGGAGGAAATCTTTGGCGATTTGCACGAGCGCTATGCCCTACGAGTCAAACGACTCGGCCAAGTCAGAGCCCGTCAACGCTATTGGCGCGATGCGCTGACTTACGTCCGTTGGTCAAACATCAAACGTAAACCCAATGAATTTCCAACCACTTACACCTACAGCCCGCTTATGTTACGTAACTATTTAAAAATTGCCTATCGCAATTTAGTTCAGAACAAACTTTATTCGGCACTTAACATTGCCGGTCTTACGTTCGGTCTTACCTGCTTTTTTCTTATTGGCCTTTATGTATTTGATGAGTTGACCTTTGACCGGCAACACAGTAAAGTTGACCGAATCTACCGAGTCATTGAACACAAAAATGTCAAAGGTGAAGAGAGCGTCATTGCAGGTGCCGGCTATAAATTGGCAGAAGAGTCCAAAAAAACCATTGGGGAAATTGAAAATACCATGCGCATGATGCGCATGGGTCGGGCCAATTTGGTCAACCCTGACAACCCGGTCAATTTTCAGGAAACCGTTACCGTAGCTAACCAAAACTTTTTAGAGATTTTCGATTTCCCGTTTCTTTCAGGTAATGTAAAAACGGCTTTACTGGAGCCTAATTCTATCATTATCAATGAAGAATTGGCGATGCGGCTATTCGGTAATACGCAAGTTGTGGGTAAAACGTTGGAATATGGTTTCATGAAAGACCGGCCGCTCAAAATTACCGGTGTATTCAAAAATCATCCTCGCAATTCAAGTTTTGACTTTAATAACCTTCTTTCCGAGGCTTCCTTCAGTGAGTCATTCCGACAGCAATTTGCAGCAAACGACTGGCTATCCAATAACTTTACGGTTTATACTCTGCTCAAACCTACGGCTAATCCTGAAATCGTAGCCGGTAAATTGAAAAAATTGATCAATGATCATTTCAAACCTGACCCGGGTACCACTTTTTCGTTCAGTTTACAGCCGCTCAAAGAGTTACATTTACAATCCGAAAATATTACAGACGGTGCCCGCAATTCGAATGTGGAAGCCATACCGCAAGGTAACCCTTTGTATATCAAAATATTTTCTTTTATCGCCCTTTTTGTGCTGCTTATTGCCGGTATCAATTACATGAATTTGGCCACGGCTCGGGCCTCCAATCGTTCGAAAGAAATCGGCGTTCGTAAGTCAATCGGAGCAGTCAGAAGCAATTTGATCTATCAGTTTCTGTTTGAAGCATTGCTTATCACAAGTATCTCTTTTCTATTGGCTGTCGTCATGGTCAATGTGATTTTGCCGGTGTTAAACACTTTTACTAACAAACAGCTCTCGCTGGGCTTCACCACAGACTATCGGATCTGGCTCATTACCCTTGCGGCTACGCTCTTAATCGGGGTTTTATCAGGCTCTTATCCGGCGCTTTTGTTATCGGGTTTCAAACCTGTCTTATTGCTGAAAGGAATGAAAATCAACAACTCAGACAGTTTGAATTTACGAAAAGGATTAATCGTGTTTCAGTTTACCATTTCTACCATTATGCTTGTGGGTACAATCGTACTTTTTAAACAGGTTCAGTTTTTGAACACCACAAATTTGGGTTTCAACAAGGAGCTTATGGTGGTGATTGATGTAAATACACGCACAGCACGAGCAAAATTTGAGGTCATAAAAGCAGAAATGGCCAAAATCCCTACCGTAAAAAGCGTTTCAGGCTCGTCGAGAGTACCGGGAGAATGGAAAACGTATCGAACGGTGAAAGTAAAAAAAGAAGGAGACAACGACGACCATAGCTTTGCTTACTATTTTGGTGCAGACAAAGATTTTATGAAAACCTTTGACGTTCAGCTCTTACAAGGCCGGAATTTTGATAATCCGCAGGATTCCGTTCATGTGATTATCAACGAAACTGCCGCAAAAATGCTCCATATCACAGAACCTTCGGGTCAGGTGATTGATATTCCTTCGGTAGCAAGCGGAGGATCGTTCGGCACTTTGAATACCCCTTTTAAACCCCGTGTCATCGGCATTGTGAAAGATTTTCATTTCCAATCATTACACACAAAAATAGAGCCGTTGGTGCTGGCCTATATTCAAAATCCGATTCAAGACGTTGATTATTATACGGCAAGAATTGAAGCAAAAGACATTCAGAGTACATTAGATAAACTCAAAGCCGTAATGGTACAGGCAGATAAAGATGATCCGTTTGAATACCATTTTTTGGATGAACAACTGGCTCTTTTTTATATTGAAGACCACCGCCGTCAAAGCCTGCTGATTTGGGTAGCCGCAGCAACAATTTTCATTGCCTGTTTAGGTCTGTTTGGCTTGGCCACCTACACTGCCGAGCAAAGAACCAAAGAGATCGGCGTGCGAAAAGTATTAGGTGCCTCGGTCACTAACTTGGTCACTCTTCTTTCCACAGATTTTATCAAATTGGTGCTGATCGCTATTGCCATTGCTTTCCCGATCGCTTGGTATGCTACCAAAACATGGCTGACAGAATACGCATATCATATTGACTTACAGTGGTGGATGTTTGCCTTGTCAGGCATATCAGCCATCGGAATCGCTTTACTTACAGTCAGTTACCAAGCCATCAAAGCCGCCCTAATGAACCCGGTGAAGAGTTTGAAAACGGAATAAGAAAGCGTGTAAAGGTGAAAGTGTAAAGTATTATAATCTTTGCACTTTCACCTCCCAAAGCCATGAAACCACTGATTGACAAACTGCTCCGGCGTCTGATCGCCCCCCATTTGCGGGAGGAAATCTTTGGCGATTTGCACGAGCGCTATGCCCTACGAGTCAAACGACTCAGCCAAGTCAGAGCCCGTCAACGCTATTGGCGCGATGCGCTGACTTACGTCCGTTGGTCAAACATCAAACGTAAACCCAATGAATTTCCAACCTCTTATTTATACAGCCCGACTATGATACGCAATTATTTCAAAATCGCCTTGCGAACCCTGACACGTCATAAGTTATATACGGCCCTCAACGTAGCCGGTCTGACGTTTGGCATTACCTGTTTTCTCCTCATTGGGTTGTATTTATTTGACGAATTAACCTTTGACCAATTGCACCGTAATGCCTCCCGTATCTATCGAGTCATTGAGCATAAAAAGACCAAAACCGACGACCTCACCATTGCCGCCGTAAGCTATAAATTAGCCGAAGAGTCGAAGAAAAGTATTCCCGAAGTAGAAAACACTGCACGTATCACCGAATTCGGCAGGGATAATTTAGCCAATCCCGAAACCAAAAGTAAATTTCATTTACCCATCACTGTGGCTGATGAGAACTTTATGAAAGTTTTTGATTTTGAGACCATTGCCGGCGAAAATCGAACCGCCTTAAAAGAGCCGAATTCCATTGTGATCACGGAAGCTATCGCCAAAAAACTATTTAATAATACCGAGGCAGTCGGCAAAACACTCAAGTTCGATTTTTCGGACAAACCGCTCAAAATCACGGCTGTCATTAAAAACCATCCAAGCAATTCGAGTTTTGATTTCGGATCACTTTTATCAGAAAGTACGTTTAATGACGATGCTGATTTTCAGAAATTTAATGCCTCCGATTGGTCGTCGCATCAATATATAGTATATGCGTTGTTAAAAGAAAACGCCCGACCTGAAGCCGTCGGAACGAAGATCAACTCGTTGATCCGGGCTAATTTCAAACCGGAGGCAGGCACCACGACCGATTATACCCTACAACCGCTGACGGACATGCATTTGCATTCCGGGCATATTGCCGGCGAAGCTGCCGGGCAGAGCAGTATTTTGTACATCAAGATTTTCGCGGCAGTGGCCCTCTTCGTTTTGTTGATTGCCTGCATCAATTACATGAATCTGACAACGGCACGCGCCTCCAATCGATCCAAAGAAATCGGCGTCCGGAAAGCCAACGGGGCCTTTCGCAGTCATTTGATCAATCAGTTTTTGTTTGAATCCTTGCTGGTAACACTGCTTTCCTTTACACTTTCCGTTCTTTTGGTCAATCTCTTGTTGCCCTCATTCAACGCTTTCACCCAAAAGCAGCTATCCTTGGGTTTACATTCCGACTATCGCATTTGGCTTTACACGCTCACCGCCGTTTTGCTGACGGCGCTGCTGTCCGGCAGTTATCCCGCCTTTTTATTATCACGCTTCAGCCCGCTTTCGTTGTTGAAAAACCTTAAACTTCACAATAAAGGGGATATGTCGTTACGAAAAGGGTTAGTGGTTTTTCAGTTTACGATTTCCGTCGTAATGATCATCGGAACCATTGTTTTATTTCAACAGATTCAATACGTCAGCAATAAGGACTTAGGATTTGACAAAGAGTTGTTATTGGTAGTTGACATTAATTCGGGAGAGGTGCGGAAAAACGCCCAAACCATCAAAAACGAATTCAGTAAAATTCCGACTGTTAAGAATGTAGCTGTCACGACCCGCGTACCGGGCGAGTGGAAAAACATTCCGACCGTCAAGATAGGTACGGAAGGAAATACAGATGAACACAAGATATCTTACCTGCTGGGGGTAGATGAACACTTTGCGGCCACGTTTGAAATAAAAGTTATCAATGGCCGCAATTTCACCGGAACGGGAGATTCTACTTCTGTACTGTTGAATGAAACAGCTGCTAAATCATTGAATATCAGCGAAGCAGCAGAACAGTTAATCGAAATCCCGGAGCGGTCTATGGGAGGAAGTTATGGCCCGCTTAACAACCGACAAACGTTCCGTGCGCGCGTTGTAGGCATTGTGAAAGATTTTCATTTTCAGTCACTGCGCGAAAAAATCGCTCCGATGGTATTGGCCTACCAAAACAACCCGGTGCATTCGATTGACTACTTTACATCGAGAATTACCGGCAATGATATCCCGACCACCTTGGCTAAAATGAACGAGACTTTGACCAAAATTGATCCGTCCCATTTGTTGGAGTACCATTTTTTAGATGAGCAATTGGCACTTTTTTACGCCGAGGACCAACGTCGTGAAAGCATGTTGATCTGGGCAGCAATGGCAACGATCTTCATTGCCTGTTTGGGCTTGTTTGGCTTAGCCACCTACACCGCGGAACAACGCATCAAAGAAATCGGCGTTCGTAAAGTATTGGGGGCAAGTGTATTTAACCTGACTGCGTTGCTTTCCAAAGATTTTCTGAAATTGGTGCTGATCGCCAACGGCATTGCTTTTCCGTTAGCGTGGTGGGCCACCCGGCAATGGTTAGAAGAGTTTGCTTACCACATCAGCGTCGAATGGTGGGTATTTCTTTTGGCCGGACTTTCCGCTGTCGTCATTGCCCTGCTGACAATCAGCTACCAAGCCATCAAAGCCGCCTTAATGAACCCGGTCAAGAGTTTAAAAACGGAATAAGAAAGCGTGTAAAGGTGAAAGTGTAAAGTATTGTAATCTTTCCAATTTCACCTCTACACTTTGCACTTTCACCTCCCAAAGCCATGAAACCACTGATTGACAAACTGCTCCAACGCCTGATCGCCCCGCATTTGCGGGAGGAAATCTTTGGCGATTTGCACGAGCGCTACGCCTTACGAGTCAAACGGCTAGGACAAGACAGAGCCCGTCAACGCTATTGGCGCGATGCGCTGACCTACATCCGTTGGTCAAATATCAAACGTAAACCCAATGAATTTCCAACCACTTATTTATACAGCCCGACCATGATACGCAATTATTTTAAAATCACTCTGCGCAACCTTTTGAAACACAAAGGCTACTCATTCATCAACATTTTCGGCTTAGCTACCGGTATGGCCGTGGCCATGCTTATTGGCTTATGGGTATGGGATGAACTGTCGTTCAATAAAAGTCACAAAAACTACGACCGCATTGCCCAAGTGTGGCAATTTGTCAATTTTGACGGCACCATTTCTTCCTACAATTCCGTACCTATTCCGATGGCGGAAGAGCTTCGCGCTCACTACCCCGATTTTCAGGCCACCAGCGTTTCTACCTATACCCGCGACGTGATTCTGGCGGCGGGCGATAAAAAATTGACCAAAAGCGGCAATTACGTTCAGCCGGACTTTATCGATATGATGTCCTTTAAAATGCTGGCCGGCAACCATGACGGGTTAAACGACATTCACTCTATTTTACTTGCTGAATCTACGGCCAAAGCCTTTTTCGGGAACGAAAACCCCCTGAATAAAATCATACGAATGGGCAATAAAACAGATGTGAAAGTAACCGGTGTCTATGAAGATATGCCTTACAACAGTGCCTTCCGGGAGGTGCTTTTTTTGGCTCCGTGGGAGTTGTTTGTCGCTAACGATAATTACGCCAAAAGAGCATCCGACCAGTGGGACGAAAACTCCTTTCAGCTGTTTGCTCAATTAAAGGAAGGACCTAACGTAGAATCCGTTTCGGCTAAGATAAAAGATATCCGCATGAAAAGGGCAGACCCGCCCAAATACAAGCCTGCCTTTTTCCTGCATCCGATGAGCCAATGGCACCTGTACACTGATTTTAAAGACGGCAAAAATGCCGGTGGAATCGTTTATTTCGTTTGGCTTTTCGGCAGTATCGGGGTATTTGTGTTGTTGCTGGCCTGCATCAATTTCATGAACCTGAGTACCGCCCGCTCCGAAAAACGCGCCAAAGAGGTGGGCATCCGCAAAGCGATCGGTTCCATTCGCGGGCAGTTAATTTTTCAGTTTTTGAGCGAATCGCTGGTCATTACCCTCATTGCTTTTGTACTGGCTCTGATCTTTACCCAACTCGCCTTACCTTTTTTCAATGAAATCGCGGATAAAAGGGTGGCTATTTTATGGTCAAACCCCTTCTTTTGGCTCTTTGGACTTGGGTTCAGTTTACTCACCGGCTTGATTGCCGGCAGCTATCCGGCGCTCTATCTCTCCTCTTTTCAACCCCTTAAAGTGCTGAAAGGAACCTTTAAAGTGTCTCGCTTCGCTTCCGTTCCCCGCAAGGTATTGGTGGTATTTCAATTTACGGTTTCCATCACATTAATGATCGGCATCATTACCGTTTTCAGACAAATCCAACACGCCAAGAATCGCCCGGCAGGTTACGAACAAAGCCGATTGATCGAAATCAACATGAATACGCCCGAACTCTACGGACATTATGAAGCCATGCGCAACGACTTGCTCAATACCGGCGCAGTGGCCGGGTTTTCGGAATCAGGCGGGTCGATTACAAGTCAGTACGGAGGTACCACCAATGTTTTCTGGAAAGGTAAATCCCCGGACACCCAGCCATTGCTCAATTCCAACCAAATAACCCATGATTACGGCCAAACGGTAGGTTGGAAAGTGTTGCAGGGACGTGATTTTTCCAAAGATTTTTCCACGGATTCGTCCGCCATCATTATCAACGAAACGGCCCTACAACTCATGGGCTTTACGCACCCCATCGGCGAAATGATCAATTACAATGGAAAAGCCTATAAAGTGATCGGTGTGGTTAAAAACATGATTCGGCAATCTCCCTTTGAACCGGTCAGCCCTTCCTTTTTTACCGTCAACTATAATGCCGTCACCGTCATTAGCCTCAAACTTGCTCCTGCATTGGCTACCCATGAGGCGCTTGATAAAGTAGCCGGCGTATTCAAAAAATATAACCCCGACGCTCCGTTTGAATACCAATTTGTTGATCAGGTATACGGTCGTAAGTTCAGCGATGAAGAGCGTATCGGTAAATTATCCGCCTTCTTTGCCATTTTGGCCATTTTTATTTCCTGCCTTGGCTTGTTTGGATTGGCCTCTTTTGTGGCCGAGCAACGCACCAAAGAAATCGGTATCCGAAAAGTGTTAGGGGCTACCGTAACGGGTCTTTGGCAAATGCTTTCCAAAGATTTTGTGCTACTGGTCCTGATTTCTTGCTTTATCGCCGCTCCCATTGCCTATTACTTACTGAATGATTGGCTTCAAAAGTACGATTACCGCACCGAACTATCCTGGTGGATATTTGCCGCCGCAGGCTTAGGCTCTATCCTGATCGCGTTGCTGACCGTCAGTTTTCAGGCCATCAAAGCCGCCCTGATGAATCCGGTGAGGAGTTTGAAAACCGAATAATTGAGCGGTAGAAGTAAAAAGGTAAAAGGCTGAAGTAAAATGCCCTGTCAAGCAGCAAAAACTTGACAGGGTTTATTTTTTTACCTACTTGTCCGATCTTGGTCGTTGTTCGTCAACGGACGGCAGTTGTACGATTTCGGACATCTGAAGTGTCTTCTTCCCTTATTTGCAGCCCATTTTAGCGATGGCATACTATTTGTTTAGCAAATAATAATTAAATAGAAAATCACAGCATCTGAACATGGGTCGGTCCTATTTAGGCGAATTTGAAGAACTGGTTTTACTCTCCGTTGCCGTGTTGGAAGGCACGGCCTACGGCGTGACGATTGCGGCGGAACTGAAGCAACGTACCAACAACCGGCTTATCAGCCTGAGCGGAGTACATATTGCGTTGTATCGTTTGGAAGAAAAAGGCTTTGTCGTATCCGAATTGGGAGGAGCCACTTCCGAACGCGGCGGGCGCCGAAAGCGCTTTTTTCGAATTACGGCATTGGGTAAACGCACCTTGGCCGAGATGAGACAAATTCGAAATGAACTGTGGGATGCAATTCCTAACCCTTCACTTTCTTGACTCATGGAAAACCCTACTCCACCCCGTTGGGCCGACCAACTGCTGGTTCTGTTGCTGCCCCCTGAGCTTTTCGAAGAGTTGTTGGGTGATTTGAACGAGCAATTTGCCCTTCAAGCGGAGGAATCAGGCGAACAAAAAGCGCGTCTGTTGTATTGGTTTGAAGTGCTGCGCTTTTGCCGACCCTACTATCTGAAACGCCGATTTGCAGCACAACCCGATTCTGATTATTCAACTTCTTATACTTACAGCCCCGCTATGATACGCAATTATTTTAAAGTCGCCTTACGTAACCTGTTAAAACACAAAGGTTATTCCTTCATCAATATTTTCGGCCTCGCCACCGGCATGGCTGTGGCGATGCTCATTGGTTTGTGGGTGTGGGATGAATTATCCTACAACAAATACCACAAAAACTACGACCGAATCGCTAAAGTGATGCAGAGCGCCACATTTAACGGCGAATTCGGAACAGGAGGACACATGCCGTTGCCGTTGGGCAATGAACTGCGTACTGTGTACGGAACGGATTTTACGCACGTCATTATGTCTTCCTGGACCAACGAGCATATTCTGGCTTACGGCGACAAAAAGTTTACCAAAACGGGTAATTATTTAAGCCCCGAAGCACCTGACGTATTTTCGTTAAATATGCTCAAAGGTACCCGCAAAGGTCTGAAAGACCCTTCTTCTGTTTTGCTGTCAGCTTCTGTGGCGTCGGCTCTTTTCGGGGATACCGACCCGATAGGCAAAATCGTGAAAATTGATAATAAACTGAACGTGAAAGTGACGGGCGTTTATGAAGACCTTCCTTACAATACCGAGTTTAGAGACATGACCTTTATTGCGCCTTGGGAGTTGTATGTGTCAACGGAGTCTTGGGTAAAACGAGCACAGGACAATGCCGAGTGGAACAATAACTCTTGGCAAATGTTGGTTCAAATTGCCCCCAACTCGAATTTTAAGACGATTACTGAAAAGATCAAAAACGTTAAAATAAAGCACGTACCGGAGATGGCCACCTTTAAAAATGAGGTGTTCCTCCATCCGATGAGCCAATGGCATTTATACACAGGCTGGGATAAAAAGGGGCAGCCCGACGGCCGTATTCAGTACGTTTGGTTGTTCAGTATCATCGGCATTTTTGTCTTGCTTTTGGCTTGCATCAATTTTATGAATCTCTCCACGGCTCGTTCTGAGAAACGCGCCAAAGAAGTAGGCATTCGAAAAGCTGTTGGCTCGGTTCGTTCACAGTTGATCAGTCAATTTTTCAGTGAGTCGTTATTGGTAGTAGCCTTTGCCTTTGCGCTGTCGTTGTTGTTGGTAATGCTTATGCTCCCGATTTTCAACGAAGTAGCCGATAAAAAGTTGGGGCTGTTATGGACGAATCCTATCTTTTGGGTGTCAGGAATCGGCTTCAGTCTGATTACCGGGTTGATTGCGGGAAGTTATCCTTCGCTCTATTTATCCTCTTTCCAACCTGTTAAAGTACTTAAGGGTACTTTTCGGGTAGGGCGTTTTGCTTCCGCTCCTCGCAAAGTGCTGGTGGTGATCCAGTTCACAGTATCCATTACGCTTATTATCGGTACGACCATTGTTCTTCGTCAAATCCAATATGCCAAAGATCGCCCGATCGGGTATGACCGCAATGGGCTGATTACAGTCACGATGAATACCCCTGAGTTGTACCAAAACTATAATACTCTCCGAGATGCGCTTATAAAAAGCGGAGGGGCCGTCGAAATGTCAACCTCATCTGCCCCCGCTACAAATCTAAACTCCCAAAACGCCGGTTTTGATTGGGAAGGCAAAGACCCCAATTTCAAAGAACAATTCGGGACGGTGGCAGTCACACACGATTTCGGTAAGACGGTCGGATGGCAATTTGTGCAGGGAAGAGATTTTTCCCGTCAATTTTCTACTGATTCGTCCGGTATGGTACTCAACGAAACGGCAGCCCGCTACATGGGTGTGAAGAATCCGGTAGGTAAAATCATTAAGTGGAACGGCAAGCCGTTTCAGGTGGTGGGTGTAGTCAAAGACATGATCATGGGTTCGCCTTTTGAGCCTGTTTACCAGACCGTTTTTATGATGAACTACGATTGGGCCAATGTGATCAACATCAAACTGAATCCGCAACTGAGCGCCGGCGAATCGCTTAAAAAAATAGAAGCAGTATTTCAAAAATTCAACCCCGGAAGCCCTTTTGACTATAAATTCTCCGATCAGGAATACGAGCTCAAATTTGCTGCCGAAAAACGTATCAGCCAACTGGCGGGCATTTTTGCCGCCTTGGCGATTTTTATCTCCTGCCTGGGTTTGTTTGGGCTGGCGTCGTTTGTGGCCGAGCAACGCACCAAAGAGATCGGTATTCGCAAAGTACTGGGCGCTTCTGTACCCAATTTGTGGGGCTTACTTTCTAAAGATTTTGTCCTGTTGGTGATTATTTCCTGCGTGATTGCGATTCCTTTTGCTTCTTATTTTATGACCGATTGGCTCCGAAAATATGAATACCGTGTTGACATCTCGTGGTGGATCTTTGCCGTAACCATTATCGGAGCCTTGGCCGTTACTTTATTGACGGTCAGTTTTCAGGCCGTTAAAGCGGCGCTGATGAATCCGGTAAAGAGCTTAAAATCAGAATAAAAGAGCCGATGTCTCATCAACCACCCACTTGGCTTGATGCCTTGGTCAAACGATTTCTCCCTTTGGAGCTTTACGAAGAGCTGTTGGGAGATTTGCACGAGCAGTTTGTATTTCAAGCCGAAGAGCTGGGGGCGCCACAAGCCCGTTGGATGTATTTCTTTGAAGTCATCCGTTTTTGTCGTCCTTATTTTCTGAGGCGTCGTTTTCGCGCCGATTCTAAGTATTCAACCTCTTACACATACAGCCCTGCTATGATACGCAATTATTTTAAAATCGCTTTTCGTAACCTATTAAAACACAAAGGTTATTCTTTTATCAACATCTTTGGCTTGGCTACGGGCATGGCCGTAGCGATGCTCATTGGTTTGTGGGTGTGGGATGAATTGTCGTTCAATAAATACCATAACAACTACGACCGCATTGCCCAAGTTTACAATCATGTTACAGAGCCTTTGGATCAAAAACAGGTAGAGGGTAATAGCCAGCCACAACCGATGGCTAAGGTGTTACGAGAAAAATACGGACATATTTTCAAGCACGTGCTATTGGTACAATGGGAGGGCGAAACTACCTTAGGTGTGGGTAATGAAAATCACATTAAGAGAGGGCAATTTTTTGAAAACGGAGTGATAGATATGTTTTCTTTAAAAATGCTCAAAGGCAGCAAAGAAAGCCTAAATGATCCCCAAGGTCTGATTATATCAGCATCAACAGCTAAGTCTATTTTTGGGGATAAAGACCCCATAGGTGAAGCCATAAAATTAGACAACAAGTTTTATTGCAAAGTGAGCGGTGTCTATGAAGATACCCCCCTAAATTCTACGCTGGGCGGCATCCATTTTATCGGCAATTTTGAACATCTGCGTAACCATGAGAATTGGATAAAAAGAAATGAGGAAAGGTGGGATGCCAGCTCACAACGCATTTTTGTACAAACTGCCGATAACGTTACTATGGAGCAGGCAAATGCCGCAGTGAGGGATTTTTACTTGAAAGATGCACCTGACAATTTTAAGGAACTCGCTCCTAAATACAAGGCGACACTTTACCTTAACCCCATGAAAAACTGGTATTTGTATTCTGAATTCAAGGATGGATACCCGGCCACAGGGCGGATTACTTTTGTGTGGCTGTTTAGTATAGTGGGGATATTTGTGTTGCTTTTGGCCTGTATCAATTTTATGAATTTGAGTACCGCCCGAAGCGAAAAAAGAGCCAAAGAAGTGGGCATTCGCAAAGCGATTGGTTCGATAAAATTACAGTTGGTCAATCAATTTTTAGGAGAATCGTTTTTGGTGGTAGGTTTGGCATTTATCGTCATGCTGGGTATGGTTTGGATAGCTATCGGATGGTTCAATGAACTTTCCGATAAGCAAGTCAGTATTCCATTTACCAATTTCTATTTTTGGGGGATCAGCTTCGCTTTTCTGGCTACTACGGCTTTGTTATCAGGGCTTTACCCTGCTTTCTATTTGTCTTCGTTTGAACCGGTAAAAGTACTGAAAGGTACGATTCGCTTAGGCAAATATGCCTCTTTGCCACGTAAGGTATTGGTAGTAGTGCAGTTTACGGTTTCGGTGGTGTTGATTATCGGTACGATCGTAGTATATCAGCAAATCC
This sequence comes from Spirosomataceae bacterium, assembly GCA_046329125.1. GTDB lineage: Bacteria > Bacteroidota > Bacteroidia > Cytophagales > Spirosomataceae > Runella. The sequence goes on along the minus strand of JAXLVD010000017.1, from coordinate 59,017 downwards.
AATATGCTCAAAACCGCCCTGTGGGGTATGACAGAACCGGTTTGGTGAGGATTTCGATGGACGACCCCAACTTTGAAAACAGTAAATTGGTGATGAAAGATCATTTACTGCGAAATGGGATAGCGTCAAATGTCGCTTTTTCAAATATGCCCGTTACGTCCATTTGGGACAATTGGGGTGGTTTTGATTGGAAAGGCAAAAACCCCGAAGCTGAATCCGGTTTTTCAGTGACCCAATCAGACGAAGATTTTGGAGCTGCCATTCAATGGAAAATGAAACAGGGACGTAATTTTTCGAAAGAGTTTGGGATGGATACTGCTGCTGTTATCATCAATGAATCGGCGGCCAAGTATCTGGCTTTGAAAAACCCAATAGGTGAGTATATAACCTCAACAGGCGATGGCAAGCGCCGCTGGCAAATTATAGGTGTCATCGAAGATTTAGTGGCTGATTCGCCGTACGAACCTGTGAAAATGGGGCTGTATATGCTCCAACGAAATATTCGTTCTTTGGGACAAATGCAAATAAAAATCAGCCCTAACTTGCCTATGTCAGAGGCGCTTGCCCAAATAGAGGCTATTCAGAAAAAACTTGTTCCATCAGCCCCTTTCCGCTACTTTTTTGTGGATGAAGAATACAGTAAAAAGTTTACGGCCGAACAACGCATCGGCAAATTAGCCTTCCTTTTTGCCATTCTCGCCGTCGCTATTTCCTGCTTGGGTTTGTTTGGATTGGCTTCCTTTATTGCCGAGCAGCGTACCAAAGAAATCGGAATAAGAAAAGTGCTGGGGGCCGGTATAGCCAGCTTGTGGGGGTTACTGTCGAAAGAATTTGTGCTGTTGGTAATAATCTCGTTTTTTATCGCATCTCCCATTGCGTATTATTTTATGAATAACTGGATTCAGAAATACAGTTACCATACCGCTATTTCATGGTGGATTTTTATGGTGGCGGGGGCAGGAGCCTTGGCCATTACTTTATTAACGGTCAGTTTTCAGGCAATTAAGGCGGCACTGATGAATCCGGTCAATTCACTGAAGTCGGATTGATGATAGTGCTTACTTAACATTTTTTAACGGCATGCGCTTTGGGTTCTTCAGTATCTTGCCCCCTTCATTTGATCCGGTTACTGAAATGCTGAAGAACTACCTTACCATCGCATTGCGAAATCTCCGCGCCAAGCCAACATATACCACACTGAATATCATTGGCCTGTCGGTCGGCATGGCAAGCGGATTACTTATCTTTTTATTCATAAGTTATCACTTGCGTACCGACCGACACCATCCCAAATTTGACCGTATCTACCGCGCCGTAGTAGACCTGCATTTGGAAGACGGCTCGGTGGAATACTATCCGGAAGCCCCCTTACCCATGGCAAAAGCCTTTCGGAGCGACTATTCGCAAATAGAACAGGCCGCATATCTGAAAATGAACCGTGAATTGACGGTCGGTGTTCCGTTTCCCGGCCAATCTGTTGTAACGCGTTTTTTGGAGATGAATACCACTGCGCTTGTGGAAGGAGAACTGTTTGATATTCTGGACTATCAATGGTTGCAGGGAAATCCAAAAACAGCACTTAGAGCGCCTAACACAGTCGCAATTACGCAGTCATTGGCAAAAAAATACTTTGGCAATTTGGATCCGATGGGTCGAACGCTCCATTTAAACAACCTGACCGAAGCCAAAATTACGGGTGTTCTGGCTGATCCATCCAAAAATACCAATACAGACATTCAACTGTTCATTTCCATTACTACTTTACCTAGACTCATTCCCGATTTCAACGTCGATGATTGGGGATGGTTGAATTCTACCGACCGCGTTTATTTTACCCTCAAAAATCCGCTTTCCGCTCCCCAACTGGAAGCCGCACTGCCCGCACTTTCCAAAAAGCATTTTGGCGAAAATGCCTCTGTTTTTCAGTTTCATGTGCAACCGCTGGCCAATGTCCATTTTGACGTCAGACGCATTGGCGGCAGTCCAACCATTAGGCTTTCACTACTTTGGTCGTTAGGGGCCATCGGTCTGTTTTTGATTCTGATCGCCTGTATCAATTTTATCAATATGACAACGGCACAGGCACTCAACCGGAGCAAAGAAATAGGGATTCGCAAGACACTCGGCAGTTCCAAACCTCAGGTCATGATTCAGTTTTTGCTCGAAACAGCCCTTATCGTGTCGGCGGCAGCCGTTTTAGCCTTGCTTCTTACGTTGATTAGCATTCCCATTTTCAATCAATGGTTGTCCGGCGATTCCGTTTTTCAATTTAATACACAGGCTATCGTTTTTTGGCTATTACTTATCGGGATTGTTACGTTATTGGCAGGAGGTTATCCTGCGTTTGTGTTGTCAGGTTTCAGCCCGTGGGCTGCCCTGAAAGGTCAATTGACTAAATCAGGGCAAAGTTTATCGCTGCGAAAGTTGCTTATTGTTTTTCAGTTAGGTATTTGTCAGGCATTGCTGGTGGGGACATTGGTCGTCTCCCACCAAGTCCGTTATTTACACGAATCGGATTTGGGGTTTACCAAAGACAATGTCATAGTGGTCAACTTACCCGACCCCTCTAAAACCGCTTTTGAAGCCTTTAGAAACGATTTGCGCGCATTTCCTTCCATCAAATCGGTGAGTGCCTCGTACCGCCCGCCCGCAGCGGCGGTCATGAACGGCGGCTCTTTTAAATTCGGGGGCAAATCTACGTGGGAAACGTTTCCGATTCGGGAACGGCCCGCCGATTCGGAATACTTGGAAACGTATGGTTTGCATTTGGCAGCAGGGCGTAATATTACACCAAGCGACACGATTCGGGAATATTTGGTCAATGAAGCCTTACTCAAAAAACTCAATATCAAAGACCCGCAGCACATCTTGGGTCGTAAGATGGAAACTTATCTGTCGCCGGTGGCTTTGCCCATTGTTGGGGTGATCAAAGATTTTCATTTGCGCTCGTTTCATGAAGCAATCCAACCCTGTTTTATCACCACCCAAGCCGACCGTTATAAAAAAGTGGGAATCAAAATTACGGGTCAAAATCCGAAACAAACCCTGAAATTCATCGAGCAGTCATGGCAAAAGCGGTATCCGAACGAGGTATTTATGTACGAATACTTCAATGACCAACTGGCCAAATTCTACGAAACAGAAACATTAGTATTTCAATTATCCATTATTTTTGCCGGAATTGCCATTCTGATCAGTGGTCTTGGCCTGTACGGATTAGTGCTGTTTACCATGACGCAGCGCACCAAAGAGATCGGGATTCGGAAAGTGTTGGGGGCTTCTGTAACGAGCATTTTAGCTTTACTTTCCAAGGATTTTCTCCAATTGATAGCCATTGCCATTCTCATTGCTTCGCCTTTGGCTTGGTACGCCATGAATCAATGGTTGCAGGATTTTGCCTATCATATTCAAATTGAATGGTGGATGATTGCCTTGGCGGGAGCATTGGCAACAGTCATCGCCCTGACAACGGTCAGTTTCCAAAGCATCAAAGCGGCGCTGATGAATCCGGTGAAGAGTTTGAAGATAGAGTAAGCCGCAGTCGCTCGGTTCTACCGAATGACAACTATTATAAGGCCTCCGGCCTAAATATATGAAAGGCTGGAAGCCTCAAAAATAGTCGTCGCTCGCGAGGACGCGAGCGACGACTTTAGACTTTACTTTGTGCGACTATAAATCTCGCGGAAATTTTTCGCGCTTTCGGCAATTTCCGGGCCGTTGTTTTCCCAATGATATTCGTATTCTGCCGAGATAGGCCCTTTAAATTTCTGCCGCTTTAATTCCGAAAGAACGGCTTCTACTTTACAATCGCCCGTTCCCCACACTACATCATGATGACGGCCGTCGGGGGTATCTTTTTTTACGTCTTTGAAATGCATTCCGATGACGTGACCGTCCAATTTTTTGAGACATTCTACCGGGTCAAGACCGGAGCGCACCCAATGGCCGATGTCGGCACAAGCCCCGACGTATTTGCTGCCTGCGATAGCAGCAATCACCGTATCCGGATGCCAATAGCGCGAAGGTTTGGGGTGATTGTGCAGGGCTACATTGATTTTGTACTGCTCGGCCAATTGACGCACCAACGGCATTTGGGCAGGAGTAGGTTCCGAATTGATATTCAAAACGCCCATATCTTTGGCAAATTCAAACAAGGCTTTCCATTCTTCTTCATTTTTGGCACCCACTACCCCGTAGGCTACCATGGTAATGCCTTTGTCTTTGATCATTTTTTTCACTTGTTGGCGTTTAGCCGCATCCATCGTAAAATCCATTTTTCCTTCAATGCCGCCGCCGATGGTTTGTCCGGGAAAAGCCTCGACGTATTTCAGGCCGCAACTGTCAATTTTGCGCAGGGCATCGGCAAATGTAAATAAACGGAACGAATACGACTGAGCGCCCAATTTCCAACCGGCTTTATCTTCGGGCATTTTTTGGGCCTGTACTGAAAGTGTGGTGAGGGAAAGTAACAGCCCGCAAAGCAGGCAGTTGGTGATATGTTTCATAAGTCAATGATTTATTTTTTGACAAAAGGAAGGATGCATGCAGCTTTACCCTTGGATAAATGTCTTTGCACGCAAAGGGCGCAAAGGATTCACAATAGTCGCAAAGAAAAAAGCCCGTTGTGTTGTCCTAAAGCGTACAAAGTTGTCCGATTATGGACAATCAACAAAAACCGCTCACTCGACTAAACCACTGTCAATCAACTATTTATCAATACAACTTTTCAATGGCAAACTATTTGCTCAGCAAAAATAGAAATAATAGAATCCAATGAAACGAACTTACCTGGGAGAATTTGAAGAAATCGTTTTACTCGCGGTAGCCGTATTAAACGGCCAAGCCTATGGTGTATTGTTGATGCACGAAATCATTGAACAAACGGATAGAAGTGTTCGACTGAATCAGGTACATTCGGCATTGCAACGGTTGGAAGAAAAAGGCATGGTAAGGTCGGAAATGGGCGAGCCTACCAACGAGCGCGGCGGACGGCGCAAACGCCTTTTTTCGGTCACGGCCTATGGTCAGCGAACCTTGCAGGAAATTCAGGAAGTGCGCGCCGGTTTTTGGAGTCGTTTGGCAAATCCCCTGAAACTATCTGTATAAAAAGATGAAGCCCCAAATCGCGAGACCGCCCCGCTTAGCCGACCGCTTCCTTCGATGGTTCTGCGCTCCTCACTTATTGGAAGAAGTGCAGGGCGATTTGCACGAAGAGTTTGAGTATCAAGTCAAACGAGTCGGTTTACAACGCGCCCGGTGGTGTTATTGGCGCGATGTGTCGGGCTTTTTTCAACCTCGCTACATAAAACGTCCCAAAAGTCCGTATCCGACAACATATCTATACAGCCCGAGTATGTTACAGAATTATTTCAAAATCGCCGTTCGTAACCTTCTGAAACACCGCACGTTCTCTCTCATTAACATCACCGGACTGGCCATCGGTTTGGTCTGTTGTATGGCTATTGGCCTGTATGTATGGGATGAATATCAATACGACCGTGCCGTGCCGCAACTTGAACATACCTTTCGGATAACTGAGAGGCAAAAACAAGCGGACGGTCTTTATGAGATTGCCGTTACGCCCGGCCCGCTGGCCCCCGCGCTCAAAAATGATTTTCCTGAAATCACCGAAACGGTCCGCATCGGAGCATGGCCCGGACTGCTCCAATACGGACAAACGGCCGTCGAGCCTGAAGCTATGCGGGTGACCGATGCTTCTTTTTTATCCTTTTTTGGAGTCAAGCTTTTAAAAGGTAACCCCCAAACCGTTTTATCTTCGCCCGATGAAGTCGTGATCAGTGAAGCCGTGGCCGAACGTTTTTTTGGCAAAGACTGGCGCTCTCAGTCTGTTTTAGGAAAAACCATTCAATACAATCGGGAACGACCGGTTCGTTTGACGGGTATCATTGAAAACACGCCGGCCCGTTCGCATCTTCAATATGATGTGTTGTTGCCCTTTATTTATTTTGAACTGAATGACAAATGGAGTTACAATTGGAACAGCAACAATTACCACACCTACCTTAAAATCAGACCCGATGCCGACGTGACTGCTTTTGCGCTAAAATTGGCAGGACAGTTAAAAAAATACGATAAGGGAAACGAAACACCGCTTTTACTGCAACCTTTGCAAGATATTCATTTACATTCTGACTTCGATTTCGGAACGGATTGGGGCAAACACGGTAATATCCGCTACGTCCGGATTTTCATTGTCGTGGGGTTGATCGTGTTACTCATTGCCCTGTTCAATTTCGTCAATTTATCAACCGCACGGGCCACACAACGGGCACGGGAAGTGGGCGTTCGTAAAAGCGTGGGTGCCTTACGCTCCGGCCTGATTGCTCAGTTTTGGGGTGAGTCGCTGTTAATGACCGGTTTGGCCTTGGGGGGTGGATTGCTGCTGCTTAACCTACTGATGCCTTTTTTCAATGAGTTGTCCGGTAAAATAATGACAGTACCTTTCCGACAGCCGCTGTTTTGGGCTTCCATGACCGGTGTGTTACTGTTTATCAGTTTTTTGACCGGGCTGTATCCCGCCTTTTATCTTTCTTCGTTCCGTCCGGTCAGCGTGTTGAAAGGTGTTTTTGACCGGAAATCAGGCGCAGGTTTTCGGGAAACATTGGTTGTGACTCAGTTTGTGATGTCCATCGTTTTGATCATCGGTACGGTCGGTTTGTACCGACAGTTACAATTCATGCAAAACAAAAACTTGGGCTTTGATAAAGAGCAGTTGCTGTATGTGCGCCTTAAAGGTGATTTGCGTCAAAAAGCCCTGATGTTGAAAGAATTACTGATCAAACAGAGCAGTATTGCCTCCATTTCAGCGACCACAAGTACGTTGGTGAATATGCAAAACAGTTCGAAAATCGAATGGGTTGGAAAGGCTCCCGAAGATGAATTTTTGATCACCCAAATGAACGTTGACGCCGATTTTCTGAAAACGACGGGCATGACATTGGCCGCCGGGCGCAACTTTTCTGCCGCCGTTGCAAGCGATACGAGTGATAAATTCGGGACGTATCTCATCAACGAAACTGCCGCTAAACGCATGGGTTGGACGCCCCAACAGGCGCTTGGTAAGAAAGTGAATTTTTGGGGTTTGGACGGAGTCATTGCAGGTGTATTACGCGATTTTCATTTTCGACCGATGAGTGTCAAAATTGAACCGTTTATTGTTCGTTTTCGACCTAAAGAATTCTACTTCAATTTATTAATTAAAACCCGTCCCGGTCAAACACAACAAGCATTGGCCGACATCGCCCGTATTTATAAAATATTGGAACCTAATCATCCCTTCAGTTACGGATTTGTCAATCAGGATTTGGAGCGTCAATATGCCGTCGAACAACGAACCGGACAACTGCTTTTAAGCTTTTCCATCCTTGCGATCTTAATTGCCTGTTTGGGATTATTCGGATTGGTCACCTTTATGGCCGAGCAACGCATCAAAGAAATCGGTATCCGAAAAGTATTGGGTGCCTCCGTAGCAAGCATCACCGGTTTGCTGTCTAAAGATTTTATCAAATTGGTGTTGATCGCCAACGGCATTGCGTTTCCCTTGGCTCACTACGGACTGAGCCAATGGTTGCAGGATTTTGAATACCGCATCGGCATTGAATGGTGGATTTTTGCGTTGGCAGGCCTTTCAGCGCTTGGAATTTCATTGTTGACGGTTAGCTTTCAAGCGATTAAAGCAGCTTTGATGAATCCGGTAAAGAGTCTGAAAACAGAATAAATGCAACCACATAGACAGATAGAACACATAGTTTTGAGCTATGCTCAAGCGGACTGCTGAACCAAGTTCAGCCCTATGTGGCCTATGTGCTTATGCAGTTGCCATGAAAACCTATGCAACACAAACCTCCTTTCCTCACCGACCACTTTCTGCGTTTCTTCTGCGCTCCTCATTTGTTGGAGGAGGTGCAGGGTGATCTGCAAGAAGAGTTCAATTATCAAATCAACCGCATTGGCTTACAGCGCGCTCGGTGGTTGTATTGGTGGGAGTTATTGGGGTTTGTAAAACCAAGATATATCAAAAGGAAGCCGACGACATACCCTAAAATCTATTTAATCAGCCTAAACATGATACGCAGTTATTTCAAAATCGCTTGGCGCAATTTGGTTGCCGGAAAAAGCTTTTCTTTTATTAACATTTTCGGACTTTCCATCGGAATGGCAGGTACCTGCCTGATTTTGTTGTGGTTACAGAACGAAATCAGTTTTGATACTTTTCACGCCAATAAAGATCGAGTCTATCAAATATATGGCTTATCAGGCAACGTAGACGGCGAAGCGTTTGCGATTCCGGTCACGTCCCAACCATTGGGACCGGCCCTGAAAAAAGATTATCCGGAAGTGGAAGCCGTCACTCGTGTCAGGGGAATCAACAGCTTTTTGCTCACGGCCAACGATAAAAGTATTACCGGCATCGAAGGATATGTGGTGGACCCTTCTTTTCTCCAACTGTTCAGTTTTCCTTTGGTAAAAGGAGCGGGAAACAAGCAATTGGACAACCTTCATTCCATTGTGATCACTGAAAAACTCGCTCAAAAGCTTTTCGGAGAAGAAGACGCGCTGAACAAAACCATTCAGATTGATGTAGCAGACAATTTCATCGTGACCGGCATTTTAAAAGCCCTCCCGCCTAATACCGACTTTTCCTTTGAATATTTACTGCCTTGGGATTATTTGAAAAAACGCGGCGGAGGGTATAATAACGAAAGTTGGCTCAGCAACAGTACCTCTACGTACGTACTACTGAAACCCAATACCAATGCCGCAGCCTTTGATGCAAAAATCAAAGACATGACACGCCGCTATGCCGGCCGCTACGATGTATGGACACATTTTACCTTTCCGCTGAGTCAATGGCATTTATATTCTAAGTTCGAAAATGGGAAATCCGTTGGCGGACGTATCGAAACGGTTCGGACGTTTGGGTTGATCGCTGCTTTTATTCTGTTGATCGCCTGCATCAATTTCATGAATCTGAGTACGGCCCGAAGTGAAAAACGTGCCAAAGAGATAGGTATCCGCAAAGCAGCGGGTGCCGGTAAAGGATTGCTGGTAGGCCAATTTATGATGGAAGCCTTTCTGACAGCCGGCATTGCGGGTATCCTGTCACTGTTGATTGTACAGTTTGCCTTGCCTTTTTTCAATACCCTTATCAATACCGAACTTGTTATTCCTTACTCCAATGGCTCCTATTGGTTTTGGGTGCTGACATTTTTGATATTAACGAGTTTATTGGCAGGAAGTTATCCGGCATTTTATCTTTCTTCTTTTAATCCTATCGGCATTTTCAAAAAGCAATTCAAAAAGAGTCAGGCTGCCGTTTCGCCCCGTAAAGTACTGGTAGTGGTGCAATTCACTTTTGCTATTCTGCTCATTATTTCTACCGTGGTAGTCAGAAATCAGATAGAGCATGCGCAAAGCAGGGACATGGGTTATTCAAAAAACAACTTGATCCATGTCAATTTTGTGGGTGATATTGAAAAGAATTATTCGCTCATCAAGCAGGAATTGATCAATTCGGGGAGCGTAACCTCCGTGACCAAAACCATGTGCGGAATAACAGAAGGCGGTTGGCATAGCTGGGGATTAAGATGGCCGGGAGAAGCGCCAAAAGATACCAACACCACCATTACTTTATTCAGTTCAGACGCTGATTTTGTAAAAACAGCCGATCTCAAACTGCTCGAAGGGCGAGACATTGACATTACAAAATACCCTACCGACAGTTTCTCGGTGCTTTTAAATGAAACCGCCGTGAAATTGATGGGTTTCAAAAATCCGATAGGGCAACTGATTTTCACCAAAGACACAAAAACCCAATGGCAGGTAGTGGGTGTGGTGAAAGATTACGTGACAGGCTCACCTTATGAAGACATTCCACCTATTGTGATAGAAGGACCGGGTGCATCGTTCAATACCATGCATATCAAATTGAATTCCGCCCCTTCTACATCCGACAATCTCGCCAAAGCCGAACAGGTTTTCAAAAAATACAATAGTGCTTATCCATTTGATTATCAATTCGTAGATCAGGAATACGCCCGTCAGTTTGAAAACGAACAACGCACCAAAACGCTGTCAGGGCTATTTGCCGCCCTTGCCATTTTTATTTCCTGTTTGGGCTTATTTGGGTTGGCGTCGTTTGTGGCCGAACAGCGCACCAAAGAGATCGGAATTCGCAAAGTATTGGGGGCGTCTGTGCCAAATCTGTGGGGATTATTGTCCAAAGAATTTGTGCTGCTGGTGCTTATTTCGCTCTTCGTTGCCTCGCCCGCAGCGTATTATTTTATGAACGGCTGGTTGCAACAATACAGCTATCGCACCGAAATTTCGTGGTGGATCTTTGTGGGTACAGCCATCCTTGCCGTTAGCATTACCTTATTGACGGTCAGTTTTCAAGCCGTTAAAGCCGCTTTGGTCAATCCTATAAAAAGTTTGAAAACCGAATAAGAAAATGTGTAACGTGCAAGGGTAAAAGGGTAAAGTAATCCTTCCACTTTCTCTTTACACTTTCATCTCCCAAAGCCATGAAACCGCCTCGCTTAGCCGATAAATTCCTCAATTTCTTCTGCGCTCCTCACTTGTTGGAAGAAGTGCAGGGAGATTTGCACGAAGAGTTTGATTATCAAGTCAAACGAGTCGGTGTGCGACACGCCCGATGGCGCTATTGGCGCGATGTGTTAGGCTTTTTTCAGCCGCGTTATATCAAAAGAAAACCTTCTCCTTATCCAACAACCTATTTAATCAGCCTCAATATGCTAAGCAACTATTTTAAAATCGCTTTTCGTAACCTATTGAAACACAAAGGTTACTCCTTCATCAACATCTCCGGTTTAGCTACGGGTATGGCCGTGGCGATGCTCATCGGTTTGTGGATGTATGATGAACTGGCTTACAACAAAAGCTACCCCAATTACGAGCGCATCGCTCAGGTAATGCAACATCAAACGTTTGACGGGGTAGTCAATACCCAAACCGCCAACCCGTATCTGATGGGTCCGGAACTATTGGATAAGTACGGCAGCGACCGTAACGACGGACCGTTCAAATACGTGGTACAGTCATCGTGGACGGGAGATCACCTGCTGACTTTTGAAGAGAAAAAACTGACCAAAACCGGTAATTTCTTTGAACCGTCCATAACCGAAATGTTGAGCCTGAAAATGCTTCAGGGAACGCGGTCAGGATTGAAAGACATGAATTCCATTCTGCTTTCCGAGTCGGTAGCCAAAGCATATTTCGGCGATGCCGATCCCGTAGGAAAAATCATGAAAGTGGATAACAAACTGAACGTGAAGGTAACGGGTGTATATGCAGACTTGCCCTACAATTCCGATTTCAAGGATTTATCATTCATTCTGCCTTGGGAATTGTACCTCGACAGCAATCCGTGGATCAGGGAAAAAACCAATCCGTGGCGCAGCAATTTTACTCAAACTTACGCACAATTGGCCGATAATGCCGACATGGCTCAGGTTTCGGCCAAAATCAAAAACGTAAAATTCAACAAAATACGCCCCGAAGAAAGACCTTTCAAGCCCATAGTTTTCCTGCATCCGATGAGCCGATGGCATTTGTATTCGGAATTTAAAAACGGGTTAAATACAGGAGGACGCATTGAATTTGTGTGGTTGTTCGGCATTGTCGGGGTTTTTGTGCTGCTGTTGGCCTGTATCAATTTCATGAATTTGAGTACGGCCAGAAGTGAAAAGCGCGCCAAAGAAGTAGGGATTCGCAAAGCGGTCGGGTCAGTGCGCGGGCAGTTGATCAATCAGTTTTTCAGTGAATCGCTGCTCGTGGTTGTCGTTGCTTTTGTGTTGTCTTTATTATTGGTACAATTGATTTTGCCAATGTTCAACGAAGTGGCCGACAAGCAGTTGTCCATTTTGTGGACAAATCCGTTGTTTTGGTTGTTGGGCATCGGTTTTACTTTAGTAACGGGTTTGATTGCCGGCAGCTATCCGGCGTTGTATCTGTCTTCATTTCAACCCATTAAAGTGCTGAAAGGAACCTTCCGAGTGGGGCGTTTTGCGGCTGTTCCCCGTAAAGTGTTGGTGGTGGTTCAATTCACGGTTTCTGTCACGCTCATTATCGGAACGATTGTTGTCTTCCGTCAAATCCAACACGCTAAAAACCGCCCTATCGGTTACAGCCGCGACGGACTACTGACGGTGCCCATCAACACCCCTGACCTTGCAGGCCATTACGATGTTTTGAGAAATGATATTCTGAAAACGGGAACCGTCACTGAAATGTCAGAGTCGTCCGGCCCGATCACTTCTGTTTGGGCGATCAACAACGGCTATGATTGGCGGGGCAAAGACCCTTCCATTCAGGGCAATTTCGCAGCCGTATCCGTTACGCACGATTTTGGCAAAACCATTGGTTGGGAATTTAAAGAAGGGCGCGATTTTTCAAGAGAATTTGCGACGGATTCTTCGGCAATCATCCTGAACGAAACGGCTGTCAAATTTATGGGCCTCAAAAAGCCCATCGGCGAAATCGTAAAGATCAATGAGAGGTCCTATCAAGTCATTGGTGTAGTGAAAGATCTGGTAATGCAATCGCCGTACAGCCCTGTTTTCCGCACCTCTTTTGTAATGGATTATAACGATTTGAGCGTCATTAATCTCAAAATCAATCCTGCCGTCAGTTCGCGCGAAGCGTTAGCCAAACTTGAGGTTGTTTTCAAAAAACACAACCCTTCAGCTCCGTTTGAGTACAAATTTTCAGATGATGAGTACGCCCGAAAATTCAGCGATGAAGAGCGCATCGGCAAATTGGCTACCTTCTTCGCCATTCTCGCCATTTTCATTTCCTGCTTGGGTCTGTTCGGCTTGGCGTCGTTTGTGGCCGAACAACGTACCAAAGAGATCGGCATTCGCAAAGTATTGGGAGCGACCGTTCCCAATTTGTGGGGGTTGCTTTCCAAAGACTTTGTCCTGTTGGTCATCATCTCCTGCCTGATCTCTTCCCCAATTGCTTATTATTTTATGGATGAATGGGTTCAAAAATATGAATATCGTACTGACATCAGTTGGTGGGTATTTGGCGTATCGGCCGCAGGCGCTTTGCTCATCACTTTGGCAACGGTCAGTTATCAGGCCATTCGTGCGGCATTGACCAATCCGGTAAAGAGTTTACGATCTGAATAATCCCCCTTTGTAGAGCCGCAAAATGTTTCGGCTCTACATGATTACAGAAATCATGAAATCCAGCATCAAACCGCCTCGCTTAGCAGACCGCTTTCTGCGCTTTTTTTGCGCTCCTCATTTATTGGAGGAAGTGCAAGGCGATTTGCACGAAGAATTTGACTACCAAGTCAGACGAGCAGGCTTACACCATGCTCAGTGGCGGTATTGGTTCGACGTATTAGGGTTTTTCCAACCCCGTTATATTAAACGAAAACCTTCAATCTATCCAATCACCTATTCCTACAGCCCGACCATGTTACAGAACTATTTCAAAATCGCCTTTCGTAACCTACTGAAACACAAAGGCTACTCCTTCATCAATATCTTTGGATTGGCTACCGGCATGGCCGTGGTGATGCTTATTGGTTTGTGGGTTTGGGATGAATTATCCTTTAATACCTATCATAAAAATTACCCGCGAATCGCGCAGGTAGTACAAAATCAGGTAATGAACGGAGAGATAAAAACGAGTAAGTCTGTGCCTTATCCTTTCATTCACGAACTGAAAACCAATTACGGCGACAATTTTAAACACATCATTGCGTCAACGTATAAAAACGAATACATTTTGACGGCCGGCGAAACAAAACTTTCGGGACAAGGGCAGTTCATGGAAACCAAAGCCCCGGAACTGTTCACTTTTGAAATGCAAAAAGGCAGTTGGGAGGGGCTGACCGATCCGCAATCCGTTTTGCTTTCGGCTTCCGTTGCCAAAGCATTGTTCGGCGATACCGACCCCATGAATAAGCCGCTCAAAATCAATACTGAGCTGAACGTAAAAGTAACAGGTATCTATGAGGATTTTCCGCAGAACTCTGTTTTCTCCGGAGTACAATTTGTGGCTTCGTGGGAATATTTTTTGGCTACGAATCGGTACATGAAAGAAAAGAAATGGGATAATCATGCGCTGATCATGTATGTAGAAATCAAACCCGAAACGACCTTTGAAAAGGCTACGGCGGCGATCAAAGATTCTGAATTGAACGCCATCAGGCGATTGGATGACATGAAGGAAGAGGCCGCTACCCACCCGCAAATGTGGCTTCACCCGATGCAGGATTGGCATTTATACGCTCGATTCAAAAACGGCTTGGTCGATAACGGCCCCGTTCAATACGTTTGGTTGGTGGGGATGATCGGCTTTTTTGTGTTGCTGTTGGCCTGTATCAATTTCATGAATTTGAGCACTGCCCGTTCCGAAAAGCGGGCCAAAGAAGTAGGCATTCGCAAAGCCATTGGCTCCCTGCGCGGGCAGCTGATAGGGCAGTTTTTCGGGGAATCGTTTCTGGTCGTTATCATCGCCTTTGTGATTGCCCAAGTGATGGTTTTGTTGGCATTGCCCGGCTTCAATGAACTGGCCGACAAGCAAATGGCTCTGCCATTGACCAATCTATATTTCCGGCTGTTCAGTTTGGGCTTTATTTTCCTGACCGGGCTGCTGGCCGGCAGCTACCCGGCCTTTTATTTGACTTCTTTCCAACCCGTCAAAGTATTGAAAGGAGCCGCTATGCAATGGGGGCGAATGGCCTCTTTGCCCCGTAAAGTATTGGTAGTCTTACAATTTACCGTTTCTGTCACCTTGGTTATTTGTACCATTATCATCTATCAACAGGTACAATTCGCCAAAAACCGCCCTATCGGTTATTCGCGTGACCGATTATTGATGGTTCAAATGAAATCGAACGATTTTTACGGAAAAACGGACGTATTGCGCAGTGAATTGAAAAGCACGGGCATTGTGGTGGAAATGGCCGAATCCCAAAGCCCGATCACCGGCGTATGGAGTGCCAATACCGGTTTCAGTCGAAAAGGGGTAACGTTAGAAAATGAAAATTTTGCTACGCTTTCCATCACTCCCGAATACGCTCAAACGGTAGGTTGGGAATTTGTGGCCGGTCGGAATTTTTCCAAAGCTTTTGCTTCCGACTCGGCAGGTTTTATCATCAACGAAACCGCCGCTCGATTGATGGGTTTTCCTAAAAATACGCCGACCGTCGCCCTTGGAGAAACTGTTCATTGGAAAAGCAAATGGATGACCAATGATGTAGAAAAACCGTTCAAAATCGTAGGCATTGTGAAAGACATGGTCATGGAATCGCCGTTTGAGCAGGTGAAGCCTACCGTCTTTTTGATGGCCGGCAATCCCAACTGGCTGAACATTAAAATTAACCCGGGAGTCAGTGCGGCGACGGCACTTCCCAAAATCGAAGCGGTCTTCAAGAAGCTCATCCCTGCCGCGCCGTTTGATTACACATTTGTTGATGACGAATACAATGCCAAGTTCAGCGCAGAAGAACGGGTTGGAAAACTGTCAAGTTTATTTGCGGTATTGGCGATTTTCATCTCCTGTTTGGGCCTGTTTGGACTGGCCTCGTTTGTGGCCGAACAACGTACCAAAGAGATCGGTATTCGCAAAGTGTTAGGCGCATCCGTGGCCGGTTTGTGGCAGATGCTCTCCAAAGAATTCGTCCTGTTGGTGTTGATCTCCTGCCTCATTGCCGCTCCCGTTTCTTGGTACGCCATGCAGGAATGGTTGGACAAGTATAGCTACCGTACTTCGATCTCGTGGCAGGTATTTGTCGCTACGGGTATTGGTGCTCTGCTCATCACGTTAGCAACGGTCAGTTTTCAAGCAATCAAAGCTGCTTTGGTCAATCCGGTGAAGACATTGAAAGCTGAATAATTAAGTATCAAATACTATAAAAACGGGCAGGTTGCCCGTACCACATCTGTCCGCTTCGGTACGAGCAATTGTCCAAAAGCGGACAGTGTTTTTTTCTGTGCTTTTTGAAAAAAGGCCATTGCAGGCATTTCAGAAGGGTCTTTTTTGGTGGCACGGCATTTTATCGACATTATCGTATCAAATAAAAACAAGACATGAAACGAACCTTTTTGGGAGAGTTTGAAGAGATCGTTTTACTGACCGTCGCGATTCTTGGGGAAGAGGCTTACGGCGTTACCGTAACCCAGGAACTCGAACAGAAAACGGGTCGGGCAGTTGGATTCAGCAGCATTCATACCACCCTGCAACGTTTGGAAGAGAAAGGCTTTTTATCCTCGAAAATGGGCGGAGCCACGGCTGAGCGGGGAGGACGCCGCAAACGCTTTTTTGAAGTGACGGCGTTGGGGCGAAGAGCGTTGAGGGAAGTAAAACAAGTGCGCGAGGAACTGTGGGGAGCACTGCCACCGGACACACTGCAATTGATGGGAGGATAGCATGGGCACAAACTGCCATAAGCCCAAATCAGCTTTACCGCCCCGTTGGGCCACCACACTTCTGAGTTGGTGGGCCGACCCAAACTCGCTGGAAGAAGTGCAGGGCGATTTGCTGGAATTGCACACCCATTGGGTCCAAACTGCGGGTGTCAGAAAGGCCAATTGGCGCTATGCGATCAGTGCTGTCAAACTGTTAAGACCCTCTGCCAAACCGAAAGAATCGACACATTACCCAACCGATAATTTTTACAGCCTTATGATAAGCAACTATTTTAAAATCGCCTGGCGGAATTTATTAAAATATAAACTCTTTTCGCTGATCAATATCGTGGGGCTGAGCCTCGCCATTCCTTCTGCTTTGATGGCTTTAATTCAAATCGTTAACTATTACGAATACGATAATTTTCACCACGATAGCGAACGCATAGTACGGGTAATCACCGACGAGAAACAAAAAGAAGGTGAAATCATAAACTGGGCATCAAGTCCGGTGCTGTTGGCAAAACACGCCAAAGAAAATCTGGCCGGTATCGAGAATTCAGCGACGGTGGTGAGAGATCCCAAGTGGGTTTTGAGCAATGGGATAAAAACAAAAAACATCAAAGCTGTTTACACGGGCAGATCTTTTTTTCAGGTCTTTAATTTTCCATTGGAAAAAGGGACTTATCCCGTTGAGCCTAAAACCATTGTTCTCACCCACGAAACCGCCGAATGGTTTTTCAGAGATGCCAATCCCATCGGCAATTTTTTGGAGCATCCGAAGTACGGCGGTTTTAAGATCGTTGGTGTTTTAAAACCCTTCAATCAGCAAAAAACACAGTTCAGAACTGATGTAATCTTACCCATTGCCGATTATTTAACCCTGAATGAAAAGAAAACGGATTGGTCTACGCTAAATGCCCACACCTTTTTAAAATTAACAAAAGGCAGAACGGCTACCGACCTTGGCAAACAGCTTTCAAAAACCTCTACCGAAATCAATAAATTAATTGGAACAACGGCTAATAAAACCCTGCATTTCAAAGCCCAAAATCTGGCCGACATTTCGCCGGCAAAAGAAATACTGGAGAACGACCCTTACGTCCAAGATCTCAGAAGCATTTATATAAATTTAGGATTTCAGTTGATTCTCATTTTATTGGCCTCCTTAAATTACATCAATCTTACCCTTGCGCGCTCCATGAACCGAGGGCGCGAAGTAGGGGTACGGAAGGTAGTAGGCGCCACAAAACCTCAGCTTATTCTTCAATTTTTGACCGAATCCGTATTGGTTTCTTACATTGCTCTGGGCATTGGTTTGTTGCTATTATGGTTTATCAAAAATCAGGTGCATGTTTCTTGGCTCACGTGGGAAATCGACCACTTGGGTTACCTGATTCTGGTATTTTTCGTTTTCAACCTGATTTTGGGTTTAGTCGCCGGTGCTTCGCCAAGTCTGATTCTATCTTCCTATCAACCCGTAAAAGTGTTGAAAGGTACTGTTTCACCGGCAAGTTTTGGCAAAATAGGATTTCGGAAATCGTTGATCATTGTCCAGTTTACGATTGCATTGGTGTATCTATTTTTTATGGGTCATGCGTATCATCAAATCAATTACATGGCCAACGACAATGAAAATTTTCAACGAAATGACATTCTCAATATAAGCCTGACAGGAAACCAAAATAAACGATTCGCGACTGATGTAAGCGCGATCAAAGAAGTACAAAAGATAGGCTATACGTCTCTCAACTTTGGCATTGCACCTACATATTCAGGTATCAAAAACAAGAAAAACGAGGCGTCAAAACCGACATTTTACTACGCAACCGATCATAATTTCATCGAAAATATGAACCTGAAAATAGTAGCGGGTACCAATCTGATTGAAAGTAATTCGGAAGAGACTTCGTCCATGATTGTGGTCAATCAAAAGGCCGTTGAAAATCTGAATCTTGGCTCGGAAAAAGAAGCCATCGGAAAACTTATTCTGGTAAATGACACACTTTCGGCGACCATCATAGGCGTAGTTGCCAATTTCTGCCATTACGATTATGAGCATAAAATAGAGCCTGTCATTTTTCAATATCAGCCTTCTTTGTTTAAAGTGATGTGCTTGAAAACCAGTCCGATAGAAGATCGACCTGCGCTCGAATCCTTTCTAAATGAGCTATGGAAAAAGCACAATCCTTACGTTGAAATGAACGCTTCATGGCTGGATACTGATATGTACGACCTCTATTATCCGTACGAAGACATGAAGTTTGCGGGTATGGAAAGCATTGTGATTTTTGTGATTGCCATCTTAGGACTCATCGGCATTCTTACTTACAGTTTAGAAAAACGCACGAAAGAAATCGGCATCCGAAAAGTAATGGGTGCCACGGTGGCGGAAGTCATACAATTGATGTCAGTGGACTTTATCAAATTACTCGCCATTGCCGCCGCCATCGCCATTCCGCTTGGTGTAGCCATCGCGTTGTTCATGAACAGTTATCTTGTTTTCAATAATGGAATAAGCTATTTGAGCATGGCTTTTCTATTGTTCCTTGTCGTCGGCATTGCCTTGGGAGCAGTAGGGTACTTTTCATGGAAAGCCGCCCAAACCAACCCCGCAAGGACACTGAAGGCAGAGTAAGTACGAGTGTAAAGGAAAGGGGTAAAGTGTCCTTCTCAATTTACACCTTCCACTTTGAACTTAAGAAGCTATGAATCAGAATCAACCACCGCGCTGGGTCTCCACCTTACTCAGTTGGTGGGCCGACCCGAATACTTTGGAAGAAGTAGAAGGTGATTTACTGGAATTATACGCCTATTGGGTACAAACCGCAGGTATCAGAAAAGCCAATTGGTACTATGCGCTCAATGCCCTGAAACTCTTGCGACCATTTGCAAAACGAAAAAATAATTATCCAACAACCTACATATACAGCCCAACCATGATACTTAATTATTTCAAAATCGCTTTCCGAAATTTTGCTCGAAACAAAGTTTATTCTTTCATCAATATTGCAGGCTTATGTATTGGCTTGGCCTGCGCCATGCTGATTATGCTGTATGTAAAAGATGAGGTAAGCTTCGACAGATTTCATAAAAATGCAACCAATATTTACCGCATAGCAAGAGGGCAAAAAGGATTAAAAGGCTACTTTGAAATTGGCAGCACAGGTTTTTTACAAGGGCCGAGGTTTATGCAAAATGTCCCCGGAATAAAGTCTTTTGTTCGTGTGCAGGGCGGTGTTAAAGACATAAAAAAAGGAACCGAAGTACAGCAACAGGGTGGTGTCTTACATGTTGACTCCAATTTCTTTTCGGTATTGACATTTCCCTTATTAGCCGGAGACCCTAAAACCTGTTTAACAGAACCGCATTCACTTGTATTAAGCGAAGATGCTGCAAAGAAATATTTTGCTACCACTGATGTTGTCGGCAGGGTAATGATGATAAAAGAAGATACAGCCTTTGTTCCTTACAAAGTAACAGCTGTTGCAAAACGTTGCCCGCAAAATTCTTCTATACAATTTACGGCCCTGATGCCTTTAATAGTATCCGATGCTGACGTAAAGGATACCCATAATTGGTTTAGCCTTTTCCTGAACACATTTGTAGTGTTGGATGAAAAAGCCAACATCCAAACAGTGGAAAATCAAATGCAGCGTTTTTATGTGGCAGATGCGAAAGCTACTTTCTATGAAATGCTGAAAAATGATGGCGGCGATCCGGATCAAATTCCCATGGGCACCTATCTTTTGCAACCGTATCTTGACATACATCTGAGCACACAACTACCGGCAGGCAATGGTCTCACCAATGCAAGCAATCCGATGTACTCGTATTTGCTTTCGGGTATTGCATTGTTTGTGTTACTGATTGCCTGCATCAATTTTGTAAACCTCACTATTGCCAGGTCTGTTAAGCGTGCAAAAGAAATCGGCATTCGCAAAGTGGCAGGCAGTGACAGAAAGCAATTGATAGTCCAATTTCTTGGAGAATCGTTTTTTCTTTGCACTGCTGCTTTCTTATTAGCCATTGGGTTGGTCCTATTGTTATTGCCGTTGTTTAATGAGTTTTCCAATAAAGCATTGGCCATTTCTTACCTGTTCGATATTAAATTAATTACAGGATACATCACTTTGTATTTTATCACAGGCTTGCTGGCCGGCTTTTATCCTGCATTGGTTTTATCGGGTTATAATCCTGTACAAACTTTGTATAGCCGTTTTCAGATTGCAGGCAAAAATTATCTGCAAAAATCGTTGGTGGTATTGCAGTTTACGCTTGCCTCATTCTTAATCATAGCCACCGGAATAATTTATGCACAGTTTAATTTATTAACTAAAACAGATTTGGGATATGATGACAATAATCTTGTCATTGTAAATACAAACGGGCTGAAAAATACCGATGCTGCTGCTTTTAAAAATGAATTGCTCAAAAACCCAAACATTGTTGGCGTAAGTATAAAGAATGCCGGCAACCGGGGCACCGGTACAAAAAATTTCACCGACGGTACCGTATTCTTTGCTGATGAAACGATTGATGAAAATTATTTGCCGTTACTAAAAATACCATTGGTAGCGGGAAGGAATTTTTCAAAAGCATTTCCTGCCGATTCTGCACAATCAATTATTGTGAACGAAAGTTTTGTAAAAGCGGCAAAATGGAAAAACCCTATCGGCAAAACTGTACAAATGTTAGGAAACAGTAATGAAACCTATAGTGTAATTGGTGTGGTAAAGGATTATCACTTTGCACCATTGACTCAAAAAATAACACCGCAAGCATTCTCATTAAGAGGTAATTATGGAGCCTACTATATCAAAATAAAGCCCAACACGGCTGCTGAAAGTTTAAAATGGATACAAAAAACATATCAACAGCTTTACCCGATGAACCCTTATTCTTATATGTTCAAGAACGATGAAAACAGGAGACAATATTCTGCTGTTAAAAAATGGAAAGAGATTATTTTATTCAGTTCAATACTTACCATATTTATTTCATGCATCGGTTTGTTTGGATTATCGGTTTTATCTGTCGAAAAACGAACGAAAGAAATTGGCATACGCAAAGTGCTTGGCGCATCGGTGCAACAAATTATTACAACACTTTCAGGCGATTTTATAAAGCTTGTTGTATTTGCTTTAATCATTGCATCGCCGCTTGCATACATGGCTGCAAACAAATGGTTACAAAATTATCCTTATCGTATTGAAATAAGTTGGTGGCTTTTTGCATCGGCAGAATTCTTAGTAATAATAATTGCATTGTTTACTATCAGCTTTCACTCTATCAAAACAGCCATTTCTAACCCGGTGAAGAGTTTACGAAATGAGTAAAAACAAAGTTGAAAAGCCGTCCGCCGCGGAGCAAATCAGCAACGGGCATATTGAAAAAATTACCCATTTGCTTACTTGCAAATTTGCCTTTTAAAAAATTGATTATGAACCAAAAACCGCCCCGCTGGGCTTCACTTCTGTTGAGGTGGTGGTCCAATCCCAGCACTTCGGAAGAGGTGGAAGGTGATTTATTGGAATTATACAATCATTGGCAGCAAACTGTCGGTCAACGAAAGGCGGATTGGAGATACATTTTCAATGTCATTAAATTATTACGGCCTTTTGCCAAAGACAAACGAGTCATTTATCCTAAAACTTATCTATACAGCCCAACCATGATACGCAACTATTTCAAAATCGCCTTTCGTAATCTGTTGAAAGACAAAGGTTACTCCTTTATTAATATTTTCGGCTTGGCTACGGGAATGGCCGTGACAATGTTGATTGGTTTGTGGATGTACGATGAATTGAGTTTCAATAAATACCACAAAAATTATGAGCAAATAGGGCGGGTAATGCAACACCAAACCATTCATGGAGAAATAAGTACGCGAGAAAATAACCCTATTCCGTTGGGACAAGAACTTCGCAGTCATTTCAAGGAAGATTTTAAGTATGTGGTCATGTCCACACAGACTCAAAACTATATCATCACTTCCGGCAACCAAAATTTCACTCAAAAAGGGAATTATATGCAGCCGGAAGCGCCCGAATTGCTGTCACTGAAGATGAAATATGGAAGTAAAAATGGACTCAGAGAATTAAATTCTATCCTGCTTTCAGCGTCCTTGGCAAAGATGTTGTTTGATAATAATGATCCGACCAATCAATTACTTAAAATAGATAATGAGCTAAATGTGAAGGTAACGGGTGTATATGAGGATTTGCCCAACAACTCTGAATTTAAAGAACTTGCTTTCATTGCGCCTTGGGATTTAATGCTGTCTTCCTATGATTATATCAGAGATCATAAAGATGATTGGAATAATAATTTTCTTCACATTTATGCTCAAATCAACCCCAATACAAACTTTGAAACTGTTTCTGCCAAGATAAAAGACCTAAAATTAGCTCACGTTGACAAAGAATATGCCGAACGTAAACCTACGCTCTTTCTCCAACCCATGCGTAATTGGCATTTGTACTCAACATACGAAAATGGCGTAATTGCAACCGGTGAAGAATTGAAATATGTTTGGATTTATGGCATTATCGGTGTTTTTGTGCTGTTGCTGGCTTGCATCAACTTTATAAACTTAAATACTGCCCGCAGTGAAAAACGCGCCAAAGAAGTAGGGATTCGAAAGTCGGTCGGATCAATGCGCAGTCAGTTAATCAACCAATTTTTCAGCGAATCTCTGCTCACAGTTATTTTGGCTTTTCTCATTTCCTTGCTGCTTGTTCTACTATTATTGCCTTGGTTTAATTCGATTACGGATAAAAAAACGGAGATTTTATGGAACAATCCGCTTTTCTGGATTTTTTCACTGGCATTTATCACCGTAACCGGGCTTATTTCAGGCAGTTATCCGGCATTTTATTTGTCTTCTTTCAGACCCATAAGCGTCTTAAAAGGAACCATCTTCATCGGTCGTTTGGCATCTTTACCACGAAAAACTTTAGTTATTGTTCAATTCTCCGTCTCAATCATTCTCATTATCGGTACCATTGTCGTTCACCGTCAAATTCAATATGCAAAAAACCGTCCGATTGGCTATTCGCGTGAAAATTTGCTGGTCTTCCGAAAAAGCTCTCCGGAGTTTAAAGGAAAATCAGACATTCTGAAAACAGAATTACTCAAAACGGGTGTCGTAACAGAAATGGCCGAATCTTCCAGCCGCCTGACAGACATTGCTGCCATGAATGGCGGATTTGACTGGAAAGGAAAAGACCCTAATTTTCAAACAAACTTCGGAACATTGGGCGTAAGTCATGATTATGGCAAAACCATCGGTTGGCAATTTGTGGCCGGAAGAGATTTTTCAAAAGAGTTGGCAAGTGATTCTGCCGGATTTGTTCTTAATGAAGCCGCGGTAAAAGAGATGGGTTTACAAAATCCCATTGGCGAAACCATTCATTGGGATACCGAATTTTACGACGGAAACACCTTTAAAGTGATTGGGGTTGTCAAAGACATGGTAATGAAATCGCCCTTTGAGCCTATAAAGCCAACCATTTTCTTTCTGCAAGGGTATAAAGGATATATTTTTTTAAAAATAAACCCAAGGATCAATGCACATACCGCTTTAACAAAGATGGAGACCGTCTTCAAAAAATTGGTCCCTTCCGCTCCGTTCGATTACAGATTTGTAGATGAAGAATATGCCCGAAAATTTGCCACCGAGGAACGTATCAGCATATTGGCTACCTTTTTTGCCATTTTTGCCATTTTCATTTCCTGTCTGGGTTTATTCGGTCTGGCGTCTTTTGTTGCCGAACAGCGCACGAAAGAAATCGGGATTCGTAAAATATTGGGCGCTTCCGTCACCAATCTTTGGCAAATGCTCTCCAAAGATTTTGTGGTATTGGTCCTGATCGCCTATTTGATTGCCGCCCCTGTCGCTTATTATTTCATGGACGAATGGTTGGAGAAATATACCTATCGGACGGGGATCTCGTGGTGGATTTTTGCCGCGGCCGGGGCGGGAGCGTTACTCATTACTTTATTGACGGTCAGTTTTCAATCCATCAAAGCGGCTTTGATGAATCCGGTCAAAAGTTTACGATCTGAATAAAGCCGCCGCCGCGTAGAGACGCAAAATTTTCGATCCTGCAACGGCGGACGGCACGGGCCGATACGGCGTCTCTACGTGGCATCCTACATAAATAAAAAAAAACATGAATCGAAACCACCCGCCGCGCTGGGCTTCACTTCTGTTGAGGTGGTGGTCCAACCCCAACACTTCGGAAGAAGTCGAAGGTGATTTATTGGAATTATACAATCATTGGTCGCAAACCGTCGGCCGACGAAAGGCGGATTGGAAATACATTTTCAACGTCATCAAACTCTTACGGCCTTTGGCAAAACGAAAAAACAATTATCCGTCAACTTATACCTACAGCCCGACTATGATACGCAACTACTTCAAAATCGCCTTTCGTAACCTGTTGAAACACAAAGGTTACTCGTTTATTAATATTTTCGGCTTGGCTACCGGTATGGCCGTGGCGATGCTCATTGGCTTGTGGGTTTGGGATGAATTATCGGTAAATAAAGCGTATCAAAATTATGATCGTATTACAAAAGTGATGCAAAATCAGAACTTCAACGGTGAAGTTCAGACTTGGTCAGGCGTGCCTATGCAATTAGCACCTGAGCTGCGTACCGCTTATGGCAACAACTTCAAATACGTAGTGATTTCCGGCTTTCCGGGACAACACTTACTTTCATTTGGCGAGAAGAAAATAAAACAAAGCGGTAATTATATGGATTCGGAAGTTACAGAAATGCTTTCGTTGAAAATGGTAAAAGGAACACGGGCCGGCTTGCAGGAACCCAATTCTGTTTTACTTTCCGAATCCGTCAGCAAGGTCATTTTTGGCGATGCTGACCCGATGGATAAGATTATAAAAATTGACAATAAGCAGATTGTGAAGGTAACGGGAGTGTACAAAGACTTGCCTCATAATTCTTCCTTCCATGATCTATCGTTCATTGCTCCGTGGGAGTTGATGGCCAAAGATTTGCCCAAATGGCTTGGTTGGGGCAACAATTGGTTTCAAACGTATGCACAAATAGCTGATAATACCACTCCTGAGAAGGTTTCTTTAAAAATAAAAAAAGCTAAACAAAACAATATCAGTCAGGACCAGGATAAATACAAACCTGAAATATTCCTGCTGCCGATGTCTCAATGGCATTTGTACTCCGAATTTAAAAATGGTATAAATACGGGCGGGCGCATTGAGTTTGTGTGGCTTTTCGGTATTATCGGTGTCTTTGTGTTGCTGTTGGCTTGTATCAATTTCATGAATTTAAGTACAGCCCGAAGTGAGAAACGCGCCAAAGAAGTAGGTATTCGCAAGGCAGTAGGCTCCGTCAAAGGACAATTGATTATGCAGTTTTTTGGCGAATCGCTGTTAGTAGTGATTTTTGCTTTTACCCTGTCTCTGCTTTTGGTTCTTCTCAGCCTTCCGTTTTTCAATGAGGTTGTAGACAAAAAAATAACGGTTCTGTGGACCAATCCTTTCTTCTGGCTTGTATGTCTTGGTTTTATTTTCATTACGGGTTTGATTGCCGGAAGTTACCCTGCGCTTTATCTGTCATCTTTCAAACCCATCAAAGTACTGAAAGGGACATTCAAATTGGGGCGTTTTGCTTCTGCACCGCGCAAAGTATTGGTGGTGGTACAGTTTACGGTTTCGGTAACTTTGATTATAGGAACAGTGGTTGTTTTCCGCCAAATCCAATTTGCCAAAGATCGTCCCATCGGCTACAATCGCAACCGGCTTCTCACCTCTTCCATCAAAACGGAGGAAATCATTAAGCATTATTCTACCTTTCGCGACGATT
The DNA here is from genome assembly GCA_046329125.1 of Spirosomataceae bacterium. Taxonomy (GTDB): domain Bacteria; phylum Bacteroidota; class Bacteroidia; order Cytophagales; family Spirosomataceae; genus Runella. The sequence continues at coordinate 32,759 of JAXLVD010000017.1, read as the reverse complement.
TACTGAATACCGGGGCCCTGGAAGAACTGGCGGCTACCGATAGATAGCCCGATTACTGATACGTATGTTACCAACGGTGGTTTTACCTGGAAAGGCAAAGACCCTAATATGTCGGAAGAGTTTGTTACCCTACGTATTACGCACGAATTTGGAAAAACCATCAACTGGCAGTTAAAAGAGGGTCGTGACTTTTCGAAACAGTTCTCCACCGATACCGCCGGCTTCATCCTGAACGAAGCCGCCGTAAAATACATGGGTTTAAAAAATCCGATCAACGAGATAATTCAATGGGGGGACTCGGAGAAATTCAAAGTAATCGGAGTGGTCAAAGATCTGGTTACCCAATCGCCCTATGACCCTGCCAAACAAACCATTTTCTTCCTCAATTATCACCGTATCAATCAGCTGACAATCAAAATAAAACCGCAGGTAAGTGCAAGCGACGCAGTGGCAAAAATTGAATCGGTATTCAAAAAATACGACCCCGAAAATCCTTTTGAATACCGTTTTGCCGATCAGGAATATGACCGTAAATTCAGTAATGAGGAACGGATCGGCAAATTGGCTACTTTCTTTGCCACCTTGGCTATTCTTGTTTCCTGTCTGGGTTTATTTGGTTTGGCCTCTTTTATCGCCGAACAACGCACCAAAGAGATTGGCGTTCGAAAAGTGCTGGGAGCTACAGTACTTAATCTTTGGGGACTGCTCTCAAAAGATTTTGTCGGATTAGTTATTATTTCCTTTCTCATTGCCGGCCCGATTGCTTATTATTTTCTCAGCCATTGGCTTGAAAAATATGAATATCACACCCGGATCTCTTGGTGGATTTTTGCGGTCGCCGCCGTTGGGGCATTGTTTATTACCTTACTGACAGTGAGTTTTCAGGCCATTAAAGCGGCCTTAATGAATCCGGTAAAGAGTTTGAAAACGGAATAAGACGGAGGAGTAGCGGAAGCCCGAACACGGAGAACGTACTTATTCTCCGTGTTCCGTTTTTCCGATTTCCCAAAAATATACCTTTACCAATGCAACATCCTCGGTCATTCGGTGTCTTTATTAAAACGCCCCAAACGGCCTCTCAATCAGGATTTGTGACCCTTTAACATAATTTAAGAGGGCTTTCCCTGAAATTTGAAATAGCTTTGTACCTATAATTAAATCGTTAGACAGCCATTCTCTATTTCTATGAAAAACAGTTTACAACTGCGTTTACTTCTGTTGTGCAACGTCTTCGCTTACTCCTTACTCGGTCAAAATCTTCCAAAACAACTTCCGGCTCAACGTACGGCGCTGCCCGTGGCAATTGACGGAATATTAAATGAACCGGCGTGGAAAGATGCCGCTAAGGCGGATGATTATACAGAATTTCGTCCGGTGATCGGTCGTAAAGAAGAACAAGGCAACCACACCGAGACCTTTTTGATGTATGATAATGAGGGTATCTATTTCGGCGGAACGTGTTTTGAGCGAAGTCTCGACAGTATTTCCAAAGAGCTGAAAGGTCGCGACGGTTTCGGTATGAATGATTATATCGGTATCATCTTTGATACCTACAATGACAAACTCAACGGTTTTGAGTATTTCGTCACTCCCCTCGGCGAGCAGTGGGACGCCAAAATGACCTCCAATACCAATAGTGACAACGGCGGCGAAGATTTCAGTTGGAATGCCGTTTGGAAAAGTGCGGTAGTCATTCACGACAAAGGGTGGTCTTTCGAACTATTTTTGCCTTATTCCGCCATTCGATTCAGCAAAGACAAAATACAGGATTGGGGTTTGAACATTACGCGGCGCCGCCGAAAAACCGAGCAACAATATACCTGGAACGCCATCAATCCCAACATCAACGGGTTTCTGACCCAAGAAGGCTTCTGGACGGGCATTACTGACATTAAACCCCCGATCCGGCTTCAGTTTTCGCCCTATTTTTCGGTATATGCCAACCATTTTCCCGTTAATCAGGCCGAACAGAAAAATTGGACAAACCAAGTCTCCGGCGGCTTGGATTTGAAATTGGGTCTGAACCAAGCCTTTACCTTGGATGCCACCTTGATTCCCGATTTCGGGCAGGTACAAAGCGATAACCAAGTGCTCAACTTGTCGCCTTTTGAAGTAAAATTCAACGAAAATCGTACTTTCTTTACGGAAGGGACCGAGTTGTTTAATAAGGGGAATCTGTTTTACTCCCGACGCATCGGCGGCACTCCTATTCATTTGAGCAAAGCGTATAATGCGCTGAATCCTAACGAAAGAATTGCAAAAAACCCAACGGAGTCCAAACTCCTTAATGCCACCAAAATATCGGGACGGACCAAAAGCGGGCTCGGCATCGGCATCCTGAATGCCATTACCCGACCGCAACATGCACTCATTGAAAATACCGAAAACGGCGATACCCGCCGCTTTGAAACCGACCCAACGACCAATTATAACATCCTGGTATTGGACCAAACCCTGAAACACAATTCGAGTGTCAGTTTTGTCAATACGAGCGTGATTCGGGGCAGTAATAATTACAATGCTAACGTGAGTGCGGGTCTGTTCAGCTTTTTTGATAAGAAAAATACCTATAATCTCGCGGGAAGTGCGGCTATAAGTCGTTTAAGTTATAAAGATGGAGCTACTCCCAACAGCACCGGCTATAGCCATACGATCACTTTTGCCAAAACCAGCGGGCAATTTACGTTTAACGGAGCGCAGGAGTTAACCGATACCAAGTTTACCAGCAACGACTTAGGGTATTTTACCAACAACAACTTTATCAATCACCGCGTCTACGCCGGCTATCGCTTTACCGAACCCAAAGGATGGTATAATCGGATATTTTTAAATCTGAATGCCAATATCAGCTCGTTGTTTTCACCCATTGGCCATATCAACACCAAATACCAACAATCGCGCATTCAGTTTAATCTCAGTGCCCAAACCAAAAAACTGCTGTGGTTTGGCCTGATGCTCAATTATCGTCCGCACGAGAACGACTTCTACGAACCGCGCAAGATCGGCTACATGTATGCCCGCGGCAAGAGCGTGACTCTCGGCGGTTGGGTAGAGAGTAATCCCGCCAAGAAATACTTCTTTACGGTAGAGGCGTTTGAGCGGGCCTTTTTAAATTTCTATAACCTCAACGGCCTCGACCTGTACATCAATCAGACCTACCGCTTCAACAGCAGGCTATCTTTCAGTTACCGATTCGGCTTCGAACCGCGTCCGCGCAGTATCGGGTTTACGTTGATTTCGGAAGATAATAACGTTGTGATGGCCTTGCGTAAAGTAACGACGGTTGATAATACCGTAAACATCAAATACAGTTTTACAAACAAAATGTGGTTGACCTTCAGAACGCGCCATTATTCGAGCCTGGTAAACAATAAAGAGTATTTCACGTTGGAAAACAACGGTTCGCTGTCGCCTCGGATTAAGCCTTCAAATGCGGTCAATCGCAATGTCAATTACTTCAACGTTGATATGGTGTATACGTGGCAGTTTGCCCCCGGCAGTTTCCTGAATGCGGTTTGGAAAAATGCGACTTTCCACAGTTCAACTATGGCCGATGATCGCTATTTTGATAATTTACAAAATACCCTGCAAGCCGACCAAAACAACAACCTTTCTCTGAAAGTCATCTACTTTTTGGATTATCTGCAATTGAAAAAGAAGAAGTAACTTTTTTCTTTTCAGAATTTGAGCATTTTTCGATAGGCGGCGGCAATTCGCGTTGGATTTGCCCCCCATCGAAACATAGTCATGGCAATCAAATTAGCGGCCTGTACCCGCAACCAACTGTTACGGTCGTATTTGCGGGCTGAAATAAGCACGTCTTTAGGGATAATCTTAAAGGCTTTTCGGTTTTTATTCCACAGTCGGCGCAGCAGGTCGTATTCTTCCATAATGACGTAGTATTCGTCAAACCCGTTTAACTCATCAAATAACGAACGGCGGATAAATAGGGTCTGATCGCCGCCGCGCGCCGTAAGCAGATGCAGATGGGTCAGGTAATTATTCAGTTTAAGTATGGGCTTATCAGAATCAAAACGAAAGCGATAGCAACCGGATTGGTAACCTGCCCTGAGCGCGGAATGGATGTCAGCAACAAAATCAACGGGCGGACGGGCATCGGCGTGGACGAAGTACAGTATATCCCCCGTTGCCAGAGAAGCCCCGAAATTCATCTGGGCCGCGCGTCCTTTTTTGGGCGAAACCCACACTTCTGCTCCGTATTTTTCAGCCGTTTCCACAGTTCGGTCGCTGCTGCCTCCGTCTATCACCATAATTTTTTCCAAAGCCTGCCCTCCCGCTTTTCGTAGATATTCTACCAATGCACCAATATTTCTTTCTTCGTTAAATGTAGGGATGATCACGCAGATTTGCATGGGGAATATTTCTTAAACGGTTACCAATAAGACAATCTTTTTCGAACATCTAAATATTACAATAAACGAAAGAATAACGCTTTCAGATTTGCACAGCGAAACAAAGTCACAGCCGTTCATCGATAAACTTTTTGATTCTGTCTATTAGAATATTCATTTGGTAGATTATCCTGCAAGACCCGTTAAACGATAAGGCTTGCTGCTGTTCTAAGAATCGTAAAGCAATTATTTACAAACAATTTTAAACAACAGCAACCATGAAAAAGACAATCGTAACACTCGCCGCTTTAGCCATTTTAACCATTGCTAATGTCAATGCCCAACGCGGCCATTATCCTGCTCCGGCTCCTCAAGTGGAAAATCCGCGTCTTGATAATGCTTTAGAAGAATTGAGCATCAATCGTCTCGATAATATCGTCAATTTGACACGTAAACAGGAAAACGAATTGAAACGCATCGAAAATCACTATGATCGTTTGTTCAGAAACAGACGTCTCAGCTACCGAGATACCCAACGCTTGCAACAGCAAAAACAACAGGAAATTTGGTCAGTGTTGACCCCCGCGCAACGCCAAAGATTAGCGGCTCACAACCAAAATCAAAAATTTGACCGCCCCTACCGCAGAGGTTAACCGGAAATTTGCCATGAAAACTAAATAGTTAAAAGTTGAATAACGAATGAATACAAAAGCCGCCCCCTTCGGAGCGGCTTTTGTTTGTTCAGTCTCAAGTGCATTTTTTACACTTTAACCCTTGTACTTTTCGCGCCTATTTGGCGGGTTTCTTGAAGATAGAATCATCTACCTTACTGTTAATGGTCACTTTATTGGTCACAAAGGTCAAGGCACCCATGGGGCTTGACATGTCCATGGTATTGGCAAATTTGATTCCCTCTACGTCTTTATAGTCAGAGAAAGAAATTTCGCCCTCCTGCCCCTGCATGGTAGCTTTCAATTTGGTCAGCATGTAGGTGTTGGCATCAATGTATTGATCCGATACTTGGCCGTCTTTGGTGGTTACTTTAAGATGGTACACCTCGTCCTTATCCAATTTCTCTTTGCCTACCAATTCTACTTTGTTGCCTTTGTCTTTATAGTTAACCAAACCGCCGAAAGGATCCAATTGACCGACTTGCTGTTTGACCAGTTCTTCAGGCATGTCTTCCGGCTCGCCGGTTCCCTGCATCATCACCGGCCGAATCATCCAACCGGTATTGCCATCTACTACCTGAATCATCGAATTACCCATAATAGACGACTCAGTACGAAGCGCTTTACCGATCAATATGGTCGTTTTGTTGGGAATCTCCATGTTTTGCACAGCCAAGGTACGTTCAATCACCAGCGTATTTACTCCTTTCAGTTTGTCCATTCCGCCTATAGCCGCCACATGTTTGTCCACAATTTCGTCTACAGTTTGTGCATAAGTACTGATTGAGACAAAAGCTGCCAATGTCGCAATCGCAAGTTTGTTTGTTTTCATTTTTTGGGAATTTTGAAGTTGTATGCAGTTAGTTAAGTAAGTAGTCATCTATTGACGAGGACCGCTGCCCGGCGCGCTGCCTGAGCCGCTTTGGCCGCTGCCTTCCGATTTCACGTCGTCATTGTTGACCGAGCGTGCTTTCTTTTTCGGAGCTTCGGCCGTCATCTTGCCGATCTTATAGGTAAAGGTCAGGCGAACACCGCGATTGTAAAGGTACACATTATTTACCTGACTGAATTGCGGTGATTTCAATTCAGTGTGAATTGTAAAGCGACGATTCAGGAAATTTTCACCCGCTAAGCCCAAACTGCCTTTTTTGTTTTTGAAGTCTTTCTTGATTCCAACCGTATAAAATCCGAATCCGCCCTGTTTTCCCTGCAACTGTACTTGAGAGCCTTGCAGGAACCCGAACGCTTGCGCGCCCCAACCGTTTTTGAACTGCGCTTGGGAGAACATCCCGCCGCTGAGGTTAAACCCGTCGTTGGTAAAATTCTGCGACGTGCCGTTTTCGCCTATCGCCTGTCCGGTAAGGGTAGTATAAAACAAGTTAGAGAAAATACCGACGTTGATCTTAGAGGTCACGGCAATGTTGGCAAAAATATTCGTCCCGTACGCATGTTGGCGACCGATGTTCTCGTAAGTAGTAATGATGGCTCCTGCCAAAGTATCCGAATTACGTCTGACTTGCGTAATGGCGTTGTTGGTGACCCGTCCGAAGAAAGTAGCGTTGATAAATACTTTCTTGATGGTCTTACTTAACGCCAATTCAAAGTTATTGGTCAACTCAGGACGTAAACTCGGATTTCCGATCGTAATGTTCTGCGGGTTGGCGGCATTGAAGTTCGGGTTCAACTGTTGCAGCCCCGGCCGCTGAATCCGACGGTTATAGCCTAACTTCAGCGTAGTTCCTTTAATGGTCTTTGAGGCATTGATACTTGGCACAAGTACGCCGTAATCACCGACCCCTACAGGACCGCCTTCACGAGTACTGGCGTCAATAAAGGTGTGTTCGTAGCGAAGACCGCCCTTGAATGTGTATCTTTTTTTAGTGGTATACGTATAAGAACTGTACCCTGCCGCAATGTTTTGATGATAGGTCAGCTCTCCTGCCGGTTGGTTGATCTCTGTGGTAAAGTTGCCCGTAGGTCCGGCCAGCAAATAGCGGTAATCGCTGTTGACCTGACGAAAGATGCCTTTTCCGCCAAACTCTATCATTTGATTTTTCTTGATCGGCGTCTGATAATCCGTTTGCAGCGTAAATTCCTGATTGAGGTTAGCGTTAAGGTTGCGCTGACGGTTCGTCAGACTGCCTTCGCCGTTCAAAATATCCGCATCAAAGTTATTGGTCAGATCATTGCGGCTGTAGAGGGTAGAAATGCTCCATTCCCGCTGCGGCTTTTTGTAGGTATGCAAATAATCTACATTAACATCGACGGTTCCGGACAGATTTTTGGCGTCCACGTTACGATAAGCAGTCAAACCGGCCACGCCGTTGGTAAACAGTCGAGTGACCAAATCCTGTTGGCTGGACATATTGCGGGCGCCGTAGCGTATACCGGCGGTCAGGCTTTGGTTTTTGGCCAAATCGTAGTCAAATCCCAAATTATATTGCCCGAACAGAAATTGACTGTAACCATCCCCGGTTTGTTGGGTCAACGTCGTTTTTCCGTTCAATATACTTGTTTGATCAAGGGAAGTTTTGGTGACGGTATTGTAACTCGCCCGGCCGAATCCGCCCAAGGTGAAACCTGCTTTTCCTTTACGATAACTTCCGTTAAGGGCCAACGACGAACCTCTGTTTCCTACTCCGGAATCTATATTGAGGTTCATTCCCTGTAAGTTGTTCTTTTTGGTAATGATGTTGATAATACCGCCCGAGCCTTCCGCGTCGTATTTAGCCGACGGGCTGGTAATTACTTCCACGGTTTTGATTTGATCGGCCGGAATTTGTTTCAGGGCATCAGAAATGCTGCTCGCAATGATGGTACTGGGTTTGTTGTTGATCAATACCCGAATGTTCTGACTGCCCCGGAGCGACACATTTCCGTCTAAATCTACCGTCAGAAGCGGTACTTTACGAAGCACATCGGTAGCATCCCCGCCTTTGGCCGCAATGTCTTTGTCGGCATTGTACACCAAGCGATCTACTTTTTCTTCGATGAGCGCGGCCTGCCCCGTCACTACCACCTCATTCAAGGTTTGGACATTAGGGCTCAGTTTGATGACCCCCAGTTCCAGCTCTTGGCCTTTTGCTAAAGTAATGTTGTCAATGGTCTTATTTTTAAAGCCGATAAAAGAGATAAGCAGTCGATACTCTCCTTCCACGACTTTGTTGAGCACAAATTTGCCTTTTTCGTCAGCAACGGTACCGTCTACGGCTTTGCCGGTTGCTGTGTTGTAAAGGGCAATATTGGCGAACTCAACGGCTTTGGTGACGGCCGAATCCACTACAAAGCCCGTAATTTTGGAGCTTCCTTTCGGGGTTTGATCGGTAGCTGTGCCCGGAATGGCTTTTTTTACGGGTATACCGCCCATCGGGAACTGAGCCCTTGCGGACGTCAGGAGAGCAGAAATAACAAGAATAATGGCGAGAATAGATGTATTTTTTTTCATGGCCTTTTAGTTGACGATGCAAAGTTGTAACAGAATCCGTGACCTGGGAAGAAAAATAGGATAAAGACCGGAATCGAGGGGATGGAGTGGGGTTATTGCCTGATGAAAAACAGTTTTCAGCAATAAGTGTTTCTTGCTTGGGTAAAATTGTCACAACGCAAAAAGCCTGAAAAAAAACGGAGGCTGACATCAAATTGACGGCCTCCGTTGGTATTGAATTTCAGTAATCAAACCAATTCAAATTTCGCTGATTTTATGGTTATGTGGGACATTTTTGTTTAAACTTCCGTCAGCAGGCGCGTCTGTACCTTCAGACTGTGAAATAGAATAACACCGACAACTGCCATTGGTCGTGTCCTCACGGCCAATGATAGCCGAATTCTATTAATTCACCTCTTTCAGTAATCCCCGACGGCGTAACAGCGGCTTGATGTCAGGCTCGGCTCCCCGAAAATTACGGTATAGCTTCATGGGTTCGTCGGTACCGCCGCGTTCCAATACATTTTTCCGAAACGATTGAGCCGATTTTTGGTCAAAAAGTCCTTTTTGTTTAAACATTTCAAAGGCATCGGCATCCAATACCGCCGACCAAATGTAGCTGTAATACCCCGCCGAATAGCCTCCGGCAAAAATATGCTGAAAATAGGTGGTACGGTAACGGGGCGGAATCTGCGAAATCAGCCCGATTTTATCCATTGCTGCTTTTTCAAACGCCAACACATCGGTCGGGGCCTGCCCGGGCTTCAAAGTGTGATAGCTCATGTCTAACAACGATGCCGCCAAGTATTCCGATGTTTCAAAACCTTGGTTAAACAGACTGCTTTTCTTCATTTTATCAATGAGCGCCTCGGGAATGACGGCCCCGGTTTGGTAATGTTTGGCGTATAACTTCAACATTTCCGGCTCGGTTGACCAATTTTCCATGATCTGCGAAGGTAACTCCACAAAATCGCGCGGTACGGAGGTACCGGCCAAACTGCCGTAGTTGACATTGGAAAGCAATCCGTGCAAGGCATGGCCGAATTCATGGAAAAAGGTGTGTACTTCGTCTGAATTGAGCAAAGCAGGAGTTGTCCCTACAGGACGTGAGAAATTACAGACAATAGATACGACCGGAATCACTCGCTTTCCGTCTTCCGTTTCCTGTTCGCGGTAGCTCGTCATCCATGCCCCGCCGCTTTTGCTCGCCCGCGTAAAAAAGTCCATGTACATCACTCCAAGCGTTTGACCGTTAGCTTCTTTGACTTCAAACGCCTGAGCATCTTCGTGATAAACAGGGATATCCGGACGGCGCTCAAATGTCAGCCCGTACAGTTTTTGGCAAAGCATAAAAATACCTTGGCGAACACCTTCCAACGAAAAATAGGGACGCAATTCCTCGGCATTCAAATCGTACTTTTCTTTACGAAGTTTCTCGGCATAATACCGCCAATCCCAACTTTCCAACTTCTCGTTTTTTCCTTCTTTGTCCATCAACGTCTGTAACTCAGCCGCTTCCTGCTTCGTTACGGGCACGGTGGCCGTCCAGAGCTGATTCAAAAAGGCACTTACTTTTTCCGGCGTTTTGGCCATAGTTTCTTCCAAAACGTATGCAGCATGATTGTCGTACCCTAACAATGCAGCCTTTTCGGCCCGCAGCGCCACGATACCCGCCATATTGGCTTTGTTGTCGTAAGGGTCGTTATGATTGCAGCGTTCAAGGTAGGCTTTGAAAATCTGTTCCCGCAAGGCCCGATTATCGGCGTATTGTAAAAAGGGCATAATGCCGGGCGTCTGCAATGTAAATACCCATTTCCCTTCCAATTTGCGTTTTTTGGCGTCTTCAGCCGCCGTCGCGATCAGGGTAGCCGGCAATCCGCTCAAATCTACTTTTTTGTCAATTACTAAGGCGTATTTGTTATTTTCTGCCAACAAATTTTGACGAAACTTAAGGGTCAGCAGCGACATTTCTTCGTTGATTTTGCGAAGACGTGCCTGTTTATCGGCCGATAATGCCGCTCCGCTGCGGACAAATCCTTTGTAGGTTTTTTCGAGCAGGGTTTGTTGCTCAGTGGTCAGTTTCAGTTGAACCCGTTGGTCATAGACGGCTTTCACTCGCTTAAACAGTTCGGGATTCAGTTGAATGTCATCCCGATGCTTAGACAGTTGCGGTGACAGCGTCTGAGCTATTTTCTGAATGGTTTCGTTGGTATTGGCATTGTTGAAATTAAAAAATACGGTTCCGACTCGGTCGAGTAAATCACCGCTGTTTTCCAATGCCAAAATGGTATTCGCAAAAGTGGGCGCTTCCTTTTGGGCGGCAATCGCCGTAATTTCGGCGGCTTGTTGCTTCATTCCTTCCACAAAGGCCGGTTCAAAATGTTCATTTTTGATTTGGTCAAAAGGCGGTACGCCGAAAGGCGTTTTGTACGTACTGAAAAAGGGGTTTTGAGACATAACTTTTATGGAAAGACAGGCCGTCAGACAAACTGCTGATACAAGAGAGACGAGCGGCTTTTTCATAGAGAAAGTGTTAATGAAGTTGGGAATGGGTATCAAAGGTACTTTGGCTGCGCGGTATTTGCAATGTTCCCCTTTTTCATCCGTCAATCTTTAAAAACAATGTAAGGACCGGCTACAGTAGTCATATAGACCGGATTTTGCTGATAACCCGAAGGATGAAAACACTCAAAGGGAGCCCCGAAACCCGTTCCTTTTCTGAAATCATTTTGCCGCAAGTCATCCACATAGGCTTTGACCAATTGTCGGGCTGATTCCGGCTCAGTTTGGGCGATCGTCCAAGCCACCCAACCGGTGGGAGTTCCCCAGTAAGCACCGTTTTGGTACTTATTTTTGTCGGCTAAGGAGAATTCCCAAGCCGTTTTCTCATGAAAATCGTCGGTGGTCAGTACATGACGAATATTGCCTTTATAATCCAAGATGCCTTTTCGGTAAGCTTCTGCCAAAAACCGGGAAGTCATTATTAAGTTATTCCCCTCCAAAACGCCTAAGTAAGCTGCCAAGGCCGTAGCCCATACGTCGGGTTGGTTGCTTTTGCCGGTAGAAGCGCGCAACATGCCTCTGCCGTCGGAAAATAAGTAGGGAATAGCCTTTCTGATTTTGGCCGCAATCGCCAAATAATGAGCGGCTTTCGCCTTATCCTCTATTTTTTCGAAAAGTTCAGCCAGTTGTTTGGCAGCTTGATACTTTAACAATGAAGGAAAACACAAATCTCCGGTGATGGTAATGACATCTCGAAAACCAAAATCAACCGCCCGAAACGCATCGGTGGTATAAACAATTTCATTATCAAGCCGCGAAGCAGGTAGGGCAAACGCCGTTTCGAGCCTGTCGATGAGTTTCTTGCCGTTGATAGCACCTGTCAGAATTTTACGGTCACCGGTACTTTTTACATAATACCACGCCATCTGTACAAAGTAAAACTGATCGCAGTAGGGCGGCAGCCTTCCAAAGTTTTTATCTCCCTGCTCTTCAAAATTGTAGGTTCCCGGAAAATAGATCGGCAGGCTGTCACTGAGTCGGATGTGGTCGGCAATGGAGCCATACGGAATCAAACTTCCGGTTTTTGTGATCCAAGTTCGGTCGCATTGAGTAGAAGCGGTGAGGTTCAACATGTGTTTTTGTTCCGGACCGGTTACAAAACCGCTTTCCAACGCCATTGCATAATCCCGAATCCAAAAGGGGGGGTAGTTGCCTCCGGGTGTAATCAGCGTACCTCCGCTGTTGTTGACGTTAGCTTCAGAAAGTTTTTGTCCGGGAAGTACCCGTGCCTTTTCTACTACGGCTTTGGTAAGTGTTTGTAAAAAAGCCAAATCGGCTTCGGAAATTAACGCACTGCGTTTCGGGGTTTGAGTCGAAGCCGGTAAAGTGCCGAGCCACAGAAGTAAACCGGGAAGTATTTTTTTCATGTATTTAGCCTGCTAAAAAAGGCTCCGCCATGAAAAGGCAACAAAGGCGCATGTTTAATGACTGCAACCGAAAGCACAGGATTGGGGGTAAATGTCAGACTTTTATGCCATCATCCGTTCTAAATTTTGTTTACGTCGCTGCCAATCGGGTAGAACTCTTGCCAATAATTCATAGAACTTCTGATTGTGGAGACGATGGGCTAAATGACAGAGTTCATGAATAATCACATATTCGATACTGCTGCCCGAGGCTTTAATCAAGTCGGGATGAAGGTAAATGACCCCTGCTGAGGTACAACTGCCCCAACGGGTAGGCATTTTACGAAGTTTTATTTCAGGTACGGGCCATTTATACGATTCAAAACGAGGCATGACTTCTGTCAAAATACGTTGAAAATAAACTTCCGCCCGTTGACGATACCATCCCTCCAAAACGGCGGCAACTTTTTCCGGAGCAGGGTCAGGCAGGCTTATTTCGATAAAACCGGCCATCATCCGAATGGATTTTTCCCCCTTCATCAATTTGAGCCGATATTGACGCCCCAAATACCGGTGAGTTTCTCCCGAAAGAAATTGCCGCGGCGGTGTCAGCGGGCGAAACTGTTCAAAAAAACGCAGTTGCTTCAAAATCCAAGCGGCTTTTTGTTTCACGGCTTTCGCCACTTCCTCCTCGGTAAGTTCAAGGGGAGCAATCACGCGAACGGTACCGTTGGGATGCACTTGTATCCGTACCGATTTTCTGGCTGTACGCCTTAATTCGTACTCAATCGTTTGCAGCCCAAACGCTACACTCGTCAACTCCTTACTCATACATAGCGCAGTTTAGCAATGTTCAGGCAACCTTCAATGAGTTGGTCTACCAAATCAAACGGCAGCGTGACTGCTACGGGCCGACATTGTTCAAAAATAAAATCGTCCAATTCTATCCGTATCTTTCCGGCTAAGTCAATGTTATTTTGCCAATCCACCAAAGGGCGTCCCTTTTCCAAAATACGCTCCCGGATAGCCGCATCAATGCCCAAAGCCAGTTTAGCAAAAAAATCGTCTGATTGTTCTGTCACTATTTTACCTATCAACCCTTTGGCTACGCCATAAAAGGCCATCGCTACGGGGTTTTGTTGCAATGCTCCCGGAGCGCCTTCCACTCGTTCCTCCAAAAACGCCTGCTCATGCGTCATCACTCTTTGCAAAAACTCTCCTTCCGAAATGCGCTTGGCATAATACGCTTCGATGGTTTCCTGAATCAATTCCGCCAAATTACGATACAGCTCGGGTGATTCATTCATGCGCAACTCAATGGATCTCAACGTTCTGCTTGCAATATGGTCTGCCTGTGCGGCCTGACCTGCCTGTTTTGCCATTTCGGTTTGGCGTTGCTCCTGATCCAACAGGGCAAATTCGGGAGTTACTACGAGCGTCTCACCTTCTGTAGTGATGTATTTATCAATCAGTTTACGAATCTGCGGCTCATAAACTGCGTATTCGGGTTCGTCTGAATACCGCCATTTCACCAAATCGCGCAGTTCAATAAAAAATTTAGCGTCGCTTTTATAGCGTTGTATCTGCTCTGCCGGTGTCTTTTGCATAAAAGACACGCCGGAAAGCGACAGTTTGAGCAACCGGGCGTACACCGACAGTTTCTCATAAAATCCGGCACGCCGATCTTCGTAAAAAAGCCATTCTTCGTAGGAATTCATGTCTCTTTTATTGTCAACACCATCAAAAACACTCCACAAATCGGCGTGTGCCTGAGGCAACTTGGCGGTTTCTGAATCAATGCTTTTAAGCGCTCCCTGTAAATCTTCCGCGTCAAAGTTTTTCAAACCGGAATACAAATTCAACGCCAGGTCGAGGTTGCCGAGATTACCGTAATAATCCACGATCAATCCGTGAGGTTTGCCTGGAAATACCCGATTGACCCGCGCAATGGCCTGCAACAAGGTGTGCTCTTTCAACGAACGGGTCAGGTACAGTACCGAATTGGACGGAGAGTCAAAACCCGTCAGCAGTTTGTCAACCACAATCAGCAACTCAGGCACTTCCTGTTTTTTAAACGCTCCCACGATCATTTTTTCGTAGGTTTCAGGATTTTTATGACGGTCCATCTGCCGTTTCCAAAAACTTCGCACGTCGCCTTCGTAACCATCGTTTTCGTCGTCGTCGCCTTCGTGTACTTCCGGCGGGGAGATGATGACCTCGCAGGTCACCCGCTTTTCTTCGTTAGACTCGCCAATTTCGTCAATGTATTTTTTGTACCGAACGGCCTGCCATTTTTTGCCCACCACCAACTGACCTTTCATTCCCGTTCCCTGAAAGTTATTGACAAAATGCTCCACAATGTCCCACGCCCGGGCGTAAATGACTTGGTCGGCTTCGTTGAGGGCGTCAATACGGCTGAATTTCTGCTTGAGTTTCTTTTTTCCGTAATCGTTGAGGGGTTCGGCCACTTTGTCAAAATAACGGTTGATGGCCGAAGCGTTGGCGGAAATATGATGGTGCCGCCCTTCGTACAGCAGCGGCACCACGGCTCCGTCTTCTACGGCATCGCGAATGGTGTAGGCGGGCTCGATCAACCCGCCAAATTGCCGGGCGGTATTTTTTTCGGCTTTCATCAGGGGGGTTCCGGTAAAGCCCAGAAAACAGGCGTTCGGAAACAATCGCCGCATACTGCCGTGAAAATTGCCGTGTTGTGTTCGGTGCGCTTCGTCCACCAAAATGAACAAATTGGGCGACTCAACAGGCTCCGCACTGCTTTTAAGGGCAATTTCAAATTTGTTGATGACTGTCGTGACAATATCGTCTGACTTTTCGTGCAGTAAGGCCAATAAACTCGTATCCCGAGGGGGCTTTTTGGGGTTTAGCCTTTCGGCAAACTCAACGATTGACGCGGATTCATTACCCGAAAGTTTGTGGCGTATTTCTTTGGAAGCGCCCGTAGTGGCCTGCACGACGTCCTTTTTGCATTTCTGAAAGGTTTCCGTCAACTGATTGTCCAGATCAACGCGGTCGGTCACAAGCAGGATTTTAGGATTGGGAATGTCGGGATGCTTGGCCAGGAGCTGCGCCAACATCACCATCGTGAGCGATTTGCCGCTTCCCTGCGTGTGCCAAATGACCCCGCCCGCCCGCTGACCCGTGGCAGGGTCTATGCGGCTGACCCGCTCCAAAGTTTGCCGAACGGTAAAATACTGCTGATACCGCGCTATTTTTTTGACGTTGTCATCAAAGACAATGTAATTGAGCATCAGGTCGAGCAGGCGCTCCGGTCGACACAGACTGTACAGCAATCGGTCCTGTTCGCTCACGCCGACGGGCTCAAGACGAAGTTCACGGTAAAACTGTCGCGAAGCCTCATTCATGCTTGCCAGTACTGTGGCCTCGTGTTCGGGAGGTAAAGGGCTGTTAATCAGTTGCTCCAAACGGACTTCGTCGGCCTGTCGAATGTCCTGCGGGGTTTGCTCGCGCCAAGCCGCCCAAAACTCTTCTTGGGTGTCGGTGGTAGCGTAGCGGGCTTCATTGCCGGCCAAAGCCAACAGCATATTGGAATAATGGTACAGGCTCCGAATCCCGTCTGTGCGCTGATAGTCAATGTGTTGATGAATGGCCCGCTGGATGGCGTCTTTTTTGGGGCTTTTGCACTCAATGACTCCCATCGGAATACCGTTGACAAACAGCACCAAGTCGGGCCGATAGGCATCGTGCCGCTCGGTGCGGAGTACGCTGAACTCCGGCACGACGTGATACAGGTTGTTTTCGGGCCGTTCCCAATCCACGTATTTCAGCGAATAACTTTTGCGGTCGCCCTCGATGACCTGCTCAAAACTTTTGCCCAACGTCACCAAGTCGTACATGGCCTTGTTGGCGCTCGTGTAGCCGTCCTGCACGGGCAAATCGCGCAGGGCCAAAATCGCGGCATTGAGGTTGGTTTCCGAAAACGGATACTCGCGCCCCCGGTAGGTGATGCTGTTGAGGGCGTGCAGTTGCTTTCTTAAAATCTCTTCCATCAATACGGCACTGCTCCGCCCTCCGCGCTCAGCCAGGGCTTGGGCAGGCGTAAGCGGTACGTATCCCATCTGCACCAGCAGGTGCAGCGCGGGGATTTTGCTGATGTCGTTTTCGAGCAGGGAGGGCGTTTCCATGAGGCTATTTACGATTTGTGATTGCTGATTTGCGATTGGCTAATTATTTCATAATCATTAAGTTATTTAAAAAAATAGCTCCTTACAGTTCATTATACATTTGTACAAAGGCCAAGGCATGAGCACGCACCAACGGCATGAGATCAGGGGCTTTAGGGCTTAGGGTTATGAGTTTATTGTTCGGCACATCCAAAATACTGTAAACGGTTTCTTCGGGATGATAACTTTTGAGGGTTGTTTCCATGAGTTGAATGATACCGGCGGCTTTGTCTTTCGATAGTTTTTCTTCTTTAAAATAGAGTTTTATCACGTGCGGAGTACCGTTGATGACCAAACCTAACTCGGGATTGATGTTTACTTCCAATTGTCCGTGCCGCCAAATTCGACGAATGGGCTTAAACCAGTCAATGGTTTTGCCGCGTAAAAAACGCTTATAAACCGTTACGGCATTTTTATAATTTGCCTTTTTGCTGTCCGGCACCATCGCACACAAGTCGTCGAGTACGGTGTTGGGTCTGTCTTCACGGTGCATTTTGGCAATGCGGTCGCGGAGACGCTTCCAATAATCATTTTTAGGGTCATACTCGGGGCGGTACTTTACCAATCGCACTTTGTTTTGTTGGGCTACGCCCGTACTCATGGCAAAGTCGAGCAAATCTGCCTGACTGATTTGTACTACCACTACTGATGCTGTTGCTGTCATAATTATATAGATTTATATAATTTGAAACGCATTACAAAAATAAAAGTTCACAATATTGATAAAAAATATTTTTTGTAGAGCATTACAAAAATAAAAAATAACCCTCAAAAAAAGCAACCGCGAAGGTTGCCGTTTATTTTTTAGACTACGTTAGGCCGCCGGTACCCGTACCCGGCCCGTAAGCAGGCACTGCATCAGGCCGCGTTTTTGCTCCCGCAACGCCTCCAATTTGGCCTCTTGCTGCTGAATTTCTTTCAGCGAAGCATCCAACACCTGCGCTATGGCGCGTTGTTCTGCGAGGGAAGATGGAATTTTTATGGACAAGCCAAGAAATGCATCAAAATCAAAAGTCATTTTTTCAATATGAACACCATAGCTTGAAACAAAAGTTTGATGATAAAAATAGGGCAATTGCGAATACCAATTGAAATAGTCAATACTAAGGGTGTTTTCATTTCGGGGTACTACAGCGATATATGAGCCCGAAATCATCATTCCATCAAATTCGTTTGTAGTCAAACCGGAAGCTCCATGAACGATTTGCATTTTGGAAAACAAAAAATCACCATTGCGAGCCACTCTTAAGTTTTTTGTAAGTATTTGATGACCGTATAAACTCTGACGATGAAACAATCCTCCCGAACGACGTCTCACACTTATAAGTCGGTAGAGTTCACTATCATCAAACTTTATATTTCTTTTAACTTCACGAATTATCTGCCCATAAGAATATTCTTTCTACTCACCGCCAAACCCCGGCAAGCGTACTTTTCCCGTGAGGAGTTGGTGCATCAAGCCGCGATGACGGGCGCGGAGGGCTTTGAGCAGCTCGGTGGTTTGTTCAATGGCGGTATCCCACGTACCCAACACGGCTGCAATACGGCGCTGTTCGGGGAGGGGGGGAAGGGGGATTGGCAGCAATTTTAAATCTTCTCCTGTTATTCCAGATACAGCAACTTGTCTGGCCAACTTCATTTTTTCTATTTGCCCTTTTTCGCTTTGTATATAGTAAAATACGTATTTGGGAAATGTGTCTTTATTTAAAGTTACCCTTATAATTGATGACTCAAAAGTCACAGGTTCATTTAACTCACCAACTATAGCACATTTCGCCACACCTTCAAGGGCAAGTGAACGTCTTGCAAATAATAAGTCTCCAAGCTTTAATTTGAATTTTTCTAACTCTTTGGCATTAACTAAAACTTTTGTCATTTCGCCATTTATAATTTTTTCAGATCGAAAAATATCAGTCATATGTACCATTTCTAATCCACTACCATAGAATTTTGGTTCTTTGTACATACCATTTTGTGTGCCATTTACAGCAATATCTCCTAACCGTTTCATTTCCCATCCTTCGGGCAGGGTATGTTGTTTTTGTGGGTTCATGTGGAGTGGGTTTACAAACGTGAACTGTTAATCGGCTTCGGGTTGGTTGAGTTCATAAAATTCGGCCAATTTGGCTTCGAGCAGGTGTTTATCGGGCAAATGGCGGGTATAGTCGGCTACGAGTGTAGGCGAGAGTGTTCGGCTCAGGGCGTATTCCACCACGGCTTGGTCGCTGCTGGCGCAAAGCAGAATTCCAATGCTGGGGTTTGCGTACGTCGCGGTCGAGGGCTTCCAAATAAAAATTGAGCTTGCCGAGGTATTCCGGCTCAAACGGCCCCGCTTTGAGCTCAAACGCCACCAAGCAGCGCAAATCGCGGTGGTAAAACAGCAGGTCGAGTCTAAAATCGCGCATTCCTACCTGTACGGGGTACTCTTCGCCCATGAAGGTAAAATCCCGCCCTATTTCGAGCAGGAAGCGTTTCATGTTTTGAATCAACGCCCGTTGCAGGTCACGCTCGGTGTGGCGTTCGGGCAGGCCGAGAAATTCAAATACGTACCGGTCCCTAAAAATACCTTCCCCAAACGGCTCACGGCCTTGTTCCTGCAATTGGGTTTGTACAGTGGCCACATTGGGCGACAGCATTACACGCTCATACACTCCCGCCGCAATCTGCCGTTCGAGTTCGCGTTTACTATATCGCTCTTTCACGGCCAACAACAAATAAAACTGCCGCTCTTCGGGGGTTTTACATTGCGAGAGAAGAATGAGATGATGCGTCCAGCTCAATTGTGTCACCAGTGGTGACACAATCTCAGATACCTCTCGATACGCCTCATAAAACTGACGCATTCGATACAATCCCCGGCGACTGAATCCTTTCAAATCAGGATGTTGCTTTTGCAAATAGTCCGCTAATTGCATTACCGTACTATCGCCCCACTCACTGGCTTCTATTTTTCGGCTGATATATCCACCGACCTTTTGATAGAGGTCTATCAATTCCCGATTAACGCTCGCCACCGCCCGCTGCCGGGCCTGCTGAATCAGCGTCAGAATTTCAGTAAAATGATGAATCGGCTCCATACGGAAAAAGTAAATTGGGGGAGATTAAAACATTCATATCCTATGTCAATTGGTGAGACAAAACGACTAAATCAGGATATTTTTTACAAAACAAACATCTGTTTGTCAGAGTATTAACAAAAAATATTGCATCGAATTGGTGAGACATAGCATGCAAAAAGTACGGCAGGTTCATGGCATCAATCGTTTAAAAGCCCAAATCGGCCAGGTACTTTTCCATTTGTCGCTCGGTGTCAGCAAGGGCATCGCGGAGTTGTTGAATTTTGGCTTTCGTGGCCGCAATGTCCACCGTTTCTTCTTCTTCAAAGGTATCCACGTAGCGGGGCAGGTTGAGGTTGAAATCGTTGCCCTTTATTTCGGCCAACGTAGCCCGGTAGGCGTATTTTTCTTCCAACACTCGTCCTTCGTCGCTTTCGTTAGGAGTATCGGTACGGAAGCGGCTTACGGTCTCAAGCACGTGCGCAATGCTGTTGGCTCCGAGGCGGTTTTGATTTTTTCCGCTGTCAAATTCCTTGCTTGTGTCAATGAACAGCACGTCGGTATTGGTGCCTTTGCCGCGATTAAAGAGCAGGATTGCCGCCGGAATACCCGTCCCGAAAAACAGGTTGGCCGGTAGGCCGATGACCGCCTCCAGGAGATTTTCTTCTACCAATCGTTGCCGAATCGTACCTTCGGAGCTGCCGCGAAAGAGCACGCCGTTGGGCACGATTACGCCCACGCGCCCGTCGGTTTCGTAGGTAGTTTCAATCATGTGACTGATAAACGCAAAATCGGCTTTTGACTTGGGCGGCACGCCTCGGTGGTAGCGGTTGTGCGGGTCGCCGATGGCTTTTTCCGCGCCCCATTTGTCCAACGAAAAAGGCGGATTGGCCACCACCACGTTGAAGCGCATCAGGGCGTCGTTTTCCATCAACTTGGGGTTGTTGAGCGTATCGCCCCATTCGATACGGGCACGGTCCATGCCGTGCAAAAACATATTCATGCGACAAAGCGCCCAAGTGCTGCCGTTGTTTTCCTGTCCGTACAGCGAAAAGTTATCACTTCCCACTTCCTGGGCCACCTTAATCAGGAGCGAGCCGGAGCCGCAGGTAGGGTCACAAATGCGGTCACCGGAGCGGGGAGCCACCAATTTTGCCAGCATTTCCGATACTTCGGCCGGGGTATAAAATTCACCCGCTTTTTTGCCCGCCTTTCCGGCAAACTCACCAATCAGATACTCGTAGGCATCCCCGATAATATCATCGTTTTGTAAATGTGATGGTTGCAAATCAAGGGCGGAGAAATCGACCAACAGGTTTTTAAGGCGACGATTGCGCTCAATCGGAGGCCCCAACTGAGATTCTGAGTTGAACGACACCGAACGAAATACCCCCTCCAGTTTGGCACGGTTGGCATCTTCCAACCCCATGAGGGCAACGTCTATCAATTCGCCCACATTATCCGCTCCCCGGTTTTCGTAGAGATGCTCAAATGTACATTCGGCGGGTACATAAAACCGTTCGCGTCGCAGGGCACGGTCGATGCGTTCGGCATCACCGGCGTATTTCTCTTCATACTGCGCCACTTTATCTTTCCATACGTCGGAAAGGTATTTGACAAAGAGCATGGTCAGGACATAATCTTTATACTGCGTAGGGTCAACGGCACCGCGCAGGGTATCGCAACCGCGCCAAACGACGGCGGCAATTTCTTCACGGCTAAGAGTTCTCTTCAGGGGAAGCATGGATCAATCGGTTTATAAGGTTTTCAACAAGGAGTTGTTTCTCATTCATTAAACTTTGGAGCAGCGCCATTTGCTGTAAATGCAGCGCATAAATTTCCGCTACCCTGCGTTGCATTTCGAGGCTTGGCACAGGTACAGCCAACTCACTCAACTCATTTTTACGAATAGAAGGAATGCTTGTACCGGCTCCTAATTGTCGGAGATACGCCTGTGTTTGGGGAAGATTCAGAAAGGCGGTTAGGTATTCGGGGAGTACCTGCTCCGGGTTTTTGATTTCAATTACAAAAAAGAGGGTGGAAGCTACCGAAAGTTTCGGTGTTCCTTCATACTGCCAGGCAAAAAGCCGATAGCCTTTTCCTGCCAATAAAATATCACCAGGTTTTAGAATGTGCTTTTGACTTTTTTCGTCGGAGGGAATGAAAGAATCATCAAAACGGGTAAATTTACCGGAGTCATCAAAATGCCGGGCCTGCAAATAATGCAACTCCCCTTCTTCGGCAGGAGTATCATAAAATCCAAATCGGATTTGAGCTATTTCGGATAATTTACGGGCCATACTATAAAAAGACCCGCAAAGATAAGAAAAGTAACGCTCTACTTCAAATTTATTTTTTTGTACAATTTTTCAAAATACAAATACTTTTATAAACTACAAAGAAAATGTCCTGAGGGCCAAGAGCCAAGCGATCAATGTGAGAGCATTACGAACGTAATTAAACCCAATCCATAAACTTGCCAAACGAGCTGCTTTGGCAGACGGCCATTCGTCGGCCCGCTGAAGACGAAGGGCCGTGGGTATAAAAAAAGAAAAAGTACCGATTCGCTCAAAGAGCGACAGGAGTGCTGCCGCCAACCAATAACCATAGACGGGCGGTTGGGCGTGCCAAGCATAATACAAATTGGCGAAGGTGAGTAACGTAAGCGGCCCGGTAGTGACAAACCCCCAAAATTTCCTTCCGGTCTCTATTTCCTGCATGGCTTTTGTTGAGACGCGATAGCCTTCGGATGATTTGACAAACCATAAAGGAATAACGATTTTGGTTTCGTACAGGCCGGCACCGAAAGCAGTCCCCAAATTGAGAATAAACAGTCCTAACACGATTTCAGAAAGAGAATGCATGGGCATACAGGTTTGGTAAAAATTTGATTTTCAGCCCAAACCTAAGTCAATTACTCATCCGATACCGATGAACCGGAACCAACTCAGCAAACCGGAGGATAAACCCTGAAAACTAAAGGATAAATTAATAACTGTAACGTACAACCCCGGCGGTCATGGCACAGAGCAAGGGGTTATTTACTTTGGTTTCCTGAGTGAGCAATCGCCCCTGTACATCGTATGTTTTTTCCACCATTGAAATTTGGTTTTTTGAATCCGACAAATACTCACTGATTTGGCGACGATTACCCGCAAATAAGTGTTCAAATACGCGAATCACATTTTCCTTCTCTCCGTACCAAGTCTCGCGGGTCAGTACGTTGTTTTTGTATTCAAACGTCGCCCGACGATAGAGTTTATTAAAATCATCGTACCATTTTTGGCTCACTTTTTTACCATCCTTAAATTCATACGTAATCGTCCCCGTGAGTACCTTGGCGTCCGGATTGCGTCGGTTGAAATAAGTGCGTTCTGTTTTCAAAACGCCGTCGGCATAGTCAAATTCGGATTCGTCGTAGGCTACCCAACCAACTCCCGGACTACCATAGCGTATTTTTCGGGTCAACTGTCCGTTACTGTTATATAGGTATTCTACATAGGAGTTTTGTTCCATTTTACCCGAACCGCTCTGATTCCAATATTCTATACGGGTCAGTTGGCCGGCGGCATTGTAGAGATAACGTTCTTCATTGAAAATCTGATCACACGCCGCCGAGGTGCAGTAGGTGATTTTAGTACGGGGTGCTTCATCATTATAGGCCGAATTTGCCGGCTCCGTCCCAAACTCTGAAGTAACACCGGATTGGCAGGCCGGCCACAGACCTGTGAGCAACAAAAGGTATAGATTTTTTCGCATACAATAGAAAGGATGAGTTTCCCTTAAGACGCATTATTACGTTGAAGGGTTGGGAATCAATCAAAGATTGTTTTTTGCTTAAAAGACCCGACACAGTCAACACCGCGGAAGTCAACTGTTGACCGGCTGTTAGGCAGGTTAAAATTCGCTTAAAATCGTTGAAAATACAGTAAAAACAGCACTTTTGCAGCTTGATTTTTTACGTAGCCATTGGGATACCCTTATTTTTGCAACAAAAAATAAACTCCTGACTTTTAGGGCTTTATTTTTCTCGACTATAATAAATGAGTAAGTAAGCTTTGCTGCCCGCAGGTTTTTCGCGAGAAAAACATCTAATCCACACAAGATTTCCAGACAAGTACCCCGGATTGTTTCCCAATCCGACTGTTCGTTATGTCAATCATTATATGCTGCCGAATGATTGAAGCTATGCTATCCGTTGAACCGGATTTTTTCAGAGCAGCCCTAACAACCCTTAAAACATGATCAAAAAGAACATCGCCACCAACAAATTCGGGTTTATCTTCAACCCTGCTACCGGCGACTCCTTCAGCAGCAACGCTACGGCGGCCGAAGTCATCCGACTGATGAAAGAAAGTCGGTCGTTGGCCGAAATCAAAGAATTTATGTTTGAAAAATACGAGATTGACAAAAACACGCTTGAAAAAGACCTGGAAGATTTCGTTGCCATGTTAAAACAAAACAACCTGCTTCATAACTGATGACCTTGCTGATGCATAAAAAAACCATCGTGATTGCCGTAACGGGGCTGAATGCCATTGACAGTCCCGGGCCGGGGGTAGCTGTGATTCGGGCTATCCGTGACGGTTTGGACCACCCGGTCCGAATCATCGGTCTGGCCTATGAGTCGTTGGAGCCGGGGGTGTACATGAACGGTATTTGCGACATTACTTACCAAATATCCTACCCGGCGGCGGGAAGTGAAATTCTCTTTAATCACCTCCAGCGTATTCACCAAAAAGAGCAGATTGATGTTGTCATTCCCAATTTTGACGCCGAACTTCCCAATTTCATCAAAATTGCCCCCCGACTCACTGCTTTGGGAATACACACGTTTCTGCCGAGTGCCGAAATGTTTGACACTCGTGACAAGCTGAATCTGTATGCGTTTGGGAAAAGACATGATTTGTTGGTGCCCAAAGACAAAATCATTACCCGCGTTGAAGAGTTGGATAAACTCGGTGAGGGATTTGAGTATCCGTTTGTGGTAAAAGGCAAATTTTACGATGCCGTAGTGGCCCACAATGCCGAGCAAGCCAAAAAAGCCTTTTACCAACTGAGCGCCAAATGGGGGCTGCCTATTATTGTACAGCAATTTATCAAAGGAACGGAAGTGAATATTGCCGTGCTGGGCGATGGTGAAGGCAATGTCATCAGCAGTATTCCGATGCGTAAAATGTACATTACCGACAAAGGCAAGGCCTGGGCGGGCATTACATTGGAAGACGATTCCCTGCTTGACTTAGCGCAAAAATTTGTACAGTCTACCCGATGGCGCGGCGGTTGTGAACTGGAGATCATGAAGAATGCCAAAGGCGAGCTCTACATTATGGAAATCAACCCTCGCTTTCCGGCTTGGATCTATCTTACCGCAGGGGCGGGACAAAATCAACCGGCGGCATTGGTCAAAATGGCCTTGGGAGCAAAGGTAGAACCCTACACTGCCTACGATGCCGGCAAACTGTTTATTCGTTATGCCTGGGATTTGATCACCGATGTGTCTGAATTTCAACGATTCAGCGTTTTCGGGGAATTGGCCCGACACACAAACCCTTCTTAAAAGCATTGTAAATCCTTATGCAGAAATTAAAATATGAAAGGCCGCTTATCAAGAAAATGAATGCGGGTCTGATGAATAAATTCGGTTCGGAATCTGATTTGACGCCCGTTACTCATATCGACGGCGTATCGGTCAAAAGCCTGATTGAGCAGTACGGCTCGCCTGTTTTTGTATTGAGTGAACAGAAAATCAGGCAAAATTACCGGGAGGCAGTACGCGCTTTTAAAACCCGTTATCCCAAAGTGCAGTTTGCGTGGAGTTATAAAACCCACTACAACAACGCCGTTTGCCGCATTTTTCACCAGGAAGGCAGTTGGGCGGAAGTGGTCAGCGGCTTTGAATATAAAAAAGCGCTGGGAAACGGAGTTGCCGGCGGCAACATTATCTTCAACGGTCCGGAGAAAAACCGTGAGGAACTGCGCTTGGCCATTGAAAACAATTCCATTATTCACATTGACCATTTTGAAGAGCTTTATGCCCTGATTGAACTGTGCGGCGAGCTCAACAAAAAAGCCAGAGTGGCCGTCCGGGTCAATATGGACACGGGCGTGTATCCGATTTGGGACCGCTTTGGTTTTAACTACGAGAACGAGCAGGCCTGGACGGCCATCACCAAAATTGTGGCTTCGGGAAAAATGCAGTTGGTGGGAGTCCACGCGCACATCGGAACCTATATCCTGAGTACTAATGCCTACAAAATAGCCGCCTCGAAGCTTTGTGCTTTGGCGATGCGCTGCAAAAACGAACTGCAAACGCCTGTCAGGTACATTGATTTAGGCGGTGGCTTTCCGAGTGCCAACCCGTTGAAAGGGGCCTTAACGGCCCATTCGGTTCCGTCGATGGATGAATTTGCGGAAGTCATCACGAGCACGATTTTGAATTTCGGCTTCAAAACTGACGAATTACCCTTGCTGATATTGGAGACCGGCCGGGCGTTGATTGACGACGCGGGGTATCTGCTGGGAACCGTATTGGCCACCAAACGGCTCAGTGACGGGCGCAAAGCGACCATTATGGATTTTGGCGTCAATCTGATGTTTACTTCGTTTTGGTACGATCATAAAATCAGTCCCGCGCAGGACACCAGCCACTTTGATGAAGAAACGGTACTGTACGGGCCTTTGTGCATGAATATCGACGTGATCCGCGAAAGTGTGACCATGCCGTTGCTCAACCGCGGTGACCATGTGGTGGTGCATAAAGTGGGGGCCTACAACATGACCCAATGGATGCAGTTCATAGCGATGCGGCCCAACATCGTACTGATTGATACCCACAATCAAACGCACATCATCCGCAAAGCCGAAACCTTGGAGTACTTACAACAATTGGAAGAGCTGCCGACTCATTTGCAATAGACAGTGAATACGAACCTAAAGCCTCACATTCAAGCCGTTCTGAACAGCTATTCGACTGTTTTTTTCTCCAACCATCCGATACTGGCCGGGTTGGTGTTGGCGGTTACTTTTTTTAATCCGGGGGCAGGCACAGCGGGATTGTTGGCGGTTGTTTTTGCTCTGGCGGTTTCACATTTTACGGGGCTGAACAAGTATTTGATTCAGACGGGTATTTATTCTTACAATGCGCTGCTGGTGGGCATTGGTATGGGCACTTTCTACGAGCCGGGAACTGCTTTTTTTCTATTGTTTTTTGTGGCCGTTCTGTTTACGGTTATTCTGTCGGCGGTACTTCAAAGTCGGTTGGGGGCGTTGGGCTTACCTTTTCTTTCCATTCCGTTTGTGTTGAGTCTGTGGCTTGTACTGTTGGTGAGCAAAGAATTTACGGCCATTGATTTAAGTACCCGCAACATTTATTGGATCAATGAAATGTACGCCATCGGCGATACACAATTGGTCAATTTCGTCCTTTTCATGGAAAACATAGACCTTCCTCCTTTAATGACGGCCTTTTTCAGGGCGTTGAGTTCCCTGTTTTTTCAGAATAACCTATTAGCGGGGCTTCTGCTGAGCATCGGTATTTTGCTCCACAGCCGTATTTTGTTTTCGTTGTTGCTACTCGGCTTTCTGACGGCTTACGGATTCAACTCTGTTGTCTACACCGGTGCGGGCAGCATCAATTATTACGTCATGGGCGGCAATTTCATGATGATCAGTGTGGCCATCGGCGGTTTTTTCGTGATACCCTCGGTCTATTCCTACGTTTGGTCGGTGGTGGGGGTACTGATTACCTTCCTGATTGTCATTGGTTTTGGCAAAATCATGGGTTTGTTGCTTTTGCCGGTCTATTCGCTGCCTTTCTGTTTTACGGCCTTGTGCCTGTTGTATTTTTTTATGCTGAAAGAGCAGAAAGGACGGGTCGTGATTACTCCCATTCAGTTGTATTCCCCCGAAAAAAACCTGTATAATCACCTCAGTATCAGCGAACGGCTCGCCAATGAAAAGTACATCCGGTTTCAGTTGCCGTTTTTGGGACAGTGGATGGTGTCTCAAGGGTACGACGGTACCCTCACTCACAAAGGCGATTGGAGCAAAGCGCTGGATTTTATTATTGTCAACGAAGAATTGAAAACGTATGCTTCCAATGCCGCCAAACCCGAAGATTTTTATTGCTACAACAAACCCATCCTGGCCCCGGCCAATGGGATTGTGCAGGAAATTGTGGATTATCTGGATGACAACGAAATCGGCAAGATAGATCAGCAGCGCAATTGGGGCAACAGCATCGTCATCAAACACGCCGAAGGACTCTACACTAAAATGAGTCATTTGAAAAAGAATTCCTTTCGGGTCAAAACGGGAGAATACGTTAAGCAGGGGGATGTGCTTGCTTCCTGCGGCAATTCGGGGCGCTCTCCGGAGCCTCATTTGCATTTTCAGGTACAATACACGCCCTACATTGGCAGCAAAACGGCCGCTTACCCTATCGCGGGCTTTTTAGCCAAAAAAGGCAACGGCCAAAGCGAATTCTTTGAATTTGCCGTTCCTCAGGAAACCGATTTGGTGAGCAATTTAGACACCAACTCCGCTCTGAAAGCCGCTTTTGATTTTTTGCCCGGGGCGCGGTTTACCGTCGAGGCTGCAGGGATGGAAACGGGCGATTGGGAGGTGTTTACCGATGCTTACAATCAATCCTACCTCTATTGTCACCGGTCCAAAGCAACGGCATATTTTGCCAAAAATGACGTCAGTTTTTATTTCAAGTCGTTTTACGGGCGCCAAGATTCACTGCTGTTTTGTTTTTATGAAGCCTGTTACAAAATCATTTTTACGACCAATCCCGACGTGAGTGTTTCGGATACATTCCCGTTGCTGCTGAGCAAAAACGGCGTATTAAAATGGGTACAGGATGTGGTCTCTCCTTTTTACATTTTCAGCCGACTGTTTTATGAATCCAAAAATTCGGTTACCGGAAATGATTTTTTTGACGAAAATATTGCCATCCGCAGCCGACAGATCAGGCAGTTTTTAACCACCCGTAAAATAGTTTCAGAATCAGAAGTTCAAATCAGAGACAATAAGGTCACCTCCTTCCTAATGACCCGAAATCATAAAACAATCGAAGCCACATGCGCACAAAAAGGATAATTTTACTCCTGATTTTCACCAGTTTTCTACAAAAAATCAGCGCACAGGAGCGAATCAGCGAGCCCGTGGCCGATTATCAATCCCTGCAATTGTACGAAGAAGCAAACTGGAAAGAACTGTTGGAATACGGTAAAAATACCATCAACGCCGGAACCGATTTTCCGCTTCTCCGCCTGCGGACAGGCTACGCCGCCTTTCGACTGGGCAATTACAGCCAAAGCCTCCTGCACTATCAACAGGTGCTGGACAATTATCCCGATAATGAAACAGCCCTGTACTATGTCTATCTCAACCATCTGTACCTCAACAATACCGTCATGGCTCGCTATTATGCCGATGGCTTTTCGGAAGAAACGGCAAAAGAGCTGAATATCAAACCTTTCCGCCTTTCGGCTGTGCAAGTGGAATACAGCTATAAAATGCCCCAAACGACCACCCGGGGCGTAGCACAGTATGGACGGGCGGGTCTGCATCTGCAATTGGGAAACCACATCGAATTACAGCAAAGCGTTGCTTTTTTTAATCAGCGTATCAGCGAGACAAACTTTACATCCGTAACCGACAATACCAACATTGCGATTCAGCAAAAGGAGTATTATGCCAAGTTGCTCGCTTCTGTTGGTAAAAATTGGGTACTTATCGGCGGTTTTCATTACCAATATTCGCCTTTCAATAATTTGATTTATAAAAATACCGTTGCCTTCGGCGGTATCAGATACTACACACCCTACGCCCATTTTCAGGCAATGGCTCACGTAGCGACCCTTGCAAACAAACAATTTACGCAGTTTGACGGAACCGTAACGGCCTACCCACTCGGAAATACCAATTTATACAGCATCACGCGGGTTTCGTACGGAAATCAACTGACGCTGACGCAGTTGGCAGGGGTGAAGGTAGTGAAAGGTCTGTGGGCCGAGGCCAATGTTACGTTGGGCAGCTACGATATTCTTTTGGAAAACGACGCCCTCTACATTTACAACGACATAGATACCAAGCAGTTGAAAGCGGGCGGCAGCCTTTATGCTTCCCTATCCAAAAACCTCACTCTTTCGCTCAATTATACGTTTGAGCAAAAACTGAAAATTTATACCACCACTACTTCCTTTTACCAACATTCATTAAATTCAGGATTATCATGGAGTTTTTAAAGAAATTATCCCTTGTCATTGCCTTTTTTGCCGGCTCTTTTGCGGTAAAAGGCCAAACGACCGCCGACCTTCAGAAAGCGTTTAATGCAAGCTACACGAGCGAATACAAAGGCAACTTTACCCAAGCCATTGAAGAGCAAAAAAAAGCCTATAAAGCAGACAGTTACGAATGCAACCTGCGCTTGGGATGGCTGTATTATAACGCCAAAAACTACGCATCGTCGATGGAGTATTATCAAAAAGCCATTGATCTGAAAAAATACAGCGTAGAGGCACGGATGGGCTACATCAAACCCGCCAACGCAGCCAAAAAATACGACAAAGCCTTTGAAATGTACGAGGCCATCCTGAAAATAGACCCCTATAACAGCACCGCCAATTACTGGGTCGGAGTGGGCTATTACACTGCGAAAAAGTACGATGTTGCCGCCAAATATTTTGAATTAGTAGCCAACATGTATCCTTTCGACTACGATGCCAATCACATGCTCGGTTGGTCTTATTTGAATTTAGGTCGTACCGAAGAAGCGCGAGTATTGTTTACGAAAGCATTGTTAAACCGCCCCGGAGACAAATCTGCCTCCGATGGGTTGGCGCTTTGCCGAAAATGAAGATTTTGATAAAAAAAGCCTGTATAACTGTTAACTCCTAAAATTATCTTGTCCGTAAACGGCGCTTCCCTTGTCCGTTTACGGACATTTATTTTGCCATACTCAAGCATAATACCCTAATTAACACCCTATTACCGTCCCGGTACGTGATTTGAGAGTATGAGTACTGAATCTTTTCTTTTACTAAGCTATGTTGCAAAATTACCTCAAAATCGCCCTGCGTAACCTTTCCGGGCAAAAGGTATACAGCACTTTCAACCTCATCGGTTTGGCACTCGGGCTTTCCTGCGGTCTGCTTCTGACCTTGCATATCAAAGAAGAGTTAAGCTACGAAAAAGACTTTCCGAAACACGAGCGCATCTTCCGGATGGTTACTACCGAATGGTCCAAATCTCAACCTCCGTTGGCAGCAGAGTTGAAGAGTTTCTTTCCGGAGATTCAGAGCACGGTTCGCTTTGCGGGCAGGGGTACGCAAATTACCAACAACGGTCCCGACAAACAGGCAGAAACGTCGGGATATTATGCTGATTCTTCGGCAGTCACAGTTTTTGACCTAAAACCCGTCAACGGCAATCCTTTCAAGGCGTTGCAAGCGCCGGAATCAATCGTGATCACACAAAAAACGGCAGAAAAATTCTTTGGGAAAGAAGATCCGATCGGTAAGAAATTAACCTTTGACAGTAAGGAAGAATTGTGGGTAAGAGCCGTTATTGCTAACCCTCCCGTTAACAGTCATCTTAAGTTTGATTATTTGGTTTCGATGCCTACTTTTTACAAACAAGTTCCCGAAAATTGGGCTAATAACCGAGGTTGGATGTTTGGTTGGACGTACATTTTACTCAAAGACCCAAAAGAGGCCAAAAAAATCGAAAATCGGTTCATCGATTTTTATACCAAGTATTATCAACCAAACGGAGAAGATGAGAAAAAACAGGTCAACGATTTTGCTAAAACGGCTCGTCTGCAACCTTTGACCGACATTCACCTCACTTCCAATCTGATTCAGGAAATGGGTCCCAACAGTAATAGTTTGTATGTCTATATTTTTATAGCCGTTGAAATCCTGATTTTGATTATTGCTTGTGTCAACTTTATTAACCTTTTCACTACACAGGCACTCAAACGCGCCAAAGAAGTGGGAATGCGGAAAGCACTGGGTGCCAAAAAATCACAGGTGGTCTCCCAGTTTTTGGGCGAAGCCTTTATCCTGACGATTTTATCGGGTCTGATTGCGCTTACTCTCTATCGCTTGGTTATCCCGTTCTACAATTCTATAACCGGCAAACAACTCTCGGGATGGGAGGTTTTTCAACCCGCCAACCTATTGATAATGATAACGATGATAGTATTTGTCGGGTTACTGTCAGGGTTGTTTCCTGCCTTGTTTATTTCAAAATTTGACCCGATTGCGTCGCTGAAATCAGACAAACTGCCTAAATCATCAGCCACAGTACTGCGCAAAAGCCTGATTGTGCTGCAATTTGTGGTATCCGGCTTTTTGATCAGTTCTACTATTTTGATTTATCAACAAATGAATTTGTTCAAAAACAAGGACTTAGGATTTGATAAAGATCAAATAATAGTGGTTAAACTGTACGGAAACTTTAAGGAGAAAGTGCTGAATAACTCAGCCGTTTTCAAAAATGAACTTAGTCGAAATCCCAATATTATAGCCGTAGGTCAATCCTCTAACTTAATTGGTGATGATTTGAGTGTGGAGGGCATTACCCCGCTGAATCCTCCGGCCAATAAAGAATACCCCTCTTTTAAAGTCTCGCGCATTGACGAAGATTATCTGACCGTTTTGAACATTCCGTTGAAAGCAGGGCGTAATTTCTCACGCCAATTTAATGATTCCGCCACCTTCATTATCAACGAAAAAGCTGCCAAAGTACTGGAACTGAAAAACCCCGTGGGTGCCATTATTGTTAATCATGCTATGGGAATACAGGGAAAAGTGGTGGGCGTGGTCAAAGATTACAATTTTGCTTCTCTGCACAATCAGATAGAACCCTTGGTGCTGGAGTACAAACCCGCCTGGACGGGCAATATGCTGGTCAAAATTGCAGCGGGAAATATTCCTGAAACTATTGATTTCTTAAAAACCACTGTGGAAAAGGTAGCTCCTAATACGATGTTCAGCTATACGTTTTTGGATGAACGAATGACCGCACTTTATAAAAAAGAAGATACCATGAGCCAAATCCTAAATGCATTTGCAGGTCTTGCCATTATTATTTCCTGCTTGGGTTTATTTGGTGTTGTGGCACATGAATCGAAAT
>JAXLVD010000016.1:0-187678 GCA_046329125.1 Spirosomataceae bacterium | reverse complement strand
CTCGTTTTACGGACGGCGGTGTCTTCGGATTGGGAGCTGAAATCGGCATTTCCACCCAAAAACTCCACGCTCGCGGACCATTTGCGTTAGAAAAACTCGTAACGGAAAAATGGGTAGTGGTAGGTGACGGACAAGTTCGTTGGTAATTGTTTTAAACTTTGACAAAGTTTCAGAACTTTGTCAAAGTTGTCACCCCCATAACTTACCTACCTTATGAAACACCGCTTATTGGTCGTTTTCTTTTTTTGTATGTCTGAAACCATTATCGCCCAAAACACGCTGTCGCAGCGTCTCTTTGATGCCTACGATATGTTTAAAGAAAAAAGCGTTACGGAACGTCGCGCTTTTAAACACCGCCACCTGCTTCCTTTAATCGACAAAGCCAAGGCCAGCCCCAATTTTTCCGTCACCGAAGCAGGCAAATCCTTTGAAGGACGCTCTATTTTTCAGGTAAAATACGGCAAAGGCGCTCCCCCGGTCATGCTGTGGTCGCAAATGCACGGCGACGAAGCCACCGCTACCATGGCTATGCTGGACATTTTCAATTTTTTGAGCGCAAGCGGCGACGGTTTTGACGATTTGCGAAAAAAATTGCTGGAAAAAAGCACGCTTTACTTTATTCCGATGCTCAATCCCGACGGAGTAGAACGTTGGCAACGGCGTACCGCGCAGGAAATTGACATGAATCGCGATGCGCTGCGCCTGCAATGCCCCGAATCAAGATTGCTCAAGAGTCTTCAACAAACTCTTAAACCGGCCGTAAGCTTCAATCTTCACGATCAAAGCCCGCGTTACAGCGTAGGCGAAACCAAAGAAGTAGCGGCGATTTCTTTTTTAGCAACGGCGTATAACGAAGAGCGAAGTATTAATGCCATTCGCGAACGGTCTATGCAATTGATCGTAGGCATGAATCGGGAGTTACAGAAATTTATACCCAATCAGGTAGCTCGCTATTCGGATGAATTTGAGCCGCGTGCTTTCGGTGATAACATCGCCAAATGGGGTTCCAGTCTTATTCTGATTGAGTCGGGAGGATACAAAGACGATCCGGAAAAGCAATATTTACGCAAGATGAATTTCATTGCGATACTGACAGCCTTAGCGTCTGTTGCTGATGGAACCTATATCCGCGAAAATCGGAATGACTATGAGAAAATTCCGCAAAATGCCCGTAATCATTTTGACCTTATCATAAGAAATGCCCGTACAGAAATGAACGGCCAAACCTATACCGTCGATATAGCCGTTAATCGCAATGAGGTCAACAATGCCGATGCTACCGCTTTCAGCTATCGCAGCAGCGTGGAAGACTTCGGCGACTTATCCGTATTTTACGGTATTGAAGAATTGGATGCCCAAGGGGCCATGCTTGTGGATGCCCAAGGCAAACCCATCGTACTGCGGGCCGGTGATCGCGGCAACTTTGAGCTCCGCTCTGATAAGAAAAGTTGGAAAATAGAAAGCGGGTTTGTAAAACCTTTCTAACAATGTCGTCATGCAGATAGTTAAAGTGCGGTGGGTTGACAACAATCCGCCGCATTTCATTTATTCCCCTAACCCTTCATTTTACCTTTATGAAAAATACAAAACTTATCTTAACCTATCTGTTCGGAGCGATTATGGTATTTGCCGGAATCAGTCACTTTCTGAAACCGGGTGTGTTTTTGCCCTTTATCCCTAATTTTTTACCCCGAGAGGCCGTTAACTATTTGGCGGGCGCGGTAGAAATCATAGTGGGCCTTGCCGTTTTTATTCCTCGTTTTCGCTCTCGGGCAACGCTCATTCTGTTTCTGATGATGGTTGCCTTTTTGCCGCTGCATATTATGGATATTTTCAAAGAAGATCCGGCCATCGGAAGCCATCAGGCTGCTTTGGTTCGCCTTCCGATTCAGTTTGTATTGATTTTTTGGGCTTGGTTCATTCATAAAAAATAATTGTTTATCCTATGAAAAGGCGCGACCTACTTGCCTCTCTCGCCGTAGCACGGGCGGCATGGCAGACAGGCAACCAATCAACACCGGTTTTTACCGAAAGCAGATCGTTACTGACCCCAATACAACGGGGGCTTATTTGAAAGTTGAATTTATCCCACAAAAAGCGTAGTAATCCACCGATAACTTCCGAACTGAAAAGACCACAAAAAAGGATGTCAACTCCGAACACAGGTGAAACTAATCTCTCTGTCTTGCTGAAGACCATGCACCCCATACTCAATGAGGGGGAATATGTGTTTTGTGTTCTTGAAAAAGAACAAGCAGTCCTTGTCAACGACATTTTGCTGCTCTTCAAAGAAGCCGAAGCCAATACCCTGATCATGAAGCGCGAAAAAGCAGAAGCAGCAGGATATAGCTACCAAGGTACTTTTGCTTGGATTTCGCTCACAGTTCACTCCTCCTTGGAAGCGGCAGGACTGACGGCCGCTTTTTCAACAGTTTTGGCCCAACATCAAATCAGTTGCAATGTCGTGGCGGCTTACTACCACGACCATATTTTCGTCCCTGTCAAGGATGCGGATAAAGCGATGAGTGTTTTAAAAGAACTATCAGAAGCCTGATAGGACCTGATTGTCCTTATTCCACCAAATGCCCCACAAACTGGGCGGTGTTGTCAATGATCTTACCGCCGCGGCGATAACCTAAACCGCAACCCTCACCGGCCCAAAAGATACCTGCCTGATAGCGTTGTCCGAGCGTGTCGCGCGGAAATTCTACGTATTCCTGATAGATTTTTTCGTAATCACCGTAGTCACCGTCGGCCGCTGAGATAACCGAACCGTTCGTTTCTAAAATACGCACATTGGCTCCTTCTCTGCCAAACAGCACTTTTTCTACGCTCACTTTATCCGGAAGCGGGTGAGAAGTAGCCGGTAATAGCAGCGGGTGATTGGGATACAGATCCCACAACAATTTCAGAATGTATTTTGATTGAAAAAGTAAGGTATAAGCCGGGTTAATGATCATGGCTTTGCCGTTTTTGACGATGCCGGTCAGCAGTTCTGCCAATTCGGGCTCGTCATAGCCAATGTATTCCCAAGGTATGAGTTTAAACCAAAAGTCAAACTGTTCAAATTTTCCGTTTTGGGGATTTTGCTTAAAAATACCGTCAGTGGCCGAAAACTCCACTTCATCCATGTAACTGAACTCTACATCAAACCCCGCTTCCCGAGCCGCTTCGCCCAATACCGCGACGTTGGTATCATCTTCGGGGGCATCACGCATGGTGGAAAACAACAAGGTTGGCGCTAAGTGGCTGTTTCGGCGACGGAGTTCGGCAAATTGTTCTTTCAGCGATTCATACACGTTATTGAACTGCTTGCTTTCATCCATTTGATTGGCTTTCAGGTGCGCCCATTGTACCACGGCCGTTTCAGGAATACAAGTGGCAGTATCGGCATTGAATTCTATCAATTTTATCGGCTGTCGGCTTACCCCGCCCGCCAAATCAAAGCGCCCGTAAATGTGCCAATGACGATCATCTTCCCAAGAGATCTTCACCAATTCGATGAGACTTTCGGGAATTCCCATTTCTTTCCACAGATTGCGGTCAACGGCGTGTTGCGCCGCTTCGGCATAGATCTCATACAGTTCATTGGCTGCGTTATAGTAGGCCTCCGCTTCGTAGGATTTAACCGCCACTGCTTCATTGGTCAGATAAGGCAACGTATCTGCCCCCAGCATCCAATCCCACCCGACATTACGCAATTGAGTTTCCGGGCTGTTATTTAAAAATCGAGTAGTAATCATTTGTTGTATCAATTGTGATTTATTCACGCAGGGGTCGCCAAGGAGCAGTGTCTTTTGCGTCTTTGCTCCTTATGCCTCTTTGCGTGAGAAAAAAAATTAACTGCCGGAACTGCGACTGCGACTGAAAAATCCGCTGCGACTGCTGCTCGGACGCGAAGCCACGCTTTTGCGGTGACTGTGGTAGCTTTCATGAATTCCGGAAGAACGCTGATAAACGGAAGCGTTGGCGTACGCTCCGGAACTGTACTGCCGCTCACGTGCTTCATTATAATATTGCGTATTATTGTTACGGCCTAACATATAGCCCATCCCTCCCCAAAGCAGTGCGTTGGAGAGCGAACTGCGATGATAATGCGTATGATAATGATTAGGATTCCGATAATAATCGCGCGTTGTAGAATCAGTCCTCACCAAATTTCTTGCTTCGGCCACTGTAAGCGTATCGCGTCGCCCATCATAATAACGAACAATGGCCCCTGCTTCCGAATCACTGCTGACAGGCACTTCGTCGGTGATCTTGTATTCACCGGGTTTTAATTCTGTGATATACGTTTTCACCGGACGACCTTTATAGGGGGTTTCCTGCTGTCCGTTGTCAGCTGACCCGCCGCAGCTTTGAAGCATCAAGCCTCCGTTCAATAAAGCCACCGTTAAAGCGGCTCCGATGGTAATTTCTTTGACAGTCTTTATGACTGCACCTTTACGTTTGGGTGTCATGTTAAAAAAGGTTGGGTGATAATCAACGATAAAGTTAGTGTTTCACGGCTGAAAAAGGCAAGACAAAGGTAAGTTAGTGATTTAAAGGTCAACAAGTGAAATCGGATGAGCAGCTGTTTTGGGGAAAGAGTCTCTTATAAAAATCGTATGAGCGGTAAATCGCGGAAACCTCCGAATTTCCCTAAATCATTTTTGCCTCCGCCACGGTAGAGGAAATCAGGGCTAAAGTAAGCCTTCCTATCTATATTTAGCATTAAAAATACGTTTAAGAGTAGCTTTAATAGGTTTTCACTTTATCTTTACGGCTCAAATAAAAATCAACTGTTGCCCGTGTCTTTCTTTTACTCCCAAGACATGGCCAAACCTTAAAAAAGTTCCCCCGTCGGGGGTTAGGGGGCTTTAAGACTATGAAAATTACCGTAGTAGGAGCAGGAGCAGTAGGCGCAACCTGCGCAGACAACATCGCTCGCCGTCAATTGGCTCAGGAAGTAGTATTGCTCGACATCAAAGAAGGCTTGTCGGAAGGAAAAGCCCTTGACATGTTTCAAACAGCTACATTGAACGGATTCGATACCAAAATCACCGGTTCGACCAACGACTACGAAAAAACAAAAGGTTCGGAAGTAGTAGTGATCACTTCGGGTATTCCCCGTAAGCCCGGCATGACCCGCGAAGAACTGATCGGTATCAACGCGGGCATCGTGAAAGGAGTAGCCGAGAATATTTTGAAATATTCACCCAAGGCCATTATTATCATCGTTTCCAACCCTATGGATACCATGACCTATTTGGCATTCAAAGAATTGGGATTACCGAAAAAACGCATCATCGGTATGGGAGGTATTTTGGACAGCGCCCGTTTCAAAACGTACCTGTCGCTTGCCATGAACGTATCTCCTAATGACCTCCACGGAATGGTAATCGGCGGTCACGGCGATACCACCATGATTCCTTTGACCCGTTTGGCCACTTACAACGGTATTCCTGTCAGCCGTTTTCTGTCGGAAGAAAAATTGCAGCAGGTAGCAGCTGATACGATGGTTGGCGGTGCCACATTGACCAAATTGATCGGTACTTCTGCTTGGTATGCGCCCGGTGCGGCCGTAGCTACCTTGGTAGAAAGCATCGTTCGTGACCAAAAACGTATCTTCCCTTGCTCGGTTTACCTCAACGGCGAATACGGCCAAAAAGACATCTGTATGGGTGTTCCGGTCGTGATCGGTGCCGGCGGCTGGGAAAAGATCGTCAGCCTGCGTTTGAGCGAATCTGAAAAAGCGGCCTTTGCCAAATCGGCCGATGCCGTTCGTAATATGAACAACGTACTTTCTACCATGTAATATTGGCGGGATATTGTCATAAAAGCGGGGTTCTGATTACGAACTCCGCTTTTATTTTGGGTAAAAGTGCCCGATTTCGGTCTTTGATTAGAAAAAATAGAGGTTGCTGTTCATGAAAAAAATCGGTATTTGTTCCTTATTTCTTTTATTGGTTTTTACGGTCAAGGGGATTGCTCAAAATCGCCCCATGACCGAAGAAGATTATTATCGCATTGTTACCCTGCCCATCCCCGAAACGGTTGAGTTAGAGGTAGGCGGCTTAGCTGTTTTGCCTGACGGACGTTTGGCGGCTTCCACCCGGCGCGGGGAAGTTTGGATGATCAGTAACCCTTATCTCAAAGGTTCCGGCCAACCCTCGTTCAAACGTTTTGCCCATGGCTTACACGAACCTTTGGGACTTTTGTACCGACCCGACGGCTCCTTTTTACTTTCTCAACGGGGAGAAATCACCCATTTGACAGATGCTGACGGCGACGGTGTCGCGGACGTTTATGAAGCGTTTTACAAATGGCCTTTATCAGGAAATTATCACGAGTACTCGTACGGCCCCGTTTTAGCACCTAACGGAGATTTGTTGGTGACGCTCAATTTGGGTTGGATCGGACACGGAGCGAGTTTAGCCAAATGGCGCGGTTGGTTACTTAAATTTGATGACAAAGCCAATATGAAACCCATTGCTACGGGCTTGCGCTCCCCTGCCGGGTATTTAGCCCTGAAAAACGGAGATATATTTTATACGGAAAACCAAGGCGATTGGGTCGGTTCGGGCCGTATGACCCACTTAGAGCCCGGCGATTTTGCCGGCAATCCGGAAGGACTCGTGTGGAGTCAGGAACCTGAATCCCCCGTTAAATTAAAACAAAAAGACATTCCCGATACCGGAGAGCCTCTGTATGAAGTGGCCAAACGCGTACCGGGATTGAAAGCTCCCGCCGTGTGGTTTCCGCATACATTGATGGGTATTTCTACCTCTGATATATGCGAGGATTTGACCAAAGGCGCCTTTGGTCCTTTTGAAGGACAACTGTTTGTGGGTGACCAAGGTCATAGCAAAGTCATGCGGGTAGCACTTGAAAAAATAAAAGGCCGTTGGCAAGGCATTTGTTTCCCCTTCCGTGAAGGTTTTCAATCCGGTATTTTACGCATGGTATGGGGACTGGACGGTTCTATTTTTGTCGGACAAACCAGCCGAGGTTGGTCGGCTACCGGCAAAGATCTGTTCGGGATTCAACGGTTGGTATGGACGGGTAAAACTCCTTTCGAAATGAAAACGGTCCATTCGACCCCTGATGGTTTTGAGGTTGAATTCACATTGCCGGCAGACAAAAAAACAGCCTTGGACCCGTCATCTTATCAGTTTAACTCGTTTACTTATAAATACCATCATACCTACGGAAGCCCGATCATTAATGCTTCCGAACGTATCATACGACACATTGCTCTGTCAGACAACGGTCTGAAAGCCCGCATTGTATTGGACAGCCTGAAATTGGGGTATATCCACGAGATCAAAGCCGAGGGAGTGCGCTCGACGGCCGGTTTGCCTTTATTGCATAATGTTGGTTATTATACGCTGAATGAAATGGCCGATGGTGAAAAAATTCCAAGCAGTCAATGGACAGCCGTTACGCAAAAAACCGCAGCAGAAACAGCCGGTGCGCATACCGGTCATACAATACCTGCCTCAACCGCTAATGCTGCTTCTGTACCTTCAAAAACATCAAACAGCCCCAAACGCACCGTAGATCAACCCGCTGATTGGGCAAGCGGCCCCGACCAAGTCATTACTCTCGGAACCAAGCCGGGGCTAAAATTTGACGTAACCGAAGTACAGGTAAAAGCCGGAAGTCGAATCAAGTGGGTATTCAATAACAATGACGATATGCTTCACAATTGCGTCATTGTGAAACCCGGCACGGCCAATCCGGTAGGAGAAGCGGCCATTAAATTAGGACTGAAAGGCTCAGAGATGCACTATGTACCGAAATCGGCCAATGTGTTGTTTCACACCAA
Source organism: Spirosomataceae bacterium (assembly GCA_046329125.1). GTDB lineage: Bacteria > Bacteroidota > Bacteroidia > Cytophagales > Spirosomataceae > Runella. Next base: position 179,868 of record JAXLVD010000016.1, on the reverse strand, counting down.
TATTTTGCAACCGGAAACGAGCGAAGCTATCTACTTTACCGCTCCGGCTGAACCGGGTGAATATACTTTTTTGTGTACTTTTCCCGGTCATCATACCTTAATGCAGGGAAAAATGAAGGTAATCAAATAGCTATTGCTGACGAACCCGGTTACTGACCTCCAGCGGTGTAAAATCCTTAAATGCGCGACCGATAGCCTTATCGGTCGCTTCTTTTTTGTTTTCCCATCCGGCGTCTAAGTCGAGCGTTACTAATCCTTTGATAGAAAGGGCGGCACGAAACTCATCCCGCTTTTTAGCATAATCCCCCTGACGACGGGCAGCCTTCAGTGCATATTCTCTGGCAAATACGTCGCCTTTATTCTGAATTTCTATTTTCTTTTCCAAAACGTAATTATAACGATCCAATAAATCCCGTAACGGCTTTCCAATCACTTCAGCAGCCTCCAATGCCCCGATAGTTACAATAGTAGTTCCCCCTACCGCTGATACAATGGACTTGGTTTGAGCTGTTTTAATAATGGCCGGTGACAGACCGGTAGTAGCTCCCAACCCCGCATTGAGCATCGAACGGTTCTTTTTTCCTTTTTTAGCTTTTAGGTATGATTTCTTCAGTTCCTGTTCTTTTTCGCTGAGTTGAGTTACCAAATTCCAAGCTTCCACCAACGAAGAACGGTATAAATCGTACAATTGGCGATCTTTTTCAATTTCGTTAACGGCATTTACGATCGTGAATCGTATCTTTTGCTCATCCCGATTTTGTTCTTTATCAATGACAAAGAACGTGATCTGAAACGAGAGTGAATCGTGCGGGTCTTTGACAAAATCATAGTTTGGGGTCCAAATAAACTCGTACTGATTCGGGGTATTTCTCACCAAAGTGCTTGCCGGTACATCAGGGTTGTCCGTCACAAAATCAAAGGCAGAAATATCGTCGTCACCATTGGGGTCTGACAGGAAAAACTTGAGGTTAACGGTAGCGTTTTCCTTCGATTTAAAATACTCTCCTTTAGGCACTTGGATGATATTGGGCGGTAAGTCCATTTGAGTGGCTTCAATCTTCAACCTCCCTTTTGCTCTCGCTTTTCCCGGTTGGTCTTCCACTAAAAAATCAATGAAAAGAGGGGTTGCCTTCAAATTGTTGAATTGAGTCAGTGAAGGATGCCACGTCAATTCCCCGGCTGACGTCAGTTTAGCCCCTTCGGGCAATGACTCTGCTACCGGAATCACCACCAAAGGGTCATTATCGTCGTCGCGCAAGGCATTCGCATCGATTTTATAGATATTTTGAGTTCGATTCTGAACATAGAAAGGCTTCAATTCTTCCACTCTCGGCGGCCGATTGACATGAATTACTTTCAACTCAATAGAGCGGGTCGCTGTTTCATTATGAATGTTTCGGGCTTCAAAAATAAGCTGAATTGATTTTTGGGTATTGGTACGGTCAGCTATCTCATAAGAAGGAATCCATTCAAAATGCCCTGTAGAATCAAAAAGCATTCCTTCTATCAAACCTTGCATGATCGCATACCTGACGGAATCGCTTTTTCCGCCCGTTGTTCTTAATTGAAAATCGATACGACTCCCCTCCTGCACTACATTCCAATTGGGTTCGGCGGGGATTTCTATTTGAAAGTTAGTACGATTATCTTGTGCCCGTAGTAAAGTAGTCGCAAAAATCAACAGCAAGACAATTAAATGAACCGGATATCTCATAATAGAAGGTAAATCTTATTCGGTGTAATACAACGCAAAATTAAGCCTTTGATTTTATCTCTGTCCAAAAAATTGAGTTATTCTGCATTTATCTAAGTAAAAGTTGAAAAATGACCACGTTTAATTGTACATTTTCAAGGCCATGTCAATTTTTATGACCAATTGCTTAAACTTATTACTTTAATTACTCGATATTTAAGGAATAAGACCTTTTCTTCACTTTGAATTCCCTGAAAATATGCCGCGCGTTTGTCTTTTTGTTGCCTTGCTTTTTGCCTTTCGAGTCAGTTTGAGCCAAACCAAACGGCTGCGGGACTTCGGCGTGACCATAGGTGTATTACCTGCCGGAAGTCTCAATGCTATCACAGACGTAGCCGGAGTAAAAGTAGGACAGACTACCCTCATTGTCGGTGACAGTATTCGGACAGGGGTCACGGCTATTTTGCCGCACGACGGTAACCTATTTCAGCAAAAGGTGCCTGCGGCCATCGAATTGGGCAACGGATTCGGCAAATTGGCCGGCTATAGCCAGGTAGCTGAGTTAGGAAATATTGAAACGCCGATTATCCTGACCAATACGTTGAATGTTTCGACTGCCGCTGCGGCGCTCGTAGAATGGACCCTTTTGCAAAAAGGAAACGAAAATGTCCGTTCGGTTAATCCGGTCGTCGGAGAAACCAACGACGGCTACTTGAATGATATCAGGGGAAGGCATGTCAAACAAAATCACGTTTTGGAAGCGTTGCAAAAAGCGGCCGCCGGCAAAGTAGAAGAAGGAAATGCAGGCGCCGGTACCGGCACCGTTTGTTTTAATTGGAAAGGGGGAATCGGTACGGCCTCCCGGAAACTGCCAGCTAAATTGGGGGGTTATACCGTGGGTGTTTTAGTACAAACCAATTTCGGAGGCGTATTGGAAGTGGCCGGTGTCCCGGTAGGTGTAGAATTAGGAAAATATACCTTTAAAGAATCACTTGATAAATCAGGAGACGGCTCCTGTATGATCGTAGTAGCCACGGATGCCCCCTTAGACGCCCGCAATCTGAAACGATTGGCCAAACGTGCCCTGATCGGTTTAGGTAAAACAGGCGGAATCATGTCCAACGGCAGTGGTGACTATGTCATTGCTTTTTCTACGGCCTACCGAATTGCTCATGAGTCATCCTCTTCGTTGGAGGAAATGAAATTACTGCGTAATGACGATACGTCCCCGCTTTTTTTGGCCGGCATTGAAGCCACCGAAGAAGCTATCCTGAATTCTCTTTTCGCCGCAGAAACGACCAAAGGGTACCGCGGGCATACCATCGAAAAGTTGCCCATTCCAAAAGTAACGGAGATTTTAAAAAAATACGGGAAAGTGAGGTAGGTTACTTCCGCTCAGGTTGTTGTTCAAGATTAAACAAATCATTCAACACATCGATCAACGTTTCGGCTTCCCCGCGTTTGCAGGCTGCTTTCAATTGCAGCACGGGCAACTTGATGATCTTCTGCATCATGCTCGACGTGATCTTGTCCATTTTAGCGGCCTCTTCTTCGTTCAGATTTTTCATGAAGCGCGCCATTTCTTCCTGACGAATTTGCTCAAGGGCATTTTTGAGCTTTTGGATGGTAGGAGATACCACCATTTCTTTGGACCAATCAGCAAATTCTTCCAATGCTTGGCTGATAATCGCCTGTACTTGCGGTACTGCTCCTAAACGACGTTCCAAAGCCAAATTAGCACGACTTTGAATATTATCAATGTTATAGACAATCACTCCCGGTACCTGCTCGGCATCGGCTGCTACACTGCGCGGGACAGACAAGTCAATGAGGCATTTGAAAGAATAAAGAGCTTGTTTTTGAAGCAGTGCTTTGTTGATAAAAGGCTCATCGCGAAGGATAGACGAAATAACCACATCGGCTTTTTGAATCTCTTCTTCCGCGTTTTCAAAATCAGCTACCCCAAAGCCCAACTCATTAGCTAACTGCTCAGCTTTGGTACGAGTACGATTCATCACCGTAATATTGGTATATGCCTTCTCTTTTAAGTTACGACAAACATCCGTCCCGATCTCCCCAACCCCTAAAACTAAAATGGAAGGATTTGACTTCAAAGCCGTCACCTGCTCAATCAACTCAACGGCCACGTAAGACGTAGAAGCGGCACCATCGCGGAACGCCGTTTCCTGTGCTACCCGCTTATTGGCAAAGAAAATTGTGTGTAATAAGCGGTGTAAAAACGGCCCGGCCATTCCCAAATCCACTGACCATTGATAGGCGTGCTTTACCTGATTGGGGATTTGCATATCCCCTACCACCTGCGAATGCAGGCCCGTAGCCACTTCAAAAAGATGCCGTGCGGCTTCGTTTTGACCCGTATAGCTTACAAAATAAGGAAGGTAATTTTCGGTATGAATCAGCCCTTTTTGGATAAGAAGCAATTTGGCAATGTCTATATTACAGTCTTCCGCAGAATTATAGTAAATCTCTGTGCGGTTGCAAGTTGAAACCACTAAAATATCGGTTCCGCCGAAAAACTCCTGCACTTTCAGCATGAGGCCTTTCGCCTCATCTTCATTTAATGCAATTTGTTCGCGTACTGCAAGCGGAGCTGTTTTATAAGAAATTCCGACGCTTTTAAACTGTAAATATTCCATGTCACCTACCAAAAAGTTCACAAAGTTATCTCAAAAACTAATTCGGGAGAATTAAAATGCGATCAGCAATTAATTTAGAATGAGTATAAACAACGAATTGCTTCTCCCTGCAAGGTGTCTTTGTTTGAAATCGAAAAAGATGACTTTAGGCGGGTACAAAAACTGATTTTTGTCATATTTTTGGCGCTTACCTAACCTCAGCCTCCATTTAACTCCGACTGTACTTTTCGTTTTTGCTTTTCGTTCAATTACATATACCCCTTTTGACCGATTTTAGATGCAAGATGCTGCCACTTTCACCCTAATTTATATCGTATCTAAATAACAACGTAAACGGGATTGCTATAATGATTTTTTCTGTTGATTTTTACAAACTTATCACTTGCCGGTATTACCTAAAACAATGAAATTTCCAACCATAGATATTTATAGCCAAAAAAATCTGTATCAAATCTTTATTGGTATCAATTTGGCCCTTATCGGTATTGCCTCTGTTTTTTATACCTACAACATTGTGGAGAGTTTGGATGCCCGCGAGGAAAGACAGCTCACGGTGTATGCTCAATTGATTGAATACTCGGCCAACCACCCGGATCTTAACGAAGACTATACGTCATTGTTTCAGATCGTAACGGAAAACATTCGCCAAAGCCGTATTCCCACTATTCTGGTAAGCGAAGATCTGAAGCCTATCGGTGATATAAATCTGGATTTACCCACTTCGGTATCACAGGCGGAAAGACAAAAATTATTGCAGGAGACGTTTGCAGAAATGAAAGAAGACCACTCTCCTATTGTGGTTGATTTGTTGGGGACAAAACAGTATATTTACTACAGCGACTCTCCTCTTCTGGTCCAAATGCGCTACTATCCTTATGTTCAGCTACTTAGCCTGTTGGTCTTAGCCTTTTTGGCTTATTTGGTTTTCAGTGCTTCACGCACTGCCGAGCAAAATCGCGTTTGGGTAGGATTAGCCAAAGAAACAGCCCATCAGTTGGGAACTCCGATTGCTTCATTGATGGGCTGGGTCTCCTTTTTTCGCACCGATCCGGAACGCTATCCGGAAGAATATACCGGCGAAATCGAAAAGGACATCAGCCGACTGCAAATGATCACGTCCCGTTTTTCAAGTATTGGCTCTGCCCCTACCCTGAAATATGAAAACATCAGCGAAATCGTCGGTTCCTTTTTAGACTACCTGAAAAGACGCATATCCTCAAAAGTCAATCTCGAATTTATCAATGAGATAGACCCGCAAAAAACGCTGTATCTCAATCGAAATTTGTTTGAATGGGTCATTGAGAACATCTGTAAAAATGCCGTAGATGCGATGACGGGGGTAGGGGCCATCAAAGTCAGAATGTTTTCGCTCAATAAACAGGAGATAGCCATTGATATTACTGATACCGGCAAAGGCATTCCGCGAGGAAGTTGGCATAAGGTATTCAAACCGGGAGTGAGTACTAAAAAACGAGGTTGGGGTTTGGGTCTTACCTTAGCCAAACGTATTGTGGAAGAGTATCACGGCGGCAAGCTGTACGTGAAATCGTCGGAGGTCGGCAAAGGCACCACGTTTCGAATTGTCCTGAAGATTTGATTTTAGCCCTTCTGAAATTTCAAAACTCGTTTTCGCACAATTATTTTTTATAAAATCCGCCATTTCTATAAAAAATATCCAAAATAGAGATGAACGAAACTTGGCTTTCATAAAACAAACTCCTAATTTTGCGGCCTGAATGGTTAAGGGAACGGTTATCTGTATCAATGGTTGGTTTTCCGCTTGAAAATCAGTCGATTTAACAGGTAACGGTGGCCATTAACCCTAACCGCAGCAGCGGACCGCTAATAATTAATAACGCTTTTTTTAAAAATAATGGCAAACACAGCAAGCATAGGCAAAGTAACGCAGGTGATTGGCCCCGTTGTGGACGTAAGTTTTGAGGGGGAAAGCAATCGCTTACCGGCTATCCTTGACGCTTTGGAAGTAACCAAGCCCAACGGACAAATTGTCGTATTAGAATGTCAGCAGCACCTTGGTGAAGACCGCGTACGCACCATCGCAATGGACAGTACTGAAGGGATTCAGCGCGGAATGGCCGTAAACGCCTTGGGCGGTCCGATGACCATGCCTACCGGCGAGGCACTCAAAGGCCGTTTGTTCAACGTAGTAGGAGAAGCAATTGACGGAATGAAGCCCGTAAGTAAAGAAAACGGGATGTCTATTCACCGCCTTGCGCCTAAGTTTGAAGAATTGGCAACGGCTACCGAAGTACTTTTCACAGGTATCAAAGTCATTGACCTTTTGGCTCCTTACGTAAAAGGCGGAAAAATCGGTCTCTTCGGCGGTGCCGGTGTAGGTAAGACGGTATTGATCATGGAATTGATCAACAACATCGCTAAAGCCTACTCGGGTCTTTCGGTGTTTGCGGGAGTAGGAGAGCGTACTCGTGAGGGGAATGACCTTCTGCGCGAAATGATTGAATCCGGGGTAATCAAATACGGTGATGCCTTCAAACACAGCATGGAAGAAGGCGGCTGGGATTTGTCTAAAGTAGATTATGATGAATTGGCAAAATCACAGGCTACTTTGGTGTTCGGTCAGATGAACGAACCTCCCGGAGCTCGTGCTCGGGTAGCGTTATCCGGTTTGACCGTAGCGGAGCACTTCCGCGACGGTGACGGTACAGGCCAAGGTCGTGATATCCTTTTCTTTATTGATAACATCTTCCGTTTTACGCAGGCAGGTTCTGAGGTATCGGCTCTTTTAGGTCGGATGCCTTCGGCGGTAGGTTACCAGCCTACCCTCGCTACCGAAATGGGGGCGATGCAAGAGCGGATCACTTCAACCAAACGCGGTTCGATCACTTCGGTACAGGCCGTTTACGTACCTGCCGATGACTTGACCGACCCTGCCCCGGCTACCACCTTTGCTCACTTAGATGCCACGACCGTATTGAGCCGTAAAATTGCTGAGTTGGGTATTTATCCTGCCGTAGATCCTCTGGATTCTACCAGCCGGATTCTTACTGCCGATACGCTTGGTGCCTCTCACTACGCCACTGCGCAACGCGTAAAACAAATCTTACAACGCTACAAAGAGTTGCAGGATATCATTGCCATCTTAGGGATGGAAGAATTATCGGAAGAAGATAAATTGACGGTAAACCGCGCTCGTCGTGTACAACGTTTCTTATCTCAACCGTTCTTCGTAGCGGAGCAATTTACCGGTCTGAAAGGGGTATTGGTTGACATCAACGATACCATCAAAGGCTTTAATCAAATTATGGACGGTGCGTATGACCACCTGCCGGAAGCCGCTTTCAACTTAGTAGGTACGATCGAAGACGCTATCGAAAAAGGCGAGCGCCTGTTGAAAGAAGCTGCCGGAAAATAAGTCAACCGTTATTTGTTATCTGTTGAACGGGAAAACTCGTATCAGTCGGATAACGGATAACTTATAACCAATAACGGATATGACATTAGAAATCATCACCCCCGATAAAAAGGTCTTTTCCGGCGAAGCTACTGCGGTAACTTTCCCCGGTACTGAAGGACAGTTCCAGGTTTTGAACAACCACGCGGCTTTGGTAAGTACGCTTGGCCAAGGCAATATCATTGTAGAGGGCAATACCAAAGAAACTTTCATCGTGGATGGCGGTGTGGTAGAGGTTCTCAATAATAACGTTTTGGTATTGGCCGAAGCCATTTTGTAAAGGCTTTTCCTGAAAATTTGAAGCGCGGAACAGTTTTGTTCCGCGCTTTTTTTATATCTGCACTTTTTAAGTGTTTTAGCCGTATATTAGCCGTACACAAACTTTTCTCAGGTATGAAACCCCTTGCTCGCTTTGGCCTCGTATTGTTTTTGGCAGGCTTCGGTTTATGGCTCTATACCCTTACTTTAAATACGTTCACACTTACTCCGGAAATCGTTCGTAAAACGCTCAAACCGGTGCATCAAAGCACCTTAGGGAATCGTCTCCAACCGATGCTTTATACTACTTTTTCCAACGGTTGGCAATTCACCTACGAATTTGATAAAATACTTAATAAGCTCAATTCGGAATATAAGGCAACGCAGGCGTGGGACAAAGTAATTTATGATGAATACAGTTTTGCGGTCAGCAAAGCGGCTGCCCAAGGGCCATTGAAAGAACAGCCGCTCCTTTGGCTTTTTTTAACTTTCGGTATAGCCATAATAGGAGCTCTGTTGTATGTGTTACCCGATTGGCAACAGCATCCGGGGATTAAAAACAACCATATTTTTCAAAAACCCGCCACCGGGCGCGGTTGGCTCGGTTGGACAGTAGGGACTTTTCTGATTGTGTTCTACATCCTCCTTTATTATTTTCCGCAATATTTGGTGAATTGGACACTGCTCGTTGACCCGCTGAGCAAAGCCCTTAACAGCGGAGAGGCAAGTCGGTGGTTTTTGTACGGAACGCTGTACACTGTCTGCGTGGTCGTTATGGGAGTGCGGATGCTGATCAAATACCGCCACAGCCGCTATCAACAAGTACGTACCGTTTCGGTGATGTTTTTTCAAACTGCGTTTGCCTTTCTTATTCCCGAACTGTTGATCAGCCTCAACAAGCCGTACTTTGATTTCAAAAACATGTGGCCGCTTGATTATGATTTTTTCTTCGATTACAATCTAAACAGCCTCATTGAAAGCGGTTCGTTAGGCATCTTTATGTTGGTTTGGGGTATTTTACTTTTTTTGTTAGGGGTTCCGATCATGACCTACTTTTTCGGCAAACGTTGGTACTGCTCGTGGGTATGCGGTTGCGGCGGCTTAGCCGAAACCTTGGGTGACCCTTACCGACAGCTTTCAGACAAATCGTTGGCTTCGTGGAAAATTGAGCGATATTCAGTACACGGAGTATTGGCGCTTGCCGTAATCATGACAGCGATGGTGTTGTACACCTATTTTACCGGTTCATCAAAAGTGTTTTTTATAGATAGTTACAGCGTTCGCTCAGCCTATGGATTTTGGATCGGGAGTATCTTTGCCGGTGTTGTCGGAACCGGCTTTTACCCGCTCATGGGCAATCGCGTCTGGTGTCGTTTTGGCTGTCCGTTAGCCGCTTATTTAGGACTTTGGCAGCGCCGGAAATCACGTTTTCGCATTACGACCAACGGCGGTCAATGTATTTCGTGCGGCAATTGCTCCACTTACTGCGAAATGGGAATTGATGTTCGGGCGTACGCCCAACGCGGCCAAGACATTGTACGCTCTTCCTGCGTAGGCTGCGGTATCTGCTCGGCGGTATGCCCGCGCGGGGTACTGAATTTAGAAAATGCTTCCGAAAACTCACGGGTAATGGTAGCCCCGGAAGTATTGGCAGGCAACAGCATGAAACACTGATATTGAGCAGATAAACAAGTTCCGCATTAAAATATTCATGAAAAAAATAACCGTTTTCGGCGCTACAGGGATGCTTGGGCAGCCGGTCGTATCTGCTTTAGCAGCAGCAGGTTTTGAGATCACCGCCCTTGTAAGAAACCCGGCAAAAGCAAACCTTCCTTCGGAAATACGTCTCATTGAGGGGGATTTGAGTAATCTCTCAGCTATACGGGAAGCTTTGGAAGGCGCAGAAGGCATCTACTTGAGTCTGTCTTTTGAGCAAACAGCCAAACCTTCTGATTTCATCGGCGAACGCGACGGGCTGCTTAATGTATTGTCTGTTATTAAAGACTATCCTATCCAACGCATTGGTTATTTATCCTCCATCATCCAAGCCTATGAAGGATTTCAATGGTGGATCTTTGATTGGAAACGGGAAGCGATCCGACTCATCAAAGAAACGGGAATACCTTACACGCTCTTCTACCCTTCCAATTTTATGGAAACCCTGCCGGGACGAATGACCCAAAATAACCGTATCTTATTAGCAGGCACCCCTAAAGTCAAAAATTACTGGATTGCTGCGGAAGATTACGGTAAACAAGTAGCGCAGTCTTTTTTGAAACTTACTGCCGAAAATCGGGAATATACCGTACAGGGACCGGAAGCGCTGACCGTGGACGAGGGAGCCGAAGTTTATTTGAAAAATTGCGCTCAGAAAGGACTGAAAATAATCAAAATGCCGCTTTGGGTATTGAAAATCGCCGGTATTTTCAGCCCTCAGGCAGACTATGGTTACCACGTGGTTAAAGCCATGTTGGAACATCCGGAGCCGTTTGAGGCCCAAACTACCTGGGATGAATTGGGAAAACCTACGATCACCATGGCTCAGTTTGCTCAAAATGCTTAAAATCCATAACGCAGTCCGGCCCCGACGCCCAACAGTTGCGGATGAGCATCAAAGGCCGTTCCGGAACGAGTGGAAGAACCCAATGCCTGCTGAAAATTTCCCGAAAGCAAGGTAGTCCAACGCTTGTTCACTTTATATTGCATTCGCATTCCTGTACCGGCAGAAAAGGATACCGGTCGGTACGGATTGTCTGCGCCGCTTACCGTTACGATACTTTCCTGCCCGCTCTGAAAACTGTTTTTCAGGAAAATATTATTGATAAAACCCGCCAATAACCATAAGGAAAACTTACGTTTGGGTTTAACCAACGCATAGCCGGCCTGCACCGGTACCTGCAGAAATTGATAAGAATTGGTAATGTGTTGCGACGTAGTCAATGATTGCACCTGCGATTTATCAGCCCCGACAAAGGAAAAATCGAGCTGTTGTTTCGCACTGTTTGTAATGGCCGCCTCCAAATTATTCACGTAGCTGTTGCTGAATACATTAAAACCGTTGGTGCCTTCAAAGACAGAATTGCCCTGCAAATAATTAAGTCCGGTTTCCAAGGACCACCGTTGGGCCAATTGAACCCCTCCCTGCCACTGTAATGCGTAGGAAAACAGTGGTTTGTTGGCATTGGAAGCGGTCTGTGAGGTATTTGAGGCAAAGCTTTGATTAGACAAAGCATAGACCTTTCCGTTTTGACCTCCTCCAAGTACTACGCCCGCATTGTAACTCGCCGGCATTACTCCTACCGAAGCCCAATATTCTTTCATCGCCCGTTTTTGCACTTGTGGCTCGCTCTGCGCCGTTTGATAAGCTACCCAAAGTTGGCGTTTTGCCAAGCCGATGAGTTCGCGCATCTCTTTGCTGTCGAGCGAGCTAAGTGCGGCAATAGATGTGGATATAGTAATCGGTTCGGTGGCAGTGGGTAAATGACTGTTGCCGGGGGCAGAAACAGCCGTTTCCTCAGTTAATGCCACAGGCATCTCCGTTGGAGAAAGTGTTGTTGGATTTTTTGGTGAATCGGTAATTGATTGATTTTTCTTCAGCGTCAAAAAGCCATTTTCGGGCCGATAAATTTTGGCGGGTAATTGCTTCCTTCTTCCTTCATTTTTGGCCGGATCAGTCCGTATTTCTTCCCGTTTTGTACTTCCGGAAAGCTCCGGTTTAGGCTCTGTCTCTTTTATCCTTTCCCCTTGCGGTGTTGGTTTTTCAGGTGTCTTCAAACTTGGAGCGACTTTAGGGACTGCCGTCATCTCAGGTGCTTTTGCAGCAATTACTGCATGTTCAGCATGGCTGACGGTGACAGCAGCCGTCTTTATTTTGCTGTTATCGGCAAGCCACCATCCGCCGAGCGAAACCAACACCAAGGCTATACCCGCCGCCGCTACCCATTTCAGGGTGTGCCATTGTTGCCAAAGCGGGATAATGGCGACACGGTCGTCGTCTTCCTCCAAACGTGCTTCAATCTGCTCCCATACCGAGGCCGGGGGCATTTCATCCGCGTTATCGAAGGCCTTTCGCCAATTATTTTCAAAACTATGTTCTTCCGAGGAAGTCATTTTCTATTCCGGTTAAATGCTTTCGCTTTTTTATTAAGTAAGTATCGATCAAGAGTGAAAGGGTGTTTAGGGAAATTAGGTGGAATTCGTATTGTTTGTTTCTAAGATCTTGGCCTGTAAAAGCTGCTTTGCCCGGGCATATTGTGATTTGGAAGTACCTTCAGAAATCCCCAACAGTTCTGCAATTTCGTTATGTTGGTACCCTTCAATCGCATACAAATTAAAGACCGACTGACATCCCGGCGGCAACTCCCGAACCATCGTTAAGAGTTGTTGATATTCCATGCCCGACACGGTCGTTTCCGCTTCTGATACCACTTCCGCATAATCTTCCACGTCTGCCTGATCTAGATAGGCCTTTTCTTTCCGCAAATGGGAAATAGCCGTATTGATCATGATCCGTTTTATCCATGCCTCCAGCGGACAATCAAAGCGAAACGTATGGATTTGCGAAAAAATCTTTACAAAGGCTTCCTGAAGAACGTCTTCGGCATCAAACCGACTGCGGGTGTATCGTTGACAGACAGCAAACATCCGCCCGGCGAATCGCTCATAGAGCGTTCGTTGGGAAATGCGGTCTTTGTTTCGACACCCTTCAATTAACGTACGTTCATCTTTCATGCAAGCCGTTATGCTTTAATGACGCACAAGCGTCCGAAAAAGTTGGAATAACGTTTAAAAAAGTTTGCCGTTTACAGTGAATTCTCCCGGCAGGAACAGAAAGACCGGTTTGCATTGACAGGCATCGGGCGACTTTTATCGTTTTACACCGCAGATTTGACCGACAACTCTTATTGACATAAGTTTTAAGAACAATTTACGGTACCTTTTTGGTTATCTGTTAAAACTTAGCCTGATAAAGAGAATGATTACAATCGTAGTCGGAACGAATCGCCGCCGCTCCAAATCCAAACAAGTGGCCTTATTTTATCAAAAATTACTGTCTGACCTCAATACCGAAAGCCAACTGTTAGATATTGCTGATTTGCCGGATGACTTTATACGTTCCGCTTTGTATGAAAATAACGGAAAAAATGAGCTTTTCAATACTTACCGCCGAATGATGCACGAGTCGGATAAATACGTTTTTATCGTACCCGAATACAACAACTCCTACCCGGGAGCCTTGAAAGTGTTTATTGACGGATTGAGTTATCCCAGTGAGTTGCTTCACAAAAAGGCAGCGTTGGTCGGTATCTCTGACGGTGTTCAGGGAGGGGCACTTGCTTTAAGCCATCTTAACGACGTATTTAATTATTTAGGAATGAATATCTTAGCCCAACGGGTTAAAATTCCTTTCATGAAAAAGAACTTTTTGGATGGCGAAATCAAGGATGCACTTATTGATAAACTGATACGTGAACAAGCTGAGCTATTGGTGAAATTTTAAATTCAAAAATTTTACGTAATTTGCCTATGTATTTTACAATTTCCACTCAATAAAATACAGTTTCAGCTATGGCACACAGTTTTGACATTCCTTTTGAAGGCGAAGCGGAGCAGATTCTTGACAAGGCTCGCAAAGCGATTGAAAGCGGTAAAGGATCCATGCAGGGGGATAATGCCGCCGGCTCATTCTCACTGCCTGCCGGAATCAGTAAGATAAAAGGGAATTATACGGTAGAAGCCAACAGGCTCAAAGTAGTCATTACGGATAAACCGATCTACGTCAGTAACGGTATGATCGAAAATACCCTCAAAAAGCACATGTCTTAAACCTTCCTTCCCTACCATGAAAAAGCTTATTGTCTTTGCTTTCCTTGTTGCTTTCATTTCGTCATGCCGAATGAACGGTGTGGATTCGGCAACGGAGGCTGTTCCTCAAAATGTCAGCAATGCTGTCAGAAAAGCTTATCCGGAGGCAACCGACCTCAAGTTTACCGAATTGGAAACCAACAGGATATGGTTATCTGAATTTGTGGTCAATATCCAAAAAATGTCAGCAGTAGTTAACAATACCGGGCAAATTACCGAAACCTACAACGTAGCCCGTGTAGGAGCCACGCTCCCGGAAAGTGCTCAGAAATACATTAACACCAATTATCCGAATGCCACGATCATCAGCATCGACGAACAGATCAATGATCAGAAAAAGGTGATCGGTTACAAGGTATTGATTAAGACCAAAGAAGGAAAAGAGGTGGTGATGCTGTTTGATACGACCGGCAGTTTGATGTTGCTGATTGCCAAAGATGGCACGCCAACGACCAAACCGGAATCGACGACCACTACCTATGCCATCGAACAAAAAGATTTGCCCGAAGCCATCAAGAAAGTGCTGACGGAAAAACACGGCGAATACAAGTACATCAAAGGAGTAGTGATGACCGAAAACGGCAAGAAAACCTATCATGTGGTGGTAGGGAAAGAAATGGTCAACTATGAGTATGTTTTTGACGAAAACGGTACCATTTTAAAATCCGGCTCCTCCGGAATGACCTCCAACAAAACCCAAAAAGAAATGGGCGCGAAGGACGTTCCCGCCAAGGCGAAGGAATACCTGGACAAGACCTACAAAACTTGGGATTACATGAAGGGCCTGATTTTTTACGAAAACGACAAAATCACCGGCTATTTGGCGGTCGTTAAATCGGAGGGCAAGCTGTATTACGTGTATTTTGATGCAACGGGCGGTTATCTGAAAAGCACCACCGAAACAGTCGTAGAAACGCCGGCGTCTGCCGTTCAGGAAAAGGCCATTGAAGCCAAAGATATTTTGGGTAATTCAAAAGAATACCTGACCAAAAACTACACCGGGTGGGTATTTCTTAAAGGAGTAGCCAAATTCAAAGAAAATAAAATCTACCAATACCTGATCGCTATCAAAGTAGGCGACAATATATACTATGTCACCTTCGACGGTGAAGGCAAATTTTTGGAAGCTAAGAAAGGATAAAGAATAGAGAAAATGCAAAGGGCAAGTCAGGCGGTAGCCTGTGTACAACCACAGGCTACGCTACTTCTCCCACTGACTCAAAAATCCCAAAGCCCGGCGTTCCGCCCAAGAAAATTCATCGTTTTTAACCAAAAAACCCACGTGCCCTCCCGTAGCCGGTGTCTCTACGTAAACACGAGGGTGTTTTTCGGCTAATGCCTTAGGCGCACAATCTTCGTTGAGAATAGGATCATTTTGGGCGTTACAAATCAGAACGGGAACTTGAACGCCCTCCAAAAAATTGACGGCAGACCCTTGTTGGTAGAAATCATCCGCATCGCGATACCCATTGACCGGAGCAGAGAAAAAATCATCGAAATCTTTCCACACTTTTACCTCTTTCAACTTACTCAAATCTACCCGATTCGGGAATAAATCAGCTTTATACGTAATCTTTTTGACGAGTTTTTTCATAAACCGCTCACGATACAGCCGATTTTTCGGCAAATCCAACAATTGTGCGCTGGTTTTGAGATTGGTCGGTGCTGAAAATGCCGCCACTCCTTTGAGGGGTTCCGGCACATACTTCCCTTTGACCCCGACGTATTTGAGCGAGATATTGCCTCCCATACTGTAACCGATAAGAACCACGGTCTCGTAGTGTTTAGTATGAAGGGCATGGTGTATTACTTCCTCAATATCGCCGATTTCACCGTGGTTGTACAATCGGAACGAGCGGTTCATTTCGCCGCTGCACGAGCGGCAATTCCACGCCAAAATATCCCAACCGTTTTGAAAAAACAGCTTAGCCGTACCTTTGATGTAATGCCGGTGCGAATCGCCTTCGAGCCCGTGGGTAAGGATTGCTAATTTTTTACTGCCGCGGTCCAGCCAATCCAAATCCACAAAATCGCTGTCCGACAGCGTCAGCCGTTCGCGTTCGTAGTCGACTCCTTTTATCTTTCTGAAAACACTTGGCACGACTGTTTGCAAATGTCCGTTGAACAAATAACGGGGCGAGCCCGGATAAGCAGAACGATGAATGACAGGCATAACTCAATTTTTTACAAAATTGGGGTTATTTTCGGTAAAAGCCTATCCCGGTTGGCAGGCCGGCGTTTTTTACGTTTCCATGAAAAGCAAGATTTATTAAATTTTTAAGAATCATTCATTCGGAATTTGAGAAGAGGAACCGTAGTTTATTTTGTCATCTCCGTCGTGTGCGTATCGGAAAAACGGAAAACGGCCCCGGAGGCAAAAAAATGAATGGAATCCCCGGATAAGTAGCTAATTCTCATTCCTTTCGGAGGATTTGCAGGGTTAAAAATTCCCTTTACTTTTGTATTTTATTGTTTTAACAAGTAACACTATTTGGGTATGCTCCGCTCTTTAGCCGACCGCGTTTATTTAGACAATGCCGCCACCACCCGTATTGACTCCGAAGTAATCGAAGCGATGCTTCCGTGGATCACGGAACAATACGGTAATCCTTCTTCCATTCACGGTCACGGACGTGTGGTAAAATCGGCCATTGAACAGGCGCGTAAAACAGTAGCTTCTTTACTTAATACGTCTCCTTCTCAGATTTTCTTTACTTCCGGGGGTACCGAAGCCGACAACATGGCGATAGTGTGCAGCATTGAAGACTATCATTTAACGCATGCCATCACCTCTCCTCTGGAACACCACGCAGTATTGCATACCTTGGAATACATGGCTAAGTTGGGAAAAATTAAGCTCAGTTTGGTAAATATTGACGAGAAAGGGCACGTTGATTTGGGTCATTTAGAAGAATTGCTCCGAAGCAATTCCCGTTCGTTGGTATCGCTCATGCACGGAAACAATGAAATCGGAAATCTGCTGGATTTGGACGCCGTCGGCCACCTGTGCGAACAATACAATGCTGTTTTTCACAGTGATACCGTGCAAACCGTCGGGCATTTGCGCCATGATCTGAAACAATTGAAAACCAACTTTATCGTAGGAGCCGCGCACAAATTCAACGGACCGAAAGGGGTTGGGTTTTTGTACATAAACAACGTCAAGATACATCCGTACATTCATGGAGGGGCTCAGGAACGTAACATGCGCGGAGGTACCGAAAATGTGTACGGCATTGTGGGATTGGCTAAGGCGTTGGAAATTGCGTATCGTGATATGGATACCCACCGCGCTCATTTGGAAAACCTTAAAAAGCGTATGATTGCGGGGTTCCGCGAAAAAATCGAAGACGTACGCTTCAACGGGGACTGTGAAAATTTAGAACGCAGCAATTATACCGTTTTGAACGTAAGTCTTCCGCCATCTGACATCAACGATATGCTATTATTTAATTTGGACATTGCCAAAATCTCGGCATCGGGAGGCAGTGCGTGTTCGAGCGGTTCGGAGGTAGGTTCTCACGTACTGAGTGCTTTGAAAGTAAACCCCGATCGCGGCAATGTACGCTTCTCCTTCGGAAAGTACAACACAGAAACTGATATTGATTATGCGGTCAATACCGTAGCGGAAATGTATAAAGCTGTGGCGGTGTAATTGTGAATTAGTGAATGGTGAGTTAGTAAGTAAAATAAGGGCTTACGCAGAATTTGGGCATTTCTATAGCGCGAGCATCCTGCTCGTACTTACTATAAAAGGGCATCCTGCCCGATTTACCATTGTATAAATACATTATCCGTGAGGGGATGTGCCATACACGTCAACACCTGACCGAGTGAGACCTCTTCATCAGTCAGGACTTCGTTGTACTCCATTTCTACACTTCCCTGCTCACACAAGGCAATACAGGCACCGCATCGCCCCGCACGACAGGTGTAAGGCAAACGGAGCCCTTCTTTTAATCCGGCTTCCAGAATGGTCTGATTATTACTGACTTCAATAGTTTTCGTCATTCCTTTAAAACTAAACTGAACGGGTTGAGGCGGATATTGTTTTGGAGTAGGAGGTTTAGTCTCAATGACATAATGTTCTCGGTGGATTTGGTCCTTGTCAAAACCCATGGTGAGCAACGTAATCTGAACCATCAGCATGAAATGAAAAGGCCCACAGGTATAAAACAGCGCATTCTCTCTTGCCGTTGCCGGCAAATGTTGGCGAACTAACTCTTCCAACAACGTATTATTCAGCCTTGCCCAACGCAGATTTTTGACGTTTCCCCATAAAAAAACCACTTTCAAACGGTCGAAATAATCACGGTGAAGGGCTTGAATTTTTTCATAAAATATGGTTGATTCAACGGATTTATTACTGTAAATCAACGAAATATGCGTATATGGCTCTTGGGAAAGAAGTTGTTTCAATAAAGAAAAAACAGGAGTAATTCCACTACCTGCCGCAATCAAAAATACGTGCCGTGGCTGCGTTGGTTTTTCATTGATAACAAAGCGTCCTGCGGGTTCTAAAACAGTGAGTACATCCCCAACTTTTGTATAATCAAGCAAGCGACGTGTTACGAGGCCATTAGGCACCCGCTTAACAGTAATGGCCGGCAACGCATCCACTCCGGGGGTAGAAGAAAACGAAAACGACCGACGAACTTCCTGTCCGTAGTCATCAAAAAGCAGCGTCAGAAATTGCCCGGCTTGGTACTCAAAGGGGGCTTCATCAAGGGATTGGAAGACAAATGTTTTAACTTCGGGAACTTCATCAATGATTTGCGCAACGCGTAGAAGGCGGGTTGTCGGGTCCATATCATAAAAAAGGCGAGGTAAAAACCTCGCCTGTCATTACACTTTACTTAATTTCTTTATCGGGCATGAGCTCGGCCAATTTCTTGGTGAGCGCTTCGCCGCGGAGGTTTTTACCGATAATTTTTCCGTTAGAATCCAGAAGATAGCTGGCAGGAATAGAATTGATTCCGTACTGAACCGCTACCTCATTTTGCCAATATTTCAAATCCGAAACGTGTGTCCATGTCAATTGGTCTTTTTCGATGGCTTTCAACCAAGGCTCTTTCTTTTGATCGAGCGATACGCCCAATACGGTAAAGCCTTTGTCTTTGTATTGATTATACGCTTTTACAATATTCGGATTTTCTTGGCGACATGGCCCGCACCACGAGGCCCAAAAGTCAACCAATACGTATTTTCCACGCAAAGAGGAAAGCGAAACGGGTTTTTCGTTGACGTCATTTTGGGTGAAGTCCATCGCGATTTGCCCGACTCCCGTTTTGGCATTGATGTCAATTTTTTTCTTTAAATCTTTGGCATAAGTCGACGTTAATGCCTCACCTTTGAGATAGCCATACATGGTGGCCAATTCGCTGTCCTCGCCATAGAAAAACTTGCTCCGTACCAGCCAGGCACTCACCGCCGATTCGGGATTGGTCTGAACAAATTCTTTGGCTTTGACAGCAATCTGTTCGTCAATTTTTTCCACTTGGTCACTGTATTCCTTGTACGGCTGTTTCTTTTGATACGCCTCCATAAGCGTAGCCATTACGGGACGTCTTTGGTTATTGAGCGCTGCGACAGAAGCCGTATATTTTGATAAATCGTCGTTCATTTTACTGCCGGACACACTTGCATTTTCTAATTCCTGCAAGTCTCCTGTAAATTTCAAAACGGCATTTTTCTCCAAAAAGAAAGAGGTCTGCGTTTTTCCGACGCGCAAATAGGCCGTCGTAATGTCTTCAATCTGTCCTTTAAAGGTAAATTCACCGGTAGCTGATTTGAGCGAATCGGTCGTTTTACCGTAGCGGAGATAAATAGTTTGGTCTTTGAGCCCTTGAATGGTCCCTGATACGGTAAAGGAGGCAGGTTCGGCCAAAGCGAGCATGGGCAAAGCCAAAAAATAGAAAATGAGGATTTTTTTCACAGAGAGAGTGTTTTGATTTTCAGTTGATTATAGAAATGCACCGGCAAGATAAAGGGTATTGCGGTAAAAGGCAAAAAAAGGTTGGAGCCTGTGGCTCCAACCCAAATGTATTTTGGTTCTTCTTTGATTGATACGGAACGAAGGTTGGTGAGGACACAGGCAACGGCCATTGTCTGTGTCCTCACGGACAATTTTCGTATAAATTACAGTTGAACCTGTATTTATTTAGGCTACCCACGCTTCCACTTCTTCCTTTTTAGGCATGGGAGCGTCTATTTTCAGTTTTTTGCGAAGACCGCCGAGATCATTGAAAACTTTGTTGGGGTTGGCTGATTTTAAAGCTTCAATGGTCAACAGTCCCATTTTCTGCAACGCAGGAACCCACACACCCGGTACGCCTTGTGCCGCGTAGTCGGCCTCGGTAGCCATTTCTACTTTCTTCTCAGGTCGCATTTGCGGGAAGAACAGCACTTCCTGAATACTTGTTTGGTCGGTCAGCATCATGGTCAGGCGGTCAATTCCGATACCAATACCGGAAGTGGTTGGCATTCCGTACTCAAGCGAACGAATAAAGTCTTCGTCCATCGCCATGGCTTCTTCGTCGCCGCGCTCGGCCAAGCGAAGTTGTTCTTCAAAACGTTCGCGTTGGTCAATCGGGTCGTTCAACTCCGAATAAGCATTAGCCACTTCTTTTCCGTTGATAAACAATTCAAAACGCTCCACCAAGCCCGGTTTGCTGCGGTGCTTTTTCGTCAACGGTGACATTTCCACGGGGTAATCAATGATAAACGTCGGCTGAATCAGATTATCCTCCACTTTCGCCCCGAAGATTTCATCAATCAACTTGGCCACGCCCATGGTTGTATCGGTTTCGATGCCCCATTCGCTGCATTGGGCGATCAATTCCTGCTCCGACTTACCTTCTACGTTGACCCCCGTATACTTTTCAATCGCCTCAAAAATGCTCAGGCGTGTATAAGGTCCCGCAAATTCGATTTCATTGCCCCACGATTGTACTTTGGTTTGACCGTTTACCGCTAAAGCCACTTTTTCCAAAAGTTCTTCGGTAATACCCATCATCCAATGGTAATCTTTGTAGGCTACGTAAAACTCCAACGAGGTAAATTCGGGATTATGAGTACGGTCCATCCCTTCGTTACGGAACATTTTGCCGAATTCATAGACTCCGTCAAAACCGCCGACAATGAGGCGTTTGAGGTACAATTCATTCGCAATCCGCATATACAGCGGCATATCCAAGGTATTGTGGTGCGTTTTGAACGGGCGCGCCGTTGCCCCGCCGTGAATAGGTTGCAAAATAGGCGTTTCGACTTCCAGCCACCCTTTGTCATCAAAAATGCGACGCATGGTACTGATGACCTTCGCCCGTTTGATGAAAATTTCTTTCACGTGCGGATTCACAATCAAATCCACGTAGCGCTGACGGTAGCGTAGTTCCGGGTCGGTAAAACCGTCATAGGTTTTACCATCCGCCTCTTTGACCACCGGTAAGGGTTTCAGCGACTTATTCAGGATTTTGAATTCCTGAACATGAATCGAAATCTCGTTAGTCTGGGTCGTAAACACAAACCCCTTGACACCAATGATATCACCAATATCAAGCAATTTTTTGAAAACCGTGTTATACAATGTTTTGTCTTCGTCGGGACAAAGATCATCGCGTCGGAAGTACAATTGGATACGTCCGGTACTGTCCTGCAACTCGGCAAAAGAGGCACTTCCCATGATACGGAAGCTCATCAAACGCCCCGCAATGGAAATATCTTTGTAATCTAATTTATTGTTTTGGTAGTTCTTATGGATGTCGGCTGCCGTAGCATTTACCTCAAATAACTCGGCAGGATAGGGATTTATCCCCATTTTCATCAATTCTTCGCGCTTTTGGCGGCGCAGTAGTTCTTGTTCGCTCAACATGGGATTCGGACAGTTTGCAGTAAAAAATTTACCGCTTTTAGTATTTATAAGGCCGCAAAATTAAGAAAAATAACGGTTAGTCTGCGCTCTCACTCCTCCTTACGGTTGGTTTTGGGTGCTTTTTCATAAAACACCAAAACCGACAAACGGTTCTGACCGCTCATCAAATCTCTTTACCTTTTGTCCGATTCAACGAAAAACTTCAAAAGGAGTACGCTACTATTGTGCTATCATTTTAATATCACAAACATCATGAAAGAAAAAGAACTTACCTCTGCTTCCGGTTACTTATTCATTGTAGGCGCACTCGCTTTATGGGTGTTTGGCGGTCTGTTTGCTGCGGCTGCCAATGCCGGGTTGTTGGCCGGACTTTCCTTTTTTATCGGAACCATCTTAATGAGCGGCTTGACCGTCATTAATCCCAACGAAGCAGCCGTGGCCACTTTTTTCGGTGAATACATCGGCACCATGAAACAGAACGGGTTGCGTTGGGTCAATCCATTGTACCGCCGCCGTAAGATCAGTTTGCGGGCACGTAACCTGAATGGACAAAAGTTGAAAGTAAACGATAAGATGGGAAACCCCATTGAAATCGCGGCGGTGGTGGTCTGGTTTGTAAACGATACCGCACAGGCGGTTTTTGAGGTAGATGATTACCAAAAATTCGTAGAAATTCAGTCAGAAGCGGCGGTTCGAAAATTGGCCGGCTCTTATTCTTACGACAATATTGAGGACGAAGAGGCAAGCATTACCCTCCGCGACGGCTCCGGCAAAATCAATGATATGCTCGAACATGAACTCAATGAACGACTTACGCGTGCCGGTGTAGGCATACTTGAAGCACGGATCAGCCACTTAGCTTACTCCCCCGAAATCGCCGGCGCCATGCTGCAACGGCAACAGGCCTCAGCCGTAGTGGCAGCTCGTAAGCAGATTGTGGACGGTGCCGTAGGCATGGTGGAAATGGCCTTGGCTAAACTCTCCGAAAAGGGAATAGTTCATTTGGACGAAGAGCGCAAAGCCGCTATGGTCAGTAATTTATTAGTTGTACTTTGCGGAGAAAAATCGGTAAGCCCTATTGTCAATACCGGTACTTTATACAACTAAATCTCACGCTTTGCAGCTTAATAACAGCAGGAATGTTCGGATAGCAGTTTATCCGAACATTCCCATTTGTATTCATTATCACTTTCATTTGTAAGTCAATGGCAAACGAAAAAAAGCCGTTTGTACTCCGAATCAGTCCCGAAATGTTAAAAGAGTTGGAGCGGTGGGCACAGGAAGAATTCAGAAGTATCAACGGTCAAATTGAATATCTTCTGAACGACGCCCTCAAAAAGCGACGGAAACCATCGGGTCGTTCAACACCCGAAAATCAGGACACTCCACTCTGATTGGCTATTGGTCGAATCAGAAGGCATCAACTCTATTTTCCAACCCGAGGTCAGACGTCTGACTTGAGGCAACTTCTTCTAAATGGTGTAAAAATAGGTCGTTTGCTGACCAACACCATTGCTGAAAATTTTTCGGGGAAGAGGTATGCGTAAGCAGGTAATCGAGCAACAACGATAAATCAAACCTATCGGCAACGACACCTGCCCCTGCCCGTTGCGCATCAAGGGCATTGCAGGCTTGTTCGTAGTGAGCCGGTACCATCAATACGGGTTTTCCCAAATACATCGCTTCACATACCGACTCAAATCCCGCGGTAGTAGCCAAGGCGGTGCAATGAGCCATCATTTGCAGAAATTGAGCCCCGTCAACTTTATGAAAGGTCAATGTATCATCAAAATCGTAAGGAGGATTTTCCCAAAAACAATGCAACCGTACTTCAGGGTGTTGCAAGTGCCATTCGATAATTTCTTTACTCATTGACGCATACGTAATATAGGCCAATAAGTAAGACTCACGGCCGGTTTCTAATGTCTTAACCGCTTCGCGAAGCAAAGGAGGAACCGTAATGATTTTGCCTTGAGCAGGACCGGCCGTTGGATAAAACGAAAGGGCAAGCAGTTTGCCGGCACGAATAGCCGTAAGGTGGGTATTGATTTTTAACAGCCACCGATCAAGACCTTGTTGGGCAGGAAATGTAAAATCGGAACGAAGAAACAGGTAATGATGCCCTACGGCCACAATTGGGACGGAAGGCCGATAGATGAGAGCATACATACCACCGAGTACCTCGTAGAAGTTGATAATCACATCGGGCCGGTGGCTTTGGACTGCTGCATGAATGTGCCGAAGGCTTTTTAAATAATGCCTAAAGCGGAACAAATGATGAATAATTGTCTTGGAAAAACTGATACCGCGACGACTGAAAACCAAATGAGGACTCCGAAAGGTGACGACCGAAGCGGGAAATACCTGAGTGAAAAAAGCCGGTAATGGCCGCCCTTTGCCGATACCTACCAGACCTACTGCAACCTCGTGCCCGTTGGCACGCAAGATCTGTGCTAAGGAAATAGCTTGGGTCAAATGCCCTCGCCCTTCGCCTTGGATAATAAACAAGAATTTACTCACGATGCTGCGCGCTCTTTTACCCCGAAAAACTCTAAAATGATAGGTTCATCTGATTGGCCCATCTGAACTTCATTGTAATACACCAACCTCCAATTTCTGTCGTCGCCTTCTACCAACGCACTGAGTGACTCCATCCAATCCCCCGAATCCATGAAGAAAAAGCCATCAACAAAGCGAAGGGCAGGTCGGTGGATGTAACCGCAAATCCTACTGTCACACTGTCGCGAACGAACTAATTCCGTCAGTTTCTCTTCAAAATCAAACCCATCATTGACCGCCGCTTTGACTTTTTGTTTGATCACCTGCGAATCAGAACTTCTTGCTCCCCGGTGAATCTCCGAAATCACAATGGTACGGTAATGCGTCTTTTGCTTCATGCTCGCAATTTGCACATCACCTATTACTTTACCATTGCCTGATTTTTAAGGTTTTAAGAAGTTTTACCATTTACCCTAATAAAAAGTTAATGTCATAAAAAAAATAATACCTCAGATTTTGATGTATCAGTTCTTGATGTATATTTGCGCCATGAACAACTCCCAACTATACAAAGGAAGCCTTTCGCTCATTATCTTGAAATTGCTCGAAGAAAATAAGCGGATGTATGGCTATGAAATCACTCAAAAAGTGAAAGAACAAACCAATGGCGAATTGGTTATCAACGAAGGGGCCCTCTATCCGGCCTTGCACAAACTGGAAGCCGAAGACCTGCTGACGGTCAGCATTGAACACATCGGCAACCGCCCGCGCAAATACTATGCCTTGACCGAAAAAGGCGAAACCGAAACCGTCAATCGGTTGGAAGAGCTCGCTGATTTTGTCAAACACATGCAACTGTTGTTAAACCCCAAACCGGCACTTGGATGATGAAAAAAGAACTGACAAAAGAACACATCAATCGCCTCTATCGCTATGCTGCTGATAACGGGGTGAACTATTTTGACGTGCAGGTCGAATTGGTAGATCATATTGCTACCGCCATCGAAGAGCGCTTAAATACTCATCCGGAACAGACGGTGGATGATACGCTTAAAGAAGTTATTGCCTCTTTTGAAAAGTACGGGTTGAAGAAAATAGTCAAAGAAAAAGAAAAGCAGGTGAGGCGTCAGTACCGTCGTTATGAGTGGGAAAGTTTTAAATCCTTTTTCTCGTGGCCCCGAATAATCGTTACCGCCCTGCTGACTTGGGTTCTGTTTGAGTTTTTAAGGGGTACAAACAAAGAAACGCTGACAACGATCAATGAAGCAATACTGCTGCCTACGTTCATTCTCGGTGTACTTTACGGAATATTTCTATTTTATCGGAAACTTCGGATGGCTCTGGAATTATCATTTACCCATAATAACGCTATTGCAGGGCTTGCTTTGATTAATACACATTATATAGCAAAATTGATTCTGAAATATACAATGTTAGGGGAAGGAAGCTATCCGTTTTTGGCAGCTGTTTTATTGACTTTATTTTTTCTTTTGATAGCAGCTTCTATCCAAGCCCGCGAAAAACTGTACCATTACAGCAAAAAACTCTACCCGCAAGCCTTTGCCTAAACGGCCATGAAAGCATCACTTACTTCTTCTCAAATTGACGCACTCTACACTTTTGTAGAAAGAAAAAAAGTAAAACCGTTGGATGTTCAAATTGAGTTGGTTGACCATTTGGCTTCGGATATAGAACAACTTCTTTCGTCGGGTGGAAAGCAAGCGGTTATATCCGCAGGCTTTTGCGTAATTTTGTCCAATGCATTTATACCTTCATATTCCTTTTTGCAAGCAAGCCTGTCACTACTGCGATTTTCATTTCAGTACCAACCTAACGGCAAAAGCCGCATTGGTAGCGGCGATTTGTCGGGAAATCGAACTGCAAAAAGACTATTTACCCACCCGTCGCCTCGAAACGATCTATTTGGGAGGCGGCACTCCTTCTTTACTGACTGACAGCGAATTGGGGCAAATTTTTGAAACCGTTCATCGCATTTTTTCGGTACAGGACGATGCCGAAATTACCCTCGAAGCCAATCCGGATGATTTAAATGCGGCGAAACTGACCGCGCTGAAACCTTACATCAATCGTCTCAGTATCGGTCTTCAATCGTTCCATGAACCGTATCTACGTTTTATGAATCGGGCACACAATGCTGCGGAATCGGAACGCTGCGTCAAACTTGCGCAAGATCACGGTTTTGAGAACCTGACCATTGATCTGATTTACGGCATGAGCGAAAGTCTGTTAGGCATTGGGAGCTCCGTTGATAGCGCCGAACAACTGTGGCAACGCGATCTTGAATCGGCAACAGCGCTGAACGTACCGCATATTTCGGCCTATAATTTGACCATTGAACCGAAAACGGCCTTGGGCCATTGGCTGAAAAAAGGGAAGATCCAACCCATAGATGAAGAACTGTCTGCCCGGCAGTTTGAACAAATGACGGCATTTTTGGGAGATAAAGGATACGAACAATACGAAATATCCAATTTTGCCCGCGAAGGCCGATACGCCCGCCACAACAGCAGTTATTGGAAACGCCGCCCCTATTTGGGAGTAGGACCGAGTGCTCATTCGTTCAACATTACTTCCCGTCAATACAACATTGCCAATAATGCCCGATACATCAAAGTGTTGCAGGAAGGGCAATTGGCTTTTGAAATCGAAAATCTGACCCCTTTCGATCGGGTCAATGATTATTTACTGACCGGTCTCCGAACCGTTTGGGGTTGCGACTTAGAGGTGATTCAGGAAATGGCAGGAATCAACCTGCGCGAAATACAAAAAAGCTATATCACAGCGTTTTTGGAAAAGGGATGGGTACAAATTGTCGATAATCTGCTATTGCTCACTCCAAAAGGCAGGCTCTTTGCTGACCGCATCGCCTCGGATTTGTTTTTAGTTTGAAGAATTGGGATGATTTTTCGATTTTTGCTTTGAAATGACGGACAGGATGTCCGTACTACAAATTCCCATATGGCTGTCAATCGTATACGTACCACCCCTGTTGCTCCTCCGAAATCTAAGCCGAACGGTTGGAAGTCAGTCATTATCCGTTTTATCCTGAAAGCCGTTGTCTATTTTGTCGTCATTTCGGTGATTTGGGTAACTGTCCTCAAATTTGTGCCGGTTTGGTTTACGCCATATATGATGGTCCGAAAAGTCGAAGCGCTGTTTGACGGCCGTAAAAGCAAGATTTACTCCGATTGGACCCCTATCGAAGCTATGTCCAAGGAAGCCCCGTTGTCGGTGGTAGCGTCGGAGGATCAGTTATTTCCGCAACACTGGGGGTTTGATTTTAAAGCCATGGGAAATGCGTTTAAGTACAATCTCAAAGGTAAGAAAATACGGGGTGCGAGTACCATTACCCAACAAGTTGCCAAAAATGTGTTTTTATGGCAAAACCGCGATTACCTTCGAAAAGCTTTAGAAGTGTATTTTTCAGTGTTGATTGAGTTGATATGGGGCAAAGAGCGTATTTTGGAAGTCTATCTTAATGTGGCTGAAACCGGCCCGATGACTTTTGGCTACGAAGCAGCTTCTCAACGTTTTTTGAATAAATCGGCAGCTTTGCTCACCCGCGCCGAAGCGGCACGTATTGCTGCTGTTTTACCGAGTCCGTTGCGGTTTTCGGTTAAAAATCCTTCTGCTTATACCCAACGGCGGACACAGCAAATAGCTCGCCAAATGCGTATGTTGGGCCGTGAGTATACCGCAAAACTGTAATTCTCTTATTCTCTTTTTTGGTATTTCTTCACAATCATGCCATTTTGCGCCGATTTTGAAGCAGAAAACTTTTGTTAGTTTCTCGCTCTTCG
Source organism: Spirosomataceae bacterium (assembly GCA_046329125.1). Taxonomy (GTDB): domain Bacteria; phylum Bacteroidota; class Bacteroidia; order Cytophagales; family Spirosomataceae; genus Runella. The sequence continues at coordinate 151,772 of JAXLVD010000016.1, read as the reverse complement.
TTTTCTTCAACGTTTGGCATAAAAATTGCCTTAAAGAGCATATTACCCTACATAATTTTTATTTCGGACACCATTTTATGATGCCCGAAAGCATCTTTTTTAATATTACCACAACAAAAGTGTAGGGATGATTTTATATGTTTTACGTTATTTTTGGTTAGCAGTCGGGTTGCTGACGGCGTTATTACTTCCTTACGAAGCAAACGCTCAGACTTTGCCTTGCGGTCAACCGCACGAAGACATAATCAGTATAAATAATCGCGAAAATCGCCTTCTTTTACTCAAGCAAAAATTTGCCGAAACTTTTCAAAATGCCAATCACACGGTCCAATACCTTCCCATAAAGGCCCATATTTTACGTCGATCCGATGGAACCGGAGGCCTCAGTTTGGCAGATTTGAACACCGCATTGGTTCAAATCAACCGCTATTATATCAATGTAGGCGGCGGCATCCAATTTTATTTATGCGGAGCTCCAAACTACATCAACAATACGACCTATTTTGATTTCGACAATACCGAAGAAACCGCGCTTTGTAATGCCAATGATGTCAGCAATGCCATTAATCTTTATTTTCCCAATTCAATAATGTTCGGAAGTCTTGCCGTATCAGGCTATGCTTACTTCCCAAGTACCTTAAGCATTACTAACCGCCTGTTTGTTCAGGCAAGTTATGCGACCGACACGCGAACGTTGATGCATGAAATGGGGCATTATTTTAATTTATTACATACCTTTCAGGGAAGTACAGATCCTAATCAAACCAATCGTGAATTAGTCACTCGAGATGTAATGCAGGGGGCTAACTGTGCCACTAAAGGCGATTTACTTTGTGATACTCCCGCTGATCCTTACGGACGCGACTCTTTGAGTTTGTTGGGATGTACCTATACCGGAACCGCTCGCGACCCGCAAGGGCAGTTGTACAATCCGTCTTTGTCCAACGTCATGTCTTACTATCCGATTTCTTGCGGGAATATCTTCACGTCGGGACAATACAATCGCATGAATGACGGTCTTCTGCTTCGCACAGACGGTGCCAACCAATATACGCTGAATTGCGGGCCTACAGTGGTCGGTGCCAACGTTCCGAGCAATCTCAACGGCAGTGTTAGCCCTGCGGGTTTGAATTTGACGTTTACGGATAATTCTTCGAATGAAACCGGTTTTATCATTGAACGCTCTACTACGTCAACAACTGAAGGTTTTGTCCCCGTAGGTGGTGTAGCCCCTAATATCACTTCTTTTCTCGACCAAACTACCACTGCTTTTACCACTTATTATTACCGGGTAAAAGCCTCCAACTCATCTGACCAATACAGTTCTGTTTATACCATTACAACGGCTCTCAATTATTGTATCCCTACTTATACTAACTCCTGCAACAGCATTGCTGTGGTCATTGATGATTTTATTCTGAAACAGGGGGCAACCACCATTATCAATAATATAAACTCCAATTGTTCTGCCAATAATTACGGCGATTTTACAAGCACGGCTTATAATGTAACGGCAGGTACCACCTATACGTTTACGGCCAGAGCTTTATCGGGAGGAGGAAGCGGCACTTATTTTGATCAGCATTTGACGATTTGGTTGGACTACGATCAAGATGGTCTTTTTGAATTCAGTGAGCGCGTTTTTCGCAGCGACAGTGCTTCGATGCCTCGGATGAACCACACCGCTACCGGTTCTTTCACCATTCCCAACAACGTCAGCGGGATTGTCCGCCTTCGAGCTCGCTCAAGCTTTAATTCCGGTTCGGGCAGTGCTGTCACGGACCCTTGCATCAATTTGACCTACGGAGAAACCGAAGATTACAGCCTGAATGTGGGAACGGTTTCACCTCCTTCCATTACCACAGGCACGGTTTCGCCCAATCCGGTCTGTGCCGGACAATCCATCAGTGTTTCGTTTACCACAACCAACCTTTCCTCCACTTCCTATGTCGTCCAACTCTCGGATGCTGCGGGAGGAAACTATGCCAATATTACCACCACAGGTACAAGCAGCCCGCTGACAGCCGTCATTCCTTCGGGTACGCCTTCGGGAAGCGGGTACAAAGTGAGAGTCAATTCGGTTTCTCCGAGCGTGACCGGCTCAGAAAGCAGTACGTTTACCATCACTTCCTTACCGGCTGCACCAACCGCACCAACTCCTGTTAATTATTGTCAGAACCAAACGGCGGTGCCTTTGACCGCTACCGGAAGCAATTTGAAATGGTACACGGCAGCTTCCGGAGGAGTCGGGAGTACCACTGCCCCAACCCCGGCCACGTCGTCGGCCGGGACAGTCAATTATTGGGTATCTCAAACAGTCAATACTTGTGAAAGCAGTCGTACGCAAATAAATGTGATTGTTACTGCCACTCCTGTCGCGCCATCAGTAACCTCACCCGTGAATTATTGCCAAAATCAAGCGTCTTCTCCATTGACTGCTACCGGAAGCAACCTGCTGTGGTACACCGTCGCTTCGGGTGGAACCGGCACCGGTACTGCCCCTACTCCTTCCACAATTACTCCGGGAACGACAAGTTATTGGGTATCCCAAACTGTAAGCGGGTGTGAAAGCAACCGGACACAGATCAACGTGGTTGTCTCTACTTCTCCCGCTGCTCCGACGGCGATTACTCCCGTGAATTATTGCCAAAACCAAGCGGCTTCTCCATTGACTGCTACCGGAAGTAACCTGTTATGGTATATGGTAGCCGTCGGAGGCACCGGAAGCAGCACTGCTCCAACCCCTTCGACTGTTACTCCGGGAACGACAAGTTATTGGGTATCCCAAACTGTCAGTGGGTGCGGCAGCAGTAACCGAACTCAAATCGATGTGATTGTTACTGCTACTCCTGTCGCGCCAACAGCAACAACTCCTATTAATTACTGTCAAAATCAATCGGCCTCTCCATTAACCGCTACCGGAAGCAACTTAAAATGGTATACAGTACCTTCGGGTGGAACCGGCACCGGCACTGCCCCAACTCCTTCCACTGCCACTCCCGGCACCGCAAATTATTGGGTATCTCAAACCGTTAGCGGATGTGAAAGCAACCGCACCCAAATCAACGTGGTTGTTACCGCTACTCCTGCGGCTCCAACGGCATCAACCCCCATTAATTATTTACAAAACCAAACGGCTGTTCCGCTCACTGCTACCGGCACAAATCTGAAATGGTATACGGTTCCCTCGGGAGGAGTAAGTAACACGACAGCCCCTACCCCTTCTACTGCTTCACTTGGGTCGTTTAATTACTATGTATCACAAACAGTGAACAACTGCGAAAGTGCTCGCACAACGATTGTGGTCAATGTGACGACTGCTTCTTCTGTCACAGCTTGCCCTGTTATAAAAGTATATCTGGAAGGGAACTGGAACGGAACGGAAATGACCACTAAACTAAACCAACAAGGATTGCTTCCGGGACAAACCCCCATAAGCCCTTTCGGGATACCAACTCCTGCCGGGCAACCTTACAAAACCACCCCATGGAATTATCAAGGAAACGAAACAGTCAATACATATAACAGTGATGTCGTTGACTGGGTGCTGATTTCTCTCAGAACCAATGTTACCGACGTCAATTCAGTAGTATATAAATCGGCCGCATTGTTGCTGAAAACAGGTGCAGTAACATTACAATCGGCCTGTCCTTTGCTTAATCCGTCCCAATCCTATTCAGTGGTTATAGAACACCGTAATCATGTCGGAGCGGCTTCGCATCAGCCTGTTTCAATTGTAAATAATGCCATTACCTACGATTTCACCCTGCAACAGTCCTACATTCCGAGCAATGCCCCCTCCTCCGGGCAGCAAAAAGTCGGTTCAGTCTATTGTCTGCTCGCAGGTGATTGCAATAAAGCTTCTTTTTCAGAAATCAATGCGAATGACGGAAGTGTTTGGCGGCTTGATAACGGAAAATTTGCGCGGTATCAACTTTCAGATTTTAATTTAGACGGAGAAATCAATGCAAATGATGAAACTATCTGGCGACGTAATAACGGTAAATTCTCAGGGGTCAATTTTTAAATTGGCACATTTATTGTACTATATAAAACGGTGGCTGAAAGGCTACCCCTCAAAAATCGAACCATATTTTTCATGTTTTATGAAAAAGTTTCTAACTCACTCTCTTTACCTTTTAGCAAGTCTGTTGATGCTGTCCACGCTTGCTCAGGCCCAAACCTCCGCCGGGCGCTATCAGATACGTTTGGTGCATAGCTCGTTAGACTGCGCAAAAGACTCCGTAAAAGCCTGTTTAGAAATTCGGGCTACTTCAGCTGACAGTGCTTTTGTCATGGGGAGCGCCAATATTTTGTTTTCTTTCCAAAACAATCAACTCGCATCACCGACCATTCAAAATTATTACAATTTTCACGATACCAATATCTATTCATTTATTGACCTGATTCCTACTGTCGGTCCCAATTCAACAGTAGTCAGCCTTAATATCGTTAATAACGGCCGCAACGGTGCGGGTACCACCGTCGGAACCGATTGGGTTCCAATCGCTTGCATCGGATTTGCCATAACTCCCGGCAATACAACAAAGTGCTATAGCCTGACTCTCAGTGCTTCTCAGCCCTCTACTGTCGTAACCCGCGCTTATCCCAATCCAAGTAACCCTTCCGGACTTTCTTTAACTCAGGAAATATCACAAGGTACATTGACGTCCATTGCCAATCAGTGCCCGGTTAACCCTATAGTCACCTTATCGGGCGGAGGAACAATTAACTCAGGAGGGTCTGCCAACTTAGTTGTCACATCTCAAAATAACATTTTACCGGCAACGGTAGCCATAAACCCGGGCCTGTCGGTAACTCTGACGCAACAGGAACCCAATAAGACTTTATCAGTATCTCCCTCGCAAACAACGGATTATACGATTCAGAGCGTAACAGGCTCTTGTGGTGCCGGTACCGGACAGGGAACAGCGAAAGTGACTGTAACGGGCGGGCCCGATCCGGGCAACTGCCCGCCGGCCAAGTGTGTTCCGTTAACGATTCGTATCTTGAATTAATCCCGGAAAACAGACAAAAGATAATCGGCTGCCCGTATAGGCAGCCATTTTTCATTTTGGACGTTAGCTTCCGCTTCGGCCAGGTTTTCTTTGATTTTGGAATGTTGATAAAAACGTTCTTCCAAAGCATACCGAATCAGACTGTGCATCCATTCCAAGTTTTGACGTTGGCGATTTAAATGATAGAACCCGTTGTTCAGTACCAACTGACGGTATTCAGTAATCATGTTCCAAATCTCTTCTAACCCTTGTTTTTTCAACGCCGAACAGGTTCTCACCTGTGGAAACCAACCGTTTTCGGAAGGAGGAAATAAATGAAGTGCGTTTTGGTATTCAATGACGGCTCGTTGGGCCGCAGGTTGATTTTCGTCATCGGCTTTGGTGATGACCACCGCATCGGCCATCTCCATAATTCCCTTTTTGATTCCCTGCAATTCATCACCCGCCCCCGCCAGCATCAGCAACAGAAAAAAATCTACCATTCCTTTGACCAACGTCTCTGATTGACCTACGCCTACAGTCTCTACAAGCACAACTTCAAACCCGGCCGCCTCACAGAGAAGTATAGTTTCACGGGTCTTATTGGCCACTCCTCCCAATGAACCGCCCGAAGGAGAAGGGCGAATAAAGGCCAAAGGGTCGTGCGAGAGTTCCTCCATACGGGTTTTATCTCCCATGATACTTCCTTTGGAACGTTGACTGGTAGGATCAATCGCCAAAACGGCTACTTTTTTACCGGAAGCAGTCAATTGTTTGCCGAAAGATTCAATAAAAGTACTCTTCCCTACTCCCGGCACGCCGGTAATACCTATGCGCAAGGATTGTCCCGTATAGGGTAAAAGACGTTCCAACACCTGCTGTGAGAGTTGTTTGTCAGAAGTTAATTGACTCTCAATAAGGGTAATAGCTCGACTGAGTATCATTCGGTTGCCCGACAATACTCCTTCGGTATAAGCTTCGACAGATAGACGATTTTGCAAAGGAACAGCGTGCAGTTTACAATCCGTTGGCAATAATGCTGAGTAAAAATAATACCCGAAAATCTATCTGCCAAGGTATTTTATCAGGCTTTACTATCAACTGCTTCCTGTGTCAGGAAAGCCTCTGCCCACAATAAATCTTCGGGAGTGGTAATTTTAATATTTTGGTAGGCCCCGTCAATGAGCGTAATAGGATACCCGGCACGACTGAGAACGCCCGCACAATCGGTGAAGGAATCCTCTTCGGGTGTATCAAATGCAGGACGCATCCAATCGAGTCGAAATGTTTGAGGGGTTTGCACCAGCCGATAGGCAGTACGGTCTACGGCCTGATTGCTGCCGTCTGCCGAAACCAAGCGTAATGAATCTTTTAAAGAAACGCTCGTTACGGCAGTTCCTTTTTCCGCAGCTACCCGAAAGCCTTCCTCAATGATCTCAGGAGTAATAAACGGCCTGACGCCATCGTGTACAGCCACCAGCCCTTCTTTGGCCCCGATACGTTTGAGACCGTTTTTTACAGATTGAAAACGGCTGTTTCCGCCCGAAACCGTAACAATCGCGGGGTAAAATTTATGCTTTTCGCACAGTGCATACCAGGCTTTCATTTCATTGGCGGGAAGTACCAAAATGATCTGTAGAGAAAAATCGTAGGCAATAAATCGCTCCAAAGTGCGAATCAAAATGGGTCTTCCTCCTATGGTCATAAACTGTTTAGGAGTCTTTTTTCCCATGCGTGTGCCGCTTCCTCCCGCGACGATGATGGCAAATTTGGTCATCACAGAATCAGCATTGCATCGCCGTAGCTGAAAAACTTATATTTTTCTTTGATTGCTGTTTCGTAAGCTTCCATCACCAGCTCATGACCTCCGAAAGCACACGTCATCATCAATAAAATGGATTCGGGCAAGTGGAAGTTGGTCAACAAGCTATTCGAAATTTTGAAATCAAAAGGGGGGAAGATGAATTTATCCGTCCATCCTTCAAACGGCTTCACACGGCTGTTGGCCGATACCGAAGATTCTAAGGCTTTCAGGGAAGTGGTTCCGATAGCACATACTCGTTTATTACGATCTAAGGCTTCATTAATCACCTGCGCGCTGCTATCGGTTATGGCGAAATTTTCAGAATCGGTTTTATGCTTGGTCAAATCTTCGACATCTACCTGACGGAAAGTACCTACCCCTACGTGCAGCGTAATAGGCGTAAAATGAACGCCTTTGATCTCCATTCGTCGCTGAATTACCTTGGTAAAGTGCATCCCGGCCGTAGGAGCGGCCACTGCTCCTACATGTTGCGCAAAAATAGTTTGATAACGCTCGCGGTCCGCATCTTCTACTTTGCGCTTAATATCGCGAGGCAGGGGCGTTTCGCCCAATTCATCAATGGCCCGCATCAACTCATCGTGATTTCCGTCATACAAAAAACGGATAGTACGGCCGCGCGAAGTCGTATTATCAATTACCTCAGCTACCAGATCACTGTCACCGAAATACAATTTATTTCCAACGCGAATTTTACGGGCGGGATCTACCAAAACATCCCATAAACGCATTTCGCGATTCAGTTCACGCAATAAAAATACCTCAATTTTGGCACCTGTTTTTTCTTTTTGGCCGTATAAACGAGCCGGAAAAACTTTGGTATCATTGACGACCATGACGTCGCCTTCATTGAAATAATCTATAATTTCGGAGAATTTTTTATGTTCTATTTTTTTAGTTTGGCGATTTACCACCATTAAGCGAGATTCGCCGCGTTCGGCCGGATAGAGAGCGATCAGGCTCTGAGGAAGGTCAAACTTAAACTCGGACAGTTTCATATATATCTTTTCAGCTAAAAGACACCTCAAAAAATTAAGACCGCAAAAGTAGTAATAAAGTCACTATAATCAGCCACTTTATGGCATTTTTTTACCGAGTGGAATGGATTTAGACCGGGTTCTGCGTTAAGGTGCTACTGTAATCGTAAAAGTCACATTAATATCGTCACTTCCGGGAGTAGCCGTACCATTTTTTACAGGCTGTCCATTGACGGGGGGTTGGTGCCGAAGTTGTACCTTCAATGTCCCCATATTGGTAAAACTTGTGGTTAAGGTTCCGGTTAGCCCTAAAGGTAAATTGCGGCTGTCTTTGTCGTCGGGAGTATAACTAAACAAGCTCGAAGGGAGGGGAGTTAAAACCACTAAATGTTTATCGGCCTCTGCTAAAATATCGCTGTTCTTGCTTTTGGCCGGCATACTGCTCTCGTCTAAAAACTCAACGTCTAAGGTATAGGTCCGATTAGCCCGTAAAATTACCGAAGAGACCGTAGGCGCATTTCCCCCGATTCCGTCAGTATCCTTCCATTCAAATGTTTGCGAAGCAGTAGTGCCTTTTTCTGTAAATTTCAAACGAACGGTTGTAAGCAGCTCGTTTTCTTCTTCGGGTGCCGGTTGCTCTTTTTTGTTACATCCGCTAAGTGCGGCAGTAAGTGCAAGAACTAAAATCAAATGATTGGACAGAAATCTCATTGTAAAAAACTGTTTGAATCCATAAGTATTAAAAACTCCATTTCAGTCGCACGGCAGCATTTCTGCCTTGCTCCGCTGCATAATATCTAAAGCGATTGAGATAATCTCGGTAAGCTGCATTGAACAGGTTCTGAACAGTAACACTCCAATGAAGACTTCGGTTCTTGGCTAAAGACAAATCGCCTCCGGCATCTGCCGACCAAAGATGATAGGCAGAAGGAGGGGGCATAAAATCACTGTTGAGCGGAACACGCCGTTGCTTATCTACCCAAAGGTGATTGATAGATAAAAACGTATTTTCAAACTTCAATACTTTTCCCAATTGCCAACGCAGCCCATTTTCAAGGCGATTTGCGGGAATAAGTACCAAATACGCATCCTCCCGACGGTCATAAGCACGCAAATACGCGACTTTCTGGGTATGGATGAGCTTATCAGCAATGATCTCCCATTCCGTATCTAAATCAACTCCCGTAAAAATTGCTTGAGTCTGTACGTATTTAAAATAAGGGAAAGCACCGCGTATGGTCAAAATGGGCTCTGCCTGAGGCTTTAGGTAAATAAAATTTCGGATGCTGTTATGGTACACTCCCAATTCTGCCCGAAAGCGTTTATGGGTAAAATCCAAACTCCCGATCCAATTATACGCTGCTTCCGGCTTCAGTTGGTCATTTCCTTCTTCATAAGCTGCCGCCCCATGATGAACACCCTTACTGTATAATTCGCTGAGATTGGGCGGGCGCCAAGCGGTTCCGAAATTGAGTCGAAACGACAGTCCGTCCTTGAATGTATAAACCGTGCCGGCTGTTCCCGACCAACTCTCAAAGCGGTGCAAACGCGGATCTAACGTACTGCCGATAAAGCGGAAAACATCGGATTTACGCCAATCGTACCGTAAACCGGCTTCAAATTCCCACTTTTGATGAGCCATACGTTCCAGCCAAAATATTCCGAGGTTGGTTTGTTCAAAATCAGGAATCAGCGGTCGTCCATCGGTAAAGTTATATTGGTATAAACCGCTCAACCCGACTTGACCGGTGACCTTCCCCGCTATGGGTTTATGCTCAAAGGTGAGATCACCCGTAAAAGTTGTCAGTCGAAACAACAGGGCGGGGCCGTCGGCAGCCAACGGCCCATGCAGGTCATATTCCGCACGACGATTGAATTGCCGGCCGGCAATGAAACTTAATCGGTTTCCGTTGAAATTTCGGAAAGCTTTTATTTTCAACAAATTATGATTAATCCCTTGGTAAGGGCGTTCTATTTGGCGGGCGAAATCGGCTTTAATAAACGGCTCACCGTTTTTAATGACATTGAGTAAGTCAGATGTACTCCCGATATGTGACCCGGAAAATATTCCGACCGCTGTTTGAAACTGACTGTAAAATACCTCCGTTCCAAATTGACCGGCACGGTAGCCGGCAGTCATCGAAAAATTTACTTCCCGAACCCCGGTATTTGCCAAAAAATAATCAGGTGTTCGAATATTCCCGCCGTTTTTGAGGGTACCTTGCAAACGCCATCCAAAGCCCTCCCGTTTAGGAATCCCTCCCTGCAACGTGCCCGAAACCACCCCCATCCGTCCGTTGGAAAATCCGACAGTAGTAAGTTCACCGGCAGTCCCCCCCTTTTTAGGGAGATCCTCCGGCTCTACCAGTATAACTCCCCCGATAGCATCAGAGCCATAGCGAACGCCGGCTGCACCTTTCACTACCGTCACTCTTTTAGCAATAAACGGATCAATTTCAGGGGCGTGTTCTGTGCCCCATTGTTGTCCTTCCTGACGTATTCCGTTATTGATAATCAATACCCGATTGCTGTGCAAGCCATGAATCACCGGTTTTGCGATTGAAGCCCCGGTTTGGAGAACGGTAACACCGGTTATTTTTTTCAAAACTTCGCCTAAGGGCTGTCCGCCGGTTTGTTCCAATGCCGCGCCCTGTAAAAGCGAACTTTTCTGTGTTAAGGGAGCTTGATGGCGACGAGCTACAATTTCAACGTCACCGAGGTGAATTTCATCTTCACTTAGATTGATGTCTTCTTCGGCGCTATGGTCAAGCGAAATGGTTGTTTTAATCGCCTTATAACCTACGATCCTGCACTCAAGGACATATGTTCCCCGACAAAGTCTCTCCATTTTATAGCGTCCTTCGCTATCGGTAGTCGTTGAGCGGCCTGTATTTTTCACCACGATTACGGCCCCTGCGATGGGTTTGCGCGTCTCCTGATCTTTGACGGTCCCTTTTACAAAACACTGACAATCCGCAAGGCTTTGTGCCGATACCGAATGTAACGCCAAAATAACCGTCAACCAAGTGTTTATAAACAGGAGCCTCTTCAAAACTTCGTTTGTTTTTTTGCAAAGGTAGTGTAAATGCAACTTTGTTGCAAAAAATAAAAAAAGAATAAAAAACCCGACAGTGTTCATGTCTGTCGGGTTTCTTTTATTTTTCCGTGTCTTCAGTATCTCCGGCGGCATCTTTGGGTCGCTCATAAATCAGTTTTCCTTTTTCATCCCACTCACTCAGCAGTACGCCCTCGCCGTCTTCGTACCAATAGCGCGGATAGCGGGTTACTTTTTTACGCTGACGCCGATATTGATAATATTCATTCCAAGTACCTACCGGCAAATCGTTGTCGTATTGGCCTTTTACCATCAATTGTCCGCCATCATAAAACATGAGATAATCACCTTTGCGCTTGCCATACTGAACAGGAATCACCTCCCTCACCTTAGTATGCGCCGAATCATAATAACTGACCATGGACTCTGCCGGGAAACCTCTCTTCCATTTGGTCTTATCTAACAACCGATAGTCGGCATCGTAGGTTTCCCAACGTCCGTCTTTGGTACCTACATAATAGTTACCTTCTTCTACCAAATTTCCCGAAACATAGCGCTTGTAAGGCCCGTGCAGAATTTGTGCAGCTTCTTTGTCTTTGATTGCCGATTTGCTGACGATTCGATTACGGCTGTCGTACCAAAATACTTCCAATCCGTCGTATGTTCTCGGCTGACGATACTCTTTCAGTACGTGAAATTCAACCTGAATAATACGATCTCCGCTTCCCGTGCTTGTCGTCATTCGAACAATCGACAAACCTTCATAATCAGTGTGGTACTTTTTCTTTTTCAGGCGACGGGCTTTTTCCTGTTTGCGCAATTCTTTCACTTTCAACCCCAAATCAGGCAGTTTTTCCGTAAAAAAATCTTTGGCGTCAGACGGTTTGATGGACTTACCCGCCACGGTGGCTCCTACCCCCAAGTCAGGAGTGGCAATCCCTGCTTTTTGAAGTAAACTGTCGGCTTGCGCTTTTCGCTCCTTCAGCTTTTGGGCCTTTGTTTTCTTTTCGTCCGATGTACTTTGCCCTTGCGCTATGCCAAACGCAAAAACGGCCATCATCGCCATAGAAAGTTGTCGTACTGTGTTCACTTGAGTTTGCAAAAACATCTGTATCCTGCGCATTTCCCTCTTCTTAGTGAAGTATTTGCTAAATTTGTACCAAATTTAAGAACGTTTGGTTATTAATTTTGTTGTGACCCGCAAAAAGACAAAACCTTTCCGGCATTGAGCAACGTCCGGAAAGGTTTCAGATAAGGATTTCAAGATAGATCAGGCTTTCAAAATACGAATCACTTTTTGGCCGGCATCACACTTCATGGCACACAAATAATGACCCGGCACAAGGCGAGTACCTTCAATGAAGTCGGTATAAACGCCGGCGGCCAAATTTCCCTCGCGTAAAATGAAAAGCTCCCGGCCTAACATATCATACAAGGCTACTTTCACATTCATCGGTTTTTTCAGCGAATACACTACGCCGGTGTAAAGCGAGAAAGGATTAGCGGCATTTTGTTCGAATGTAAAATCCTGATTGCCGGCCACGATGGTACCGGTCGACATTTTGAAGATAGGAAGAGCCGTAAAATCTCGGTTTCCCATAATATCTTTGACGACCGCCGCTTCTACACCCAAGTGGTCTTGAAGAATAGCCGTATAAACCTGACGGAAATCGTACTCAAATTTAATATCACCGTTGCTGTCTAAATCGTTAAGGTTCGGGTTTTTTCCCAGCAATCCGCCTCTTACCCCATTGCCAATCACAAACAACGGTGCTGCCGAACCGTGGTCGGTCCCCATCGTTCCGTTTTGAGTTACACGGCGTCCGAATTCGGAGAAGGTCATCACCACAACTTTATCCGCCAAGCCCCTCTTTTCCAGATCTTTCTGAAAAGCCGCAACGGCATCCGAAACGGTTTTGAGCAAATTAGCATGGGTACCGGTTTCGGTAGCATTGGCTACTACCTGATTGGCGTGAGTGTCAAATCCGCCGAGCGTGGTCAAATAAATGGGCGTTTGAAGACCGCCGCCGATCAACTCTCCTACAATTTTTAATTGATTTCCTAAATTGGTAGTCGGGTAAGGGGAAACATTTTTGGTAGCCCCGTCCCATTTTTTCTTAATAATATCAGAATAAGCGACGGATTGGGTAGCTATTTGCCGCATGAATTTCAATTCTTCCCCGGCCAAGGTAGCAGGAACCGGCTCATTATCAACGGTAGTACCGGTAACCAAGTTATAAAAATTGGTAGGGTTGCTGAAAACCACTCCTGTAGAGCCTACATCAGTCTGGATCAATAAGGATTCGACAGAACCCAGTTGAATGGCCATGGGTTGCTCCGGTATCTGAACAGGAAAACCGGGATATAATTTGGTTAAGTATCGGCCGGCCCAACCTTCATCCAACATTTCGTTGGCATCCGAACCGGTCAACCAAATATCTGTAGAGCGAAAGTGCGAACGATTGGGAGAGGCATATCCTACGTTTTGTACGATGGTCATTTTACCATTATCATACAACTCCTTCAGGGCAGTCATACCCGGATTCAGTCCCATCTGACTGTTTAAAGCCAATACTTTTTCTTTCTGAATGGCAATATTGGCCCTTTTGTTATAATAAACCGCACTTTCAAAAGGGACCACTGTGTTCAAGCCGTCATTTCCTCCGGCGAGTTGGACCAACACCAAAATTTTACCGTTGGTCGCTTCCATATCGACGGCAAACGGATTATGAGCAAACGCTTTGACCGGTACACCGCTCATGCCAAAGGCCACTCCACCCGACAAAAGGCTCAATTGCTGTAAAAATTCTTTACGGTTCATGTCTTTTATAGATTTAGGGTGAAGGCTAAGCGAATTGAAACTCGGGCAAACGCATGACCGCTTTAAGCAACGCTTTTATCTGATTTTCAGCACCGGGCGTACTCGTGGTCCAGTTTGCCAAAATGGTACTTCCCAATAAAGTAGTCAACAACGACTGCTTTTTGGCAGCGCTGATAGGGAATTGCAAAAATACATTGACAATATCATCGACAAATTTGGTTGCATCCTCCGAGGTTTTGTAGGTACGGGCATAATTGACCGGATTGCTGATGAGCTTAAATTGGGTCGCCCGAGTATTGCCCATGGTATTGACAATATAATCGGAGGTGCTTCCCCGTACGACATAAGTTGTGGAACTGATCCAGTCGCGTTGGCCTACCCACCCCTGTACATCGGGTGGATAAAACAGAAGCTGTTGAAGCGCTTGGGTTTGGGTGAGAATATAGGCCCAATCGGCGGTAGGAGTAATCAGCGAAGGCGATAAATCAAACGCTTTTAATATCCCGATGGTAGTTTCCATCGGATTTTTGATTTTTGCCCCTTTATATTGCGTGTTAAAAAACTCCTCCGACGTCAGCATAAATTTCAGTAAGGGGCGAATTTCGTAGTTATTTTTCCGAAATACATCAGCCATCTGCTTAACGAAGGGTTCGTTGGGTTTGTAGAAAACAAACTCTTTGTACAATTTACGGCAGACGAATTCGGCAGCTTCCGGTTTTTCTAAAATCAAATCAATGACGTCTCCGTATTTATAATTCCCCGTTTTTCCGAAAATTGTTTTATTGACGTTGGCAAAACGATTTTGATTAAAAACGGCATTTAAACCGCTCACTTGCCAGCCCGTAAAAGCCAAAGCGGCTTGCTTAATATCGGTTTCGGTATAATTTCCTACACCAAGCGTAAATAACTCCATTACCTCGCGCGCGTAGTTTTCATTCGGATTGGTGCCGTTGCTGAGCCGCCCGTCCAAATAGATGAGCATAGCAGGGTCAATGGTTACATCTTTAGCTAATTGGCGGAAATTACCCCAAGCGGAACGACGAAACAAGTTGTTTTGAAGGTACATGTGTTGCGGATACTCTACCTTATCCCGGGCCGATACGAAATGATTATGCCAGAAAAGGGTCATTTTCTCCCGCATATTGGTACCTTCGCCCAACATCAGATCATACCACCAATAGGTCATAGTACGATAGCGATCTCCCTGTAACGAATTATTGACAGGCACTTCGGTCACCCAATCGCCGGGAGGTGCCGGCAACGTCTGTTCGGCAAGGAGTTCCTTTTCCACAAATTCTGCTACCGTCGAATAAGACAAGGCTTTGTCTAAATCTTTACGCGAGTAGCCAAACAAACAGCGCGAAAGCAAGTGTTTGGCATTGGATATATCCCAAGCCGGCATAGCAGTAGATTTTTTCGTTAGACTTAATTAGTTAGTACCTTTCAATAGACAAATTTGAATGAAAAAGGTTTAATTATACCCTTACTCTTTCCGGTAAATCGTTATATAGAAACAATCAAAAATACCTGACATACCTAAATGAGCAAGTTTATACCTTTTTCAACCGAATATCCTAACGAAGATAATTCTTAATTCACTGAATATCAATACACACAATATAAATTTAGTTAATGGATATAGAAGTTTGTGCCTTTTCGATTGAATCGTGTTTAAATGCCCAACAGGCCGGTGCCCGCCGTGTAGAACTTTGCGGCGGCTTATACGAAGGCGGTACTACACCCAATTTCGGACTGATAGAAAGAGCCCGAGCATTGCTCTCTATTCAGTTATACGTTATGATACGTCCGCGCGGGGGTGATTTTTGTTATGACGAAGAAGAATTTAAGGTCATGCAGAGTGATATACGAGCGGCTAAATCCTTAGGTGCAGATGGAGTTGTGTTCGGGATTTTACTCCCTGACGGGAAAATAGACACTGCACGTACCGCCGAACTTGCCGAACTCGCCCAACCTATGGGCTTTACCTTTCACCGAGCTTTCGACATGACCCGAGAGCCCTACGAAGCACTGGAAGCGGTCATTCAAACGGGTGCAGAACGTATTTTAACCTCGGGACAGCAAAACACGGCTTTAGAAGGGCTGGATTTAATCCAACAATTAGCCCAAAAAGCGGCGGGACGAATTGAAATTATGGCAGGAAGCGGCGTAAATGCAGGCAACGCTTTGCTTTTAGCTAAAACAGGGGTTGATGCTTTGCATTTGACAGGAAAAGCGGTTAAGAACGGTGCAATGATTTACCAAAAAACGGCAGTCAGTATGGCTTCTGTTTTACCTGCAAACGAGTACGAAATCATTTACAGCAATGCATTAAATATCAGGGCTGTAATAGACGCTGTTAACGGGGAAAAAGTCAATTATTAAAATTTTTTATTAATTTAAGTCGCTAATTATCTTACAAATAGATACCTTTGCCTCATAAACTACTCCTTCTTTCGACATCATGATTACTGAACCTTTAATGATTCAAACACAAGTCGCTGACAAGGCTATGTCAAACGGTATGGTAGGTCAGGCTATTACCTACGAAAAAATTCCGACTCAGATTTATGCTGATGCCAAAGACGCCTCGCGTGCCGTGGCACAGGAGATTGCCGATTTGATCCGCAGCAAACAGAAAGAGGGCAAAAATTGTGTTCTTGGTTTGGCCACAGGTTCTTCGCCCAAAACAGTCTATGCCCAATTGATCAAAATGCACCGTGAAGAAGGATTGAGCTTTAAAAACGTAGTTTCGTTCAACTTGGACGAATACTACCCCATGCAGCCGGATTCTATTCACAGTTATGTGCGCTTTATGCGGGAGCAATTGTTTGACCACGTAGACATTCCCAAAGAAAACTACTTTATTCCTGACGGGACTGTTCCTCCGGCCATGCTCACCGATTTTGCCCAACGCTACGATAATAAAATCAATGCCATGGGCGGGATTGATTTTCAACTGTTAGGTATCGGCGGAAACGGTCATATCGGTTTCAATGAACCGGGCTCGCTCATCAACTCACGCACGCGCTTGATGACCCTTGACCATTCTACCCGGGCAGCTACAGCTATGGAGTTCGGAGGATTGCATAATGTTCCCAAAAAGGCGATCACGATGGGGGTTTCGACTATCATGAACGCCAAACGGGTCGTATTGTTGGCGTGGGGCGAGCGCAAAGCCCCTATGATCAAGTCTTCTGTGGAAGGACCTGTGACGGAGTTGGTTCCTGCCTCTTATTTACAAGCTCATACCAATGTCACATTTTTTGTAGACGTACGAGCAGCTTCTGAATTAACAAGGGTCAAAACTCCTTGGTTAGTTGATACGGTAGAATGGGATAATTCGATGATTAAGAAGGCCGTGACGCACCTGTCGCTGACCCTTCAAAAGCCGATTCTGAAACTGACGACCAAAGATTACAACGATAACGGGATGAGTGATATGCTGGCAGCTCACGGTTCAGCTTATGATATCAATATTAACGTTTTCAATCAATTACAGCATACGATTACCGGGTGGCCCGGAGGTAAACCCAATGCCGACGACACCTACCGTCCGGAACGGGCTCATCCGGCCAAAAAACGGGTCATTCTTTTCAGTCCGCACCCCGACGATGACATTATCTCTATGGGAGGTACCTTCCAACGTTTGGTAGATCAAGGGCATGAAGTACACGTAGCTTATCAAACATCGGGAAACATTGCCGTAGCCGATGATGAAGCGTTCCGTTTTATTGATTTTGTAGTGGATTACAATCACCGATTCGGTATCGAAAGTGCGGCGGCCATGAAAATCTTTGAGGATGCCAAAGTATTTTTAAAACAAAAGAAAGACAGCGAAATCGATACGCCGGAAGTACGCTACGTAAAAGGACTGATTCGGCGCGGTGAAGCCAAAGCAACCTGTCGTTTTGTAGGGACTGAGCATTTCCACTTTTTGGATATGCCTTTCTATGAAACCGGTACGGTGCAGAAGAAAGCCATCGGTTCGGAAGACGTTAAAATCATTGCTGAACTGATCGAAAAAGTAAAACCGCATCAAATCTACGCTGCCGGTGATTTTGCCGACCCGCACGGCACCCACAAAGTTTGTTGGGATGCTATTGAAGGAGCGTTGAATCAATTGAAACACAAGAATTTCATGAAAGACTGCTGGGTGTGGCTGTATCGCGGCGCTTGGGCAGAGTGGGATATCCACGAAATCGAAATGGCCGTACCGATGAGCCCGGATCAGGTAATGAAAAAACGGATGGGTATCTTCAAACACCAGTCCCAAAAAGACGGTGTGGTGTTCCAAGGCGATGATTCACGTGAGTTTTGGCAACGCGCTGAAGAACGTAACAGTGGTACTGCCCGCTTGTACGACCAACTCGGTTTGGCCGAATACGAAGCCATGGAGGCTTTTGTAAGATGGCATTTTTAATGTTTTCGGTTCGATAGAATTAATATTTCGAAAAAGGTAAAAAGCGTCGGTTGTGCTTCATACAACCGACGCTTTTGCGTTTTGGGTGCTATCTTTGCCTAATTTCATTATCCACAAAACGGTCCGAATATGCGTACAGTTATTTTGCTTTTTCTTTCTAATCTCTTCATGACAACCGCTTGGTATTGGCATTTAAAATACAAAGAAACTTCTTTGTGGAAAGTAGTTCTTATCAGTTGGCTAATTGCTTTTTTAGAATACTGTATCGCCGTTCCGGCCAATCGTATCGGCTCCTATGAATTTAATGCGTTTGAACTCAAAACGATTCAGGAAGCAGTCAGTTTACTGGTTTTTGTCGGTTTTGCGATCTTTTATCTCAAGGAAGAAATCCGTTGGAATTATCTGGTTGGGTTTGCCTTTATTGTGCTGGCGGTCTTTTTCATCTTTAAAAAGTGGTAACTGATTTGGGGCTGCAACGGCTTTTCTGACATAGGCGTATTGGTGTTTGAAAGAATAAAAATCCAAACATCAAATTCAAGACTGTTTTATGAAAAGAGCTTTGCGTGTGGCGGCATGGTTGGTTTTGTTTTGGGGCGGGCTTGTGTACGGTCAGCAAGTAGATTGCAGCAATATCGGTTTTGAAGAAGGTACCACTAAAGGCTGGACACTTACCAACGGTACGGTAGCGCTTAATGCCCAATTGCGAATTGTGTACACCAATGAAGTAAACGGCACTTATGATAACGGTCATTTCATTACTCGATTGAGTAATGGCAATGACCCTAACATCACAGCCGAAAAAATACCGATGGTAGCTCCGGGGAGTAATTATTCGATTCGTATCGGTAACAGCTCTGCCCAACGCGGTTCGCACTTCGACCGTATCAAGACCTCTTTTCTTGTTACAGCTGAAAACACCTTGTTCCAGTACAAATTTGCGGTGGTTTTGCAAAAAGACGCAAAGCACGAGTCTTATCAAAAACCGGGCTTCAATTTGTTAATTTATGATGAAACAAAAACACCGCTTCCCTGCAGTTATTACGATATTCAGCTATCCACCGCCGGCACCGCTGCCGGTTTTAAAACCCAAGGCGATTTGGAATACCGCAATTGGACCACGGGTGCTATCGACCTTCGAAACTACATCGGAAAAGTACTTACCGTAGAAGTAACTGCTCACGGCTGTACTGAAAAGGGACATTACGGCTATGCCTATTTTGATGCCCAATGCCTTAAATCTGAAATAAAAGCGGCTTCTGTTTGCCCCGATGCTAACGGTGATTTGACTCTTTTAGCTCCGGAAGGTTTTGAAAAATACAAATGGAATACGGGAGAGACGACCACTTCCATTAAAATAAAACCTAAACTCGGCGATAACTATTTTGTCAAATTAGTGCCTTATTCGAGCCTCAACGAATCGTGTGAATTACAACTGGACTACCAAGTAAAACATCAAAAAGCCGATACAACGATTGTCAAAACTATATGTGAAGGGGAAAAGTACACCGTTGGAAACATGTCCTATCAAACCACAGGTACGCACATTACCAAAATAGACCGAGGAAATACCTGTGACAGTACCGTAACACTCCATCTCACTGTACGACCGACGGCCCGGTATGCCCAAAATATAACGATCTGTGAAGGACAAAGTTTGACCGTCGGCACTTCTAAGTATTCGGCCTCCGGAACTTACGTCACGGTTATTTCAAGGCCGTCGCTCTGCGACAGCATCGTAACAACTATGCTGACAGTGGAAAAATTTAATGTCACGCTCTCAACACCGTCTGTGACTGTTTCGGAAGGAGACAGTGTACAATTAATTGCTTCCGTGAGCCCCTCAGACGACTATCTGTACCGCTGGGAGCCGGCCGAGAATCTTTCTTGCCCTACCTGTCCCGCTACTTGGGCCAAACCTACCGGCTCTACCCGTTATACTGTCTATGTCACTGATGCGAATAAAACGTGTCAAAAAATCGCCAATGCGCGAATTATGGTTAATCACTGCGGTATTTATACCCCCGACATCTTTTCTCCGAATAATGACCAAAAGAATGACATCTTCTTCATTCAGGCCAATACCTGTATTAAACAAATCAGGGAAATGGTGATTTATAATCGTTGGGGAGAAGTCATTTTTCTTGAAGAAAATTTTCCGGCTTCCGATCCTGCTTATGGATGGGACGGAACCTATCTTGAAAAGTCGCTCGGACCGGGCACCTTTCCTTATAAAATAACCGTCCAATTTGCCGATGAGGAAATGGGAGATTACACTTACCGAGGGGTTGTTATTTTAATGAAATAATTGAGAAGCTTTATTCAATCACTTTAGGAACTCTGACATAGGTTCCGTCTTGCGAAGGTGCGTTAAGAAGCCCGGCTTCACGAGGCAGGTGATTCCCCACAATATCCTCACGCATCACATTGATTTCGGCGGAAATGTGCGTGAGCGGTGCTATTTCGTCAGTATCCAATTCATTGAGGTGTTCCATCCAGGAAAGCACATTGACGAGGCTTTCCAACAAGGGCGCTTCTTCTTCGGGAGTGATTTCCAAACGCGCCAAATGCGCAATTTTGTGAAGGGTATCTTTATCTATTTGCATTCGACAAAATTACGACTTTCTCCTCAATTTGGTTAACCTTCGATTAATTTTGCCTGAAAGTTATGCCCGTTTGCTATGCGCACGTTTGGGCAGTTTATCGTATTTTTGTACAAAAAACACGAGTTTATCAGTTAGATTTGTACAATTCATTCGATCTTGACTGTCAACTTCGAATGTTTAAGCCCCCACCTTCCATCAACAACAGACTATTCATGAACATTCACCACGAAAAACACCTCGGCACTAAACAGAAAGCACTTCGCATTAATCTCGACCGCCGTATTTACGGTTCTTTTGCCGAAATCGGTGCCGGACAGGATACGGCTGCTAATTTTTTTAAAGCAGGAGGTGCTTCAGGGACTATCGCCAAAACCATGTCGGCCTACGATATGAAATTCAGCGATGAGATCTACGGTCCGGAGCCAAGCGGCCGTTATGTGGTCGAATCGCGGTTGATGAAAATGATTCAGCATGAATACGATCTTGTCGAACAGCGTTTGGCTGAAAAACGCGGGGCTGACAGTCTGTTTTTTGCATTTGCCAATACCGTAGTAGCACTCAATTATCAGAAAAGCAATGAAGGTCACGGCTGGTTGGGATTGCGTTTTCAACTTACTCCCCGCGCCCCTTTCAACGACGTAGTCATTCACATTAAAATGCTTGACAATGACAGCATTTTACAACAACAAGCCTTAGGGATAATTGGCGTTAATTTGATTTATGGCTGTTTTAATTACTACAAATCACCCGAAACGCTTTTGCTTTCGCTCATGGACGACTTGAGCCCCGACCGGGTTCAAATCGATATGATTCGGATTCAGGGTCCTGATTTTCAACACGTAGACAATCGTCTGATGAGTTTGTATCTGGTCAAGCACGGCTTCACCGAAGTAGCCATGTTTGGTCCTGACGGACAAGTACTGCAACCTTCTGAAGCCCTTTATAAAAAACATATTCTCCTTTTAAGAGGAAGATTACGCCCCATCACCAATGTCCACGTTGATATGCTTCACAACGGGCTCAAACAATTTAAAGCAGAACCTGATGTCGATGAAAAAAAGGTAATGATGGTAGCCGAACTTACACTCCAAAACTTAAGGGGAGCGGAAAAAGACATCAATGAAAAAGATTTTTTGGACCGCGTAGATATTTTGAGTTCGATCGGTCAAACGGTAATGATCTCTAACTATCACGAATATCACCGATTGGTGGCATTTTTAGCCAAAACCACCCGTCTCAAAATCGGTTTGGTGCTGGGAGTCCCCAACTTGGAATATATTTTTGAAGAAAGTTATTACCAAAACCTTCCCGGCGGAATTTTAGAATCGTTTTCCACTTTATTCAGTCGAAACGTCAAGCTGTTTGTCTATCCTACGTTTAAGAACGGCAAACTTTGCAATTGCCAAAATTTTGAACTTTCCGCCAATCTTCAACCCCTTTTCAACTATTTGGTTTGTAACGATAAGATCGAAGATATTCGTGATTACAACGAAGAAAACCTCCGAATTTCAACCGACCGCGTCCTCGAACTGATCAAACGAGGCGAGCCGGGTTGGGAAGAAAGCGTACCGGTGGAAGTGGCCCAAATGATTAAAGATAAATGTCTGTTTGGATTCCCGTGCGTTGTTTTTGAACCCAAACAAGTGGCTCATATTCATCAGGCAGTGGGGAATTTGTGAAAGAAAAGCCTTCTTAATCATTTATTTCCGATTCCCTGCTTCATCAAATAGAAACCTTAACCTTTTTTCAGTTAAGAATAAAATAGATAAAAATGAAATAAATGAGCTGAAAATCAGAAAAAAAATAAAATTTGTGTAGCTTGAAAAAAGCCAAAGAATACTTTTAACCCCTAAAGTTGCCCAAAAAAGATTTACAATTAAAAGAATCAGGGATGATTTAGCCATTATACCCGCGGCATATTTATTCGCTTCATTCCAAGTATCTTGATTTCTCATAGATGTTTTTGTTCGATAGCCATACCAATAATTTATTTTTTTTGGTACTGTTTTCTTAAAAATGAAAGCACCCAATAAACTAACTATTGGTAAAATTAGGGGTATAATTATTTGGCCTATGAGAGATGGTATTGGAGATGTCATAAAAATTTTGAAAAGGTTTTAAGTACTAAGACACAATTATTTTATTTTTATAAACAACCACCTTCTTAGAAGGTGGATTTTGTAAAAAGGTGAAGGCAAAGCCTTCAATTACTCTTTGATATTTAGTCGAACAAGTTGAAATTTTGTCCATTGCTCTCTTCTTTTTTGTCCTCTTCCTCTTGATATTTAACGTATCTGCGGATAAGGTCTTCGTTCAGACCAATCGTATTGACAAAATAACCTCTTGACCAAAAATGGTTTCCCCAGTAAGGCTTCTTTTTGAGTTGTGGATAACTTTTGAAAAGTTTAATTGCTAATTTACCTTTCAAAGTCCCCATCAACTCTGAAACAGATTCTTTGGGGGGAATAGAAACGATTAGATGTACATGGTCGGGCTGAATGTTGAGTTCTACTACCTCACAGTTCTTCCATTCACACAACATATTTATATCGTTCTCAACCAATTCTTTGACGATGCCTGTCAAAATACGATACCTATATTTGGGTGTCCAAACTATATGGTAGTCACACTTCCATACCACATGAGATTGCTTCTTGTATTTACTCATGTAACAAAGATAAATGGCATAGCCAAAAGTACATCACCACCTGCCAAGCAGGTGGATTTTTAAGTGAAATTAAAGTATGGAGGTATCTACAAAATCGGCGAGAAAATTCTTCGCTTAGCTCTAACAAAAACGATTCGCAAAAACGTACAGCGATTTTAAAGAAATCTAAACAGGCTGCTCATATTCACCAAGCAGTGGGGAATTTGTGAAAACAACCGTAACTTTGCCCTTCAACAGGTAGAGGTATGCACAAATTCATTGTTAGTTGTTTTGTAATCGCTTGGGCGGGATTAGGGCTGTGGTCGAAGGAAGTAAAAGAAAGCCGATACCATTATGACAAAGACACTTTGCGGAAAGACACCCTTCGCAAAGAAGCAGGCAAGGGGGAAAAAAGCCCCGTTGGACTTCAACGGGATACTACTTTTCGACCCGATACCGTTGTTTCCGCCCCTAAGTCTGTCATCAAAATAGCCGATCTTTCGCATCTCTTTGTGTGCCCGGGCAGCTCGGTACTGATTCCTTTCAGTACGGAAGGAAAATTAGAAGAAAATACCTATTTCCGCGTACAAATCGCTGATGTCTCCGGCAAATTTATTACTATTTCAGATTCCGGTTTACAAAGTCCCATTCGGGCCGTTCTCCCGGCCAATCGCTCCGGATCGGTAGCATTGCGCATTGTATCCGGACAAAATGCAAGTGTACCGTCTCGCCTGACTCTCTTACCTTTAGCTCATGCCCGTATGGAGCTCAATGACGGCAGTGCCATAGCCAAGATCGGCCCGAGCCAATCAGCCACCTATCGGGTCATGCTCACCGGCGCGGCCCCTTGGTCGTTTACTCTTTCTGACGGTACAACTGTTACCAATACGGTCATCAACCCCTACACCGCCCAAGTTGCCCCAACAGAAACCGGGGCATACAAAGTCACCTCCGTCAGCAATGCCTGCGGGAGCGGTACGACATCGGGGGAAGTGGTGGTGCAAGTCAGTCAGGATACCCTGCCCGTTATCGCGCTCAAAGCGGTGCCCAAGGCAGGATTTCGAGTATGTACGGGCACTCCGTTTCAAATCAATTTTAACGCTACGGGCAAATACAATGCAGGGAACGGCTTTGTGGTACAATTGAGCGATTCCACGGGAGAAAACTTTGCTAATGTTTCTGAGTTGTCCTCCGAAAGCCCCGTTATGGCTAAGCCCCCTTTCGGTATAAAACCGGGTAACTATAAACTACGGGTCGTTTCTACGTTTCCTACCGTTTCAAGCGACACAGTAGATGTGAATGTTTCGGCCCCTGCAACAGCAGCTCTCCGCCGTGATTCGATTACCATTCCGGAAGGAGGGTCTGCTAATCTGACGATAGACTTTGGCGGCGGAGGCCCGTGGTTTGTGCTGCTGTCTGACGGCACCTACCAAAACGATATTCGGGTTCCTTCTTATACGATCAAAGTAACTCCTAATGATCCGACGACTTACAGTATCACCTCAGCCGGCGGTTTTTGCGGTGTCGGCAGTTTTTCAGGAAAGGCTGTTGTGAAAGTAAAAATTCCGCCCGCAACCATTACCACCGGTAATTTATCCGATAAAATTATTTGTTCAGGCACCGAAATTACCGTACCGTTCACCACTACCGGTCGTTTTGAAAATGCCAATCGATTTTTAGTACAAATCACCGACACCAGCGGTAAATGGGTCAATCTTCCCACGGTAGGCGGAGCAAGTGCGTTACGTGCTAAAATTTCCCCACCTTATCTGAAAGACACTTTGACTACGCAGCAAATTCGGGTTATTTCCACCTTTCCTTATACTGAAGGCGTTCCTACGAACATCAATGTCATGATGCCGAATGCAGCCTCAGCACTCGTAACGGGAGGGGCGGTGATTCGGCCGGGAGGAGCCGCCCGTATTCGGGTAGCTTTCAAAAACGGGCTTCCGCCTTGGTCATTTGTACTTTCAGACGGTACCACCGTTTCCGGTACTTTTATCAATCCATATCAAATCACCGTCAATCCGCGAACGACTACGGAATATAAAGTTGTCTCTATCAATAATACCTGCGGTACGGGAGTTACCAACGGAAACAGTGCTGTAATTCGGGTAGAGACCAATTGACAAACAAGAAAATTTATTGACTTGTGAATGGCAGAAAAGGAAGGGTTATTTACCCGATTTTTTCTTATAATCACCGCGTGAGAAGGTTTTTTCAATAAAGCAGTACATCAAAATAAAAAAATAACGACTGCCCATCTCTTTGATCTTTAGCTTTGATTCGCCGTATTTTCGATTGGTCCAACTGTTAGAGACCACAGCATACGAATATCCCCTCACAATGGCTTTCAGCGGCAGCTCAACCGTCAGATTGAAATGGGGAGAAAGAAAGGGCTTTAGGCCTTCCATAGTTTCTCGTTTATACAACTTGAAGGCATTGGTCGTATCGTTGTACTTAATACCCATCACCATTCGTATGATGAAATTAGCCAATCGGTTCACTACTTTTTTTACCGTCGGATAATCATAAACTTTCCCGCCTTTACCCCAACGGCTGCCGAATACTGCATCATAATCTCCCTCGATCATTTTGTGATAAAACTTCACTAAATCTTCCGGATCATCAGACAAATCGGCCATAAAAACGGCGACACAATCACCGGAAAATCGCTCAAGGCCATACCGTACAGCATACCCGAAACCATTTGGCCCGGGATTGGTTTCGTAGACCAATGTCGGAATCTCTTTGGACAAACTTTCCAACACTTTCAGCGTATCGTCTTTAGAATTATCATTAGTTACCCATATTTCGTGGGGAATCCTGTGTTTTGACAACGCAGCATACAATGTTTGCAACGTTTGCGGAAGAGAGTCTTGTTCGTTATAAGCAGGAATGACGACGCTAAGTTTCATTGATAATTGCGGAATTGGCGATTGGTTGTTTTTTGACCAATCAAACTGAATTCATTCAGCACAAAACTGGCTGATTTTAGCCTAATTTCCAAGTTTTTCCAACAACCGGTCGTATTGTTGAAGTGTTTTTCGGACAGTTGCCTCGTAGCGAAAATCCAGCCACTCATTCACATCGGCAAACATTTGACGACGGTTTTTCAGAAAAAAGGAATTTGTCACGGCATGTATATTACTTAATCCGCCGCGGTGTTTGCGGTATTTTCCCATGATTTCGGGCAAGTAGCCGATCTTTCCCCGAGCCGCCAATTGAATGACCAACGCCCAATCGCCGGCCGCCGCTCGGTGGTGCCACTCGGCAAACTCTTCCGTTCGGAAAAAATTGCGATACATCAAACTTGCCGTGCCCACAAACCAGCGGTCTTCCAGCAGATCTTCTACCGTTGAAATATATTTTTGGTCGGACGGATTAAATGAATGACTCGGCGAGCCGTCTTCGTAAATAACTTCCAAGTCGTGATGGCAAATGGCAAAATCCGGATGATTGTCTAAAAAATCAACTTGCTTCTGAAGTTTGAAGGGGTCGGTCCAATAATCATCCCCTTCGCAAAGAGCCACATAATCGCCGACGCAAGCTTTAAGCAGAAAAAGCACGTTATTTCGTCCGCCAAATTCTTTGGGTTCTTTGGGTCCTAAGTTTTCAGGATGCAGATACGCCCGTATTTTATCGGGATAATTTTGCGCGTACCGGCGCAAAATAGCCGGGGCATTATCGGTGGAAGCATCATCGCCGACAACAATTTCAAAAGGAAAGTCCGTTTGTTGCATCAATGCTCCTTCGAGCATTTGGGCAATGTATTTTTCATGATTGAAAGTGGGTACACAAACGCTGACTTTCATCGAGCCGATTCTTTGAGGCGGTGCGGCAATAGGGCAAAAAAGCTGTATACTCTCATCAGCCACTTAGGGGTAATATAATCTCGGATGATTTCCTTAGAGACGTCTCTGCCGGGCTGTCCCAAGTTTAAATATTTTAATGCCAATCCGGCACGGCGGAAATAGCTTTTTTGGTATTGGCGGGCATCCAGCATCATCCGATAATACCGGGCAATATTTCGCTTCAGCATTTTATCGTATTGATAATTCAGCTCTTTGTTGATGCCGCTGTACATCTGAATACGATTGTACAAAAAGCGGGAATCGCGGTAATGGTCTCTAAAACTGGCTCCTCCGCGATTTTTCCGATACACCGACATCACACCGGGAATATATCCGATGGGGCCTTGCTTGGCTAATATTACATAGCGGGGAATATCTCCGCTGCTTGACTGCAAAAACCAATCCGGATAATACATCAATCCGTTTTTGAACAGAACCGCCGAAGTGGCCATAAACCAAATTTCATCCTCCCCTATCAAATCTTCAACTGTAATTATTTCCTTCTGTGTAGCCGGATTAAGTTCATGCGCCGAAGTACCGTCTTCGTAAGTTACCAGAGCATTGTGAAAACAAGCCGAGAAATCAGGATGAGCTTCCATAAAATCTACTTGCTTTTGCAATTTCTTAGGGTCAGTCCAGTAATCATCCCCGTCCATGGGGGCAATGTAGCTGCCTTTGGCTGATTTGAGAGTCTCAATGGTATTAAAAAGGCCGTTTTGCCCCAAATTGACGGAATGCAAAACGGCCTTCACTTTGTTCGGATAATTATCCTGATACGATTGTATTACTTCCTGAGCTCCGTCGGTAGAGCAATCATCACCCACTAAAATCTCAAAATCGAAATCAGTTTGTTGGGCAAGGGCGCTTTCAATCGCCTTGCCGATAAAGTTTTTTTGATTGTAGGTGAGAATAACGACGCTTACTTTCATTTTAGACTGCGGGTGCAGGTGTTGCAAATACGGTTTCGAGTTGTTCTACCGTTGGGAAGTCAGGAGTGACCAACTCAGCCTCGGGTTTGTAAATATAAGCCATGGGATAGCCGCGTTCGATAAACGTGGGCTCTGCCAGATTGTTGTAACGTAACTGTACCGACCAACGAATATTCTTGGTGATATTATTGCCTGATTGATGGACCAAAAAGGCCGAGAAAATCAATAAATCCCCAACTTCAAATTCGGTTTGAACAAAATCTTCATCGTTGAGCGAGGTAGTAATCCCGCCTTGGTAGCCCGACGTACTGGAAGACAACAGCCCTATTTTATGACTGCGCGGAATGACCTGCAAAGCCCCTAAATCGGCGCCTGCATCAACCAACGGAAACCAAATTACAGCGCTGTCCAATGACCCTTGCCCTGTTCTCCAATCTTGATGCGCGTCGAGTTTCCAGTGTTTGCTGCCGTCCTTTGAAAGGAAGCGGCTGTTGAATTGCATGGCCGGGCGCGCCCCAACTACGGGTTGCTCAATCCCGACTTCTTTCAACAGATTCACAATTTTTTCGCTAACCGCAAATTGATGTAAGGAAAGGCAATGTTGGACTGTCAGCCCCGTATTACGAAATGCTGTAAAATCTTTTTCAAAGAATGCAAACATTGCATTTTCAAATTCATCTCGGTTGTTAATATCCACCGTCCGCCCGGTCACGTGCTTAATTTGAGTGGCAAATATCTCATGCGCTTCGCGGTAAATATTCTCTACCACAGATTTATCTAAGAAATTACGGAGAAGCAAAAAGCCCTCTTGTCGAAACTGCTCTGTTAATGTTGACATTTTACTGATTAGTTTGGTTTAACAACCTCCAATTTTATCGCAAAACCCCATTTGAAAGAATGACCTTAGTCAAAATCAAAAGATAAAGTTACAATAAACGTTCCAAATTTCTACTCTTCCCAAACAGCATAGCCAAAGCCCGCCGCTCCAAATCCGTTTCCGTTGTACAATAAGTATTTTTTACCGTTATGCTGATAATAATTAGCATAATCAATCATCTGGTAATCAAAATCTTCGGGGTTTTCTGACTTATGAATTCCCACTAAGTTGTCTTTACGCTCCCAGTGTTCGCCGTCTGCCGATTCAGCATATCCCAACCGATAGCTTTGGTTGCGGTCGGTGCGATAATCGCGGGTATGACGATACGAATAGTACATTTTATAAATCCCGTCTTCTTTAAAAACGCTCGGACGACCTACCGCGTGCAGAAAATCATCAAAATCAAGGGTCGGTACTTCGCTGATTTTCCAATGAATCCCATCGGTTGACGTCGCCGATTGGCTCCGATAGTAAGGTTCCGGATATCCGTGAATGTACTCACACTTATGACCGGAAATATACCACATGCGCCAAGTGCCGTCGTCTTCGCGAATCACAGACGGCTGCGCCGCCCACAGCGGATTTTCAATGCTGCGATCCATGATAGGTCCTCTGAACATTTTCGTAAAAGTAAGCCCCCCGTCATGGCTGACGGCCAAGCCCATCGAAAGACGATACGAATTCCAAGTACGGTTCCAGCCGGTATAATACAGCCAAATATCGCCGTTGGGCATATTGACAAACCAAGCCGGCATTGAACCGGTCTCGTCGTATTCGCCGGGGCCGCCGAGTTCCAGCACCGGTCGGTCATGGATATACAGAATCTTTTTGGGATCGTCGTAATCTACATCTATAAAGGTAGGCCGTGATTGCCCTTTATCGTCGCGCGAGGAAAAATAGATTCGTAAAAAATCGGGATGTTTGTAAGCAAAAGGTACCTGTGCATGGGTACGACTGTGAGCTAATGAGCCGTCAGGCTTGTAAATCACTCCTTGTTTTTTCCAGGGCATTCCGGTTTACAGTTTACGGTTTACGGTCTACAGAAAGTCTATGAATCGTAAACTCATTTTCAAATAGTACATTTTTTCGGATGATTCATCCTACAAACCAATGGTTTATCCGGTTACTGCGCGCTTTTTTCGGCTCTCAGCTTCCAATTATCTACAAAATCTTTTCCGGGTATCGGCAGCTCTACGTCTATTTCAGGGGCTTTGGCCGCTACCGTATACTCCATGACGTAAAAGCAATTACCGAAAATGTAATGAAGTTTGAAGTTTTCCACTCTGTCGGGTAAATCTTCGAAAGGTATTTCGGCGCGGAAAAGCGGATTGGCTTTCCAGAGAATTTCGTAAGTAGGTTCTTTGCGAAGCCACGGAGCCATACTTTCATCACCGATCACCACTTTTCCGCCTACTTTTACGACACGTGTCAGTTCGGCAAAAGCTTTTTTACGTTCTGAAAATGTATTGATACCTCCGAAATGAAAAACCGAATCAAAGGTTCCGTCAGCAAACGGCAGGTATGAGCCGTTTCCTAAAAAGTAATGTACATCTACCTTGTTCGGTTGGAGTTTTTGAGTGGCCAAGCGCAACATATTGGGTGACAGATCGGAAAGCACAGCCGTACCGCCCGGACTGATCTGCTCAATGATCAAAGCCGAATCTTTTCCTGTACCGGCCCCTACTTCCAACACGGTTTGTCCGGGTTGGAGCCCCATCAAACCAATCATAAATTGACGAGTAGCGGCTTCGTCCGAATGATTCAGGGTTTCAAATACCCACGATACCCCCCGGTCATAACGCTGATAGGCTTGGTCATAGAGGTATTGCTCACGTGCATCGTCTTCAAACAACTCACGCGGATGAACCATATCCACAATCTCGGAGTCCAACACCGGATAAACTGTACCGTCGGGGGCAGTGAGCGAAGCGCCGTTGTCGGCAATTTGTAAAGGCTGTCCCGTTTTCGGACAAACCAACGATTCGAGGAATTGCTTATGTGTCATTCTATAGAAATATCTAACGATTCAAAATTAAGGCAACTTTGCCAAAGTTCAGAACTTTGGCAAAGTTTAATAACGCCGACACTTATTGTTCGGCCTTTCTCACATACACACGCGTCCGGTCAATTTCCCCAACCAAACGATAATTTTGGGCAATAAACGCTTTCAATTCGGGAAATGCTTCGTGGGCCTGCGTAGCTCGGTCGTTCAACCATAAACTGTTAGGAACTGTATCCACAAAAATTTTCGGGCGGTTTGCAGCCAGATCATTCAAATAACGGCGATAATATTTTTCGCGCATAGGATGCGGGTAAATACAGCGCTCTGAGTGGTTTTCGGCCGTTCCCTGCGGCATCCCGGTTTCTACGTGGTAACGGCACATCCAGCCCCACACTACCAAACGCTCGTTGGATTCGGCATACTGCCGAATCAACTCAGCAACCCCGGACTGCGGTACCCTATGATCAGCAGTAGAAACGTAGCGATTCAGCGGTTGATGCTTCACTACTTTAAAGCCGAACAGGGCCGCAAACGGCAAAAGGCTAAGGAAAGCCGGAAGCCAGGAAAGCCGACCGGTATTGGCCCAGCTTCGAAAAAAGGCGACTCCTGTCAACGCAAACGGATAAATGCAAAAGTTTAGATAATGCACAAAATCATTACCCGATTTGGTGGCGGCATAGAGAGAAGCAACTAACCATAAAGCGGCAAAAAGCTTGATTTTCAGTGAAATTTGTTTTTTATCGGAAAGCAGTTTACCGCTGATACTCGCCGCTGCTAAGGCAACGGCAATCATACTGATTAAAAAAGCCATGAAATCAGCACTTTTAGCAAAAAAAGCGGGAATTCTCAACACAGCTTCTGTCAATGAACTTCCGCCGGCATAGATCAGATTACCGAGGACATAAAAATCCCAAAAATCATCCAACACTCCGTAGATTGCTGCCCAAGCAATGGTCAGCAGTGGAAACACCAACCCTCCCCCTACTAAGGCCGCCGTGTTTTGCCATAACTGATTGGGGCGAAACGAAAATACCCAAGCAAACAAACCCAACACAGCGGCTTGCGGTACTGCCTGAATTTTAGCAAAAGGGCTCATCCCCAAAACAAACCCTAACCAAAATAGGCCCTGTAATGCTCGTTTGGGCTTATAATTCGAACACAGATCGGATTGGGATTTAACTTTTGACAGTAACCACAATCCTAAATTCAATAAAAACACGGGCAACTGTTCGCTTGAATAGTGGACAAAATCAGCCTCCTGCGTAAACGCCACCAAAAACAGCGGCGGCAGTAAGGCCAAACGAGCCACCGAACCTTCAAAAAAGTTCTTGACGCTCTGATAAAAGAACCACAGGCTTCCCAATACACAAAGTAACCCTATTAATCGCGCTGAAGTGTAATCAAAAGCCCGACCGAAAAAGGCGGGCAAAAGTAAGGCGTAGTTATCAAGCGGGCCGATCGTTGTCCCATCCACCGACTGCCAGTAAACGGGATAATGCCACAGCGTAATGGCATGAGCAATCATTTGACTTTCATCAGGATTGATTTCCTGATTAAAAATGACAATCGGCACTCTCATCAAAATGACCAACAGACCCGAAACCGATAAAAAAAGGAACTCCCGGTTATTGCTATTTTTACCAACAGCCAATAAGGCCATCACGGCTGCCAATACATAGCCGATCGCCAAATACACTACCGGAAAATCATCAAAACTCAGCACAGAGGAAGTAATCTGTTAGTTAGTAATATAAAACCCATTTTATTGTAAAGTGTGACCGAAAGACGCCGAATTATCAACATCTTCTACTTTTTCAATAAAATCGCGGTATTGAAGCACGGGTATAAACTGCTGTTGGGTACGGTATTGCAGCACCATAAATACTAAAAACAAGGAAATAAGAAATGATTGCAATACTACTATCAACAATGCCGAACTCAACGTAGAAGCCCAGCCGGGAGAAGCATCGTTCATCCATTTTAAGAACAAAACGATAAAGATCACAAACAAGGCTGCTACCGACATTCCGATGGAAAAAATCAAGATCCGAACCGCCGTTACATCAATCAAGACCGAAATAGTACTCAGACCGTGTAACACCAAGGAGACAAAATTCATCTTACTTTCACCGGCCAATCGTTTGCCGCGTTCGGTAGGTACAGCCTCGTAAGGAATTCGCGATTTGATAATACCGCCCGGAAAATTGTTCCAAATTTCAGAAACCCGTACCAAGTTCTGTAAACGTCGTTGCGGAATTAGGGAGAAGTTGCCGAAAGTGATCACTTTCCCCGTCAATTGTCTGAAAATAAATTTATAGATACCGTAAAAAAAACGAAAGGTAAAACTCTCCTGGCGCTTGGTACGTTGCGCAAAAATGATACGGTCGGGCGATTTTCGGGAAGCATTCACCAAAGAATTGATGTCCTTGGGTGCATCTTCCCCATCGGCATCCATGACAATCACTTTTTCGACGGTCACTTCCTGCGAAATATACGACAGCCCGATTGCAATGGCCCGCTGATGCCCCAAATTCCGATAAAGACGCACGATCTGTACTTTTTGGCCGCCGAAAGGAGTCAATCGTTCATAATCCGAACCGGAGCAATCATCCACAATAACCAAAGACGCAGCCGCCAGTATATCGGCAGCTACGTCTTTGTTGATGCGATCGATGAGCAGGTTCAGCGCCTCCCAATCATTATATTGCGGTATCAGTATGACGTAGGTAGAGGTCATCAGTTTTGTTATCAGTTAGGATTTACCGGTTATTCGAAACGAATAACGATTAACCGCATCGCCGGGCCGCCGCAGCGACCAACCGTGCGGGACCGCAGATAACAGTTATACCGGCATGGCCAAACGAGCGGCAATCCCGTCGTGAATTTGCACAAGCGTTTGTTCGAGGTTATAGGTCCAATTCCAATCCGGATAATGGCTCTTAAATTTGCTCAAATCGCTCACGTACCAAATGTGGTCGCCGATACGGTTCGTTTCCGAATAATGATACGTCAATTTCTTACCCGCAATTTTTTCACAAATCGCAATCGCCTCCAACATCGAGCAGTTGGCATAACGCCCGCCCCCGGCATTGTAAGCCTCGCCCGGGCGCGGATTTTGGTAGAAATGCCAAAACATATTCACTAAATCGTAGCTGTGAATATTGTCGCGTACCTGCTTGCCTTTGTAGCCGAAAATCGTGTAAGGATTCCCCGTAATGGTACATTTCATCAAATAGGCCAAAAAGCCGTGCAACTGGGCTCCCGAGTGATTAGGACCGGTCAGACAGCCTCCGCGAAATACCCCCACTTTCATGCCGAAATAACGGCCGTATTCCTGACACATAATATCCGCGGCCACTTTAGAAGCGCCGAAAATCGAGTGTTTGGTATGGTCAAGGCTGTGGTGTTCGTCAATTCCGTTTTTGAAATAGGCATGATCTTCCGAAATCTCCCAACGAGTCTCCAATTCTACCAACGGCAGATAATTAGGATTATCACCGTATACTTTATTAGTTGACGTAAAGATAAAAACGGCGTCGGGACAATGTTGGCGCGTCATTTCCAGCATATTGAGTGTACCGACCGCATTGACCCCGAAATCGGTAAAAGGCTCACGAGCGGCCCAATCGTGGCTGGGTTGTGCAGCGGCGTGAACGATCATTTTAATATCCGAGCCGTATTCCTGAAAAATAGGCTGTAATTGACTTACTTCACGAATATCTGCGCTGTAATGTTTATAATTAGTATAAGCATCCTGAATGCGATTACGGTTCCATTCCGTATTGCCGTCCTGTCCGAAAAAGTATTGACGCAGGTTATTGTCAATTCCAATAACTAAATCAAATTTATCAGCGAAAAACGCTACGGATTCGCTTCCGATCAACCCGGCTGAACCGGTGACAAGTGCAATGTTCATACAAGAATCGTCTTTTTGAAGTGTGTAATTATTAGAAAACTTCTATTTTTATCGAAATAAGGGTGTAAAATAAGCCAAAAAAGTTCAATCCGCCTAATCCGTAAAATAAGTCGTTCAGTCTGCTTTGTCCAATTTAAAACTAAACGTGGTCCCTTTGTCCACTCGACTGGTTACGGCAATTTTTGAACCGTGCGCATTCAGAATATGCTTTACAATCGCCAATCCTAACCCCGTACCTCCTTTTTCACGAGAGCGGCTTTTATCCACTCGATAGAACCGCTCAAAGATTCTGGGTAAATGTTCTGACGGAATTCCGGGGCCGTTGTCACGAATCGAAACGGTAAAATGCTTTTTGTCTTCCTCAAAATGTACAATTACTTTGCCGTTATCCTTACCATATTTGATAGCGTTTTCAATGAGGTTGGTCATTACCTGATTGAGACGTTGCGGATCCACTTTCACCCAAACGTGCGGCAACTTATCCGGCTTTATTTTTAAGACAGTATTTCGCTGATTGGCTTTCTTTTCCAACTGTTCACATACTTCCAAGGTCAAAAGGCGCAAATCGACCCTGTCCTTATGCATTCGAATTTCGCCGGTCTCCATTTGGGAAAGGGCCACCAAATCTTTTACCAGCGCATCCAATCCGTCCAAGCTTTTGGCGGCTTTTTGCAGAAATTTGTCCCGCACTTTTTCATCATCCATGGCACCGTCCAGAAGGGTATGAATAAAGCCTTGAGCTGCAAAAATAGGTGTTTTCAATTCATGCGATACATCCGCTAAAAATTCACGCCGAAATACCTCCATCCGCTTCAACTCATCAATTTCTTCCTGTTTTTTGGCCACGTAGACAAAAATCTCCTGATTGAGTTTCTTTAAAGGATTGGGGTTGCTGATGATGGCTTTTCGAGGAAAATTAAAATCTTTCAATTTAAGCCGTTGAATGGTCTGGTGCATTTTAGTAACCTCCCGATAGACTAAAATCTCAATGGCATAGAAGATCAGAAAAAAAGAACCGGCAAAACCGGCCAACCCTACCACAAAAAGCATGCTTTGATTTACTCCGTTGACAAAAGACAGGAATGTCATGGTGATAGCCGAGATCAGCAAAGCGAGTAAAAAAGCCGTAAAACGCGGATTAAATCGCATGAATGTAGAAATAATGCTCTATCCTGCAAAGGTAGACAAATATTTTTGTCGAAATTTTAAGAAAATGTTTTGTCTTCTTCCTGACTATCCGTAACTTTGCGCTCCGTTTTGAAAATTGAAGAAAGGCAATGGCAAAGAAAGGTAACAGAATACAAGTAATTTTGGAATGCACGGCTCAAAAAGAGTCAGGTGTTCCCGGGATGTCGCGCTACATCACTACCAAGAACCGTAAAAATACACCCGGACGTATTGAAATGAAGAAATACAATCCGTATTTGAAAAAAGTAACGGTTCACAAAGAAATCAAATAATTCACTGTTTGGTTGATCGTTAAATAGGTAATTGGTGCTGTTAAACGATTAGCTATGAGCAATTAACCATCCTAAAAATTATACTACAATGGCAAAGAAAGTAGTTGCAACCCTGAAAAAAGAAGGTGGTAAGACTTACGCCAAAGTGATTCAAGCAGTTAAATCACCGAAGACAGGCGCTTACACTTTTAAGGAGGTCATCGTTCCTACCGACGAGGTACAGGCTGCGTTGAAAAACTAAGGCGCTTATTCTGTTACCGCTAACGATATTTAAGAAAGTCCCCACAAGGGACTTTTTTTATTGTACATTTGTTCTCATTCAAACAGTATCAGGTGCGTTGATACTGTTTAATGTAAAACGCAAATTCGCTATGGGTTTATTTGATTTCTTCTCTAAAGAAAAAAAAGAATCGCTCGATAAAGGGCTCGAAAAATCAAAAGAAAGTTTTTTTGGCAAATTAAGCCGTGCTATCATCGGTAAATCTACGGTAGATGAGGAAGTACTGGACGAATTGGAAGAAATTTTGATCAGTTCTGACGTAGGGGTAGGTACCACCGTAAAAATCATAAAACGAATTGAAGAGCGTGTTGCCCGCGATAAATACACCGGCACTGATGAATTAGACATTATTTTGCGCGATGAAATCGCTGCCTTGCTTACCGAGAATAAATCGCTTGACATCAAAGACAGTTTTGAAACCGAAAACCTTCCTAAACCTTATGTCATTATGGTGGTGGGGGTGAACGGAGCCGGCAAAACCACTACTATCGGAAAGTTGGCGCATCAGTTCAATAAGCGCGGCAAAAAAGTGGTATTAGGGGCCGGGGATACTTTCCGTGCCGCAGCCGTAGATCAACTTAAAACGTGGGGTCAGCGCAGCGGTGTACCCGTCATTGAGCATGGTATGAATACCGACCCGGCCGCTGTTGCCCACGATGCCGTAAAAAAAGGAGTGGAAATGGGCGCCGATGTCGTGATTGTTGATACTGCCGGGCGATTGCATACGAAAGTGAACCTCATGAATGAGTTGACGAAAATCAAGCGGGTAATGCAAAAAGTATCGCCTGATGCCCCTCATGAAGTACTGTTGGTGCTGGATGGAAGTACCGGACAAAATGCGGTAATTCAGGCCCGTGAATTTACGAAAGCCACCGAAGTTACTTCTTTGGCCATTACCAAGTTGGACGGTACAGCGAAAGGGGGCGTAGTGATCGGTATATCTGATGAATTCAAAATTCCGGTCAAATACATCGGTGTCGGCGAGAAAATGGATGATCTGCAGGTATTTGACCGTGCCGAATTTGTTGATTCTTTATTTAAAAAGTAATTTTTTCGGTCTTTCTGAAACGAAACAGGGGCGATTCGTTTACGGAATCGCCCCTGTTTTTTTTATTCCTGTTCGGTGTTGTTATCAAAAATTTTAGCCAACAGCTTTTCAGCCGTAGCTCGAATGGCCGGTACTGCTACCGAATTGCCGAACTGCTTATAAGCTGAAGCATCGGCTACCACAATTCTGAATTCGTCCGGAAACCCCTGCAATCTGGCCCACTCTCTGGGCGTCATTTTTCTAATTCCTTCCCGATTTACTTCCCCTTTGATTCTGGTTTCGGGAATAAAGTTAGTAAGTCGATCGTCATAGACTAAGTTGCGTTCACGACCCATACCGCCAACAACGATCGCATTGGCAATACCATCGTCAGCGATGACTTCGTAACCAAATCCATTGCCTTTGTTTTCATGCCGCAGTTTGTGATTGACCAACGTCGACAAATACTGCGTTGACAGGTAATATTTGACCGATACCGGTTCGGCTTCTTTCACATCTTCGAAGGCCACCGGCATCTTACTTGCCTCCGGATACACAAACGAACTGACACCCAAATCTTTACGAAAACCAACAATAAAAATGCGTTCGCGATTCTGGGGTACGCCGAAATCTTTGGCATTCATGATTTTCGGTTCCGGCACAAAATAATCCAAGTCTTCGCGCAGTGCCGTTAAGATCGTGGAAAGTGTCTTACCTCCGTCATGATTGCGCAGCCCTTTTACATTTTCCAGAAAAAACGCCTTTGGTTGATGGCGTTTGATAATGTCGGCTACATCAAAAAATAACGTACCGCGGGTATCTTCAAAACCGCCGCGACGACCTGCTATGGAAAATGCCTGGCAAGGGAACCCGGCACAAAGGACATCAAAATGAGGCGGAATCTGTTGTTTGGTTTCTTCCTTGGTAATATCCCCAAAAGGCGATTCGCCAAAGTTGGCCCGATAGGTTTTTTGGGCTTGTTCGTCCCATTCACTGCTGAAAACACACTCCCCTCCCAAGCTTTGCAGGGCAAGCCGAAACCCTCCGATACCTGCAAAAAGGTCAATGAATGTAAACTTTGGATTAGGTAGGGTAGGAAAAGGAATAGTGCCTGTTTCAGGCACCGGACGGCTGACTGTCTCGCTTACTGTCATTGAATCATTCTTTACTTTCAGGAAGCAAATATCTGTTTTTTTATCTACTTTTTTATGCTAAAATCGGCCTTACCACTTTGCCGTGTACATCGGTCAGGCGATAGCGGCGGCCTTGGAATTTAAACGTAAGTTGCTCGTGATCAACTCCTAACAAGTGCATCACCGTCGCCTGAAAATCATGCACGTGTACCGGATCGCGCACAATGTTATAGCTGAAATCGTCGGTTTCGCCGTGGATATACCCTTTTTTGACCCCGGCCCCGGCCATCCAAACGGTAAAACAACGCGGATGATGATCCCGACCGTAATTGTTTTTACTCAGCTTTCCCTGTGAGTAGGAACCGCGCCCGAATTCTCCTCCCCAAATGACCAATGTGTCATCCAACAAACCTCTTTGTTTCAGATCCAATAACAGCGCCGCCGAAGGTTGATCCACTGATTTGGTCATGATTTTGATGTCGTTGGGAAGGTTGCCGTGCTGATCCCAACCTTGATGATAAAGTTGAATAAATTTCACCCCTTTTTCGGCTAATTTTCGAGCCAACAGGCAATTGGCCGCGTAGGTTCCCGCTTTCCGGGCTTCGGGTCCGTACATATCAAAAATATACTCGGGCTCTTTGGAAATATCCAACGTTTCGGGGACAGCCGTTTGCATCCGATAAGCCATCTCGTACTGAGCCATGCGGCTGTTGATTTCGGGATCAAGCAGTTGCTTATATTGCTCCTGATGCATTTTAGCCAAATAGTCGAGCATTCGCCGACGGCCGGTACGGTCAATTCCGGGAGGATTATTGAGGTAAAAAACGGGGTCAGGTCCGGAGCGAAAAACAACGCCTTGGTGGACAGAAGGCAAAAATCCGTTGGACCATAATTTGGCGTACAACGGTTGGTCACCGCCCCGACCTTTGGATAAGAGCACGACAAATGAAGGTAGGTTCTGATTATCAGAGCCTAAACCATAGCTTACCCAAGAGCCGAACGAAGGACGACCTCCCTGCTGACTGCCTGTCTGAAAAAACGTAATGGCCGGGTCGTGATTAATGGCTTCGGTATGCATGGAGCGAATGAACGCCGCCTCATCGGTGATCTTGGAAATATAAGGCAGCAGCTCACTTATCCACATTCTGCTTTGACCGTGCTGTGCAAATTTATAATAAGAAGCCGCCAACGGAAAACTGCTCTGTCCGGCGGTCATTCCCGTAAGTCGTTGTCCTTTACGCACCGATTCGGGCAGGTTTTGCCCCCACATTTCCTCCAACTTAGGCTTATAGTCAAATAATTCCAATTGGGAAGGTGCTCCGCTTTGGTGGAGGTAAATAACCCGCTTTACTTTGGGGGCAAAATGCGGTTTCCCCAACACACCTCCCGTCTGTACAGCCGCCTGAGCGGTAGAGCTGCCCAACAGAGAAGACAATGCCACAGCCCCCAAACCCATACTTGTCTGCGACAAAAAATTCCGACGACTCAGTTGGTCGTGGGTATGTTGTTCCATTTCTTCAAATGCGTTCATAAAGGGCCTCCTCCCAACCCTCCTCCATGTTGGAGGAGGACTTTTATTCTTTCGAATTTTTATACTTAATTATACTTAGTCGTAGTACCTCTTTCGCCTCCTCTAAATTGGAGGAGGGCTTTTTATTCTTCTTTCTCCGAAAGAGATTTGATTTCTATTATTTTGTGTAATACTGACTCTAAATCTTTTAAAACTTCATCGTTTGAAAATCGAAGTACTTTTAACCCAAATTCTTGGATGAGTTTTTCTCGATATTCATCGTATTGTGCTACCTCTTTCAAATGATGGATACTCCCGTCCAATTCAATGACTAATTTCAGTTCATGACAATAAAAATCGGCAATGAATAGATAAATGCTATGTTGTCTTCTAAATTTTAAATTGTTCAATTTCCTCCCTCGTAATTGCTCCCAAAGTATCCTCTCTGCTTCTGTTTGGCTTTTTCTTAGGTAAGCAGCATTCTGAAAAGTGCTATATTTAGCTTCGTGAAAAAACGGATAGTCTTGAGGGCGTGTAGGAATGAATTTATCTTTGTCCATAATCATTTTGTTTTAAGACTCCACCTAAATCCTCGACCGTGCCTCCCGCTTCACTTTGGAGAAAGACCTTCTGTTTACCCCCTTCCTCAACATGGGGAAGGGCAGGGGTTGGGGCTACCGCTTTATCACAAATTCATCAAAGTTCATCAATGTACTCGCCACAATGGTCATGGCGGCCAATTCACTTTTGTTCAATGACTTATCTACAGGATACTCACCTACTGTTAATAACTCATCGGCACGTTTCGGATTTTTCTGAAAATCGGCCAATTCTTCTGCATACAATTGCTGCATGGCCTCTATTTCAATAGGTCGCGGAGAACGGGAAATGAGTGAGGTAAAAAGGTAAGAAATAGAGTGCCGAATAGACTCTTTTACTTTGACATTCTGCATTTGACCCTCGACACTCCTCTGAGCCAGCACTCGGGCTGCTTCTACAAATTGCGGGTCGTTGAGCGTAACCAGCGCCTGTAAGGGGGTGCTTGTTTTTTGACGACGTACGCTGCAAAAATGCCGCTCGGAAGCATCAAAATTGAGCATCATGGGGGGTGGCGAACTGCGCTTCCAGATGGTGTACATACTCCGACGATAGAGCGTATCCCCATGATTTTGAACATATTGTACCGCATTGCGCGTGGCTAAAGCTTCCCAAATCCCGTCAGGCTGGTAAGGGTGTACGCTGGGTCCGCCGATTTTCGGATTTAAAAGACCACTTGCTGCCAAGGCTGCATCCCGAACCTGTTCTGCCGAAATACGATAACTTGGCCCGCGGGCATACAAGAGGTTATTAGGGTCTCTTTCCAATAATTCAGGCTTTGCTACTGACGATTGCCGATACGTAGCCGACATGACGATTTCTTTTTGCAGCAGTTTATAATTCCAGCCAACCTTTCTGAATTTGACCGCCAAATAATCCAACAATTCGAGATGCGTCGGCAAATCACCCTGATTACCAAAGTCTTCGGCTGACACCACCAATCCTTTCCCGAAGTAGTGCTGCCACATTCGATTGACCATGACCCGCGCAAAAAGCGGGTTTTCTTCATGCATCAGCCATTTGGCCAAGCCGAGGCGGTTGCGGGGGAGGTCTTTCGGAATCTTAAAAAATTGTTCGGGGGTATCAGGCGTTACTTCTGCATCCGGAGCATCGTAGGCGCCCCGTTTCAGCACATAGGCTTTGCGCGGGTATTTACGTTCGCGCATCACCATGACGTCAATCTCTTTATTCAATACCTCCGTTTCTTTCTTCAATAACTCCTTCCGCTCGACCAGCCATTTTTGATTTTGAGCATCAATATGGGTTACGTAATAGTCAAACAATCCTTCTTTCTGAAAACCGGTGCGTTTATCGGCCGGTGTTTTCAGGGCGGTTTGGACATAATCTTTCTTTCCTATCACCTGATGCACTTCCAAAGGAGTCAATTCTCGGGCAAATACTTTCAGTTCATCCACGGCATAGCCTTTGTAGTTATAGTCGTGGCGTTGGCCGATGGAAAAATTAGGAGCTCCGGCTCCCCAGTTGGTGTGGTTCTTCCCCCAAAGCGTACTTTCCCGCAATCCATCCGACATCACTCGGCCCGCGGCTCGCTGTCCGTTGATGTATACTTTCAGCCCGGTGGCCTTGGACGACCCGTCATAGACCATGGTAAGATGCGCCCAACGATTGGGTTTTAAAACATAATCAGTTTCAAAATCTATGGCATTATCCGGCCAAACATTACTGATTCGAAAAGCCAAACGCCCGTCTTCGAGACGTTCACATTCGTAGCCGCGAAAGCCATTGAACGGCCCCAGATTTCGATTGAACAGTGGTCCTTTGAATTTGGAGTCAATAACTCCCACCCATAAACTCACGGTAAAAGGCTGGTCTCGCTCAAAAAAACCGGAAATAGCGGGCACTTCTTTGTAATTGCCCCAGCCATTGATACCGCGCATCTGCATAAAACTCTCCCCTACCAACCGGACTCCTTTTCCGCCGGGAGCTTTGATTCGGACGGGCAAAAAATCCAAATCACCGTTGGTTTCAAAAGGCAGCGTATCGTTGGCCAAATTCTTAAAGATCGGGCGACGCTTGTCCTTTTTTTCACCAGCCGGACGCACTTCCATCGAATCAAAGGGAATATCCATGATCAGCGCCGTTTGCGGAGCAATGACCGGCGCTTTGCCGGCTTGCACTACCCACTTTTCGAACCGCTGACGCAAAGCCGGAGCCCCTTTCAATTGTTTTTGCTCAAGAGCCGCCAATTCCGTTTTAATAAACCGCAATTGTTTTTCGGCCTCAGGTTTCGGAAGGGTGATCGTCGGGCTTGGTTCGCCGTTGTAGGGAATTTGCCCGTATTCGTTGTTATTATTAAAAAACGCATACAGCGAATAATAATCCTTTTGACTGATCGGGTCGTATTTGTGATCGTGACAGCGGGCACATTCTACCGTCAGGCCTAAAAATGCTTTCCCGAATGTATTGGTACGATCGGCGATGTACTCGACAAAATACTCCTGAGGAACGATTCCTCCTTCCTGACTTTGTTGGTGATTTCGGTTGAAGGCAGTAGCGATCAGATGCTCTTTCTGAGGATTGGGCAACATATCGCCGGCCAATTGCCAAGTGACAAAACGATCAAACGCCAGATTTCGGTTAAAGGAGTTGATGACCCAATCGCGGTACGGCCACACCGTACGCAACCCGTCGTCCTGATACCCGTGTGTATCGGCATAACGCGCCACATCCAGCCAATCTACGGCTTGATGCTCGCCGAAATGGGGATTTTGCAACAACTGATTGACCACTTTTTCGTAAGTATTGGAAGAAGTGTCTTTTAGAAAGGCCTCTACCTGTTCCGGAGTGGGTGGCAGTCCGATCAAGTCCATGTAGACCCTCCGTAAAAGCGTTGTTTTCGAGGCTTCAGGTTGTGGTTTCAACCCTTTGTCCTCCAATTTTTTGAGAATAAAGCGGTCAATGCCATTTTTCACCCAACTTTCATTTTTAACCTTGGGTAACTCAGGCTTTACCGGAGCGACAAAGGACCAATGAGGCTTATACTCTGCCCCTTGTTCGATCCATTTGATGAGCGTTGCTTTTTCTTCGGCGGTCAGGGTGAGGTGGGTAGAAGGCTCCGGCATGACATAGTCCGGGTCTTCTGATAAAATACGATGAACCACATCGCTTTTTGCCGGATTACCGGCAGCAATGGCCTTTAACCCGCTTTCGCATTCTTTATCGTAAACGGCTTCGGCAATGTCTAACCGCAAATTTGCTTTTTGCTTGTTCTTATCCGGCCCGTGACAGGCAAAACAACGGTCTGATAAAATCGGCTTGACGTGAAGGTTATAATCTAATTTTTCGGGCAAATCAGCGGCTGCTTTCTGCACTTCCTGCGGCACATCTATGCTGCCGCCGCAGGCACTTACCGCCACCGCTGCAACTACCGCTATACTCCAATGACGAAACACACACTTTTTCATTGTACATTAGGGATAAAATCCTCCAAACCACTTATTATAAAAAGTTGCCCGGTGAGTAAAAGTACTGAAAAAAGAGGAGGAAATTTAGAACCACTGCTATTATGCAGCCAAATCGGAGGAAC
Source organism: Spirosomataceae bacterium (assembly GCA_046329125.1). Lineage (GTDB taxonomy): Bacteria > Bacteroidota > Bacteroidia > Cytophagales > Spirosomataceae > Runella. Next base: position 107,298 of record JAXLVD010000016.1, on the reverse strand, counting down.
ATATTCCGCTTATTTATGCATTCTCGAATACAGCGACGACTCACCCCCTATAGGTTGCAGATACAGGTTCAAAAATCTTTAGGAGCGTGGTTTTTATCATCTTTTATGGATTACCTGAATACAAACCGTATTTCTAAACTTGGTAAATTTGAAGTTTGGGCGTCATTTTAATCGGCACTCTGCTAATGGACAATGATTTTGAATACAAATTCATCAAACCCAACAAGTCGCTTGCTGACTTTGTAGAAAGCTTTTGGCTGTTGCAAAACCATTCAGACAGGGACAAAGAAATTGTGGTTTTACCTGACGGGCGAATTGACTTATTTTTTTCTCAATCGCCAACGGACCCTTTTCACATTATACTCTCCGGAATTGAAACCCATGCTGAACGGGCAATACTGTCCTCTAAGACATTGATGTTTGCGATAAGTTTCAAACTGCTTGCTACAGAATATATTTTTCAAAACACGGTTGCGAAGCTGTTAAATAACGCAGCCTATTTACCGGCCGACTTTTGGAATTTTAATGCAGTCGATTTGCAGGACTTTGATCTTTTTTGCAAAAAGGCTTCGCAAAAAATAAGGGAACTGATGCCCCACGAAATTGACAATAGAAAACGCCAACTTTTTGACCTGCTCTACTCATCTAACGGAGCATTAACTGTAAAGGAACTTTCAGAAAAAGTATTTTGGAGCAGCCGACAAATCAATCGGTATTTTAATGATCAATTTGGCATTTCATTAAAAGCATATTGCAATATTCTTCGCTTTCGTGCTTCTTTTCAGCACATTAAGGAGGGGAAATTATTTCCGCAAGAAAACTTTGCTGATCAATCCCATTTTATCAAGGAAATTAAAAAGTTATCCGGAGTTTCGCCAAAAGAGCTGAAACGAAACCAAAACGACCGATTTATACAATTTTCAACACTTGCTTCGAAATAATTTTGTGCCCTTAGTTAAAACTTTTCGGTATGAAATTACAAGACAAAAAAATTGCCGTTGTGGGTGGTGGCCCCGGCGGATTGACATTAGCAAGGCTTTTACAACTTAAAGGAGCAAACGTAAAAGTGTATGAGAGAGATTTGAATAAATATATCCGTGTGCAAGGAGCACCCCTTGACTTGCACGATGAATCCGGCTTGGCAGCCATTATTCAGGCAAATCTGTTAGATGAGTTCAAAAATAATTTTCTTCCCGGAGCTGATAGAAAGAGAATAGTGAATGAACAGGCGGAAATATTTTTCAGCGACCACGAATCCAAACCGGAAGAGAATTTCGGTAAGGAGCATTTTCGCCCTGAGATAGATCGTGGTGCATTAAGAAAAATATTACTGGAATCTTTACAATCTGAAACAGTAGTGTGGAACAGTCATTTTATTTCAATGGAAAAAAAAGAGGAAGGCTGGCTATTGCATATCAAAAATGAAAATTCGGTTTATGCAGATATTGTAATCGGGGCGGATGGGGCGAAATCAAAGATTCGTCCATACCTTACAAATATCAAAGCTTTTTATTCGGGCATTACCATGCTTGAGGGTACTATTTATGATGCTGAAAATGCAGTACCGCAAATTTCGGCTTTGCTTAACGGAGGGAAAATAATGGCATTCGGAAATAAAAAGGATATCCTCATGGGTCAAAAAGGCAATGGTGAAATCGGATTTTATGCAAGTTTCAAAACAAATGAAAACTGGGCAGAAAGAAGTGATTTAAATTTTTCCGACAAATCTCAATTACTTGAATGGTTTAAAAAAGAATATTCCGGATGGAGCAGTATTTGGTATGAATTATTTGAAAATGCATCAACACCTTTTGTGCCAAGACCCATCTATTGTATGCCTCTGAATCAAACTTGGGAAGCCTTGCCCAACTTAACGATGATTGGTGATGCAGCACATGTCATGCCTCCGTTTGCAGGCGAAGGTGTAAATATGGCAATGCTTGATGCTTTGGAATTGCGCAATTGTTTAACGTCTGACAACTTCGATACTTTACAGCAAGCCATTTCTTTTTATGAAACAAATATGCGAGCAAGAGCCGCAATAAAGGCACAGGAATCTATTGAAAATGGAGAGATGATGCATAGCGAAAAAGCATTAACTTCCATGTTGAATTTTTTTAACGGACATTAAAAACGAATGTCCAACAGGAATTTAATGAAGCTATAACGAGTTTACTCCTAAGGTTCAGGGTATAAACACTTCTCCCTTACTCAACAACCGAGCCGTGCGAATGACGCCCGATTTTTTGATATGGATTGCTCCGTCCTGAAAAGTGTATTCTAAATTAACGGTAAATTCACCGGAAGGATGTTCTATAGAGAGCGATGAAGGCGGAACGACAGGCGATGAATTTTGTTCACTTATTACTCCCAAGCAGACAGTATCCGGAAGCACGCAGGCCGTGGCGACGGATACTGCCGCCAAAACCCCGATGGCCTCATGAACCACATGCGGTATAAACATACGGGTATTGAGCACTCCGCCCCTTTCAGGAGGTGAAACCAGACACATTTTGGGAATGGTTTGGTCTTTGACATCACCCAAATGCATCTGAAGTCCGGCTTTCAGGCGGATAGATTCGATCTGCCTGCGGAGCGGTTCATTGGCTTCCAATACTTCTTTGGTTTCATGTCCGACCAAGCCCAAATCACCGGCTCTCATCATCACAATGGGCATGCCGTTATCAATGCAGGTAACTTCAATGCCGTCAATAGTGTCCCGGGCATTGCCGGTTGGGAGCAGGGCACCACAGGTAGCACCTACTGTGTCTAAATAGTTGCAAACAATGCGTGATGCTGTTCCGGGCACTCCGTCTACTTTGGTCGAGCCCGTATAATCTACTTTACCGGCAGGAGTAGGAACCACCACCTCGCAAATACCGCCCGTATTGACAATGTTGATTTTAGCGGAAGTGGTCGGCGCTTTAGCCCCGATCATTCCGGATTCGATAGCAAAAGGCAAAACACCGGCCAAAATATTGCCGCAGGTTTGGGTGGTCGATACTTTCCCTTTTCCTACAACAACTTGCACAAAAAGGTAATCTAAATCTGCACCGAGGGTTTTGGATTTACTGACAATGGCTACTTTACTGGTCAATGAAGTAGCCCCGCCCAAACCGTCAATTTGACGCGGGTCTCCTTCGGTAGTGCCTTCCATTGCCAAAAGCAACAGTTTATTTCTTTCATTTTCATCCGCAGGGAGGTCTTCTGCTTTGAAGAAAAGTCCTTTGGAACTACCGCCCCGAAACTGCATGTAGGGAACAGCCCGCCCCCTAACCCCCAATGGGGGGATATTTGTATTTTTTTTTTCTAAACCGGCCAATTTCTTCAAATTATCCCTTGTGGCAGCAGTCATAATCCCCCCATTGGGGGTTAGGGGGCTTAACATTTCCATAACCGCCTCCATTTCGTGCATCCGACGCACAGCGTGGGTACGACTGCCTTCAACAAAACGATCAATCAAGTCGTCGTTTCCTCCAATCAACGAACTGATCTGCCCTCGAATGTAGGCTTCCATATCAAAAGCTTTACCTGCCTCCATGGCCTCACAAACTACGGCGGCAATGCCTTTGTACACAATCGAACGCAAAAGTTTTCGAGTAGCAGCCTCACCAATCTGACTGTTTTCTACATATTTTAAGTCAAGGTGCAACAGTTTTATTTTTTCCGAAAAGGCGGAAGCGTACTCTCCCGAGGCCAGCAAAGGGGTCATAATGCCTTTCGGCGGCACGGGGGCCATGATGGCCAAATCAATCATCTTCACACCCGACGGGGCTAAAACGGACGCAATTTTTTGCTTCTTTGCCGGCCCGGAAGTATTCATTTCGCAGAAAAACTGATGCGGTTGTAAGACACTGACCAACTCTTCAGCAATTTCTACGGAAACCGAAGACAGATTGGCACTGAAAATAATATCGGCACTTCGGGCAGCTTCGCTGTTACTGTTTTTAACAACAACGGCAGGGTGTAATTTCCGAATCGGATTGGGGTCATAACCTGTGACCTTAACTCCCATTTCAGCTAAATCATTGGCAAAATGAGAACCCGCTTCTCCCAAACCTAATACAGCAATTTTCATAATGATAAGTGATAAATGATGAGTGATGAAATGAATACGATGGAAAGAGTTTCTCTCTCATCACTTATCGTTCATCATTCATCACTGAGTTAATATCCAAATTTCTCATCCCAGCCATAAATTTGAAGCGACGTTCTGCCTTTTCGGAGTTCTGCCCGGGTTCTTTCTTCTTTGGCTTCGCGTGCTGCCGCTTTTTCGATGGTTTCTTGCATTTTATGTTGAGGAACAATCACAACCCCATCACGGTCGCCTACTACAATATCACCCGGATGTATCAACACATCGCCAATGATGATAGGCTCGTTGAGCGTGCCGTCGCCGTGATTGGACGTGCCGCGAATGCATAAGCCTCTGGAAAAAACCGGAAAACCCATCGCCTCAATATCATCCGCATCGCGAACGCAGGCATCTATTACTAACCCATTGATACCTTTGGTTTTGGCACCCAGGCTCATCAGATCACCCCAATACCCTGCTTCATAAAAACCTGAACAATTGACAATCAGCACCTCTCCCGGTTTGGCATAGGCATACGCACGGTGCAATAATACATTATCGCGTGGCATGGTCTGCACAGTATAAGCAGGGCCACAGACTTTCATGCCCTTGGCAATGGGCTTAATAGCCCACGGCAAATAACCTTTATTACCGAGCGCCTCACAAATCGTAGCGGCTGAAAATTTTGAAAGTTCTTTTATTAAATCCATGTTTTGTAAAATATTAACCCTATGAGGTTTATCTGTGCTGAGAAAACCGAAACCTCATAGGATTCAAAAATTTACGCCAATGCTTTTCTGGCTTCGCGGTCAGGGTCATTGGCCAGTGCCGGCACATCATCCAAAATCATCGTTTCTCCATTTTGGGTGGTATAGGTCTTCCAAGTGGGTAAGCCACCACCGTTTGGATTGCCTGTTTTCATAAATCCGAGTAATGATTTCGCCATTTTCTCAGACAAGGCCCGCGGACGCTTGCCTCCGCCCGTGTGCGTAAGCATTACGTCGGTATTATAGAACCAAAAGCAAATATCGCTGCAATGGAAGGCTCTCATTCGGTTGTCGAAAAGCGGGGGTTGCCAACCAAACCAAGCCACATACACGGGGGCTTTTTTCTGGGCGGCTTTGGCATCGGCAATAGCTACGGCATTTTTTCGATTGGAAATGATCATCGTCCAAAGTTCTATCGGGCGCGCCTTGGGGAAAGTTTTGGCGTAAGCCTCCACAATGTCGGACGATTTATCGCCAAAACGGGATTTGATTTTCTCTTTCACGTCGGCCAAGGTTACGCTTTCTAAGGCGGCATCGGTACGACTGGGACTTTGCTCGTTGAAAGTAGAGCAGATCATCAACGGAATATCCGCAGAATAATGGTTGGCATCACTGAAAAATGCGCCGCCATTCAGGTAATTCCCGTCGGCTACGGGAGAGTAGCCCCCGCGTACAATGTTGAGCCGTTTGGCCTCATCGGCCATTTTGACCACCGCCCTGTCGGCAATATCTATGTATTCCCGCCAAGGAATCTGCTGCAATTTTTCTATTTCGCCCGGCTTCAACCCGGCTTCTTCCATTACTTTTTGGCCCAGTTTTTCGGCATATTCTTTATTGACACCGGCCAGCGAGCCACCGCTCAATACGACCGCTTTGTGAAATAATCCTTTGGCAGCAGGCATATTCATCAGCGTAGTAACTTTTGAGCCGCCGCCCGATTGTCCCATAATGGTTACGTTGTTGGGGTCTCCGCCGAAGTTGGCGATGTTGTTTTTTACCCATTCCAGTGCTAAAACCATATCCAGATTACCCACATTTCCCGAGGCGGGATGCCCTCCGGCAGCTTTCAAATGGCTATAACCCAACGAACCGAGTCGGTGATTGAGCGAACAAAACACAATGTTACCCAACCGAGCAATGTTTTCGCCGTGATACCCGTCTTGTTCAATGCCGTTTCCGTTGACAAACCCGCCTCCGTGCAGCCACACCATAACGGGGCGTTTTTGTGTGTCTAAAGCAGGTGTCCATACGTTGATTCTGAGACAATCTTCCGAGACATCGTCGTAATTCCAATGGTCAACAAACGAAGCATAGACATTGGCGTACCGCTTTTCCATGATTTGAGGAGCGGTATTTCCCCACCAAACTGCAGGGCGAACGTCAGACCAGGGAGCGGGTTTTTGGGGCGGCATAAAACGATTTTTGCCCGAAGTGTCGGCCCCATAAGGAATACCCAAATAAGTAGTAATTCCCCGAAGTATAAAACCACGGACTTTACCGTGTTCGGTGTTGGCAACAGCAATGTCATCGCCAACGAACAAAATCTGATCATCACCGGTGGGTTTTAAGGCCTTAGGCGGCTCAGAGGCATGGGCTGTTGCCTGCTGCGCTATGCCTAAACCGGCCGCCCCTACTCCCAATGATTGAATAAAATTACGTCTTGATGCTTTCATAGTAAAAATAGGTTTAAAGCCCCCTAACCCCCAATGGGGGAATAGTAAGGATTAGGTTGAAAAATATTCTAATTTTAGTAATAATGAGCCATTAGTAAATCGTAAATCTCTCAAAATCTTTTTTTTATCTACTAATTACCCAAAACACTCGACAATCAAAATTTTACAAACTTTTATATCAAATAAGAATCCCCCTTTGGGGGTATGGGGGCTGTTAAAAAATACTATTTGTTACCCGCGGCACGTGACTTTGAAAGGCTTCGGCATATTTTATCTCTTTTTTACCCGAATTTCTTCGGGCGTGGTTTGCTCTGCGGGAGGCCAATTCAGCATAGTAATCTCTCAGGTATTTTTGAGCGCCCATACAGTCCATGGCTGCCAGTTTTTTGTCAAAAACCGATGAAATATCCACAAAGGTATCGGGCAAAAACTCGCAAATTTCGGGCTGATGCGGCTCAAACGAATACCACATCGGCGGGTCAATGTTTTTGAAAGCACTTGGTACGCCTGCCCCGCACGACAATAACCTTGCTCTTTCTGTAGCCTGATAGGCCAAGGGGTGGTCGGGATTGTAGGGGTCTTTGGCGGTGTGAGTCAAAATGACCGTTGGGGCAAAATCGCCGATGATTTGGGTGAGTTGTTCGATACGCTCATTGGAAATCAACATCGGATAATCGCCCCAATCTAAAAATTGAATGGGTGTACCGAGAATATCGGCGGCCTTTTGGGCCTGTTCATGACGAATGGCCTTGACACTTTCAATGCTCCGTTTGGGGTCTTCTTTCCAGAGTTCGCCTGATTCGCCCCGTTCGCCGTATGACATACACACCACGAGTGTTTCGGCACCTTCTTCCACGCTTTTTGCAATAACGCCCGCCGAACGCCAAACAAAATCGGCAGAGTGCGCTCCTAAAACTAACAGTTTCTTTTTCATGGGTATAACAGCCCCGCCGGGGGAAGTTTATTTGTTATGGTTTATCGAAACCTCAGGAGATTTCATTGCTAAAGTGGTTTTACTTGCTCTTTTTTGTCGCCGCGTCAAATACTCGACAAAAGTTACCACTGCCTATTCTCATAATTTCACTTTCACTGAATCCGGTCTTCAGCAGGGCGTCAACTACTGCATAAAAGAAACCCTCTTTTTGGCCTTGCCAAATCCCGTTGGTCAATTCTCCCTGTCTCGGAGTACCCGTATCGTTTGGTTTGACAGCGCGGGTAATTTTGGTATCGGTGCCGATACATACATGTTCAACACCGATACTATCCACCAAAGCTCGAATATTTTGGGCATATTCTAACGGTGTTTGGGTCAAATGCCGCCAAGCGCCGATGACTCCTCCTGCCTCTGCCACAATCTTAGCCTGTTCTTTGCTGATAAGCCTTGGTTTCATCATTTGGCCCATTTGCATCACCTGCCCCAACCGAGTATCCAAACCTGTATGCGTAATAATGACCGGTTTTGTCGCAATTTTGAGCGCATCGTCAATGGTTTTATTGCTGCAATGCGTCAGGTCAACCAGAATGCCCAGTTGGTTACATTTTTTAATAACTTCTGCTCCGAAGGCCGTAAGCCCTCCCCACTGCGGCGGTTTGGTATAAATATCTCCTAACGGAACAGAAGCATCGTTGTCGTGTAATAAGCCGAGGACTCTCAATCCTCGGTCGTACGCCATTGTAAGTCTTTCGATTTTCCCTTCCAAAAAATGCCCGCCTTCAACTGACTGAATAACAGCAGGTTTGTTCTTTTTAAATGCTGATTTCAGGTCAGACAAATGCATAGAACGCTCCAAACCGTATCCTTTAAGCAGATTATCTGCGGCATCTAATCCGGCGACAAAACGATGATAGCCCTCCCCTTCATTTTGCAATTTTTGGTAGTCAACCGCAAAAGTCATGACGATAGCCGCCAAGCCCGATTTTTTGAAATCATTCAACAAATCATAGGTTGGTAGGGGTTGGTCCGGATAGATACGAACATCCACGTGATTATGCGTATCTACTGCCATTGTTTTGGCTACAATTTTCGCAACTCTCGGGTCAATTTCTTCTTCGGCAGACTCAGGGCGAACACTATTGGCCCATGATAAAACCGGATTGACGATCAATGCGGAACCGACTCCTGTCAAGGAGAGAATAAACATTCGCCGACTCCATTCTTCTTGCGATAATCTCATTGTTTTAACGTTATTTTTAGGTGCTCAATCTCACAGCAACTCATCCGGCATAGGGGTACCCCGAGTATGAAAGCTTTCCACGGTTTTCAGTCCCCATGCTTGGCCTTTCATTCGCTCTTCTTTGTTCCAAACAATGGTTTCATAATCCGGATCGAGAATAAGACGGGCTGTAGGATTGGCAATTTCGATACGATTGCCTCCCGGTTCATAGAGATAAAGGAAGAAAGTCTGCTGAATGGCGTGTTTGTGAGGGCCGGTTTCGATAAACACATCATTTTCCAGCGCAATATCCGCGGCTAAAAGCACTTCTTCGCGGCTATTGACAGCGTAGGTCAGGTGATGAAAGCGTCCGTTTAACCCTGAATGATCTTCGGTAATGGCTAAGTCGTACGACTTAGAGTTGACCGATACCCACACTCCTTTAGGACCGTCTTCAAAGACAATGGTTTCGCTCATGCGCCCGCCCAACACTCCGAATTGAAAATCCCGGAACGCTGCAATATCTTTAGCCAACAGGTTAAGGTGGTCAACTCGTCTGACATTCATACCGCGTCCGGGAAACTTACTGGCCGTGTTTTTTAAAGCCGACATAGTTTCGGGGGTAGGTTTGTACTTATGAGTGTCGAAGTAAATTTCGCAGAGATGTCCGTCAGGATAGCGAAACCGATAGGCTTTACCGTACCCACATTCATGGTCTGTCCAACCGATACCCAACCCGGTAGCTTCGATGGCCTTGGCACGCGCATCGAGTGATTCCCTGCTTCGGGCTCTCCACGCAAAATGCCCGAGGCCTGAATGTTTGTGGGCCGTCAATTTGAGCGAATGATGTTCATAATCGTCGTAAGCACGCAGATAGGCCGAATCGCCTTCTATATCAGAAATATACATTCCCAGGATTTCCGTAAAAAAGCGAATGCTTTCGTCCAATTTGGGGGTAAAGAGCTCAACATGAGCCAGATGGGCAAGTTCCCAGGTAATAGCCATGATTCTTAATAAATGGTATTTATTGCTGACAGTACACCCCTGCGGGGTAAAAAAAGAACAAAAAATTACAGTTTGAGTGTTGAGACTTTGAGAGTGTTTTTACCGCTTGGCTGTTTTACTTCGTAGGCCACCAGCAATTGCTCGTTTGCCACTATGGCGGCGGCATTTGCCCCATTCAGTGATTCTTTTACCCATTCGGTTGCCGAAACATTGTCTCCCTTTACTTTTCTAAGAGCGATTTGTGAGGTATTGCTTTCCGGGTTCACCTGTTCCCACAGTAACACAGAAGCCGTGGAAGAAGAGGTTAAAAATGAGTTTTTGGCCGCCGCTTCCAGCACGAGCAGTTTCTTACCTTCTTCCGTCACCAAACGAATGCCCGGCTCGTTCGTTGTACCCGAAAACCAAGAGATCAAAGCACTTTTTCCGTACACGCTTGAAGTAGCGCCGCTGTGCGGACAGCCGTTGATTTTCCAACCGTCGTTATGCAAAATTTGCGGCGCAGAAAACGTTATGCCATTGTCGGTAGAGGTCATTTTGGCCATGTCCCGAATGTTATCATTGTTGTCGCGATAATACACGTTCAGGGCGCCTTTTGCATCTACCAACAGGCTGATATTGCAGCAATCGCACACCACCGGGTCAATGACTCTTTCGGGTTGAAAAACCCCGTTTTTGGTCAATACAAGCCGTAAGTCGCGCTCTTCAAATTTGGTGCTGCCTGCCACATCTTTCAGGTAGGCCACCGCAATTTCGTCGTTGGGCAGTACCACGGCGTCAAAAAAGCCTCGGGTGCATTTGGTTGGGTCGGTATCAACGGATTTGGGGGCGGTCCAAGTGGCTCCCTGATCAGTAGAAATACAATACACGATGTCAGAAGCCCGTTTTCCGCCGGCAGCTTCCAGCCGGTTGGAAAAGACAGCGACCAGAGAACCGTCCTTTCTAACCAGTACTTTGGCCCGCATCAGGCGGCTGTTGCCGATGCCGTTTCCCGAAAAGATTGTTTTTTTATCGGAAAAAGTGGCACCATTGTCTTTTGAGATAGCCAAACAGAACGAGGTTATGCCGGCGGCATCTTTTTCGGTCCACGAAAGCAGCACATCGCCTTTCGGGGTTTGGGTCAAAAGCGGCATGGAATAGGCTTTGTCGGAGGCATCTAAAACAGGTTGGGCCAACGATTGAAAACCGCAAGCCATCAGCAGACTGCTGATGACGGATAAGGTGATTTTACGAAACATTGCGAGTGAGTTTAAAGGAAAAACGTAAGTCGTTTTCTTCACCGCAAATTTCCCCCTTTTATTCGGCATTCATCGGAGATTATTTTTACTATTGTGGATAAAAATCAAACATTTTTATGGGAAACGATAAACCCATTCTCAATTTTGAAGGGCTGTATGGCGACTTAAACGGCCGCTATTCGTCTGAATATATCTTTCTGGAATTAATTACGACTCGCAGTCAACTTTTTGACTGGATCATTCAGCCGCACATTCATACGCATCTTTTTCAGCTATTTATCGTTGAAAAAGGGCAGGTCACCTTTCAAAACGGCAGTCAAATCAGGACGTATGCCGGGCCGTGCCTCTTTCTGATTCCGCCTGCTACGCTTCATGGGTTAGTGTATTCACCCGATGTGTCGGGGTATATACTCACGGTTTCCGAAACGATTATTGAGGCTATTTTTCCAACATCTTCGACCGTTTGGCAATCGTTCAACGAGATCCAAGCCATTGCTGATTTTGAGTCAGGCGAGCCGTTTGAAGCCTTTACCGGTTTGATCAAATCCATAGAAGGAGAATTGTTTGGGGAGCATTCCGAAAGAGCGGTGATGCTGAAAGCCTATTTTACGCAATTGTTTGTGAAACTGCACCGCATGGTTCGGCAGGGGGAAGAAAAACAAAAGGAGGACGTGGCGATGAGTCATTTTCGTAAATTTCAGAAGAAAATCAAAGAAGCGGATTATCCCAAAACCATTCCGGAGTTTGCTGATGAACTCAATATTACGCCTGTTCATTTGAACCGAATTTGTCGTTTGGTATCGGGAAAGTCAGCCATTCAGTTAGTGCATCAAAATCTGATGGCAGAAGCGCAGAAGTATCTGCTGCATACGTCGTATTCGGTATCAGAAATCGCGTATCTGTTAAAATTTGAATACCCCAACTATTTCGCCAAACTGTTTAAAAAGTACGTAGGGATGTCGCCGATCGAATTCAGACAGCAAGACAGGAAGTAACCCGGGCGTGTGTTTTGGCAAATGTTTTGATTAGTTTCGCGCCGAACTTATAAATCATACACTTCCATGTCCGAATTTCCGCCTTGTCCCCAATGTAAGAGTGAGTACACCTATCCGAGTGATGATCTGATGGTTTGTCCGGAGTGTTTTTATGAATGGAATCCTGAAGATACAGCCACGGAAGAAAGCGCAGACGCCGAGACTAAAGTGTTGGACGCCAACGGCAACGAACTCAAAGACGGTGACACCGTAGTAGTAATCAAAGATTTGCCCGTCAAAGGAGCCCCCAAACCCATCAAAGCCGGTACGAAGGTCAAAAACATTCGCCTCACCGAAAACAATGACGGACACAATATCGACTGCAAGATTGACGGTTTTGGGGCCATGGGCTTAAAATCGGAGTTTGTGAAAAAAGCGTAAAGCTGTCCCGCGAAAGAACGACGATTCGCACCATTTCTGAAAAAACAGGTTCTTTGGTAATCAAAATTGTTGGATTTATCTCATTATTTCCTGAAATACGGCTACAAATCAGCATATTTGCAGGTCAACTATTGATTCAAACCCAAATAACCATGTTGAAAAACCCTTTTCAAAAAGTACTCAGTTTTCTGCTGATAACCGTTCTTTTATCAGGCCTCTCGCCTGCTTTTGCAATAGCTCCGGGTATAGGAGCGGCCACCGGCGATTATACCCTTGTGGTGGAAGGCTTCGATTGGGGACCGGCCGTCAGTAAAGTGATCTTGGAGTTAGACGCTCCCGCCTCTGCCGCCGATTTCAAAGATTTCAACGTGGCCGTCACCCGGAGTTCTGATTGTGCTACGATTCCTGACAATCTCAAAAGCGGCAATCGCCATGTGGTGTTTGCCTACGTGTCTGATGCAAAAGGCAATCGAACCAAAGAAGGCAACCACATTACGTTGGTATTGTCGGTAGCACCCAATCAGCCCATCACTTCTCCTTTTCAATATTCGACTGCGGGCACTTGCCGCGGCAATCAATGGGTGAAGTACCTGCTCACCGTCACTGATACCAAAACCAACAAGACGTGGAATAAGGAGAAAAATCGCCTCATGCCCCTGACCGACGATTTTGACCTTTCGGGCAAGTACCCCTACGAACCCGGCAAAACGATGTCGTACGCGGCCTTTACTCCCAAAAACAAATCATCCAAAACACGGCTGATCATTTGGCTGCACGGCGGCGGCGAGGGAGGCACCGACCCGACCATTCCGTTGCTCGGCAACAAAGCCACCAACTACGCTTCTGCCGACCTCCAAAGCTATTTCGGGAGCGCCTACGTGTTGGTGCCGCAATGCCCGGGGGCATGGATGCACGATAAAGAAGGTAAAATGCAACCCGGCTCCGGCGAAGACGTATACAACCAAGGGTTGATGGCGCTCATTAAAGAGTACGTTAACTCCCACCCGGATATAGACCGGAAGCGCATTTACGTGGGCGGCTGCTCCAACGGCGGCTATATGGCCCTGAAATTGATCTTAAAAGACCCGGCTTACTTTGCCGCCGGCTACATCAGTGCCTTGGCGTACCAATCGCAGTACATCACCGACGCCCAACTCAACAGCATCAAGCACGTGCCGATCTGGTTTGTGCATTGCAAAGAAGATGCTACGACCAAGCCCGAGTTGACGGTGGTGCCGGTCTATGAGCGTCTGATAAAAGCCGGAGCCAAAAACGTGCATTTCAGTTTCTACGACCACGTGGTTGACCTTTCGGGCTTCTTTGGCGGAGATAACTACTACTACAACGGCCACTGGTCGTGGGTGTATTCCCACGTCAATCATGCCAAATTGGACTACAACGGCCAACCCGTCCGGCTCAACGGTCGGCCCGTTACTATTATGGAATGGATGGCGGCGCAGAAGAAGTAAACTACTTTTTAACCGAATATCTGTTTTCAGAAACAACAATTATCCGATAACATTTTATCGTTTTTTTGCAAAAACGATAAAATGTTTATTATTGCAACAGGATGAACAAAAGACGGCTGTATGAACTACAAACCACTGATAATCAGTACTAAGTAGTTCATACACACTTCGTCTATTAACAAGTTGGAACGACGGAAAAATGACAGTCAAATTTATTGCAAATGTTGTAGAAATAGTCGAAGAATTTGAAACGCTAATTGTTGGTTTTACTGACGGGGTTGAAGCTTTTCAAATACAATACGCATTGGAAGAAGATGAATATCAACAGATATATTTTGAAAGAAACGACCAAACTCAGTCATGTTGGGATGAAGTGATAAAATTAATTTTCACTAAAAATTACATTGAAGTAGATTTTACAGCCAAAGGTGAAAAGCAGGTTGAATGTCAAAAACTAAGAATTGATTTTAGTGTTGATTTTGAAAAACAGCAAAGTTTATTAGAAAAGACGGCATTCATCTTCAAAAATAAAACTTATGCAGAGATTATTTCTGGAGACTGTAAATTAAACTCTGTCCAAAGGTTTTTTAACTTTACGACAGAACAATGGAAAAGACAGAATTTGAACAGATGCGCGATAAAGCGCTAACCCAGTTGATGAATGGACAATCGTTAACGGGCAAAGATGGAGTGTTCGCTCCCTTACTCCAACAATTTTTAGAAAGTGCTCTAGAGTCGAAATGAACGCACATCTTGATGAAAAACAGCGAGAATTAGGCAACAAGCTTCTTGTATGGAAAGGCAGCAAGCGTCTAAAAACAACCTCAGGTGAGATTATTTTAAGCACACCTCAAGACCGACAGAGCAGCTTTACTCCTCAAATCGTCAAGAAACGCGAAACAGTACTAGCTGATAACTTAGCCCTCAAATCATCGGCCTCTACAGTAAGGGGATGAGTTTTCGAGATATATCCGATCATATCCAACAAATGTATGATGTGGAAATATCTCATGCTACTCTTTCTGAGATTACCGAACGAGTAATTCCGCAGGTCAAAAAGCAGCAGAGTAGACCTCTGGAAAATCTCTACACCATTGTTTGGTTGGATGCCATGCACTATAAGGTAAGTGAAGGCGGTCGAGTTGTTACTCGTGCTGTTTATAATGTATTGGGAGTTAATCGACATGGGTACAAAGATTTGATTGGTATGTATGTATCTGAAAGTGAGGGGGCTAACTTTTGGCTGTCAGTGCTTACGGATTTAAAATCCAGAGGGGTAAAAGATATTTTGATAGCCTGTACGGATAATCTTACGGGTTTTTCAGAGGCAATATTGGCTTGTTTCCCTCAAGCTGAGGTTCAGACTTGCATTATTCACCAGATACGGAACTCACTTAAATATGTGGCTTCCAAAGACCAAAAGGCTTTTATGCAGGATTTAAAAATGGTCTATCAGGCTCCCACAAAGGAGAAAGCTGAATTGGAACTAGATAAACTCGAAGCAAAATGGGGGTAAAATATCCAGTTGTGCTCAAATCATGGCAGAAGAATTGGCATAAATTGTCACCTCATTTTGCTTATGATGAGCACATTAGAAAGTTAATCTATACCACCAATGCTGTGGAAGGGTTTACAGGCAAGTTCGTAAAATCACTAAGACAAAAGGTGCTTTTCCCAATGATGGCACTTGCTTAAATTGATTTACCTGGCCGTTGAAAATATAAGTCAAAAATGGACTTCTCCGTTGCAGAATTGGGCACTTACGGCTCAACAATTACACATCAAATTTGGCAATAGAATGCCAATAGATTTGTAAATTTTTCTTTCAATTATAAAACGCAAAAATAGCCTGTTATTAAATTTGTCAAGGATATAAACGGCCTCGTACCTCAGCCGCCCTTGACAAATCCAATAACAAATCAAAAAAGCATTTGAAATCGAAAGAAAAAACTAAATTTGGCCAAAACTAATCATTAGACAGAGTTTGTATTACACTCCCTATTTCTGTTTAAGTCTTCAAAAATGGAATTTTCATAATTCACTAAAATCAACACTTTAACTTTCCCCGTGGGCTGTGTCCCACAGCACTTTTATCGTAACTCCTTTTTCTCGCATTGGCACTCAAATTTGGCTTGTATTTCAACATACGAAAGACGAAAAGGCTCGACATTTTTTAATCAAATAATCAACTAAATAGCCCGGCCATCAAGCCTTTCTTTGGGTTGGTGGCAAGCATATCGCAACACCCTTAGAATTGTAAGTTTCAATTTGCTGACATTTGCTTTTCACCCCAACTTCTCAATTGACTAATAAACGGAATTAATTCTTTTCCTGTATCGGTAAGTGAATATTCAACCTTCGGTGGAACTTCTAAATAAACTTTTCTGACAATCAGTTCATCGGCTTCCAATTCTTTTAGCGTTTGAGTAAGCATTTTTGGTCTTATACCCACGACTGCTCTTTTTAATTCCCCATATCTCAAACAGCCATCTCTCAATATCCATAAAATTCGTCCCTTGTACTTTCCACCTATTCGTTGGAAAGCATAATCAACGGCACAATGTGCCTTTTTAATTTTATTCTTCATTTATTTTAAAATTTAAACTATTGATAATCAGCAATACTATATTTTTAGTATGTAGGCTACTTTATTGTATGTACTTGCTGTAAAGGTAACAAGGAGTTTTCTTTGTATAAAATTTTAAATACAATAAATCAAAAATAACAATGAATGTATCCATTAAAAGAGTGCTGCATTTTCCAATAACAAAAATTATCATCGGAATTGTGTTTTGTTTTTCTCTATTTGTCGTAATTCAAAACTTTGTTTTGAAACCATTTTTTTATAGTATAATCCAAAATAAAAGTATTGCTGTCCCAATTATTCATTGTATTTCATTTATAGTTTTATTAGCTGCCTATTATTATTTATTTCGTTTTTATGATAAAAGAAAAATAACAGAGTTATCCATAAAATATTTACATAAAGAAATGTTTGGAGGATTTTTCTTTGGTTTTTTTACAATTTCATTATCTATCTTCATTTTATATTTATTAGGGTATTATCAAGCTACTGGTATTACAACAGCTCACTACCCCATAAAGTTTTTCACGTTTTTAATGTTTGCGGCCATAGTTGAAGACCTATTTCATAGAGGGTTAATAATACGAGTGTGTGAAAATTGGTTAGGAACTAATTTAACCCTTGTCACTGGAATGTTAGTAGAACTTCAACATATTTATAACCCCAATTCCAACCTATTTAGTCTTTTTTATTATTTGATTTGGGGGTTTACCATGGCAATGATGTTTATTTATACAAAAAGAATATGGCTACCTTATTTCTTCCATTTAGGCTGGAATTTTGCTCAGCCTTTTTATGGCTCAAATCTAACAGGGCTAAATGACATGGGCAGTATCATTCAATCAACATTCAATGGCCCTGAACTATTAACAGGTGGTGCAGTTGGAATTGAAGGTTCCATTTTTACAGCATCTTTTTTGTTGCTTATTGGAATCATATTTTATTATCTAGCAAAAAGAGAGGGCAAAATTGTAAAAAGCAAACTGTTTAAAAGATAACGTATGCTACTGAAATGATTTGACAGTTTTAGCTAATTTTAGACGAGCACCAAAGATAAAAGAGTGTTTGTAACACGGTAAGTGTTAATCATTTACCTGATAGCCTTCCAAACCCTTTGCACCGGCTTTCAAAGAAAGAGGTTGGGATATGTTTCTTCGAAACTACTTGCTTTTTACATTATTTGTACTTTAATTTGTACAATTAAACGTACAAATATGATCACAGCAAACATTTCTGACTTCAGAAGAGATATTAAATCTTATCTTGATAAAGTAGTCCAAAATTTTGAAACTTTAATTATCAATCGTGGCAAAGACGAGGCAATTGTCGTTATGTCTTTAGAAGAATACAATTCTCTGATGGCTACTAATCACGAATTATCTTCTCGAAAAAATGAAAACAGATTGGATTCGGCCATCGAAAAATTCAGAACCGGCAAGGCATTTACAAAAGACTTAATTGACTCCTAACCAATGAAGTATATCTTTGTAGATGAATCTTGGGAAGATTATATTTACTGGCAAAATACCGATAAAAAGAAGCTTAAAAGGGTTAATGAGCTTTTGAAAGATATTGCAAGAAATCCTTTTGACGGAATTGGTAAACCGGAACCTTTAAAACACAAATATTCGGGGTTTTGGTCAAGAAGAATTGATGATGAACATCGCTTAATTTACAGATATGAAAACGAGGAGATTCATATTCTGAAATGTAGATTTCATTATGATTAATCGTTTTTCAAAACTATATGCTTCGGACATAGTCAGTCGTAGTTTGCAACTGCGGCTCTCCTCGTTAGTCGCAGTTTACAACCATAGCTCCAAATAATCAGCCTGTTTATGACACGATAAATACTTCGGAAGCTACCTTATTCGCTTTTACAAGCGGTTGATTTTTGGCAATGTACTACATGGATAGCTCAAACAATAAAGGCAGGTTTATCACAAGGTACTTGTTTAGAAAGGCAAAGTCTTGATTCTGATTTTACGATCATCCACCGTAACGGTAGCTCCTATTTCAAGATAAGGCAGAAGTTCCGATAAATGGTTTTCAACAAATGATTTCAAAAAGGCTTCGCTCATTTTTGAGGTTCGAAAAGTAATAATTGAAGGTTTCTGTTCATTGTTTATGGCTGCCAAACGGGAAAAATCCAAGTCGAAGGTCACAATTGTAAATTCATTCTTTTGGGCAAACTCCCTTATGATTTCATCGGGCGTATTAGTGAGTCCGTAATCAGATACATGAAATCCCACATGTTGGTCATCTATACAAAACAGGGAGCGGTAGTAAGCAGGCAGATTTTCATCCAATAAGAATTTCACGCTGCTTTCAAAGGAAGATAAATTTCCTGTATATGCCGTGCCGCAAATTGAAGTGCCTCATTAACAGCCGTTTCCGATAACTGTGGAAAGGATTTCAATAAATCGGAGGTAGACATTCCTCCGGCAATATGTGCCAAAATGGAAGATACAGTAATGCGTGTATCCTTAATACGAGGCAAGCCTTGGCAAACAGCTGAGTCAGCAACAATGTATGTAAAATCGGCAATTTGCATGATTATTATTCGGAATATCTATTCTCAAATGTATATAACGCAACGTTTTCGACCAAATATACTATGATTTTTCTATGAATGTTTCAAATAGCCTCTACCAACCCGAATAAATAAAAATTGACCCCTCCTGCTGCGGAGGGGTTAATTTTTTCAGCTAAACCGCTTTTTCGTCTTATCTATTTTTGGCTTAAGATAGCCGTAGTATCTTGATTTTCCTGCTCTTTTTTCTGCTTTCTGAAATAGCGTCGAAACAGAAAATTATGCTGTAAGGCTTCCAAGTTTTCGTCTAATTTTTTGCTGCCCGCCGTCAGATTCTGAAGCGTCGCTTTGATTTGGGAGGCGGCCGTTTCGTCGTGAAGCAGCACGCCCACGGGGCTTTTTCGGTCGGGGGTCAATTCAGTCGTAATTCCGTTGGCCGATTGTTGCAGTTGGGCGATCAGCGTTCGGGCTGTTGAAGCCGTTTCGTTCAATTTGGTTACCGTCAGGCGTACATTGCTCATAATGAGCGTATCGGTGGCCAAGTCGTTGGCCAATCCTCCTTTTTGGTTGAGTTTATTACCGTAGCTGTTCAACGAAGCCGTCAGTTGTTGCGCATTGACCGAAGCAGTACGCAAAGACGCCATGGTTTTTTCCAGGTCGGTAAACAACTTATCGTCGGTCAACAATTTTCCTACCGAGCCTTCTCCTTTTTTAATGCTTTGCGTAATGTCTTTCAAATCAGTGGTAATGGCCAGAATATTTTTGTTGTTGGCCTGTAAGGTGTTCAGAATCTCCTGTTGCCCGTCTTCTTTTAAGGCAGTGAGCATGTCTCCCTCTTC
Organism: Spirosomataceae bacterium; assembly: GCA_046329125.1. Lineage (GTDB taxonomy): Bacteria > Bacteroidota > Bacteroidia > Cytophagales > Spirosomataceae > Runella. The sequence continues at coordinate 87,550 of JAXLVD010000016.1, read as the reverse complement.
CACGGCCGGTACCTGAGGCGAACCGCCCGTGATGACCACGATCCGGTTACCGATCAGCCCGTCGGTACTGATTTTCACATGGGCATCTTTCCGGATGTACTCCTGCGATTTTTCTTCGATACTCAGATCCACTTCCACCTTCGATTTGCCGTAAAAACGAATGGATTTGACGATGCCGACTTTGACACCCGAAAACCAAACATTGTTACCTTTTTTCAGGCCGTTTACGTCGTCGAAGACCGAACGAACCGTTATTTTACTGATAAACGACTTGCGCATACTGCCGATAGTCAAAATACCGACGATAAAGATAGCAAGCCCCAGAAAGACAAAAATGCCTACGGTGACGGCGCGTTTATTGGGATTATTTGGTGATTTCATGGATCGTATGTGGTGTAGATGGGGGAGTTATAAAATTATAATCGTAAAAGCTTTTAACCTGCGCTTCGTCGGTATCAAACACCTCTTCAAAAGTGCCCTGCCGAAGAAAACGCCCTTCCAACAGCATCACGATGCGGTCGCCTGTTACTTTGGCGCAGGTAAGGTCGTGGGTAATAATGATGGACGTGGTATTGTAGCGGTTTCTTACTTCATTGATCAGATCGTTGATCTCAATGGAGGTAATCGGGTCTAAGCCGGCTGTCGGCTCATCGTAAAGCATAATTTCAGGGTTCAGAATGAGGGTGCGGGCAATGCCGATGCGTTTGCGCTGTCCGCCGGAGAGTTCGGAAGGCATTTGATTGATTGTTCGTTTCAGCCCTACGGAGTCCAATACCTCGGCTACCCGCTTGTTGATCTCGCCGCGGCTGAGATTCTTTATATTCCTTACCAAAGGAAATTCCAGATTTTCGCCCACGGTCATGCTGTCGTACAAGGCGCTGTTCTGAAACAAAAACCCGATCTTTAAACGCAATTCGCGCAGTTGTTTTTCATTCAAGGCGGCTACTTCCTGCCCCAGCACTTTTACACTGCCTTTATCGGGGGTCAGCAGTCCGGAAATGATTTTGATCAAAACCGATTTTCCCGTGCCCGAACGCCCTAAAACAACGACATTTTCGCCCCGGTAAACGTCCAAATTGACATCGCGCAGTACGTGCAGATCACCGAACGATTTATACAATCCTCGGATGGTTATGACAGATTCCCGTTGTTGTTTCTGATTTGCCATTGGTGTTATTACGGATAAAAAATCCTATCTGAACCAGTTGGTTACTTGAACTATAGCTACCTCTTCCAGAAAAATTAAAAACATAGACAATACCACCGAACTGTTGGCGGCATGCCCTACTCCCTGCGTTCCTTTCTCGGCGTAATACCCTTTGTAACAGCCCACTGCGCCAATAGTAAATCCATACGCTACGGCTTTCACCAACGCCGAGCCGATGTCTAAAAAGGTAATTTGCTCAAAAGCATTCTGAAAGTAGGCCTGCAGGTTGGTTTCTTCATTGAGGGTCACATCCAAAAACGACCCCACCAACCCAACAAAGGCACAATAAAAAGACAAAATCGGAATCGTGATGGTAGTGGCCAAGACACGGGTCACAATTAAAAATTTGAAGGGATTGACTGCCGAAACCTCCATGGCATCGATCTGCTCGGTAACGCGCATCGAAGCCAATTCGGCTCCGATACTCGATCCCACCTTCCCGGCGCTGATGAGGGAGGTGATCAAAGGCGCCAAGGCGCGGATGATGGCAATAGCGACCAACGAAGGGAGCCAGGAAGTAGCGCCGAATTCCATCAACGAAGGGCGTGATTGTTTGGTAAACACCATCCCCGTAATGAAACCGGTCAGGGTAATTAAGGGCAGCGATTTGTACCCTATCTCAAAGCATTGCTTTATTAATTCCTGAAACTCAAACCCTTTCCCAAACACTTCGATCACAAATTGTCGCAGAAAAGTATAAGCTTCGTAAATGCGCAAAGAAAAATTGTCAATCCCTTTTGAAATGACGTACGTTTTGGGGTGCGCTTTCATAGTCACTGTTCAAATAGTTTCTTAATGGGGAATTTTCTCCCCAATGTCTAACGTATACCCGAACAAAAAATGTGTATTATCATTTCTGATATTTCTTTTGGTCGAGTGACTGATAGGCTTTTTCGAATGTTTCGCCGGATTTTATGCGGTTGATCAGGCCGGGAACGTGTTGTGTTCCTGTATTGGCCAACCAACGCGACACCTCCATACCGGAAGTCATATACGCTAACATCACATGCCCATTGTTTCCGTTAAAAAAACCGTGCAAGGAGCTGATTTCGTCCAAACTCAATACGATTTGCCCTCCGTTTGAAACGTAAGCACATTCTTCTTTATAATCCAAATAACGTTGGATACTGTCGGAGGCAGCCACAAAGCGATGATCTGCCATCAGGGCCAACCCTTCATTGAACCACTGCGGAATTTGTCGGGTGGTGGTCCACCAGCCCAAACGCGTAAAGAGTTCGTCGTGACACATCTCATGAGCAATGACGTCGGTGTTCAATCCGTCCGGATTGAGTATAATATAAGAAGCTCCCCAAGGGGTACCGATGCTGCATCCCGCCCCTTCGCCGCTGTTGCAATAGCGACGGTATTCTTCGGTGTGTTCACATAAAATAAAGATTGCCTCACCCGCCGGTGTGCCCCACAGCTTTGCGATACGCCTGCGAGCCTCTGCCATAGCCCGACGGGCGCTTTGAAGATGTTTAGCCGATAGTTCGGGGCTTATATAAAGAGTCGGAGTAACTTTTTTGAAGTCTGAATACGCAATCCATTGGCAACGCCAAATATGAGGGAAGAGCACATAATAGCTGATGATTATAGCCAAAATGACTAACAAAAACCACGAACTGAATCGACGAATGGGCATTATTCCAACTCTACATTCATTTTAGCCAAATAGGCACCAATATTCATCATAATGTCGTTCAGGAGCAGAATCTCTTTGTTCCAATTGATGATACGCCAATCCTGATCAGGCTCTGCTACAATCACGGTTCGTGTAGGAGTAAGCACCCAAATCACTCTCTGCACCCCGAAGTCCAGTAATTTTTGGGTCTTTTTCGTCAGATATTCATTATCGGTGAAGTTCGTATTATCAATTTCAACATCTACTTCTATTTGTAAAAGAGGGGCTGACTGAAAATAGTGTTTGTCAAACTTGGTTAACTGTTCGGCTTTATAGACAATCAAATCTCCGGATAAATTATTACGATGTTCTAAATGTAAACCGGGTTCGCCTGAAAAGACAAAATAGTCATCCTCACTTAAAAACTTCCATAAAATTCGTTGGATATAACTAATGATCAATGCCTGTAAACTGCTTGCCCCCATAATATCTTCTAATTTCTTGTCACCGAACATCACTGTACGGTACCCTTTATAGTACACAGGTTTTCCGTCAAGTATCTCTTTAATGAGATATTCGGGAACCTTCCGAGGACGTTTAGGACTTTGAATGAGGTTTGTCATATCTTAGAAATACCCTTTTCGCGTAATCAAATTTACGGATAAAAATCAGTTAAGCAAAGGCCGAAATATCAATTCCAAGCGCTGAAGCGGCTTCTTTGATGATATTTTGCTGGTAAGGCGGGCCGATCTCCGCTAAGGTAGCCTCTCCCGCAATTAACTGACTGATGGTTTCATTACTCAATACATAAGGAGCAAACAACGGGCTGTACCGGTCTTCAATCCATCGCTTAATAGGAATAAAAGTAGTGTCTCGAAGCGTGTTATAGCGGGTAGCACGTTGTTGAGCAAGTGCTGCTTCCTGACGGCTCAATTGACGCTTAACTTGGGGCAATTGTGTTTCTTCCGCCACCCTTCGGGCATTTTCATAAATCGCTTTGAGTTTATCAGCCACGACTTCATTTTGGAGGCGGTAATGTATTCCTTTCAAAGTCAACCAATTATCTAAGACGGACGGCTCTCGCAACAGTTCATGTATAAGACTTTCGGGCAGCACTTGGTATACAGGCTTGTTGATGCGCTGCGCCTGCTCATCCCGAAACCGATACAGTTCGTTTAGAATGTATTGGTCAAAGGGATGAAACTCTTTTTGTTCTTTAAAACTCAAAAAAGTGCTTTTTGGCTTGGGAGCATAATTTTTTTTCTCCAAAAAAGCCATACTCTGTTTAAACCAATCCCACCGATTTTGGGCACGGAGTCGTTCGGTAAAGATAGTTCTGAGTGCCGACAAATAAATGACATCATTGGCAGCATACTCCAACTGCATAGGCATCAAAGGACGTTTGAGCCAATTGCTTTGCTGCTTTTTCTTATTGAACTCAACGCCAAGCACTTCGCTTAAAATACTGCCCAAGCCTATTTTTTCAAAATGAAGCAGTTTGGCCGCGATACTGGTATCAAAAAGATTACGGGGCGAACACCCGTGCAAATAGAAGAGCCGCATATCTTCCCCGCTGTCGTGCAGTATTTTTTCCACTTCCGGATTTTCCAACACTTTCCAAAGCGGCGACAGATCTCTGATTTCAAACGGGTCAATCAGATAACAGGCGTCGGGAGTGGCAATTTGGAGCAGGCAAAGATTGAAACCGTACGAATAATGGTTGTTGTCGAATTCGGTATCGATAGCAAAAGCTTCTACACGATTCAAATCTTCGGTCAGACGCTCAAACTCCGATGGGTTCTGAATAAAAACGGGTATCGGCATAATGCCAAAATTAGTAAAAAGCCGCCATTTTGTCTATTATTTACGTAAAATCCCATCCAATCGTGTCAAAATTTCCGCTTTTTGAGGGAGGCACAACTATTTATAGAGTACAGATAACAAACCGATTAACCGTTAAAAACAATACAGTTAGTTTAGCCATGAATTTTAATCAATATACCATCAAAGCGCAGGAAGTTGTACAGCGGGCTGTGCAAATGGCGCAAAGCAATCAGCAACAGGTAGTAGAAACGGGGCATATTCTGAAAGCGATTTTGGAAGAAGATCCCAATACATCGCAGTTTTTAGCTAAGAAACTGAACGTGGCCCTGCCCACGCTCCATACCAAACTGGAAGTCATCGTTAACGGCTATCCGCGGGTAGCCGGCACGGCCAATACCGAATACCTCAGCAATGACCTGAACGCCGCCTTTCAAAAAGCGCAAGGCTACCTGAAAGAGTTTAAGGATGAATTTGTGAGCGTAGAATTGCTGTATTTGGGCTTAGCCGCCGGCAAAGACACGACCGCCAAACTCATGCAGGAGGTCGGACTGAAAGAGAAAGACCTATTAGCCGCCATTAAAGAATTAAGAGGAAAAAATAACCCTGTGAAAGATCAAAATGCCGAAGCCAAGTATCGCTCTTTGGAACGATACAGCAAAAATTTGAATGAATTGGCCCGGGCGGGTAAAATAGACCCCGTCATCGGCCGCGACGATGAGATTCGTCGGGTATTGCAGATTTTGGCCCGTCGTACCAAAAACAACCCTATGCTGCTTGGCGAGCCCGGGGTGGGGAAGACAGCTATTGTGGAGGGCTTGGCCCAACGGATTGTTCAGGGCGATGTACCTGAACAATTAAAAGAAAAAGAAATCGTCTCTTTGGATATGGGTTTGCTCATTGCAGGCGCTAAATACAAAGGCGAATTTGAAGAGCGCCTCAAGGCGGTTATCAAAGAAGTGACCGATTCAGAAGGCCAAGTGATTCTGTTTATTGACGAAATACACACGCTCATCGGGGCGGGGGCCGGAGGTGAGGGCGCCATGGATGCTGCCAACTTGCTCAAGCCGGCTCTCGCGCGGGGCGAATTGCATACCATCGGTGCTACTACGACCAAAGAGTACCAAAAGTACATTGAGAAAGACAAAGCACTGGAGCGCCGTTTTCAGGTAGTAACGGTAGATGAACCGAACGAAGCCGATGCCATCAGTATCCTGCGCGGTATCAAAGATAAGTACGAGTTGCACCACGGGGTGCGTATTCAGGACGACGCCGTCATAGCTTCGGTAGAATTATCAAGCCGGTATATTCCCGATCGTTTCCTGCCCGATAAGGCCATTGACTTGATGGACGAAGCTGCCGCTAAGTTGCGTTTGGAAATGGACTCGGTGCCGGAAGAACTCGACGACCTCAATCGCCGCATTATGCAGTTGGAAATTGAGCGCGAGGCCATTCGGCGGGAAAACGATAAAGAAAAAGAAACCCGCCTGAACAAAGAAATCGCCGACCTGAACGAAGAACGCAGCGAGTTTAAGGCACAATGGGAACTGGAAAAAGGCAAAATCAACGAAATACGTACGTTGAAAGAGCAACTGGAACAGTTACGTTTAGAAGCCGAGCAAGCCGAAAGAACAGGCGACTACGGAAAAGTAGCTGAAATACGCTACGGTAAAATTCCCGAAATAGAAACCCGTCTGGTCAACAGCGGTCAGCAGTCGGTCAGTGGAGAACAACTGATTCAGGAAGAAGTAACGGCCGAAAACATTGCCGAAGTAGTGGCCAAATGGACGGGCATTCCGGTCAGCAAAATGCTCCAAAGCGAACGGGAAAAACTGTTGAGCTTGGAAGAGGAACTTCAAAAACGCGTAGCGGGCCAAGAAGAAGCGATTCAGGCGGTGGCTGATGCGGTGCGTCGCTCACGCGCCGGTCTGCAAGACCCTAAGCGCCCCATCGGCAGTTTTCTGTTCTTAGGGCCGACAGGTGTGGGTAAAACCGAATTGGCCAAAACCTTGGCCAACTACCTCTTCAACGACGAAAACGCGATGGTGCGAATTGATATGAGTGAGTACCAAGAGCGCCACGCCGTCAGCCGCTTGGTAGGAGCGCCTCCCGGTTATGTAGGCTATGACGAAGGCGGACAGTTGACCGAAGCCGTTCGTCGTAAACCATACAGCGTGATACTGCTCGACGAAATCGAAAAAGCTCACCCGGATGTGTGGAATGTAATGTTACAGGTATTGGACGACGGACGTTTGACCGATAACAAAGGAAGAATCGCCAACTTCAAAAATACCATCATCATCATGACCTCCAACATTGGCAGTGACATCATCATGGAGAAATTCAAAGAGGCGGGCAATAAAGTGGAAAAAGGCTGGAAACTGTATTTTAAAGAAGAGGCGAAAAACGACGTACTCGCTCTGTTGAAACAAACCGTTCGCCCCGAATTTCTAAATCGTATTGACGAGATCGTGTTGTTTGACCCGCTCGGCCGCGACAATCTGAAGCAAATCGTTCGGATTCAGTTCAATCACATCAAAAACCTTCTGGCCGAACAGGGCGTTACGTTGGATGCTACCGACGATGCCTTAGTAAAACTGTCAGAAGAGGGCTATGATCCTGCCTTCGGTGCCCGACCGCTGAAACGCGTCCTGCAACGACGCATTCTTAACGAGTTATCGAAGCAGATCTTAAGCGGTAAAATCACCAAAGACTCCGTCATTATGATGGAGTTGGGCGAAGGCGGTGAAGTAGTTTTTGAAAATGTCAGTGACGTCAAAGTCGAAGCTTAATACATAGTTACTTAACAAAAACCCCCACCGTGACACGGCGGGGGTTTTTGTTAAATGCTCAAAAATTACAATTTATCGTCTGCCTTCAGGTAAGTCTTGTTACCATTGGAGTTGATGTAATATTGCCCTCCTTTCGGACCTTGATAGATGCTGCGGCCTTTGTCGTCTTTCCCGATGATTTTATCGGCACCGGCTACTTTTTTACGGGTTCCGGTATCCGCTTCTTTGCCGTCATCGTTTTTGGCAACGAGTTTAGGTTTTGCCGCCGTTTTCGACTCGGCTTTAGCTACTTTTTCCTCTTTTTCTTTTTTCTCTGCTTTTTCCTTTTTTTCGTCTTTTTCCGGCTTTTCTTTCTTTTCGGCCTTAGCTACTTCCTTTTTCTCTTCTTTTTCTTTCTTTTCCGGTTTCTCTTTCTTCTCCGCCTTAGCTACTTCCTTTTTTTCATCCTTTTCCTTCTTTTCGGCTTTTTCCTTTTTCTCCGGCTTTTCTTTCTTCTCGGCCTTAGCTACTTCCTTTTTTTCTTCTTTTTCTTTCTTTTCCGGCTTTTCTTTTTTCTCGGATTTCTCTTTTTTCTCCGCTTTAGCAGTTTCCTTCTTCTCTTTCGTTGGCTTCTTTTCGTCCTGAGCCACACTGTCCATCAAAACACCCAAAGACAGAAATACAATCATGAGGGCAATCAAATTTTTCATTTTTGTATAAGGATTAAGTTAAATTATGGTTTGATTCAAATGTATTGCAAATTTTCACAAATAAAGAAAAGATTGTGCTTTTTAATTGCTTTTTAAACCATTAGACGTCAGTGGGTTTCGCCTGTCACATTCTCTAATCTCCCATTCGCATGAAAAAAATACTTACGGTATTCGCTTGGTCGGTTTACATGACCGCTTTTGCCCAATTGCCTGCCCCCAACTTCAAAATTCAAGTCATTGACAATCAAATTGATATCGGATACGGACTGGCTATCGGAGATGTTGATGGCGACAAGCGACCCGATATTCTGTTGGCCGATCAAAAAGAAATTGTGTGGTATCGAAACGACGGTACCAAAAACACTGAACCCTGGAAGCGGTACGTCATGGCGGCCAATCTGACCCCGAAAGATAACGTTTGTATAGCTGCCCGTGACATTGACGGCGACGGGCGTGTGGAAGTGGCCGTAGGAGCGATGTGGAACCCTGCCGAAACCAAAGACATGACGCAATCGGGAGCTGTTTTTTATCTGAATCGACCGCAGGATCCTACACACCTGTGGGAGCCCGTCCGCCTTCACCACGAAATTACTACCCATCGTATGCGCTGGGCCAAGGTAGCCAACAACAAATATCAATTGATCGTAGCACCGCTGCATGGATTAGGCAATACCAACGGTGAGGGTAAAGGGGTCAAATTATTAGCATATGACGTACCCAAAAACTTCCGCGATTCGTGGCCGTATCATTTGCTGGACTCTACGCTGCACATTACCCATAACTTTGAAATTTGGGAAGATAAAGACGCGACCAAAGTGCTGATCGGCAGCAAAGAAGGGGGAAAAGTAATTACTTATACAAAAAATCAATGGCTGCCCGCAGGACAATGGATCGGCGAAGGCACCGGAGTAGGTGAAGTAAGGCGGGGTTATTTACCCAATAAACAGCCGTTTGTAGCGGCGGTAGCTCCTTGGCACGGCAATCAATTGGTCGTATTCAACCCCCAAACCAACACAAAAAAAGTAGTGACCGATCGTCTTAATCAAGGCCACGCCGTCGTTTGCGGTGATTTTTTGGGGGTGGGTTATTCGCAAATAGCGGTAGGATGGCGTAATCCCAACGCTGATAAAAAAGTAGGCGTTCGATTGTTTGTACCGAAAGATGCGGACGGCGAAAACTGGGAAGAATTTCTTTTGGATGAAAGTGTCATGATGGCCTGTGAAGACTTACAGGCTGCCGATTTGGATAACGACGGAGACCTCGATCTGATTGCCTCGGGCCGTTCTACGCTCAATGTACTTATCTATTGGAATCAACGTATCAACAAATAATCCATGAATCCTTCTCTGAAAACCATTCTTCGGGCCGGTTTCGTTGCCGGTACCCTCGACATTCTTGCCGCTTTTCTTGTTTCAGGACTGAGGACCCAAAAAATGCCGGTACTGCCGGTATTGAAATATGTAGCAAGTGGTGTGTTCGGAAGTGCCGCTTTTGAGGGCGGGCCCGAAATGCCCGCACTTGGGCTCCTTTTCCATTTTATCATTGCCACCCTCTTTGCAGCGCTTTACTTTTATCTGTTTCCTTCCGTGCCGCTCTTCAGAAAACATAAAATTGCCGGCGGCATTTTCTACGGCATCGTGGTTTGGCTGGTGATGAATTTAGCCGTATTACCGTTGTCCAACGTCACCCGCGGCCCTTTCAAATGGGATGGACTTTTGATCGGAGCCACGGTTTTGGTACTTTGTATCGGTTTACCCATTTCGTATATCGTCCACCGACATTATACGCGCAACGACTGATTATAGCAGGCTTTTCATACCCTGCAACATCTCACGGGCTACTTTTTCTGAATCAAAGGGAGCCACTATTCGTTGGGAATTTTTGCCCATACGATCCAACTCGCCCGTATTTTTCACAAAATAGCGCATTTTAGCCACCAAATCCTCTTTTTGGTACGGGTCGAAGGTAAATCCATTCTGCCCGACCTGTACCAAATCTTCTATACATCCTGCGCGCTCAGACACCAAAACGGGCAAACCGCAGATCATGGCCTCATTCACGATCAATCCCCACGGTTCTAAGTAGCTCGGTAAAACCAATACATCAGCCAAGGTCATATAATCGGCCACTTCAAACCAAGGGACCCCTGCTTCAAATTTTACATTAGTAAGCGTTTGCGCTCGTTGCATCAGTTCCTCTTTCTCTTCCCCCTCTCCTAAAAAAATAAGCCCCCAATCTGAGGTAAGTTTACTGATTTCGGCAAAAGCGTCTATCAGCAACGGTAAGTTTTTAGGAGCAATCAGTCGACCGACAAAAATGAAATTATAACGAGCCCATCCTTTTTGCTTTTTCAGCGTTTCTTTTTGTACAACCGTTTCCCGGTACCGGTTCAAAATCACGCTGTTATCTACTACAGCCGCTTTTTCGGTAAAAATTTGAGAGGATTCCACCCCCAGTTTCTTCAAGTAGTCCCCCGACGATTTACCGAAACAAAAAAAACCGTCAGCCATTGCCAACAAGGCTTGTTTAAAGCGCTCTTTCAACCCCATTCGCACGTAATCACGCACGTTGGATTCATTGGAAATAACGATCTTGATACCTGAAAGCTTAGCATAAAATAACAACACCCACTGCGCCGGGTCGTACCAACCCGTAAGATTGAGTACATCAGGCTTATAGTCACGAGTCTTTTTCAGCAGCGCTTTGGTACGGGGCCAAAGCGGTACCTGATCCAGAGACGTGTTAAACAGTACCTCGTAGTTATAGTCATACTTAAACGCCGCTGCCTCCCCCATATTGGCGCGACTTTTCTCGGAAAGGGCAATTTGAAGTACATAAACCTCTGCTCCGTAAAGCGGAGCCAAACGATGCAGCTCACTGAAGAGTTTGGACTTATAATGCGCCCAGAGTTGATTATGGACGATGAGTACGCGCATAGCGGGCAAAATAGGCATCTAAATACTGTTTTAAAACAGGATAGAGGTGGCGAGCCATGTAGGCTTGCCCCTTCGCGTTGTAATGAATGGTATCAAAATCGGGGTTGCGAAACAGATCATGAGTCAACGGAAAACCGCTTCGATGCAGTTTCAACTCATCAATGACCGGAATGTGATTTTTATGCGCAAACGTCAAAATTTCTTCCCCCTGACTGTCATAACGATTTTGGGCAATCTCGGGCAGTTCAGGATGCAGATAAATCAGGAACGGAATACCCATCGCTTTCGCGGTATCGGCTAATTTCTGAAAACCGGGATTAAATACCGTTCCGAATTTATGAATGACATCGTTGGGGGCATGTTGAGCCGCCGGAGCAAAAAAATCTTTCAAAGGCACCTCTATGTAGTGATAGACAAACAAGGAATAAATGTATCGGTGCCAAAACTCATACAAAGCGATCTTATATTGTGTATTGGGATAATTCACATTGATCCCTACGATAGGATGATGGCTCATGTTATCATACGCATCGTGGCTGCTCGTGACCAAGCAAATGACATCTGCCCCGAAAAAACCTTTCTTTTTCAAAAAAGCAAAGACATTGTCCGGTCCCCACGAACCCGCCGAAACATTAAGCACACGAACGGGCTTTTTGTAATAAGCCGTAAATTGTTTTTCCAAAATGGTAGAAGCCAAATCATCGTGGTCGGTGGGGTTACCCCCGTTGATGACCGAATCTCCTACTAATAATACCACCGTCGTATCTGTGGGATTGATCGGGTCGCTGCGCATGGAAAATTCGTTGGTACGTACGATATTCCGAAAACGGAAGCGGTATTGATCAGGCGCAAAAACATACTCAAAATCAGGGTCTTCCATGTAAAGCGGAGCATTACAAAACCCGAATCCGAAACGCAAAACCAATTCGGCCGTTCCCAAAACAGCTACTAAAATAATCAACCTTTTGCGCCAATATTTCACGATTTATCCGGTGTTTTGAATGTATCTGATTTACGAAATTCTAATTTCCTTCGTAAATTTTAAATTTGGGCGTTTGCTTTATCAGTCGAAATCGGTACTGCGGAAACTGCTTTTCCAACGACGGATTGGAAGGCAGTACTTGGTACGCGTCATGCACAAAAGCATATAGTTTACCGGCTTTCCCTTCATAACGTTCGTTGATAAACCCGCAACTTTGGGCAAACCTGAAATCAATACTCCCTACCAATTTGCGGGCGTTTTTTGCTTCTACATTCAGGGAGCCTGAGGTAAAATACAGAATAGTGCCCGGCCGGTCAACGGCATGAATAAAAGCCAAATCGTCAGCAGAAGCATGTCGCAACGCAAAGCCGGAAATGCCCGTTGCTGATTCCTTACGAATTTCCAACTTCTTTAAAAGAAACGATCCTAACCCATAACCCGTATTCAAAACAAACATCGCTGCAAAAACGACCTTTCTGAAGGTATCGGGGCGACGGAGTTCTGCCAACAATAACGGCAAAAACAAATAAGCGACGATCTTGGTATGTCGGTACTCAATGGAAATATCGGCTCCTTTATTATAGAGCAAAAGAAAAACACCGCAATACACGATATAAAAACCGATAAAGACCCACTGTGCTTCCTTATATTTGGTTTGGATCGTAATCCATAATAAACCGAGGAATCCGGCTGTCATCAAAAGATAATACAGCCCGTCTTCCCAAGCGGAAAGTTGCGCACGGACCAGCAATTGCGAATGTACTTCTGCAATACTGAACCAATGCGTCAGCGGATACGTAAGCGTCTCAAACGACATCCACGCTATCTTGAACGGTTGACTTGTACTTGTGATCGGGCTTGTACCAAGTTGGAGAAAGCCCCACTGTGTCAATCCCAAATAGCACAACATACAAAGCCCCACTGCTGCTGCCGACCGAAAAGCCGGAGAAAATAATTTCCTCTCCTTAGAAAATTCCTGTAAAAACATCAGTCCGGCACAGCCGCACAAAGCGGCCAATCCGATGGTATAGGCTGATTTAAGAAAGAAACAGAGCAAGGATAAGACCAACAATCCCCCAAACAATTTAAGCGGCTGCGTACGAAATTTGAGATAAAACCAAACGGTCCAGGGCTGACTTCCGAAAAGCAGTAGTTCGCCGCCGGTGTAGTTCAGAAAATTGATGGTAAAAAGCCGCGAAGTTGCCATAAAAAAAAGACTCAGCGCGATGACAGTCTTATCAAACCCAAATTGTTGATATACCTTATGCCATCCCCACAACCCCAAGATCGAAAATAACAAAGTCACCCATAAACCGGCCGTACCGAGCGAAATTCCCAACCCCTTGCTTACGACTCCGGGAACAATATATTGCCCGGGGGTCCACCAAGTTAAGAACAGAGCGCTATTGTCCGCTATATTTCGAGAATCAGGAACCGACAAGGTATTGAAAGGACTCCCATGCAGCATATCATTCCATACCGACAGCCCAAAGCCCGGATCTTCCCCCAATACCAAAGCGATCCCAAAACCCGCTATTGTAAAGGCTGTCAATAATAAAATAAGCAAATCGCGTCGGGTCAGTATTTTTTCGAAGAAAGTCATGAAAAACGGTAAAACGACCTAAGCAGTTTGCGGGTTTAATTTGGCAATTTGGGTCTTTGGTGAGTAAATCCCGAAAAAACGAATGTATAACACATACACTAACCACATACTGAGGTCAATAGGACGTGCTCCCGAAAACAAGGCAATCAAAATAATAATGGAAAAATACGCAAGAAACTTAGAAAGGTCATTGGCCGGTCTGAAAAACTGCTGAACGGCAATAACGCCCATGACCAGAAAAAAGCTGTTAAATAAGATAAAACCTAAAACTCCCTGATTGACAAGTGCCTCTAACGCAGGAACGTCAAAAAAGTGAGCTTTGTACCCCTCACCGAACATTATTTTTCCAAAAGAGCCTTCTCCTAAGAAAATCTCATAGACATACTTAAAACTGTAGATACGGTTGACCGAAGAGTGGTCAATTTCGGCCGATTTTTGGTCTACTTCTACCCCCGTAACAGTATAAATCACTTTCCCGAACCGTGACAAGAATATATTCAAATAAACCATAATGGCATAAGAGGCAAAACGGAATTGCGATAACAAAAGCGCTACAATGCCATAAACAGCCGCTAATATGGCCAAAATACGCGGCTTGAAAACAGAAGCTACCGCCTCCCGACCGTGCAGGGTGACATAAACCAAAATCATCAAAATTAAACCGATCAAACTGATATTGGTACGAGCTAAAATCAGTACCCCCATCGAAAATACCGCCACCAAATAGTAAAACATCTTTATCAGAATGCTCTTATTGCGTGCTGCCACGATAAGAGCCGCCAAAACCCCGCACAATGCATTGTTGGCGTAGGCGTGCGGATTACTGTTTTGCGTATTAGCAGCAAATTTAATGGCCGCTCGCTCACCGAAAGTCCAGTGCGGATCTCGGGTCAGGCTGTATAAAAGTCCGGCACTTGCCAACAGCGAGTAAAATACCATGACGATCAAAATAATGTGTACTTTGTCGTTCGGGTAATACATCGACGCAAACAAAAACACCAAAGGGATGATATAAGTAAGGGTTTCCCGTAATCGCTCCGGATACCCGTTAGGGCTCGGATAATAATGCCAATAAAGCCACCCCAACACTATAAAACTAAACCAACAGGCAAAAAGCATGCGGTTGGGAAAATAGATCGTGCGGAAAATATTGATCGGCATCAATAACAACAACCCTGCCCCCCAATACAAAATCGTAAACGTACTACCGCTTGGCCCTACTCCGAATCCATCTCGCACCACAAACACGATCGGATACGAATTCCAAAGCATGTTTATTCCCAACGCCTGACGATAATATTTTATGTCATTCCACATAGTTGAATGCTTATTTAAATAAACCGTATCTCAAAATACAATAGATGGCCCGAAAACCGTCTTTCCAATTGATTTTTTTCCCTTCGGCATACGTCCGACCATAATACGAAACGCCTACTTCATAAATTCTGATATTGGGGATGCGGGAAATCTTAGCCGTTACTTCGGGTTCAAAACCAAACCGTTTCTCTTTCAAATCAAGCCCCTGTACCATATCCGTTCTGAACAGTTTATAGCAAGTTTCCATATCTGTCAGGTTAAGATTACTGAACATATTACTCAGAAACGTCAGGATCTTGTTTCCGATAGAGTGCCAAAAGAACAAGATACGGTGGGCTTTTCCTCCCATAAAACGCGACCCGAATACCACATCGGCGTGACCGTCAACAATGGGCTGCAACAAAATATTGAATTCCTGCGGGTCATATTCCAAGTCTGCATCTTGCACAATCACATAATTGCCCGTTGCTTGACGAATGCCCGTATGCAAAGCCGCTCCTTTTCCCTGATTGACCTCGTGCTTAAAATAAGCCAAAGCTACCTCCGGTCGTTGGGCTTTAAACGCCAGAATTTGGCTCTCTGTCCCATCTTTAGAGCAATCATTGACAACTATGATCTCTTTTGTAAAACCGCCGATCAATTCAACGGAGGCCACCGCCGCTAAAACCGTTTGAATCGTTTTTTCTTCGTTGTAGGCAGGAATAACTATACTGAGTTTTTGATTCACAATCAACTGGTATTAAACGGTTTGATAGGATGCCTTCTTTGCTTTATACCATATTCTGAGGTAGTACAAAGAGGGTTTTTCAATAAAATAAGTAATAAGTGTGGCCAAAATAAACGCACTCGTAAGTGCAATAACCCCTGCCGCAATAAACGACCAACCGAATTTATCGCGCAATATCGTAATAACTCCGACCATAAAATAATGGTGAATCACATAAAGACTGTAAGAAATAGTTCCCAGATAAACTGTGACACGATTATTGATCCACTCCAAGCGCCGGCTGATAAACAAAAAAAACAAGGTAAAATAAACGATGCCGGTAACAACATATTCAGAAAAACTCAAAAATAAACTGCTGCGACCGGTTTTATCGTACAAAAATAAAGTAACTGCGTAAGCTGACACTACCCCTGCCACTCGCCATTTGTCGTAGCCCTGTGTGTACATTTTATAGAACAAAATACCCGCCCAAAAAAGCTGAAAATGATTAATTAACGGGAATATGGTCTGAACCGTGTTATAAACAGAAGGAGCTGACACCCGCAACCAACTATGCACAAGCAACTGCCCAATGACCAAACCCAATCCATACCACTCCAGGCGATCCAATTGTTTGGAAACAAAAGCCAACAACATCAAACCGTAAAAAAGCATTTCCACGATCAGCGTCCAATACGAGCCATCCAAATCTCGCACGTTGAAATAATGCTGAAACATGGTCATATTGGCCAAGTATTCACCCCACGAAAGCTGACTGTACCCTAACCAACTACCCACTACCATAAAAACGGCCGTCAGGGTCACTGCTGTCCAATAGACCGGATACAATCGCGAAAACCGGGCCATCACAAAATCAAGGGCACTTGTGGTTTTATTCAAGGTCAAAAAAATCACAAATCCGCTGATAATAAAAAACAAATCCACCCCCGTAGCTCCCCATCCCAACTGAAAAGGGGCTTCTGCCTGGTGCAACATCAAGTGAAAAAGCACCACTGCCAAAGCAGCAATTCCCCTAAACGTATCCAAAGTGGCTAACCGTTGGTGCTTTTCTGTCATTGTCTTATTAAACCATTTCACTTTGCGTTACAAAGTTGATTTTTTTACTTTGTATTTCAAAGTGAATTTTTCTCTTTTCTTTTTCAGCTTGCTTTACCTTCTGCAATAAGGCTATTCAAAATAGAAACGGACCGACTCAAAACAACAATTTCTGACAGAATACCTCGGCCGAATGGTCTTTGAGATAAGGTTGTCCATCTATCATTGCAGGATGTTCTAAATACATACTCATAGCATCGGCAATCGCTTCGGGGCGATGCGGTGAGACAGTTACCCCCAATTTATACCGGTTTACCAATCCTTCCATTACGCCTAAGTTAGCCGCTATCAGCGGTTTATTGTACTTAGCTGCCAAACCGAGTATATTGCTTGAACTGAAAAAATTGATGTAAGGTACTAATACCACATCGGCAATTTTGAATAACTCATTGGTATCGGCAGGGCCAAAAAATCGGAAATGTTTTACCATACTTACTTCAGGGTATTTTTTTTCTGCCTCGCTCACCGAAGTATACAGCACAGATTCATACCCTTTTTCAGGTTCGCCGCAAATCAAAATACACATTCGCCGTCGCTGATGCGGGGTAAGTCGCTTTAAAGCAGCCAAAATAGTAGGTACATTTTTGCGGGCGGAAAGATGCCCGTAAATCAAAAAAATCGTTTTATCGGCCTCAATACCATACTTTTCTTTCAAAATTTCCTCCGAAACGGCCGTCATGAGTCCTACCTCGATCGGGTCAGGCAGATGTTCAAAGCGATGACCGAAGCGTTGATTATATTCGTTTACGCCTTTGCTATCGTTCAGAAAAAATATTTTTTCCAATAAAGGATTCCGAAGCATCCACCTGATCTGCCACCCTTTACGCCAACCTCGCCATTCTCTTCGTAATTTGGCTTTAAAAGTAGATCCGTCTTCGTAGTATTTACGAAAAGGTAAAAATAAAAGCCCGGAGAGTTTCACTCCCATACGACGCACGGCCGTGCGCCCCACTTCATACTGAAAAGCATCTATGTGCATAAATATGAGCCGTTTGGCGTCATATTCCCTGATCAGTTGTGATAAATAGCTCATTTCGGCCCCGGCGCGTCGCAATACATTGGTATAAGACAGGATGGCGGCTAATTGACCGTCAGGAATATAATGAAATCGAATGATTGACTCGTCATCCTGAAATCGCGCTTTGGCTCCTTCGTGAAGAATAAAAACAAACTGCTCTCTTAAAGCAGCGGGTGACTTTTTAAGAAACTCTACTAAGAACTGTAAATAATCCAAATGATGCCCGCTGATGTCTCGGTCATAAATCAAGGTACGTTCCGGGAGATTCATCATACATTTACCAATTCTTTGTAAACTTCCAAGGTTTGTCGAGCGGTGGTTTCCGCTTTAAAAAGGGGCACCCGTTCGTAGCCTTTCGAGCGCATCGACTGTTGGAGTGTTTCATTATAAACTACCTGTTCGATAGCCTCCTTTATTGATTCTGCAGATTCCGCTTCAAAATAAACCGCCGCAGTATCTGCAATTTCATTGAATGAAGTACCGGTAGTCAGAGCCACCGGGCAGCCCGAACTCATGGCTTCCAATACCGGCAGCCCAAATCCCTCCATCAGCGACGGAAAAACAAATACCTGTGCTTTTTTATAGAGTTGAATCAGCGTGCTGTCATCAAGGATCGGTTGATAGCTGACTCTGCTTTCAAGGCGAGCGGTATGGATTTCCGATTTTTCTTCCGTTGTAAAGCCTCCTCCTCCGGCACAAATTAGATGAAGGTCTTTGTCTTTCTGCAAAATCGGCACCATAGCCTCAAAAAAACGCTCGAAATTTTTGTAGAAATCGCGTCTGCCGACAAACAATACATAACGTTCGGGCAAATTCGGTAGACTTACTTCAGAAAGGGCGGTACCTGCCAAATAATTCCCCAAGGGAATGACCTTGATCTTCGCCTCATCAATATCAAAATATTCCAAAATGCCGCGCTTGGTAGCTTCAGAAACCGAGATGACAATGTCGGCCCGTCGGAGCAATCGCTGTTTCAATTCCGAAAGCCCTTCGCCCAACACCGGATATACTGCTCCGAATTTTTCACTCAATACATCATGAAAAGTCAGCACCAGCGGCTTTTTTTCGATTTTATCTAAAAAGTAGGAATGATAATACGTTGGGTGAAAAATATCGAAATCTCCCAAGGACAATTTGGCAGAACTATATAATCTATTGAGACGAGATACAATCTGATTGGCCCTTGTATTTTTAGCAAAAACCTGATAACCAATAGGATTGGAATAAGAAACATTTCGGAGGTATTCGTTGTTGGAAAATTTGAGTGCCAGTTCAAAACGAATATCCTTCCGACCGTCAAACGCATTCATCAACTCATAAAAGTACCGCGAAATACCGCCGTATTGACTTCCGGTAAAAGTCTGGTGATCATATAGGACTTTCATGCAGCACTCATACATTATTGACAGAAATGAACCGATTTTGGCGAATATTTCCCGCAAAAGTACAAAAAAACCCGAACCGAATCGGCTATTTAGTTATTTTATGGTAAAGCGGAAAATCGTTAATGCTGTCTATAAGGTCCTGTATCTTTTGTCGCAGGTTGTGTTTCCAAGCGGGGGTTTCGGGGATCATAGCCCTTCGAAGGGAAAAAACGGAGGGAATTGGGTCCGTATATTTTTTCAATTTTTCTACGTACTGCGTCCGAAGCTCCGCAGCACCGGATCGGTTCAATATTGAGTTTACAGAGGTTGACTTTGTCAAACATTCCCGAAAATTAAAAAATAACAGCTCTTCGGTATGATTGACCATCCACTTCTCTTTTTTTGGGGTCAAAACCCGTTCGTGAAGATTTTGCAAGCCCACATTCCAGCCGATATGCTTGCAAACCGATACATTATCAAAAAAGATTGGCACATAATTCAGCCAAAGTTGCTCATGATTCATGCCGTTACAAAGATCAAAATGAGCGCGGTCAGTAAGTCGGGCTTGCCACCACTTTAAAAATCGAAAGGAATTTTCTGTTTTTCGAATGGCCCAAAAGCCCGCGTCATACATACCGGTGTTCAAAAATAGTTTTTCATCTCCGTAGAGCGATTGCCCGAACTTCCCGGCCAAGCGAGGAGTCAGCACAATATCTGCTGTCTGAAGCTGTTTTAAAATAAGCTCTATATCTCCTGTTACCCAAACAGTTGGGTCAAAGTAAATAACACGATCTGCTCCTTCTTCCCGCAAAAAATAGTCTGCAAAAAAAGGTTTACCCGCAGCGGCCAATGCCTCGGCATCGTACCCGCGCATTGGTACGTCATCCGGCAAGGCGAGTTCTTCCAACATCACGGCCTCGTTGTCTGTTACTCGCCCCGTCGTTATTCCGGTCTTAAACAGAATGTTTTTGGGCAAACTGTCAGCCAATACTTTGGCAAAAGGATATTGTTCGGCGGTACAAACGGTGAAAATGAGCGTTTTCAAAAGCAGGATGGTTCGTAGTGGTAAATAGATCAAATTCGGCTCAAAAGCCCTTGGAGAGGCTTAGTCAACAGCTGACGAATACGCAGGTATTTATAGACCGGTTCCGGCTTAATGTAATAACACGGGAATTGACGGTAGTAAGAGTTATGATTCCGAATCAGTTCGTTTCTATAGTAGTCAAAAAGGGGATTCAGATCGGGGCGCTGTTCAAACGTAAAACGGGTTTGATACTTTGAAATGATTGCCGGTTTGGCGGGGTCATAACCGCTATAATGAAAAAATACGACCGGTTGATCATTGACCGAATGCGTACCGTCCTTCATTGAGAACGTGCGTTCGTGCAAATTCCAGTAGGCTGCGTTCCACCCGGGGTGCTTTTCCACGTACACATTCTTCCAAAAAATCGGGGCAAAATTGACCCAATGCTGATCCACAAATAAGCCGTTGCAAAGATCGATCTTACACTCGTCAAACAATTTTTGCTCCCACCATTTCACAAAATCGACAGCCTCCGGGCTTTTGTGCAAAGCAATAAAACCCAAATTATAGACACCCGTATTGAGGTGATGTAATTCATTAGGCGTCAGGCGGTCATTGATCGGAGTAGTGATGTGAGGGGTAAGCACTATATCCTGCTTTTCAAGCAAATTCTCTAAATCGGCAAGCGGCTGATAAACAATAATATCCGGATCGAAGTAAATCACATTTCTTACTTGCGGGACTCGTTCAAAAAAGTAGCGGATAAAATAAGGCTTAACTGCCGTATTGAGTTCTGTAATGTTATAATGCCGGCACATTTCCTCCAAACCGTCTATCCCGATGCGGTGTAATTCCAGCAATTCAAAATCGGGGAGTTTGTCGTTCGGAACCTGAGCGGCGTCCAGACGGTCTACCAAGCCGATAATGTATCTGATATGTGGGTTGGTACGCTTCAGAGAATCGCCCAAAGTCCGCGCTTGGGCTAAGTAATTGATCGAACAAAGCGTAAAAGCTAATGTCATTCGTAAGATTTGCGTTACAATTCATCTCGGCCCGGTCGGTGCTTCAGGCAAGTGAATTCAGTAAGGATAGGTCTGAACCGATGATTTTTTCAATTTTACCAAGACCATTGTCGGCGTCCGATAGATTGTTTCAATTTGTACACTCGGCACGTAGTGTGAAATCAATTTTTCGTTGTCGCATAGTATATAATCGTACGCAAATATCCGATGCGCATTGGGTAATGCCAAATATTCTTTCTGAAAAAGGATGTATTTCATCTGCCATTGGTCCGGCATTTGCCGATGCAGCATACTCCAATAGGGATAAAAACCCAGGCGTTTGTCCAACATCATCCCTACTCCCTTTGAATGAGAAGAAATGTATTTTGTCAGTGCCTTAAAATCATGGTAGGTGTTTGGGTAATCATTATCGCAAATGAAGAAATAGCGCTCTCGGGGGTATTTAAACAGATGCTCGCTTTCCAGTTCGTAATAACCCAATTCATTGAGTTTGGTTACCAACTGTTGCCTTTCCTTATAGGACAGATTGCGATGTAACGGAAAACAAGGTTCGGGCTTTGAAAAATTATAGTACGTTTCCAACACCGCTTGGTACCGTTGCTCATCGGCATCTACCGGCACGCATACGTGCCGCGGCACGTATCCCAACAGGTATTTGGAGGCATAACGTATCGGCAAGAGAGGCTTATTAAAATTATCAACAATGTAAGGGACGGCCGTCAAAATGAAAAAATAACCTACTGTGAGCTTCCATTTGTCAGGAAATACCGACAGCAATACTCCTACTAAAACCGTACCCTGTGCAAAAAACGGCATGTGGGTTCGTGAACTCCAAAGTTGAAATTTGGCCGCCGTACAAAAAATCAAAAACCCGATCCAAGCGCACACCAAAACACCTTTAAAAAGAGAAGATTTCTTTTGAAAAAGAAGCCAAACCGTCGAAATCACTATGGCTGTCAACAATAACAAATTGCCGGACATATCTTCCTGAATCACAAACTGAGTACGATAATTATCCAAAGACAACCGCGGATTGTTGATATCCATGCCTATCAGGTGATGAAACTTTCCCATCAAGGCATCTGCTTTCGCATTGTAGCCCGCACTCGGCAGTCCTAAATGCAAACCGAGATTTTTAGCGGTATTACTCAAGGTGCATGTAAAACAATACTCCTCCGCGGCAATATTTTCTACAAACAAAGGGCTGTCTGACTTAGGGCTTAAAATCGACCCGAATAAGGCATAATTTCGACTGAAGAACGGTCCGAAAACAAGAACTAACAGGCCGGCTGCTACTCCGAACGTATAAAAGGCCCTCTTGAATTCGGCTTTTCTTAACAGGTGAATTCCTATCCAAATGCAATACGGAAGAGCATAAAAAAAGACGGGGTACTTGGTAAAACCACCCAAAGCCAGACTTGCGCTCATCCACCATACATCCGGTGTACTGAATTTTTGTATGAGCCTTAAGCCGAAATACATAAAACTCACGAAGAAAAAGGTAGCTACGTAATCGTTTTGCGTGGAAGTTGATTCCAAAATGCCGATGGGCAGCGTCAATTGAAGAATGCTTACCAATAGTTGCACTTTCAGACTCAAGCCTAACTGTTTGGCAATCAGGCCCACTCCGGCTACAGTTCCCAACATCGCTCCCCATTGAACCGCATTCACCAAATAATCATGACCGCTGATTGCCAATACATGAAGCAGCAGGTACTCCGACATGACGTTGTGGTACAATTGCTGTACGTGAAAAGTGGGGTAATGCTTGACATTGTGGTTTTGAAGCCAACAGACCACCCTTGTCAAATGATAGTTGATAGAGTCAACATTATTGGGCGGTGAATAGACGGCTAAAAATAACAACACTGCCCCCATCAAAACCGGAGCGACCAGACACAAAATCAGGTAATTTCGAGAAAGAGAAGCTAACTCTCCGCCCCAAGATAAATGTCGATGCCGATTACTCCATGCCCAATACCCCGCCACACCTAATACCGCTCCCCAAAATAACCGGATAAATGAAGGCGTAAGAATATTAAAATACGAAAGAACTTCCGTAGCGAGAAAAGTTAAACCCGCTGCGGCTAACAACAGTTTGATGAATGTCAGTCGCATAGTTGCTTGATGATTTCTACGACCTGCTTGACACTTCGATCGGTCGGGTGTCGTTCCAATACTTTGTTTTTGGCATTTTTACCCATTCTTATCCGCAATTCTTTGTCGTCAATCAACTGCGAGATTTTTCGACTCATTTCCACTTCATCCAAATAGGGTACCACAAACCCCGCATCTTCCTCGACAAGTTCCGGCGCACCGCCCGCTTTTTCAAAACACACAATAGGAACTTCCGCCAAAGCCGCTTCTAAAACGACCAACGGATAAGGATCTTCCCGAGAGGTCAAAGCAAAAACATCCAATTGGCTTAAATAGTCAAACACGTGAGGGGTGAGGCCGATGTGAATAATACGATCAGCCACTCCCATTCGTTCGGCATCAAAACGTTGTACAGTATACAACTCTGAGTCTTCCCGCATGCCTACCCAAATAAAATAAACGGGTCTATCGACAAAATGCTTAATTACCTGCTTCGCTACCAGCATAAAAACATCGTTACCTTTTCGCCATTCGGCGTGGCCGCATCCTCCTATTAAGATTGCCTCGGCAGGCAGGCCCATTTTTTGGCGAATATCTACCTTTCGTCCTTCTTCTATTTTTTTCAGAATCAAAGGCGTATCAATGATTTGAAAGGTACTGATTCGGTTTTCGGGATAATGGTAGGTTTTTTGAAAATAAGCAGCCACTGCTTTTGAAACGACAATGAGATGGTCGGCACGACTCATCAAATAAGCCATGTCGTTGGAGTCGCTGTATTTTTGAATGGACATTTCCAACTCATGCGCAAACAATACCGTTGGGGCAGAGAGAAAATCCAACTGACGATAAGCCGCCGAGGAAGCAATGGTATTAGCAAAAATCAATCCGATATTTTCCGAAAGAAGGGAAGACTTCAGCTCAATCAGCGCTTTCTTCAACAGTCGCTGCTTTAATCGTAAGTTCAGCCCGAGAAAAGTAAGCCATTTTTCGGCCAATGGATGAAAATGAATATCACCGAGGCGCGGCAGGCGCGTGGTAGGCAGTATTTCCCTGAATTCTTCTTCCAACGGGCCATCGCTGCACAACAGTAAATGCATTGGCAGATTGTATTGTTTCAATTGCCGCAACAACTGTAGCAATACAATCTGCCCACCGGCCCGGTTGGCATCATGACTGATGAAGAGTACCTTTTTCGTCAAAACTTGGTTACCAATTTTTGCCAATTTCTCAATTGGTTGTTTACATCAAACTCCAGTGCCCGTTGTCGCAACACTGTTTTATCAATAGAGAGCTTTCCGCTCATGATATCTTGCATCATTTCGGCCAACTTCGGAATATCAAAAGCAGGGGCCACCCCTCCCATTCCTTTCTGAACAAATTCACTGATACCGCCGGAATTAAATCCGGTAATCGGTTTTTGCAAAAAAGCCGCTTCAATCATAACCAACGGGAAAGGATCTTCGCGAGAAGTAAGCACAAAGCCATCACAAATGTTAAGGTAATCGTAGTAATCTTGTCCCCCCTTTGCTCCTAATGCCATAAAATTCAACCCCTCGCGTCGCACTCTTTCCTGCAAATAGAACGAAATTCCGTACTCGCTTTTGCTTCCCAACCATACGATATAGGCGTTTTCAGGAAGCGCAGCAAGCAAATCAGGAATCATATCATAGCCTTTGCGCATACACATTGTGCCTGACATCAGCCATACAAAAGCATCCGAAGGTATTCCCAATTGGGTTCTTATGGTTGCGGGATCTTGCTTGATCGTAATTTTTTCGGTCTCAATAAACGAATGCAACAGTTGTACATTCGGCGTTCCCATCTTTTCCAATTGCTCGGCCACAATACTCGAACAGCCGATAGAAGTATGCGCATAAGTAAGCATTTCGGAGAAAGAATCAGCCCTCAGCGTATCAAACGTCTCCAACAATTCATGGACATGAACCACGTAGGGAATGTTTAATTTACGGGCCAATCGTGCCAACTGCGGCATAGTAACCGTATTGAAATACCAAAGGTCCGGCTTGAATTCGTTGTGAATCCGCTTGATGTAACTTTCTTCGGGAGTCAACCCAAAAATACGGTGATAAACTGCCTCGGCAGAATAGTAAGGCAACCCGCGGTGGAATTTATGCAGATAAGTAGCATCGGCGGGCGAGTTTTTGGCAAACAGTTCTCCTGCCTGACGCGAATAAACCGCGGTTTTAATATCACTCCCGGCCAAATGTTTGATTAAATACCAAAGAACCATTTCCGAACCCGTCCGCGCTCCTGTGGGCGTAAAAAATAAAATTTTCATACGTTAGACGTGGCTCTTAGGATCGAGCTTATAAAA
Organism: Spirosomataceae bacterium; assembly: GCA_046329125.1. GTDB lineage: Bacteria > Bacteroidota > Bacteroidia > Cytophagales > Spirosomataceae > Runella. Next base: position 61,900 of record JAXLVD010000016.1, on the reverse strand, counting down.
ATAGGGCTTGTTACGAATGATTTTCCAAAAATAGCCGGAAAACAGCCAAACTTTACGTGTAAAGTCTTTTTGTTGTTCCAACTCCTTAAACGGATTTCGAAATTTTGAAATATTTATTGCCATCTTCCAAATAAAGTAGACCGGAATCATCAGGTAGTAGTTCAGCATCAATCCCAAATACCGCCCGACACCGTACTCTTTACGAATCCAGACCAGATTGGAGAGTTGAATTTGCGGATAAAATCGGTTGACGATCGTAATAAGTACTTCTTTTCGTTTGGGATTGCTGCCCCACTCGTGGTGAATATAACCGCAATCGTCAAATACTTTCAGTTTTCCTACCCGCCCCAACCGACAGTTCCATTCTACATCTTCGCCGTACAGAAAAAAATCTTCGTCCAACAGCCCGGCTTTGGCCACGGCTTCCCGCTTGGCCAGCAAAAAAGCCGCCGGAATCCAATCTACCTGATCCGGATCCTCATAGTGCGTTTCCGGGATACATTTTTCCAGCAACTTATTAAAAACAGGCTGAGGCGGCAAGACGTATAAAGTGCGTTTGAACGTAGCCAAACTGCGATAAAAGGGACGCGGCGTACCGTCTGAAAAAAGTTGAACCCCACCGCAGGCAACCGTATCGGGTTGGGCATCCAAGCGTTTTACACAACGCGTAATGATATCATCCAAAAGTTCGGTATCTGAATTCAGCAACAGGTAATAACGCCCTTCAGCGGCACGGATTCCTTTGTTGTTAGCTCTCGAAAACCCCGCATTATAGCCCATATCAAGCCACTTTACCTCGAGAAACTCTTCAGTAATGATTGCCGAAGCGCCGTCTTGGGAGTCGTTGTCAACGACAATAATCTCAAAACTTACCCCTTTGGTATGCGCATATATAGAGCGAATACAATCGGTAGTGAGTTGGAGGGTTTTATAATGAATAATAATAATTGAGACGTCCATTTGTGGAGTAGCCGGAAGTCAGCAAGCAGTAGACAGAAAAAAATGACTCCTCTCTACTGACGGCTCACTTCTGATTTTAATATACTTTGTGGCTGGGTATGGGTCTTTTTTCTGCCGGGCTTCCCATATAAACGCCCCACGCTTCCGTATTTTTTGTAATAGAAGCCGACATCGCCACGAGTGTTCCTTCAGCAATAACGGTATAATCACGAATTGTGGCATTGACGCCGAAAAACGAATAGGATTCCACGACACAATGCCCGGACAAGACTACGTGAGAAGTAAAAAATACGTGGTCTTTGATAATACCGTGGTGACCGATGTGGTTACCGCTCCAAAGCACACAGTTATTACCGATTTTAGTAAACGGTTGAATCGTATTGTCTTCTAAAATAAAGCAGTTTTCTCCGATCTCATTTCCGAACAAAGTTGCTTTGGAGCTGATATAAGAAATAAACGCATACCCTTTCGCTTTGGCCTCCAAATAGATCTTTTCGCGATTTCGGTTCATTTTACGGCCCGTCATCGGCGCAAAAAACTTAAATTCTGAAGGAGGAAAAAGGGTTTCCACTTCCTCAAAAGCCACTACGGGCAATCCCCAAAATTCAGTCTCTTTGATATATTCCTGATTGACCGTAAAGGCCACTACCTCGTGTTCCGAATCGTGAGTCAGATAAAAATGAGCTAACTCTGCCGTATCCAATACTCCAAAAATTACAACTTTAGCCATATCTCTGTAGTGAGTATTCCGTAATGAGTATTCCGTAATGAGTATTTCCTAATACTTGCTACTGAATACTCACGACTATTTAAATCAAATCGTATTCATTTAACAAATGTTGAATGGAAGGCACGCTGTTAAACATCATTATATCCACAATCGAAAGCCAGGGAATAAACTCATTTTTAAATTGAGGATAGATTACGGGCCTCGACTTAAGAAAACTCAACTGAATACCCGATGCTCCGAAAACAGGCTTGTCATACAGTTCGGTGCCTCCTATCGGATTTATATAATGATCTGCGTTTTCCTGCCGGCAAATATCCAAAATTCGCTCCTGCGCTTTCAGATGAGTATTATGATAAACCCCTGAACAGGAAACGATTTCGGTTTGGATTAGTAAATATTCCGCTAACAAGTTGAAACCCGCTGCCAGCCATTCATTCAACTTTTCGGCTTCTAAATTGATAATTTTTTCGGTGACTGCCAAGGCCGTTAAATAAAAGGGGGCTTTTTTATAGGCTTGTTCAAAGGTTTTGAGCAATTTTCCCCGCCATTTGGGATCATCACTGAGATAAATCTCGTTGATCAATTTATTCTGACTTGCCTCTTTCAGCGGAACAGTAAACAAATAGTCTTTTCCGTTTACCAATATTCTGTTACGATTGATCCACCCCTTGTTGATGTAATTGACATCATCATACAATACAAACTTATCCACCGCATTCATCAACTGCAGGTACCCGATGTAGGGTAAAAAATAAGGTTGCATAATGGCAAGACGCATAAATCAAGAGTAAGTTAGCAATTTACAGAATGGAGGCCGGCTTCCTTATTTCAGCTTTCTCAAATAATAATCTTCTCCCGGCACAATGACCCCCTTCATCGTCGTATCAGTTCCCAAGCGTATATCAGTAGGAAGTGGCCTAAAAAGGGCAATCGTATCACTTTTGGCAAAAAATAAATAATCGGTTTCTGCCGGAATCGGTCTGAGCGGCTGTTCAAAAGGTCGAATAGGGATTAAACGTCTGGTCAGATTTTTCCCATAAAGCGGATATTCAAAATCATCATTGATGGTCCCTAAAGCAACGGTTGCCGAGTCAGGGACAATTCGATCAAAGTTTTGATACGCTTTTGTAATATCGGGTCGGGCAAAGGTCATCATTTCAATCCGCTCGGTTTCGAAAGCAGACTGCCGGCCAAACGCGGCAATCGGTAAACAACGAACATTCAGAAAAACGGCCAAAAGGGCTGACAAACAGGCCAATACCGTAATTATGCCTGCGTATGTTTTCAAAGCGACGGAGTGGCCTGATTTTTCAAGGCTGTATTTTTGAGTAAACAGCAAGGTTAGAAACAAGACTCCGAAAATACCCGTTTCCTGAAAATAACGTCCCTTCCAAGGATCATAAGGAGCCGAATAAGAAAGCGCCGCAAAATGAAGCAGCAGGGCTACTGCCAAAAACCGGTGCACCGGCGAGCGGACAATGCCGAAAATAACCAAAAACAACAGCGGAAAAACCAACGCAAAACCAAAAATGCCCCAATATGGATTACCGTTCACAAATTCAAAACGTCGCTCAAATGAAAAAGGCTGAATGGTAAACTCAGTAGTTTCATCCAACAGCATTTTGCATTTATCCTCCAACCAAACCAACGGTTTCCGTAGGATACGATTGGCCTCCTGACCGACTTTTACGTTTCGCAGACCGTCTAAATTCACAAAATCATACGCATATCGTACCACGTTGCGCGACCCCTGCTCAAACAGATTTCGATAACCGCCGTTTGAGGTAGCACGTTCAATGGATTGATGTTTCAACGAAGTCGGCGGGCCGATGGGGTGGCCAAATGCTTCAATATTTTTCAGATAGCCTGTCGGGAGAGTCCAAATGCAGAAACTAATAATAATCGCTATTCCTAATCTGAATACTGCCGACCCATTGAACTTTAGCTCTCTTAAGTTTATTGCTTCTTTTTTTTCGCTTCGAAGGACTACGGTATAAATCATTAAGACAAATACCGATGGCAGCAAGAGTGTAAAGGTGACTTTATGCCCGTAAACGATTCCGAAACTGACAGCGGCTAAGTAGAGATACCTATTTTCGCCGGTCACCCGGTAGGTAAACAGAAAATACAGCAGGCAACTCAAATAAGCTGCCAAAACAATATCCGTTTCCGTAGTAACGGCCTGCATCAGAAAATCCAGAAAAAAGGCAAATGCCAACGCGCAAAAAAAACCGGCATTCAGCCGATTTTTGGTAATGCGCTGGGCTATACCGAACACAGCAACTAAGGTGATCCAATAAGAAAGGTGATGTATGAGCTTGAAAGCGTTTTCGAAACCGCCTGTCATCAAATACGAATAGATTTGAAGGGTACAAACACTTTTCGGATAGGTATCCATATTCCAGTTGGTACCTCCGAAATGGGCCATCGTTCCCCGTTGTATGTATTGCATTACCCGGTTGAGATGCCCCGTCATACTGTCCCATTCATTGGGCACTGTAAAGAATACCAACAGTAAATTGGTCACTCCGATAACGATCAACGTAACGATCATTGTCCCAAACAGAAACCGCAAATAAGCCCCGCCACTGACGTACCAACGTTGGATAGCATGCCAACGATGAACGATCATAGTCCAAACCGCAAACGGGGTAGTTTGGGGAGCTATTTTACTAAAAATAATACCCAAAACGGCAGGCGGAATAAACACACCCAATGCCCAAGCCGCGGGAGTACCTGTCAGATGAAGCGGTGACAGGCAAAAACCGGTAATAATAATACTGCCGGCAAAAAGAAGAAAGGAAGTTATTAACCAATCGACCAAAGAAGGGCGACAAATGCGAGCGGAAGTACGTCCGATATACCAAACAAAAATACCGAAGCTTAAAAACCAAATCAGCGCCATAGCTACAAATTTTGGTTGATCAAGGTAGCGATGTGCCGTACATCTTTCAAGGATAACTCTGCATGAAGCGGCAAACACACCACTCGCGGAGAGATATCCTCCGATACAGGACAGGCCTCTGTATCCTTCAGGAAGGGCAATTGATTAAGAGAAGGATAGAAATACCGTCGCGGAACTATATCGTTTTGAATTAAAACCTCACGCACAGCCAGCATTTTAGCCTCTGACTCAAATACGACCGGATAGTAGGCATAGTTCCGTTTTAAGCCGGTAACCCATTCCGGTGCCTTAAGATGATCCCAATTCAATAACTCGGTATACAAATCACAAACGGCTTTACGGGCAGCAATCAACGCCGGTACCTGCGGTAGATTGCACAATCCCATCGCGGCATGAAATTCCGTATTTTTACCGTTAATCCCCACAAAATAATAATCATCGCCCCGGTGGCCGAAGGCCCGCAATAAATGCAGTTTTTCGTGCCATTTGGCATCATTGGAAATAATAGCTCCGCCTTCTACCGTATGAAACAACTTGGTAGCATGGAAACTGCACGTGGAAAAATCGCCGTACGAAAGTAACGAGCGGCCGTTATAATCAGCCCCGAAGGCATGAGCACCGTCATAAATGACCGTCAATTGGTGCTTTTTCGCGATGGCTTCGATGGCCGCCACATCACACGCATTTCCATAAACGTGCGTAGCCATAATGGCTTTTGTCTTCTCTGTAATGGCCCTCTCAATCAGTGTCGGGTTGATACAGAAGGTGTTGGGGTCAATATCAACAAAGACAGGACGGCAATGCTCCCACAAAATAACGTTGGTAGTGGCTACGTAAGAAAAAGGAGTGGTAATGATCTCTCCCGGCTCATCCAGCAGTTTCAGGGCCATTTGCAATACAACGGTGCCGTTGCCGCAAAAATACAGATAATCAACTCCCAAATAGTGTTTCAGTTCTTTTTCCAACTCCTGCACTAAGGGGCCGTTATTGGTAAGAAGCGCATTATCCCAGATTTTTTTTAAATAAGAAACATATTGGTCAAAATCGGGAAGGTATGTTTTAGTTACGTTAATCATTCGCTGAGGCGACCGACCGTTTAAACCGGTACTTCGGATTGAGAAATTTGAAAATTTAACTGCGGGCGTACATACCCGGGCCATTTACCGTACCAAGTGACTCCTTCCCGATGGTCTTCAACCTCAAAAGAAAGGGCATCGGGCAGTTGATACAATACCGTAGAAGTATCTTTGACCACCATGATGGAAACCACATACGAACCGTCGTTCAGGAAATTGCCCGGAATATCCAAGGCCGCTGACACCAACCCCCTTTCAAAAGATTGAGAAGCCGTGCCTACATTGAAGATACATTCTCCTGTAAATGCGTATAAGTGTAAACTCAAATTGAGGTCAGCCCGATCGGTCATATTCCAAAATTCGATATGCACACGAACCGGCGTTCTGACATCTATATACAATTTATCTTCTTGATATTCCGGTTCAATTTTAACGCTGCGAAACCGAACCTCATCGGTGCCCGGGCCCTCTTTCGGCGTTTCCCAAAACCGTTGCAAATTGGTTTTAGCTACGTGGCTGAGGTAATTATTCACTACGTGGGTGGTATCACCCTGCATTTTGAGCTTTCCGTGTTCAAAGTAAAAAGCCCGGTTGCAAAGCGATTGAACAGCGGCCAGATTGTGACTTACAAACAGGATCGTTCGGCCGCTTTCAGACACATCCCGCATTTTGCCGAGGCATTTCTTCTGAAAATCAGCGTCTCCCACGGCTAATACCTCATCAATGATCAGGATTTCGGGGCTCAAATGGGCTGAAATGGCAAACCCCAATCGCACATACATACCGGAAGAATATCTTTTTACGGGCGTATCCAAAAACTTTTCTACGCCTGCAAAATCCACGATACTGTCGAAAGCATTTTTGATTTCCTGACGTTTCATGCCTAAAATAGCTCCGTTCAGGAATATATTTTCACGACCGGTCAACTCCGGGTGAAAGCCCGTTCCGACTTCCAACAAACTCGCTACCCGACCTTTGATGGTTACTTTACCGCCAGTAGGCTCCGTGATTTTACTCAAAATCTTCAGCAGTGTAGATTTGCCGGCACCGTTGTGGCCGATAATTCCGACACGATCACCTTGATTAACGGCAAAATTAACGTCGCGGAGTGCCCAAAATTCCTCTTGTTCTACCTCATCCTGTTCACCCTTGCCGAAGAAGTGTTTTATTTTCTCCGAAAAAGTATCTCGCAACGTATGACTTTTACGAGCCGCCTTTTGGTGATCAATGATGTATTTTTTGCTTATTTCTTCTGCAACGATAACCTGCATCGGGTTCGTAGGGATTGATCTAAGTTCAAAAGTAATCAAATGTAGTCAACAAATGAATTTTCTTCTTTACGAAAATAGTAAATAGAAATCATCAACATGACGACAATCAGCCCCATTGTACTGTACAGACTGCTCAGTTTAAAGAAGGCTCCATCGCCAAGCAGACACCATTTAAAGCCGTCAATAATACTTACCATCGGGTTAAGATAGTACAGATCATACCACCACACATCGTGATTGGCTTCGACTAACGAGCTGCTGTAAGCGATCGGACAGGCATAAAATCCTATTTGTACCAAAAAAGGGATGAGTTGTGCGATGTCTCTGAATCGTACATTCATAACAGCAAAAATCAAACCAAAGGCCAAGGATGCCAGCAAAGTCAACATTAAAAAAGCGGGTAATAAGGCAATTTGCCATCCGGGTACATGACGGTACCAAAGGGCGATAAGGGTATATAAAACGAGAGAGATCAAAAAATCAACAAAACCCACCACTACCGAACTCAGCGGCATAATCAGCCGGGGAAAGTACGTTTTAGTCACTAAATTGGAGTTCAGTAATATACTGTGGCTGATTTGGGTAAACGTATTAGAGAAAAAATTCCAAATCGTGATTCCGGCCAATACCATCAGCGGGTAGGGAACCCCTTCATCGCCTTTCAACTTAGCTACTTTGCTGAACACAAAAACCATGACAGCCATCGTGGCAAAAGGACGAATTACGGCCCAGCCGGCACCGATAGCCGTTTGTTTATAACGAACCGACAAATCACGTCGGGAAAGAATCCACAGCAATTCCCGATTTTTCCACAAATCACGCCAATAGTTCTTTGCACCGTGCCCCGCTTCTATCACTATTTCATCCGAATAAGCCATCGTTTTCTAACTGAAGTAAGCATTAAACAATAAAGCCAAAATTACGAAGACAATTGTCTTCCTTCAAATCACTCCCTTTAAATAAAACTTTCTATGGGCTTTAAAAGCGCCGTCTTACTGACCGGCCACTCTTTAAAACCCATAGAAACCCCGGAAATACCGCTTGCTGAATACTTAGCTTTTTACCTGTTTCTTTTTCAAATCTTTCAACGCCTCAGAGTACGTTTGTTTGGCAAGCACAAAAATGATTGCTACAATCAACCCAAGAAGGGCCCCGAACTTTGTATTTTCTCGGGTAAACAATTTCGTTTCCAGAGGCAGAAGGGGCGGTTCAATAATAGTGAACAACGGCGCCTCTTTAATAATAGACATTTGCAGGTTTTCCAAACTGCGTGAGGCTTCCAAATACAGCGAAGTAATGAACGTAGTATTGCGGGTAAGTCTTCCTTCTTCCACTTTGGCTGTTGGCGCGACAGCCTCTGAGTTAATGACGGTGGTTTGAGCCAAACGACTCTCTGTTCGGTTCAGCAGCCGGGCCAAAGAGTCTACGCGGCTTTTCATCAGGTCTTTCATTTCTCGGGACTTCCGGGTTTGGTTTTCCTGATACACTCGCTCTATCGTTTTCAACAACAATTCCGAAAAGGTTTTTGCTACCATTTCGTTCTCCATAGATACCGTCAGGTCATAAAACGCTGTTTTCAGATCCGGTTGTCCGATTGTAATTTCACGATCCCGAATTTTGTTTAATACGCCGTCAAACACCTGCCGCTCTGTTCTCTCCATAGAGTCGCGTCGACTGTGGGTGATGCGCACATTCATCCATTCCGGAAGAAAATCGGCCCATTCATCCTGCCGCAAAAATGTAGAATCCAAATAGTAATTAACAAACTTTTCTTTCCGACCGTCGCTCAATGTTACGGGAGTAAGGAGCACACGTTCTAAGACAGGGCGCGTTTTGATCACGTAAAAAAGATTTTCACCCCGAAAAAGCCCGGCATCTCCCGATTGTGCGGCATTCATCCCAAACAAACTTCCGAAACTTCCCATGTCCTGTCCGGCAGAGGCACCGCTCACGCTGAAGACAACTTTAGAAATGTACTGAAGCCGTTTATTTTTTTCGGCATCTACGTAATAGCCGATTCCTGTTCCTATTGCCGTAACAATCAGTATAATCCACCAATTTTTGAGAACCAAATCTTTGGTCTCAATCAATTTCTGAAATATCAGTTTAGGAGAAAGGGTGACTTGATCTTGTTGTTCCATAAAAGACTGAATTTGAATAGCTGCTATTGTCCTCCTAACACTTTGAAAGCCAATACCGTAGTAATAAGTGTCATTAAAGTGGAAGAAATACCGATAACAGATTGCAAAGCCCGCTGCGCTTCTGCTAAATCGGATTGCGTCCGTTGCGGTACGTGGATCTCCGAACCGGGTTCTACTTTAGGGTAAATATTGAAAAACAAGAATTTACGCGTCCGATCAATAGAGCCATTGGGATAAATAACGTACGATTTCCGCTTCAAAGACATCCGGGTAAAGCCCCCCCCCTGTGATACATAGTCCATAAATGAACTGCCGTTACGGTATTTCACAGTAGTCGGGAACAACAACTCTCCCTGCAAACGAACCGTTTCCAGCCGCTTCGGAATGTCAATAATATCGCCGTCCTGTAAAATAATGTCCTCGCGTCCGCCCGGATTACGCAAAATACGTGCTAAGTCGATTCCGATAGCTTCCTGCTTATCTCTGACTACCGCTTCTCCTTCAAAACGTCCCTTTTTGGCATCGTCTGAAATTTCTGACAGGGCTTTATTCCGTTGATCTATTTCTTCATCCGACAACTGTATTTTCCGAAGCAGAGTGGCTCCGTTCACATACGCCTGAGCCGTTAATCCTCCCGCCCGTACGAGCAAATCAGAAAGTTTTTCGTCCTTACTTTTGATACCATACATACCGGGACTGACGATTTCACCCTGAAAGGTAACAAAAGTCTGCGGTTGGTAATTGGAAGACGGTCGTATCAATACTTCGTCGTAAGGTTCCAAAATAAAACGACTGTCGTTTCCGTCAAGCGTTAAATCACGACTTACGTCAAAGATAAAAATATCTGCCACTTGGGCGGTTGCGGATTGTACATTCACGTCTCTTTTGCGACGAACGATCTCAATTTGCGAAGTAGCCGCCGACTCTTTAAAACCGCCGGAACGAATAATTGCGTCTTCCAATGTCAGGTTGGAAGTATAAGGCAGATTCACTTGCGAACCCTGATTGACTTCTCCGATGATTCTGATATAAGCCCCTTCCCGCAACTCAAATTTCGACGGAATGATGATTTGGTCTTCACGGCGAAGCAGCAGGTCTTCCGTTTTTCCGTTCATCATATCGGCCAGATTAATGGAAATATTTTCTACCGATAAGTCTTCCCGCGTGCGAACGACATTAACGCGACCGGTAAACGCTTCACCCGTCAGTCCTTCCGCATTTTTGATCAATTGAAGCAGGGTCTTGTTTTGATCGAGTGAATACTGACCGGGGCGATAGACCGGGCCCGTAATCGTCACCATATTTTCAAAGCGGGGAAGCAACATATCGGCTGTGATCTCGTCACCGTTGCTTGGAATGTATTTGTCGTATTCACTTGCCCGAACATCCGTAATCCGACGTTCTTTCGCCGTAAGGCCCAGTATTTTAAGCCGATCAGTGTAGGCATTATCCGAAAATCCGCCGGCATATTCAATCACTTTAGCAATGGTTTCTTCCGGCAATAACTCATAATAACCGGGGCGCTTGACGTTTCCTTTGATTTCTACGCGCTTTTTATACAACCCTACCTGAATGATGTCGTTGTCCTGTAAACGGGTATCGCTGTTGAGTGTACCGTTCATCAAAAGTTCGTACAAATCAATGGTTGCAATGACCTTATTTCTGCGCACAACGTTGATTTTACGGAACGAACCAAGTTCGCTGGGGCCGCCTGTCAGATACAAGGCATCAAAAGCCGTAGAAAGCGACGATACATTGTACGTTCCGGGAGTAAGTGCCTCTCCCAACACGGTCACACGAATGGTACGAATTCGACCTAAACTTATTTGAAGATAAGTGCTGGCACTGCTGCCGGGTGCCCCTAAATTATTGTAATAGGGAGCCAAACGTGTGATCAATTCTTTTTGTGCCTGCTCAATGGTACGACCGCTCAATTGTACGGGGCCAATGGGTTTTACAAAAGCAAACCCTTCCGAATTGACCGTCATTGGAATCTGCGATTGAGAATAACCGTAAATGTAAGCGGTCAACTCATCACCCGGGCCAATGGTATAATCACGCGGAGTGGCAATACTCGTGGAAGGACTTAAATCTATTTTAGTATTATTGAAAAGCTGATACCCGAATATCTTCCGGCGCATTTTTGTCAGTTCTGCCTGACGATACGCTTCTTCTGCATCTTCGTTGGTGCCGGCCGCGGCATCGTTGGCCTTTTCATTAGCCTTTTCTACCTGATTCACGGTCTTAGGATCGGTCGCTTTTTTAGGGTCAGCCCCCTTATCCGGACTCTGTTGAGTCGTGGTTTGGGTGCCCGTTTGGGTTGTTTGCCCGGTCGTCGTCGGTGCTGAAGGCTGTCCTTGGGTCGGTGCCGTAGCAGGTGCCGAAGAAGGGGTCGAACTCGCCGGCGTTTGCGCATTAACGAGAATAACGGCCAATAAACTGATGGAAAAAGTCTGTAAAATGACGCGTCCTGCGCTGAGAGTGGATAGATTCCTAAAAAACTTCTTCATGAAATTGTGTTCAAAACAAAAATCTTAGATTCTGATTAACAATAAATTAACATCTACATTCAATTAACCTTGTCACCGAACCAAATTGGCCGACAAAGTAACGCAACTTTTTCAGTTTTTTAAACTTTTTTCTTTTTTACGGCCATTTCCACGGCTTATTGTATAATTTTTCCAATATTTTCATGACTGTTATCAGTTTAAAGCTTACTTGAATTGGTTTGTTAGGTTATACACAACCTCACCCTAAATCCCTCCCCTTTCAGTGGAGGGACTTCTTGCAGCTCCCTTTCTCCTGAAAGGGGCCGCGGCGGCGGACCGCAAGGGCCGGGGATAGGGGTTAAAACGATAGGTACAACTTTGTAAACCAATTCACTTACTACTTACGAATCTGACTGAAAAAACGGATGCCGGCAGTTTACCCCGAAAACCAAGTTTACCGATTCAATCAGTAGGACGTAGGATAAACATTCATTCCGACTCTCTCTCGTTTTCGGTAAGCCAAATAGCGAATAGTTTATTTTTAAAAGAACTTTGTTTTGCAAAGTAAAATATTTTTCCTCTATACTTGCAAGTGATTTCTAATAAAAAATAAACGAAAGGATATATTTGCAGTAAATGAACCCTAATTAATGACCATGGCAGAACAGGTAAAATATGACGAGAGCAGTATCCGATCCCTTGACTGGAAAGAACACATTCGACTGCGTCCGGGGATGTACATTGGAAAACTCGGCGACGGCTCGGCGGCGGATGACGGGATTTATGTCCTGGTAAAAGAAATCATTGATAACTCCATTGACGAACACACCATGGGCTTCGGTAAAGCCATTGACATCAAGATTACCGAACACCGCGTCGAAGTTCGTGATTACGGACGGGGTATTCCTTTGGGGAAAGTGGTAGACTGTGTTTCCAAAATCAATACCGGCGGCAAATACGATTCCGGTGCTTTCCAAAAATCGGTCGGATTGAACGGTGTAGGTACCAAGGCCGTGAATGCACTTTCCGCTTATTTTAAAGTACAATCGTTTCGTGACGGTAAAACCAAGTGGGTGGAATTTCGCAAAGGAGACATCACAACCGAATCAAGTGAAGAAGAGACCAATCAACGAAACGGCACGCTGATGACGTTTGAGCCCGATAATACCATTTTCAAGAATTATCACTACATCCCTCAGTTTTTGGATAACATGATCTGGAATTATTGTTATCTGAATGCCGGATTGGCGATCAACTTCAACGGCCAAAAATTTGTCTCCCAAAACGGTCTGCTTGACCTGCTTCGGAATAAAACTGACGAAGATGCCGTTCGATACCCGATTATCCACCTCAAAGGTTCTGATATTGAAATTGCCCTCACCCACGGCAACCAGTACGGCGAAGAGTATTATTCGTTTGTCAACGGTCAATATACCACACAGGGCGGAACGCATTTGATGGCTTTTCGGCAATCATTGGTAGATACCGTCCGCGACCACTTCGGCAAGGATTATGCGGTAGAAGACGTACGGGCTTCGATCATTGCAGCCATCAGTGTACGGGTGCAGGAACCGGTATTTGAATCGCAAACCAAAACCAAGTTGGGCTCCAACAACATTTCCCCCGACCCCAACAGCCCTACGGTTCGTACGTTTGTCAATGATTTTCTGAAGGCTAAGTTGGATAACTATCTTCACATGAATCCCGCAGTGAAGGAAGCCCTGAAAAAACGCATTGAACAATCGGAACGGGAGAGAAAAGAATTGGCAGGTATTAAAAAATTGGCCAATGAACGTGCGAAAAAAGCCAGTCTGCACAACAAAAAACTGCGCGATTGCCGAAATCACCTGACGGACGTCAAATCGGATGAGCGTTACGAAACAACTCTGTTCATTACAGAAGGGGATTCGGCCAGCGGCTCCATTACGAAAGCACGAAACGTACAGACCCAAGCCGTGTTCAGTTTGCGGGGAAAACCGCTCAACTGCTTTGGCCTGACTAAAAAAGTAGTGTATGAAAACGAAGAATTCAATCTTCTCCAACACGCTTTGGATATCGAAGAAGGCTTGGAAAACCTGCGTTTTAACCGAATTGTCATTGCCACCGACGCGGATGTCGACGGAATGCACATTCGCCTGCTGATGCTGACGTTCTTCTTACAATTTTTCCCCGATCTGGTACGCAACGGCCACGTGTACATTTTACAAACGCCGCTTTTCCGAATCCGTAACCCCCGCAATCATAAGGAAACGATCTATTCGTACAGCGAGGAAGAACGCCTGAAAGCGATCAAAAAACTCGGCGGGAATAAAAAAGTAGAAATCACTCGTTTTAAGGGGCTGGGCGAAATCTCACCGGAAGAATTCGGGAAATTTATCGGCGAAAACATTCGATTGGAGCCGGTCATTTTGGAGAAAGAAGCGACTATCCCCAAACTGCTGACCTACTACATGGGCAAAAATACCCCCGAACGACAACGGTTCATTATTGATAACCTGCGCGTAGAAAAAGACGTGGTCGAAGAAGAAACGGCAGCGGCCTGACAGTTTTCGGCAACGTTTTTGGCATTATTCCACAAACCTGACTTTCATCAGCTAAAATGTGAGTCAGGTTTTTCATTTTAACGCTGTGCAAACTCCGACTTCTAAACGAATTTTTGAACCGCCCCCCTTTCCGCTGAGCGAAAGTGAGGAAGAATCTGCCGTTTTTTCGGAACTGCAAGCGCAATTACACCGTCAATACACAGAAATATGGTCGGACGACAACCAACCACGGGCAGTGGTAGTAGTGCCAGGGCTGTCGCTTGACGAGGAGATGTTGACTAAAATTGCGGGCCATCACCATTACGAAGAACGGCTGCTTTGCCTGCTGATGCTGCTGCGAAAGCCCGAAACGCGCTTGATCTACGTTACAAGTCACGCCCTTGACCCGGCTATCATTGATTACTACCTGCACCTGTTGCCGGGCGTTCCGGGACGTCACGCCCGCGAACGGCTCACACTGCTTCATTGCAACGACACCTCCGCCAAAACACTTACGGGCAAGATATTGGAGCGACCTCGGCTGATAGAACGAATTCGTCGGGCTATCCCTACGGGTGTGGCGGCGCATTTGGTTTGTTTTAATGTCACGGCCGCCGAACGCTCCCTCGCTGTCCGGCTTGGTATTCCTATGTTTGCCACTCCTCCTGAATTGTACTATTGGGGGTCGAAAAGCGGCAGTCGGCAATTGTTCAAAACAGCCGGGGTGAACTTGCCGGAAGGTTTTGAAGATATACACAATGAACGGGAGTTAGTGCAATCATTGACAGGTTTAAAACGGCAAAACCCACACCTCAAAAAAGCGGTCATCAAACTCAACGACGGTTTTTCGGGCGAAGGGAATGCTGTGTTTTCTTTTGAAAACGCCTCAGAGACCAATCTTGAAAAATGGATTCGGCAGGAATTACCGAAACGAATACGGTTTGTAGATGCAGCCCTTACCTACCCGCATTTTGTCGAAAAACTCACTCAAATGCAAGGGATTGTCGAGGCATTTGTGGAAGGTGACACCAAAACATCGCCCTCTGTTCAATGCCGCATCGAACCGTCGGGCGAGATCAGCGTGATTTCCACGCACGACCAAGTGTTGGGAGGTGAATCGGGGCAGGTATTTTTGGGCTGTACTTTTCCCGCCAATCCGGAGTATCAACAGAAACTCTGCAACATAGGTGTAAAAGTAGCCCAAGCCCTGCGCGATAAAGGCGGATTAGGGCGTTTCGGCATTGATTTTATTTCCGTAAAAACCGACGCCGGTTGGGAACATTACGCCATTGAGATCAATCTTCGCAAAGGAGGCACCACTCACCCTTATTTAATGCTGCAATTTCTGACCGATGGCCGATACGTTCCTGAGCAATGCCGCTACATCATGCCTAATGGTCAGGTAAGGTATTATTTTGCCACCGACAATTTAAAAAAAGAAGCTTATCGCGGCCTGACCCCCCAAGACCTTTTGGACATCATCGTGTTTCACGGACTATATTACGACAGTGTCCGTCAGGAGGGGGTATTTTTTCATTTGATGGGCGCCGTTTCTGAACACGGCAAATTGGGCATGACAAGCATCGGAGCCACCCCCGAACAGGCGTATGCCCTTTACCAAAAAACCGTAGAAGTGTTGGATTTTGAGACCGGCGCCGCCAAATAAATTCTTATACGGCCGCGTATTTTCGTTTGCGACGCCATTGCCACACTCCCCCCAAAATACCTATCAGCACCAAAGGCCCTACGATATTCAGCCATTGCCATTGGGTGCGTTCTTCGTTGAGTCGCAGTTTGTCGAGCGGTCGCAGCGTCACTTGCTTGTTACGGGCCGTAATGAGTCCTTCTGCATCGGCCAGGTAATCAATCGCATAGAGCGCAAAATCTTTGTTGGCAAAGGTATTTCCCGACAGGCGGTCATAGCCTAACGGCAGCGGGGCGTTGTTGCGTTTGTAGTCCACATCATTCACAATCAAATCCCCGTCCGAAACCACAATGATCCGGGTAGGTTTGCTTTTTCCTACAAACGACGCCGCACGGGGGTCATTCGGTAAAAGGCGATTGTTGAACAGCGAGGTGAAAGCCCCTTCCAATAATACCGCAATTTGTTTCTCCCCGGCATTGTACTCGCGGGGGTCGGGCTGTTGACGCGCTTCGTTGTAGCCTACCAAGACGGGCGCTTTGCGGAGTTGAGTATAGCGTGAGGTCAGTAAAAGGGGCGTTTTTTTGATTCCCTCGGCGACTACGGTATCAATCGTGCTCGGAAAACGAGTGTACAAAGCATCCAAATTTCGGACGATGGGGTGTTTACCGAAGGTGTTGATCAACGGAAAAAAGCGCCAAGGCATCGGTTTGATCTGCGGTTTGTCGCCCATATTGCCCACGTTGAGCGGAATCATGGCACAACTCAAATCCTTCACCAAGTTTTGATTGATGCGGCAACCGTACTTAAACAGCAGGTCGTCCAAATTCAACGCCATCGGTTGGGCAAAGGTCCCTTCCAAACTCACACTGTCGACCCGCACGCCGTCGGCAAAAATGAGGAGTCTTCCCCCGCGCATGACAAACTGATCCAATCGGTATTTTTCTTCGTCGGTAAACGGCGTATCGGGTTTGGGAATGACCAACAGATCGCCTTTCTCCCACGAATCGGGATTCTGAACGTCAAAATAGAGATCGTAATTTTGTTGAAGATTGGCCAAAAAATCCGAAAAACGCGGGGGCGGCACCTTCGTATGCCCCACCAAAATACCGATGCGCTTACGCTCTTTTTGGGTCAGCCGACGAATGGCCGAAGCCAATTCAAACTCCACCCCTTCGTACGATTGGTTCAACTGTTCTTCGGAGGAAGCCGATTTATTGCCTTTCAGCAGTTGTACCGGGTATTCTTTTCCTTCGTATAATAAAATGGCCCCGGGAAACACCAGCCTTTCGGTGCGCTTGCCGTCTTCGTTGGCAAACAAATTGGTAGGAATCAGGCCTTTGCTAATGAGTTCTTCCTGAAGTTTCGGGTCTTTGGGCTCAATGAACCGATAGGCCAAATTGGCCCCACCCTCATCAGCAAACGACGCCAATGTTTCCTGAATCGCCCGTTCCAATCGTTCAAAACCGGGCGGAAAATCGCCGCTGAGGTACACTTTCACGACCACTTGCCCGTCTAAATTTCGGAGTAATTTTTTGGTAGCGTCCGAGATGGTATAGCGTTTTTCCTGCGTGAGGTCCCACCGAAAAAACACAAAGGCGGATAAGACGTTGATTCCGATCAGAATTCCGATAAAAAGAAAAATGCGCGTGAGGTTTGACTTCATACAGTCCGGATTTTCGGCCAAAGATACGCTAAAAACGAAAAACGAAGCCGTATCGCGTAAGTGCGGTGTTTTTTTGATTACTTTACTAACGCGAAGAATTATTCAACTTTGTATAAAACCCGATTTCAGTAAGGCAAGTCACTAAAATGGATAAACGATTAGACTACTTCATTCACGCCCTCATGCATCTTCACCGTGATTCAAAAAAAGGCGGTGCTCCTCACAAGCCCATCTTACTTCTTTCTGTTATCCATGAATATGAATCGGGTCGAATCAATGACAATCGAATTTTTATTACACCTGAATTAACTCATTCTTTTTCAGTCTTTTGGAATCAACTTGTAACGACCGGCCACGACCAGCGATTTGCGTTACCATTTTACCATCTGTCGGGTGAAAAGGGAAATTGGTGGCAATTGATCCCTAATGTTGGTTGTGAAATTTGGATTGAAAACCCAGGCTCCATGCGAAGTTTTGGTAATTTGAGTGCCGCCGTTGCTTATGCTGAAATTGACCCAAATTTGGCCTCATTGCTTTTAAATAAAGAAAGTCGAGAAGTTTTAAAACAAATGGTCTTAAAGACGTACTTTCCTCAGCAATCTACACAGGGAATTGAAAATCAAGAAGATGGCTATTTAGATAATTTAAAAAACGAAGTTTATGAACCTTCCGCTGAATACAAAACCAAGTTACTAAACCTCAAAAAACGTCTTGACCCCGAAACATATCAAATCGAAGTCTATAACCGAGGCACAATTTTTAGACGTGAAGTAATTAAGATTTATAATGAAACTTGCTGTGTTTCAGACCTTCGTGTGTCAGCCCTTTTTACAATTACTATGGTAGATGCTTGTCACATTGTTCCATTTGCAAAGGATTTTGATAACAGTTTAACAAACGGAATTGCCCTTTGTCCCAATCTCCATCGCGCTTTTGATAGAGGTCTAATTTCGGTCAATGAAAATTACGAAGTCATAGTTTCTCAATCTTTTAAAGAAAACACCAATAGCGAGTACAGTTTCTCAAAAATCGAAGGCAAAACAATCGCATTGCCTTCTGACAAGGATTTCTGGCCGTCGTTGGCTAATTTTGAATGGCATCGAAAAAATGTGTTTAAAAAATGAGTGAAGAAATTATATATCCTCTGAAATGGGAAGGTGATGTGGCCATTGGAAAACAAGGAGATAGCTACGTTATGTATCAAGTTTTTGAAAACGGTGAACTATGGATTTCAGGGTCCCCGTTGGTTTGCGTTTGTTACGCGAACCTTTGAATGATGCGTTTTTAACGCATGACACCTTTCTCAAAACGATTTCAGACGCTTCCAGCGTGACAAATTAACGCCCCTTATACCACCCCTACGGGGTTTCATGGGTGGGGAGAATTATTTTTTTCTACCAAGATTTCGCCCCGCCGGGGCTGCCCACGCTGTTTTGTGTTTAGCCTAAAAGCCTTTGTCACCAACCTCTGAAAGATGCGTTTTTAACGTCTGGTGCTTTCCCAAAACGATTTCAGACGCTTACAGCGTGACAAAGAAGGAAAATTAGGATAATTTGGAGTTACGCTGTATTTTCGTCTAAAATAAATCACTAATTCTTATGGCGGCTACTCAAACAAAACCTATGAGCAATTTGCAGGCAGAGTTACTCAAACTATACGCCAACAACCTAAGCGATGAACAATTGTTGGAAATAAAAGGGATGCTTGGCAACTACTTTGCCCAAAAAGCCACCGAGGTCATGGATGAAGTATGGGAAGCAAAAGGGTTGACCGAACAAGACATGACTGACTGGACAAATGAGCACAACCGCCTTAAAGGTAGTCATTGATACCAATATCTTCATTGCTATCATCGGCAAGAAATCCCAGTTTCGTTGGATTTTTGATGCCATTATTGCAGGCGATTTAATACTCTGTGTTTCAAATGATATTTTGTTGGAGTACCGTGAAATTTTAGAGCAAAAGGCAGGAGTTGTTGTTGCTGAAAACGTGCTCAATTTTTTGATGGTTCATCCATTCGTTGAAAAATACGAAATCTACTATGATTTGAAACTCATTGCTAATGACCCTGATGATAACAAGTATTGCGATTGTGCTTTTGCCGCCGGTGCACTTTTAGTGACTAACGATGGTCATTTTAACGTTTTAACGGAAATAGGTTTTCCACAAATAGCACTCATGTCGCTCACTCAATTCAGTAATTTTTATCAAGAATAGCGAGAAATCAATTTAATACGCATATGTATCAAATTACCAAGTTGGTTTTTTGCAGTTAGTTTGCGTTTGCAACGCGAACCAAGATTACGCCCCGCCGGGGCTGTTGGATGGTTGGTTTGCTTGAGTCCAAATACACCCAAAGCAAACCTCTGAAAAGTGTGTCTGCAACGTATAATTCCTTTTCTACAACAATTTCACACACTTACAGCGTAACAAAGAAGAAGACTTTAGGCCTCCACCGGTTTTACATTCACTTTCTACCACTATATCGCCTGCTTTGGCAGTCCGGCTTCTATGACTATGATGTTCGCTATTCTACAATTTATGAGGTACTTACATCACAAAAAAGAATCTATTCTTTAAATTAAACACCGACTAATATTGGAAAAAGTTGTCTAATTAAGCAACTTTACAACATAAATAAGAGTTGAATGAGAAAAGTTGTTGCCTACAAGAATTACTTTTTAGATTTTTACCAAGTCCAAAATGCCAAAGTACAGGAAAAAATCGAGTGGACTTTGGCATTAATTCGGGATTTACCTGTTATTCCTGAGAAGTATTTCAAGTACCTTGAAGGCACCGATGGACTTTTTGAGATACGAGTGCAGGTAGGCAGCAATATTTATCGTATCTTTTGTTTTTTTGATGAAGGGCAACTTGTAGTGTTGGGGAATGCTTTTCAGAAAAAAACTCAACAAACACCCAAACAGGAATTAGAAAAAGCAGAAAAAATTAAAAAAGCGTATTTCGATGAAAAACAATCCTAACACCACCTCTTTAGAAGATATTTTAGACCTAAAATACGGCCCTATTGGTACTGAGGCACGAGAAAACTGGGAACAACGCTATGAAGCTTTCAAGATTGGGGTCTTGATAGAAGAAGCCCGCAAGAGCAAAAATATGACCCAAGCTGAGTTGGCCGCCAAAATAGGAACCAACAAATCTTACATTTCACGTATTGAAAATGACGCTTCTGATATTCGTCTTTCTACGCTTTTTCGTATCATACAGGAAGGGCTTGGAGGTCATTTAAAATTAAAAGTAGAGTTTTGATATTTATGACCTTTGTGCCCAAGCCGGTTTGCATTTATCCCGAAAGCCTTCGGGACGAACCACGGCATTATGCGTTTGTAATGCATGACTCCTTTCCCAAAACGACTTCAGACGCTTACAGCGTGACAAAGAGTATCTGCAAATCCTAAATAATTTTTGGATAGCTATTTGTGAAGTTTTGAAACATGGCTATCTTTGAAATTAATTTATAAGTTAAGTTGAAGTACGCACAAATCATCGAACTCCCGGATTTACGTTTATCGAAAGTAACCTTTTACAGCATTCGGCTCGAAGAAAATACCCGCAGCGAGTTTGCTGATTTTTTGGTACGAATGAAGTCACAGCAACAAACATTGGAGCAACCGGGTGAACTCATTCGTATCATTCAAAATATTGGCACTAAATACGGCGCACAGAAACACTTTTTTCGGCACGAAAATGCAGCTTCGGCATTGCCTCCGCCTCATTTTCACTACGTGGATATTGAAGATTATGGAGTGCGGCTGTATTGTATTCGATTAAGTGACTCGGTAGTGATACTTTTAAACGGTGACCTTAAAACCACCCAAAAAGCTCAGGACTGCCCATTGTGCGCGAAGCATTTTACACTGGCCAATCGGTTGGCCCGTAAAGTAGACGAAGCTATCAGAGATAGATATATACGCCTGCTTTACAAAGAGTTAGAACAAGATGATAATTTTGAAATTATACTGTAGAAACGTATGAAAAAGCAATTTGAACAGGAAAACATAGGCAATCTGTTATCTGAGTTATTGACTGAGACACCTAAAGAACAGGTCTTGTTTGTAGACTTTTCGATGGCAATAGCTACTCGGATTGTACGCATATTGGAAGCAAAGGGGCTTAAACAGAAAGATTTAGCGCAGATGCTGGGCAAAACCGAACCTGAAATCAGCAAATGGCTGAGTGGAACTCACAATTTTACCTTACGCTCATTGGCAAAGATCGAAAGCGTTTTGGGGGAATCTTTATTTGTCGTTGAAACCTCACAGCCGGCTTTGGCTGCCTGATTCCTTTTGGAAATCTATTTTAAGCAGTCCGGTTGGTTTGCGTTTATCCCGAAAACCTTCGGGATGAACCTTTGAAGGATGCATTTGTAACGCATGAGATTCCCTTCCTAAAACGATTTCAGACGCTTACAGCGTGACAAAAGAGTGAAAACATTTGTTTAGCTTCCACTCATTGCCCGCAACTGCCCCACTACCTTCTTCACTGCCTCTACCACCGGCGGAATTACCCAGCCGGTTTGCGTTTGTAACGCGAACATCTGAACTATGCGTTTTTAACGCATGATTCCCTTCCTACAACGATTTCAGACGCTTACATGACAAAGAGGATAACTTGAGGTTACGCTGTATTTTCGTCTAACATAAACCACGGAATTCAATGGCGGTATTGAAATATCCCAAACTAAGTAAAATCTTTAGCTATCCTCCAAGCTTGCCAAAATCTCTTCCCATTTGGCCTGCAATAGTTTTTTATCAGGGAGTTTCGTTTGATAATCAGCCACCAAAGTAGGCGAAAGGCTTCGACTTAGTGCGTACTCCACAACGGTATCGTCTTTTCCTTTGCAGAGTAAAATACCAATGCTTGGGTTTTCGTGGGGTTTACGTACATCGCGGTCAAGTGCCTCTAAGTAGAAATTAAGTTGGCCCAAATATTCAGGTTTGAATTTTTCTATTTTCAGTTCTATGGCCACAATGCAATTAAGACTTCGATTATAAAAAACAAGATCAATGACAAAATCCTGATTTCCTACCTGTATGGGATATTGTTCGCCCATGAAAGCAAAGTCCCTTCCAAATTCCAATAAAAATTTAGTGATATTTTGGGCGATTGCTGTTCGGAGGTCTTTTTCAGAGTGATGCTCAGGCAAACCAAGCAATTCAATGACATAAGTGTCTTTAAATGAATTGATTACATCTTGAGACAATTCTCGCACCGGCGGTGCGATTTTTTCGTTAGCAATCATTACTCGTTCAAAATAAGCCGAATTTATTTGCCTTTCCAATTCACGATAAGACCATTTTTCTTTGACTGACATTTGTAGATAAAATTCTCTTTCTTCAAGAGTCTTACTCGCCAAAATCAGTCTATGATGCGACCAACTGATTTCTCTACACAGTGTGGAGAGTTTTGGAGAATCCTTGTAAGCCTCATAAAACTGCTTCATCCGCCAAAGATTTTGCGGAGAAAACCCTTTGATGTTTGGCTCGTTTTTTTGAATAAAAACGGCTAATTCCCTTACTATAGATTTACCCCAAGCCTTAGAAGCTACTTGTCGGCTCACATATTCACCAATTTGCCAATACAGACCTACTAACTCTTTATTGACTGCCTGAAAAGCCCGTTTCTTTGCCTCAGCAATCAGTCCTGAGATATGTGTAAATTGTTGTTGCATTTCCATCTCCAAAGATTACCTAAAAATTCATCGCTCGCAACTGCCCCACTACCCTCTTCACTGCCTCTACCACCGGCGGGATTTCGTCGGCGGTATTGAAACGGCCCAAGCTGAACCGAAGGCACGAAAAAGCCTCGATTTCGGTCATTCCCAAAGCCATCAGTACGTGAGACGGGTCAATGGAAGCCGAAGTACAGGCCGAACCGTTGGATACGGCGATATTTTCCAAACCAATGATGAGCGCATCGGAGTCGCAGCCTTCAAAAAGGAGGTTGGTGACGTTGTAAAGGCGGTTTTCACGGTTTCCGTTCAAGCGCGTTCCCGCCATTTGCAAAAGTTCGTTTTCGAGCGTGTCACGCAGTTTCCCTACGCGTTCGGCATCGGCTTTGAGGTATTTTTGAGCGAGTTCAGCGGCTTTACCCATACCCACAATGCCTGCTACGTTGAGCGTGCCGGAGCGCTTGCCGCCTTCGTGACCGCCCCCGTGCAGGAGGGCTTCCAGTTTGACGCGATTCGGTCGTCGCTGTCGTACAAACAGCGCCCCCACGCCCTTGGGACCGTAAAATTTATGTGCCGAGAGCGTCAGTAGGTCTATCCCCAAGTTATCCACATGTAGCGGCCACTTTCCCACCGCCTGCGTTCCGTCGGTCATAAACAAAGCCCCGGCTTGGTGCGCCATGTCCGCGATTTGCTTCAGCGGCTGTATCACCCCGATTTCATTATTGACGGCCATGACCGAAACCAACATCGTATCCGGACGGATAGCTGCTTTCAGTATCTCCAAATCAATGAGACCGTCGGGTTGTACGGGCAGATACGTTACCGCAAATCCTTTGGTTTCGAGGTATCGGCATACGTCCAGCACGGCGGAGTGCTCGGTTTGGACGGTGATGATGTGTTTGCCTTTGGTTTGGTACTGTTCGGCTACGCCTTTGATCGCCAAATTGATGGCTTCGGTGGCCCCCGAAGTAAAAACGATCTCGTGTACTTCGGCCCCGATCAAATCTGCCGTTTGCTGACGGGCTTTTTTAACGGCCTCATTGGCTCCTACGCCAAAAAGGTGGGTAGAGGCGGCATTGGCAAAATTGTCGGTCAAAAACGGCATCATCGTTTCCAACACGAGCGGGTCTATTTTAGTGGTAGCGTTATTGTCGAGGTAAATCATGCGGTTTTCAGTCAGACGTTTGAGCCAACTGCCAAAACAAGAGCTGTTGAGTCGCCTGCACAAATATAAAATTTAAACCTAAACGGAATCGTTCATTTACCCATTCAGGCTTTAGGCCAACCCTCTGACATACCGGGTTATTTCTGTAAATTCGCAAAAACTTTCTCCGCCACTATGCAAGTTTTCCATACGATCACCGACCTCCGTTATTTCTTATTGTTGCAACGATTGCAAGGCAAAACTGTCGGGTTTGTGCCTACTATGGGGGCGTTGCATACGGGGCATTTGTCCTTAATCGAAGCCTCTCGTTCGGCCAATGATGTTACGGTATGCAGCATTTTTGTCAACCCGATTCAGTTTAACAACCCTGATGACTTGGCACGGTATCCGCGTACCTTGGAAGCCGACTGTGCGATGTTGGACATGGCCCGCTGTGATGTGGTTTTTGCGCCTTCTGCCGAAGAAATGTATGGACAGGCGTCGGTCGGTTCAAAACCGACTGACGCTTTTAACAAACCCGTTCTTAAATTTGATTTCGGCGATTTGGAACACGTTATGGAAGGCAAATTTCGGCCGGGACATTTCAACGGGGTAGGCATTGTGGTAGCCAAACTCTTTAATATCGTCCAACCCGACCGGACCTATTTCGGTCAAAAAGATCTGCAACAAGTGGCGGTGATCCGTCGGATGATGATTGACTTAGGTTTCCAAATAGAACTTCACGTTTGTCCTACCCTGCGTGAACCGGACGGTTTGGCGATGTCGTCGCGCAATCGAAATCTGACTTCGGAAGAAAGAAACATAGCCGGCCATATTTATTCGGGGCTGTGTTTGGCAAAAGACGCTTTAATTGCCGGCCAATCTGCGGAGGAAGTACAGGCCGCAGTGGCTGCCCATTTTGCCCGACAACCGTCTTTTCAGTCAGAATACTTCAGTATTGTCCATGCTCTTACCCTTCAGTCGGTGGAGGCGCTCCAACCCGTCGGTGAGACAGCGCTCTGTATAGCGGCTTATCTGGGGAAAGTACGACTGATTGATAATGTGGTTTTTTAAGGTGAACTTTGCCCGCCGTTTCAAGGTTATCCGAGTGCCGTTTTTTGAAAAACGTCATTCTGACTATTTATTAATTTTTCCGCCATGTTTGTTACCATTTTTAAATCCAAAATCCACCGCGTTAAGGTTACTCAAGCCGAATTAAACTACGTAGGCAGCATCACGATTGATGAAGCGCTGATGGAAGCCGCGGGGATATTGGAGAATGAACAAGTCCACGTAGTGAATAATAACAACGGCGAGCGACTGATCACCTATGTCATTAAAGGTGAACGAAATACGGGCATCATTTGTCTGAACGGGGCCGCGGCGCGCAAAGCACAGGTAGGAGATGTAGTTATCATCATTTCTTACGGAATGATGACCGAAGAGGAAGCAAAAACATTCAAACCCAAAGTCGTTTTTCCCGACGAAAACAATAAAATAGTGGAATAGTCGGCAGTCTGCGGTCGATAGCCTGCGGTAAAACTGAATTCTTTACCTTTGACCATTGACTGTAGAGTGTGGACTGTGGACTGATAACTATGAAGAATATTCTCAAATACTGCCTTTCGCTCGCCGTAGCGGGAGGATTGATGTGGTACGTTTTTAAAGACATGGATTTGGCAGCCATGTGGGCCAAATTCCAAAATGCCAATCACAGTTGGCTTATTTTAGTGACCCTTTTTACCATCATTGCCGCTTGGAGTCGCGCTGCCCGTTGGAATATGCTGCTCGAACCGCTCGGCTACCGCCCCTCTGCTTTTGATGCTACCGTGGCTGTTTTTACGGGCTACTTTGCCAATCAACTCATTCCCCGCGCGGGTGAGGTGACGCGTTGCGGCACGCTCAACCGTCTCGAAAAAGTCCCCATCAATGTAAGTTTCGGGACCGTAGTGGCCGAGCGCGTTTTTGATGTAGTAACGCTTCTTTGTTTGATCGGACTTGCTTTTGTCCTCGAATTCGGCCGTTTGAGCGATTTCTTCATGAGTCTTTTTGGCGAAAAACTGGGATTGGGTAAAGGAAACGGCGGCAGTCAAATAGCCTTTCTCGCCGGATTGGCAGTAGTAGGAATAGGCTTTTTAGCAGCTGCTTGGTGGTTTTATCGAAAAAACGCCGACCGTCTGCGTCAGAATTCGCTCTTTGCCAAAATAGAAGGATTTGTACTCGGGTTAATAGACGGGCTCCTGAGCGTTCGCAAATTACGCAGTCCGGGGCTGTTTGTTTTCCATACCGGGCTGATTTGGACGATGTATTTTCTCAGCTCTTATGTATGCTTTTTTGTATTGCCCGAATCTTCCGGGCTGACGATGTTGGCCGGACTTACCGTGCTGATCATGGGCGGCTTGGGCATGTCGGCTCCGGTACAGGGCGGAATCGGCCCCTATCATATTTTGGTGAGCAGTGCCTTGGTGTTGTACGGGTTATCGAAAGAAAACGGATTGGCTTTGGCCACGTATATCCACGGAACACAGATGATTCTGATGCTGATCTTAGGCGGGATTTCTTTTATCATCACGTTGGTAAAAAGCCCTAAATCAGTCGTACGAAGTGAGAAATCAGAAGTGAACAGTTAAGGTTCGTCGTTCTGTCTTTCCGCTTTATTTGTGTCATTTTTAAGGAAACAAACCATGTCAAACACCGCCGACAAAATTTTATCTTGGGAAGATGCCGCCCAAACCGCCCGTCATTGGCAAGCCGAAGGCAAAAAAATAGTATTTACCAACGGCTGCTTCGATATTGTCCACTTAGGTCATATTGACTACTTAGAAAAAGCCCGCGCTTTAGGCGACAAGCTCGTTTTGGGACTGAACACCGACGCCTCCGTCAGCCGATTGAAAGGCCCGTCTCGTCCGGTCGTCAACGAATACGCCCGCGCCCGGCTCATGGCAGCACTTTCGTTTGTGGATACTGTCATTTTGTTCGATGAACCCACTCCTTTGGAGCTCATTCAGACAATTTGTCCTGATATTTTGGTCAAAGGAGATGATTATACCGTACAGAATATCGTTGGCGCGGATTTTGTCATAGAAAGAGGAGGAGCAGTAAAAACCATTTCATTAGTAAAAGGTTATTCTACTACTTCCTTGATCGAGAAGATAAAAAACAGTTATTAACAGCGATTTTAAGTAGATTTTGGGGATTTTGAGTAGCTTTAAACCTACAAAAGTGCTATTGGAAAATCTAAAAAATCAACCTGAAATTAACAAAATCTAACAAAATGGGTGGATTAATTTTAATCGGGCTCGTATTTATGGTCATTGGAATGTTTGTCCAGTGGCGTTTGAAGAGCAAATTTACGGAGTATTCGCAGGTAGGGCTCATGAACGGTATGAGCGGCAGTGAGATTGCCTCCCAAATGCTGCGCGATAACGGTATCTATGATGTACGTATCACACAAGTAGAAGGGATGCTCACCGACCACTATAACCCGGCAGACAAAACCGTGAACCTCAGTGCAGATGTTTATCACGGACGAAGCGTGTCGGCAGCGGCCGTAGCAGCCCATGAATGCGGGCACGCGGTACAGCACAAAGTGGCCTATGCTCCTTTACAAATGCGTTCAGCATTAGTACCTGTGGTACAGGTGTGCAGCAATATCCTCAATATTTTCAACATGGCGATGCTGTTTATCGGAGGGTTCATTTTTTATAACCAAGGCATTGTGAGTACTACCTTATTGACCATTTTGGTAGTGGCCAACTTAGGCGTAACGCTTTTTGCCTTGATTACTCTGCCGGTCGAGTTTGACGCAAGTCGTCGGGCATTGGCTTGGGTAGAACAGCGGGGCGTAGTGAATCGCAATGAACATGCAATGGCGAAAGATGCCCTTTGGTGGGCTGCCATGACTTACTTAGTAGCCGCTTTAGGCGCCTTAGCCAACTTAATGTATTACGTCAGCCTCTTAATGGGCCGCCGCAGCGATGATTAACTGCCAAAGTCTGACCTACGGTCTGACGTGCTGTCCAAAATAAAAAAGGCGGCCTTTGAGCCGCTTTTTTTATTATTGAAGTACTTGCACCCAGCCCTTACATTGGACATTGCCCGACAAGGTCAATTGGTAAAAATAAGTCCCGTTCAGGACATCCTTTCCCCAATCGTCCCCATAGTTGTTGCTGACAAAAACGCGTTTGCCCCAGCGATTATAAATTTCTACCTGAGCATTGGGAATTCCGATCACAAACGTATCATTTTTCCGATCTCCGTTGGGGGTAATTACGTTAGGGATCTTATCTAAATTCAATACCGCTACCGACTGCGTTACCGAGCTTTCACACCCGCGGGGGGAATAAGCCCGCAACGTGACCTGATAGGTTCCGTTTTGGGCATACTTCAGTGCCGCCGGGGTGGCCGCCAATGATTGGGTACCGTTCCCTAAATCCCATTCATACCGCGTGGCACCTGAGGTACGGTTGACATACTGTAAGGTGGTAGGCTCACCGCAGGCATACACAGGAGCCACGTCAAAATTTACGTTTTGCGGCCCTCGTTCGACAGTGACCGTTACCGTTTTGCGCGGTTTACAGCCATCCGGGTAAGTGGCTGTTACCGTATAAGTGGTCGTTTGTGTAGGTTTAGCCACCGGGTTTTTAATGGTCGTATCCGACAAAGTAGGAGCCACCGCCCAACGGAAAGTTTCGGCTCCTTGGGCTAACAATTGAGCACTTTGCCCGGCACAGATGGTGGTATCGGGCGTCACCTGAAAATCCGGTTTAGAGTTATCAATCTTCACCGTAATGATTTTTTGAGGCAAACAACCGTCGGCATAAACCCCGGTGACGGTATAAACGGTAGTTTGTACAGGTCTTGCCACCACGCGCGTCCCTACCGAATCACTCAGCGTCAGCGAAGGCGTCCATCGGTATCTTGTCGCACTGCCCAGAGCGGTCAGGACAGCACTCTGACCACTGCATATCGTCGTATCTTTGAGTGCGTTGAAATCGGGCTTATTGTTATTGACCGTGACGGTCACATTGCGGGTCACCGTACAGGCTGAATCGGTAATGGTGCAAATAAAATTGGTTGTAGCACTGACTTTGGCGACCGGATTTGCTATGTTAGGATTACTCAACCCTGCCGTTGGGGTCCAGGCATATTTGAGACCGCCTTCCGCCCGCAACGGTACACCGACATTGCTGCACACGGTGGTATCACCGCTTGCTTTGGCTTTACTTACCCCTACTTTGATGATCTTAGTCACAACATCCTGCCCCCGACACACCAACGGATTGAAGGCTCGCAAGGTCACTCGGTATTCGCCCGGTTGGGTAAACGTATAAGTAGCTTTCAAGGGGTCGCGTGAGATATTATTTCCCTGCACATCCCAAGTATAGGTTTTTCCGCCTTCGCTCGTATTCACAAAATCAAGTGTCAGCGGGGCACAGCCCGACACTACTCCTTTCGTCAAACCCTGATAGGGGTCAAAATCGGCTTTCAAGCGGTCAATGTCAAATTTAAAAGCGGCATTATTGCAATCCTGATTATTACGATTGACCGACCAAACATTAGGCGTAGACGGAAAATTGGCCTGTCGGCATACACAGGTTGCCTGATAAATCACGCCGTTTTTAGAAAAACGGCTGGTACCGCCGTCTACGTGGTCACCATCCGAACTGGAAACGGTGCTTCCGATAAACGTCCCGTAAAGCAACGATTTAGCCCCTTTTTCCAAAATGGCAATGTAGAAATTGCTGCCGGTGGTGGTTTGACGAAAAGCATCGGGCGTAACGGGCAGCCCTACCGTATTACTGGTCGGATTGTAGCCGTTTCGGCTGTTGACGATCCCCCCCCACCCGGACAAATAAATATTACCGCATTCATTCACTAAAAAAGCGGTGGGTGTCATGTCAGGTCGCGCCCGTGACGAGCCTATGGTGGTTGAAAATACAGTTTTGGACAACGATTTATCCAAAGCATGAATAAATTGTCCGGCATTGGCATTGACATACGTACCGGCCGTAACAGCATAGCGTCCGCGCGTCAATCCGAATACATGGACATTTTCTTCCGAATCCACATCTACCAAATAAGCTACATCCGAACTGTCTGTTCCTAAATAAGTCAGTTGTTCCAATTTATCGTTGGCAAACTTGGCTAAAAAACCGTCTTCCGAACCGGAGAGCACGTTTTTGAAAGCACCGGTTTTGGCGGGCAAGTTTGAACTTCGCGTCACCCCCGTTACGTACAGCGCTCCGGACGGTGCCCATTTAAGCCCATAAGCGGCATCAGGAGCCGTACCGCCCAAATAAGTACTGGCCATCAGCGACTTCAGATCGGGACTCAATTTAAACACGACCGCATCTTGGCGGCCTCCGTAAGCCGTACTGATAGGATTTACCAAAGGAAAATTGGTAGAAGTAGTCGAAGAAGCTACGTAAACATTATCGTTGTTGTCTACCACTACTTCTCCTCTGAATTCATCTCCGTAATTGACCAAGTTAAAATCAAACGTTCGGCAAATACCGTCATTACCGTTACCGCCTACGAGCGTACTTGCGGTCAATACAGTACCTGTTGCATTTAATTTTAAAATAAAGAGATCACTTCCGTTAAAAAACTCAAAGCCGCCGATAGGCGCTACGGCCGTACCGCCGCCGAAACGCGTTTGATACGCCCCCGAGGTAACCGGAAAGTTTTGGGAAGACGTGGTTCCCATCAGCACCAATTCGTCTTTGCTGTTGACAATCATACTGTGAGGAACGTCCACATCGCTACCGCCGATATAGGTACCGTACAGGAGTTTGGTCCCGTCCGGGCTGAACTTCAATAAGGCGATATCTACCCCACCGCCCGATTGCCGTTGAAAAGCCCCGGCAGTGGTGGGAAAAGTACCTAAAGAGTGCAGCGTCCCTACCGAATACATGTTTCCCTGCTCGTCGTAGGTAGCGGCATGGCCGAAATTATTGGCAAACGAACCCGAAAAAGTAGAAAAGACCAGTTCCGGGTCAATGGTCAACGGTAATGTGCGATCATAACCTTTAGGAAAATCAAACGACAAATATTCTCCTTCCAACCGATACTGCGTCGCAATTTCCCGAGTGCGGTTGTCGGCGTCTTGATAGGTATAAGGTTTTAATTCTCGAAACGAATTGACGGACGTTTGAACAGAAAGTTGATTGTCGGCCAGTTTCAACTCTTTACTGCCCTGATAACGCAGCTTGATTTTGGAGGCATCAGCATGGGGAGCTACCAAAAATTCGTATTTCAAAGTCTCACGAAAGGCATACATTTTAAAATCAATGCCCGGATAAACCTCGTGATAGACAATCTCTCCGAAAGCCGGCACATTGGCGGCCCAGTGAGAAGGGTCATTACCGATAAAATAATTGAATTTCGCCGCGTTGGGGTGTTCTTCTTTTACCTGAACTGCCGAATTGGCCCCCTCAAATGCAACTTCTACCGCGTGTCCGTTGATTCCCTCAGAAAGACGGGCGGCCGACGCCTTTCCCGCAGCGGCATGCCGGCTGCTCAGGGCATCGGTATCCCAAAATACGTACATCAACGATTTTTCTTTAAGGAGTAAATACCCTCCCGGAATATCGGCACGATAACGAACCGACGCATCCCATTGTCCCTGATTGCGGACAAACCGAACCGCTGCGGGGTTTTGGGCCGCGATTCCGTTGATGATGAATAAAACTAAAAAGGCAGTACGTAAAAAGTGCTTCATGTAAAAAAAACGAAAATGCGTCTTTGAAATTTTTCAGTTCAGCATTTTTACTGAGTGTTGCTGATTAACCCTATCCCTTCGATAATTCCTTTGCCCTTCGTTCAGCCGCCAAAATTCCCGTTTGGAGCGTTTGTGCTAAGCTTCCGCTTTCAAACTCACGTAAAGCGGCCTCCGTCGTTCCTCCTTTTGACGCCACCGCTTTGATCAAGTCGTCCAGACTTTTATCGGCATTGTTAATAAGGTGAAAAGACCCTAACATGGTTTGTTTAACCAATAAGGTGGCCATAGACTCTTCAAACCCCATTTGTTTGCCGGCTTCCACCATGGCCTTCACCAAATAATAAAAATAGGCCGGTCCGCTTCCGCTCAGGGCCGTGACGGCGTCCAACATGGATTCATCTTCCAAAAATACGGAACGACCGGTGGCATTGATAAGATTATCTACTTTCAATAATTGAGCAAAACTCAGTTCTTTGGCGGCCGAAAAACCCGTAATACCCATACCGAGCATCGCCGGTGTATTAGGCATTGCTCTGATTACCAATCGGTGATCCAGTTTTTCCTGAATGACACTGATGGGAATCCCGGCCATGATGGAAAGAACGACCTGCTGCGGTTGCAGTACTTCCCGCAATGCGTCCTGCACTGCGGCAAAATCCTGCGGCTTTACCGATAAGATTACTACGTCATATTCACCGATATGCGGACTGACCGTTTCGATCACTACCCCCGTATTTTCAGTACGCAGGGTTTCGGCCCGATTGGCACTTTTTTCAATCAAAAGAAGGTTTTCTTTTTTTACTAAATCATATTGCAAAAACGATTTGGCAAAGGCCATCCCCATATTTCCGCAACCTACAATCGCAATTTTCATTCGGTTCAACTTAAAATTGGTGGTTTACCCTGCAAAATTGGAGATATTTTGGCAATAAAACGCGTTTTTGAGTAAGTTTACGAAAAAGATACAGGACAGATGAGCCAAGAAACACAAGGCATTTATCTAAGTAAAGTCACCATCAAAGACTTCAATTGCTTTCAGGGAGAGCAGGAAATTTCTTTTACTCGGCCCAACGGTTTTTACCAACAGTGGAACGTTATTTTGGGCAATAATAATACAGGTAAGACGACAATATTGAGACTTTTAGGTGGATTGAGTGCAGAAGTGTACAATTCAATAGGAAGTAAAAATACTATAGGTGTGATGCCGATTATTCTGTTACATCAACAAAATTTATGGCACTCTCTTAATACAACTAAGCCGTTTTCAATTAAGGCAGAATTACAAGAAGTAGTCCTTCAAACTTTTAAACCTGTTAAATTTAATTGGAGATATTTTCTAAATGACAAAAATAAAATCAATACTAATGGATTTTCGCCTCAAGGCAACGAATTCGATATAATAAAAGAACTACAATGTTATGGATATGGTATTTCTCGAAAAATGAAAATATCGAATCTCTCTGAACCATCCATTGAAGAAAATATTAGAGGTTTATTTTATGATGACTATGAACTTGCTAACGCAGAAGAATGGCTACTACAGTTAGACTACGGAGCCAAAAATGGAATATCAAATGCTTTAACCGTATTAAATAAGCTCAAAACAGTATTAACAAACGGACTTTTGCCTGATGCCAAAGGAATAGAACTCAAATCCGAATTAGATCCAAATACCAACAGTATCAAAAATTATGCACTCTTTGATACTGATTATGGCAAGGTGCGGTTAAAAGGCTTAGGCTACGGCTACCAAGCCACCATGGCTTGGGTCGTAGATTTAGCTAAAAAGTTATTTGAACGCTATCCGACATTAGACAATCCGCTCACGGGCGCGGCCATTGTCCTGGTTGATGAGATTGATTTACACCTGCATCCCGATTGGCAACGTAAAATTATCAGCCATTTGAGCGGAATTTTTCCAAATGTTCAGTTTGTCGTTACAGCGCACAGCCCCTTAATCGTGCAGTCGGCAGAAAACGTAAATCTGATTATTTTAGAAAAAGGAGAAGACAACCAAACCCACATTCGACAGGAATTTGGCACATTCAGAGGTTGGACTATCGAAGAAATCTTACAGGATTTGATGGGGCTTGGTGATAAAACCTTGTCAGATACCTATTTGAACCTTCTTCATCAATTTGAAGACGGACTTGATAGTGATAATTATGAGAAAGCTAAATCGGCTTACGATGAACTTTTACTGCTTCTCCACCCCGCCAGCAGTCAACGCAAATTACTGAAATTGCAGTTGGGAGCCATTGCCCCTACCACCGTATGATCAGATTGAAAGACGTAGCCTGTCCGCCCGAACTGACGGAGGAAGTAGTGGCCCAATTGACCGAAGAATTTCAGAAAACGGGCAATAGCGTTTGGAAAAAGGAATTCATTGCTAAGCAATTATTAGCCCTGTCAAACGGAAAATGCGCTTTCTCCGAGTGTAAACTACAGGAAGAGGGCAAATATCCTGAAGTAGAACACTTTGCCCCAAAATCTTTATATCCTAAGGAAGTAGTTAAATGGGAAAACCTTTTGCCTATAAGCAGTGCATGTAATAAAGCAAAAGGCAACCATGACACTAAGAAAGCTCCAATTCTTAACCCACGTTATGAAGACCCAAAAGAACACCTCTACTTTCAAGTATTTCGTTTTAAGCCCAAAACCGAGAAAGGACGTTTGAGTATTGAAATACTTAATTTGAATGACCAGATTTTATGGGTCAATAAACGATATGCCATTGGTATCAAGGCAATTGAAATGTTGGAAAATATAAGTGAAAAACTTAGAGATTACGATCAAAGTCTTATCAAATCAATTCCTAAACGTAATAAGATTGTTCAATCATTGCGTAACCTTTTTCATGAAGGCACACCCAAGGTCGAATACAGTGCAGTAGTAGCTTCTTATATTCTCAATGACGATGATTTTCAGGTTGTAAAAGACCTCATGCATAAAAATAACTTGTGGGATGAAGAATTTGAAGCTTTAGAAAATCAACTTCTTTTCTGTTCTTTAGAAGTCAGATAACGCAAATCATAGCCGAATTTTTCCTATTCGTCGCAAATAAGCAGTAAATGTGGCAGGGGTTCGACAAACTTCTGAACTTTGACCTAATCAACTAACTAACACCTGATTTCTAAACTAAACGATGAAAAAGTATCTGCTGCTTCTGTTATTAGGAGGAGTTTCTGCGGCGGCTTTCGCTCAGAAAAAACCCAAAAAGACCACACCGCCTCCTACTCCGACCATCGTCAAAAAGCCGCTTACGCACGATGTGTATGATTTCTGGAAAGACATTCCGGAACGTGTTATCAGCAACAACGGGGTTTGGTTTGGCTATGCACTTAACCCGCAGGAAGGCGACGGCAAAGTGGTATTTCATAATCTGAATACCCATCAGGAAGATTCGGTAGCCCGGGGAGAAGGTCTGAAATTAAGTACGGATTCTGAATTTGCCGTGTTTAAGATCAAACCGCAACTCAGCGTCACCAAAGAGGCTAAACGTGCTAAAAAGAAACGGGACGACATGCCTAAAGATTCCTTGGGTATTTATGCCCTTTCTTCCAAACAACTCATCAAAGTTCCAACCGTTCAGTCTTTTAAAATGGGCGAAAAAGGCGGCGATTGGGTGGCCTATTTAGGAGAAAGTGCCAAAGTGAAAGCGGACACTTCCAAAAAAGGCGGCGGCAAACGCCCCAAACGAGAATCAGAAGAAAACGGGTATCGCTTGGTGGTTCGACAATTGAAAAGCGGTGCTGAAAAAGCGTTTCCTTTTGTGACGGAGTATGAAGTCTCTAAAAACGGAAAACGGTTAGCTTTTGCTTCTACCGGAGCTGATTCGACGAAAACAGGTGTGTATGTATTTGAACCGGCTTCCAATCAACTGACTTTGATCCACGCCGGACTTGCTAAACATAAATTCAAAAAACTGTCATTTGACGAAAACGGCGAACAACTCGCTTTTGTAGCAGATCTGGATACCAATGCCAAGGTGCAGATTCGCTTGCCGAAGTTGTTTTACTGGAAAACAGGAGAGGCCGTTGCCACCCGCTTGGCCGATGAAACTACCCAACCGGCGGCGCAAGGCTGGATCATCAGCAGTGAATTCACTCCTCGGTTTTCCAAAGACGGCACCAAATTATTCTTCGGAACCAACCCTAAACCAATCGTCCAAGATACGACCCTGCTTCCCGAAGAAATTGTGAACGTAGAAGTGTGGCATTGGCAGGATACCAAACTCCAAACGCAACAGAAAGTATCGCTGGACCGAGACAAGAAAAAGTCTTATTTGGCGATGGTAAATTTAGGAAACAAAAAGCTGGTGCAATTGGGCAGCGAAATCATTTCGGATGCCGACTTGGTGAACGAAGGCAACGGGGAATTTGTGGTGGGACATTCGGATGCACGCTATACGAGTCAACACTGGGATTGGAACTCCAAAGAAGACACTTATATCATCAGCACGTTAGACGGTTCCAAGAAATTAATTAAAGAAAAGGTACAGGGAAATGTGCGCGTATCGCCCGAAGGCAAATATTTATACTGGTTCTCTAATCCTGACACGGCTTGGTTCGCTCATGATTTAGTCGCCGATAAAACCATTCAACTGACGACAAACAAGGCCGTTACATTTGCCGATGAGGAAGATGATCACCCGGATTTTCCGAATGCCTACGGCGCAGCAGGCTGGAGCAAAGGCGACCAATCTATCTTGCTCTATGACCGCTACGATATTTGGCAGATCGACCCTTCCCATCCGGAAAATGCCAAAAAACTGACCAACGGACGCACCGGAAAATTGGTTTCTCGTTACGTACGCACGGATTTGGAAGAAAGAAATATTGATTTGTCAAAACCGCTGTTGGTAAGTACTGTCAACGAAACAACGAAACAGGAAGGGTATGCTCAATTAAATCCGGTCACGCAGCAATTGACCAAATTGTACGAAGGCGATTTCAGCGTAGGAAACTTTGTACTGAAGGCCAAAAACGCCGACCGTTATTTGTTTACCAAACAAACCTTCAAGGACTACCCCGATTGGTACGCTACTGACGGCACGTTCAAAACCGTTACCAAGGTAACAGAAGCCAATCCGCAACAAGCCAATTATTTATGGGGTTCGGTGGAGTTGGTCAGTTGGCGCGCCGGCGACGGTACTCCGCTGCAAGGGCTCTTATACAAACCCGAAAACTTTGATCCGACCAAGAAATACCCTATGATGACGTATTTCTACGAAAAAAATTCGGATAATATTCACACGCACTACGCGCCTCGCCCTATTCGCTCCTACATCAATTATTCCTATTTTACGAGCAACGATTATTTGGTCTTTGTACCGGATATTGTCTATAAAAACGGGTACCCGGGCCAAAGTGCTTACAACTGCATTATCCCGGGCGTATTGAGCATGATTGATAAAGGATTTGTGGACAAAGACAAGATCGGTATCTCAGGACACAGTTGGGGTGGTTACCAAACGGCTTACTTGGTCACGCAAACTAATCTGTTCAAAGCTGCGGAAGCCGGGGCTCCGGTAGCTAACATGACAAGTGCTTACGGCGGTATTCGCTGGGAATCCGGCAACTCCCGTCAGGCGCAATATGAGCGTACCCAAACTCGTATCGGAGGTACTTTGTGGGAAAAACCGATGCAATACATCGAAAATTCGCCGCTTTTCCACGCCCCCAAAATCCAAACGCCGGTCTTGATGATGCACAACGACGACGACGGCGCCGTACCTTGGTATCAGGGAATAGAGTTTTACATGGCCCTGAAACGTTTGGACAAACCGGTTTGGATGCTCAACTACAACGGCGAAAAACACGGCCTCACCAAACGCCAAAACATGAAAGATTTTGCCGTGCGGTTATACCAGTATTTTGACCACTATCTCAAAGGATCTCCGGCTCCCGAATGGATGACAGAAGGACTGCCAATGATGGAAAAGGGAATCAATCAACACCTCGCACCCGCTGCAGTAAGTGAAACCTCTAAAGCAGGCGGAAGTAAATTGGGTGGTGGAAAAGAATAAACTGCAAATAGTTGACAGTCCACAGTCGATAGTCCGTGGTATTAACAAATAACTATGGGCTATCGGCTATGGACTGAATTATCGTCCGATAGCTACTTTACGCAGAATGGCCTCAATCACATTGCGCGTGGTAATGCCGTCGGCTTCCGCTTCGTAGTTGAGCATAATGCGATGATTGAATACATCCGGAGCCACTTCTTTAATATCTTCGGGAAGAACATAGTCGCGCCCGTCCATGTATGCCAGTGCTTTGGCGGCTAAGTTAAGTTTGATCGTACCCCGTGGTGAGGCACCGAATTGAATATAGCGATCTTCTTCCCGTAAACCGTAATCCAACGGCCGGCGGGTAGCAAATACCAATTCTACAATGTAGTTTTCTAACGTTTCGGAAAGAGTGATCTGATTGATTCCATGACGGATCTGTGTGATATCTTCCCGACTGAGTACTGCCTTGGGTTCATAATTATAATCCAAATTGGACATGCGCCGCATCACCTCTAACTCCTGCGTTTTCGTGGGATAATCCACAAATACTTTCATCATAAAGCGGTCTAATTGGGCTTCCGGCAGCGGATATGTCCCCTCCTGCTCTACCGGATTTTGGGTAGCCAGCACAAAAAACGGTCGATCAAGCGGAAAGGTGTCTTCCCCGATGGTCACTTGTTTTTCCTGCATGGCTTCCAGCAGCGCCGACTGTACCTTGGCCGGCGAGCGGTTGATCTCATCGGCTAAGATCATGTTGGCAAAAATCGGCCCCTTTTTTACTTCATAATCTCCCAACTTCGGTTTATAGATCATGGTCCCGACAATATCTGCCGGAAGGAGGTCAGGAGTAAATTGAATGCGTTGAAAATCGAGATTGAGTACGTGAGCCAGCGTATTGACGGTAAGGGTTTTGGCCAATCCCGGCACCCCTTCCAGCAAAATATGACCGCCCGTAAAAAGCCCTACCAACAGACGATTGATCAGGGTTTCCTGCCCTACTACTACCTTACTTACTTCGTCAAATACTGCTTGTATCTTCTTTTGTGACATTTTCTTAGCCGCTGTGTGTTCTGAATCGAAAAACGTAAAGTTAGGGATTACGGCTTTTCAAGCATTACTTTCCGACTTTTTTCTTGTGGGCAACGATATAGAAAACAAACCGACCTCAAAAATAGCAAGCGGTAAATTTGGCCGATTTTTTCCTTTTCTCGGGGACTAATCTATCCCAAAAAAGTCGATTATTCCTTCCTTTCTATTTATTTTGTACATCAACCCAAGCTTTTCACACCGTGGCCGATTTTCGATTAAGAGTGTTTTGCAGCGTAGCCCGCCATCTTAGTTTTACCAAGGCAGCCGCTGAACTGTTTATTACCCAACCTGCCGTTACGAAACATATTCGGGAATTGGAACAACAGTACGGTACGCGGTTGTTTGAACGAAAAGGAAACACGGTGTACCTCACGCAGGCGGGCGAATTGCTCAAACGCTATGCCGAGCAAATATTGCATTTATACCAAGAAGCCGCCTTTGAACTGGGAACCTTACAAGCCAAACACAGCGGTATTCTTCGATTGGGTGCCAGTACGACAATCGGTCAATATTTAATTGCTCCTTTGTTGGCAAAATATTACGAAAAATTTCCTCAGGTAGAATTATCATTGCTCAACGGAAATACCGAAATGATCGAAAATGCCGTTTTATCGCATACGATTGATTTAGGAGTAGTGGAAGGAAAAAAGCACCATTCGGGGATAAAATACGTTGACTTTATGGATGATGAGTTAGTAGCGGTGGTTCATTCCAAAAGCAAATTATCGGCTTTGGAAGAAATTACCATTGAGCAATTGACCCAAATCCCCCTTGTATTACGCGAACGCGGCTCGGGAACGTTAGAAGTGATCGAAAGTGCCCTGAAAGACCATGGCCTGAAGTTGTCCTCCTTGCAAATCATTATGCATTTGGGGGGGACCGAAAGCATCAAATCGTTTTTGGAACATGCCAACTGCGTGGCTTTTTTATCAGTTCGCTCCATGCAAAAAGAATTGATGACGGGGCAACTAAAGATAATCAAAGTAAAAGAGTTGAAACTGCTGCGGAAATTTTGGCTGATTCACCTGCAAGGACAACCCGAGCCTATGGCCGAAGCATTCATGCGATTTGCCTTTCGGGAATACAGTAAAAAATAAGCATTTAAACATTCTGCATTCATACATTCTCCCCTATATCATGAGCGCTGATTTGCACAACCGCCGCGGTTTTTTAAAGAAAAGTGCCCTCACGACCTTGGCCGGATTGGTCGGTACTGATATTATTTTTGCCGAAAATATGCCCAAAAATTATGTTCCGCTCGCCTTTGATGACGGTTTGAAAGGCAAACACCCTGACATGATTGTATTGAGCGATAAGCCTTGGAATGTGGAAACACCGCCACATTTGTTAGACGATGCCGTTACGCCCGCAGAACGCATGTTTATCCGTAACAATGGCATTATTCCTGAAGAAACAATCGACCCAAGCACTTGGACACTCACCATCAAAGGCGAGTCAGTGAAAGCACCTAAGGCATACAAAATCAGCGATTTAAAATCTAAATTTAAAACGTACACCTATCAATTGGTTTTGGAATGCGGCGGTAACGGTCGTTCAGGTTTTGTGCCGCAAACCTCAGGTAATCAGTGGGATCTGGGGGCCGTAAGCTGTGCCGAATGGACGGGCGTACGTCTGAAAGATATTCTGAATGATGTGGGGCTGAAAGACGATGCCGTTTACATCGGTTATTATGGCAAAGACCTGCACCCCAGCCGCGACCCGAATAAAGTCGTGATTTCGCGGGGTGTTCCTATCAAAAAAGCGTTGGAAGACGAAACGCTTGTTGTTTGGGCGATGAACGGTCAGGAACTGCCCCTGATGCACGGGTTTCCGTTGCGATTGGTTGTAGGTGGATGGCCCGCGTCTGTCTCCGGAAAGTGGCTGCATACGATTGCAGTGCGTAACAAAGAACACGACGGTGCTAAAATGGAAGGGCACAGTTATCGAGTACCGCGCCAGCCCATTCCTCCCGGCGAAAAATTGGCCGAAACTCCCGAAAACTTCCGCATCATTGAGTCTATGCCCGTTAAGTCGCTGATTACTTTTCCGAAAACGGGGGCCATGATTGATTTGGGCAAACCGCTTTTGCTGCGGGGTCATGCTTGGGCCGGTGATACCGTCGTTAAAGACATACAGGTTTCGGTCGACTACGGCGCCACTTGGCAAAAATGCGCGCTTCAAGCGCCCAAAAATCGCTTGGCTTGGCAGCAGTGGTCGATCCAATTGCAACTCCCGAAAAAAGGCTACTATGAAGTGTGGGCGCGGGCTACCGATGTCAACGGCGTAAGTCAACCGATGGTGATTCCCGCCTGGAATCCGGGCGGCTATCTCAATAATGCCTGTCACCGCATTGCCGTCAAAGTAGTTTAACCCGGAACAAATGATGAAATCTAATTTTTTAAATATAGTCGTTAGCCTGATCATGCTGGGCTTATTTGCGGCGGCTGTCAGCAGAAACAAAACTCATTCCCTCATTTCCTCTTCCGGTGATTCACTCATTGACTCTACCGATGCAGCCACCGGTTTAGCCCTCGACCCTCAATTGCCCTTGGTCAAAGCCCAATGCACGGGTTGCCATTCTCCGATGTTGATTTTACAACACCGTTTTACCCGTGACGAATGGCTCAGTAAAATCCGTTGGATGCAGCGCAATCATAAATTGTGGGATCTGGGAGAGTCCGAGAAAACGGTATTGGATTATTTAGCTAAACATTATGCACCTAACCCGGCAGCCTATTCACGGCGAGAGCCGTTGCGTAATGTAAAATGGTATAAGTTGGAAAAATAACCTATGAAATATCACCGCGTTTTAGTCGAAGCGATTGTTTTTTCGCTCAGCGAAATATTTGAAAAAGGTCGGCAGGCTGATAAGGTCATCGAACAAGTGCTCAAGTCCAATCGCAAGTGGGGGGCCCGCGATCGAGGATTTATTGCTGAAAATACGTACGAAATTGTCCGTTGGCGGCGTTTATTGGACTTTGTTGTCTCCGCCGACCCGGCCTCTTATACCGATATTTTTGCGACATGGCAGGTGCTGAAAGGCAATGAATTGCCCCCTTGGCCGGAATTTGCCCATATTGAGCCTAAATCCGTTCGGAAAGCCTATGAAGAAGCGAAAAAGATTCGCAAAATCCGTGAGTCCATCCCCGATTGGTTAGACGAGATCGGCTCATCGGAACTGGGAAAAGAATGGGAGGAAGAACTGCACGCCCTCAATCAAACGGCTCCCGTCTTCTTGCGTACCAATACCCTCAAAACGACTCCGACAGCGTTGCGTCAGTTATTGGCATCACAGGGAATTTTGGCAACCCCCCTCCCTCAATTTCCTGAAGCCCTGAGGTTAGAGGAAAAGAAAAACGTGTTTCAAACCGAATTTTTTAAAAACGGTTTGTTTGAAGTACAGGATGCGGGTTCACAAGCCATTGCTCCCATATTGGATGTACATCCCGGTATGCGCGTTATTGATGCCTGTGCCGGGGCGGGCGGAAAAACGCTTCATTTGGCGGCTTTGATGCAAAACCAAGGGCGGTTGATCGCAA
Organism: Spirosomataceae bacterium; assembly: GCA_046329125.1. GTDB lineage: Bacteria > Bacteroidota > Bacteroidia > Cytophagales > Spirosomataceae > Runella. The sequence continues at coordinate 19,298 of JAXLVD010000016.1, read as the reverse complement.
TGGATGTGGAAGAATGGAAATTGGACGAACTTCGCCGCCGTGCCCGTCGTAATGGTGTCAGCAATGTAGAAACACGCGTGATTGAAGCCAAAACCATCAAACGTCTCCGCGAAAGTGCCGACCGTGTATTGTTGGATGTACCTTGTTCCGGTTTGGGTGTACTGCGGCGCAATCCGGATTCAAAATGGAAATTAAAGCCCGAGTTTCTGCATCAAATTAGACAAACACAGTACGAGATTTTATCCCATTACTCACAAATGGTAAAACCCGGCGGGAAATTGGTCTATGCTACCTGCAGTATTTTACCTTCTGAAAGCGAACGGCAGGTAGAACGATTTTTGAAAGAACAAGCCTCAACATGGCAACTTACGGCCGAATCACGCACTTCACCGGCCCGCGACGGTTTCGACGGATTCTACATGGCCGCTTTAACAAAAGCTTTGTGAAAACTCATTTTTTGCGTTATTTGCATCAGGAACCTATTCACTAAAATGCTTACTATTCAAAGCAACGTTTCTCTTAAATCGTACAATACCTTCGGCATAGATGTAACGACCCGGTATCTGGTAGAAGTAGACAGTGACCAAGATATCCAAACGCTGCTTCAACTCCCCGACATTCAGACGCTTCCCAAACTGATTTTAGGCGGCGGCAGTAATTTACTCCTTACGCAGGATTTCAACGGCTTGGTCATTAAAATAAATATCAAGGGGATTGATACCGTCAAGGAAGATCAAGACCACGTATGGCTGCGGGTCGGGGCAGGGGAGAACTGGCATGAATTTGTCATATATTGCGTTGAACGCGGGTTGGGCGGTATCGAAAATTTATCGCTGATTCCGGGCACTACCGGAGCAGCTCCCATGCAAAATATCGGTGCTTACGGTGTCGAAATCAAAGATACTTTCGATCGGTTGGAGGCGGTTGACATGACAACAGGTACAAAACGCACCTTTACCAATGCCGAGTGCCGCTTCGGTTATCGAGACAGCGTTTTTAAAAATGAAGTAAAGGGACAATACATCATTACGTACGTTCAATTTCGGCTGGACAAAAATCCTGCCTTTCATACTTCTTACGGCGATATTCAGAAAACATTGGAACAAATGGGCGTCAAAGAGTTGACCATTAAAGCTGTCAGCGATGCCGTCATTAAAATTCGCCGCAGCAAACTGCCTGACCCGGCTGAAATCGGCAATGCCGGCAGCTTTTTCAAAAATCCGGAAATTCCTGCATTACAATACGAATCCCTTAAAAGTGAATACCCCGATATACCCGGCTACGTCCTCAACGAAGACACGGTGAAAGTGCCTGCCGGTTGGCTTATTGAGCAATGCGGCTGGAAGGGAAAGCGTTTCGGAAATATCGGTGTGCATACCCGTCAGGCGTTAGTACTGGTCAACTACGGTGGCGGCAAAGGTGCAGAAATCAAACAATTATCTGAAAAAATACAAACTTCGGTAGCGGAGCGCTTTGGAATCCAACTGCACTCTGAAGTAAATTTTGTATAAAAAAAGGTTATTCGGAATCCGAATCACCTTTCAACACCTTCCTCTTTTTTTTAACCAAAAGTTTTTGTCAGAGTGCCCTAATAGGCATGTGCGTAAACATACAATTTAGTTTTCAGTTCTTTACGGGCAATATGAATTCGGTTTTTAACCGTTCCGATGGGAATCCTCAGCCGTTCGGCGATCTCATGGTACTTAAATCCTCGATAATACATCATAAAAGGTGTACGATAGGCTTCTTCTAAAGAATTGACAGCCCCGTCAATATCATCCATAGCAAAGGTCGAATACGCTTCGTTATCCGTACTGCTTTCCACGGAATTGATGTAGTGGAGATTATCCGATGAATCAATGAAGGTATTCTTTCTCACCATGCGTTGGTAGTTGGTGATAAAGGTGTTCTTCATAATGGTGTACAACCAAGCTTTCAAGTTAGTCCCGTCGGCATATTTGTCACGATTGGTAAACGCCTTCAAAAGCGTATCCTGTAACAAATCATTAGCATCCTCATGGTCTTTGGTAAGACGCATGGCAAAAGGTTTCAGGGATTTTGAAACTTTTGCTATATGATAAGTGAATTCGATGGCGGTCATGGTTGGGTTTGTTGATGAAGTTTGTTTAACTTTAACTTCAACAAAGTTAAACAAAACTTTTCCAAGTCGCCAAATAAATTTATATATTTTTCTACTTCCTCTTCGTGTCGCAGGGCTTTACCAAGCAATATTATGCCCTAATGCACAGCAATATTCTAATAATCGCCCTGCAAATAGAAAAATCAAACAACAATTGGCTTCAAAAAATACAAAATATGTATTTTGATTAAAGTTACCTTGATTTTATTAAACAAACCGAGGCTCAAGCTTTAATTTGACTTTTGTTTAGCAAACTTTAAACAAAATTTCACAAACGATACAAGAACTCTACCGGATTAGGATACACAAAGCGATAGGATAACGCGCTCTGTAATTTTTGAGAAGAAATTATTTTAAACGGGTTTGCCCCGCTTTCTTTAAACGTCGGCGGTGCATAGCCAAAGGGGGCGCAACTTGCCAAATAAACATCCCGACGGGTAGGATGAAGCGGAGCGACCGCGTTATAAACGGCATCCCAAAGAACCGGATTTTGAAGAAAAGCTTCGATAATTCCGATGACATCATCGCGGTGAATGTAATTGACAGGAATATCTCCCGTAGTCATGTCTTTCTTACCGGCTACGTATTTGGCGGGAATTCGCTCATAACCCATCAGCCCCCCACAACGCAAAATAAGCGTAGACTGCGGCAGTTCCTGAATAAGTTGTTCCACTTCTACCAATGCGGGGAATGCCGACTGAACCGGGCTCAGAACATCTTCCTCTTTTACTTGGCGATTCAAATCCGGGTACACGGACGTTGAACTGATATAGATAACCTGCTTAACGGAACTGTTTTTAATTAAATGGACAAGATAGCGCATTTGAGCCGGGTGAAAATCGGCACCTGCCTTTTCCAATCGCGGCGGAATATTGATTACCAATGCGTCGCAATCCAACAGATAATCCCAACCGATGCCCTTAGGCTCGGGAGTGAGTTGTAACCAAAGCGGTTCGATACCCGCTTGCCGCAATTCACTCAATTTTTCCGGGCGAGTAGTGCTTCCTTTGACTTTATGGCCTTGTTTTTCAAGCGACTGCGCTAGTGGAAACCCTAACCATCCGCAACCTAAAATACTGATTTTCATGATTTTTAAGCCCCCTAACCCCAATAAGGGGATTAAAAAGGATTTTATTTATGGTTTTTTAAATCGTATCACGGCCCATTGGTTGAGTGTTTTTTGGGTAATTAATTTCAAATCAACCTCTTCCGCTTTTTGGATAATATCATTAATGTCAAATTCATAAAAACCGCTGACCATCAATGTCCCGCCCGGTTTCAGAAATTGAACATAGATCGGTATCTCGCGCAACAAAATATTGCGGTTGATATTGGCCAAAACAATATCGTAGGTATCGGCCGGACAATCTTCAATGGTACCTTGAAAAACGGTGATGCGGGTACACCCGTTCATCGCGGCATTTTCGACAGCATTCAGATAGGCCCATTCTTCAATATCAAAAGCAGTCAGGCGTGTTGCGCCCAACATTTCGCCCAAAATGGCCAAAATACCCGTACCGCTGCCTACATCCAACAAGGATTTACCCTGATGATCAAGCGAAAGTTGCTGCTCCATCACCAACGTCGTTGTTTCATGGTGTCCTGTCCCGAACGACATTTTGGGGTCAATCACAATCTCATACGCAAAGGAAGGGTCAGGCGTATGGTACGAGGCCCTTACCCGAATCTTTCCGGCTACTTCGATAGGTTGATAATTGCGTTCCCATTCTTCATTCCAGTTTTTGGTTTCCAATTGTTCATAGACAAAGGTGATCGGCGTCAAATGTCGGTATTCCTCCACCACCTGTTGAAGTTTCTCTAAGTCAAAATCGATTTCGGTGATATAAGCCGAAAGTCCTTCGTCGGTTTCTACGAAAGATTCGTAACCGATTTGGCCCAATTCAGCCATGAGAATTTCGTTAAAATCGGGATCAAGCGTCAAACGCGCTTCAAAATAGTTGGCAGGCATATTATCAGTTTACAGTTTTATAGTTTACAGTTCAGAAGATAGCGCGAGCTTCCCGGCTCGTGCTTGATATTTTCAGGCCGCGCCGCGCAGGCATCCTGCCTGACCGGCAAAGGTACGCCCAATCTGATTTTAAATTACATTTGCACAAACCATTCATGACCGATGTCTCACGTTGTTAAGTCTTCGTTGCCGTTTGAAGAACTGTCCCGAAATTTTGAGGGAGAACTTTATTTTGACCATTCTGTTCAACACCAAGCTGTTCGCAAACTCTATTCTACAGATGCTTCGGTTTATCAGGAAATACCGATAGCTGTGGCGTTGCCGCGTACAGTTCAGGACATTCAGCATCTAATTCGGTTTGCTTCGCAACACGGACTTACGCTGATTCCGAGGGCAGCGGGTACGTCGTTGGCAGGACAAGTAGTAGGCACCGGCATCGTCACAGATATTTCCAAATACTTCGATAAAGTACTCGAAATCAATGTGGAAGAACGTTGGGTACGGGTTCAGCCGGGAGTTATTCGTGATGATCTTAATGTGCTGTTGAAACCCTACGGCCTGATGTTCGGCCCCGAAACCTCCACAGCCAACCGCGCCATGATCGGAGGAATGATCGGCAACAATTCCTGCGGGCTTCACTCGATCAGTTGGGGCACGACCCGCGACCATTTGTTGGAAGTAAAAGCCCTCTTGAGCGACGGAAGTGAAGTAAATTTTGGTTCCTTGCCCCCCAATGGGGGAATAACAGCGGCTTCTGTTGGCGCATTGGGAAAAACAATTTATAATGAAATTCTTGAAATTCTTTCCAACCTCGACAATCAGCGTAAAATTCGGGAGAATTTCCCAAAAAAAACGGTCACGCGTCGGAATACAGGATATGCCTTAGATGCATTGCTGAATTCTGTGCGTTTTTTCGGTACCGAGGCTTTCAATTTATCCAAGCTCATTGCCGGTTCGGAAGGAACGCTGTGTTTTGTGGTGGAGGCTAAACTTAACCTGTTGCCGCTGCCGCCTGCAGAACTTGGGCTGCTTTGTATCCACTGCACTTCCCTCCATGAGTCGCTTTTGGCCAATGCAGTAGCCATGAAGCACCAACCCTTAGCCTCAGAATTGGTGGATAAATACATCATGGATTTTACCAAAGAGCATAACGAATACCGACACAATCGTTTTTTTATGGAAGGCGACCCGGCGGCGTTACTGATGGTGGAATTCGGGGCTGATACCCGGGCCGAAGCCGAAGCCATGGCTTTTTCGTTGGTCAATGACCTGAAAGCACAGGGTCTTGGCTATGCTTACCCCCTACTCTTTGGGGATGACTCCAAAAAAGCGTGGGATGTGCGCAAAGCCGGCCTGGGATTGATCCGTAACCTGCCGGGCGATACCCAACCCGTCAATTTGATTGAAGATTGTGCCGTAGCCGTAGAAGATCTGCCTGCCTATATTACTGATTTAGAGAAAGTTCTTGAAAAGCACAATACCCACGCCTCCTACTACGCACACGCGGGAGCAGGGGAACTGCACGTAGAGCCGATGGTCAATCTCAAGACCTCCGAAGGAAAGGACAAATTCCGGGCTATCTTGGCCGATACAGCCGTACTGCTCAAAAAATACAACGGCTCACTCTCCGGCGAGCACGGCGACGGGCGGCTCCGCGGCGAATTTATTCCGTTTATGATGGGGGAAGAAGTGTATGACTTGTTTCGTCAGGTAAAGCAACTTTTCGACCCTAATGGCGTATTCAATCGCGGAAAAATCGTAGATACGCCGCCCATGAATGAGTTTTTGCGTTACCAACCCGACCAAACAACTCCCAAAACAGAGACTGTTTTTGATTTTTCCAAACAGGAAAGCATTTTGCGATTGGCCGAAAAATGCAGCGGATCGGGCGATTGTCGTAAAACACAGGTAACGGGCGGAACCATGTGCCCCAGCTATATGGCAACGCGTCGCGAACGCGACACGACCCGGGCCAGAGCCAATATGCTGCGCCGGTTTTATACAGAAGCCGCGCCGACGCCTACCGATGCCGAAGAGACCAAAGAGATTTTAGATTTGTGCCTATCGTGCAAAGGTTGCAAATCAGAGTGCCCCTCGAGCGTGGATATTTCCAAAATGAAAGCGGAGTTTCTGCAAAGCTATTATGACAAAAACGGCGTTCCTTTTCGGTCGCGGCTCATTGCCGGTTTCTCCCAACAAATGCGCCTGGCGAGTTTAGTTCCTTGGGGCTATAATATGATTTTCGGCAATGAATCACTACGCAGAATCGCTAACAAAATCGTCGGTTTTCACCCCGACAGAACCATGCCGATGCTGCATACTACGACACTACAGGCCTGGCACAAGACAAGAAAACCTCACCCCCTTCCCCTCTCCAATTTGGAGAGGGGTGTTCCGAACTCGTTTCGGAACGGGGTGAGGCGCATTTACCTGTTCTGTGATGAATTTACCAATTATAATGACGTAGAAATCGGCCAAAAAGCCATTTTGCTGTTAGAAAAACTGGGTTATGAAGTTATCATTCCGGAACATACCGAAAGCGGGCGCACGTATCTTTCCAAAGGCTTGGTGAAAGAGGCCAAAAAGATAGCGATTCAGAACGTGGAAATGCTGAAAGATTTGATTTCTGACAAAACGCCGCTTGTTGGGATTGAGCCTTCGGCCATTTTAACATTCCGTGATGAGTACCTTGACTTGGTACCGGCAGAACTCAAAGAAGCAGCCCTGAAATTGTCGGGAAATGCCTTACAGTTTGATGAATTCATTGCCCGCGAAATAGAGGCCAAACGAATCCCCCCTTCACAGTTCACAACGGATAGTAAAACCATAAAATTACATGGCCATTGCCACCAAAAAGCATTAGCCTCCCTGACTCCGACCAAAAAGATGTTGTCTCTACCCTCCAATTACTCCGTACAGTTGATTCCATCAGGTTGTTGCGGTATGGCGGGTTCTTTTGGCTACGAACGCGAGCATTACGAACTTTCGATGCAGGTAGGTGAGTTGGTTCTTTTTCCGACAGTTCGCCAACAACCTAAAGACGTGATTATTGCCGCCCCCGGCACCAGTTGCCGTCACCAAATCAAAGACGGAACAGGGCGTAAAGCCATGCATCCCATTGAAATTTTGTGGGAAGCGTTGAAAGTATAAACCTATAACGTTTGTAATTTGCTTTTAACAAACGTTATAGGTTCAATTAGTCAGGTCGGAATCAGGTATTTAAACTTATGCAGATTTTGTTGGTATCAACACGGTCTCTGTGATTTTATTACGATTTAAATCCACCTTAAATCAATTTATAGATAATGAACTAACATAGCTTAGAAGGAATTTGTATAATTTCGATATTTCCAAAACGGATTAAAGAAGTCTTTCATCCATTTAGAAGCGGCCGAAGTTGAATTGGCGAAAGTATCAAAGGCTTGTTTAATGATGCTTTTCAAGTCATCTTTTGATAAGATAAGGCCTTTTTGACTGATTTTTCTCTTAACCTGTTTCCATATTTTTTCGATGGGATTTAGGTCCGGAGCATATTTAGGGATGTTGATAATAAAGATGCCAAGTTTTCGTGCAGTTTGCTGAACTCGGGCATTAATATGCCCTCTTACATTATCCCAAAGTAGTACCGTCGCTTTATAGTGTTGATTTTGTTCTTTGACTTGATAGAGTATTTTGGAAAAAGATTCAGGTTTGGCATTTTCAATATCACAACAAAAACTATTGCCGTTCAGGGCATAGAACCCAAAGGTTTTGCACGAGAGTCTTTGTGTGTTCACTTTTCGGGTTTTGTGATAAATTGACCACATTCGAGCCGTATTTGAATTTGCTTGTGGACAGGCCTCATCGGCAAATCCAAACGCAACTTCATCTATTTTTAAGCCTAACACTTGCAAAGCATCAGTAGTAGCGAGCAATTTATCAGTTAATTCTTGCTCTGAGTTATCGCTTCTACGGTAATCTAAAGGTTCCGGTTTGTAATGAAATACACCCATCTTTTTGAGTATCGTTCGCAGATGTCGTTGACTATAAGTAATACCAAATTTGTCTTGCATCAATTGGTCTATTTCGCCTAAAGTCCAAAAGTCTTTTGTACCTAATTCTGCTTTTAGGATGGTTTTTTGCTCTGAACTTAGTTTGCTCTTTACTCCACCTCCTTTGCCTTGTTGATTTACTATGCCATCCTCTTTTTTTTATTCCAGTCCTCTATCCATTCATATAGTGTTGGTAAGCTAATACCTGTAAAAATACTGACCTCGTCAGGGCTTTTTCCCGAATTGATTAGTTTGAGTGTTAGGCATTTGAAATCTTCGCTATAACTATTACGATTGTTCATAAACCGTTGAAGGCGCTCCGGTTCAGCAACTGATACTTGTTTTCGCATTATTGTATTTTTTTTAGCACCAATTTAACCAAGTTATTTCACAATCTATAAAATCTGCTTAACTACAGCTAATTTATTTCTTTAATGTCTCCAACTCCCCCCTCACAAAATTCATCAACTCCGTGATGTAGTCCTTTGAAAAATCAAACGGGATGTTGGCGGCGGCGTAGATTTCACTGATGGGAGCGGTATAGCCCAGTTTGAGCGCGTTCAAATAACCTTGCAGCCCCTGTTGCGGATTCTGTTTGTAATTGCGCCAAACCCCAATCGCTCCCAACTGCGCCATGCCGTATTCGATGTAATAAAACGGCACTTCGTAGATGTGCAACTGCTTTTGCCAAATATATTGCTTGAACTCCTCAAATCCGCTCCAATCGGTAATGGAATCGCTGAATTGGGCATAAATCTCCAACCATTTATTTTGCCGCTCTTCGATGCTGTGCGTTGGGTTCTCATACAGCCAATGTTGGAACTTATCAATCGTAGCTACCCAAGGCAAGGTTTCAATAATGGACTCCAAATGCTGGATTTTGGCCCGACGGAGGTCTTCTTCGTTCTCAAAAAAGACATTCCAATAGTCCATTGTCAACAACTCCATACTCATCGAGGCCAATTCGGCTACTTCAGCCGGCGGGTTTTTGAACGAATTCAACAGCAGATCGCGCGTAACGAAGTTATGTACCGCATGGCCGCCTTCGTGCAGAAGCGTTACCAGATCACGAAGATTGGAGGTAGCGTTCATAAAAATAAAAGGCACACCGATTTCTTCTAACGGGTAATTGTATCCTCCCGGTGCTTTACCCTTGCGCGATTCCAGGTCAAGGTGCCCCATAGCTTTCATCACACGCAGATAATCCCCCAGTTGCGGATCAAGCCGGGTAAAACACGTAATTGTTTTTTCCAACAATTCTTCTCCCGTCGCAAAAGGCTTGAGCGGCGGGCGATTTTCGGGATCCACTTTCAAGTCCCAAGGGCGCAATACGTCCAATTGCAGGGCATCTTTACGTTCCTCAGCCATGTCGTTGAGCATGGGCACAACCGCCTCGGCCACTGATTCATGAAAGTTAAAGCAATCCGACGGGGTATAATCAAAGCGCCCCAAAGCAGCAAACATATAATCGCGAAAATTGGCAAAACCTGCATTAATGGCCGTTTGATGGCGGAGGTCGCGCAGGCTGTTCAGCAGCTCATCCAATGCCACTTTATCTTCCAAACGACGCGTTTGAATTTTCTGCCATACTTGCTCACGCAGGTTACGGTCAGTCGATTGCAAAAAGTCAGATGCTTTCGGAAGCGTTACTTCTTCGCCATTAACGTTGACGGTCATGGCACCGACAATAGCCCCGTACTTAGCCTGTTCGGTTTGAATTTGCGTTTGCAAGGGAATGTTTTCTTCCCGAAAGATTTCAATGGCTTTTTTCATACCGCGCAGCGTAACGGCAAACCCGATATCTTTCAACCCCTCTAAGTAGGGACTCGCCAAGGCTTTTTTGTCCAACTCATTGCCGTAAGCACTGAGGTAAGGTTGGATATTTTCCACAAAATCATTGAATTCCCGTTGATATTGTTCGCCGGCGGTATCGCAGGTCATACGAATGTAACGCCAGGCAAAATTTTCGGAAAGGTAAGATTCCAATTCACTTTTATCCAAGAACCATTGCCGTAAGTCTTCGACCGAATGAATCGGGCGGCTTTTCAGGTTTTCGTAGAATGGCTGAAGTAACTCCCAAGTAGTCAGTAAAAATTCTTCGCCCAAAAATTTCCGAGGCGGGCGTTGGGGTAGGGTAAGTGCTGACATAAAGCTAATTTTGCAATGTTTTGGTTTTGTTTTCTAACAAAGGAAGCCAAAAAATGGTTTTTCTAATACCGAATGACAAATCTTATGTTACTTAATATTCTTCTCGTTCTCGGAACGTTCATTTTTATGGAAGGGTTTGCGTGGTTTACTCACAAGTACATCATGCACGGTCTGATGTGGAGTTGGCATCAATCCCACCATGTGCATCACAAAGGTTGGTGGGAAACCAACGACCTCTTCGGTATCATTTTCGGCATTACAGCCACCGCCCTGATAGTTCTTGGTTCTGAAATACCGATCCTGCGTTGGCTGATGTACATTGGTTTCGGTATTACGCTTTACGGCATTGCCTATTTCCTTTTTCATGACGTGATCGTACACCGTCGGGTGAAGATCAAGTTCAAAACCGACAATCGTTACCTGCAACGCATCATTCGGGCCCATTATGTTCACCATAAAGTCCACGAGCGCGACGGGGCCGAAGCCTTCGGTTTTTTGTATGCTCCTAAGAAGTATGAGAAACCGGGGATCGGAGATCGGAAGTCAGAAGCCGGAAGTCAGAAGTAAGGTATTATTTACGTCAAGCCGCACGGGTGCCGGGTTTTCTGTGTGATTCTCGGCTTCTCTGCGGTGTACAGAAAAGTAGTTCCAAGGCAAACACGTCTTTAGTCAGAAAATCCATTATGATCATGACAAGACTGTTTTACCTCTGTTTGCTGCTTTCTGCTCTCTCTATAACTTCCTTCGGTCAAAAAAAGAAAAAGGCCGCTACCAAAGACGCCATCTTGGTTTTTTCCAAAACCAAAGGCTTTCGTCATGCCTCTATCCCGAAAGGCAAACAAGCCCTGATGCTGATGGGACAGCAAAACAATTTTGCCGTAGATACGACGGAAGATGCCGGCGTTTTTACGGCCGAAAATCTTAAGAAATACAAAACGGTGGTGTTTTTAAGCACTACGGGCAATATTTTGGACGAAGCCCAACAGGCAGCTTTTGAGCAATATATCCGCGGAGGAGGCGGTTTTGTGGGAATTCACGCCGCAGCCGATACCGAATACGACTGGCCTTGGTACAATCAATTGGTGGGAGCTTACTTTTTAAGCCACCCCAAGCAACAAAACATGGAAGTACAAATCCACAGTAAAAATCACCCCTCCACGGCCATGCTTCCCGACCGGTGGAAGCGCTTTGACGAATTGTACAATTACAAAAGTATTGTCATGGGTATCAAAGTGTTAGGCACGCTCGACGAGACCACCTACAGCGGCGGCAAAAACGGAGTGAACCACCCGTTCATTTGGTATCGTGAGTTTGACGGCGGGCGTTCGTTTTATACCGGTGGCGGCCACACTGATGAGTCGTTTGTAGAGCCACTGTTTGTACAGCATTTATTGGGGGGAATTGAATACGCTATGGGCCGCAAAGCCGTAAAGAAACCGATGTAAGGGGTTACATTGGCAATGAGTGCAATCGCTTACGCAGACAGATCATCTTGTAGGGTCTGTCTGTTTATTTTTTTAAGCCAATCGGTTTAGAACAAATTGGATCGGGAGTATCCCTCCGAATATTAATAAAAGCAGGGATTTCATTGCTCCGCTTTTCAGTTTTTTATTTTTCATTTCCTCGCTGTTTTCCTTCTGAAAGCTGATAAATTTTCGGTACTTTACACAAAAACTATATTTCGACGTTCCGGCATGAAGATAAGAGGCAAAAGTGTATTCAAATACCGAATACACACCCCGACAACCGTCCAAATGCTTCTTAGCCCCCGCCGTCAGGAAGGACAATCCGTCCTGAAAGAAGACTTCAGCATTGACCCTTTTGTCCCTTTTTTTGAATACAACGACAATTACGGCAACCACTGTGTCCGAACGGCATTGCCCGTTGGTCATCTGACTATTACTACTGAGATTGAAGTTCGGGTCAATGATACAGAGATTCCTGCTTATCCTTTACCGAAGTATATACCCGTAGAAGATTTGCCAACCGACACGTTGGTGTATCTTTCCCCCAGTCGTTATTGCCAATCTGACCTGTACGAGCTACAAAATTTGGCCCTTTGGGTAGTAGGAAATGCCGCTTGGGGCTATGAACAGGTGGAAACTATCCGGAATTGGATCTACCAAAATGTTCGTTACGAATACAATACCACCAATGCTACGACAACAGCCCTGGACCTTGCCCGCCAACGGGTAGGGGTGTGTCGTGACTTCACCCATTTGGGCATTGCCCTATGTCGTACGTTATCCATCCCCGCCCGAATGACCGTTGGCTACTTAGACAAACTCAATTTTATGGATTTGCATGCTTGGTTTGAGGCCTACGTAGGCGGGAAATGGTACACGTTTGACGCCGTGCAATCTGAAACGCACGGCCACCGCATTGTGCTCGGCTACGGTCGGGATGCGGCCGATGTCGCCATGGTGACCCAATTCGGCAACGCAACCCTCGACTCTTTGGAGGTGGAAACGGAGTTGTTGGAAGAGTAAAAATCGAAAGCCCTTATATAAAATAATTATTTATCAATGCGGCAGGCTATTTTGGTATAGCCCAACTTATCAAAATTACTACAATTTACTTAACGCTTTAGAATAAATGGGAAAAGATGTAACCGACTATAGATCAGAAATTTCCCCCAATCCTAAACGCTCTTTTTTTAAATTGAAATTCTAATCTCTGTCGACATCTACTCACAAAAAGCCCTGAATCAGGGCTTTTTACAGGCAATCAGAAGCAGCGGTAATCATTAATGCGCTTTCAACTTCTCCTTAAATACCTTCCGAAATTTATCCACTTTCGGAGCTACCACAAAGGCACAATAGCCCTGATTGGGGTTATTAGCAAAAAAGTTTTGGTGGTAATCTTCGGCCGGATAAAACTTCTCCATTTTGGCCACCTCCGTCACAATAGGCTTGCTGTAAGCGCCTGAGGCGTTGAGTTCTTTGATGGCTTTTTCGGCCAATGCTTTTTGTTCGGCATCGTGATAGAAAATCACCGAGCGATACTGCGGCCCGATATCATTGCCTTGCCGGTCTTTGGAGGTCGGGTCGTGGACTTTAAAAAATACCTCCAACAACTCGACATAAGACACTTTTTTAGGATCGTATTTTACTTGCACACATTCAGCGTGGCCGGTGGCTTTACCGCACACTTGTTCGTAGGTCGGGTTTTCGACAAATCCGCCCGAATAACCGGATACTACCGATTCTACGCCTTCCATTTCCTGATACACTGCCTCCGTACACCAAAAACAACCGGTACCGAAGGTCGCCGTGGCTAAGCCCGTAAGGGTTTTTGCTTTTTCTTCCATTTGTTCGATTTTTTTTGCCGACTGCCCGCATGATGACAGTGTAGAGAGCGTCAGCGTTCCGAAAATAATTTTTTTGAGGATTGTCTTCATATTACTTTTAACAAAAAAGTTTCCATTAAGTTCTACTCTCAGGGCGTCTGTAAATACATACGGGAAAAGACGTATTTTTAACGAACTTTGCACCGAAAAGTTTTGTGATACAAATATTCGACTTTTAATTTACACCAAATGTCGGACAACCGACATATCTTAAATAATGATTCGAACCGAACTTTCCGCCTTGGGCGAATTTGGGCTGATTGAGCGTATAAATCAGCAATTTACTCCTGTTTTACCGCAAACCGTGAAGGGTATAGGTGATGATGCCGCTGTGATCGATACGGGCACCGACGAATACCTGTTAGTCTCAACCGATATGCTCGTAGAGGGCATTCACTTTGACTTGAGCTATGCGCCGCTCAAGCACTTGGGTTATAAAGCAGTAGCGGTCAATGTCTCTGATATTGCTGCCATGAACGGCACTCCGCGACAAATCACGGTCAATATCGGGTTGAGCAACCGCTTTTCATTAGAAGCTATTGATGAATTTTATGCGGGTATTCAGGCAGCTTGCGAAGCCTACCGTGTGGATTTGGTCGGCGGCGATACGACCGCTTCCCGCGCCGGATTATTGATTTCAGTGACAGCGATAGGAGTAGTTAAAAAAGACAAAATCGCTTACCGAAGCGGGGCCAAGCCCAATGATATCATCTGTGTAACGGGTGATCTGGGGGCCGCTTATATGGGCTTACAACTGTTGGAAAGAGAAAAAAGGGAGTTTTTGGAAAACCCCGACATGCAGCCTCAGTTGGAAGACAAAGCCTACGTAGTAGGCCGTCAACTCAAACCCGAGGCCCGCACTAATATCATCTATGAGCTTCAGGAAGCTGGGGTAGTCCCTACGTCTATGATTGATATTTCGGACGGGTTGGCCTCCGAAATCCTGCATATCTGCCGTCAATCGGGTAAAGGAGCCCAACTTTTTGAAGAGAATATCCCGATTGCCGACGAAACCTTTTTGGCTGCCGATGAATTTAAGGTCAGCCCGCTAACCATAGCGCTCAACGGAGGGGAAGATTATGAATTGCTGTTTACCATTCAGCAATCAGACTACGAAAAAGTAAAGAACTCTCCCCATATCAGTTTTGCAGGATTTATTACCAACGATCCGCAAAACGTAGAATTGGTCACCAAAAGCGGCAGTCGTTTTCCGATTCAAGCCCAAGGATGGCAACACTTGAATAAATAAAGGGCTGCAGCCCGCCTAACCGGTATTTTAAATTTTTCATTTCTTTTCACCAAATCTAACAAAACATGGACATCTTGGTACGAGCTCATTCCGGCCTTCGTTACGTAGTTTTAGCCCTTTTATTGGCCGCCATTTACGTGGCCTTTACCAAACGCAGTCAGCCTAAGGCTCCTTATTCAAAAGTGTATTTATTTGCGATGATTGCCACCCACACGCAGTTATTGATCGGTCTTATTCTTTATGCAATGGATTGGGGGGTAAAAGTACGTTTTGATATGATGAGCGATAAATTGTATCGTTTTTACTCCGTTGAGCACATCGTCGGGATGCTGATCGCTATTGTTCTTATTACGCTTGGACACGGTCAAGGCAAAAAACTGAATCACAGCAAAGTCTTTTCATATTATTTAGCCGCTCTTCTTCTTATTTTACTTTCCATTCCTTGGCCTTTCCGCAACTTGGGCGCAGGTTGGTTTTAGGGATTGAAGTTGGGAGGTGAGTGATAAGAGGTAGGAGATAAGAAGATAAAAACCTTATTTCCTGCCTCCTACTTCTTCCTTCCTGATACCTGACTCCCCTACTTTTTACCCCAAGCTATCCCTTGTCTTTCGCTCCAAACAACCGTTTACGAAACAATCCTGCTTTTTTTGTCGAACGAATCCGCTTATTTCGTATATTAGCTTCGGTTTCACCTCATTAACCCTCCCGGCTCATGAAACACTGCTACGCGATTGTTGGAATGATGTGTTTGTTTTCGCTGACGAGCTTAGGTCAAGCTAATTTGTTTCGCGGCCATTGGTACGTTGGCACTGACGTGGGAGTTTTCAGCAGTCAAACCCGGATGATTGCCGGGGAACTGACAAAATACGCCTCCGGCGGGTCGGGCATTATGCCGATGTACGGCGTTAAGTTCGGCAAAATCGTGAATCCCTATCTATCGGTCGAGACCGGAATCTATTCGCTGCCCATCAACCTTGTTTATATCTATCAGACCAACCGGGTGGTCGGTACCAATTCCATGCAATTTATGAGCTTCCCGTTGCGGGCTCATTGGCGCGTGCGGGTGTTCCACGACCGCTTGGAAGCTCATTTGGGCGGGGGCCTTCAATATGTCTGGGGTACCAATCAATTGCCTCAAAAGTTTTTCAGCGGCATTGTCACTACGCGCGGGCATACTTGGACCGATTCCTTGGTGTATGCGGGCTCGGCCGGTATTATACGCCAACATTCCGTCAACGCCGAGGCTACGGTAAGTTTTAACTGGGCCATGTCAAGACGGTGGACACTCAGTGTTTATGCCCGTCAAATGATGGGTATGATGAACATAGCCCACGTAGAAGTAGCCATCCGAAACAATCAGGAACCTACCCAAAATGCAGAATTTGTGTCGCGGGGGGCCGGGTTTACTACCGGTATCGGAATCAGGTACAATCTTTCTCCTTTACGTCGCTTCAAATAGTCAGGTATTGCTAATGACCGCTGATTACCGATATCTTTTAGAGAAACTAACCGAATTTCCGCACCGAGCCGTCGGCAGTAAATCCAATGCAAAAGCAGGAGAGATCATTACGGAAGTATTGAAAACGACCGGTTTCTCTGCAGAATATCAGTCGTTTCGAACTCCCCCTACCTATCTGCCGATTGTTTATTGGTTGATCGGTAGCATCACCGTCGGGCTTTTGACAATTTCTTGGTTAGGTTGGGCGGCGGTGGCTTTGGTAGCCGTATTTTCCGTAAACGGTCTGCTTTATTTTGACTGGCGTCCTTCTTGGTTGTTGTTTTTACCTCCGTTGGTCATTTCTCAAAACATTATCGGACGCAGTACCCCTCCCGGCGCACAAAGCAAACTCATCCTGATGGCGCATTACGATTCAGCACCGGTATCGTTTTTGTACCGTCGGCAAACCAAAGACGGCTTCCGAAACTCTATTCGTTCGTCCATGATTCTGATGGCGCTGTGTACTCCCATCGTTGGCCTCAGCTACCATTTACCCCAAAATCAGTATTTGCTCATTATCCGAATTTTACTTTGTTGTTATTTTGTCGGACAGGCCGTGCTCGGCACCATTGGGTTTTGGAGAAAAGGGTATACCAACGGCGCAAATGATAATGCTACGGGGGTCGTTGCTGCCCTGAAAACGGCCGAAGCCTTAAAAAATCAGCTCAAGCACACCGAACTGGAAGTGGTATTGACCAATGCCGAAGAAGTAGGCATGGTAGGGGCTTACTATTATCGGAAAGAAAAACTGAACAAAAACCAACGGAATTACCTCCTCAATTTTGATACCCTCGGCAACGGTCAGTTGAAACTCATTACCCAAACCGGCAGCCTGACACTCATTGAATATGACAATACCGTTACCCAAACTGCCATAACACTCATGAAAAGCGACCGCCGTTTTCAGAATGTCACGGCGGGCAGTTGGCACACGGCCGATTTTGACAGTGTATGGTTTGTACGGGACGGCATCCCCTGTGTTACGTTGGCTGCTTTGAATGAAGCAGGACTCATGCCCAATATCCACCGACCCGAAGACACCCTCGACCACGTAGATACACGGCCGATGCTCCAAGCGGTAGAATTGGCCACGGCCATTGCCTTGAAATTGGATCAGAAAGTTAATTCGCTCGAAGCATAATTTCTACTTGCTGCCGCGCCAACGCAAAACGCTCCTCCCACGTTCCTTCTATCACGACGTACGGCAGATGACGCTTCTCTAACTCTTCCCGAAAAACGGCAAACATCTCTGCGCGACGATGCCCGAAATCGCGCAGTGAATCGGCCACCCAAGGAGTATCAATAGTGAGCAAACAATACAAATCATAGCTGATTTCTTTTTCCAGCGCTTCCAACTCCTGCGGAATCATACCGAAATACGCTCGACTGTAGATTTGGGTAGTAATCAGATCGGTATCACAAAAAAGTACCTTGTTGGCCACCGATAATTGTTGCTTGACCGATTCGGTTTGTTTTCTGCCGATGGCAATGATCTTATGTAGGTCAAAATCGTTAGAAGTCAGTTCTTCACGGGCCGCCTCGGGGACAACAGCCGTTTGAAAATACTCTGCCAATTGCCGGGAAAGTGTCGTTTTACCCACACTTTCCGGTCCGTACAAACAGACTTTTTTAGTAAAATAAGGCCTCACCGCTTCCGGAATAAACTCCCAATGGGCAAAGGGCTGATTTCGAATGGCGGTGGCCGAAACAGGTACCAAGTGCCTTTCCGGGTCAAAAAACGCAACGGGTAATCCCAAATGTTCAGCCAAAGGGACGCCATAGGGTTCTGAACAAAATACACCTTCTATGTCCGGAAACGTTTGGCGAATAAATTCAGCCCACAGTTTGGTGGCTTCGTAAAGGGATAATCCTTCGTCGGGAATATCATCAATGGCCTGAAACAGGTCAATGCGGGGATGACGGTCAAAAATTTGGTGCAGCCACTGAAATCGGATTTCGGCAGGAATAGGGTCGGTCGGTGTATAACTCATCGAAACGATAACCCGCTCACAATGCGATAAAGCAAACTCGATCAGGGCTGCGTGCCCTTTGTGAAAAGGCATGAATTTTCCGAAAACCAATCCCTTTTTCATTGTTTTTTGTAGCCATTTCAATTTAGTAAAACAACTGATTTTCAATTTAAAACTATAATTATTTATATATTATTTCCTTTTAAAGAAGTATCCTAAACAATGTTTTAATTTTTATTTTATATACCAAATTGATTTTTTTTCTTTTAGGTACACAAATTCTATATACATAAAAAATAATGGATTAAATCTTTTTTATTTCATTATGTTCATTTATTTTTGATTACAAAATCATTGATTAGTTTTACCAACCTAAATTTATTTTTTATGGAAAAATTACTTATACAATCAGGATCACAAAAGTATCGCATTTAAAAGACGATGATTACTGCCTGCTTAACTGTAGGGTTAGTCTTTGGAGCTGTCCAATACAGCTATGCGGAAGGCGTTTGGTTTGGAACTACTAATAGAATTATTGCCTCATTTTCGTGGAATAGTCAGTGTCAAGTAAGAGTTGAATACAGTTATTATTTTTTAGGAATCAGAATAAATACTTGGACTGAGGACATTTCTTGTGCAGAAGCAGGTGACAAAGGTTATGAAATTTAAGTTAATTTCGATTGTTATTAGAACCACTATTAATATTATGAAGTTAATAGTGGTTTATTTTATTAGTTTATTTCCTGTTTTTTGTCAAAAAAAGCTGTCTGGCCAAGTAATAAGCCAGCAAAAAGGCATGCCTATTCCATTTGCCATTATTACAGATGAACATCGTAAATGGGGTATAAGCAGCAATGAAAATGGGCAATTCGTTATTGAAAACAGGTAATTATTTAGGTAGCCCACTGGAAGTTTCCCATTAGAACATTTTCCATATTGTTAAT